>NZ_QXFK01000018.1:0-227500 GCF_003581645.1 Pelagerythrobacter aerophilus | reverse complement strand
AAGTGGGAAAGCATGTGGGAATCCCAAAACAACCAGGAGGTTGGCTTAGAAGCAGCCATCCTTTAAAGAAAGCGTAACAGCTCACTGGTCTAAATAAGGGTTCCTGCGGCGAAGATGTAACGGGGCTCAAGATACGCACCGAAGCTTAGGGTTCATAGTTTACTATGAGCGGTAGCGGAGCGTTCCGTAAGCGAGTGAAGCGGGAGGGTAACCGACCGTGGACGTATCGGAAGTGCGAATGCTGACATGAGTAGCGACAAAGAGGGTGAGATGCCCTCTCGCCGAAAGACCAAGGGTTCCTGCGCAACGCTAATCGGCGCAGGGTGAGCCGGCCCCTAAGACGAGCCCGAAGGGGGTAGTCGATGGGAACCACGTTAATATTCGTGGGCCTGGAGATGTGTGACGGATCGTGGAAGTTGTTCGACCTTATTGGATTGGTCGGGCAGCCAAGCGGTTCCAGGAAATAGCCTCTCCGTATAGACCGTACCCGAAACCGACACAGGTGGTCAGGTAGAGTATACCAAGGCGCTTGAGAGAAGTATCCTGAAGGAACTCGGCAAATTGCCTCCGTACCTTCGGAAGAAGGAGGCCCTGTTATTGCGCAAGCAGTAGCAGGGGGCACAGGCCAGGGGGTAGCGACTGTTTAGCAAAAACACAGCACTCTGCTAAGTCGGCTTCAAGACGACGTATAGGGTGTGACGCCTGCCCGGTGCTCGAAGGTTAAGAGGAGGAGTGCAAGCTCCGAATTGAAGCCCGAGTAAACGGCGGCCGTAACTATAACGGTCCTAAGGTAGCGAAATTCCTTGTCGGGTAAGTTCCGACCTGCACGAATGGCGTAACGACTTCCCCACTGTCTCCAGGATATGCTCAGCGAAATTGAATTCTCCGTGAAGATGCGGAGTACCCGCGGTTAGACGGAAAGACCCCGTGCACCTTTACTGCAGCTTCAGAGTGGCAGTGGAAAACAACTGTGTAGAATAGGTGGGAGGCTTTGAAACCCCGGCGCCAGCTGGGGTGGAGCCAACCTGTGAAATACCACCCTGTTGTTTTCTACTGTCTAACCTAGAACCGTTATCCGGTTCAGGGACCCTCTGTGGCGGGTAGTTTGACTGGGGCGGTCGCCTCCTAAAGAGTAACGGAGGCGCGCGATGGTAGGCTCAGGCCGGTTGGAAACCGGCTGCGAGAGTGCAATGGCATAAGCCTGCCTGACTGCGAGACCGACAGGTCGAGCAGAGACGAAAGTCGGTCATAGTGATCCGGTGGTCCCTCGTGGAAGGGCCATCGCTCAACGGATAAAAGGTACGCCGGGGATAACAGGCTGATGATTCCCAAGAGCTCATATCGACGGAATCGTTTGGCACCTCGATGTCGGCTCATCACATCCTGGGGCTGGAGCAGGTCCCAAGGGTTTGGCTGTTCGCCAATTAAAGTGGTACGTGAGCTGGGTTCAGAACGTCGCGAGACAGTTTGGTCCCTATCTGCCGTGGGCGTCGATTGTTGAGAGGAGTTGCCCCTAGTACGAGAGGACCGGGGTGAACATACCTCTGGTGTACCTGTCATCGCGCCAGCGGTGCAGCAGGGTAGCTATGTATGGACGGGATAACCGCTGAAAGCATCTAAGCGGGAAGCCTCCCTCAAGATAAGCAATCATCGAACCGTCATAGACCATGACGTTGATAGGCCGGGTGTGGAAGCGCAGTAATGCGTGGAGCTAACCGGTCCTAATAGTTCTGTTCGCGCTTGTTGAATCCCACCATCAACGACAGTCCTGAATGGATTGTCCTCGATATGGAGGACTTGTCAGGCCAGATACGCCCCGAAAGATTGCATCGATTTAAAAACCGCGTCCGCCAGCTTCATTGCTTGGTGACCTTAGCGCCTGTGACCCACCCGATCCCATCTCGAACTCGGCCGTGAAACCGGGCAGCGCCGATGGTACTAGCGCTCAAGCGCTGGGAGAGTAGGTCGTCGCCAGGCATTGTAGCCGGCGGAGCGCGGTAAAAACCCATTCACAAGTCAGAGGGCCACCCCGTCCGGGGGGAGGCCCTTTTGGCGTCTTTGGTTTCGACCATCGACGTCGTGCCGATCGACCTCACAAGGGTTGTCCCGGCCAGACCGTCGCCAGAGGCGACATACAGGTGCCGCGGGGTGGAGCAGTCCGGTAGCTCGTCAGGCTCATAACCTGAAGGTCGTTGGTTCAAATCCAACCCCCGCAACCAACCGAAGTAGCAGCCGTCTCGAAAGAGGCGGCTTTTTTTATGCCTGCGCCGGCGAGAATGCAGGTCGGGGCACGCTCGCACGGTCGAGGAACAGACGCCGACGCGACGTTCGACTGGCTATTGCAGAGCTCCGACCGCGTGGTCATCGCTGAACCGGCGGTCAGATGCCGATCTCCGGCCTCGAAGGTGAGCGGCTTCCTTCGGGGTCTCGAGTGGAATACCCGAGGTTCTAGATCCGCCTCTCGGCGGCGAGATCGCATTACCGGCCTGAGCCGGATGCGGCTCCCCCCTCGCCCGTCAGTTCGACCGCGTCTCCCCGCTAACGAAGGTGCGCAGGTCTGCGGCCAACTCGGCGAGCTGCGTCTCGTCTTCGAAGATCGAGTGCCCGGCCGGATAGCCCCGTTGGACATACCGATCCCGCGGAACCCCGGCCTGATCGAGCGCGAACGGTCCGGCGTGGACTGGCGTGGTGATGTCGTAGTAGCCGCCCGCGACGAACAGCCGCATCGACGGATCCGCCTCGAGCGCGGTGGCCAGATAGGGCGCGAAAGTAGCTGCGTGGTAGCTCCCGCCGTAGCCTTCGCCCCAATTCCACTGGAAGTTGATGCCGAGATTGAGGCTGCGATAGGCGCTCGGAAGCGAATAGCCGAGCTCCTCGGTCAGATAGCGCTCGATCACGTTGGGCCCATCGCTGCCGAGCGACATCGACGGATCGTCGAACGGCGGACGTAGTTTGGATTCCTCGATCGATCGTGTGACCCGCGCATCGAGCTGACCCGTGCGCAGCCCCCTCTTGCCCAGGAGCGAGAGCATGAAGTCGAGCTTGCCGATACGTAGCCGCTCCTCTTCGATCTGGTTCGCGGGCAATCCGATCAGGGTCGAAAGCTTCTCGGCCACACGGCGCCGCTCGTCCGCGGGAAGGCGCGATCCCTGCGCCAGTGCACTCACATAGTCGGTTTCGGCGAAGTGCCGTGCGGCCGCGAAATGCGCCGCGACATCGCGTCCCCTGCGGTCGATGGCGTCGTGATACCAGGCCACCGCCGCAAACGTCGGCAAGGTGGTCACCTGCGAGAGGATCGGACCATCCGTCCAGCCCAGCGAGGGGGACAGCAGCACGACCGCATCGGGAAGCGGGCGCTCCTCGCTCTGCAACTCGTTCAGCATAGCGGCCGCGCGCGCGGTGCCGTAGCTCTCACCTACCAGCACGGTCGGGGAAGCAAGGCGGCCGTTGGCGCGCTTCCACTCGTCGATGATGCGGATGGCGGCCTGCGCATCGCCCTTGACGCCCCAGAACGAAGTGGCGTCCGCTCCGTCCACTGGCATGCTCGCACCGGTCCCGGGTGGGTCGATAAACACTAGGTCCGCGACATCAAGCAGGCTGTACGGGTTGTCGGCCAAGCGCATATCGGCTCCCCCTCCGACGATCCGACGAGGGCCGAAGGCATGCATATGGAGCGGCGAGGAGGATGCGCCGGGGCCGCCGTTGAACACGAACAGCACCGGCCGTGTGTCGGCATCGCCCAGGCCCTCGGCAACATAGGCGTAGGTGACGGCGACTACGGCAGGCTTGCCCTGCGGGTCCGGCAGCGGCTGCTCGCTGACGATGGCGCGGTAGCCGATCCGCTTGCCGCCCAGAACAATAGCATGATCAGTCGCGATCACACGGCTCGTGGCCTCTTCGCGCGGAACCATCGGCTCCATCGCGCGCAGGAAGGCCGGCGACATGGGCGCATCAGCGTCCTGCGCCAGTGCCGGCGCGGCGGCGGTGGCGAGCAGGATGGACAAGAGGCAGCGGCGGAACGGCATCGTTTTCTCCCCGGAAACGGCCGCGCGTTCTTATTCGCGCGGTAAAGCGTCGAGCAGGCGATCGATGTCCTGCGCGTCATTGAACACCGAAGGGCACACGCGGAAGCGGTTCTTCGACAGCGTTATCTGCACTCCGGCGCGCTTCAGCCGATTGCTTAGCCGGGCGTGCGCATCGGCCAGAACGCAGGTCATCAGCGGCGCACGGGTGCCCGGCGGCGTAACTACGGAGTAACCCTTCGCCTCGAACCCGCTACGCAGGCGATCCAGCAGGGGCTGGCGCCACGCGGTCAGGCGATCGACGCCGAGGTCGAGCAGATAGCCGAGCGACCAGTCGAGCTGCACGATGCCGGCGTGCGACCGCGTGCCCATGGCGAACATGCCCTCGGCATCGTCGCGCGCGGCAACGTCCGCGATCGTCTCGCCCGGCGGGTCGAGCGGATAGACGTGCGGGGTGAAGCGCGAGAGACCGTAGTAGCCGAAGCGCTTGCGCGTCAGCAGGTCCATCCGGTCGGCGCGTGCGTAGAGGAAGCCGATCCCGAAATCCCCCATCAGCCACTTGTAGCTGGCGGTAGCAGCGAAATCGACGCCGCTGCCGTGGAGATCGACCGGCACCGCGCCGGCGGCGTGAATGATGTCGGCATAGACCAGCGCCCCCCGTGCATGGGCGATCTCGCACACGCGCTTCAGGTCGTGCTCGAAGCCGTTGTAGGTCGAGACCAGCGATAGCGAGACCAGTCGGGTTCCGGGGGTGATGGCGCGTTCGTAGTCCTCGATGGGGATCCGGCCTTCGCGCGGCCGCAACCAGGCGACGTCCATTCCGCGGCGCGCCAGTTCCTCGTAGAGATAGAACGATCCGAAGAAATGGAGCGTGTCGGTAACGATGCGCCCACCCGCACGCGGCAAGTCGAGCGCGTCGATCACCATCTGCTCGCCTGCGGTCGTGCTCTGGACGAAGGCGAGCTCGGCCGGCGACGCGCCGATGAGGCGAGCGAAGCGCTCCTTCACGCGCTCTTCCACCGCACTCATCGGGTAATCGGCCGCTGTGCCCCGGTGCGCGAAGTAGTCGGTCACGGCCGCCCGGGCGCCGCGCGCTGGCGGATGCATGGTCCCAGAATTAAGGTAGACCCCTTCGACCTCGAAGGCGGATCTGTCCGGCAATCTTGCAGCTACGCTGGCGCTCGCCGCCACAGGAAGCGCGGCCGCTGCCGTGAGCACCGCACGGCGCGACATCTCCAGCCCGTTCCCCGATTGCGTCATGTCCGGAGTGTACGCTGTGCGGCGCGCATAGAACACGGCGTTCCCATTGCCCGGAAATCGGTGACGGTGACGCACAGCCGTCTTGCAGGCGGGGGATTGCGAATAATCTATTCGCGCCTTCCGCCGTAGGATCGGGGCGATCGCTGCGGGAGAGCTACATCGTGCGCATTACATCGATTTCGCGAGTCCTGCTGCTGCTCGTGTGCTCATGGCTCTCGGTCGCCACTGCCGCCGCTTGCCCGCCGGATGCGGTGGAAACCGGCCACGAGGCGACGCTGCGCGACGGCACGCTTCCCTATCTCGCATGCGCAGGAACGATCGCGGTCGACAATGGCGACGATGCGCAAGGGCGCATATTCTATACCGCCTACCTCGCTTCCTCGGATGTCGAGCAGCGCCCGGTCGCGTTCGTGTGGAACGGCGGCCCCGGAGCGGATTCGCGGCTACTCCATTTTGCCGCGCTCGGACCGGTGCGCATCCGCGATAGTCGGGCCGAGGCGAACCCCGACAGCCCGCTTGCCGTCAGCGATCTGGTGTTCGTCGACCCGGTCGGCACCGGTTTCAGCCGGGCCGAGAGTGAAGGCGAGGCCGCCGGCTTCTACTCGACGACCGCGGACATCGCCGCCACGACCGATTTTATTCTCTCGTGGCTGGAAACCAGCGGTCGCGCGGACGCGCCCATATTCCTCGTCGGGGAAAGCTTCGGGACGTGGCGAGCGGCCGGCGTTGCGGAAGCTCTGGCGGACCAGGGGCGACCAGTCGCCGGAATCGCCCTGATCTCGGGTGGCATTCCGCTGGGCGACATGCCCGATCGCCACCTGATGCGCGCGCTTTCGCTTCCCAATCGCGCCGCGACTGCGCTGGCGCACGGCAAGTTGGCGCCCGAAATGCGGGGCGATCTCCCGCAGGTGCTGCAGCGCGCAGAGCGATTTGCACGTGCGGTCTATGCTCCCGCGTTGGTTGATCCGGCTGCGCTTTCGCCCAAGGAGCGGGCAGCGGTTCGTGGACGTATCGCGGCATTTCAGGGCCTCTCGCCCGAGGCGGTCGATCCGGAGACGCTCTGGGTGTCGCCGCGCACTTTCCGCACCGAACTGCTGGGGGAGGCTGGGCAGATGCTCGACGTCTTCGACATGCGCTCCACCGATGGCGCCGATCCGACGCCATCAGGCAAGGCAGTCCTGCGTTATTATCGCGAGCACCTGCGTTATGCCGAGGGGAGGTATGCCGGGATCGAGGTCGACGAACTGCCCGTCGGCGCGGAGTGGCAGTACGATCAGGCACCGATCACGCCCGAATCGCTGGCCCGTGCGATGGCGGGGGAAGGGCCGCCCAGTCCCTCGCAGCCGTGGACCCTGCGCGCGATGGCGAAGATGCCGGATATGCGCACCTTCGTGGCTGCGGGGCTCTACGATTCGCTCAACAGTTGTGCGGCAAACGAGGCGACGGTGGCGGCGCTTCCCACACCGGTGGCCGCGCGGTTTGCGCTCCACTGCTATCCGGGCGGGCACATGATGTACGATGAGCCTGCCGTAGCGGTCGCGTTCGGACACGACATTGCCGCATTCCTCGGAGCCGAGAAGCAGGAATAATTTTCACGTCGCTGCGGCCCTTCTCGCTGATCTCAATGCTTGGAAGAGCTCGCGTGGGTAGAGAACGACAGCCATAATCCAGTCTCTCGGCATATCCTTCGGTGCGATTTCCGGAACGGAACAAGATCGAATTCGAAGGGGAAGCAGGATGCGTACGAGGATGACGATCACCATGGCGCGGCTGCTCGCATCCGCCGCAATACTGGCGGGCGGGGCCGCTCATGCGCAGGAAGCCGACGAGATTGGAGGCCCGGTCGTAGGCGAAGCGGCGGGCGAAGCTGAAGTGATCGTCGTCACCGGCTCCCGGATCCGCAGCAAGAACGTGACCACAGCCTCGCCGATCATCGACCTGGGACAGCAGGAAGTCGAGGATCGGGGCTACGTCAGCGCCGCCGAGGCTCTGAACGATCTGCCCTCCGTCGTCCCGCAGCTCAACCAGGCCGACGGCAGCGGCGAGTCGAGCGGTTCGGGGCAGCAGTTTCCCAACCTCTTCGGGCTCGGGACGGGGCGGACGCTTACGCTGATCAACGGCCGCCGCATGGTGACGTCGACGTCCGGCATCGGCGGTGGTGGCGTGGGCGATGCGCAAGTCGATTCCAATATCATTCCGCTCGGCTTGCTCAAGCAGGTGGAAGTCTACCAGGGCGGCGGCGCGGCGGTCTATGGCTCGGACGCCATTGCGGGTGTCGTCAACTATATCCTCCGCGACGATTTCACTGGTGTCGAACTCGATGCTCAGACCGGCATTAGCGGCCGGGGCGACTACGAAACTTACGCTCTGCGCGGCACGGCTGGAACCAACTTCGCCGATGGCCGCGGCAACGTCGCGGTCGACGTGGGCTGGTCGAGTTCGCCGATGCTGCGCTTCACAGATCGCCAGCTGTCGAACCTCGGGCGATTGACGGTCAACAATCCCGACGACACAGGGCCGGATGACGGCATTCCCTCGGTCCAGGAAATCTTCAACGCCCGCTTCTGGCCGTTCAACGCCAACGGTGTTGTCTTCACCAACCCGGCGCCGCCGCCGAGCTTCCTGACCCAGCTCGACGGTCATCCGATCCAGTTTGCACCGGACGGATCGATCGTGCCTTACGACACTGGCGCGCTGGCGGGTATTCCCTTTGCCAGCGGCGGAGACGGTTTCCCCTACCAGCAGCTCGCCGGCCTGCGCACGGGTGTGGAGCGGCTGACGGGGTCGATGATCGGGCACTACGACATCACCGATCGCGTCCGCATCTCGACCGAGCTGCTCTACGCCAAGACCGAGGGGACCGAGATCCCGCAAGGCAATAGCCGCACGGTGCTCAACGCCGGCAGCTACGCGGGGCCGATCGCGTTCATAGTGAACAATCCGTTCCTGACCGACCAGGCGCGCGCCGCCCTGATCGAGGCCAACCCGGCCTTCGCCGGCGGCCGGCCGCTGTTCCTGTCGAAGCTGTTCCTCGACCTGGTGCCCGACCCGTCGCAGCGCACCAAGACCGAAACCTACCGCGCGGTCCTCGGCCTCGACGGAACCTTCGACGTGGGTGACCGGGAATTCTACTGGGACATCTCGGGCAGCTACTCGCGCGTCGACGGCCAGCGCCGCGGTTGGCAGGTCGTCAACAGCCGCTTCGACAATGCAATCAATGCGGTCCGTTCTGGCGGCGAGATCGTCTGCGCGATCAATGCCGATGCCGATCCGTCGAACGATGATCCCTCGTGCGCGCCGATCAACCCATTCGGCAATGGTAATGTCAGCGCCGAGGCGCGCGACTACGTCAGCACCATCGCCGGGATCGACTGGACCAACGAACAGGTCGATTTCCTCGCCACCCTGGGCGGCGCGCTGTTCACGCTGCCGGCAGGCGACGTGCAGTTCAGCGCCGCCTACGAGCACCGCGACGAGAGCGCCCGTTTCGATCCCCTGCAGGCGAACCGCGAGGGCTCGTTCGGTTCGGGCGCTCAGCAGGTTCCGCAGTCGGGCAGCTACAACACCGACGAACTGTCGGGCGAACTGCTGATCCCGCTGGTCGGCGAAGGCTTCACGCTTCCGCTGGTTCACTCGCTCGAGGCCAAGGGCGCGTTCCGCTACGTCGACAACTCGCTCGCCGGGAAAGAGAACGTGTGGGATCTCGGGGTGCGCTGGCAGCCGGTCCGCGACGTGACGCTGCGCGCCTCGCGCAGCCGCAACTTCCGTGCGCCGACGCTGACCCAGTTGCTCGTTCCCACGAGCGAAGGGCTTGATGCCGCGGGCGTGGATCCGTGCGATGCCGATCGTATCGTCGGCGGACCCAATCCCGACATTCGCCGCGCGAACTGCCTCGCGCTGTTCGAGGCCAATCCGGGCTACGGCGTCGATGCCGATGGTACCGGGGCGGGGCTGTCAGCCGAACAGCGGTTGGCCCGTTTCCAGAGCGGTTCGGAGAACTTCCAGCGCGCGCTCATCACCTCGCGCGGCAATCCCGATCTGCGCAACGAGATTTCCGACACCTTCACATACGGCATCGTCCTGGCGCCAAGCTTCGTTCCCGGCCTGACGATCACGGCCGACCGGGTCGAGATCGATCTCGAGGACGGGCTGTCGCTATTCACGACCGAGGACTTCGCGGCGACCTGCTTCGACGACGCGACGCCTGACGCGGGGATCTGCTCGGCGTTCACCCGTCTCGCCGCACCCAATGGTGTCAGTTCGGGCGGAACCATCGTCACTGGCACTACGACGACGATCAACGCGGGCAAGATTCGGTATCGGGGCGAGGTCTATGCGGTCGAATATGCCTTCCGCCCGGGGGAATGGTTCGGCGGGGACGATCTCGGCCGCGTGCGGGTGGGGATCAACGCCACGCACAACACCCTGCTGGAGCGGTCGGTTACCGGCACGACCTTCGTGCGGGAAGACGACACGCACACCACCCCCGAATGGGTCGGGCGATTCAACGTCGTATACGACAAGGGGCCGCTGCGACTGACCTATCAGGCGTACTATCGCGGGGAGACGCGCGCCGCGCCCGACGCGACGATCGAGAACAATCCCAATCCGATCCTCGAAGGCAACACCGTGCACAATGTCTCGGCGCAACTCGATCTCGGGGATTTCGTCCTTCGCGGCGGCATCGACAACCTGACGGACAAGGCGCCGTCCTATCCGCAGATCGCCTATGGCGACATCCTCGGCCGGCGGTTCTTCGTCGGGGTGAAGATCCGCCTCAAGTGACCGCTGCGACCTGCATCCGGCCGGGCTCAGCGCGCCCGGCGCGTCTCGAACAGGAAGAAGGCGAGGCATGATCCGGTTCGATCAAGACGCGCCAGGCGGTGGTCCGGGCGAAGCGTTGCCCGCTCCACGCTTCGGCTCGTACAGCCAATGGGTACGCGACGTGATCCGCAAGGTCCGGTCGGAGCGGAACCTGCTCATCAGCCTCTTTGAGAGCTCGGTGCCCGAACCGGTCGAGCTGCTCCACGAGATCATTCGCGAAGCTTTCGGCGAGACAGTGACGACGCGCTACGCCAGCGCGTTTGCCGGCGGAAATCCCTACGTGATCGACCAACTCGCGGCGCGTTACAAAGTCGAGCGCGAGCGGGTGCTGTGCACGACCGGTGCGACCGGCGCGCTGTCGCTGCTGTACCGGGCGTTGCTCGCGCCGGGTGACCGCATTCTCGTCGAAACGCCGGGCTTCGATCTCTTCGACACCGTCGCCCGGTCGCTGAACAAGCCGGTCGACCGTTTCCGCCGCCGCGGCGACGATTTCACGATCGATCCGGACGAGGTGGAGCATGCGATGACACCGCAGACGCGGCTCATCCTGCTATCCAACCTGCACAATCCTTCCGGCATGGCGATCGCACCGGAAGCGCTCGCCGCGATCGCTCGGATGGCCGAAGCACGCGGCGCCGTCGTGGTGGTGGACGAGGTGTACGGCGAATATGCCGGCTCCGAATTCAATCCTGCCGCAGCGGGTACCTGGTCGCCGGCGTTAGTCAGCGTCAGCAGCCTGACCAAGATCTGGGGCCTCAGCACGCTGAGGTGCGGCTGGATCGTCGCGCATCCGAGCGTGATGGAGCCGGTCCGCGCGCTGAACCGTGAGGTCGAATTCGGCATCTCCAATCTCGCACATGCCGTAGCGGCGCTCGTGCTCGAGCAGCGCAACCGGTTCGAGAGCTATCGCGAGGACGTGCTGCAGCAGGCGCGGCCGATCATCGAGTCCTACCACGCGCACTGGCTTGCCGAAGGGCTGATGGCCGGGCGCCTGCCACCGCACGGATGCATCGCCTTCCCGCGCGCGGTCGGGATCGACAATACCGAGCATTTCTCCGAATGGCTGGCGGACCGATGCGGAGTCGTGGTTGTGCCGGGCGAGCATTTCGGGGCGCCCGGTCACATCCGGATCGGCTTCGCCCAGGCGTCGGCTGATGTGGATTACGGGCTGCAGGCATTGACCGACGGTCTCAAGCGCTATCGAGCGCACGGCGAGCATCGACGCGGGAGAGGCTGACAATGGACGTGCTACGCGCCTGCAGGAAAGCACTAGGCTTCGCCGCGCTGGCTGCGGCGGTGACGCTCTCCTCCGCCGCGGTCGCTCAGGACGTCCGCCACCGTGCGCAAGGCGAGACGACAGTCGCCGGACGGACGATCGTCTATACTGCCGATGTCGGGGAGATCGCTGTCTCGAGCCCGGATCGTCAGCAGGACGCGAGCGTCGGGTACATGGCCTATGTCGCGCAAGGGGTAGCGGATCGTGCGGTGCTCTTCGCGTTCAATGGTGGGCCGGGCGCTTCGTCCTCGTTCCTGCACATGGGCGCGCTGGGGCCTGTGCGCGCCCGTGTGCCGCAGGACCCTGCCGTGCCCCTGCCAGCGACGGCTGAGGTCGGCGCCAATCCGGACATGCTGCTCGACGCGGCCGACTTGGTTATGCTGGACCCGCCGGGCACCGGCTTCTCCGCGTTCGGTGCCGGCGCAGACATGGATTGGTACCGCTCGGTCGACGGGGACGCCGACGCCGTGGCGCAGGCGGTCCTCGAATGGTTGCGCGCCAACGGCCGACTGGAGGCGCCGATCTATGTCCTCGGCGAAAGCTACGGCACGATCCGCGCAACCGCGATGATCGAAGCGCTTCACAAGCGTGCACCAGAAGTGCGGCTCGCCGGCGTGTTGCTGATCGGGCAGGCGCTCAACATGATCGAGACCTCGCAGCGGCCCGACAACGTGGTGACCTATCCGGTGGCGTTGCCCACGCTTGCTGCGATTGCTTGCTATCACGGACAGGTCGGCACGTGCGATCCGGTCACATCGGCCAAGGCGGCGAGCGCGTTCGGGCCTGAGTATCTTGCGGCGCTCTATTGCGGGCGTGGGCTCGACAGCGAGACGCGTCGGGCGATCGCTGGACGGCTGGGGGAGCTGACGGGCATCGGGGAGGACCACTGGCTGGAGTGGGACCTGAAGCTCTCCAAGGAGCGGTTCCGCGTCGAGCTGCTGCGCGAGGAGGGCGTGGTTCTCGGCCGTTATGATGCGCGCTACACCGCGCCGCGTGCTCCGGACGCCGGACTCACGGTCGGCCCCGACGCGTTCTCCTCCGTGTCGGGTCTATATGGCGCGGCGATGGTTGCCGAGCTGACTAGCCGAGGCGTCCCAGGCGCCGAGGACTATCGTGTCATCGCCCGCATCGAGGGCGACTGGGCCTATGGGTCCGGAGATTCGCCGTTCAACGACTGGCCGTTCATGACAACCGTCGAGCAGGCGATGGAGCGCGACCCGCGCTTCCGCCTGTTCATCGGCACTGGTCTCTACGATCTGACGACCACCGTGGGTGCGGCCGATTATCTGATCGCGCAATCGGATGCCGATCGTGAGCGGATCGTCGACCACGTCTACCGCGCCGGTCATGTCGCCTATTCCGGCGACGAGAGCTGGCGCCAGATGATCGGCGACATACGCGCCTTTATCGAAGGAGATACTGCGCAGTGACGGATGCCGGCGAGAAGGGGCTTGCCGCGCGGATCGACCTCTGGGGGGTTGTCGCGCTCGGGCTGGGCACGGCGGTCGGCGTCTCGATCTTCTCGGCCATCGCGCCGGCGGCGGCGATCGCGGGGCCAGGCATGCTGCTGTCGGTCCTGGTGGCGGCGCTGCCGATGTACCTGATCGCGGTCAGCTATGCCTATCTCGGGTCGGCCCTGCCGGTTTCGGGCGCATCGTTCGCCTGGCCCGCGCGGTTTTTGCACCCGGCGGTCGGGTTCTTCATCGCCTGGGCCCGGATTGTCGCCAACATGGGCGCGATCGTGGTGCTGGCGCTGGTGCTGGTCCGCTACGGATCGATGCTGGTGCCGCTGCCGACCAAGCCGACGATGTTCGCCGTGATGGTCCTGGTGCTCGCGGCCAACTGGTTCGGCATCGACGTCGCTGCGCGTGTGCAGAAAATCCTGCTTTCCGCCATGCTCGTGCTGTTCGCGGTATTCGTGGTGTGGGGCGGGGCAACCGAAGTGTCGCTCGACCGGCTTCAGCCCCTGATGCCCGATGGATGGGGAGGGGTGATCGCCGCAGCGCCGCTGCTGATGGGCCTGTTCTTCGGGATCGAAGCCGCGACCGAGGCCGGGGCCGAAGTGTCCAACAGCCGCCGCAACATTCCCCTCGGGATCGCCCTCTCGATCGGGTCGGCGACCCTGCTCTATCTGGCGGTCGGCTTCGTCGCGCTCGGCCTGCTCGGCGGCCCCGCGCTGGCGGCAAGCGAGGCGCCGATCCTCGACGCCGCGCGGGTGTTCATGGGGCCGTTGGCCGTGCCGGTCATCGCCCTTGCTGCGGTGCTGTCGATCGGCAAGTCGCTCAATGCGATCTTCGCCATGTTCAGCCGCAGCCTGTTCGCCATGGGCGAGGCGGGCGTGCTGCCTGCGGCACTCGGTCGCATCCATCCACGTTGGCGCACGCCGCACGTCGCACTGCTCGCTGTGTTCGCAATCGGGTGCGTGGGGCTGTTCCTGCCGATGGAGCTGACCTTCCTGTTCCTCGCAGTGAACATTCCGAACCTGCTCAAGTATGCGAGCATCTGCCTGTCCGCCGCGCGTGTGGCCAGCCACCATCCAGAACTTCATGTGCAGGCCGGCTTTCGCCCGCCCGCGGCGCGGATGCGCGTGATGGCGATTGCCGGTGCGCTCTGTGCGCTGGCGTTGATCGCGGTCGGCTTCGAAGCCGACTGGCGGCCTTACGCGCTGCTCGGCGGCTGGCTCGCCGTGGGCGTGGTCTACTATCTGGTGAAGCAGCGGGGGCGTTAATCGCCCTCGCCGTTCACTTCAGTTCGGGGATAACCGGCGCTTCGGCGAAAGGCTTCACCCCGAACGCGGCGTGAATCTCCGACGGGAAGTAGATCGTTCCTCCTTTCACCACCATCGCGATTCGGTGCAACTCGCGCAGGTCCTCGAGCGGATTGCCCGGCAGCAGCAGGAAGTCCGCATACTTGCCGCGCTCGACCGAGCCGAGGTTCTGGTCGCGGCCCATGTAGACCTCCGGCGCCAGCGTGCCGAGCCGCAGCACTTCCGCTGGCGCGATCCCGGCCTCGCCGTAGATTTGCAGTTCGCGGTGGAGGGACAGGCCCGTGGCGTCGTCGGTGCCGGGCAGAAGGCGCACGCCGCGATCGTGCAGACGCATGATCAGTTCCTTGATCTTGACGAACGCGCCTTCGTAAGCGGCCGCATCGGCAGGCGTCTCGATCGGTGCGATACCCTGGCGCCGGCGGCGCTGGAGCGCGATCGGCAGATGATCGATGTAGTTCGCGACTGCCGGGCTCGGCTTCCCGTCGCGGCTCAGCATCAGCAGTTCGAGCGTCACGGCGGTCGGGTCGAGCGCGATGTCGTGCGTCGCCATCGCTTCGATCGTCTGCTGCACGCGGGGTGAGGCGAGGTCCAGATCGGCCGTCCGCCTCATGGCGGTCAAGCGCAGCGGGGTGCGGGTGTCTTCCTTCGGATCGAGCACCCAGCCCAGCATAAGCTGGTTGATGTGCGTCACCTCATCGTAGCCCGCAGCGATCATCGCATCGGCATTGGTGAAGGCCGGGATATGCCCGGTCACGCCCATGCCCAGCCGGCGCGCTTCGCGGACGACCGCGGGAATCCAGTCGGGATTCATCGAGTTGTAGATCTTGATCTGCCAATAGCCGCGCGCGGCGTACCACCGCACGGCCTCGACCGCTTCGGCCTCGCTCTCGGCGATGATGCCGTTGCGGGCGGAGTAGCTGCTGCGCCCTTCGAGGAAGCCGTTGCGCACGATGCGTGGCCCGGCGACGGTCCCGTTCTCGATCTGCTCCATCAAACCATCGAGAACGGCGTTGTCGTTCCCCATGTCGCGGATCGAGGTCACCCCGGCCGCGAGATAGAGCAGGGCCGATTGCGGCGAGACGTGGGCGTGCATATCATGCAGGCCGGGAAGGATCGTTCCGCCTTCGCCGTCGACGACGATCTCGCCGGGGGTGGCCGGCGCGTCGAGCGGCTGAATGCCCGCGATCCGCTCACCCGATACGACGATCGATACGGGATCGCCGAGCTTGCCGGCTTTCGGATCGAACACGCGAACGTTGCGGATGCGCATCGGCCGATCGAGAGTGTGTGCGAACCGCTTCTGGAGCGCGGCGAAGCGCTCGTCGGTCAGCCGCGTCGCCAGCTCGGTAAGCTCCGGCACGGTCGCTTCGGCACCTTCGCGCACGGTCGCGCCGTCGGTGTCGATGCGGGCGAAGAGGCGCCCCTGCTCGTCCAGGAGGATCAGTTCGGGCGACAGATCAATTCCGCTGATGGAGAAGGCCCGGTAGGTCGTGCCTCCCACCCCGGTCTCGCCCAGCGCTTCGAGCTGCAGCTCGCCGCCGGGCAGCGCCGCCATGCGCCGATCGTCGTCCTTCAGAAGCGCGCGGGCATAGAGGCCGAGCGCCCATGGGCTGCCGTTCTGCGCGATATAGAGCGCGGTATTGGCCTGGCCCTTCTCTTGCGTGCCCGTGGAGTCGGTCCAGCGGACGGTCTGCCCGTCGCGTGCGAACCGTTCGCGCACCTCGCTGCCGAAGGTGGAGGTTCCATCGATCGCCCAGCGCACAGGCAGGCCGTCGGCGCCGAGTTCGATCTCCTCGGTCGTAGTCGGCCCGCGCCCGTTGTTCTTCACGTCATAGCTGATGCTGACGGTGGAGCCCTGCTCGTCCGCTTCGACGAAGCCGACTTTCTCGCCACTGGCGATAACCGACCAGCGCACTGTTTCCGCATGAGCCGGCAGGGCGGCGAGGAGAGTGGATGCCGCGAGGAGGGCGCGGAGGGGGTAATGGTGCATCAGGTGTTCAGGCTCCGATAGACGTAGGCGGCGGCGGCAAGGTCCTGCACCGCATGGCCGAGCGACTTGTAAAGGGTGATATCATCGGCACTGGTCCGGCCGGCGACCGTGCCGAGCAGGACCTCGCCGATTTCGCCGACGATGTGGCTATCGTCGACCAGGCCCGCGGCGCGGGCGTCGAGGAATTCGGCCGCGGCGTCGAGGGCGGACGCGCGACTGTCTGCGATATAGCGCGCACGTACGACCATCTCGTGATCGCATTCCACGGGGCCAGGGCCGCTCGAACCGACGAGGTTGACGTGCGTACCCGGTCGGACCCATTCGCCTCGCAGCACGGGCTGGGACGCCGCCGTCAGCGTGCAGATCACATCTGCCTCCGCCGCGGCGCCGGGGAGATCCTCGACAGCCTGCGCTTCGATGCACGAGTAGTCGGCAGCGAGAGCTGCGGCCTTAGCGGGATCGCGCCCCCAGATCAGGACCCGGCGGAAGGGTCGGACTTGCGGCATCGCTTCGAGGTGCGTCCGCGCCTGTCCGCCCGTACCGACGATCAGCAGCGTGCTCGCATCCCCGCGGGCGAGCGCGTCGGTCGCCATCGCGGTTGCCGCGGCGGTGCGGATATGCGTGATCTCTTCGGCATCGACGATCGCGACCGGCTTTCCTTCCTCGGGCTCGAACAGCACGATCACGCCGCGGTGGCGCCGCCGTCCCGGCGCTGCAGGATCGCCGAACACGCTGACCAGCTTGGCGCCGAACATCTCGCGCGGGCCGAGCGCTCCGGGCATCTGAGCGAACGTGCGCGCTTCGCCCAGCGAAATCATCGTCCGCAATAGCTGGCGCGTCGTCCCGGCGGAGAGCGCGCGCATCGCGCCGCGCATCGCCTCGATGCAAGAGGGATAGTCCAGCCGTCGCCGCACTTCGGCGGCGTCGATGACAGTCAGGTCGTTGCGGTCCATTGATCCTCCCTCGCCGAACCTATTTCTTCAACTGCGGCAAAACTTGCCCGAAGGTTCCTCGCTTTCTAAAGCTGGCGCATGAATGATGCGCTCTCCACGAAACCGGAGCATAACCATGGCCGATGAACTCGACCGTCTCGATCTCAAGATACTCGACCGCCTGCAGCTCGACGCGTCGGAATCGTCCAGCGAAATCGCCGAGCGGGTGGGCCTGTCGCAATCCCCCTGCTGGCGCCGAATGCAGCGCCTCAAGGCGAAGGGATATGTCAAAGCGCAGGTCGCCGTGCTCGACCGGGAAAAGCTGGGCGAAAGCATGTATATCTTCGCGCAGCTCCAGATGGGCCGGCTGACCGACGAAGAGCGTGATCGGTTCACGCAGGCGATCGAGGATATTCCCGAGATTACCGAAGCTTATACCCTGTTCGGCGAGATGGACGTGATGCTGAAGGTGCTCGCTCCCAGCATGGGGTGGTATCAGGCCTTCACCTTCCGCACCCTCCTGCGCCTTCCGGGGGTCCAGGACGTTCGTTCGACAGCGACCTTGTCCGAGATCAAGTGCACCCACCGCTTGCCGCTGCCATCGTTGTAGTTCGCATAGTCTATGCCGGGTTCGGCCGGCCCGAACGGAGAACGACTGCGATCATGCGCCCGCAGTGCCGTAGATTCGCCGCACAATGAGTGGGAGAAGAATGCGGTGAGGGGAATTCTGCTGACGATCTGCGCGCTCGGCGCAGCACCGGTCTTCGCGGCGACGCCCGTCGAAGCGCCCGCTATCACGATCACGATCCGTCCCGAGGCCGCGAATGCCGAAGGGGCCATTCCTGCACTCGACCTGACCATCCTTGCCGAGGGTATCGAGGGTGGGCCCGGAACGCCGGTCGTCGAGTTGCCGATCGAGGCGAATACCGTGGTGACCAGTGCGGACGATATCGAGGGGCTGACCGCGCGCGACGCACGCGGCGTCGTCATTCTGACGCCGACCGACGAAGCGACGGACGATTCCAACCGCACCCGGTTGTGGCATGCCGATCGCGCGATCGAAGGGCCGCTCACCCTGCGCTATCGCGTCACGATCGATGCCGCCCGCCCGTTCATCAGCCGTCCGCAATACGAACTGCGGACGGGCCACGAAAGCTTCTCGGGGGCCGGGAATGCTTTCCTTATGCTGCCCGCCGACGAGACTGCTCGGCGGGTAACGGTCGACTGGGACCTCTCGGCCATGGCCCCCGGGGCGACCGGGGTCTCGAGCTTCGGGATCGGCGATGTGCAGAGCACCACACCGCTGACGCCCGCACGGATCGCGTCGACTTACTACATCGGAGGGCGCGCGGGCACGTACCGGTCGGACAGCGGCGGGTTCTTTGCCGGCTGGGCCGGCGATCCGCCATTCCCGACCGACGAGCTTATGAAGTGGGCAGCAGGACTCCACGGCTTCTATGGCGAGTTCTTCGGCGAAGCCGCATCGAGTTTCGGCGTCTTCGCCCGCCCGAATCCGGACAATCCCGGCAGCGGCATCGGCCTGACCGACAGCTTCGCTTTCACCTACGGCCCCAAGTCCGAGATCGACGACCTGCGCGGGCTCCTGGCGCACGAGATGCTGCATGCCTGGGTCCGTTCGCTCGACGAGTCGATGGATCGCCCTGGCGGCCTCGACCAGAGCTGGTTCGGCGAAGGACTGGCGGTCCACTATCAGCGGATGCTGCCCTATCGCGCAGGGCTGATCGATGCCGATGCCTTTCTCGACGACCTGAACAAGACGGCCGGGCGCTACTACACCAACGTGATGATCGCGACGCCCAACGCCGAGATTCCGGCCGGCTTCTGGCGCGACACCCGTATCCGGGTCCTGCCCTATGACCGCGGCTCGCTCTACTTCGCCAGTCTCGATGCGAAAGTGCGCGAAGCGTCGGGCGGCAAGCGGTCGCTCGACGACATGGTGCGCGCGATGCTGGCGGAGCGCCGGGCCGGACGGCCGATGGACGAGGCGCTGTGGCGCCGCCTGCTCCGGGAAGAACTCGGTCAGGCGGGGATCGACGATTTCGAGGCCATGCTGGCCGGCAGGACGGTTCTCCCCCCCACGGACGCGTTCGGTCCGTGCTTCCAGCGCACCACAGAGCCGCTGCGGCGTTTCGATCTCGGCTTCGATCCGGCGTCGCTGCTGAGCGATCCGCGGGCAGTGCGGGGCCTGAAGGCGGGTTCCGAAGCGCAAAAGGCGGGCCTGCGTGAAGGCGACGTGATCACGAACACGTTTTCGCAGGACGGCCTCCAGGCGGACCAGGAGGCGTTTCTCACACTCGAGGTGCAGCGAGGCAGCGAGAAGCTGACGATCCGCTACCAGCCGCGCGGCGAAACGGTCGATGCCTACCAATGGGAGAAGACAGGGGCCGGCTCCTGCAACTCCTGATCGGCTGAGGGCCCTAGGAACTGGGACGGTTCGAATCGCCCGGCGGGCGCGAGGTCGGGTGGGAGCTCGACAGCCCGCCATCGACCGCCAGCGCTTGTCCGTTGACGTAGCTGGCTTCGTCCGACAGCAGGAACAGCGCCGCGGCCGCGATCTCCTCCGGCTGTCCGCCGCGCAGCAGCGGGTTCAACTGCCCGATCCGGTCTTCCTTGCCCGCCGCCCGTGCACCTTCGTAGAGCGGCCGGGTCATGCCCGTTTCGGTGAGGCCAGGAAGCACGGCGTTGATCCGCACACCGGTGCCGGCAAGCTGCTGGGCGGCTGTCTGCACCAGATTGATCACGCCCGCCTTGCTCGCCGAATACTGCGCCGGTCCGGCACCCGAGCGCAGCCCGGCAACCGAGGCCGTGCACAGGATCGCCCCGCCACCACAGTCGCGGATGGCGGGCGCGGCGTGCTTTACCGCGAGGAAGGGTCCGATGAGGTTGACGCGCAGAACCTCGGTCCAGTCCTCGGGGCTGGCGTCGAAGAAGCCGCCCCGTATGCCGCCGGTGATGCCCGCATTGGCGAAAAACAGGTGGAGCGCGCCGAACTCCCTGCGGGCGGTCTCAACGAGCGACTCGACGTCGTCTTCCGCGCCCGCGTCGCCCGTTATGGCCACTGCCAGGCCGCCGTGATCGCGCACGGCGTCCGCGGTCTCATGCACGGCTTCGGAGCGATCGAACGCGACAACCTGCGCGCCTTCCTGCGCGAACAGTAGCGCGCTCGCCCGACCGATGCCCGAAGCGGCACCGGTCACGACCGCCACCTTGCCGGCGAGCCGCGCGCTCATATCGTCGCGCCTCCGTCGACCACGATCATCTGGCCCGTGGTCCACTTGGCGGCAGGCGAGGAGAGATAGACCGCGGCGCCGGCGATGTCGCGCGGCTCACCGATGCGGCGCATGGGCAGGCGCGCCTCGGTCGCGGCGAGTGCCTTGGGGTTCTCCCACAGGGCGCGGGCGAAGTCGGTCTTTACCAGACCTGGCGCGATGGCGTTGACGCGTATGCCATGCTCGCCGTTCTCGACCGCATAGTTGCGCACGAGCTGGAAGTCTGCCGCCTTCGAAACGTTGTAGGCCCCGATCGTCGGCGAACCGCGCAGGCCGCCGATCGAGCTGACGACGATGATCGCACCGTCGCCCTTTGCGCGCATGTCGGGCAGGGCCAGCTGTATCAGCCAGTGGTTCGAGAGGATGTTGTTGTCGAGCACCTTGCGGAACTGCTCGTCCTCAATCCCGTCCATCGAGCCGTAGTAGGGATTGCTGGCCGCATTGCAGACGAGGATGTCGACCGGGCCGAGTTGCTCCTTCGCGCGCGCGAACAGGTCCTGCAATTGCACTTTGTCGGAGATGCTGGCGGCAATCGCCACGGCCGAGCCGTCGCCATGTGCGGCATTGATCTCCGCTGCGACCTCGTCACAGGCTTCCTGCTTGCGGCTCGAGATCACCACCCGGGCGCCTTGCGTAGCCAGTTCTTCGGCGATCGCCCGCCCTATGCCGCGGCTGGACCCGGTGACGATGGCGACCTTGCCGGTCAGATCGAATAGCGACATCCAGAACTCCCTTCGATTGTCATACGGCCGCGCGCTCGGCAAAGCCCCAGGCCTGCCGGGCGAGCGGGACGATGCGCGCAGCCGCGGCTTCGGCATTGGCGCTTGAGGCATTGCCGTCGATCGCGCGCTTCTTGATTCCCTGGATGATCCCTACCAGCCGAAACAGGTTGTAGGCGAAAAACCAGTTGAGGTCGGGCACCGAAGTGCGGCCCGTCGCCTCGCAATAGCGTTCGGTCGCCTCCTCCAGCGTGGGAATGCCGAGCGCCGGCAGATCGAGCCCGCCGAGCTGCGCGCCGCGCTCACCGTGGGGCATCGCCCAGTTCATCGCAAGGTAGGCGAAGTCGGCCAGTGGATCGCCGAGCGTCGAGAGCTCCCAGTCGATCACTGCGAGAATTTCGGGCCGGTCGGGCGCGTAGATCATGTTGTCGATGCGGTAGTCGCCGTGGATGATCGACGTGCGATCCTGCTGCGGCAGGGTCGCCGGAAGCCACTCGATCAGGCGTTCGACCTCGGCAATATCGTCGGTTTGCGCCATGCGGTACTGCTTGGTCCAGCGGCCGACCTGACGTGCGAAGTAATTGCCCGGCGCACCGTAGTCGCCGAGGCCGACCGCGACCGGATCGACCGCATGGAGCTTCGCCAGCGTGTCGATCATCGCGCGGTAGATCGCGCCGCGCTCTTC
The DNA here is from genome assembly GCF_003581645.1 of Pelagerythrobacter aerophilus. GTDB lineage: Bacteria > Pseudomonadota > Alphaproteobacteria > Sphingomonadales > Sphingomonadaceae > Pelagerythrobacter > Pelagerythrobacter aerophilus. The sequence goes on along the minus strand of NZ_QXFK01000018.1, from coordinate 205,735 downwards.
GGGCGTGCAGTCGGGCAGGGCGCCGCTCCAGAAGGTGCGGCCTTCGACCAGTTCCATCAAATAGAACGGGGCGCCGATGATCTCCGGATTCTCGCACAGTGCCACCGGCGCGGCGACCGGCACCCCGGTGGGATGGAGAGCTGAAATCAGGCGATGCTCGCGCTCGACCGCGTGCGCGGAGGGGAGCAGCTTGCCGAAAGGCTTGCGCCTGAGGACCAGTGGCCCCCTCTCGGTCTCGACGCGGTAGGTCGGGTTCGACTGGCCGCCGGGAAACTTCTCGATGCTGCGCACCGCACCAAACCCTGGCGCGGCCTCGCCCAGCCAGCGCTCGAGCGCGGCCCCGTCGAGATCGGCGAACGGCTCATCGCTCATGCTTCGCCATCCTGCTGCATCACCCGCTCCAGCGCTTCGCCACGAGGCCGCATCAGGCTCTCCTGTTGCACTGTCGCGATCATCCGGCCGTCCTCCGCGAAGAAGTGTCCGCGGCTGAGACCCCGCGCGGCGCCGGCCCAGGGGCTGTCGGCGACGAACAGGTGCCACCGGTCGAAGTCCGGCGTCTCGTGAAACCAGACCGCATGATCGAGGCTCGTCGCCTGAACTTCGTATCCTCCAGGCCGGATACCGTGCGGCAACATCGCGGTCCGGAGGAACATCATGTCCGAGGCATAGGCGAGCAACGCGCGCTGCATGGCGGGCCCAGCGCGAGCCGGCACACGCATTCGCATCCACGAGGCCGTCCGCGGCTCGCGCGGGCGCCGGCCGAATACCGCCGACGGATCGAGCGGGACGATCTCGATCGGCCGCCGCTGCAGCCGATCGGCAATCGGATGATCGTCGGGATCGGCGCGGCGTTCCTTCCACTCACCCAGGCTGGCGAGCGCGCCCTCGACATCAAGCGGAAAGGGGCAGTCCAGCGCATGACGGAAGCCCGGCTCCGGCCGGTGGAACGAGGCGATCATCGAGAAGATCAGCAGGTCTCCCTGCGACGCTTCGACCCGCCGGGTGGCGAAGCTGCGACCTGCCGTAAGGTGCGTCACCTGATAATCGACCGGCTCGTCCGCCATGCCCGGCTTCAGGAAGTAGCAGTGCAGCGAATGCGCGAGCCGATCCGCGTCCTCCTCTTGCGACGCGGCCATCAGCGCCTGGGCAATCGCCTGCCCGCCGAACAGGCGCGGTCCCATCGCCGGGCCAGGCGCACCGGTCCAGCGTCCATCGCCCCCCGCCTCGCGCGGGGCGAGGAGGGAGGCGAGATCAATCGCAATCTGGTCGTTCACGTAGTCTCCGGCATTTCATCCGCTTGTTCGAGCGAGCGGGTCTCAGAACGCCTTGCGGATTCCGATCTTGAAGTTGCGGCCCAGCGGGTTCGCGGTGAAAGGGTCGTAACTGTAGTCGAGCGCGGCGAACCCCGGGTCCTTGTCGAGCAGGTTGAGGACCGAGAGCGTCAGATCGGTCTCCGCCGGCAGCCCGATCCGCACCGTGAAATCGAGCGTCGTGAAGCTCGGGATGTCATGGCCCGGGGTGCCCGGCGCAAGCCGCTGATCGGTATATCCCTCGATATGGGTGACCGTCAGCCGCGCGTTGTGGCGGTCCCAACCTACGTCCACGTATCCGTTCAGCTTCACTTCCGGCAGCGGATAGGCGGTGGTCTGGTAGTTGAGTTTGCCGACCGCCGAGAAGCCCGGCTGGATAAGGTCCTCCCCAATGAAGAAGTCGTTGGTCTGGAAATCGATCACGTAACTGCCGGTGACGCCCAGGCCCCAAGTCCCGCGAGAGCCGAACTCGTCACGATAGCTCGCCATGAAGTCGAGTCCGGAGGTCGAGAGGCCTGCCCCGTTGGTGTAGAAGGTGTCGATCGTCGTCACGTCCGCCAGCGTCGGCGTAAGCGTACCGCAGCCACCGTTCGCCGGTCCGCCGGAGAACGTGAAGCGGCTCGCCAGCGGATTTGAGCAATCGGCCACCGCCGTGCCGGGGGTGCTCGATCCGTCCGTGCTGTTGAACACGGAATTGAGGAGGCCCGATAGCGGCTCGGCGACGATGTCGTCCGAGAAGTCGTAGTGCCAGTAGTCGACGCTCGCGCGGAAGCCGCCGAGTTCCAGCAGCACGCCGCCTCCATAGCTTTCCGCGCTCTCGGGAATGAGCGACGGGTCGTCGTTCACCCGCACTGCGCGGAACGAGCCACCGACGAACTGCAGCGAGGTGAGATAATCGCCGGCAGTGAGATAGGTCGACGGCGGTGCGCGGAACGTCGTCTGGTAAGACCCTCGCAGCGCCAGCCAGTCCGTCACCTGGACGCGAGCGCTTGCCTTCGGATCGAAGGTGGAGCCGACGGACCCGCCGTAGTCCTCGTAGCGGGCGGCGAGCTGGATATCGATCCGATCCCCGATCGGGATCTGCAGCTCGCCGAAGAAGGCGTAGACGTCCTGCGTACTGGAATTGGCCTGGTCGGAGCCGAGGAAACCGAACAGCCCGATCGGGCGTGCGCAGTCCTCCACGCCGAAATCGAGCGATCCGGGGCAGGGGTAGATGTCGAGATTGTTGTACGGGCCGTAGGTCGCGTCGTAGTCGTTACGGCGATACTGGGCGCCCAGAGCGTAGCCGATCCCGTTGCCCCCGCCGAGGCTGATCCCGGTGTTGCCGCTGAACACCAGGCTCGCGACTTTGAGTTCGTTGGAAATGCGGCTGGACGATTTCTTCGTGAAGTAGTCGAAGACCGCAGGATCGTTGGCGACCGCCGCATTGTAACCCGGGTTGGTCTCGCCGGTGACCGCATTTGCCTCGATCGCGTTCGAGAACGGGTTGTAGAACATGCACGGACCGACGCCGGGCGTACCGGTCAAGGGGTCGCAATCCTCGCCGCCGAGGCCTCGCAGCGCGAGCTGCACCCTGTCGATGACCGTGTCGTAGCCTGTCGATTCGCGGATGTACTTGTGCCAGGTGCCGCTCAGTTCCCAGTTGAACGCGTCCGAATGGCTCCCGCGCACCGCACCGGTAAAGCGCATCGATTCGCTGTCGCGGGTTGCGGGTGCGGCACCGTCGATCCCGTTCTGGTCCTGGAACAGCGGATTGCCGCCGAGCAAGGCCGCGCGGAACACGCCCGCCGCGAGGAGCGCGCTGTTTGCTCCCGAAGGAAACTGGTCCGGATTGGCCGCCCGGTAGGCGATCAGGCCCGGATTGTTGGGCGGAACCCAGAACTGGGAGCCGATCGGGTTTGCCAGGCCCGGCGTTGGCGTGTTGAGAATAAGGTAGGTCGGCGAGGAGTTGGCCGAGATCGACGTGTGTCCGAGCAAGCCGGAAAACTCTGCCACGATCTGGTCCGTCAGGTCGATCTCGGTTTCCAGATAGGCCTGCCAGCGGTCTTCCTTCTCCACCAGCAGATCGAACGGCGTGTATTGACTGGCGCAGCGGGTCGCGCTGTCGATGTCCGTAGGGGTCGAATTGTTGACCGGAATGCCGCCCAGGTCATCGCACCCGCGGTCGACCTGGAAGCCACCAGTCAGGCCAATGAAGGTTCCGGGATAGAAGGCGAAAGGCAGGAAGGCACCGGGGTTCCCCCCTTCGGTGAAGCCGCCTGCGGGGTTCTCGGTATAGGGGCGGACCGCGAAATCGCGTTCACTCGCCGCGAGCGGAGAGCGATGCTGATAGCCGAAGCTTGCCAGCACGCGCAGCCCATCGCCATCGTGGCCGAACGCGCCCGAAGCGGTCCAGTCTCCGTCGGAGCCGTCGATGAACCGGTAGTCGCCGCTGAGGACCAACCCGTCGAGCTGCTTGTTGGTGATGAAGTTGACCACGCCGCCGATCGCGTCGGAGCCGTAAGTCGCGGCCGCGCCGTCCTTGAGCACTTCGATCCGCCCGATCGCTGCGGCGGGCAGCAGGTTGGCATCGACGGAAGGCACCCCGATCGGCGTATTGGCGAGCCGCTGACCGTTGAGCAGGACGAGAGTGCGCGAGGGGCCGAGGCCGCGCAAGTTCACCGTGGACACACCCTCCGACCCTTGGGAGCGCGAGTCGAACTGGTTCGAATCGCCGAGCACGCCGCTCGATCCAGGAAGATTCTTGAGGAGGTCGACCGCAGTGGGCGAGCCCTGATTTATCAGCTCTTCCTGCGAGATCACGTCGACCGGCAGGGCCGCGTCCTCAGGCGTCCCCCGGATAAGCGAGCCGGTGACGACGATGACCGGATTTTCAGGCGGGCTGCTTTGCGGGGCGTCCTGTGACTCGGCTTGCGCCATGGCCTGACTGGCGCCGGCGAGTCCCAGAACGAGAGCCGACAGGGCGCACGTGTACCGAAGACCGTGTTTTCTCATCTTCCTCTCCTCTCCTGTGCGTTGTGCTCTCAGGCACATACCCACTCATCGAAAGTGGAGTATTTCGAGACCCTCCTGTCAAGCTATTTGTGAAATGAACGTGCCTCCATGGCTCGCCGAGATTTCGGAATAAATGCCCAGACCATTCCTGCGAAAACGCCTGATGCCGGCGTCATATACGAGTTGGGTGTCGAGGAAAGCGGTGGCTCGCACGTGGCATACCTCGCTTGCGAGCGTCGTTTTGTGGCCGAAGTGCGGAAGGGTTCGGCGGGTAGTTGATGAGTTTCGACTTGCTACTCGTACCCTGAATTCGAACAATGTAATTTTAACGAGGGTGCGAGGTTATCCGTCAGGCATGCGCCTTCGCCGAGAACCGCGTTCTGGCTCGCGGTCGCCCGCCCATTTGCGCCGACGGCAGATGGGCGGGCGGTTGCTTCAGGAACTTGGCTTCAGCGATTGAAGCTTTCACCCTTCGCGGCCTTGCCGCGCAGGTAGTCGCTCACGGGAAGGTCATGCTTTTCCAGCCCGGCGACGACAGTGTCGAGCCCGATCGTATCGGCCCAGAACATCGGACCGCCGGTGTAGATCGGCCAGCCGTAGCCGTTGATCCACACCACATCGATATCGCTCGCGCGCTGCGCCATCTTCTCGTCGAGGATCTTCGCGCCTTCATTGATCATCGGATAGAGCAGCCGCTCACGGATCTCGTCCTTGGAGATTTCGCGCCGTTCGTGGCCTTCCTTGGCGGCGAAGTCGGCGATGATTTTCTTGACCTCGTCGGAAGGTGTCCGATTGCGCGCCTCGTCATAGTCATAGAAACCCTTGCCGGCCTTCTGGCCGAAGCGTCCCACGGCGCAGAGCGCTTCGCGCACTGTGGTCACCTTGCTCGGGTCGCGGTGCCACCCGATGTCGATGCCCGCGAGGTCGCCCATCTGGAACGGACCCATCGGGAAGCCGAACTCGAGCAGCACGTCGTCGACGTCCCAGTAGTTCGCGCCTTCCATGATGAGCTGGTTGGCCTGCTCCTGCCGCTTGGAGAGCATGCGGTTGCCGATGAAGCCCGGGCACACGCCCGAGACGGCTGCGACCTTGCCGATTGTCTTCGCGAGCTTCATCGAGGTAGCGAGCACGTCGCCCCGCGTCTTCGCGCCGCGCACGACTTCCAGCAGCTTCATCACGTTCGCGGGCGAGAAGAAGTGCAGGCCGAGCACGTAGCCCGGACGCTGGGTGGCGGTCGCGATCTCGTCGATGTTGAGGTAGCTGGTGTTGGAGGCGAGGATTGCGCCCTGCTTCACGACTCCGTCGAGCGTTCCGAACACCTCCTTCTTCACGTCCATGTTCTCATAGACCGCCTCGATCACGAGATCGCAGTCGGCAAGGTCGCCGTACTCAAGGGTGGGGGTCAGCAGACCCATCACCTGATCGACCTGCTCCATGGTCATGCGGCCGCGCTTGGCGGTGTTCTCGTAGTTCTTGCGCATGACGCCGGTGCCGCGGTCGAGCGCGTCCTGCTTCATCTCCAGGATCGTCACCGGGATGCCCGCGCTGAGGAAGTTCATCGCGATCCCGCCGCCCATCGTGCCGGCGCCGATCACGCCGACCTTCTTGATCGGGATCAGCGGCGTATCGGCAGGCACGTCGTCGATCTTGTTCGCGGCGCGCTCGGCGAAGAAGTAGTGGCGCATCGCCTTGGACTGCGTGCCGCCCATCAGCTTGGCGAAGAGCTCACGCTCCTTCTTCACACCCTCGGCATAGGGCAACTCGCCAGCCGCCTTGACCGCCTCGATCGCGGCGTTGGGGGCATCGAAGCCACGCATCTTGCGGCCGTTCTTCTGGCGGAAGTCGTCGAAGATGGCGGGGTTTTTCACGCCGTCCTGGTTGGCCGTTCCTTCCGAGGCGCGCAGCACCGGCTGGCCGATCTTCGATTTCGCGAAGGCGATCGCGTCCGCCTCGAGGCTGTCCTCGCCCACGATCTCGTCCACCAGGCCGATCGCCTGTGCCTTCTTCGCCGGAATCGGATTTCCGATCGCGACCAGCGGCAGCGCGGCTTCGGCGCCGACGAGGCGCGGCAGGCGCTGGGTGCCCGCTGCGCCGGGGATGAGGCCGAGCTTCACTTCGGGCAGGCCGATCTTCGCGCTCGGCACCGCCACGCGGTAGTGACAGGCCAGCGCGACCTCGCACCCGCCGCCGAGCGCTGTGCCGTGGATCGCGGCGACCACCGGTTTGTCGCTCGCCTCCAGCTTGTCGAGCGCTTCCGGCAGGCTCGGCCCTTGCGGCGCTTTCCCGAACTCGGTGATGTCCGCGCCTGCGAAGAAGGTGCGTCCATCGCAGCGGATCACGACCGCCTCGATCGCGTCATCGGACAGCGCCTCCTCGATCCCTGCGGCGAGGCCCGCACGTACGGCCTGACCGAGGGCGTTTACCGGCGGATTGTCGGAGATGATGACGAGCACGTTGTCGTGGCGTTCGGTACGGATCGGCGAGGTCATTGTGCGCTCCTTCATGCGTAGCTTTCCGCCAGTGCCGAGTAGATCAGCGTCTTGAGCTGGCGGCGGATGGGATAAGTGGATGAGGGGTAGAGCTGGGTCATGAAGACCATGGTGATCTTCTCGACCGGATCGACGAAGAAGGCGGTCGAGTAGGCGCCGCCCCAGTAGAATTCGCCCTTGCTCGCGGGCATGAGCGTCTGCGCGGGGTCGATTACCATGGCGAAGCCGAGGCCGAAGCCGGTGCCGGCGTTGTTCGCTTCGGAAAACAGGCTCTGGCTCATCTGCGTGAGGTCCGCGCCGCCGGGCAGATGGTTGGCGGCCATCAGGTCGAGCGTCTTGGGCGCGACGATCCGCGCGCCGTCGAGTTCACCCTTGTTTAGCAGCATGGCGCAGAAGCGGTGGTAGTCCGCCGCCGTGCCGATCAGGCCGCCGCCGCCGCTGTCGAACTTGCCATCGTCGAGCAGGCGGCTCTCGGCGGCGCGATCGACCAGCCGCGGTGCTTTCCCCGGACGGTAGCCGTAGGCGTCCGCGAGGCGATCCGCCTGCCCTTCCGCAACGCGGAAGGCGGTGTCGCCCATGCCGAGCGGTTCGAAGATATGGTTCCGGAAGTAATCGCCCAGGCGCATGCCCGAAACGCGTTCGACAGCGATACCGAGCACGTCGGTAGAGACCGAGTAGTTCCAGCGGGTGCCGGGTTCGAACTCGAGTGGAATCTCGGCCAGCGCGGCGATATATTCGTCCGCAGTGAACTTGCCGCGCGAGAGGTCGAGTTCGGCCGCGCGGTAGGCGGCATCGACGCTGCTGCGGTTCTGGAACCCGTAGGTCAGCCCGGACATGTGCGTCATCAGGTCGACGAAGCGTATGGGCCTGCCGCGCTGCATGGGCGCGAAGGGAAGGGCACCGCCACCGCCTGCGTAGGCGCCGAGATTCGCGAATTCGGGAATTACACGTGCCACGGGATCGTCCAGCGCGACCTTGCACTGCTCGACGAGTTGCATGAAGGCGATCGAGGTGATCGGCTTCGTCATGCTGGCGATGCGGAACAGCGCATCCTCGCGCATCGGCGTGTCGTCGTCGCGTAGGGATCCGAAATGCGCATGATGCACCGGCTGTCCCTCGCGCGCGACGAGCAACTGGGCGTTCTTCAGGCGGCCCGTTTCGATGTACTGGGCCTCCAGAAAGGCATCGATCCTTGTCAGTCGTGCCGCGTCGAAGCCGAGCGTTGCCGCATCCGCCAATTCAATCATGACCTCTCCCGTATCGCGCCGTTTTCGGCATACCTCATTTTCTGACTGCTGCTGATAGACGATTTTCCGCTCTTTTGAAGCCTCATACCTGAAATTCAGAAAAGGACCAGTTGCACCTTGCCACGCAGCGTCCCTTCTGCATAAATCCCTCGCAAAGAATCGCACAAGACGAAACCGGAAAAGAGGATTGCCCGAATGCGCGACGCCGTCATCGTATCCACCGCCCGTACTCCGCTCGCCAAGGCGATGCGCGGCGCCTTCAACGCGACTCATGCCGTGCAGCTCGGCGCATGGTCGGTGGCCGCCGCAGTCGAACGGGCCGGCCTCGACGGCGGCGAGGTCGACGACGTGATCATGGGCGCCGCCAACCAGCAGGGGCAGCAGGGCTTCAACATGGGGCGGCAGGTCGCATTGCGCGCCGGGCTGCCGGTCGAGGTCGCGGGTATGACGATCGACCGGCAGTGCTCGTCCGGTCTGATGGCCATCGCGACGGCCGCCAAGCAGATCATCGTCGACCGCATGGACATTTGTGTCGCGGGCGGGGTCGAGTCGATCACGTCCTTCCGATCGAGCAAGCCGAACACACAACGGGACGACGAATTGCTCAAGATGCATCCCGACATCTACATGCCGATGATCGGCACGGCCGAAGTCGTGGCCAAGCGCTACGGCATCGGCCGGGACGCGCAGGATGAATATTCGCTCCAGTCGCAGCAGCGCACCGCAGCAGCGCAAACCGCTGGTAGGTTCGACGACGAGATCGTGCCGATCACCACGACGATGAACGTGACCGACAAGGAGACGGGCGATGTGAGCCAGCGCGAAGTCACCATCGCGATGGACGATTGCAATCGGCCTGACACCACGCTGGAAGGCCTGGCGAAGCTCCAGCCGGTCATGGGCGAGGGGCACTGCATCACGGCCGGCAACGCCAGCCAGCTCTCGGACGGTTCGGCCGCTTCGGTGCTGATGGAGGCGGAGGTCGCCAGGGCGCGCGGGCTCGAACCGCTTGGCCGCTATGTCGGAATGGCGGTCGCAGGCGCCAAGCCTGACGAAATGGGCATCGGGCCGGTCTTCGCCATCCCCAAGCTGCTCGACCGGTTCGGGCTCGGAATCGACGACATCGGCCTGTGGGAATTGAACGAGGCCTTCGCGGTGCAGGTACTCTACTGCCGCGACAAGCTCGGCATTCCAGACGATCGGCTCAACGTCAACGGCGGGTCCATCTCGATCGGTCACCCCTTCGGCATGACCGGCGCGCGCTGCGTTGGACATGCGCTGATCGAAGGCAGGCGCCGCGGCGTGAAGCATGTCGTCGTCACTATGTGCGTGGGCGGCGGCATGGGCGCGGCCGGCCTGTTCGAGGTGCTCTGACGATGGCGACACAAGCAAAGGACCTCGCCTCCGCCATCGGCTGGACGCCGCCCGCGGGCTGGCCCGCGCGGACGCGGGAGGAATGCAAGGCGATCCTCACCGCACCCGGGCAACGCTTCGAGATGGAGACGATCGACATTCGCGGTGTGCCGACGCGTGTGTGGAAGAACGCTCCACCGAACCTGCGTGCGATCGCCATGGTCGGGCGCATGCATGGCGGCCGCGAGTTCACGATCTACGAGGACGAGCGAGTCACCTACGATGCCTGGTTCCGGGCGGTCGCGAAGCTCGCGCACGAGTTTCAGGCGCGCGGTGTGGCAAAGGGCGACCGCGTCGCCGTGGCGATGCGAAACCTGCCCGAATGGCCGGTAGCTTTCTTCGCGGCGGTGACGATCGGGGCGATCTGTGTGCCGCTCAACGCCTGGTGGACGGGGCCGGAACTCGCCTATGGCCTGAGCAATTCGGGCACGAAGCTGCTCGTCTGCGATGACGAGCGCTGGGAGCGAATAGCACCGCACCGTGCAGAATGCCCCGAACTGGAGACGGTGTTCGTCTCGCGCTGCGAGAGTGAACCCGAAGGTGCGGAGCGGCTGGAAAGCGTAATCGGCACGCCCAAGGACTACGCCGATCTGCCGCAGATGGAGCTTCCCGAGGTTGAGATCGCGCCGGAGGACGACGCGACTATCTTCTACACCAGCGGCACCACCGGCAATCCCAAGGGCGCGCTCGGCACGCACCGCAACTTGTGCACCAACATCATGTCGAGCGGCTACAACGCCGCCTGCGCAGTGCTGCGCCGGGGAGAGGAGATCCCCGAACCGGCGCACAAGGTCGGGCTGACGGTGATCCCGCTGTTCCATGTCACTGCGTGTTCCGCGGGCTTGATGGGCAACCTTGCGGCCGGCCACACGATGATCTTCATGCACAAGTGGGACCCGATCAAGGCCTTCGAGATCATCGAGCGCGAGAAGGTGAACTCGACCGGAGGTGTGCCGACGATCGCCTGGCAGCTCATCGAGCACCCCGAACGCAAGAACTACGACCTCTCCAGCATCGAGGCGATCGGCTACGGCGGCGCGCCTTCCGCGCCGGAGCTCGTGCGCAAGATCCGCGAGGTCTTCGGCGCGCTTCCCGGCAATGGCTGGGGCATGACCGAGACGATGGCGACCGTTACCGGCCATTCGAGCGAGGACTACCTCAACCGCCCCGACAGCTGCGGCCCGCCGGTCGCCGTCGCCGACCTCAAGATCATGAACGAGGACGGCACGCAGGAGATGCCTGCCGGCGAGGTCGGCGAACTCTGGGCGCGCGGGCCGATGGTGGTGAAGGGCTACTGGAACAATCCGGAAGCGACCGCCGAAACGTTCGTGGACGGCTGGGTCAAAACAGGCGATCTCGCGCGGCTCGACGAAGAAGGTTTCTGCTATATCGTCGACCGCGCGAAGGACATGATCATCCGCGGAGGCGAGAACATCTACTCGTCGGAGGTGGAGAACGTGCTCTACGATCACCCGGCGGTGACCGATGCCGCGCTGATCGGCCTTCCGCACCCGCAGCTCGGGGAAGAACCGGCCGCCGTGGTCCACCTCGCCCCCGGGATGACGGCGAGCGAGGAGGAGCTTCAGGCCTGGGTTGCCGACAGGCTGGCGAAATTCAAGGTGCCGGTGCGGGTGGTGTTCACCGAAGAGACCTTGCCACGCAATGCGAATGGCAAGATTCTCAAGAAGGATCTGGCCGCGCTGTTCTAGCGGAAGGACCGGCGGCGCGGTTGGCACTTTCCGCCGCGCTGTTGTAACGGGCCTGACATGGGGGACCCGATGGCGAGCAAGAGTGCGGAGACGAGGCGGTTTGGCGAGAAGCGCCAGGCCATCATCCATGCCGCCTCGGTCCTGATCAACGAAACCGGGGTCAAGGCGACGACCTTGTCCGATGTCGCGCGCGCGATCGGGCTCAACGCAACCAGCATCACCTACTACTTCTCGCGTAAGGAACAGCTCGTCGTCGCGGTTTACGAGGCGACGCTCGACCTGATGGAGCAGATGGCGGCCGACGCGCTGGCCGAGCCCGATCCCGCATCGCGCCTGCGCCGTTACATTGCCGACCACGTCGCGCTCCGCAGGCGTATCCGGGGGGGCGAGAAGGGGCTGGTGACGGCGCTGTCGGAGATCCGCACGCTCGACCCCGACACCCAGGCGCCGCTGCTCGCGCGCTACCGCACGGTGGTGAAGCTGGTGCGCGGCTTCTTCGGCGAGGCGCGGTCGGACCGTGACCACGCGCTGTTTTCCGCCCGCGCGCACATCCTGCTGGAAGCGATGATGTGGTGGCCGGTGTGGTCGCTGCGCTATTCATCGCTCGATTTCCCGCGCGTCGAGGAGCGGATGTTCGACATTCTCGCGCACGGCATTCCGGCCGAGCCGGACCGCTGGTCGCCCCGGCCTCTGCGCGATGGCGGCTGGCGCACGGAGAAAGTGGCCAAGCCGACGCAGAACGACGAGTTCCTGCGCGCCGCGACGGTCATGATCAACCAGCGCGGCTATCGCGGGGCCTCGGTCAACCGGATCGCGAAGTCGCTCAACGTGACCAAGGGCAGCTTCTACCACCATCACGACGCGAAGGACGATCTCGTACTGGCGTGCTTCCAGCGCAGCTACGACCGCCTCTCCGCCGTGCAGATGGCCGGGCAGGAGATCGAGACGGATTACTGGACGCGGCTGTCGAGTGTGCTGCGCGAGCTGGTCGACGTGCAGTTCTTCGATGCCATGCCGCTGCTGCGCACGACGGCGCTCCAATCGCTCGACAGCGAGCAGCGCGTGGACGTGGTCACGCGCTCCAACCGGCTGGCGCGCCGGTTCGCGGGTATGCTCATCGACGGAATCGCCGATGGGTCGGTGCGGCCGATCGATCCGCTGGTCGCCAGCCAGATCATCATGTCGACGCTCAACAGCGCCTACGAGGCGCGCAACTGGGCCGAACGGTTCGGCGACCCCGACCTGGCCATTCGCACTTACGTCTCGGCTCTGTCCTCCGGCCTTCTCGCCGCGCCGGCGCTCGACTGATCAATCTTTCGCGAGGTTGCGCGGTTCGCGCACTCGAAAGACCAGCAGCAGCAAGGCGATCGCCAGCGCGCCGAGCACGAGCGCGAAGAGCGGCGTGAATCCCCAGGCCGCGACCACCACACCGGCGAGCACCGGCCCGGACGCGGCGATGATGCCTTCCACCGTGGTCACCAGCGCGAGCCGCATGGGCGTGTCTTCGGTGCGGCCGAATTCGAGCACCATCGTGCTCGCCGCAAGCAGCCAGCCCGACCCGCCGAAGCCGAGCAGAACGAACGAGCCGTAAACAGGCGCCGCGGCTTCGGCGAAGATCAGCAGCACCACGCCCGCGATCGAACAGAGCAGCGACAGCGCATAGACGATGCGGAATCCGAAGCGGTCTCCCATCGGACCCCAGACGATGTTCGATACCGTGTCCGAACCCAGGAACACGAAGCTCAGCCCGCCGATCAGCGCACCGTCGAGCCCGAGCAGACCGCCGGCATAGACGGTCCAGAATGGAGCACCAACCCGGGCCATGGTGGAGAAGCTCTGCGCGCCGAGGAAATTCGCGAAATCCCGATCGGCGAGCAGCTCGGGAAATTCGCGAATGCGATCGCGCAGAGGGATCTGCGGGCGCGACACTGGGGCGGGCGGCTCGCGGATCATCGTCTTGAGCACGACTAGCCCGGCGCTGGTGAGCAAGAAGGCGAAGAGGAACGTTGTCGCGTAGCCGTTACCGAGCCAGTTTCCCGCGATGAACCAGTTGCCTGCCACCCAGGCGAGTACCGCCGCGATCAGGCCGCCGGCGAAATTGCGATAGCCTTGCAGCCGCCCGCGCTTGCGGATCGGGATCAGCTTGCTCATCAGCATCTGGAAAGCGACGCGCTGCGCCCCGGTGAAGAAACCGAGCAGGAGGAAGAAAGCGAAGGTCGCCAGCAGCAGCGCCTCACCAGTCAGCAGCCACCCCGCGAGCGCGAGGCCGAGGATCATCAGCCGCATCAGCGAGCCGACCCGGATCGCGTAGGGCAGGATATGGCTGCGATGCTCGATCCGCGCGCCGCTGGCGATCGGGCTGATGGTCGCGCCGAGTTGCAGCAGCGCGGTGCCGAGCCCCACGGCGGCCGCGCTGCCGGTCAGCAGCATCAGATAGGCCGGGATGATCGTGGGGGCGTAGATCAGGCGAAAGCCCGTCATCCCCAGCACGCCGTGGATGAAGTTCGCCCGGTAGTTGCGCGTCAGGTTTTCGTCGACGAACCGCGCGTGATCGGCCAGCGCCCGCTGTTGGGCGCTGGCCGTGTCACCTAGGCCTTCGGGATCCTCAAGCGGATCCAATGCCTCAATAGCCGCCGATCCGCGCGAACCGGTCGCGCAGGTATGCGCTGCTGCCCCAGCTCGCCTCGACCACGCGGGCGCGCTTCAGATAGAAGCCGATGTCGTACTCGTCGGTCATGCCGATGCCGCCGTGGAGCTGGACGCCCTCGCGGCTGATCGCGTGAAGCACGCGGTTGGCCTCGGCCTTGGCGATCGTCGCCGCGCGAGGGACGCCGAACCCGCTGTCGAGCGCCTGCAACCCGCCTTCGACCGCCGAACGCATCATCGCGAGATCGCCGAACAGGTCCGCCATGCGGTGCTGCAGCGCCTGGAAGGTGGCGAGCACTTGGTTGAACTGCACGCGCTGCTTCAGATACTCGAGCGTAGTGTCGAACACCGCCTGCGCCATGCCGAGCATTTCGCAGGCGGTCAGGATGCGCGCGCGGTCGAGTACGTCTTCGACCAAGCTGTCGCCGCCGCCGGCGAGCTTGTCCGCCGCTGCGCCGTCGAACGTCACCTCGGCATGGCTGCGCTGGTCGGTCAGCTTGCGCGTCGAGAGCGATACGCCGTCGCCTTTCTCGACGAGGTACAGTCCGTCCGTCGCCGCGACCACGAACAGGTCGGCGCCGTGCGCTTCGTGGACGAACGCTTTAGTCCCAGAGAGCTTCCCGCCCGACACGCTCGCGGCGACCTTCGCCGGGTTGTGGTGCGGCCCCTCGTCGATCGCAAGCGTACCGATCGCTTCGCCGCTTGCGAGCTTCGGCAGCCATTTCGCCTTCTGCTCCTCGCTCCCGCCGAGCACGATCGCCGTCGCTGCGAGCGTAGTGGCGACGAGCGGGCTCGCCGTCAGCGTCTTGCCCAGTTCCTCGACCACCAGACCGGCGGAGAGCCAGCCGAAATCCGATCCGCCGTGCGCTTCGGGCACGATGATGCCGGTCCAGCCCATCTGGCCCATTGCCGTATATGCGTCGCGATCGAACGCTTCGGGCGCGCCGCTCGCGCGAACCTTGCGAAAGGCGGCAACCGGGCTTTCGTTCGTCGCCCAATCGCGCGCCATGTCGCGCAGCATTTCCTGTTCTTCGTTGAGAACCGCCATGTTCTTCGCGCCCTCTTACTGGTGATCGAGCATGCCAAGCACGCGCTTGGCGATGATGTTGTTCTGGATCTCGGTCGAACCGCCGTAGATCGTGGTCGCCTTGCCGAAGAGCCAGGCGCGCACACCGGCTAGCTCGGCTTCGGTGAAGCCTTCGCCCTCCCAGCCGAGGCCCTGGAGGCCCATGATCTCGATCGTCAGTTCGGCGCGCTCCTGTCCGAGCTTGGTGCCGAGCTTCTTGAGCACCGAGCTGATTTCGGAGACGCCGCCCTGTGCCTTGCTTTCCTCGGTCGCACGGCGTGCGGTGAGGAGAAAGGCGTTCCAGCGGATCTCGAAATCGGCGATCCGGTCGCGCAGGACCTTGTCGGCGATGGCGCCGGTCTCGTCGGTTTCGACGTACTTCTTGGCGATGTCGGCCAGGCTCGCGCCCATCATCCGGGCCAGGCTGCCACCGCCCGACAGGTTGGTCCGTTCGTGCTGCAGCAGGCGCTTGCCGATCGTCCAGCCCTGGCCTTCCTCGCCGACGAGGTTTTCCTTGGGCACCTTCACGTCGGTGAAGAAGGTTTCGCAGAACGGGCTCATGCCGCTGATCATCTGGATCGGGCGGACTTCGACGCCCGGCGAATCCATGTCGATCAGCAGGAAGGAAATGCCCTTGTGCTTGTCGCTCTTGTCGGTGCGCACGAGGCAGAAGCACTTGTCCGCCCATTGCCCGCCGCTGGTCCATGTCTTCTGTCCGTTGACGAGGTAATGGTCGCCCTTGTCCTCCGCTGTGGTTTGCAGGTTCGCGAGGTCGGAGCCGGCGTTCGGTTCCGAATAGCCCTGGCACCAGCGGATCTCACCGCGGCAGATCGGCGGTATGTGTTCCTTCTTCTGTGCTTCGCTGCCGTATTCGAGCAGAGTGGGGCCGAACATCATCACCCCCATGCCGCCGATCGGATTATAGGCGCCGGCCTTGGCCATTTCCTCGTTCAAGATCGCGGCTTGCCTGCGCGACAGCCCGCCGCCGCCGTATTCCTTGGGCCATGTCGGCGTGCCCCAGCCGCGGCTGCCCATCGCCTCGCGCCACTTGCGCTGCGCCTCGCTCTCCTCGGTCGGCCCGTCGACCCCGGCAAGCGCGCTGCCCTTGCCCCTGAGCTCGGACGGGAAATTCGCGGCCAGGAATTCGCGCACTTCCTCACGGAAGGCGTCGTTCTCATTTGGCGGTTGCAAGTCGGGCTGGGTGGCCATGCTTTTCTCCTCGATTATCTCGCGGGGCCGCCCAAGGCCGCATCGCGTTGTTCCTGTTCGCGCGCCTCGGCTTCCCGGGCGCGAAGGATCTCCATGTTCCGCTCATGCCGGGCGCGCGTGATGGGGTAGAATACCAGGATAAGCGCGCCGATCGTCCAGAGCGAGATCGACGTCGGAATATAGTGCAGCAGCAGACTGTCGACCACCGGGCGCGCGATCGTCGCGGGGTCCGCCTGCTCGGGGAATTCGGACCAGGCGAGGACCAGCCCCGCGACGAAGATACCGAGGGCGTTGGAGCACTGCTGCATGAAGCTCGAAGCTGCAAAGAACGTGCCTGCGGTATGCCGCCCAGTCTCGACCGCGCTTTCCTCCACCACGTCCGCCAGCATCGAGCTGGTGTTGATGAGCGAAACGGCAACCATGGCCCCGTAAACCGCTCCGATTACGAAGAGCGTGGGCACCAGCAACGGATCGCCCGGCACGAAGAACAGGCCGAGCAGACTCAGCAGCAGCGGACTCAGCCCGATGGCCACGCCGAGCACGGCGAAGACCATCGAACTCGTCCGCTTGCCCAGCCAACGGGAGAAGATCGGCGCGAGCGGCGCGGCGATCGTCGCGGCCACGAAGCTGTCGAGCGTGAGCAGCGCGAGCTGCGTGGTGTCGAGTTTGAACAGGAACGTGCTGAAATAAAGCGTGGTTGCGCTGTAGAGCCCGATCGCGGTGTACTTGAACACGCCGAAGCCGAAGATGGCGAGGAAAGCGCGGTTGCGGAAGGCCGCGAACATTTCCGCCAGGTGATCGCGCAGACGCAGCTTGGGAGTACTGCCCGCGGGGGCGGCCTGTCGCAGGTAAGGGATGCGGTTGTGCGTTCCGGCCGCGCAGATCAGGATCGCGATGAAAATCAGTACTGCCCCGAGCGCTGCGAAGTTGGCGTAGCTTGCCGGGTTGAGCTGCCCACGAGGATACTCCGGCGATTCGATGAAGATGAACGCGAGCGAGAAGGCGGTGAAGCCGTACACGCCGGCATAGCCGAACCAGTAACGGAGCGAGAACAGCCGCGTGCGCTCGTTGTAGTCTCCAGTCAGTTCGGGTGCCATCGCTGACGCATTGATCTCGAACGCGCTGATCGCGGCCCGGGTCGTGGCGGCGAAGGCGAAAATCCAGAAGCCGAGCTGAACATGGCTGAGCCCATCGGGCGGAAACCAGGTGAGAAAGAAGAAGATCGTCGTCGGGACCGCTGCCGCGTACATGAACGGATGCCGCCGACCCCAGCGCGAGCGAGTGACATCCGCCCAGCGGCCGAGGAAGGGGTCGACGATGGCATCGACCAGCAGCGTGCAGGCGAGTGCAGTGCCGACGATTGCCGCAGGCACCCCGATCACCTGATTGAAGTAAAGCATCAGGTAGCTCGAAAACGCCGCCCCTTTGATGCCGTTGGCCATCGCGCCCGCGCCGTAACTCAGGCGGGTACCCAGCGTGACCGGGGGAACCGCCGCGGTCTCTGCCGCAGGGGCGTCCCCTTGCGCTGCCCGTGTCGCGTTCACGCCGCGGCCTCTGCCGCTTCGGTGATTTCCTCCAGCGGATCGTAGAGGGCCTGCGCGGCGGCGCGGCGGTGGATCAGGGAGTAGTCGGGGAAGATCGGGTCGGCCACGTCGCGGTACTGGCGCAGATGCTGCTTCGCGACCGTGACCTTGTGAACCTCGGTCGGGCCGTCGGCGATGCCCATAACCATCGAGGCGACGAGACTGCCGACGAATGGCATCTCGTTCGACACGCCGAGCGAGCCGTGGATGTGGACGCAGCGCGCGGCGATGTCATGATAGACCTTGGGCATCAGCGCCTTGATTGCCGCGATGTCCTTCCGGACTTTGCGGTAATCCTGATACTTGTCGATCATCCAGGCGGTCTTGAGCACGAACAGCTTGAACTGTTCGAGCTCGATGTAGCTGTCGGCGATTTGCATCTGGACCGCCTGATAGTCGGCGATCGTTCCGGTGCGCGTCTTGCGGCTAACCGCCCGCCGGCTCATCATGTCGAGCAGGCGTCGGCAATTGCCGACCGTGCGCATGGCATGGTGCACCCGCCCGCCGCCGAGGCGCGTCTGCGAGATCGCGAAGGCGCCGCCGCGCTCACCGAGCAGATGATCGGCGGGGACACGAACGTCGGTGTAGCGGATGTAGCTCTCCGAACCGTCCTGCTGGCCGTAAACGCCCACGTTGCGGACGATTTCGACGCCGGGCGTGTCGACGGGCACAATGAACATGCTCATCCGCTCATGCCGTGGTGCCTCGGGGTCGGTCACCGCCATGACGATCAGGAAGTCCGCCCACTTGCCGTTGGTCGAGAACCACTTCTCGCCGTTGATCTTCCAGTGATTGCCGTCGAGCTCGGCGCGCGTGACGAAGTTGGTCGGATCGGAGCCGCCCTGCGGCTCGGTCATCGAGAAGGCCGAAACGATCTCGTTCTCGAGCAGTGGTCGGAGATACCGCTCCTTCTGTTCCGGAGTTCCATAATGCGCAATGATCTCCGCATTGCCGGTGTCGGGAGCCTGGCAGCCGAACACGATCGGCGCAAAGTTCGCGCCGCCCAGAATCTCGTTCATCAGGCCGAGCTTGACCTGGCCATAGCCTTGTCCGCCAAGCTCCGGTCCGAGATGACAGGCCCACAGGCCTTTCGCCTTGACCTCCGCCTGCAGCGGGCGGACAAGCTCGTTGCGTCGCGGATTTTTCACGTCGTAGGGGTGGATGCCGAGCATTCCCAGAGGTTCGACCTTTTCCCGGACGAACTCTTCCATCCAGTCGAGTTTCTCCTGAAACTCGGTCTCGGTTTCGAAATCCCAGGCCATCGCTCTTCCCGTTGTCGCCGCCCCTTTGGGGTCTGTTGCGAATCAGCATACCCGTTTTTTGAAACACTACAAGCGTAGGTCGAATCGTCGGCGAGAGCCCCCTCCCGGAGCTGGCGTGCGTGGACGCACACCTTCCCCCACGCGGATTTTGTTTCCCCGACGCGGATTTTGACTTATCGCGCGCGGCCGTCATTGGTTTTGTCCGTGTCCAGCAACCGCGCGCCCAACGGTCTCGAAGCCGCCTTCCTCGCGAACCGCGAGCGGCTGCTGCGTTTCCTGCGCGCGCGCGGCGCAGGCGATGCCGCAGAAGACCTGCTGCACGAAGTCTGGCTCAAGATTACTACCGCGGCGGTGGGCCCAGTCGCCGCGCCGATGGCCTATCTCTACCGCACCGCCGACCTACTGATGATCGACCGTTATCGGTCCGAACGCCAGGCGCGCCGGCGCGACAAGGATTGGAGCGAGGCGGCCGCGACGGTGCCGGGCGTGTCGGACGCACCTTCGGGCGAACGTGTGCTGATCGCCCGCGACCATGCGCGTCTGGTGGCTGAGGCGCTCGACGCTCTCGGTCCACGGCCCGCCGCGATCTTCCACCGCCACCGCATCGACGGTGTCCAGCAGCGGCAGGTCGCGGAGGAATTCGGTGTCAGCCTGAGCACGGTCGAGAGTGATTTGCGCCGTGCCTACCGCGCCATCCTCGAGGTGAAGGAGCGGATCGATGAGGCTTGAGACGCTCGGCTCCGTCTTCTTTGGCGAAGAGGGCCCCCGATGAGGCAAGATGAACGGATGACCGACGAAGCAATTGCCTGGGCCGTGCGAACGGGAGATCCCTCGTTCGAGGATTGGGACGCATTCACCGCCTGGCTCGAAGCCGATCCGGCGCATGCGCGCGAATACGATCGTGCGGTGGCCGCGGTGATGGATGCGGCCGAGGATGGCTTCGTCGCGCCGGCCAACGACGACGTTCCCTCAGAAGCGCCCGCTCGTGGCGGCTGGCGCTGGCTGGCGCTGGCGGCGTGCATCGTGCTGGTGGTAATGCTCAGCTTCATTCAGTTGCGAGATGCGAGCTATGTCGTCGCGACGGCAGCGGGCGAGACGCGCACGGTGGCGCTCGCGGATGGCAGCGACGTCACACTCGGGGGCGGAGCGCGGATCGTGCTCGACCGTGACGACCCGCGCGTCGCGACGCTGGAACGGGGCAGGGCGCTTTTCAGCGTGCGGCACCACGAGGCGGACCCGTTCGTCGTCAGGGTCGGCGAGCAGACGCTGGTCGATGCCGGTACGGTGTTCGATGTCGTGCGCGCCGACACTGTCACAAGTGTGGCAGTGTCTGAAGGCGTGGTTCTGGTGAACCCCGAGCGCAAGCTCGCGCGGCTGGAGCCGGGCGATACACTGAGCGTTACCGACGGCAGCGACGCCTATCGTCTCGGGACCGCGCCGGTTGCGCGAATCGGCGAATGGCGCGATGGCCGGCTCACCTTCGACGATGCGACGCTGGGGGAGATCGCGCATGAGCTTTCAAGCAGCACCGGCATTGCGTTCTCCGCCGCTCCCGCGGTTGCGGAACGGCGCGTGACGGGCAGCGTCGCCCTGGCGCCGGTAGAGCAGAATCCGCAGGCCATCGGCCCGCTGTTCGGCGTCGCCGTGCGCCGCGAAGGAGATAGCTGGATCATCGACCGACCCTGACGATGCGCGCACCCCTGCCGATAGCCCTGATTGCCCTGGTGGCCGCGGTCCCCGCGCAGGCGGAGGAAGTGCGGGTGAACGTACCGGCCGGGCGCGGCGGTGAAGCAGCAGCCGCGATCGCGCGGCAGACCGGCACCAGCATCGTCATCTCCGACCCCGAGCTGGCCGCCCGCCGGGTGCCGGCGATCCGGGGGACTTTCACTACGCGTGAGGCGGTCCATCGGCTTGCCCGCGCGCTCGGCGCACGGCCAGTCAGCGCGGGTGCGATGGGCTGGCGACTGGTCGCCGAGAAACAGCCTCAGGCGCGTAAGCAAACCTCTCGCCGTCAGTCACAACACGCCGAAGCGCCGGCACCCCCGCCGCCCGCCGTGGGTCCGCCCATTGTGGTCTCCGCCAGTAAACGCGATGTGCGCTTGCGCGACTACGCCGGGCAGATCACGATCATCCAGGGCGACGATCTGGCGTTCGGCGGTCCCGGGGGCAGCGAGCGTATCGCCAACCAGGTCGCCAGCGTGACCTCCACCTACCTCGGCAGCGGACGCAACAAGCTGTTCATCCGCGGCATCGCGGATTCGAGCTTCACCGGGCCCACGCAGGCGACCGTCGGGCAGTATTTCGGCGACCTGCGGCTGAGCTACAACTCGCCCGATCCCGATCTCCGCCTGTCCGACATGGAGAAAGTCGAGGTGCTGGAGGGGCCGCAAGGCACGCTCTACGGGGCGGGATCGCTCGGTGGGATCATCCGGCTCGTGCCCAATGTGCCCGAGCCCGGCGTCGTGTCTGCTTCCGCCAGTTTCGGCGGCTCGGCGACCACCCACGGGGCGCTCGGGGCCGATGCGGGGGCGGTGATGAACCTGCCGCTCGCGGGCGAGGCGGCGACGCTGCGACTGGTCGTCGATGCCGAGAGCCAGGGCGGTTATATCGACAAGCCGCTGCTCGGGCGCGACGATGTCAACCGCACGCGTATCTACGGTGGGCGTGCCTTTGCCCGCGCCGACTTGGGCAGTGGCTGGACCGTCGACGTGATCGGGCTCGCTCAGCGGATCGACGGCGAGGACAGCCAGTACGCCGACCGCAACGGCCCGCCATTGACGCGGTCCGCGCGCGTGATCGAAGGGTTCGACGCCGACTACCTGCACGGCCAGCTCGTCGTCAGCGGCCACTTCGGCGCGATCCGCTTCCGGTCGTCTACCGGCGTGGTCGATCAGGAGCTGCAGGAGCGATACGACGCGACCGAGCCCGACGAACCCACGCGCGTGTTCATCCAGAACAACGATTCGCAGATGATCGCCAACGAAACGCGGCTGTGGCAGCCGATGGAGGACCGCTTCGGCTGGGTGGTTGGCGCGAGCTTCACGCACAACCGCACACGCCTGACGCGCAGCTTCGATGCGGCGGAAGTCATGCGCGCCAGCACCGGCGTGCGCAACGGGGTAGACGAAGCGACGCTCTATGGGGAGGCGAGCTACCGCCTGCGCGATGGGCTGGTGGCGACCGCCGGGGGTCGCGTCACGCGATCGGAGCTCGGGGGCGCGGGCGAGGACGTCAATCCGATGATCGCGCTCGCCCGCTCCGAAGTGACGGCGCAGCGGCACGAAACGGTGTTCCTGCCCTCCGCCTCGGTCACTGCGAACCTCCTTTCCGAGACCGCGCTCTACATCAAGTATCAGGAGGGTTTCCGGCCCGGCGGGCTCGCGATCGATGGCGAGTTCGTCCGCCGCTTCCGCAGCGACCGGACAGCCACGCTGGAGATCGGTGCGAGGCATGGCCGGCCCGGGGCGGGGCCATTCGATCTTTCCGGCAGCCTGTCGTTCACCCGCTGGCGCGACATCCAGGCCGATTTCATCGATCCTTTCGGACTGCCGACTACCGCCAACATCGGCGACGGACAGGTCTGGACGGCGAGCTTCTCCGGCGGTGTGGCGATGACGCCCGACCTGCGCCTCGAGGCGGGGTTCTCGTGGAATCGCAGCCGGATCGAGAGCCCGCGCAATTTTCTATTCACCAGGATCGGCCAGGTGCCGAACATCGCCAACGTCAACGCGCGAGCGGGGTTCGACTACCAACGTGCGATCGGCCGCGATCTCGTCCTCACTGCGCGAGGGTGGGCACGCTACGTCGGCGAATCGCGCCTCGGAATCGGACCCGAGCTTGGCGATCCGCAGGGTGATTACCTCGACAGCGGCCTGACCGCGCGCGTCGGGCGCGAACGGATGGGGCTGACGTTCAGCGTGACCAACATCTTCGACACCGAAGGCAACCGCTTCGCGCTGGGCACTCCGTTCGAGATCGGGCGCGAGCAGATCACACCGCTGCGCCCACGAACCTTCCGTCTCGGGCTCGATTTCGCGTTCTAACGATTTTTTTGCGCCGACCCCAAGGTTGGCGTGTGACGGCTCCGTCCTGCTGGTCAACAAAGGACCGGAGGACTCATGCACCGCTACCTGCTTGCGACGACTGCGATCGCCGCACTTGCCACGCCGCTTTCCGCCCAGACCGTGATTTCCGACGACCGCACTCAGCCGGTGCGGACTTCGACGATCAAGAGCGGTTCGCCCGACTCGATCCGCATCGACAAGAATGGCTCCGTCGTCGTCAGCAGCGGCACCGCGGTGACGATGGACAGCAACCACGGGGTCACCAACGAAGGCGAGATCAAGATCACCAATGCCAACGGCGCGACCGGCATTGCGGCCGCGGCAGGCGCGACCGGCAACATCGTCAATTCCGGCACGATCACGATCGACGAGACCTACACCCCCGAGGATATCGACAAGGACGGCGACCTCGATGGGCCGTTCGCGGTCGGCACCGGACGCGCGGGCATCCGTACGCTTGGTGCACACACGGGCGATCTCTCCAACAGCGGCAAGATCGTGGTGGAAGGCAATGATTCCGCGGGCATTGCGCTGGGTGGGCCGCTGACGGGCGATTTCACGCACAACGGCGAGACCAGCGTGCTTGGCAGCAACTCGGTTGCCGTCAGCGCCCAAGACATCACCGGCGACGTACGCCTGGCGGGCAAGGTGATCGCGCAGGGCGAAGGCGCGGTTGGCGCCCGCTTCGCAGGCGACGTCGACGGCGCGATGGTGGTTCAGGGGCAGGTCTCCTCGACTGGTTATCGCTATCCGACGCCGCCGTCGGATGCTTCGAAACTCGATGCCGACGACAAGCTCCAGGGCGGGTCGGCGCTGGTCATCGAGGGCAACGTGACCGGTGGAATCGTGCTGGCAGCCGCACCGAAGGACGCCGACAAAGACGACGCCGACGAGGACAAGGACGGCATCCCCGATGCCAACGAAGGCACGGCCGCGGTCGTCTCCGCCGGCGCAGCCCCGGCCATGGTGATCGGCGCCGCGGATCGCGACATCGCGATCGGTGCGGTTGCCGGTAGCGGTAACAACTTCGGTGTAATCGTCGAAGGTGCGATCACCGGTGACGGCGTCTATGCCGGCGTCGACGGCAACGGCCTCGTGATCGGCGGCCGCGGCGGTGCGGTAAGCATCGCGGGCGGCATTGCGAACTCGGGCACGATCGGTGCCAAGTCGGTCGATGCGAGTGCCACCGCGCTGCGGATCGGCGCCGATGCAACGGTGCCCGAGATCCGCAACTCCGGCACGATCGGCGCCAGCAGCGGCAAGACCGAGGATTCGGTCGCAACCGCGGTGGTGATCGACGAGGGGGCCAACGTGGCCACCATTCGCAACAGCGGCACGATCAAGGCGGCCGTGTCCGGCAAGGACGGCACGGCGACCGCGATCCTCGACCGCAGCGGCGGAGTCGAACTGGTCGAGAACAGCGGCGCGATTTCCGCAGGCGGAGCCGACGAGGACTCCGACCGCAACGTCGCGATCGATCTGACCGCGAATGCAACCGGCGCGACCGTTCGACAGACTGCGGTCGCCTCTGGCAAGGATGCGCCCTCGATCAAGGGCGACGTGCGCTTCGGTGCCGGCGACGACGTGTTCGAGATTGCCGATGGGACCGTCAGCGGCAACGTGACGTTCGGGGCCGGCAGCAACGAACTCGCGCTCTCCGGCGACGCCAAGCAGACCGGCACCGTCACCTTCGGCGGTGGCGCCGATACGATGAGCCTTGCGGGCTCCTCGGTATTCGACGGGACGGCCGACTTCGGCGGCGGCGCGGACGTGCTGACGCTGGCAGGCTCGGCGCGCTTCTCTGGCACGCTGACGAACGCCGGGAACCTTGCCGTCACCGTATCGGGCGGTGTGCTCGACCTGTCTCGCCCGACATCCATCGGCTCGCTCGAGGTGGGCTCGGGCGCGATCCTCAATGTCACGCTCGACAAGGATGCGGGCGAGGGCACTCTGATCGATGTCGCCGGTACCGCGACATTCGATGAGGACTCCAAGCTGCGCTTCCGCCTCGCCGATATCGATAGCGCGGAAGGGCGCTACGTCGTGCTCACCGCAGGCGATCTGCAGGTGGGGGACGAACTGACGGGCGATAACACGCTGCTTCCGTTCATGTACAAGGCCACCATCGATGCCGACGAAACCGCCAACGAACTGGCGGTCGAAATCGGGCGCAAAACCACCACGGAACTCGGCCTGAACCGGTCGCAGGCGAGCGCCTACGATGCGATTCTCGACGCGCTCGGCGAGGACGACGAGATCGCCGACGTCTTCCTCAACATCACCGACGAAAATGCCTTCCGTGACACCGTCACGCTAATGCTGCCGGACCACGCCGGCGGCGCGTTCGAAGGGGTCAGCCTGGGCACGCGGACCATGGCGCGCTTTCTTACCGATCCCCAGGGTCCGATCGAACCGTCGTCCAAGATCCACCTGATCTTCGACGCTGGCGGCTGGGGCTCGAACAAGGACGAAGGCGATACCGCCGCTTACGATCAGAGCGGCCTCGGCTTCGCTGCCGGCGCGGAGATCGCAACCGGCCTCGGTCGCTTCGGCGGCACCATCACCTATCTGTGGAATCGCCACGATATCGGCGACACCAGTTCGGTCCACTCCGGCACTTATGAGCTGGCCGCACACTGGGTCGGCAAGTGGGGCGGTCTGCAAACGTTTGCCCGCGCCGGCATCGGCATGGTGAACTTCGAAGGGACGCGTTATTTCGACGCGACTGTTGGCGAGGACACCATTTCGCGCGATGTCGAGCGCGAGTGGGACGGTACCGTCACCAGCTTCATGGGCGGCGCTTCATTCGAAGGTGGCGGACAGTTCTTCTTCTTCCGTCCCTCGGTCGTGGTCGACTACGTTCGGCTGAAGGAAGACGGCTACACCGATACTGGCGGCGGTGCAGGCCTGAATCTCACCGTTGCGGAGCGAACGAGCGACGAGTTTGCCGTCAACGGCGGCCTGACGCTCGGGGTCGATCTCAAGGGCATGCGCGCACGCGACACAAGCTGGTTCCGCGTCGAAGGCGAGGGCGGCTGGCGCGAGATCCTCGGCGGCGGATTGGGTGACACTACCGCGCAGTTCGAAGGCGGCGATCCGTTCACCCTTCAGGCGGAGCAGAGCGTCAACGGCTGGTATGCGCGCCTGCGTGCGATCGGCGGTGACGAGGCGTTCACGATCTCCGGCGAAGCCGGTGCCGAGGAACGTCACGACGACGTCGGCTTCACCCTGCGCGGCACCATCCGCATGGGTTTCTGAGCCCCCTAGCCCGCAGCTCGCTGTGGGCAGGTCGTGCCGCCCGGCTCCCGTCCAGCCGGGCGGCACGATTTCCGGCAGATCCGCCTCGTGCAGCCCCTCGCACCCAGCGTGCCCCTCTCTTGCGAATTCTTAACCGCTTTCGGTCATGAAGGGGGAATGGCCGGGGCAAAGCGCAGTGTTGAAGAGTCGGGTTTGCGGACTTTCGGGTTCGCGCTCGCGTTCTTCGCGGTAACCTCGCTCACCATCTATTCGACCCGTTTCAGCGGCGGCCTCGCGCTGGTCTGGTTCGGCACTGCGATCCTCGCGGCGCTGCTCGTCAACGTGCCCCCGCGCGCCTGGCCGCGCACGGTGATCTTCTTCGCGAGCCTCAGCATTTGCGCGACCACGCTGTTCGGCTTTGGTCCGCATGCAGCGATTCCGCTGGCGCTGGTCAACATGTGCGAGGCGACGCTCATCGCCGCGTTGCTCGTGCGGCTGCGGCCGGAGCGGGATTATTTCGAGAACTGGTCCGGCTTCGTGAAGCTGATCCTGATCGGCGGAATCGTCGGTCCGGCGTTGGCGTCGCTGCCGGGCGGAGGGCTCGTCGCGGCCGAAGTAGGGGGCGCATGGCGATATCATTCGGTTGAATGGTTTGCCGGCCACGGCCTCGGCACCTTGTTGGCTTTGCCGCTAGCGCTCCTGCTTGCACGCGGACGCCCTGGCGGGCTCATGAGGTTGCGCACACCGCGCGGCTGGTGGGAGTTTGCCGGCCTTTCGCTGGCCTGTGTCGGTGTCGCGTTTCTTGCGTTCTACCAGACGACCTATCCGGCCCTGTTCCTGCCAATCCTGCCGCTGATGGTCGCCTGCTTCCGGTTCGGGCGGATCGGGGCATCGGTCGCGGTCCTGCTGACCGCTCTGGTCGCCTCGGCCTCGCTGATCGCCGACGCCGGCCCGTTCGCGGCCCTTCCGGTCGCGCTGGCGGAAAAGGCCCTGTTCCTGCAGTTTTATCTCGTGGTCGTCTTGCTTGCCTCGTTGCCGGTCGCGACTGCGCTCAAGCACCGGGAAATACTGCACGCGAACATCCTGCATCGCGAAGCGCTGCAGCGGATGATCTCCGATCACTCCGACGACGCGCTGCTGAGCCTGGACGAAGCAGGGCGGATCCGCTTTGCTTCCCCCGCCAGCATGCGCCTCAGCGGAGCGGACGATCTCGAAGGGCTGCACCTGTCCATATTCTTCGATGATGCCGACGCGTCGCTGATCGCTGATGCGCTCGCGCAGGCGAGGGCAGCTCCGGGAGTGACCAAAGTCGTCGAGCGCCCCGTCGCGAAGGGAGGAGAGACGGTTTGGCTGGAGGCGAAAGTCCGCGCGGTCGAAGGGGGACAGACGGTTCCTGGCAGTTACGTCATTACCGTGCGCGATGTGACGGTCCGCAAGGAAGAAGAACTGCAGGCCATGCGCGATGCCTGCACCGACCCTTTGACGGGTCTGCCCAACCGCCGGGCGTTCCTGAAGGAACTGGAGCCAGCATTGGCGGGGGCGGACGAGCGCCCATTCTCACTCGCAATCATCGATCTCGATCATTTCAAGACCGTCAACGACCGCTACGGCCATGATGTCGGCGATCTCGTGCTCAAGCACGTCGCTAGAATCATGAAGCGCCTGTCGAACGACGAGTGCTTCTTCGCGCGGCTGGGCGGCGAGGAGTTCGGGATGATTGGACGGCACGAGGCCATTACAGCCTCGGCCGAGGTGTGCGAACGGCTGCGCGAAGCGATCAACGAGAACCAGATCCGCGACGCCGATGGCGGCATGTTCGGCGTTTCCGCGAGCATCGGCCTGGCGCACTTGCGCGAGCCGTGCAGCGCGACCCTGGCGCTCCAGACTGCGGATTCGCCCCTCTATTCGGCCAAGGCGGCGGGGCGGAACCGGGTCCATGTGGCGCAGGGACCGCTCGGCTGGAAATACCGGGCCGAGGGTACGCGCGACCGCCATCGGCTGCTTCAGTGCGTGTGAACCGACCTGTCGCCCGGCCGACGGCGGCCTAGATCTGGACGACCTGCTGCTCGATCTTGCCGAAGATCGAGTGACCCTCTTCGTCCTCCATCCAGATCGCCACGCTGTCGCCGGGCGCCATGAAGCGGGTCTTCGCTTCGCCCTGGGCGATCGTCTCGATCATGCGGATTTCGGCGATGCAGGAATAACCCGCGCCCCCTTCTGCGACGGGCTTGCCCGGGCCGCCGTCCGCATCCTGGTTTGAAATCGTGCCCGAGCCGATGATCGCGCCCGCGCCTAGGTTGCGCGTCTTCGCAGCATGCGCGACGAGGTCGGCGAGACTGAAAGTCGCGTCCTGGCCGACATTGGCGCGTCCGAACGGTTCGCCGTTGTAGTCGACCATCAGCGGGCGGTGGATCACGCTATCCTTCCATGCATCGCCCAGCTCATCCGGCGTGACCGCCACGGGGCTGAACGCGGTTGCGGGCTTGGACTGGAAGAACCCGAAGCCCTTGGCGAGCTCGCCCGGGATCAGGCCACGCAGGCTGACGTCATTGACCAGCATCAGCAGCTTGATGTGCTCCGCCGCCTGCTCGGGAGTAGTGCCCATCGGCACATCGTCGACGATGCAGGCCACCTCGCCTTCCATGTCGCAGCCCCAGGCGGTGTCCTTCAGCGGAATATCGGCGCGCGGGGGCAGGAAGTCGTCCGACCCGCCCTGATACATCAGCGGATCGTGGTAGAAACTTTCGGGCACCTCGGCGCCGCGCGCCTTGCGCACCAGTTCCACGTGATTGATGTAGGCGGAACCGTCGGCCCACTGATATGCGCGCGGCAGCGGCGAATGCGCCTCGCGCTCGTGGAAGCGCTCGCAGGGCACCGCCTGATGTTCGACATCGCGGTAGAGGACTTCGAGCTTCGGCGCCACCTCGGCCCAGTTGTCGAGCGCGTATTGCAGGGTCGGCGCGATATTGTCCGCCGCGCAGTAGCGGGTGATGTCCTTCGAGACGACGATCAGCTTGCCGTCGCGGGTTCCGTCGTTGAGGGTCGCGAGCTTCATCTCTCAATCCTTTTCCGGGCCGGAAAACTCGGGGTTGTCCGGCTGATTGTCGGGGTGGGCGCGCTGGAATTCCGGCAGCGCGAGGCACGCCGCTTCGATCCGCGCGATGTGGGGCGTGGCGCTCAAGTCGAGGGCGAACCGGCGCGCATTGTAGACCTGGGGCAGCAGCACGACCTCGAATAGGCCGGGCTGGTCGAACAGGTAATCGCCCGTGCCGAGCTGCGCCAGGCGCGCCTCGATCGGGGTAAAGGTGCGCGTGAGCCAGTGCCGGTACCAGGTATCGATCTGGTCCTGAGAGGCGCCGAAATGCTCCTTCAGGTACTTGAGGACCTGCAGGTTGTTGGGTGCATGGGTCTCGGTGGCGATGGCGTAGGCGAGCTCGCGTGCGGTGAAGCGCTGTTCGATGCCGTCGGGCAGCAGCGGACGTTCGGGGTAGGCTTCATCGAGCCATTCGAGCTGGGCCATCGATTGCGCCCGCTCGCGCCCGTCCGCCTCCAGCAGCGGGACGCTGCCGAAGGGGTTGCGGGCGGTGTAGGCTTCCCCCTTCTGCTCGGAGGTCACCAGGTTGACCGGCACGTAGTCGTAATCGAGCTGCTTCAGGTTCAGCGCGATCCGAAGGCGATAGCTCGTCGAGCTGCGATAGTATCCGAAGAGCTTCATCAGAACGCCGGAATTCCCGTGATCGCGCGGCCGAGGATCAGCGCGTGGACGTCGTGCGTGCCCTCGTACGTGTTGACCGTTTCGAGGTTCACCATGTGGCGGATCACCCGATATTCGTCGGAAATCCCGTTGCCGCCGTGCATGTCGCGCGCGGCGCGGGCGATGTCGAGCGCCTTGCCGACATTGTTGCGCTTGACGATCGAGATCATCTCGGGCGCGAACCGGCCCTCGTCCATCAGCCGGCCGACTTGCAGGCTGGACTGCAGGCCCAGCGCGATCTCGCTCATCATATTGGCGAGCTTGAGCTGGTAAAGTTGCTTGGAGGCCAGCGGAACGCCGAACTGCTGCCGGTCGAGCCCGTACTGGCGCGCGGCGTGGAAGCAGAACTCGGCCGCGCCCATGCTGCCCCACGAAATGCCGTAGCGCGCGCGGTTGAGGCAGCCGAACGGTCCCTTCAGGCCTTGTACTTCGGGCAGGAGCGCGTCAGCACCGACCTTGACCTCGTCCATCATGACCATGCCGGTGGTCGAGGCACGGAGCGAGAGCTTGCCCTCGATCTTCGGCGCCGAAAGTCCCGTCATGCCCTTCTCGAGCACGAAGCCGCGGATCGCGCCGCCATGCGCCTCGCTCTTGGCCCAGATCACGAAAACGTCGGCGAAAGGCGCGTTGGAAATCCACGTCTTCGAACCGGACAGCGAATAGCCGTCGCCGTCCTTTTTCGCGTAAGTCTTCATCGCGCCGGGGTCGGAGCCGGCGTCGGGCTCGGTCAGGCCGAAACAGCCGATCAGCTCGCCGCTGGCGAGTCCCGGCAGATACTTCCGCCGCTGCTCGTCCGAACCGTAGGCATGGATCGGATACATCACCAGGCTCGACTGCACGGAGGCCATCGAGCGATAACCCGAATCGACCCGCTCGATCTCGCGCGCGATCAGGCCGTAGGCGACGTAACCGGCACCGGCGCCGCCGTATTCCTCGGGGATCGTCGCACCGAGCAGACCGGCTCGGCCCATCAGCGGAAACAGCTCGGGCGCATCCGCCTCGTCGCGGAAAGCCTGCTGCACGCGCGGCTGCAATTCGCTCTGGGCGAAGGCGCGCGCGGCATCGCGGATCATCCGCTCGTCTTCGGTCAACTGCCCTTCGAGATCGAACGGGTCTTCCCAGCTGAACGGCACCATCCCGGCCATGGTTTCTCCTGTAACTGTCGCATTCCCCTTTGCAGGGTTGCGCGGCAGCGGCAAGCCCGGCGCGAGCGGCGGTGCGCACCGAGCGGAGAAATGCGGCTGACGCCGTGTCCGGCAGCCGGGCGTCCCGGGAAATTCAGTGCGCGCTGAGCGCCTTCTGCACCTTGGCGAGCATGACGCTGGGCGGGCAGGGCTTGGAGCAGGCGATCGCAGCGGGGTAGCGCCTGCGGACTTCTTCGGGCGTGAACTGGCCGGAGTGGAAGATGACAGGGACGTCCTCCGCCATCAGGGCTTCTGCCAGCGGAAAGGCGTCGCCGTCCTCGAGCTCGACGTCGAGAATGGCCAGGTCGGGCCGGGACTTCTGTACGGCCAGCATCGCCGTGGAAATTTCCGAATGCGGGCCCTCGACCTCGAAGCCGGCCTCCTCGACCGTGTCGCACAAGTCGAACGCGACGATGAACTCGTCCTCGGCAACCAGAATACGCGGATGATTCATCATGGTTTCCTGCAGGTAATCGATCGGATTTGATCGAACTAACCTGTCACGGACCCGATCGTTCCCATATCGGTCGATCGCGTTTTCTCAGAGCTTGCCGAATTTCTCTTCGTATCCGGTCGTATTCCCCTCGGCCAGAAGGCGCGCCTGCTCGACCCAGTTATCGCGCCTGATGCGTCCCTGGAAGCGGCCGAGTTGGGCATCGACCCGGTCGATGTCCGCATCGTTCCAGGCGGCGATCTGCGCAAAGCTCGTGACGCCGAGCGAGACGAGCAGTTCGTTGAGCTTGCCGCCGACTCCCTTGATCCGCGTGAGATCATCGCCCGCTGCGGGCTCGGGCACGGAAGGCGCAGCACGGGCTTCCGCCTCCGCAGCCGCGACCTCCTCTGCCGCCTTGACCTGCTGCGCTTCCACTGCAGCAGCAACCGCCGTCCCGGCGCCGGCCACGCCAGGCGGTACCGCCGGCGGCTGCATCGATGCTGCGGGCGGCGCGTCGATCAGCGCCTGATTGCGCGCCGCGGGCGCTGCGCCTTCCTCGAGTACATCCGCACCGCTGCGGTCGCGCACCTGCGTTTTGCGGGACGAGGCGAATATCCACCACGCGATCGCAATGCCCAGCAACAGCGCCACCACGAATAGCGGCCACCAGGTTTCCACCATCTGCATCATGCCCTCATTCTCCCAGATCGTCCGAAGCGCGCCCCCAGATCAGCCAGCCCAGCCCGAGGCCGGCCGCATAGGCTGCGAGCAGCATTACCATCAATTCGAACCAGATCGCCATGTCAGCGCGCGCCCGGCAAATCGATGGGCGAGATTGCGATCGGCTCTGTCGCGACTACGGAAAATTCGATCCGGCGGTTGGCGGGGTCCGTCGGAGCCAGACCCTCGACGGGTTCGCTCGATCCCACGCCGCGGGTGCGAAGCCCGTCTCCCGGTATTCCGCGCGCGATCAGGGCCTGGCGGACGGCTTGGGCGCGCTCCATCGATAGCGCGAGATTGCCTGGCTCGGGCCCCGAGCTGTCGGTGTGTCCCGTAATGGCGATGATGCTGCCGAGGCAGGGACGCAGGGCCCTTGCGACCTCGTCGAGCAGTTCCTGGCTGGCGCTGTCGATCGTGCTGCGCGATTCTTCGAACCGGATGGTCCGCGCGCGAAGCAGGGCATCGACATCGTCCTGGCAATGGGTGGGCGTGTACTCCGTACCGCCTGAATGAGCGCGCACTTCGCCGTCGGCCCACCTGACTCCGCCCACTCCCGGCACCGCGGCGACGGCGCGCGCAATTCTGGTGCGCATATTCTCGTCCAGCTCTTCGCCGCCCTCGAGTATCGGATGCCGCGACGGCCAGCTGGACGGGGAGACGAACCGCGCTTCTACGCCATCCGCGCCCGTCTCCTCGATCGCTTGCGCGGCTTGTTCCGCGAGTTCGGCTTGCAGTTCTTTGGCCGACATCGCCGCTCCGGCCATCGCGAGCGCGCCCGTGGCGAGGGCGCCGGCCACGATGGCGATGGAGGGGCGGACAGGCATGCCGGCGCTTTAGCGGGCGGCGGCGCAAGGGGAAAGGGCGAGGTCAAGAAGCCTTGCCTCACGCCTCCGCGGCATCTTCTCCGCCGAGATTCTTGCGAAAGAGCACCCGGTCTTCCGGGCCGAAGCCCTTGCGCCAGATGATCCAGCCGTAGGTGAGCAGGATCAGCGGAATGCCGAAGATAAGCTCCGCCCATTCGGGCATGCGCGTTGCGAGGTAGCCCACCGCGATGGCTGGGACCGCGGCCCACACGAGCGCCCAGCGCCAGTTGTTCACCCGCTCGCCCAGAATACGCGAAAGCACCCAGGCCTTGACCAGCGAAGCGGCGCCGAGCGCCGTCATCAGCGCGATCGCCGCGCCTGCCGCCTTGTAGGGTTCGCCGAGTTCCAGCCGCTCCATCAGCAGGATCGCGGTCACTGTCAGAATGCCCTGGAGGACGATCGTGCCGACCGAGATCGCCAGATTGCGCTTGCGGGCGACATAGACCAGCGCTGCCTCCGAAACGACGGCAGTTGCTGCGACGACTTCCGCGGCCAGCAGGAAGGCGAGCGCCCCTGTGCCGCCGACGAAGTTGGGGCCGACGAGCCCCATCACCGCTTCGCCCGGGACGCCGAGCGCCAGCGCGATCCCCGCTTGCGCCGCGACGATCCAGAAGCCCACCTGGCACACCTGCCGGGCGATCGCCGGGTAGTTCTTCTCTTTGAGATTGCGCGTGATGACGGGGCCGAGGATCGGCTCGAAGCTGGTCTTGAGCTTCTGCGGCAGGCTCGCAACCTGCTGCGCGATATAGTAGATGCCGACCGCGGACGGCGTTGCAAACAGGCCGAGGATGAAGATGTCGAGCCGCCGCGTGCCCCATTCGATGGCGTCCGCGGTTGCGAGCGGAAACGCGCGGGCGGACATTCGCCACATGCCGCCGGGGCTGGGCCGCCATTGGCGTGGCAGGCCGTAGGTCTTGAGGAACGGCCATGCCGCCGTGAACATCCCGGCGTAGATCGAGGCGATATAGGCCAGCGACAGGCCCGACTGCGGGATCAGGTAGAAGAACACCCCTGCCATGATCGAGATGGTCCACGGCTCGACGACCGCCCGCGCACGCACGGTGGCCCCAATGTCGTAGCGATAGGCCTGTGCGGCGAGCAGAATTTCGGTCAGGGCATA
Organism: Pelagerythrobacter aerophilus; assembly: GCF_003581645.1. Classification (GTDB taxonomy): domain Bacteria; phylum Pseudomonadota; class Alphaproteobacteria; order Sphingomonadales; family Sphingomonadaceae; genus Pelagerythrobacter; species Pelagerythrobacter aerophilus. The sequence continues at coordinate 171,432 of NZ_QXFK01000018.1, read as the reverse complement.
AGCGGGAATCGCGGTGACGAGCAGCTTGTCGAGTGTGCTGTACTGTCCAGCCGGGAACATCGGTGCGGGAACGAACCACAGGAACACGCCGGCGACGGACGACAGGAGAACGGCCAGCAACATGCTGTCGAACACAAGGTTCGCCGGGCGGATCCCTTCGCCTTCGGACAAGCGCTGCGCCAGACCGCGCTTCTCGCCCATCGAACAGACCAGCGCGAGCAGCTCGACCACCACCAGGGCGGAGGCGAAGCGGCCCAGTTCGGCCGCGCCGTAGAGCCGCCCTGCAATGAACAGGAACGGCACCCGCGCGGCGAGCCGCAGCAGGAAGCCGATGAAGTTCGTTCGCCCGCCTTTCGCGAGCGCGGCGATGTCGCCCTGCTGCGCGGCCTCGGTCACGCAAGACCTTCCTGTTCGGCGCGCAACGGGCGGGATAGCAGTTCGCTGACGATATCCCGCGCGGGCGCGCCGCCCAGCAGGCGATAAACGGCCGCGGCGATCGGCATGGCGATGCCGTGGCGGGCGGCGAGTTCGGTCAGCACCGGCGCGGTATGTGCGCCTTCGGCCACCGTGCGCCGGTCGGCCATCAGCGCTTCGGCCGACTGCCCTTCGCCCAGCGCCTTGCCGAGCGAGAAGTTGCGGCTCGAGGTAGAGGAGCAAGTGAGCACGAGATCGCCCAGGCCGCACAGGCCGGCCAGCGTCTCGGCCCGTGCGCCGAGGGCCTCGCCGAAGCGCAGCATCTCCGCATAGCCGCGCGCGATCAGCGCCGCGCGGGCGTTCTGGCCGAGCTGCAGGCCATCGACCACGCCGCAGGCGATCGCGAGCACATTCTTCACCGCGCCGCCGATCTCGGCTCCCGTCACATCGTCGGTGTAGTAGGGACGGAACGAGGGGCGGGCGATGACCGGAGCGATTCGGTCCCACTGCGCCTCGCCGCCGCTGCATGCGAGCGTCACGGCGGTCGGCAAGCCGGCGGCAACCTCGTGCGCGAATGTCGGGCCGGACAGGATTGCGGTCTCGCTTTCAGGCGCGGCGGCTACGGCCACTTCGTTCATCAGGCGGCCGGTCCCGGCCTCGATACCCTTGCTGCAGAGCACCAGATCACGTGGTGGTTGTGGCAAGCTTTTGAGCACTTTGCCGAGATGCTGTGCGGGCGTGACGGCGAGAACGACCGAGCACGCCAACAGATCGCTCAACGTATCGGTAGCCCGGATCGAGGATGCCAGCTCGGCCGACGGCAGATAGAGGGAATTGCGGCGAGTCGCATTGATCTCTTCGACCAGCGCGGCCTCTCGCGCCCAGAGCAGCACGTCCCGCCCGTCCGATGCGAGCATCTGCGCCAGCGCGGTGCCCCATGCCCCCGCACCGATCACCCCGACCGGGGTCTGGCCGCTCATGCCTTGTATCCCGCGCCGCGCACCGGTTCGGCCTCGGGATCGAGCGGCCAGCGCGGCCGCGCAGCGATATCGAGCGGATCCGACTGACCGAGCCGCTCGCAGCCGGCCCACGCGATCATCGCCGCATTGTCGGTGCATAGCGCCATCGGCGGGGCGACGAAGCGCATGCCGCGTTCCGAAGCGAACCGTTCGAGCGCTTCGCGGATCGTCTGGTTGGCGGCGACACCGCCGGCGACGACGAGCGCGGGCACGGGCTCCATGGCATCGAGTGCGACCCGCAGCCGGTCGAGCACGCAATCGAGCGCGGCCTGCTGGAAGCTCGCGGCGAGATCGGCATCGCGATGCTGCCCGCTCTCCTTCGCGCGCAGGACGGCGCTCTTGAGTCCGGCGAAGCTGAAATGCGGCTCTCCGCTGTCGACGAGCGGGCGGGGAAGGGGGACGGCGCGCGGATCGCCTTCGTGGGCGAGCCGCTCGACCGCGGGTCCGCCCGGGAAGCCGAGGCCGAGGATCTTGGCGGTCTTGTCGAACGCCTCGCCCAAGGCGTCGTCGATCGTCGTCGCGAGGCGACGGTAGTGCCCGACGCCCTCCACGCGCAGGATCTGGCAGTGCCCGCCCGAGACGAGCAGCAGCGCATAGGGAAATTCGAGATCGGGATCGGCGAGACGCGGCGAGAGCGCATGGCCTTCGAGATGGTTGACCGCGATCAGCGGCACGTCGCCGGCCATGGCAAGCGCTTTCGCGCTCACCAGCCCAACCATAACGCCGCCGATCAACCCTGGGCCGGCGGTCGCGGCGATCGCGTCCAGCTCGGCCAGCGACAGGCCTGCCTCGTCCATCACCGCTTCGATCATCGGCGCGAGCCGTTCGGCATGCGCGCGCGCCGCGATCTCGGGCACCACGCCGCCGTAGGGCGCGTGACTCTCGTCCTGCGACGCAATGCGCTGCGCGACGATCCGCCTGTCGGTGGTGACGAGGGCCGCCGCTGTCTCGTCGCAGCTCGATTCGATGCCAAGCACGATCCCCATGATGCTTCCCCTGAACAAATTGCCTCGCTAGGGCAAGCGCCGCCCATGACCGACCAGCCAAAGCTTCGCCTCGGAACCCGTCAATCGCCGCTTGCCATGGCACAGGCAGGCGAGGCGCGGGACCGCTTGTGCGCGGCCCACGGATGGCCGGAAAGCGCCGTTGAGCTCGTGCCGGTACGCGCCAGCGGCGACAAGGTGCAGGATCGCCCTCTGGCCGAGATCGGCGGCAAGGCGCTGTGGACCAAGGAACTCGACGAATGGATCGCCGAAGGGCGTATCGACGCGGCGGTCCACTCGATGAAGGATGTCGAGACGATCCGCCCCGCCAGTCTCGCCATCGCCGCGGTCCTCCCCCGCGCGGACGTGCGCGATGTGCTGATCGGCGCGGCGAGCGTGGCGCAGATCCCGCGCGGTGCGCGCGTGGGGACGAGCGCCCCGCGCCGGGCGGCACAGATGTTCCATCACCGGCCCGACTGCGAAGTGGTGATGTTCCGCGGCAACGTCGCGACCCGCTTGGCGAAACTGGCGGCGGGCGAAGCCGATGTGACGCTGCTCGCCGCAGCGGGCCTCGCGCGGCTGGGCAAGCGCGGCGTCGGCACGTTGCTCGATCCGAGCGAATGGCTGCCCGCCCCCGCACAGGGTGCGATCGGAATCGAGTGCCGCGCCGACGACGCGGCGACCCGCGCGCTAGTTGCTGCCGTCGACGACGCGCCGTCGCGCGCGACGGTCATGGCCGAGCGTGCGCTGCTCGCCGCCCTCGGCGGCACGTGTCATAGCCCGGTCGCCGCACATTCGACGCTGCGGGGAGAAGATATCGTTCTGCGTGCAGCCCTGTTCAGTCCGGACGGCGCGGAGCGAGTGAACGGCGAATGTAGGTTCGCCGCCGCCGGTGGCGATGCGGGAGCGCCTGCGCGGCTGGCTGCCGATCTTCTCGCACGCGCAAGCGCCGGTATTGCAGCCCATTTCGGCGGAGCAACGTGAGCGGTACGATCTTCGCAATCCGGCCCGAGCCGGGGCTTTCGGCCACTGTCGAGGCTGGGCTGACGATGGGAATCCGGATCGAGGGCTGTCCGCTCGCCGAAATTCACCCGCTGCCTTGGCAAGCGCCGGATGAGGCGGAATTCGATGCGCTTCTGCTCGGTAGCGCCAATGCGGTGCGGCACGCCGGCCCTCAGCTCGCACGATGGCGCGGGCGCGCGGCGCATGTTGTGGGCGAGGCGACGGCGCAGGCGGCGCGGACAGCAGGGCTCTCGGTCGTTTCGGTAGGACGGGGGCATCTGCAGCCGATGCTCGACGATCTCGCGCAAGAAGCCCCCCTGCGGTTGCTGCGGCTGACGGGCGAGGCGCATGTGCCTGTCACGCCGCCGGAAAACGTCTCGATCGACACCCGTGTGATCTACCATGTGGTCCACCTTCCGGTCCCGCCCGAATTTGCGGCACGCCTTGCACAGGGCGGGATCGTCCTGCTCCATTCGGGCGAGGCCGCTCGCCACTTCTCGGCCGAATGCGACCGCGTGGGCATCGCGCGCGAGGCGATCTCGCTGGCAGCCCTCGCACCCCGTATAGGCCAGGCCGCAGGCTCCGGGTGGCAGCGGGTGGAGACAGCCGACCAGCCGACGGACAGCGCGCTGCTGGCCTTGGTCCGCGACATATGCCATTGACGAGTGCGCGCTGGCACCCTTGAAAGCGCGCGGGTCGCAGAACGGAATTCGATGGATAGATATTCGCCCCCAAGCCGCGCGAGCGGTTCTTTGAAGCCGATCCTGGTCGTGGCGATCGCGGCCTTCCTGCTCGGGGCGCTGGTCGTCGGTTATTTCGCGTGGACTTCCGGCTTCCGCTTCGGATGGGGAGATGCATCCGATGTCGTGGAGCAGCCCGCGGAGGCTACTCCCGAACCGCAGCCGATACTCGCCCCCACGCCCACTCCCTCGCCGACCGCGTCTGCTGCTGCGAGCGATACGGCCGAACGGGTGGCGGAACAGCAGGGCGGGATTGACCAGCGCCTGGCTGCGGCGGAGCAGCGCCTGTCACGCCTGGATCTCCAGGCGCAGGCGGCAGCGGGCAATGCGGCGCGCGCGGAAGGGCTGCTGATCGCATTCGCGGCGCGCCGCTCGCTCGATCGCGGGGCCGATCTCGGCTATCTCGCCGACCAGCTTCGCCTGCGTTTCGGCGACGCGAAGCCCAATTCGGTCGAGACCATCATCGCCTTCTCCCGCAATCCGATAACGGTCGACGTGCTCGTGGCCCGCCTCGAAGGTCTCGCGCCGGAATTGACCGAGGCCACGGACGATCCGCTGATCGAGCGCCTCGGGAACGAATTGAGCCAGCTTTTCGTCATCCGCCGTGAGACCACGCCCTCGCCGCGCCCCGAACGGCGCATAGAGCGCGCGCGGTTCTTCCTTGAAAGCGGGCGTGTGAACAAGGCGATCGAGGAAGTCCGCAACCTGCCCGGTGCCGAACAGGCGAAACGCTGGATTGCAGATGCCGAGCGGTACGTGGCGGCGCAGCGTGCGCTCGACCTGATTGAGACCTCGGCGGTGCTTGAGCCTCGGCGCCTGCGCGATGGGGCGGGCAACACGATCACACAGCCGAGCCCGGCGAGCAGCGCCGCCGAGGAGCAGTAACCGCTGCGATCAGGCGCGCATCAGCTCGGGCACGTCTCCTGACACGCCGCGCGCTTCGTCCATGAACCAGTGCTTGAGCGCGGGCACGCGCTGCACTCCCGCCATGCCGAAGCGGCGCACTGCCGAGGCCGTCCGTCCCGGAATGCCGAACAGGCGCGTGAGCCCGTCGGTCGCCAGCGCGACCATGAACGAGTCCAGCCCTCGCCAGCGTTCGTAACGCGCCAGCAGTTGCGCATCGCCGGGATCGAGCCCGAGCCGCATTCCTTCGACCAGCACTTCGACGAGCGCCCCGACGTCGCGCAGGCCCAGGTTGAGCCCCTGTCCTGCGATCGGATGGATGCCGTGCGCCGCGTCGCCGACCAGCGCCAGGCGGCGGTCCGCCACCCGGGCGGTATGGTGGAAGCCGAGCGGGAACGACGAGCGCGGGCCGACGCTGCGAATTTCGCCGAACAGATCGCCCATGCGCTTTTCCACTTCGGCCAGGAAGGCCCGGTTGGATAGCTTGAGGGTACCGGCGGCATCTTTCTCGTCGACCGTCCAGACCAGCGCGCTGCGGTGCGCGCCATCGTCGCCGTCGCGCATCGGCAGCAGCGCGAAGGGGCCGGCCGGGTAGAATATCTCCCACGCGACCCCGCCATGAGCCTTGGCGTGTTCGAGCCCGGCGATGATCGCGCGGTGGCCGTATTGCCACTTCGCGACCTTCACGCCAGCCTCTTCCCGGGTGGGGGACATGCGGCCTTCGGCACCGACCATCAGGGCGGCGTGCAAGGTGCGCCCGTCGGCCAGCGTGGCAGAGACCGCATGCTCCCCGCGGTCGCGGGCGATGACTTCGGTCTTCGCGCGCCAGGCAATCAGCGGTTGCGCGGCCGCGGCTTCGAACAGGGCGAGGCGCAGCGTGCGGTTGGCGAACATGCGCCCGAGCGATCCTTCGTAAGTCTCGGGCTGGAAATCGATCCGTCCGGGCTTGAGCTGGTCGCTCACCGCGATCGATTCGATCCGGCAGCCGTGCGGTTCGAGCGCGGAGGCGAGACCGATGTTGGTGAACAGGTTCCAGCTCGCGGTCGAGATCGCGCTCGCACGGCCGTCGAACCCTTCGGCGGTGAGCTCCGCAGGGTCGGCGCGGTCGACGACATGACTCGACAAGCCCTTGCGCGCAGCGGCAAGAGCCAGCGTCATTCCCACCAGGCCACCGCCCAGGATCAGCAGATCGCGCTTGTCGTCCATCGCCTTCTCATTGCAGGAATCTCCGCGCCGTCCTAGGACGGCGCCCGTGACCGAGGCAAGGACAATGGGCGGAGCGCGAACCTGGCTCGCATCCATCGCGCTGGCGCTCCTCGCCGTATTCGCGCTTCTCGTAGCCGGCCGGGCGGACGCCCAGCCGCAGGTGACCGACGATAACATCGCCGCGGAAATCTTCGCCGATGGTCCGCCGGAGGCGGGTGGCGAGTGGCTCGTTGCGCTACGCTTCACACCCCGCTCGGACGAATGGCACGGCTACTGGTCGAATCCCGGGGATGCCGGGCTGGGGATGGAGCTCGCGTGGGAACTGCCGCGCGGCTGGTCGGCGGGGGAGCCGCTCTACCCCGTGCCGCACCGCCTGGTGCTCGGCGGGTTGATGAACCATGTCTACGAGGGCCGCTACGCTGTCCTCGTGCCGATCCGGGTGCCGCGCGGCGCGAATCTCGAGGAACTCGAACCGATTTCGGTGACAGCCGACTATCTCGCCTGCACCGACAAGATTTGCGTGCCGCAGCGGGCGGTGCTGGAGCTGGATCCGACGGCGGCCGAAGAGGATCCGCGCTTCATCCGCTGGCGCGCGCAGATCGCGCCGATGCTCGACAGCCGGGCGAACTTCGCCGTCGAGGACGAGCGACTGCGCATCGGCATTCCACTGCCGGCCGACATGGAGCTATCCGATCCGCACGTCTTCGTGGAAGAGCGGGAGTTCGGCAAGGGCAGGCGACTAGCCTATGCGGACGAACAGACATTCTTCCGCGATGGCGATCTGCTCGTCGCGGAAGTACCGCTCGATCAGCTCAATCTCCCGTCGGAGATCGTGCGTGAACCCACGCCGCAGCGAATCGAGGGCATTCTCGCCTTTTCGCGTGACGTGGGGGTGCGCTTCACCGCGGTTCCTGGCGCGGTCCCGAGCGCGGGTAAGCCGGTTGCTGCGCCCGATACACCGGCGCTGTGGCTGCTGGTCCTGGGAGCGCTTGCCGGCGGACTGTTCCTCAACGTGATGCCGTGCGTATTCCCGATCCTCAGCCTCAAGGCGCTGAGTCTCGCCCGGGCAGGCGAAAGCCAGGCCAACGCACGGCGCGAAGGCTTTGCCTATACTGCCGGGGTCCTGGTTGCCTGCGTCGGACTTGGGGCACTGCTGCTGGCGCTGCGGTCGGCAGGCGAAGCGGTCGGCTGGGCCTTCCAGTTGCAGGAACCGGCCGTGGTGATCGGGCTGCTCGTGCTTGCGACGGCTATCACCGCCAATCTTGCCGGACTGTTCGAGTTGCCCTCGATCGCGCTGACCCGCGGCGGCGAGCCTGCGGGAGCTTTCGCTACCGGCCTGCTTGCCGCTTTCGTTGCGACGCCCTGCACCGGACCTTTCATGGCCGCCGCGCTGGGAGCGGCACTGATCCTGCCGCCGCTGGAAGCGCTGCTGCTGTTCGCTGCGCTTGGTCTTGGGCTGGCGCTGCCGTTCCTCGCCATCGGCCTGATTCCGGCCCTGCGGCGAATGCTGCCCCGGCCGGGTGCGTGGATGGAGACCTTCCGGAAGGTCATGGCGGTGCCAATGGGGCTCACCGCACTCGCGCTGCTGTGGCTCTGCTTCCGTCTCGGCGGTGATGAGCTTGGCTGGGGCGCGGCCGGGCTGATGGCGATCGTCCTCGCCATCCTGCTCGTCGCGGGCCGCCGGACCGGGGCGATACGCCAGGCAGCGTTTGTCGCGATACTATTTGTCGCCACGCTCGGCATCGGTTTCCTGCCGAACCTCGCAAGCGAGGAAGTGGAAGTGGCCCAGAGCCTTCTCGATCCGGTCGAATTCAGCGAGGATGCGCTCGCCGAAGCCCGCGCCAGCGGCAGGCCGGTGTTTGTCTGGTTCACCGCCGACTGGTGCGTCAGTTGCAAGGTGAACGAAAGTGTCGCGATCGAGCGCGAAGCCACGCGCGACGCTTTCGTCAAGGCGCGTGTGATAACGCTGCGAGGCGACTGGACACGCCGGGATCCGGCGATCACCCAGTTCCTCGCGGATCACGGCGCGGCGGGCGTGCCGCTCTATCTCTGGTATGCGCCGGGAGAAGAAGGGCGGCAGCTACCGCAGGTCCTTGGGCCCGATGCGCTCGTCACTCTGGCTCAGGCGGTACCGGCTCGTCCGGCGAACGTTCTCCACGACACGTCTCAATCAGGTGCCGCGGGCGTTCGCTCGGATTGAGATCAACCGATCCCGCGCCGGGCACGGTCGCCTCGACCTTGCGCCGGCCCGTCAACACCTCGAGATCGGGATCGTCGGCCGCGGCATAACCCTCCCACAGCCACGCCCGCCCGTTCCACGTCGCGTCGACCGGCAGCCGTGTAACGTGACCGTTGCCGATAAGCGCGAGAATCCCCTTGGCTTCCGGATCGGCCGCAGCGAAGCGGGTGATGTGGACACGCTGGCCTTGCTCGCCCTGCTCGCAGGCGAGTGCCATCAGCGGGGCCTCCCCGGGCTTGCCGTACAGGATGCGGCCCGGCCGGTCGCTTTCCGCCCAAAGAGCCCCGTCGGTGTCGGGGGAGGGGATCGGCTCGCTCGCAAAGGGGCGTGCCTTGTCGAGCTCGACGCGGGCCACGTAGTCTTCGGTCGCAGGCGGTTTGCACGCGGCCAGCGCGATCAGCACGGCAGAAGTGGTAAAGCGGCCGAGCAACGGCTTCAGCGCGCGCGGATGAAGGCGCGAACGTCTTCCGACAGCTTGCGGCGGTCCTCGTCACGCACGTACATCATGTGGCCGGAATCGTAGTAGTGCCACACGATCCGATCCTGCGGGAAACCGGTGCGGGTCAGCGCATATTCGGCCGCGAAGAAGGGGGTTGCGAAATCGTACCAGCCCTGGCCGACGAAGATGCGCATGCCCGAATTCTCGCGCAGCGCCTTGCCGAGATAGGGGGCGACGTTGAGATAGGCGTTGGTGTCGCGTCCGCCCTCGAGCCGCCAGTCCCACGGCCCGACGTAGCCGATCGTCACGTAATCGCGCTCGGTCTGGTAACCCAGCGTGTCGCGCATGAAGTGATTGACTGCGGCGGTATAGCCCCCATCGATACCGTAGAAGCTCGGATCATTGTCCGGATGCTCGCCGGCATTGTCGTAATCGACGCCGGTGTAGCGGCTGTCGAGGCGGCCCACGGTGAGGCCGCGATCTCGCAGCAGTTCCTTGTAGAACCGGCCGGATGACACGCGCAGGTCCGCCCGCTCGAGAAATTCTTCGGAAAGCCCGGTGAAGCGTGCGAGTTCGGCGCGAACCGCAGCGCGCTCCTGAGCGCTCGCATTCTGACCCTTGAGCAGGAAGGCGGCGTAGGGGCCGATCGCGAACTGGCGCGCTTCCTCGACGAACTGCTCGACGGATGGCGCCGTCGCCTTGCCGTGATAGAGCGCCGTCGCAGCCATCGATGGCAGCGTGGTGATATAGCCCAGCTCGGCGCCTTCGGTTTCGGCGCCCGCCCCGAAGTCGAGCACGGTGGAAATCAGGATCACGCCGTTGAGCGAGACGTCGTTATAGGCGCCCTCGAGCTCGTGGACGACCGCTGCGGACCGCGTCGTGCCGTAGCTCTCGCCGCCGAGGAACTTCGGGCTGTTCCAGCGGCCGTTCTTGCTCAGCCAGTCCCGGATCACCCGGGCGACCGACTTGGCGTCCTTGGTGACGCCCCAGTAATCCTCGCCCTTGGTATCACCGATCGTGTGGCTGAAGCCGGTGCCGACCGGATCGATGAAGACCAGATCGGTCACGTCGAGCAGTGAATCGGGATTGTCGAGGATCGGATAGGGCGGGGCGCCATCGTCGCGCGCATCGGACGGAATGGCGACCCGCTTGGGCCCGAACGCGCCCATCTGCAGCCAGACCGAGCCGGAACCGGGGCCGCCGTTGAACAGGAACGTCACGGGCCGCGACGGATCGCGTGGCTCCGCAATGTAGGAAGTCGTGACGATTGCCGCCTTGGGCGTGCCGTCGTCTCCCTTGAGCAGCTGTTCCTCGACCGTCGCGGTATAGTGGATCGAGCGTCCGCCAAAGGTACCGCTGAGCGTCTCCGAAGCGGAATTCGCTTCGTACGCCGTTTCTGCCTTCGGGGCCGGTTCGGCTTCATCCGTCTGGGCGACGGCGGGAGAGGAAAGGGCGAGAACGGCGGTTGCCGCAAGCAAGGTTCGGAAAATCATCGGGGGCTACTAGGGCAGCCGACCCGCAAGATGCAATAATTCGTGATGGATCATCGACAGGGATCGACGAACGAACTGCTCTGCTCGCCGATCCCGCTATCGCCCCGGGGCTGCTACCGCCCCCACTTCCGCTGCGTCTTGCCGTAGCGGAGCTTGCGTGTGCCCGGCTTGCCCTCGTTGCTGCGGCCGACGAGGGGCGCCTTCTTCTCGCTGTCCGGCAGCCCGAGTTCGTCCTGCTCCAGGCGGCGGATCTCGTCGCGCAGGCGGCCGGCTTCCTCGAATTCGAGGTTGGCGGCTGCCTCGCGCATGCGCTTCTCCAGATCCTCGATATAGGCGCGCAAGTTGTGGCCCACGAGATTGTTGCGTTCCGCGTCGCCGGTATCGATCGTCACCCCGTCCTGCGCCGCCGTATGCGCGACGATGTCCGCGATCTGGCGGCGGATCGTCTGGGGGGTGATCCCGTGTTCCTCGTTGTAGGCGCGCTGCTTCTCCCGGCGGCGTTCGGTTTCCGCCATGGCGCGCTCCATCGAACCCGTGATCCGGTCGGCGTAGAGGATGACCTTGCCGTCCACATTGCGCGCGGCGCGGCCGATGGTCTGAATCAGGCTGGTCTCCGAACGGAGGAAGCCTTCCTTGTCCGCGTCGAGGATGCACACCAGCCCGCATTCGGGAATGTCGAGCCCTTCGCGCAGGAGATTGATGCCGATCAACACGTCATAGACGCCCAGGCGCAGGTCGCGGATCAGCTCGATGCGTTCGAGCGTCTCGACGTCCGAGTGCATGTAGCGCACCTTGACCCCCTGCTCGTGCATGAACTCGGTCAGGTCCTCCGCCATGCGCTTGGTGAGGGTGGTGACGAGCGTACGGTACCCTTTGGCCGCGACTGCCTTGGCTTCGGCGATGCAATCCTGCACCTGATCCTCCACCGGGCGCACTTCCACCGGGGGGTCGATCAGGCCGGTCGGGCGGATGACCTGCTCGGCGAACACGCCGCCGGTCTGCTCCATTTCCCAACCGCCCGGGGTGGCCGAAACGGCAAAGGTCTGCGGGCGCATCGCGTCCCACTCGTTGAAGCGCAGCGGACGGTTGTCGATGCAGCTTGGCAGCCGGAAGCCGTATTCGGCCAGCGTGATCTTGCGCCGGTGGTCGCCTTTCGACATCGCGCCGATCTGCGGCACCGTCTGGTGGCTCTCGTCGACGAACAGCAGCGCGTTGTCCGGCAGATACTCGAACAGCGTCGGCGGGGGCTCGCCGGGGAGGCGGCCGGTCAGGAAGCGGCTGTAGTTCTCGATACCGGCGCAGCTTCCGGTGGCGGCGATCATCTCGAGGTCGAAGTTGGTCCGCTGCTCCAGCCGCTGCGCTTCGAGCAGCCGGCCTTCGGCGTGAAGCTCCTTCAGGCGTTCCTCAAGCTCGAAGCGGATCGCCTCCATCGCCTGCTTCATCGTCGGGCCGGGCGTGACATAGTGCGAGTTGGCGTAGACCCGCACTTTGTCGAGACTCGCGCCCTTGGTGCCTGTGAGCGGGTCGAATTCGCTGATCTCCTCGATCTCGTCGCCGAAGAAGCTCACCCGCCAGGCCATGTCTTCGTAGTGGCTGGGGAATATCTCGAGATTGTCGCCGCGCACGCGGAAGTTGCCGCGGGCGAAGGCGGCGTCGTTGCGCTTGTACTGCAGCGCGACGAGCTTGCGGATGATCTCGCGCTGATCCTGCGTTTCGCCCTTCTTGAGGTCGAAGATCATTGCCGAATAAGTTTCCACCGAACCGATGCCGTAGAGGCACGAGACCGAGGCGACGATGATCACGTCGTCACGTTCGAGCAGCGCGCGCGTGGCCGAGTGGCGCATCCGATCGATCGCCTCGTTCACCGAGCTTTCCTTCTCGATGTAGGTGTCAGACCGGGGCACGTAGGCCTCGGGCTGGTAGTAGTCGTAGTAGCTGACGAAATACTCGACCGCGTTGTTCGGGAAGAAGCTCTTGAACTCGCCGTAGAGTTGGGCCGCGAGGATCTTGTTCGGCGCGAGCACCAGGGCCGGGCGCTGCAACTCCTCGATCACTTTGGCCATCGTGAAGGTCTTGCCGGAGCCGGTAACGCCGAGCAGAACCTGCGTCTGCTCCCCCTCCTTCGCGGCCCCTACCAGTTCCTGGATGGCGGTCGGCTGGTCGCCCGATGGCTGGTAATCGGATACCAGTTCGAACCTGCGGCCGCCCATGCTCTTTTCAGGCCGCTGCGGCTTGTGCGGTGTGAAGCCTCCCGAGGTGTCGGGCTCTTCCAGTCCTCTACGAATAACGAGTTCGGCCATGGTCCGGGATATGGGCGAGCAAGGGGCGGACGGCAAGCGCTTGGCAGGCTGCGTCCTGCTTGATAGCTTGGGGAACAAGGGGATCCAGCAAGGAGCGATCGAATGCGTGCAATGGTCATGGTTGCCGGCAGTGCGCTTGCGCTTGCGGCCTGCGGCAGCGAGCCCGATCAGCCGAAGACGGCCGAGGATGTCATCAAGGCGGCCGACAATCTGGTGAAGCCGCGCCCGGGGCTCTATCACAGCAGCGCCGAAGTCATCGATTTCGAAATTCCCGGCATTCCGCCGGAACAGGCGGCCCGGATGCGCGACATGGCTGCCGGCCTTCAGGGCGAGCCGCGGACCCAATGCCTGACCGAAGCCGAGGCCGAGGAAGGCTTCCGGCGCGTGGTCAAGCAGCTTGGCGAGGGGCAGGACGGCATAACCTGCTCTTTTTCGCGCTTCGAAGCGGCGGGTAAGGACCTCGACGCGGCGCTCACCTGCGGCGGGCCCGGCGGGGTCGATGCGGAGATGACGATCAACGGCACCGTTGAGGAAGAACGGAGCCGCATGCGGATGGCCATGAGCCAGCAATCGGGAGCGATTCCAGGCGGCGAGATGCGCATGACGATGGAAGTCGTGTCCGAGCGGATCGGCGACTGTCCCTAGGTAACGCAAAGTCGGGGGTGGAACGCCGCCGTTCAGCCAGCGTTAGCCAAATGAGCATAAGTTACATTTTGATGGCAACGCTACCGGCCCCTTCCTCGTTCGCACAGCTCCCCACTACGCGGGAGGAACTGGCCCTGCGCTGGGAGCTGGCGCGCGAGCCGGACCCCGAGGCGAACGGCGGCCCGAAGCTCCTGTATCTTGTCGGCGAGCTCTCCCATCTGGCGGAGCCGGTCGTCCGGCCGTTCCGGCGCGTAGATATCCCCAATGCCTCTGCCTGCCGCACGGTCATGTTGCTGCCGGGCTTTGCCACGCACCCGGTCCGCATGCGCTACATGGCGCGATTGCTCGAACAGGCGGGGCACAAGGTCAAGCGCTGGGGCCTGGGCTTCAACTTCGGGCCGACCGAAGAGAACGTTCAGTACCTCGAGCGGCGGTTGATCGAGGTGCACGAGCGCTACGGCCGGGAGGTCTATCTCGTCGGCTGGAGCCTCGGCGGTCTCTTCGCACGCGAGATCGCCAAGCGTCACCCGGAGCTGGTGGCGAAGGTGATCACCATGGGATCCCCCTTCTCGGGCAATCCGCGCGCCAACAACGCCTGGCGCGCTTATCAGTTCGTGACCGGACACCGCGTCGATCAGCCGCCGATCGAAGCCAACCTGCGCGAGAAGCCGCCGGTGCCGACCGTCGCCCTGTGGAGCCCGCGCGACGGCATCGTCAGCCCGCGCAGCGCGCGCGGCCGCGAGAGCGAGCGCGACCGGGCCGTGGCGCTGCGCTGTACCCACCTGGGCTTTACCTCGTCGCCCCAGGCCATTCACGCCGTCCTGCGGGAACTCGAAGCCGACTGAGCCTTTTCCTAAACGATGGGGGCGGCCTGTCGTGGGACGTGAACCGCACCGGACATCGATCCAGGAGGTTCATGTACGAGGCCGATGGCAGATTCGACGAGATGCGGACCAGCGACGGCGCGGTTCGGCCGGCTTACCAGGAATATCGCCACTGGTACGATCAGCAGGAATCGGCCTTCCTCTCGCGCAAGCACCGCGAAGCCGAGATCGCGTTCCGTCGCACCGGGATCACGTTCAACGTCTACGGGGAGAACGAGGCCGAGGAGCGGCTGATCCCATTCGACATGGTACCGCGCATCATCACGGCGGCCGAGTGGAGCCGTCTGACGCGTGGGATCGAGCAGCGCGTGCGCGCGATCAATGCGTTCATCCACGATCTCTATCACGGCCAGGAGATCGTCAGCGCCGGCGTGCTGCCCGAGAGGCTGCTGCGCGACAATCCCGCCTGGCTGCAGAACATGGTCGGGTTCACACCACCCGGCGAGATATACACGCACGTGGTCGGCATCGATCTCGTGCGTACCGGCCCGGACGAGTTCTTCGTGCTGGAGGACAACGCGCGCACGCCGTCGGGGGTCAGCTACATGCTGCAGAACCGCGAAACCATGATGGCGATGTTCCCCGAGCTCTTCACGCGGGTGCCGGTGCGTACCGTGTCGGACTATCCGCGGCGGCTGGCCAAGAGCCTCGCGGCCTGCACGCCGGCGGCGGCGAAATGCAAGCCGACGGTCGCGGTTCTGACCCCGGGCATCTACAACAGCGCCTATTTCGAGCATGCTTTCCTTGCCGATCAGATGGGCGCCGAACTGGTCGAGGGCAGCGACCTGCGCGTGACCGACGGCCGCGTCGCCATGCGTACGACGCGTGGATATGAGCCGATCGACGTGCTCTACCGCCGGGTGGACGACGATTTCCTCGATCCGCTGACCTTCAATCCGGACAGCGTGCTTGGCGTGCCGGGCATCATGGACGTCTATCGCGCGGGCGGAATTACCATTGCCAATGCCCCCGGCACGGGCGTGGCGGACGACAAGGCGATCTACAGCTTCATGCCGGAGATCGTGGAGTTCTATACCGGCGAGAAGCCGCTGCTGCCCAACGTCCAGACCTGGCGCTGCGCCGATCGGGAGGGCCTTGCCCACGTGCTCGACAATCTCGAGGAACTGGTGGTCAAGGAAGTCCACGGTTCGGGTGGCTATGGCATGCTAGTCGGCCCGGCCGCTTCGAAGCGCGAACTGGCCGCTTTTCGCCGCAAGCTGAAGGCGAGCCCGCAGAACTACATCGCGCAGCCCACCCTCTCGCTATCGACCTGCCCGATCTACACCCGGCGCGGTCTTGCCCCGCGGCACGTCGATCTCAGGCCTTTCGTGCTCGTCTCGCCCGAAGGCATCGATATCGTCCCCGGCGGACTCAGCCGCGTGGCGATGCGCAAGGGCTCGCTGGTGGTCAATTCGAGCCAGGGCGGGGGCACGAAAGACACTTGGGTGCTCAAGGACTGATGCGGAGGGCCCCGCCTTGCTAGGCCGCACCGCACACGGCCTCTTCTGGATGTTCCGCTACCTCGAACGGGCGGAGAATACCGCGCGCTTGCTGGAGGCGGGCTTTCACATGGCGCTCACCCGCGATGTTGCCACGGCCGAAGAGGAATGGCGCTCCGTGGTGGAGGCTTTCGGGCAGCGTAGCGGCTACGAGGCGAAGCACGGCACCTACACCGGGCACCAGGCATGGAATTACCTCCTGCGCGACCCCGACAACGCAATGAGCGTGCTCGCCCTGGTCGGCGCGGTACGGACCAACGCGCGCGCGGTACGCAACGCGATCAGCGGCGAGCTATGGGAAGCGATCAACGAGAGCTGGATGGAGATCTCGGGGCTCCTCGCCCGCCCGGTAGCGCAGGGCAGCGTGGGGGAGGCCGTGCAGATCATCCGCCGTGCTGGCACCGCGGTGCACGGCGCCATGAATGGATCGATGCTGCGCAACGAAGGGTTCCACTTCGCCCGCGCGGGCACCTTCGCCGAACGCGCCGACTGCGTCGCCCGCATTCTCGACATGAAGTACTACCTGCTGCTGCCCTCGCTGTCCTACGTCGGGTCGAGCCTCGACACCGGGCAGTGGGATCAGGTGCTCCGTTCCGTCTCCGGCGACCGCGCGTTTCGCTGGCTCAACGCCGGACAGATCGACGCGCGCGGGATCGTCGAATTTCTCGTGCTCGACGACCGTTTCCCGCGCAGCATCGCCTTTTGCCATTCGGCCCTGCGCGACGAGCTGGCGGCACTGGCGCGGCTTCATGGTGCCGAGGGGGAGAGCAATGCCTTGATGCGGGAAAGCGCCACGCGCATTGCCGATCTCACGATCGACAGCATCTTCGAGACGGGCCTGCACGACTTCCTGCTGGAATTCATCACCTGCAATCGCGCCATCGCCGACGCGATCGCCGAAGACTACCGGTTCCTGAGCTGACCGATGCGCCTCTCGATCCGCCATAGAACCCGCTACGCCTTCGCCGAACCGGTGGTGCATGCGCTCCAGCGGCTGCGCATGATGCCCAAGGCGACTCAGGGCCAGGCGGTTCTGTCGTGGAACATGGAGTACGAGAATGCTCGCCCGGAACTCACCTACGAGGACCAGCATTGCAACGCAGTGACGCTGATCTCCATCGAACAGGGCGCGCGGGAAGTCGTCGTCAGTTGCAGCGGTGTGGTCGATACGCAGGACCAGGCCGGCGTCATCGGCCAGCATTCCGGCCATCTGCCGCTGTGGAGCTTCTCGGCGCAGACCCGCCTGACGCAGCCGGGTGCGAAAGTGCGCGCTTTGCTGCGCGACCTCGAATGCGCGCCCGATCGTAAGCTGGACTTCCTCCATGCCCTTTCGGACCGCATCCGCGAGACGGTCAAATATCGCGCGGGATCGACCGGCGTCACCACTACCGCCGAGGAAGCTGCGGAGGCCGGCTGCGGCGTGTGTCAGGATCACGCGCACATCTTCATCGGCGCCGCCCGCACCCTCGATATTCCGGTGCGCTACGTCAGCGGCTATCTGATGATGAACGACCGCATCCATCAGGAAGCGACCCACGCCTGGGCCGAAGCGCACGTCGAAGGACTGGGGTGGGTCGGGTTCGACATCTCCAACGGGATCAGTCCGGATTCACGCTACGTTCGCGTTGCCACGGGCCTCGACTACCGCGATGCTGCTCCGGTCACGGGCGTCAGCTTCGGGGTTGCCAGCGAGGATCTCCACGTCGATGTGGCGGTCGAACAGCAGCAGATGGAACAGCAGTAATGACCTATTGCGTCGGAATGGTGCTCGACAAAGGGCTCGTCCTGATGAGCGACACGCGCACCAATTCGGGCGTCGACAACATCTCCGTGTTTCGAAAGATGTTCCACTGGCAGAAACCGGGCGAGCGGATGCTCGCGGTCATGACTGCCGGCAATCTCGCCACGACGCAGGCGGTGATCAGTTACCTCGAGGAACGCATCAAGGTCCCGGGGGAACGGCACAACTCGCTGCTCGAAGCGCCGACGATGTTTCAGGTGGCGACCGAGATCGGCCGGCTGCTGCGCGCCACGATCGAGGAACGGCAGGAGGCGAATGGCGATCGCGGACGGGGCCGCTTCACCGCGTCGGTCGTTCTCGCGGGGCAGATCAAGGGCATGGAGCCGCGCCTGTTCCTGATCTACCCCGAGGGCAACTTCATCGAAGCGAGTTTCGACACGCCTTTCTTCCAGATCGGCGAGACGAAGTACGGCCGTCCGATCCTGATCCGCGGCTACGACCGCGCGATGAGCTTCGAGGATGCGGTGAAGCTGCTGATGGTTTCGTTCGATTCCACTCTCAAGGCCAATCTTTCGGTCGGCCTGCCGCTCGATCTGCTGGTGATCGCGCGCGACGGATTCGAAGCCACGCATGCGCGCCGCATCACGCATGATGATCCTTATTTCGAGGCGATTTCCTCGAGCTGGGGCGACGAGTTGCGCAAGGCGTTCCACGCCTTGCCGGACTACAGCTTCTATGGGGGCGACGAATAGGCGCTGCCACGGATCGTGGCAGCACGTAGTTGATACATCCATTCTGGATTGAAGCCGGCGGTACGGCGTGCCACCTGCCCGGCGACCGGCCTACGTGATCGTAGCTATCTAAAATCTTGAAAACAGAGCGACTGTGATGCCGCCCAGGGCGGTACTTCGGTGCATCGCTGCGCCGCATGGCCGGGCAGCAGATCATTCACATCGTCGAACCGGAAGACGATCTGCGCGCGCAGATCGCCCGCGCCGCCGCGGCGCTGGACCATCGTCCGGAAGTCTATGCCGCGATCGACGAGGTGGCGGATCTACAGCCCGATCGCGGGCTCCTGCTGGTCCGCGATTGCGACCGGTGGGGCGGCATCGCGGAAGGTATTCGGCGGCTCACCCGGCAATCCGTCTGGCTGCCGGTGATCGCGACCGCGGTGGAGCCCGAAACCGCACGGGTCGTCGCTGCCATCCGGGGTGGGGCGTTCGACTACCTCGATCTGCCCGTGACACGCGAAACGCTGGCCGACGCGATCGACCGGGCGGCAGCCGGAGCGCCGGATCATGCGGCGACGCAGCGGCGGCTTGCCGAAGCGCGCCGCCATATCGGCGGGCTGACCCGGCGCGAACGGGAAGTTCTCGATCTGCTGACCGACGGCCTGAGCAACAAGGCCATCGCCCGTGAGCTCGCCATCAGCCCGCGTACGGTCGAGATCCACCGCGCGAATATGATGGCCAAGCTCGGAGCCAGGCATCCGGCCGATGCGGTGCGGATCAGACTCGACGCGAGAAAATGACCGCGCCGCCGCTCAGCGGCAGAATCCGCCGTCGCCGCCTCGCTCGAGATGGAAATGATTGCGGTGCGCGGCGTTGTATTCGGGGCCAAGGACGGTTTCGAACCGCTTGCACGCGCTGCGCTGGACGATGCGCAGGAACTCCCGCTCGGCAGACGTTCCCTCGTCCCAGTCGTCGAGTACGCTCACTCTCCGGCCGTCGGCGAGCACGAACGCGGAGACGTCGATCGCCTGGGCCTGGGAGTGGGCGGAGCGCCGCGAGCTGCCGGCGACGTTGCGGCAAGCGTAGCTGCCCATCGTCTCCACTTGCACGATGGGGCTGCCCAGATAAATACGCGCGGCGCGGTCGACGCCGTAGCGCACCCAGGCGGTGAAGGCCGTCGCGGTCGGGCAAGCTACGGGGCCGAGGTTGGAGACAGCGAACGTGCCGCGGTCCCCCGGCAACCGGGTGAGATCCACGGTGTTGAGCAATGAGCAGCCCTGGTCGGCATAGCGGTCGGGCAGCGGGCTGAAGCCCGCACCGGTCGCGCCGAGATCGGCCAGGCATTGCCGTGCGGCGGGGCTGGGCGAGACCGTCGTGCCGCTCGATGGCTGGCGCGGCCGCTGCGGGCTGCGGCTTTCGGGCAGGACCTGGCAGGCGCCGAGGGCCAGCAGGGCAAGGCAGGAAAGGATCGCGCGACGCATTGCCGAAATCCCTGCCGCCCCGATGGTTAATCCAGCCTTGCCGGCATAGGTGCTCCGCCGTCGCTGATCAGCTTGCCGATACCGGACGCGGTACGGAGGCCGCCGTGGCGAGGCTCACGCCCCAGATTGCCAGCCACGATGCGATGAAGCCCGGGATGATCTCGTAAACGCCTTCCCCGCCCAGAAAGCTCGTGTTCCAGCCGAGCGCGATCCACGCGATCACCACCACCGCACCGGTGACGAGCCCTGCGGCGGCACCTGTGCCTGTCATCCGGTTCCAGGTGAGCGACAGGACGATCAGCGGCCCGAACGCGGCGCCGAAGCCGGCCCAGGCGTTTGAGACGAGACCGAGGACCTGGCTTTCGGGATCCGATGCAAGAATGATGGCGGCGACGGAGACCAGTAGCACGGCGAGCCGCCCGATGTTGACGATCTCCCGCTCGCTCGCATTCTTGCGCAGGAACAGACGGTAGAAGTCCTCAGTCAGTGAACTCGACGAGACCAGGAGCTGCGAACTGATCGTGCTCATGATTGCCGCCAGCAGGGCTGCCAGCAGAAAGCCGGTGACGAGCGGGTGGAACAGCAGGTTGGCGAGGACGATGAAGATCGTCTCCGGATCGTCGATCGCGAGGCCGTTGCGCGCGACGTAGGCCCGGCCTGCCAAGCCGACGCCGAGCGCGCCGATGAGGCAGATGAACATCCAGGTCATGCCGATGTTGCGCGCGACGGCGACGTCCTTCTTGCTGCGGATCGCCATGAAGCGGACGATGATGTGCGGCTGGCCGAAGTAGCCGAGGCCCCAGGTCACTGCCGACAGGAAGCCGATGAACGTAAGGCCGTAGCCGATATCGAGGAACCCGGGCTGCACAAGGGTCAGAGATTCGCCGGCGCTTCCCCCAGGCCCGAACATCACCACCAGCGGCATGATCACCAGCGCCACGACCATGATGCAGCCTTGCACGAAGTCGGTCAGGCTGACGGCGAGAAAACCGCCGACCATGGTGTAGGCAAGCACCACGCCTGCGGTCAGCAGGACACCGAACATGTAATCGCTCATGCCCATATCGCCGAATGCGCTGGCGAAGCTGGTCATGAACAGCTTGCCGCCGCCGACCAGCCCGGCCGCGGTGTAGACGGTAAAGAACACGACGATGATGATCGCCGAGATCACGCGCAGGGTGATTGCCCGGTCGGGAAAACGGTTAGCGAGGAATTCAGGAATCGTCAGCGCATTGCCGTAATCGATGGTCTGCTGGCGTAGACGCGGTGCGACGACGATCCAGTTGACCAGGGCGCCGACAAACAGGCCGATGCCGATCCACGCTTCGACCAGTCCCGCCACGTAAAGCGCACCGGGGAGCCCCAGCAGCAGCCAGCCCGACATGTCCGACGCACCCGCGCTGAGTGCTGCGACCGCCGGATGAAGCTGCCGTCCGCCGAGCAAATAGCCTTCGGAAGTGTCGGTCGACTTCTTCCAGGCATAGAGTCCGATGCCGAGCATCAGGATGAAATAGAGTGCGAGTGAAATGAGTGTTCCCGTCTGCATGGACGTCGACGTAACAACGTTGCAGACGGATTGCCACCGGCGTGCGGAAATTTGGAAGGAACCGAATGCTTGAGCTTTGTCGAGCGAGCATTGTTTCCCTGCGGCCGGGCACATCGAAAGAATGCTAGGGCGATGTGAATTCTCGGCGGGACGGGAAATTTACCGGAAAAAGGGTCCGGGCTCACGGGATCGGGTATAGGAACGCAGACCTCGCTTCGCTGCACTCGATCGGGAGACCTTTGCGCATGCCGATTTCGCCTGCATTTCCGCCTCGACACGCCTCCAGGTCCGTTCGCACCCGATGAACCCGATCGTCGTCCTGACGTTCGCAATGGCGCTCGGCTTCGCCGCGGTGCACTTGTTCGTTGGGAATTTGGCCTTTCTCGACGTCGTGCCGCGAAGCCGCTGGCTCAGTTTTGCGGGCGGAGTGGCGGTCGGCTACGTCTTTCTCCACATAATGCCCGAACTCGGCGCGCACGGGGCCGCCTTCGCAGCGTCGACAGGCTTTGCACCACCGGTGGCCGAGGCAATGGTCTATGCGCTTGCGCTGGCCGGACTGGCGCTATTCTACGGGACCGAACGGGCGATCGTCGTCTCGCGAGGCGAACGGCGGACGACGGAGGGCCGCGACAGACCGGCGCATGGGATGTTCCGGCTGCACATCGGCGCGAGCGCGCTGCTGATCTTCATCATCGCCTACCTTCTCAACCATCGGGAGGATGAGAGTCTGCCCGGCCTCGCGCTCTACTTCGGTGCGATGGTCCTGCATTTCGCGACGGCCGACTACGGCACCCGCAACCATCACCCCGAGCTCTATCACAGACAAGGGCGCTGGATTCTGGCCGCGGCGACGCTGGCCGGCTGGGCGGCGGGCCTGATGTTTGCCCTGCCGGCCCTCGTGGTCGGCAGTCTGTTCGCCTTCGTCGGCGGCGGAATCGTGCTCGTCGTGCTCAAGGAAGAACTGCCCGAGGAACGGAGGAGCTATTTCCTGCCGTTCCTCGGTGGCGCAGCGCTCTATGCCGCCCTGGCGATCGGCGAGCTGTATCTCGTGACCTGACCCAACGGGCTCGGCCCGGTTAGGCTTTCCGCTTGGCCTTCTTGCGCTCGTGCGGATCGAGGATCGCCTTGCGGAAACGGATGCTGGAGGGGGTGACCTCGACCATCTCGTCGTCGTCGATATAGGCGATCGCTTGCTCCAGGCTCATCCGGCGCGGCGGAGTGAGGCGGATCGCATCGTCCTTGCCGGTGGAGCGGAAGTTGGTGAGCTGCTTCGACTTCATCGGGTTGACTTCGAGATCGTCGGGCTTGGCGTTCTCGCCGATCACCATGCCTTCGTAGATCTTGGCACCGCCGCCGATGAACAGCTCGCCCCGCTCCTCGAGCGCGTTCAGCGCATAGGGCACCGCCTCGCCCGCGACCATCGAGATCAGCACGCCGTTCTGGCGGCCCTCGATCGGACCCTTGTAGGCGTCGTATTTCTCGAACAGGCGGTTCATGATCCCGGTGCCGCGCGTGTCGGACAGGAATTCGCCGTGATAGCCGATCAGGCCGCGGCTTGGCGCGGAGAAGGTGATGCGGGTCTTGCCGAGGCCGGAGGGGCGCATCTCGACGAGATCCGCCTTGCGGCGCTGCATCTTCTCCACGACGGTGCCCGAGTATTCGTCATCGACGTCGATCACGACCGTCTCGTACGGCTCCTGCCGCTGGCCGTTCTCCTCGCGGAACAGCACGCGCGGGCGGCTGATGCCGAGCTCGTACCCTTCGCGCCGCATCGTCTCGATCAGCACGCCGAGCTGGAGCTCGCCGCGGCCGGCCACTTCGAAGCTGTCCTTGTCGGCGCTCTCGGTCACGCGGATCGCGACATTGCTTTCCGCTTCGCGCAGCAGGCGGTCGCGGATCATGCGGCTGGTGACCTTGCTCCCCTCGCGCCCGGCAAGCGGGCTGTCGTTGACCGAGAAGCGCATCGCCAACGTCGGCGGATCGATCGGCTGTGCCGCGATCGGCTCCTTCACGGCAGGGTCGGCGATGGTGTTGGCGACGGTCGCCTTCTCCAGCCCCGCGAGTGCCACGATATCGCCCGCACGCGCGCTATCGACCGGCACCCGCTCGAGCCCGCGGAAGGCGAGCAGCTTGGTCGCACGCCCGGTCTCGATCACGTTGCCGTCCATGTCGAGCGCATGGATCGGATCGTTGACATTTACCGTGCCCGACTGGACGCGGCCGGTGAGCACGCGGCCCATGAAGTTGTCGCGGTCGAGCAGCGTGGCGAGGAAGGTGAACGGCCCATCTTCGTCCAGGCCCGGGGCGGGGACGTGGTTGACGATCCGTTCGAACAGCGGATCGAGCGTGCCGGAGCGCGCCTCCTGATCGTTGCTCGCATAGCCGTCACGGCCGCTCGCGTAGAGGACCGGGAAGTCGAGCTGCTCGTCGGTCGCGTCGAGGCTGACGAAGAGGTCGAATACCTCGTCGAGCACTTCCTGGGGGCGTCCGTCGGGCCGGTCGATCTTGTTGACCACCACGATGGGCCTGAGGCCGAGCGCGAGCGCCTTGCCGGTGACGAACTTGGTCTGCGGCATTGCGCCCTCGGCGCTGTCGACCAGCAGGATCACCCCGTCGACCATGCTGAGGATGCGTTCCACCTCGGCGCCGAAGTCGGCGTGGCCGGGTGTGTCCACGATATTGACGTGCGTGCCATTCCACTCGACGCTGGTGCACTTCGCGAGGATCGTGATCCCGCGTTCCTTCTCCAGATCGTTGGAATCCATCGCGCGTTCTTCCACGCGCTGGTTCTCGCGGAAAGTGCCGGACTGGCGGAAAAGCTGATCGACAAGCGTGGTCTTGCCGTGGTCGACGTGGGCGATGATGGCCACGTTGCGAAGGGCGCGGGACATGGGCGGAAGCCTTAAGAATTGAGGTACGGGGCGGGTCGTTGGTTCTGTGCGAGTCCGTGGACTCCGCGAGCCCGACCCAAACTGGCGCGCGCCCTAGCGGATATGCTGCAATGCGGCAAGGTGCCTCGTTTGTGGTGAGTGTCGCCTGCTTGGCGGAGGCTGCGCTGAATGACGGAACGATCGTCTGGACACAGCATGAGCGGTGGATGGTGTTACATTCGGCCGCGCTTTTTGCTTGCCGCCCCGCGCGCTTTGTGATGCCTTGCGGATGAGGGTCGTTGAGGAAAGAGGGGGTTCCCGATGCACTGGATGTTCTTGCTGCTCAAGGACCCGAAGGGAGCCGCCACGCCGGACGTGTTCGAATAAGCCCGCCTGAACGGCGAGCGTGCCGGATAATCGCTGGCCTGCTGCCATTTCTCGAGCTTAATTTCGCCCCAGGCTGAAAGGGCAAGACGGTGAGAACCGGCGCAAAGCTGCCGACGCGTGGGCAATGGTGGAAGTGGGCAGTCGTTCCGCTGCGGCGTTACGCTCGTTTCGACGGGCGTTCCGCCCCGCTGGAATTCTGGATGTACTCGCTTTTCCTACTTGCGGGCTATCTGACGATCTTCATGATCGGTGTCGCCTTGGCGCTTATCGGAAACTCCGCGTTCGTCGGAGAGAAGATTGGGATGATAGTCGCCGGCTGCTGGGGAATCTTCTTCCTCGGGAACTTTGTTCCCGGCCTTTCGCTGACCGCGCGGCGGTTGCACGATCTGGGGTTCTCCGGGCACTGGGTCTGGGCCGTTTGCGGCGCTCTTATCGTGCTCAATCTGATCGCTTGGCTTGCCTATCTCGTGGTTATGAGCATTCCCGGACAAAGGGCCGAGAACCGGTTCGGGCCCCCGGTCTACGGCAAGGATATTGCGGGTGTGTTCAGTTGAGCTCGCCGGTGGGGGCGCCCCACAGTGTGACTCGAAAGGCACAGCCCAGGCGCCGGTGAAATGAAAAAGTCACAACAACTTGAGAGGTTTCTTTCCGGAACCTAATCACGAGAGAGGGATCGCGACCTCCGAATCTCGGCCTGTCGCAGTTTCACCATTGGAGAGGAAATTCATGCGTTTTACCGCTTCCGTTCGCACGGCGCTGCTCGCAGGCGTCGCCGGCATTGCTCTTCCCACATCGGCGTTCGCGCAGGCCGCGGCCGATCCGGGCGAGCCCAACAGCGATCAGGACAGTTTCGAGCAGCAGGCCGACAGCGCCACGGGCAACACGATCGTTGTTACGGCGACCAAGCGCGAGCAGACGCTGCAGGACGTGCCGGTCGCTGTGAGCGTGACGACTGCCGAAACGATCGAGCGGGCGCAAATCCGCGATATCAAGGATCTGTCGAGCCTTGTTCCCAGCCTGCGCGTGACGACGCTGCAGAGCTCGGCCAACACCAATTTCATCATCCGCGGCTTCGGCAACGGGGCGAACAACGCCGGGATCGAGCCATCGGTCGGCGTGTTCGTCGACGGCGTCTATCGCAGCCGTACTGCGGCGCAGATCTCCGACCTGCCCGACGTGCAGCGGGTCGAGGTCCTGCGCGGGCCGCAATCGACGCTGTTCGGCAAGAACGCCAGCGCGGGCGTGATCTCGATCGTCACCAAAAAGCCGGAATTCGACTTCGGCGGATCGGTCGAGGCGTCGTACGGCAACTTCGACGCGATGGTCGGCAAGGCGCTCGTCACCGGGCCGGTGAGCGATAGCATCGCGATGAGCCTCGCCGCGGGCATCAACAAGCGCCACGGCTATCTGCGCGATCTCGGCACTGGCAACCGCACCAACGACCGTGACCGCTGGTTCGTGCGCGGGCAGGCGCTGTTCGAAAACGGCGGCCCGCTCTCGGTCCGCCTGATCGGCGACTACGACAAGATCGACGAGATCTGCTGCGGCGTGATCAACGTCCAGCCCTCGGCCGCGACCGCCGCAGTTCGCGCGGTGGGCGGCGAGGTCAACACGCCCGAGCAGATCTACGACGGGATCGTTTATTCGAACTTCGATTCGACCAACGACATCGAGAACTGGGGCGTTTCGGGCCAGGTCGACTACGAACTGGGCGCGGTGACGCTGACCTCGATCACCAGCTATCGCGAATCGCACGCGATCACCAACCAGGATTCGGACTTCACCAGCGCCGACCTGATCGGTCGCAAGTTCGACGACATCGGGCTCGAGACCTTCACGCAGGAACTGCGTGTCTCGGGCGAGATCGGCGACCGCATCGGGTTCCTCGTCGGCGGCTACTATTTCGACGAGACGGTCGACCAGAAGAGCGAAATCTTCTTCGGTGAGGATTTCCGCCCCTATGCCGACCTGCTCATCCGCGGCGCGAGCGGCGGCGCCTTCAACGTAGATCTGGTCGAAGCCACGATCAGTGGGCTGACCGGCGAGAACTACGTCGGCCAGTTCTTCCTTCCCGGTCAGGGCCTCGATGAGGCGTACGGGCTCGACAACGAAGCCTACAGCCTGTTCGGCCAGGTGGATATCGACATCGTCGAGGGTCTGACGCTGACGCTGGGTGCGAACTACACCAAGGACAAGAAGGCGATCACCACCAACGTCACCTCGACTGACGTGTTCTCCGGCCTCGACTTGCAGGAAATCGGCCAGGTGGCGATCTTCCAGCAGGGGCTGGCGACGCAGGTGGGTGGCCTGCTTAGTCTTGGCCGTCCGGCGACGGCAGCGGAGATCGGCGCCTTCGCCGGCGCCAACCCGGCCGGCTTCGCGGCGGTTCAATCGGGTGTCCAAGCCTACGCCGAGGCGAATGCGGCCAACCCGGCGGTAAACCCGCTGCTGGCGCTGAGCCCGCTACAGTTCCTGCCGCCGTTCCTGAACCTGCCCAACTCGGTCGAGGACGGAAAGACGAACGACAGCGACTGGAGCTACACCGCGCGGCTGGCCTACGATCTGACGCCGACGCTGAACGTCTATGCGTCTTATGCGACGGGCTTCAAGGCGAGCAGCTTCAACCTCTCGCGCGACAGCCGTCCCCTGGCGAGCGACATTCCGGCGCTCGGCCAGTCGGGGCTGATCACGCCGAACCTCACCACGGGTTCGCGCTTCGCGGGACCGGAGGAATCGACGGTCTACGAGCTCGGCATCAAGGGCAACTGGCGTTATGCGTCGGCGAACCTGACGGTGTTCCAACAAACGATCGACGGCTTCCAGTCGAACATCTTCACCGGCACGGGCTTCGCGCTGGCGAATGCTGGTGAGCAGGAGACCTTCGGGGTCGAGTTCGATGGTCTCGTTCGCCCGACCGACTCGTTGTCGCTCAACGTCGCCTTCACCTACCTCGATGCGAAGTACAACAGCTTCACCAACAGCTCGATCGGCGATCTGTCGGGCTTCCAGGTGGCGGGCGTGCCCGAGCTTTCGGCCACGTTCGGCGCACAGTGGGACAAGGAAATCAACGCCAACGGCGACCGCCTGATCCTGCGCGGCGACTACCACTACGAATCCGCCACGCAGATCTCACAGGGCCTGCCCGGCTACTACGGCGACGGCGACCAGGAAGCGGCGATTGCCGCCGCGCGTCCGTTCCGCCGCGAGGTGGACGACCTCAATGCCTCGATCACCTACGCGATGGACATGGGGCTGGAGTTCACCCTGTGGGGCCGCAATCTGCTCAACGACCGCTATCTGCTATCGCTGTTCGATTCCGTGGCGCAGGCAGGCTCGATTTCGAGCTACCCGAACCAGCCGCGCACGTACGGCGGCACGGTCAAGTTCCGCTTCTGAGGCGGGCTGCCTTTGTGAAAAGGGAAGGGGGGCTTCGGCTCCCCTTTTCTTTTGCTCAGGATGGATTGCCCTAAAGCGCCCGTAGCGCCTGCGCGGGCTTGGCCCTCAGCAGCGGCAGCGAGCCTGCCAGCGCGAAGATCAACACCACGGCCAGCCCAGCCCCGAGTACCGCCAGCATCGCGCCCCAGTCGGGCAGCCAGTCGAATTCGAAGAGCTGGGTGATCACCAGCCAGGCGAGCGCGCTACCGAGCGCAAAGGCGACCACGGCGAGGGCCGAGGCGAGCACGCCGTATTCGGCCAGTTGCATCGCCAGTATCTGCCGCCGGCTTGCGCCGAGCACGCGCAGGACCACCGTGTCATAAGTCCGCGCAGCGCGTGCGGCTGCGATCGCGCCGATCAGCACGGCGAGCCCGGCGAGCACCGCGACCGAGGCGGCGGCAAATGTGGCCAGTCCCACCTGGCCTAGGATCGTGCGCGCCTCGGTCAGGATCTGCCCGACCTCGATCATCGAGCTTGAGGGAAACTCGCGGACCAGCCGGCGGAGCAGCGGGCCGGTTGGCGTGCCCTCGGGGAGGTCGATCGTTGCGGCGAGATTGTGCGGGGCGTCGGCGAGCACGTTGGGGCTGAACACGAAGACGTAGTTGAAGCCCATGCTCTCCCAGTCGATCCGCCGCAGGTTGGCGACCCGCGCGGTGCGCTCGACGCCGAGCACGCCGACAGTGATGTAGTCGCCGACCGCGATGCCGGCAGCGGCTGCCAGCTCCTCGTCGACCGAGACCAGCGGTTCGCCGGCCCACATCGGGCCCCACCACTGGCCTTCGACGATCGTGTTGCCGGGCGGCACGGTCTCGGCATAGGTCAGCCCGCGCTCGCCGCGCAGGCCCCAGGCGCCGTCGGGAATTTCCTCGAGGTCCGCCACGCGCGTCATGGCGTCCTTCGGCCCATAGGCGAGGACGGCGCCGCGGAGCGCGGGCACGGTGCGGATATCTGCCTCCGGCTGGTCGTCGCGGATCAGCGCCTCGAACGCGGTGACGCGGTCGCGCGGAATGTCGAGCACGAAGTAATCGGGCGCCTGCTGCGGCACGCGCCGCTCGATATTGCCGCCGATCGCGGTCTGGATGCCAGCCAGGAGCACGAAGGCCGAGAGGCCGAAGCCAAGCGCCGTCACCAGCGCGCCGGTCGAGGAGCCGGGGCGGTGGAGATTGGCAATCGCATTGCGCAGCAGCGGGCTGGTCGGGCGGGGCAGCCGCGCCGCCGCGTAGCGGATGCCGTGCCCGAGCATGGCCAGCAGCCCCAGCGTCGCAGCCGCGCCGAGCAGAAACAGCGCCGCCAGGTCCGGCTGGCGCGAGGTCAGCAGGACTAGCGCGACGATCCCCGCGAGCCCGCCGAGTACCCAACCGAGCGCGGTGCGGTCGCGCATCAGCGGCGCCACCCGTGCACGCATCAGCGCCATGGCCGGGAAGCGGCGCGCGCGCAGCAGCGGCGTCGCGGCGAAGACCAGCGCCACCAGCAGGCCGTAACCGGCCGCGAGCAGCAGCGCGCCCGGCGCGAAGACGAAACCGCCCTCGACGGGCAGCAGGTCTTGCAATGCCGCGGAGAGGAGGGGGGCGACCAGCAGGCCCGCGGCAAGCCCGAGTACGCTGCCGACCACCGCCGCAGCCGCGATCTGCAGCGCGTAGATGCGCGCGATGTCGCCGCTCGTGGCGCCGAGCACCTTGAGCGTGGCAATGCTGGTCCGCCGGGCTTCGAGATAGGAAGTCACGCCGCCGCCGATGCCGATTCCGGCGATCACCAGCGCGGCAAGGCCGACGAGCGTGAGAAACTCGCCCATACGGCCGACGAAGCGG
Organism: Pelagerythrobacter aerophilus; assembly: GCF_003581645.1. GTDB lineage: Bacteria > Pseudomonadota > Alphaproteobacteria > Sphingomonadales > Sphingomonadaceae > Pelagerythrobacter > Pelagerythrobacter aerophilus. The sequence continues at coordinate 141,667 of NZ_QXFK01000018.1, read as the reverse complement.
TCAGCGCCGGGCGAAGCGCGGTCGCGCGTGCGGAAGTCGAAGCCGGCCTCGGGAAAGCGCTCCTGCAGCGTTTCCTCCACCACTTCCGGATCGCGGTCGGGCGTGAAGGCGACCCGGTACTTGCTCTGGTACATCGCGCCCGGCGCGATCAGGCCCGCGCGGTGGGGCAGGGCGTCATCCACGATCACCGTCGGGCCGAGCTGGAAGCCTTCGGAGAGCCGATCGGGTTCGTCGGCTATGATCCCCGCGGCGGTCAGTTCCTGCGTGCCAATGCGGAAGCGCTCGCCAACGCCGATCCCGAGCCGGTCGATCGCACCCTGCGCCAGCCATGCTTCGCCGGGCGCGGGAGCGCCCACAGTGCGGCCGCCAGCCAGCGTCAGAGTGCCGTAGAGCGGCCAGGCGTCGTCGACTGCTTTCAGCTCCACCGGTGCGGCGTTCTCGCCCGCCGTGGCCATCGCCTGCAGCCGCGTGCCCCCCGATATATGGCCGTACTCCGCGAGCGCCGTCTTCTCCTCCGGCAGCAAGTCACGCTGCCAGACCTCGATCTCGAGATCGCCGCCGAGCAGCACCTGGCCCCGGTTCGCCAGTTCCCCCTCGATCGCGCCGGTGAGCGTTCCGATCGCGGCGAGCGCGCCGGTGCCGAGGAACAGGCATACGAGCAGAAGCCGCAGCCCCTTGAACCGCGCATTGAGATCGCGCCGCGCGATCCGCCAGGCTGTGGACCAGGTCATGCGGCGCCTCCGCGTGAGCTTGGCTCACCCACGGCGATCGCTCGCGATCCGGCCGTCTTCAATCGTCACCACCCGGTCGCAGCGCTCTGCCAGCTCTGGATCGTGCGTGATGACGAGCAAGGTCGCACCCGTCTCGGCGCGGCGGGCGAAGAGGAGGTCGATGATCCCGTGGCCGGTCGCGACGTCGAGGTTACCGGTCGGCTCGTCGGCGAAGATCAGCGATGGCCGAAGAGCGGTCGCCCGGGCGATGGCGACGCGCTGCTGCTCGCCGCCCGAAAGCTGGGTCGGGAAATGGTCGAGCCGGTGGCCGAGGCCGACCGCCTCGAGTTCGGCACGCGCGCGGGCCTGCACATCGCTGGCGCCGGTAAGCTCCATCGGCGTCGCAACGTTTTCGAGCGCGGTCATGGTCGGAAGAAGATGAAAGGCCTGGAGCACGATCCCGATATGCCCGCGCCGGGCAAGGGCCAGCGCGTCCTCGTCCATCGCAGCGAAATCCTGCCCCGCCACCGTCAGGCTGCCGCCGCTCGCCCGCTCCAGTCCGGAGAGGACCGCCATGAGCGAACTCTTGCCCGAGCCGGACGGGCCGAGCAGCGCGAGAATCTCTCCCTGTGCCACGTCGAGGTCGACGCCGCGCAGGATATCGACCGGAGCGCCCGTCTGGCCGAGAGTGAGGGTGAGGTTGCGCGCGGAAATCGCGAGAGAGGGGTTTGTCACTGCGCGGCGATGGCATAGGCAGACGCCACGAACAAGGAGCCTTGCCGATGCGTCTCAGCCGTCTGTCGATTGTCACCGCCTTCGCGCTGGCCGCCTGTGGTGGCGAAGCGCCGCAGCGCGAGCCCGCGCCTGCGGCGGAGCAGACGGCGGATCCGATGCCCGTGATGGGGCAGGAGCGGCACATCCTCGCCTTCGGGGACAGCCTCTTCGCCGGGTACAACGTCGCGAAGGAGGAGAGCTACCCAGCACGCCTGGAGGCGGCGCTCCGGGCGCAGGGGATCGACGCGCAGGTGGCCAATGCGGGGGTTTCCGGCGATACGACGGCGGCGGGGCTCCAGCGCCTCGCATTCACCCTCGACGCGCAGCAAGAGGCGCCCGATCTCGTGATCCTCGAGCTTGGCGGCAACGATCTCCTGCGTGGTCTCTCGCCGGAGGAGACGAAGGCCCACCTTGCGAACATGCTCGACATCCTTAAGCAGCGAGAGATTCCCGTCCTGCTAATGGGCATGCGCGCGCCGCCGAACTACGGGCCGGAGTTCCAGCAGGCCTTCGACGCGCTCTACCCTGCGCTGGCGGAGGAGTATGGCGTGGAGTTGGTGCCCTTCTTCCTGGAGGGGGTCTACGACCAGCCGCGACTGATCCAGCCGGACCGGATCCACCCGACAGCAGAGGGAATCGAGACGCTGGTAAGTACTACGGTGGACGAGGTCGCGAAGGCACTGCCGGAAGAGGAAGCTCCGTAGGTAGGCCACGGCTTCCAAATCAGGAAGCGCGGGCGACCGCTCCACCCGAGACGTCCCACATCGCGGCTTCGCCCTGAATATCCGCGAACGGCGCGCGCTCGGTCCCGGTCAGCCATACTTGTGCGCCGCCTGTGCGCAGCCGGGCGAACAGGGCTTCGCGCCGCAAAGGGTCCAGATGGGCGGCCACCTCGTCGAGCAGCAGGAGGCCCGGCCGCCCCTTGGCCGCCAACTCGGCGTGCGCGAGGGTGATCGCGATCAGCATCGCCTTCTGCTCGCCGGTCGAACAGATCGCGGCAGGGACGTCCTTGCCGGCCATGGCGACGTCGAGATCGTCGCGGTGCGGGCCGGTCAGCGTGCGCGCGGCCTGGCGGTCGCGGCGGCGGCTCTCGTGCAGGGCGACGGCAAGCTGCACCCGATCGAGCGGGCCGCTCGCGGCATAGGAAAGGGCGGGGCGGGCGAACGGTTCCTCGGGTAGTCGGGCCAGCGCCTCGGCCACGGCGGCGATCGTGCGTGCGCGGCCCTGAGCCAGTGCGCTGCCATGCTCGGCGAGATGGCGTTCGACGCCGTCGAGCCAGACCGGGTCCGGCGGGGTGTCGTCGGACAGCAGCCGATTGCGCTCGCGCAGCGCGGCCTCATAGCGGGTCGCGTGTCGGGCATGCGACGGATCGAGCGCGAGCGCCATGCGGTCGACGAAGCGCCGCCGCCCGCCCGCGCTGTCGGTGAAGAGGCGGTCCATGGCCGGCGTCAGCCAGCTTACGGCGAGCCATTCGCCGAGGCTGGCCGCGCTTGCGTCAGCCCCGTTGACCTGGACCAGCCGTCTGTTGGGCCGATCGGGCCGGGCGAACGTGCCAAGCCGCACTGGCTCGCCATCGCCTGCTGCGAGCGAGGCACCGATTGCGAAGCCGCCCGTGCCGCCGCCGCGTGCCATCTCCGTAAGCGGCGCCCGGCGCAGGCCGCGTCCGGGAGCGAGGAGCGACAGCGCCTCCAGCACGTTGGTCTTGCCGGCGCCGTTCTCCCCCGTGAGCAGATTGAACTGCGCGGTCTCCGACAGCTCGCTGCGCGCGTGATTGCGGAAGTCGGAGAGGGAGATCAGGTCGAGCGCCATCGAGGCGTGGGCGATAGCCGGGCAGCGTTGGCAAGACTATCGGATTTTCCTGATCCCGACATGTGGTGAAATTTCCCAATCCTCGGCAATGAACAACTGGTGAATTTCGTGCGCATATCACGGAAATGGCGGAATTCTGCGGTTTTCACGAATTGGCACGCCCCGTGCAAAGCATGGAACGTTCGCGGGATTGGCCCTCGAACAGCAAGGAAGGGAAAGTTTCGATGCAATCGTTCAACGACATGAGCAACCGGGTCCTCGCCGCGGTTTCCGCTTTCGCAGTCTCGGCCGTGTTCTTCGCCGCCGCGATCGTCCCCGCCAGCCCGGCCGGCATCCTGGTATGAGCCGGCCCGAGCGCAACCGCCCCGCCGTGGCGCCGGAGCGCAGCTTCCATCTCGACAAGCGGAATGGCAAGCTCTTCGGCGTCTGCAGCGGGATCGCCGACTACTTCGGGGTCAACGCCACCTGGGTCCGCATCGGCTTCGTCGCCGGCACGCTGATCGGGTTCGGATCGCTGATCCTGGTCTACCTCGCGATCGCACTGATCGCCGATTGACGGGTCCCCGGCGGGGGCCCGTCACATCACATCGCCGAGATACCGCCGTCGAGCTTGAGCTCCGCCCCGGTCATGAAGCGACTCTCGTCGCTTGCCAGATAGACCACGGCGTTGGCGATATCGTCCGGCTCTCCGACGAATTTCAGCGGAATCTGCCGCGCTAGCTTCTCCAGCAGCACGCCCTTATCGAGATTGTGGTGCCGCGCCGTTCCATCGAGAATCGGCGTATCGACGAATGTCGGATGCACCGAGTTACAGCGGATGCCCATGTTGTTCTTCGCACAGTGCAGCGCGATCGACTTGGTCAGCATCCACACTGCTGCCTTGCTCGAATTATAGGCGGGCATCGTGTCGCTCGCGATCAGCCCGGCGATACTCGAGATATTGACGATAGACCCCGGCGCATGCTCGCGCATCAGGGGCAGGGCCTTCTGACAGCCGTGAAAGATCGAGTCGACGTTGACCGCGAAGCAGCGCTTCCAGTCCTCGAAATCGCACGCCTCGATATTGCCGCCGACGCCGATCCCGGCGTTGTTGACCAGCACGTTGAGCCCGCCAAGCTGCTCGCGCGCAGCCTCGATCGCTGCGGCCCAATGATCCGGATCCGTGACATCGTGCGCGATCGCGAAAGCCGTGCCGCTGCCGCAGCTTTCGTTAATCACGTCGGCCGTTTCCGCCGCGCCATCGCCGTTGAGATCGGTGCACAGCACGCGGGCGCCTTCTTCCGCCAGCCGCCCCGCGTGCGCCGCGCCCAGGCCCTGAGCCGCGCCGGTCACCAGAGCCAGCTTGCCCGCACATCTGCCCGCCATATCAATCCTCCCCGATGAAGCCCGCCGCCAGCAGCATGGCAATGCGCACGTCGATGCCATGCCCCAGCGTGCGGCGTTCGGCAACGAACCGCGGCAGATCGGCGAGGGGTACGCGGTGGACCGTGATGTCCTCGCTGTCGGTGCCGCCGCCGTCGCCCACCTTGGTCAGGCCTCGGGCGCGCATCAACGTGAAGCTCTCACTGACCATGCCGGGGGAGGAGAAGAACTCGCCGCAGCTCTCCATCCGATCGGCGCGGTAGCCGGTTTCTTCCTCCAGTTCGCGGGTCGCGGCGGCTTCGGCTTCCTCGCCTTCAAGGCCCTCGTCATCTCCGATCAGGCCGGCAGGCAGTTCGAGGCAGACCTTGCCCAGCGGCACGCGGTACTGCTCGACCAGCAGCACGTGCCCATCCTCCACCGCGAGAATGGCCGCCGCGCGAATGCCGCGCGCCCTGCCGACGTATTCCCAGCGGCCGCGCTTCTTGGTGGTGAGATACTTGCCCTGCCAGACGATCTGCTCGGGCGCGTCGCGATCCGCCGCCATCAGACTTCGATCAGCCGGTCCGGCAATTCGTTGGTGTCGTCGTCGGCGCGCGGGAAGTGACCGGCGAGGACCTTGCCGACGTCGCGCACGCCCGCGGCCATGCCTTCGGCCAGACGGCTCTGTTTGATCTCGGCGAGCATGTCGGCCATCGCCTCGCCCCAGACCTCGGCCGGGACTTTCTCGGCGATCGGCTGGTCGGCGACGATCTCCGCCCGGTGCTCGCGCATCGAGAGATAGATCAGCACGCCCGTGCGTCCATGGGTGCGCCGCTCGGCCCCGACTTTGAACAGCTTCACCGCCTTGGCGTGCACGCGTGCGTCCTTCACCGGGCCTGGCACGAGCCAGAACTTGAGCGGCTGCCATAGCTGGATCGCCCAGACGGCGGCGAACTTTATGAGGCCGAGCGCGGTGAGCATGCCGAACAGCTCCCCTGCCGTCCATTCGTGGGTCCAGCCACCCATCAGCCAGTCGACCTTGCCGAGGAAGAAGTCGGGGAATAGCGCCACTATGCTCATCGCGGTGAAGGCGGTGGCGATCGCCCAGAGCAGCGCGATATCGTTGTAGTCGTCGGACCGGTCGGCGAGCACGGTGACGATCTCGCCCGAGGTCTCGAGTTCTGCCCCGGCAACCGCGTCGGTGACGATCCGGTGCTGATCGGCCGTCAGATACTTCATCGCCTACCATCCCCCGGAGGCGCCGCCGCCCCCGAAACTGCCGCCGCCGCCGGAGAAGCCGCCGAACCCGCCGCCTCCGCCGCCACCGAAACCTCCGAAGCCGCCACCGCCGCCCCAGTCGTCATTGTCCATCAATCCGCGAGCGACGGCCTGGCCCGCTTCCCACAAGATGATGTTGCCGACTGCGTCGCCGACACCGCCGCCGCGGCGATAGCGCCGCCTGCGTCCGCGCCCGAACATCGGGAGGATGAAGAAGAAGAACATGAAGGCGATCCAGATCAGCGCGCCGAACGGGAAGCCGCCGTCGCTCTCGCGCGCCTGCTCCGCCTGCGCGGCGACCTGTGCCGCTTCCTCGGGAGGGAGCTCGAGCTGATTGATGATCCTGTCCGCGGCCATCGCAATGCCGCCCGAATAGTCGCCCTCGCGGAAATAGGGCTTCATCGCCTCGATATATTCGAACGCGAGCCCGTCGGGGATCACGCCTTCGAGACCGTAGCCGACCTCGATCCGCATCCGCTTCTCGTTAGGCGCGACGATCAGGATGATGCCGTCGTTGTTCTCTGCATCGCCGAGGCCCCAGGCACGGCCGAGGCGGTAGCCGTAATCGGCGATGTCGTAGCCCTGCAGATCGGGAATCGTCGCGATCGCAAACTGCCGCTGGCTACGCTCCTCGAATGCGTCGAGCTTCTGCGTCAGCGCCGCTTGGGTCGCATCGTCGATGATGTTCGCCGCGTCGACAACCGGCGCCGTTCCGCGCTCGGGGAACTCCTGCGCCGCGGCGGGGAAGGCAAGCCCCACCGCCGCAGCGACCACCAGGAGCACGCGAACCAGCTCGCGCATCGCGCCTGTCCGGTGGGCGATCAATTGTTCGCCGCGGCGGCGGGTTGTTCGGCGGTGTTGTCGTTGGAGCCGCCGTTACCGGTGCGCATGTTGAGAGTCGGGGCGACTTCGGCACCTTCCGTCACGGCTTCGTAGGGGACCATCGGTTCGGCGCCGTGGATGATGTTCGCGCCGATCGTATCGGGGAAAGTGCGGATCGTGGTGTTATACTGGCGCACCGCCTCGTTGTAGTCGCGGATGGCCACGCGGATGCGGTTCTCCTGTCCTTCGATCTGCGTCATGAAGCGGCCGAAGTTCTCCTGGCTGCGTAGCTCCGGGTAACGTTCGACCGAGACGAGCAGGCGGCTGAGTGCGCCGCCGAGCGTGTTCTGCGCCTGCTGATACTGGGCCATGGCGGCCGGATCCGACAGATCATCACCGTCGACCTGGATTTCCGGCCGCGTGGCGGACGCACGGGCCTCGATCACCTGGTTGAGCGTCTCCCGCTCCTGCTCGGCGGACGAAAGCACGATCTGCTCCAGGTTTGGAATCAGGTTCGCGCGCTCCTGGAACGCCGCCTCCACGTCGGCCCACTTGGCCTTGGCGTTCTCTTGGGCGGCAGGCACCGAGTTGATCCCGCAGGCGGCCAAACCCAGCGACGCGAGTGCGACGAGCGAAAAACGGCGGACGGACTTCCAATTCATCGAAAGGCTCCCCTTGTGCGAGCGCGTTGCGCCCGCGAGCATCTGTATTGTGGAGATAGCACACCGATGCGGCTTTTCAAGCGGCGCCGCGGGCTTGGCAGTGTGCGCCGATAATGTAAGAAACATTGATCTGGCCGAGGTTGGCAAACGAGGAGGCGCATCGGACATGATGGCGGATTTCAAGGCGTTCATCGCCAAAGGCAACGTGATGGACCTGGCGGTCGCCGTGATTATCGGTGCGGCCTTCGGCAAGATCGTCAGCTCGCTGACCGACGACGTAATCATGCCGATTGTCGGCTGGATTTTCGGCGGGGCGGACTTTTCGAACTATTTCATCCTGCTCAGCACGCCCGAAAGCTATACCGGGTCGCCGAGCGACTACGTGGCGTTGAAGGAAGCGGGCGCGGCGATGATCGGCTACGGCGCGTTCGTCACTGCGGCGATCAACTTCGTTATCCTGGCTTTCATCATCTTCCTGCTGGTGCGTTACACCAAGAAGGTGCTGGCCGAGTTCGAGAACAAGCCGCCCGAGGAAAAGCCGGCTGGCCCGACCGAACTCGACCTGCTCAAGGAAATCCGCGACGAGCTGAAGAAGCGCGGCTGAGCGGCCGAATCCTCCCGCCACCCTGCCACCGCGGGGGAGGCGGGGGATCGAGGCGATCTTCGTCCACTTCACATTAATCCGCGAACCCTTATATAGGGTCTCGCCGGTTTCGGCCGGCTATGGCGATAAATTGCGGTGTGCAATAGGCACAACGGACCCGGGGGCAGTACCCGGCGGCTCCACCACCAGAGGCGTACGCAACGCCGTTGATGATGGGGCCGAACCAGGATCGACGTGTGTTGAAAAGCACTGTTTTCGCCCGGGCTGAGTAACCCGTTAAAGGCTCAAAACTCACAAGTGCCAACGACAACGAAGCACTTGCTCTCGCTGCGTAATGTGACGGCCTAACGGCCTGAATTTACAAAGCTAAGAGCACGGTTCGGACCGAACCGGGTAACAGAATCGGAAACCGGGGGCCCGGGGGAGCCTAGCAACAGAATCCCCCACCCATTCTTTCCGTCAATTCCCGTTTGCCGTCATCCCAGCGAAAGCCGCGATCGCTTCCCGCCGGGTCGGATGTCGCCGCCTGGCGTCAGGAGGTAGGGGATCGCGAAGAGGGTGCAGCTTCCCGCCGCTCGCGCTCGTAGCGCAGGGCATCGAGGATCTTCGCGCCGGCAAGGAACACCGCGCCCGTGCAGGCGAGGAACAGCAGCTTGCCGCCCCAGCCAGGGTATTGCGTGAGATACGCCGAACCGCGCGCAGTGGCGCCGAGCGCGAGCGCGTAGATGATAAGATAGGCTTCGGTGCGCGTCTTGATGACGAACAGCCGGCCGATCTTCCTGAACATTCGCACCCTCTCATCTGCTGCGGGCGGCGTCCATCGCCCCACAACGGCCAACAGGATTGCGAGAGTAAGAGTTCCCCGCGCGCCGTCCAAGCGCCCTAGAGGTCCGATAATCCGAGTGTTTCAAGGAGGGACGCGCGCGCAGAACGCACGTCGCGGGCCAGCGCAACGTTGCCGATATCGGCTGGATCGATCTGCTCGGGCCAGGTGGCTGCGATCGCCCTCTCGATCCGCTCGGCCTTTGCCTCGTCGAGCAGGAAGCGCGGATCGATTGTTGCCGGGTCGGCGACTACCCGCAGACGCAGGCAGGCCGGTCCCCCGCCGTTGGCCATCGACTGACGCACGTCGACGGGAATGACCTGCCGGATCGGGCCGTTGCTCGCCAGCATGCTTTCGCACCAGCCCCACACGGCCGGGCTTTCGCGGCATTCCTCCGGCACCACGAGCGCCATCTCACCAGCGGGAAGGGTCAGAAGCTGCGCGTTGAACAGATAGGTGCCGATGGCTTCTTCAAGGCTGACCGCGCTTGCCGGGACCTCGACCACCTCGAGCGCGGGAAACTTCGCGCGGATCGCGTCGCAGGCGCCGGTTTGATCGGCGAAAGCCTGTTCGTGGGTGAACAGCACCCGTTCGTTCGCAACGGCGACCACGTCGTTGTGAAACGCGCCCGCTTCGATCGCCGCAGGGTTCTGCTCGATGAAGACGGTGCGTTCGGGATCGAGTCCGTGGAGGCGCGCCACCGCACGGCTCGCCTGCTCGTGCTGGCGCGCGGGGAACTTGCCGCCCGGACGGCCATAGACGAACACCTCCACTCCCGGCGCGCCGTGCCCTTCGCAGAAGCGCATGTGGTTGGCGGCGCCTTCGTCGCCGAAGCTCGGCGGGATGGCTTCGTGGATGGCGAAGTACGCTGTATCGGCAAAGGCGATGTCGAGCTGACGCTTCGTGTCGGGCCACTCCTGCGCGCGGTGCAGCATGGTCGAAAGATTGGCGGGCGTCAGATGGCATCGCCCGTCGGCCGTATCGGGTGCCGGGCTGACGGTCGCGGCATTGGCGGTCCACATCGAACTCGCCGACCATGCGGCAGCGAGCAACGCGCGGTCCGCCGTCTCGTCCACCGCGAGGCGCGCCAATAGACCGTCGTTTGGGCGGGGCAGAGGAAGCAGGAACCCTTGCGTCAGGCCGCGCGCCATGTTGCCGCGCATCTTCGCCAGCCCCTGAAGCGCCGCCGCCCGCGGGTACGACGGGTCACCCCGGTGACTTGCGCTGGCGATATTGCCGAGGCTGAGTCCGGCGTAGTTGTGGTTCGGGCCGACGATGCCATCGAAGTTGATCTCGACGTGGGTCATGAGATGATTCGCACCGATGAGGAGTGAGATCGAAGCATCACCGCGCCACGCTCCACACTTCGTCGCCCGCGCTTACACCCAGCGCCTTCGCTGCCGTCTCGTCGATCGCCAGCGCACCTTCGGGGGTGATTTCGCGTATGCCATAGGCAGAGCGGAAGCCATCCAGCGATCCGGTGGCGATGATCGCGCGCTCGCCATATTCGAGATCGCACCGCTCGACCCGGTGCCGGCGTGCCTCGACCACGCTCTTCACCTGATCGGTGCGTGCGGTCATCGTCGGGCCGCCGTCGAAGATATCGACATAGCCTTCATAGGCGAAGCCCTCGTTCTCCAGCATCTTCATCGCCGCCCGGCCCGATGGATGCGGCAAGCCGATCACGCTGCGCGCATCGTCGTCGAGCATCGCGACATAGACCGGATGCTTGGGCATCAGGTCGGCGATAAACTGGTTGCCGTTGATCGCGTTGAAATAGTCGGCTTCTTGGAAGCTCATTCCGAAGAAGCGCCCCGCGACGCCATCCCAGAACGGCGATCCGCCGCGCTCGTCGATGATCCCGCGCAGCTCCGCCAGCACGCGGTCGGCGAAGCGCCGGCGATGCATGGCGATGAACAGATAGCGACTACGCGCGAGCAGCAGGCCGAGGCCGCCGGCGCGCTCGCCCGGGTGGAGGAACAGGCCGCCGACTTCGCTGCATCCCTCCAGGTCAGTCACGAGGCTGAGCAGTTCCGCGCGCACCGTGCGGTTCAGCTCCTGCGAGTGCTGCGTCAGGGTCGTCAGGCGGTAGGAATAGAACGGCCATTGCTGACCGACCTGAGTGAAGAGCTGGCAGGTGCCGCGGACCTCGCCGGTCGCGGTATTTTCGAGCACGAGCACGAACTGATCGTCGCCGAGCGCGTCGTCGGTGCGCGCGAAGGCCTTGGCTGCGCGGTCGAGCTTGGCGGAGAGCGCGTCGCGATCGGGCGGCAGGTTGGTGAACCCGCCGCCGGTGAGCTTGGCCATTTCGTAGATCGGCTCGAGGTCGTCGGTGCGCGCGGCGCGCAAGGCGAAAGTCAAAGCGGGTCTCCGTTGGCAAGCTTGCGAAGCACGAGCGCGCTGAGCGCGGCGCGTTCGGCGAGTGAGGACACGATCAGGAACTCGTCGGGCGAATGGATCGCGCCGCCGCGCACGCCCATGGTGTCGACCACGGGCACGCCGGTGGCGGCGATATTGTTGCCGTCGCACACGCCGCCGGTCGACTTCCAGCCGATCTCCTGCCCGAGTGCGGCGCCGCAGTCGCGCACGAGGTCGAACAGCTTCTGCGCCCGGCGGTCGACCGGCTTGGGCGGCCGGGTGATGCCGCCGTGGCGGTGGACCGCGACTTCGTGGGCCTGCTGCACTTCGCCGATCAGCGCGGCGAGGCCGGTTTCGAAGGCCTGGGCGGCATCGGGGCTCTTGGGCCGGATGTTGAACCGCAGCACCGCGTGGTCGGGCACGACGTTGTTGGCCGATCCGCCCTCGATCTTCGCGGGATTGACCGGGCATTCGGCATTCTGGAGCCGCTTGAGGCCGAGCACCAACGCCGCCGCCGCGACGATCGCGTTGCGTCCGTCCTCCGGGTTGCGCCCGGCGTGAGCCGAGCGGCCGGTGACGGTGAGCGAGTAGTTGCCGCTGCCGCCGCGCGCATGCGCCAGCGTCCCGTCGGGCAGGGCAGAGGGTTCGTAAGTCAGCGCAGCGTACTTGCCGCGCGCCAGCTCCTCGATCAGGGGCGCGGAGGCGAGCGAGCCGGTCTCCTCGTCCGAATTGATCATCACGTCGTAGCCGAGCTTGTGTGCGTCGCCGCTCGCCTCGAACGCCTTGAGCGCGTGGAGGATCACCGCGATGCCGCCCTTCATGTCGGCGAGGCCGGGACCGTTGAGAGTCTCGTCGTCGATCCAGCGTTGCTGCTGGAACGGGTGGTCGACGGGGAACACGGTGTCCATATGCCCGGTCAGCAGCAGGCGCCGTTCGGCCGTGGGCCGGACGCGGAGCACAAAGTGCTGACCGAACCGCCGCTCGACCTCGTGTCCGTCGGCGGCGATGGCGGTGACGGGCGCGGGATCGACCAGCGCGATCTCGCCCGGCAGCGCGGAGAACGCCTCCGCCAGCGCATCGGCCTGCCGTGTCAGCCCCTCGAGATTGTCGGTGCCGGTGTTGATTGTGCTCCAGGCCTGCACCTGGTCCAGCATCGCCTGCTGGTCAATCGCCTCGAGAATGGCTGCGCTGTCATTATCCGGTTTCATCCGCAACTGCCTCTAGCTTGGCCGCGCGGCCAGTCCAACCCCGTTGCAATCCGCGCGCCGCTTGGCCATAGCGCGTTTCGTCCTCCTCCCCGGGATGCTGTCAGGAATGCGCGGGAATTTTTCGCGCGCTACGCACTGTGTGAGGACGAATGACCGAAGTGATCGAACGGGCCGGATTGAAGGTCCACTTTGCTCTGGCCGACCTGCTGGAGCGCGAAGTTCTGCCTGTGCTCGGGCGCGATGTGGACGCGTTCTGGCGCGGGTTCGCCGAGTTGCTGGCGGACCTTGCTCCGCGCAACCGGGCGTTGCTGGCGAAGCGCGAGGATCTGCAGGCCAGAATCGACGCCTGGCACCGGGAGCGGCGGGAGAAACCGCACGATGCGGAGGCCTATCGGGCGTTCCTGGAGGAAATCGGCTATCTTGTCCCGGAGCCGGCGCCGTTCGCGATCGGGACCGAGAACGTCGATCCTGAGATCGCGACCATGGCCGGCCCGCAGCTCGTGGTTCCCGTGCTCAACGCGCGTTTCCTGCTCAACGCGGCCAATGCCCGCTGGGGGAGCCTCTACGACGCATTCTATGGCACCGACGCGCTCGATGCGCCGCCGGCGAAGCCGGGCGGGTACGATCCGGCACGGGGCGCCGCGGTGGTCGCGCGGGTGCGAGCGTTCCTCGACGATGCCGTGCCGCTGACCGAGGGAAGCTGGGCCGATCTGACCGATCTTTCGGGCGACATCCCGCTCGCCGATCCGTCGCAGTTCGCGGGACGGACCGAGCGGGGGCCGCTGCTGGTCAATAACGGGCTGCATATCGAAATCGTCGTCGACCGCGAACACCCGGTGGGCAGAGATGACCCGGCGGGCATCGCCGATGTCGTGCTCGAATCCGCGCTGACGACGATCTGCGATTGCGAGGATTCGGTCGCGGCTGTCGATGGTGAGGACAAGGCGCTCGCCTACCGCAACTGGCTCGGGGTGATCCGCGGCGATCTGGAGGAGAGCTTCGAAAAGGGCGGACAGCGCCTCACCCGCAAGCTCGCGCCCGACAAGCGCTACACCGCGCACGACGGCAGCGATGGGGGCCTGCCGGGCCGCAGCCTGCTGTTCGTGCGCAATGTCGGCCATCTGATGACCACCCCGGCGGTCCGCCTCGCGAGCGGCGCGGAGGCGCCCGAAGGGGTGATCGACGCGGTGTTCACCTCGGCGATCGGCGCGCTCGACGTCGGGGGCCATGCGACCTGCCGCAACAGCCGCACGGGTAGCATCTATATCGTCAAGCCGAAGATGCACGGGCCGGAGGAATGCGCCTTCACCAACGACTTGTTCGACCGGGTGGAGGACCTGCTCGGCCTGCCGCGCCACACGATCAAGGTCGGTGTTATGGACGAGGAGCGGCGCACCAGCGCCAATCTCGCCGCCTGCATCCGCGCGGTGAAGGACCGGATCGTGTTCATCAACACCGGCTTCCTCGACCGCACGGGGGACGAGATCCACACCTCGATGCAGGCGGGGCCGATGATCCGCAAGGGTGCGATGAAGTCGAGCGCCTGGCTCGATGCCTACGAGAAGCGCAACGTCGCCATCGGGCTTGCCTGCGGGCTCTCGGGGAAGGCGCAGATCGGCAAGGGCATGTGGGCCGCGCCCGATATGATGCGCGACATGCTGGAGCAGAAGATCGACCATCTGAAGGCCGGAGCGAACACTGCCTGGGTGCCGAGCCCGACCGCCGCGACGCTCCATGCGCTGCATTACCACCAATTCGATGTCTTCGCGGCGCAGCGGGAACTGGGCGAAGCGCCGGGGCTGGACGCTCTGCTGACAATCCCGCTCGCGGACGGGACGAACTGGTCCGACGGTGAGGTGCGCGAGGAGCTCGACAATAACGCACAAGGGCTGCTCGGTTACGTGGTACGCTGGATCGACCAGGGCGTCGGCTGCTCCAAGGTGCCCGATATCCACGACGTCGGCCTGATGGAAGACCGCGCGACGCTGCGCATCTCCAGCCAGCACATGGCCAACTGGCTGCTCCACGGCGTCTGCACGCGAGAGCAGGTGATGGATAGCCTGCGTCGGATGGCCGCCAAGGTCGACGCGCAGAACGCGGGAGATCCGGCTTACATCCCGCTCGCCGGCAACGAGGAAGGCCCGGCGTTTCGCGCCGCCTGCGACCTCGTGTTCAAGGGCGTCGAGCAGCCGAGCGGCTATACCGAACCGCTGCTGCACGAATGGCGCGCGGCGAAGAAACGGGGATAGCTTTTCGCTGAGTCGTTCACAGAGGGGCGGAGGCAACCCGCGCCGGTTTTTACCTATGTTACGGGCCTTGCGGTCCGGATGTCCTACGCCGCGTTGCCTCGGTTCATCGCAGGATGCGCCCGGATTACCCGCACAACGAGCGGTTCCGTCCCGAATGTTCATCTGCGGGAAAGGGTAACCTGAACAGCCGGGGCCTCCGCAGAGTTGATACGGCGCGTGTGCGCCGCGTGACATGCTGCGTGAAGAGGGGGGTCTCGACAGCCGGGCACGCAGGGCCGGCTGATGTAGATCAAGGAGTAACGTAATGAGTTTCATTTCCAACAGGCCGAAGGGTCTCTTCCTGCTAGCAATGCTTTCTGTCTCGGCTTCGGGCAGCGCCTATGCCCAGCAGCAGGAAGCGCCGGAGGGTGAGTACGTGACGACCGTGTATGGCTCGCTTCCGGACGATCTGACCGGGCTGCCCGAAGGTCCCGAGATCGAAGGCATCATCTCCGCGCGCGAAGGGGACAAGGTGCAGGTCACCGGTGCCGACGGCACCAACACGGTCATCGCCGTGGGTCAGGTCACCGAGATCAAGTCCAGCGGCGGCTTCCTGGGCCTCGACCGCGACAAGCTCGCCGCCGATGCGTTGCTCAACGGTCTGCCGGTTTCGGTCGAAACCGTGGAATGGGGCGGCGGTCTGATCGCAAGCAAGATCGATCTCAAGAACAAGGATCTCCGCACCGCGTCGATGATTCGCAACGGCACTGCCCAGGGCTTCGCCGAACAGACCGCGGCGACCGAGGCGCTGCGCGGCCGCATGGGCGACATCGACAAGTACAACATCAAGGGCACGACGAACGTGCACTTCGACGTGGGCAAGGCGGTCCTGTCCGAACAGGCCAAGGCGGATCTCTGTGCCGCCGCGGCCCAGGCCGACGCGACCGAGAACGCCCTGATGCTGGTCGTCGGCTACACCGATTCGACCGGCAGCCAGGAGTTCAATCAGCAGCTCAGCGAGAAGCGGGCCAGCCGCGTCGTCAATTATCTGCAGCAGGCCTGCGGCTGGGCGCCGTATCGCATGCTTACCCCGACCGGGATGGCCGAAGCCGATCCGCTGGCGGACAACAGCACTCCCGACGGCAAGGCGCAGAACCGCCGCGTCGCGGTGAATATCCTGGTCAGCAAGAGCGTCGAAGGCCTCTAAGCTGCGAGTGGGGTGGGCCGTGCCCGCCCCGCAACGACCGGCCTGACTTGAAGCGCCCCGCTGGCGGACATTCGCAGAGATGTCCGCCGGCGGGGTGTAGCCGTCAGGACAGCTCCCGCGCGATTGCCACGAACTCCTGTACGCTCAGCGTCTCTGCTCGGCGCTGCGGGTCGATGCCGAGCCTCTCCAGCGCTGCCAGCGCCCCCGGCATACCCTTGAGGCTCTGGCGGAGCATCTTTCTCCGCTGACCGAAGGCGGCTTCCGTGATGCGCTCCAGCGTCGGCGCGGAAACCCCTTCCGGCATGGCGGCGGGTTCGAGATGGACGATCGCGCTCATCACCTTGGGCGGCGGGGTGAAGGCGCTGCGGTGGACCTTCATTGCGAGCCGCGCCGTCGAGCGCCACTGGGCGAGCACGGCCAGGCGGCCGTAGGCGCCGGTGCCGGGCTGGGCGACGATCCGCTGCGCGACCTCCTGCTGGAACATCAGCGTCAGGCTGGTCCACTGTGGGGGCCATGCGTTCTCGTTTGCCTTCGGGCCGCCGAGCCAGCGCACGAACAGCGCGGTGCCGACGTTGTAGGGCAGATTGGCGACGACGGCGTAAGGCTCCCCCATCGTCGCGTCGTGATCGAGCTTCATCGCATCGCCCTCGATCACCCGCAGGCGGCCGGGGAAGGCCGCTTCGAGTTCGGCCAGGGCGGGGAGGCAGCGGCGGTCCATTTCGATCGCCGTGACCCGCGCGCCAGCCTTGAGCAACGCGCGAGTCAGGCCGCCCGGGCCGGGGCCGATCTCGAGGACCGCCTTGTCGTGCAGATCGCCCGGAACCGCGGCGATGCGGTCGAGCAACTGCGCATCGAACAGGAAGTTCTGCCCGAGCGCCTTGGACGCGCTGAGCCCGTGCTTCGCGATCACTTCGCGTAAGGGTGGGAGGTCGGGCATGTGGCGGGTTCCCTAGACCGTTTGGCCCGAGATTGTCGAAGGGGGATTTGGTCGGCGTGTTACCCGTCATTCCAGCGAAAGCCGGGATCGCTGGCCGCCCGGTCGTAGTTTGCTGCACCCGATCCCAGCTTTCGCTGGGATGCCGAGGGCGTCAACAATTGATCCCAGCGCCTGCGGGTTCCGATCCCGCCGCCCGGCGCGCGGCGCATTCGCCGGCCATGCGGATCGCGGCGATGGTTGCGCCCGGGTCGGCAAGACCCTTACCGGCAATGTCGAACGCGGTCCCGTGATCGGGGCTGGTGCGGACGATCGGCAGGCCCAGCGTAACGTTCACGCCGTTGTCGAAGTCGAGCGCCTTCAACGGGATCAGCGCCTGATCGTGATACATCGCCAGCGCCACGTCGAAACGCGCGCGGCCGCGCGGGGTGAACAGCGCATCGGCCGGCTGCGGACCGGTGACGTCGATGCCGTCGGCCCGCAAGCGTTCGACCGCGGGGGCGATAATCCGCGCCTCCTCGTCGCCGAACTTCCCGTCCTCGCCTGCGTGGGGGTTGAGCCCGGCGAGGGCCAGTCGCGGCCGCGCGAGGCCGAAGTCGCGTTCCAGCGCAGCGGCGACCACGCGCGCGCGACGGACGATGAGATCGCAGGTGAGCAGGCGCGGCACGTCGGCCAGCGCGACATGGACGGTCAGCGGAACGGCGCGGAGCTGCGGCCCGGCGAGCATCATCACCGCGTCCTGCGCGGTCACGCCGCAAGCAGCCGCGACATATTCGGTTTGCCCCGGATGTGCGAAGCCCACCTCCGCCAGCCGCGCTTTCGCGATCGGCCCGGTAACGAGGGCGGCCGTGCGCTGCGAAACGGCGAGCTGCGTCGCGGCGTCGAGTGAGGCGAGGGCCAGCCGTGCGCCGTCGAGGCCGGGCGTTCCGGGTGCCCAGTCCCCATCGTTGGTGCCGAGCACCGGCAGCGCGCGAGGGAAGACGCCGGCGGCTTCCCGGGAATCGGCGATCGTCTCTATCGGGAGATCGATCCCGCGCGACGCTGCGGCGGCGCGCAACAGGCTTGCGCCGCCGGTCACCAGGAATGCCGGAAGCTGCGCCGTATCACGCCGGGCCCAGGCTTCGGCGATCAGCTCGGGCCCGATACCCGCCGGATCGCCCAAGGAAACCGCCAAGGGCGAAAGCGCGAGCGGCGCGTGCGTCAATTGTACTCGATGTAGGCGTCGTTGCGCAGGTCGCGCAGATAGCGCTGGGCGCGCTTGGCGATGCGGTCGTCCTCGATCTGGTTCATGATCCGGTCGAAGTTCGGCCCGCCTTCGGTCTGCGGATCGTCGCGCCCGCAGAGCAGCAGCACGCGCACGCCGTCCTCCAGCGAGCCGAAGGGCGGCGTAGACTGGCCCACCTGCAGGCCGAGGATGGTCGGCTGCAACTGCTCGGGAAGCTGCGCGACGCGCATGCCGTTGTTCGTCACCACTTCCGCGCCGATCTCCGATGCGACGCGTTCGGCGTCTCCGCATCCCCGCATGCCCTGGATCGCAGTGTTGAACTGCTCAACCCGGGCAGCGGCCTGCGCCTCGGTCGTGCCCGGCGCGAAAGCGATCGAGATCTGCTTGAGGCTGAGGATCGCATTGCGCGGGTCAGGCATGCCGACCTGGCGCCGGTCGATCAGATAGAGAATCTCGAAGCCGCCGGGAATTTCGAACGGGCCGACGAGTTGGCCGGGTTCCATGTCGCGCGCGACCGTCGCCATCTCGGTAGGCAGCGTGTCGAGCCGGACGAAGCCGAGATCGCCGCCCGCCGCGGCGGTCGACGCTTCGGAGAACTGGCGCGCATAGACCGAGAAGTCGGCGCCCCTCTGAAGCTGCTCGACGATGCGCTGCGCGTTCTGGAGCACCGCCTCGCGGTTCGCCGGCGTGGCGGACAGGAAGATCTCGCCGATACGGTATTCGACCGTGCCGCGATCCGCCTCCATGCGGGCGAGCACGTCGGTCACTTCTTCGCGCGATACGTTGATGAAAGGCGCGATGTTGCGGCTGAGGAGGCGCTGCCAGGCGATTTCGGCGCGGAGCTGGCGCTTGAGCGAAGCGGGCGAGGAGCCCATCGCGGTCAACGCCTTGTCCATTCCCTCGACGCTCTGGCCGTTGCGCTGTGCGATTTCGGCATACTGCGCCTCGACCTCCTGCTCGGTGACCGGCATTTCCTGCGCGGTCGCGGCCTGGATCTGCAGCGTCTCGTCGATCAGATTGCGCAGGATCTGCATGCGCGCGGCCTGGAGCTGTTCCGGCGTAAGCTGATTTCCGCTCGCGCCGAGAAGCAGGGCCACCCGCTGCTCGATATCGGTCCCGGTTATCACCGAGCCGTTCACCACGGCGGTCGCGGTGCGGACGTTGGGATCGCCTTCACCGAGCAGCGCGACGTCGTCGGGGATGTTGAGCGGATTGGCAGCCTGCGCCTGCAGCGCGACCGGGCCCCCTGCGAGACCCAACGCGGCGATGGCCGCGAGCAGCTTGGAAAACTTGTATTCGATCACCTGCAAATCCCATTCCGGCGCTATCCACGGCGCCCGCCATCGCTTGCGGCGCATTGGCCGGCGACGGCTTAACCGAAGCTGAGTGAGGCGCGGATAGCGCACTTGCGCCGCGCTGCCAATCGCGATGGTTCTCCGCCGCTTGGCCTCAGCGGAAACCCAGATTGCGCAGCGCGAAGTAGAGCTGGAAAGTATCGCCGCGCTGCGCGTCGCCCGCATCGGTATAGTCGCGCCGCCAGGTGACGCCGAATTCGAGGCAATCGTCCTGATAGGCGACGCCGAGGCGGGTGCGGACCGGATCGAAGCCGTCGGAGGCCAAAGTCGGATCCTCCTCCCGGTCGGTCAGGTTGAACACACCCGCGCCGAACACCGACCAGTAGCGTGCGAAAGCCACGCGTGTGGCGACGCGCAATTCTTCGCGGTCCTGCAGGTCCTCGATCCCCTCGGCGATGTCGCGGTCGAGCCGGAGATAGCCGATCTCGGCATAAGTTCGCCTGCTGCCGACCGTTGCATCGAGCTCGTTGCGGCGCACGGCGAGGCTGTCCTTGTCGAGCCGGAAGCGGTGGGTGAACTTGATGAAATCGCGATAGCGCACCTCGGTACGGCCCACGAAGTCAGAAACGCGTTCGCTGAGGCCGGTGCCGTTGACGAATACGCCCGGATCCTTGTCGAAGCGGTAGCTCTGGCCGACGGTCGTATTTATCCGCCAGTCGGGCACCTGCAACTCCCAGTCGAAGCCGTAGGTTACCCGCGCGCCGTCCTCCACCCGGTCGTAGCCCGGGAAGCGGTTGAGCGCGAAGAGGTTGGAATCCTCCAGGTCGATCGCGCGCGCGTCCTCGTTGGGGACGGCGAGGTTGCGGATCGGCGGACTGGCGGCGAACTGGACGCGCGGGGTGAAGACCTGCGTTCCGCCGAACGCCTCGCCCACGAATGGCCATTCGACGTCGATCGCGGCGACTGCGATGCCGCGCGTCTCCCAGCCCGGATTTCCCCGATAGACTGCGGTCTCCGTCAGCCCGTTCTCGTCACTGTGGTAGACGTCGCCGCGCACGAGGCCGGTCAGCGTCACGACCTGGCCGAGCGACGTAATCCGCTGCAGGTCCCATCGTGCGCCGGCAAAGGCGCGCTGCGTGTCCTGCCCCTCGTCGCGCGAGATCGCCAGCGAATTGAACTGAAGCTCCAGCTTGCCGCCGATGCCGAGGGGATCGGAGAAGCGCCGCCGGTAATCGATCACCGGCAGAGCCACCGGCACCTGGCCCTGCTCCTCCCCGAGGCGCAGCGTCTGCGTCGCCCAGCCGGCGATGGAGAGGTAGGAATCGTCGTCGATCCGCTCGAGATTGACGGTCGAGCGCAGCCGGTCGTCGCGGCTGATGTCGTAGCGGCGCAGGAAGGTGCGGTCGCTCGCCACGCGGATCGAGCCGGTCAGGCTCCAGTGCGGATCGAACTGGAACTTGCCGTTGGCGAAAAGATAACCGCGCGGGTCCTTTTCGGTGATCGGGTCGCCGGTAATGTCGGAGATGCGGCTGCTGTGCGTGGCGTAGCCAGTGATCTGATAGGCGCCCTTGCCCGTCAGGTGACGCCATTGCGCCGAGACCATCGGCGGGGCCTCCGTGAAGACATGGGCGCCGAGCGTCAGGTCCTTGTTGTCGGCGATGCGCCACAGATAACTGCCGCTGATCTCGACGCCGTTCGATTCCGAAAAGCGCAAGTCCGGCACGAGGAAACCCGAAACCGCCTTGCCGTCGGTACGTATCGCGAGGCCGGGCAGCGGCAGGATGCGCGCGCCAAAGATCTCAAGGAATGCACCGGAGAAACGGACGCGGTTCTCGTCCGGGTCGTAGACCACGCGGTCGGCGGTGATGCGCCAGCTCGGGTTCTTCGGGCATCCCTCGGCATCGGTCACCGCGCAGGCGGTATAGGCGGCGCTGGACAAGGTGACGGTGCCGTCCTCCCCCCGCTGCCCTTCGCGCGCGGCGAGCCGGCCGCCTTCGCGCAGGGCGAGCAGGAGGTCCTCCATCGCGCCAGCCTCGAACTCGTCGGTCAACTCGATCCGCGAGGTGTAGAGCTGGTTGCCCTCCTCGTCGACGAAGCGGACGTTGCCGGTGCCGACGATCTGCCCGGTGCTGCTGTTCCAGATGACCTGATCGGCACGCACCGAACGATCGGCGCTGCGCAGCACGACATTGCCGCTCGCGGTAACGGTGTCGCCATTCGAATCGTAGGACAGCGTGTCCGCCTCGAACGCGATCTCGTCCTCGCTGGCGGGCGCGTCGGGCGTGCCATCGGGGTCGAGCGGAGGGAAGGGTGTGGTGAGATCGGGCGGCTCGCGCTCTTCCTCCGGCTGTTCGAGATCGGCGTCGATCGCAGCATCGCCATCCTGCGCCGCGGCCTGTGCGGGGGCGAGCGCGATCATCAGCGCGAGGCCCGCGACGCCAGCTTTCCAAACCGCCTGATCCACGCGGAGACAATCGGCTTGCAACGCATTCGGCGGGGCGGGGAGCATGGGTTGCCTATCGCATCGGTCGAGCCTAATCGCAATCGCCATCGAACGGCCCGGCGCAACCACGCGCCCGAGCGCCCCGTCTGAGCAAATTCTGCGGAGTTTCCATGAAGATCGAATTTTCCCCCGCTCTCCCCGAAGGAACGCGGCTTGTCGCGTATGTCGCCGACCAGGATAAACTGCCTGGTGGGATCGAGCCGGCCCTGGCCGAAGGCGCGAAGGCGGCGCGGTTCAAGGGGCGCGCGGGAGAGCTGTTCGAAGGGTTCGTGGAACGCGGCGGCGCCGTGGTTCGCGTCGCGATCGCGGGTGCGGGCGAAAGCGGCGCCGAGGCGCGTTCGGGCAACCTCGAGAAAGCCGGCGCAGCGCTTGCAGCCAAGTATCTGACTTCGGGAGAAAAAAGCCTCGCGGTCGACTTCACCGGCAGCGGCCTTTCGCCTGAGGCGGTGGCAACAGTGCTGCTCGGTCTGCGCCTGCGCGCGTGGCGCCACGACGCCTATCGCACGAAGCTGAAGGACGAGCAGAAGCGCTCGCTGGAGACCGTCGTTGTGGTCGGCGCGCCCGACGGTGCGGAGGCGGCTTGGGCCGTCGAGGCGGGGCTGGCCGAGGGTGTCGAGTTCACTCGCGAACTCGTGACCGAGCCGCCGAACAAGGTCTATCCGATCAGCTTCGTCGAGAAGTGCAGAGAAGCCTTCAAAGACACCGGAGCGGAGCTTACGGTGCTCGACGAGGACGAAATGGCCCGGCTTGGCATGGGCGCGTTGCTCGGCGTCGGGCAGGGTTCTGCGCAGCCTTCACGTCTGCTCGCGATCAAGTGGAGCGGCGGCGGCAGCGAGGCGCCGACCGTGTTCGTCGGCAAGGGCGTCACGTTCGACACGGGCGGCATCTCGCTCAAGCCCGGCGCAGGCATGGAAGACATGAAGTGGGACATGGGCGGCGCGGGCGCGGTCGCCGGGGCGATGCTGGCGGCCGTCAAGCGCAAGGCGAAGGCCAACGTGGTCGGCGTCGTCGGCCTGGTTGAGAACATGCCCGACGGCAACGCTATCCGCCCGAGCGACATCCTCACTTCGATGTCAGGGCAGACGATCGAAGTGCTCAACACCGACGCCGAAGGGCGGCTGGTGCTGGGCGACGCGCTGTACTGGGCGCAGAAGGAGTTCTCGCCCAAGCGGATCGTCGATTTCGCGACGCTGACGGGCGCGATGGTCATCTCGCTCGGCCACGAATATGCCGGGGTTTTCGCCAATGACGACGGCCTCGCCGACGACCTGCTTCAGGCCGGCAAGACCAGCGGCGACCGCTTGTGGCGCTTCCCGCTCGATCCGGCCTACGACAAGCTGATCGACAGCCAGATCGCCGACATGAAGAACGTTGGCCCGCGGCCCGCAGGCTCCATCACCGCGGCGCAGTTCCTCCAGCGCTTCGTCGAGAAGGGCACCGCCTGGGCCCACTGCGACATCGCGGGCATGGTCTGGGCGGACAAGCCCGGCGCGACTTGGGACAAGGGCGCAACCGGCTACGGCGCGCGCCTGATCGACCGCTTCGTGCGCGACACGCTGGAAGGCTGAGGAGGGGCGGGCCGTGCGCGTCGGGTTCTACCTCGCGCCGGGCCAGCCCGTCGAACGCGTCCTGCCGCTGATCGCCCGCGCGGCGGCAAAGGCCGGGCAGCGCATGCTGGTGGTCGCGGAGAGCGACGACCTGCTCGACCGGATCGGTGGCGCGCTGTGGGAATTTGCCCCGGCCGAGTTCCTCGCCAACGGCCGCGCGGGCGATCCGCACGCGGCGCACCAGCCGGTGCTCCTCTCCCGCACCTGCGCCGCGGAGAACGACGCGAAGCTCGTGGCGCTGGCCGACGGCATCTGGCGCGAGGAAGCCGAAGGCTTCGAGCGAGCCCTGCTGTTCTTCGACGAAAGCGGCCGCGAAGCTGCGCGCGAAGTCTGGCGCCGGTTCGACAGCCGCGAGGATGTCGAGCGCGAGTTTTACGAGCTCGACGGCGGCAAGTGGCAACGCAGGCGCTGAAGGAGAGGACGATGATGGTTCGACTGGCAATGGCAGGCATGGCGGCACTGCTGCTGGCCGGGTGCGGTTCCGAAGGGTCGGGCACGGTCGAAGGCGAGAACGGCGAGGTCGCGCACTACAAAGTCGACGAGTCGAGCGGCGAGGTGAACGCGACGCTCGAAACGGCGGACGGTACCGCGACGATGCGCTCGGGCGCGGACGTGCCGGTCGAGCTACCGCGCGGGTTCACGATCTATCCCGGTGCCGAGGTCACGACCAACACCGTATTCGAGCAGGCGGACGCGAACGGCGCGCTCGTGACGATGAAGGCCGAGGCCTCGCCCGAGGAGATGGTCGCCTTCTACCGCAAGCAGGCCGAGGCGGCGGGCGTTGAGATCAGCCTGAATATGAACACCGACACGATGCAGATGATCGGCGGCGACGCCCCCGACGGCGCGACCTTCAGCTTCACCTCGACCCGGAAGGATGACGGGACGACGGCGCAACTGATGGTGGGCGAGGCTTTCCGGTAATCGTCATCCCAGCTTTCGCGGGGACGAGGGGATTGCGTCAAACGAAGGAGAGCAGGGCTTGCAGCCAAGGCGGGGCAGCGCTAGTTGCGCGCCGCATTCTCCCGCACACTTGCACGACTTTGAAGGAACAACCGATGGCGGTCACCCGCACGTTTTCGATCATCAAGCCCGACGCCACCCGCCGCAACCTAACCGGCGCGGTCACCAAGATGCTTGAGGAAGCCGGCCTGCGCGTCGTCGCCTCCAAGCGCATCCGCATGACCCGCGAGCAGGCCGAGGGCTTCTACGCGGTTCACAAGGAACGCCCCTTCTTCGGCGAACTGGTCGAGTTCATGACCAGCGGCCCGGTGGTCGTGCAGGTGCTCGAAGGTGTCGACGCCGTGAAGCGCAACCGTGACGTGATGGGTGCGACCAACCCGGCCGACGCGGCCGAAGGCACGATCCGCAAGACCCATGCCGAGAGCATCGAGGCCAACACGGTCCACGGTTCGGACAGCGAAGAGAACGCCAAGATCGAGATCGATTTCTTCTTCGACGAGGACGAGATCGTCGGCTGATTGCCCGACGGCGAAGTACACGAAAATTAACATTGTGTGCGACTCGGGGGCGGGTGATATGCTCGCCTCCGTGCCGCCGCAGGATCGTGCGCAATCATGCGCTTACGGGATCCGGTCCGGGAATGGGCGGCGCAGAAAGCGTAACGATGTTCGACTGGCCCACGCCCGAACCGATCAAGATCGTGAGGCGATACCTCGCGGCGATGAACGCGCGCGATGCGGAGCAGATCGAAGCGCTGCTTGACGAACGCATCCGCTACGTCGATAGCCGTGGCGAATGGATCGAGGGGCGCGAGAACGTCGCCACTGCGACCCGCAGATTCTTCGACCTCGAGCCCGACTACAAGCTGCACGACATGAAGATCGTCATGCACGAAGGGGATGTCCTGCTCAAAGGGCACGCGTCCGCTCGCGAGGAACGGCTTGCACACGACACATTGTGGCGTGCCCGGACCCGGCGCGGCAAGCTCGTCCACTGGCAGAGTTACGGTGAGGATTCGCCGGCGCTCGCCAGGATTCTCATGCCCGAAGCAGTGCGGGGCGGCGAAGCGAACTGACCGGCGTACCCCGTGCGGGGACGCTGTCAGAACTGATCCGCGGCATCCATCAGCGAAGTCAGCCGCTTCGGCGCGACCGCGCGCCAACTCCTCGACAACCAATCCTCGACCGAGGCCCAGTCGGTATCGCCGAGATCGAGTCGAATGCCGATCCACCCGTCGCCGAAATAGGGCGGGCGATAATAGCGTGCGGGATCGTTCTCGATCAGTTGCGCCTGTTCGTCAGCGCCGCTGATCTTTGCGAGCAGCGCCGTGATCCCGTCGCCGTGATGGTCGACGCTGACCCAGGCAAACTTCTTGCCCTTGACGATGCCGAAGCAAGGCATGCCGTGGCTGAGCGTTTCCTCTGCCTCCGGCAGTGCCATGGCGCGTTCGCGTACGCGCGCGACGAGCCAGGTGGGGTCGAACGGCCGCGCGGCATATTCCGACAGGACGCGGGGGTAGAGCTGGTGCTCGGCGAGCTTCACCCGCTCGGCGAGCGTCTCCGCCGTGTCGCCCGGCAGGATCGCGACTTCCGCCCGGCCGAGAACTTCGCCCATGTCGAGATCGTCGGTGACGAGATGGACCGAGGCGCCGGCGTGCGCGTCGCCTGCCTCGATCGCGCGGGCATGGGTGTCGAGCCCCGGGTACTTCGGCAGCAGCGAGGGGTGGACGTTGAGCATCCGGCCTTCCCAGCGAGACACGAATTCGGTGCCGAGGATGCGCATATAGCCGGCAAGCGCTATATATTCCGCGCCAGCCTCGCGCACGGCGCAGTCCATCGCGGCGTCGTGATCGGCGCGCGAGATGCCGCGGTGGCTCAGCGCAAACGTCTCCACGCCTTCCGCTTCGGCCAACCGCAGCCCCTCGGCCTCGGGATCGTTGCTGGCGACGAGGACGATATTGTAAGCCGCGCCGGCCTGCCGGCTGGCGTAAAGCAGGGCGGCCATATTGGTGCCTTTGCCCGAGATAAGCACCGCGACCTTGGCGCGCTTCATGCAGCCCCTCCCGCTGGCGGAAGGGGGGAGAGATCTGGTGGCGCGTAGCGGCGCCTGGTCGCAGCAGGGTGGGAATGCCTCGCGATGCCCGCCCCCGGCCTCTCCCGCAGGCGGGAGGGGAGAGGGTCAGGAGACATGGCGGGCTTCCCAGTCCTCCTTCGCCGACCAGGTTCCGGCCGAACCGCGGACAGTGCAGCCGCGCGTGCCGGACTCGATCCGGCCCACACGCAGCACGGTTTCGCCGGCCCGTTCGAGGTCGTGCGTGAGCGACTCGGCTTCCCCTTCATCCACGGCGAGAACCATGCCGACGCCGCAGTTGAAGGTGCGCGCCATCTCGCCCGGCTCGATATTGCCCTGCGCCTGAAGGAAGGCCATCAGCCGCGGCTGCTCCCACGCGTCGGCATCGACCACGGCGTGCGCGTCTTCGGGCAGGACGCGCGGGATGTTCTCAAGCAACCCGCCGCCGGTGATGTGCGCGAGGGCTGCGATGCGCCCTGCGCGAATCTCGGGCAGCAGGCTCTTCACGTAGATGCGGGTGGGCTCGATCAGCGCCTCGATCAACAGCCGGTCCTGATCGAACAGGGCGGGGCGGTTCAGCCGCCAGCCCATGTCCTCGGCCAACCGGCGGACGAGCGAATAGCCGTTCGAGTGGACGCCCGAACTGGCGAGGCCGAGCAGGACCTGCCCGGGGCGCACCCGCTCGCCGGTAAGCTGCTCGCCGCGCTCCACGGCGCCGACGCAGAAGCCCGCGAGGTCGTAGTCGCCCGCGGCGTACATCCCCGGCATTTCGGCCGTCTCGCCCCCGATCAGCGCGCAGCCGGCCTGCTTGCAGCCTTCGGCAATGCCCGCGATCACGCGTTCGGCGACGCCCGTCTCGAGCTTGCCGGTGGCGAAATAGTCGAGGAAGAACAGCGGTTCCGCACCCTGCACGATCAGATCGTTGACGCACATCGCGACGAGATCGATGCCGACGGTGTCGTGCCGGTCGTGATCGATCGCGAGCTTAAGCTTCGTCCCCACGCCGTCGTTCGCGGCGACCAGCAGCGGGTCCGAATAACCGGCTGCCTTGGGATCGAAGAACCCGCCGAATCCCCCGATCTCGCCGTCGGCCCCGGCGCGCGCGGTCGCCTTGACAAGCGGCCCGATGGCCTTGACCAATGCGTTGCCGGCGTCGATCGAGACTCCGGCCTGTTCGTAGGTGTAGCGCCCGGGTGGCGGGTTGTTTGCGGACATGGTTTCGGTCCTTAGTCATTCACGCTTGGAATTCCATGCCCGTTTCGGCAAAAGGCCGCGAGTTTTCCCCGATGGCCCAGCCCCTTTCGCTCCCCCGCCTTCCTCGCAAGGCCACTATCGCGACTGTCGCCGCGCTCGCGCTGCTTGCAGCGGGGGCGGCGCTGTGGGCGCAGGTGGAGGGTGACCGCGGTATCGCGCCGATCGCCAGCAGCGGCGATATCGACGTCGGCGGCATCGAAGTCGACGTGCGCGGCGATAACGCCGAAGATGCGCGCGAGAAAGGCTGGCGCGAGGCGCAGCGCAAGGCGTGGGAGAAGCTCGGCGGCCCCGATATTCCCGACGGCCAGCTCCAGGGCCTCGTCGTCGCGGTGGTGATCGAGCACGAGAGCATCGGCCCGCGCCGCTACGTCGCGCGGCTGGGCGTCACCTTCGATCGCGGCCGCGCCGGTGCGCTGCTCGGCGCCAGCGGACGCGGGCCGAACTCGGCGCCGATGCTGCTGGTCCCGGTGACCCGCTCCGCAGGCACCTACATGGTCTACGAGGCGCGCAACCCCTGGCAGCGGGCGTGGGCCGAATACCAGACCGGGTCGAGCCGGATAAACTACGTGCGCCCCTCGGGCGCGGGCGGCGATTCGCTGCTCATCACATACGGCCAGGCGAATCGGCGCAGCCGCACCTGGTGGCGCAACGTGCTCGACCAGTTCAGCGCGTCCGACGTGCTCGTGCCGATTGCCCATCTCGACTACAAGTGGCCGGGCGGCCCGATCGAGGGGCGCTTCACCGCGCGCTACGGTCCCGACAACACCTATCTCGGCAGCTTCACGATGACTGCCGAGGGCCCCGAGCAATTGCAGCCGATGCTCGACCAGGCGGTGCTGCGGATGAACACGATCTTCGAACGTGCCTATGCCGAGGGCAAGCTGCGGCCCGACCCGACCCTCGATCTCGGCACGGTCGAAGCCGATTCGGCGCTCCAGCGCCTGATCGAGCTCGGCCGCTCCGCGCAGGCGCGCGATCAGGCGGAGGCGGCCGCGCGCGAGGCGGCGCTGACGGACGGGCTGGCCCCCGCCAATGGCGCCACACCGCCGCCTGGTGCCGCGCAGGTCGCGAGCTACCTCGTTCAGTTCGCGACACCCGACGCCGGAGCGTTCGATGCCTCGATCTCCGCCGTCCGCGCGGCCCCCGGGGTGCGCAGCGCGGCGGTGACGAGCACCGCCATCGGCGGCCATTCGGTGATGTCGGTCGGTTTCGCAGGCAGCATCGAGCAGCTCGCCGAAGCCCTGCGCGCTCGCGGGTTCACCGTGCGCCAGTCGGGCAACGTCATCTCCATCAGCCGCTAGGGCCGGCCGGCGCGATGTCGCAGATCGCTCTTCCGCTGGCTCCGCGGAGCAAGGACGATCCCGAGCGGATCGTGCTCGGCGCCGCCAACCGCCACGTCGCCGAGGCGCTGCAAGAGCCGGAGCGCTGGCCGTTCCGCACCGCCGTCCTCACCGGACCCTCGCGCTCGGGCAAGTCGCTGCTGGCGCGCTGGTTCGAAGGCGCGGGGAAGGGGGAGGCGGTCGACGATGCCGATACGCTCGACGAGACGGAGCTGTTCCACCGCTGGAACCGGGCGCAGGAGAGCGGGCGCCCTCTGCTGCTCGTCGGCAAGGCGGAAGGGTGGGAGGTCGCGCTGCCCGACTTGCGCAGCCGCCTCGGCGCGGCGCTGCATGTCGAGATCGGGGCACCCGACGACGAGATGCTCGCCGCGCTGATCGAAAGCCACGCGGCCCGGCGCGGCCTTGCACTGGGCGACGGTGCGCTTACCTACCTCGTGCCGCGTGCCGAGCGCAGCTTTGCAGGCGTCGAGCGGCTGGTTGCAGCGATCGACCGGCTGAGCCTGGAGCGCAAGGCGGCGGCGACGCTGTCGGTCTGGCGCGATGCGCTGGCGGCGGTGCAGGGGCCGGAGCAGGGAAAGCTTGGCTTGGACCCCGCGAAATAGCTCCCGGCTTGCCTGGCCGGGCGACAAGTGGGACAAATGCAGGGATGCTGGACAATCTCGTCGCCTATCTCGACTCGATCCGCGCCCGCGACCCCGCGCCGCGTTCGCGCTGGGAAATCCTGCTCTATCCCGGCGTCTGGGCGGTCGGCCTCCATCGCTTCGCGCACTGGTTGTTCCAGGCACGGCTCTTTTTCCTCGCCCGCTTCGTCAATCACCTGTCGCGCTGGCTGACGGCGATCGACATCCATCCGGGCGCCCGGATTGGGCGTAACCTGTTCATCGACCACGGCTTCACGGTGATCGGCGAGACCGCCGAGATCGGCGATGACGTGACGATCTACCAGTGCGTCACTCTCGGCGGCACGAACCCGACCAACGGGCAGGGCGGCAAGCGCCACCCGACCGTGCGCGACGGCGTGATCATCGGTTCGGGCGCACAAGTCATCGGCCCGATCGTGCTTGGCGAGCGCGCGCGTATCGGCGCCAATGCCGTCGTCACAGACGATGTGCCCGACGGAGCGACGATGATCGGCCTCAAGGCCCGCTCCACGCTCGTTCCGGCAGAAGAGTGGCTCAAGGAATTCATCCCCTACGGCACGCCTTGCGACGAGCCGTGCGAGGAAATCGCGAGCAACGGCACGCGGCGGATCGAGGAGCTCGAGGCGCAGCTTGCCGCGATCCGCACGGAACTGGCCGAGCTCAAGGCCGCCTCGCCCGCTCCGGTCAGGCGCAACGGGACCGATAGCTGATGGGCGCCGGCACGGGGCTCGGCGACTCTCCGACCATCGTTCCTTTTCCCGGCCGCGTGCCGGGCCAGATCGGGTTCGCGCGTGACGAGCTGCAGCGGATTCTCGACCTCTACGGCCGCATGGTCGCTGCGGGGGAATGGCGCGACTACGCGATGGACTTCACCCGCGACGCCGCCACTTTCGCTGCCTTCCGCCGCGCTGCCGAGCGCCCGCAAGCCCGGATCGAAAAGCGCCCTGCGCTCCGCAATCGCCAGGGCATGTGGACCCTGTTCGGCGAGCACGGGCAAGTCCTCAAGCGCGGCCACGAACTTCCAGGTGTGCTCGCGCCAATGGAGCGCAAGCTGGTGAAGGCGGTGGAGGGCTAGGCGAACCCAGCCCTCTCGTCAGGCGTGCGCGACCGCTCCCGCCACCGGCAGGCGCGCCTGGAGCGCGCCCGGCAGCCAGTCGACCACCGCATTGCGGATCGGTGTCCAGAACGCCGAGAGCGTGAGCAGCGCCGATCCGATCACGAGCGCCGTGAGCGCCACGTTGAGCTCCACCGCGCCGAAGCGGTCGAACAGCCAGGTCAGCGTCACCAGCACATAGGCCAGGGCGGATACGAGCAGCGCGCGCCTGTCGACCGCGAGTGCCACGATACCCATCGCGACGTAGACGACGAGCACTGCAATCGCTGCCGCGGCGCCGATGTTTACCCCCTCGGTCACGCCGATCCAGTAGAACAGCGGATGCGCGATCATCGGGGCGGCGAGCAGGTGGAGCCAGAAGGCCACGTCGCTGCGGCGGGTCTGCCGCTCACGGTCGCTCGCGTCCCACCGCATGGCGAACAGGAAGATGGCAAGGCCGGCGGCGAAGACCAGCGGCATCAGGGCGGTTTCGGGCTCGACATTGTCGGGGCCGATCACCGCCACGACGAGAGCGATCACGGTGCCGGCGATCGCTCCCGCACCCGCGGCGACCGTGATCGGGACCATGAACCGGCGCCAGTGCACCCAGGCCGCCCCGGCGGTAATCAATGCGCAGCCTGCGATCAGGGCGGCGATCAGCGATTCGTTCGCGTCGTTCGCTTGGAAAGCCAGAACCACGAAGCCGACCATCGCCTCGAACACCCCGCCAACGAAAGCGAGCAGCAGCACGATGCTCGGCAGCGCCATGCGCCGCTTGCGGGTGAAGAACTCGGCCATCATCCAGGCCGCACCGGCGATCAGAACGCCGGAGAAAGGCGGCGGACCATCGAGGGCCGGAGTGATCGCCTGGCCGATCCCGGCCATCGCAACGAGCAACAGAACCGCCGCTATAGTCACGAAGATGTCGTTGAAGCTGTTGAGCAGGCGGAAGTGCTCTTCGTCGCCCTGAGGCGCGCTGCGCATGCCGCGCACGTGATTGCGCAGAGCCTCGGCCGCGTCGGCGCTCAGCGCACCGCTGGCAACCGCACCCCGCAGATCGTCTTCGGTGTACATCGGCATACTCCTCCCCTGTGAAGGGGAGAAGTTATGCCTAGTGTATTACTGTGTCAATACAGCGTGTAGTCAGTCGCGCGCGGACGAGGGCGCCGCGCCCCTGCCGAGAACGCCCTGCATCGCCTTGAGGATCGCGGCGGATTGCTCGGCGCCCGACTGCGGGGCGTGGAGGTTGCTCATCGCACCGATCTTGTCCCAATTGGCGGCGAAGCCTTCGACCGTGCGGTCTTCTTCCTTCAGCCAGACGGCGTCGTTCATCATGACCCAGGCCGAGTGGAAGCCGCCCGCGCCCGCGCCGACGATGGCGTTGGTCGGGGCATCCTCGCTCACCAGGAAG
Source organism: Pelagerythrobacter aerophilus (assembly GCF_003581645.1). GTDB lineage: Bacteria > Pseudomonadota > Alphaproteobacteria > Sphingomonadales > Sphingomonadaceae > Pelagerythrobacter > Pelagerythrobacter aerophilus. The sequence goes on along the minus strand of NZ_QXFK01000018.1, from coordinate 109,507 downwards.
AGCGCGGCGGGGACGACGTTGACCGGATCGAACAGCTTGAACGCCTCTTCGGGGAAGAGATCCTCGGTCATGCGCGTGCCCGCGACGGGGCTGAGCGTGTTGACCTTGATGTTGTACTTCGCGCCTTCGAGCTGGAGCGTCTTGGTCAGGCCGGCGAGGCCGAGCTTGGCCGCGCCGTAGTTCGCCTGGCCGAAGTTGCCGAACAAGCCGGTCGAGCTCGCGGTCATCAGCACGCGGCCGTAGGCCTGCTCGCGGAAAGTTTCCCAGCAGGCCTTGGTGGCGAAGGCGGAGCCGGTCAGGTGGACCTTGACCACGAATTCGAAGTCGGCCGGCTCCATCTTGGCGAAAGTCTTGTCGCGCAGCACGCCGGCGTTGTTGATCAGGATGTGCACGCCGCCCCATTTCTGCTTGGCGTCGGCGACCATCTTTTCCATCTGCTCGTATTCGGTGACCGAGGCCCCGTTGGCGATCGCCTCGCCGCCGGCCTTCTCGATTTCCTCGACCACTTGCGACGCCGCGTCGGACGAACCGGTGCCGTCGCGCGAACCGCCCAGGTCGTTGACCACGACTTTCGCCCCGCGCCGGGCAAGCTCGAGCGCGTATTCTTTGCCCAGGCCGCCGCCGGCTCCGGTGACGATGGCAACCTTGTCCTTGAACGAAACGGTCATGGCATGTCCTCCTCGCGGCCTGCTCCGGCCTTACGTGTGCGTCAATCCGAGCGCGGCGTGACAGGTTCCGCCCGGCGATGCAACCGGTCGCGTGACAGAGCGCAATGCCGTAGCGGCACGAGGTTCAGAGCTTCCGAAGCACCGGAATAAGCTCGCTCAGCGAATCGATCGAGGCATCCGCGCCGAGTTCATCGCGCGGCTTGTCGCAATAGCCATAGCAGGCGGCGATTACCGGCACCTCCGCCGCGCGGGCGGCGCGCACGTCGTAGGAGCTGTCGCCGACATAGATCATGCGCCCGCCGCCGCAGCATTCGCGGGCGTGGAGGATCGGGTCCGGCGCCGGTTTGGCGCGCCCTTTGCCCATGGTGTCGCCACCGATCACGCAGTCGAACCGGTCGACCAGCTCTAGCGTACCGAGGATGGCGCGGGCGAACTGTTCAAACTTGTTGGTCACCACGCCCACCCGCACGCCGCGCGTCGCCAGTTCGTCGAGCATCTCGACCGCGCCGGGATAGGGCCGCGTGTGAACCGCGTGGTTCTCGCCGTAGAAGGCGAGCATCTGCTTGTAAAGCTTGTGGAACTCGTCATCGGGCAAGCCGCGCGCTTGAGCATGATCTTCGCGCCGCCGCCGATCAGGTCCTTGGCGCTGTCCGCGGGAACACTGTCGAACCCGCCGAGCGCGAGCGCGTGGTTGACTGCCGCGCCAAGATCGCGGTGCGTCTCGAGAAGCGTGCCGTCCAGATCGAAGCCGACGATGTCGAAGGGGAAATCCGCCATGCGGCACGGCCTGACGGATGGTTCTTCAAACCGCAAGCGTTTGCTGGCATGGCCGCGCGCATGAGAGAGTTTGCCACGATCATCCTTGCCGCGGGCAAGGGCACCCGCATGAAATCGGACCTGCACAAGGTCCTCCACCCGATCGCCGGACGGCCGATGCTCGACCACCTGATGGCGTCCGCTGCGGAGTTGGCTCCCGCGAAGACGGTGGTCGTGGTCGGCAGCGGGCGCGAACAGCTTGAGGCAGCGCTGGGCGACCGTGCGGAGACCTGCCTGCAGGAACCGCAGCTCGGCACCGGCCATGCAGTGCAGCAGGCGCAGGCGAGCCTCGAAGGGTTCGAAGGCGACGTGCTGGTCCTCTACGGCGACGTCCCCTTCGTGCGCGCGCAGACGATGGGGATGATGCTCGACCGTCTCCATGCCGAGGACAAGCCCGCGGTGGTCGTGCTCGGGTTCGAGCCTGCCGATCCGTTGCAGTACGGTCGCGTGGTCGCCGATGCGGACGGGCGGATCACGAAGATGGTCGAACACAAGGACGCAAGCGACGCCGAGCGCGCCTGCCGGCTGTGCAATTCAGGGCTGATGGCGGCGCGGGCGGCGGATATGTTCGACCTGCTGGCGCGGGTGGGCAACGACAACAGCCAGGGCGAGTACTACCTGGTGGACGTGGTCAATGTCGCCAATGCCGACGGGCGGCACAGCGCGGTGGTCGTGACCGACGACTCGGACGAGGTCGCGGGCATCAACAGCCGCGCCGAACTCGCCCGGGCCGAGGCGCAATGGCAGGAGTTGAAGCGCGAGGAGGCGATGACGAACGGCGCTTCGCTCCGCGCTCCGGAGACGGTGTTCTTCAGTTGGGATACCGAGATCGGCCGGGATGTGACGGTCGAGCCCAACGTCGTCTTCGGCCCGGGTGCGAAAGTCGCCGACGGTGCGACGATCCGCGCCTTCAGCCATATCGAAGGCGCCGAGATCGGGCCCGGCTGCGAGGTCGGCCCGTTCGCCCGCCTACGCCCCGGCGCGGTGATGGAGAAGGGCAGCAAAGTCGGCAATTTCGTCGAGATGAAGAAAGCCGTGCTGGGCGAGGGCGCGAAGGCCAATCATCTGACTTACCTTGGTGACGCCGAGGTCGGGCCGGGCGCGAACATTGGCGCGGGCACGATCACCTGCAACTACGACGGGTACTTCAAGTACAAGACCGTGATCGGTCCGCGCGCCTTCATCGGCTCGAACAGCGCGCTGATCGCTCCGGTGAAGATCGGCGCCGACGCGATCGTGGCCGCCGGAAGTGCGGTCAGCCGCGATGTCGCGGACGGCGAACTGCGCATGGTCCGCGGTGAGCAACTGGTGAAGCCGGGCTGGGCCGACCGGTTTCACGACGCGATGAAAAAGAAGAAGGCAGAGAAGGCGAAGTAGCCCCTCGAAAGATGGTGAGGGGTGAAGACGACGCGGCCGGCAAGCCGCTCACCTGCTGGCTTTGCTGCCGTCCGATTGTCACGCGGCTGCAGTGGCCATCCGGTGCCCAAGGCCAAGAAGGGCCGCGTCACCGTCCCCGTTCACCCGATCTGCCACCGCGCGATCCATGCCAATTTCACGAACGCCCAACTCGCGCGGCTCGGCGACGATCCGGAGCGATTGCGCGCCGACGAGGCGATAGGAAAGTTTCTCGATTGGATCGCGGATAAGCCGCCCGACTTCCACGCGCCGACGCGCGGGCGGCGCTAGTCGACGCCGCCGAAGCCTGGGATGAAGGTCTCGGGCACGGTCCATTTGAAGACCGGCCGGTTCGCGACCACGCGGCGTTCCTCGGGCGCCCAGTCGCCCATATTGAAGTCGTGGCTCACCACGCGCGCGCCGGGTTCGAGCTGTTCGAGCAGTTGCGGGCGCAAGCGCAGGTTGAGCATGTCGCCGAGGTAGAGCGTCACCACGTCCGCATCGGAGAAGTCGGTCGCGAACAGGTCGGACTCGCGGAACTCGACCAGGTGGGAGACACCGGCTTCCTCGGCGTTCCGGCGCGCAACCTTGATGAGCTGCGGGTCGATCTCGATCCCGACCGCGCGGACCCCGAACTTCTTCGCCGCCGCGATCGGGATGCGCCCGTCGCCGGAGCCGAGATCGTACAATACGTCGCCTTCGCCGATCTCGGCCATCTCCAGCATGGCCTCGACCACGGGCTCAGGCGTCGGGATATAATGGATGTCCACCCGCGGGCCGCACCCGGCAAGCGCAAGGAAGAACGCGGCGAGCAGAGCCAGCCGAAAGGGAAGGGCGGAGATCACGTCGCTCGCATGAGCGTGAAATTGTGACACCCGCATTAACGATGATGCGGAGCGTTCGCCGCGCGGGCTGTACGGGGCAGGAGGAGCGGAAGGATGGCACAAAAAAGGGCGGCCTCACGGCCGCCCCTTTGTTTCCGATCCGGCAGGGGGCGTCAGCCCTCGACATGCTCCGCCAGCACGGTGAGGCCGTTCTCGCCCACTTCGGCGAAGCCGCCGCGGACCTGGATCTCCTCGGGCGCGGCGCCTTCGGTCCTGTAGACCTGCACGGCGCCGTCGCGGATCGTCGACATGAACGGCGCGTGGCCTTCCAGCACGCCGAACTCGCCTTCCGCGCCGGGGACGACCACCATGTGGACGTCCTCGCTGCGGACGAGCTTTGCCGGGGTCACGAGTTCGAAATGCAGTGCCATGTCATTCTCCCCCCTCCCGCTTGCGGGAGGGGCCGGGGGAGGGCTTGTTACTTCTCGGGGAGGGGGTGCCCAACAGGCCCTCCCCTAACCCCCTCCCGCAAGCGGTGAGGGGGGATCTTGCTTACGCCTCGTCGGCCAGCTTCTTCGCCTTGGCGACGACCTGGTCGATGCCGCCGACCATGTAGAAGGCAGCTTCCGGCAAGTGGTCGTATTCGCCTTCGACGACGGCCTTGAACGACTTGATCGTGTCCTCGAGCTGCACGAACTCGCCCGGGATGTTGGTGAACACCTCGGCGACGTGGAACGGCTGCGACAGGAAGCGCTGGATCTTGCGCGCCCGGGCGACGGTCAGCTTGTCCTCTTCCGACAGCTCGTCCATGCCCAGGATCGCGATGATGTCCTGCAGCGACTTGTACTTCTGCAGCGTTTCCTGAACCTTACGCGCGGTCTCGTAGTGCTCCTGGCCAACGACGCGCGGCTCCAGCACGCGGCTGGTCGAGTCGAGCGGGTCGACGGCCGGGTAGATGCCCAGCTCCGAGATCGCGCGGCTCAGCGTGGTGGTTGCGTCCAAGTGGGCGAACGAGGTGGCCGGAGCGGGGTCGGTAAGGTCGTCCGCCGGCACGTAAATGGCCTGGACCGAAGTGATCGAGCCCTTGGTGGTCGAGGTGATGCGTTCCTGCAGGTTGCCCATGTCGGTCGACAGGGTCGGCTGGTAGCCCACCGCCGAAGGAATACGGCCGAGCAGCGCCGACACTTCCGAACCCGCCTGCGTGAAGCGGAAGATGTTGTCGACGAAGAACAGCACGTCCTGCCCTTCCTGGTCGCGGAAGTACTCGGCCATGGTCAGGCCCGAGAGCGCGACGCGGGCACGGGCGCCGGGGGGCTCGTTCATCTGGCCAAACACGAGCGCCACCTTGGAGCCTTCCGAGGTCGCATTGCCCTCGGCATCCTTGGCGATGACGCCGGCGTCGAGGAACTCGTGGTAGAGGTCGTTGCCCTCGCGGGTACGCTCACCCACGCCGGCGAAGACGGACACGCCGCCGTGGCCCTTGGCGATGTTGTTGATCAGCTCCTGAATGAGCACGGTCTTGCCCACGCCGGCGCCGCCGAACAGGCCGATCTTGCCGCCCTTCGCGTAAGGCGCGAGCAGGTCGATGACCTTGATGCCGGTGACGAGGATCGCCGCTTCGGTCGACTGGTCGATGAACAGCGGTGCTTCGGCGTGGATCGGAGCGGTCTGTTCGGCACCGATCGGGCCACGCTCGTCGATCGGCTCGCCGACGACGTTCATGATGCGGCCGAGCGTCTTCGGGCCAACGGGAACCGAGATCTGCGAACCGGTGCTGACCACTTCCTGGCCCCGGACGAGACCGTCGGTGCCGTCCATCGCGATCGTGCGGACGGTGTTCTCGCCGAGGTGCTGTGCGACCTCGAGCACCAACGTGTTGTCGCCGTTCTTCGTCTCGAGCGCGGTGAGGATTGCCGGCAGCTCGCCTTCGAAGGTCACGTCGACGACGGCGCCGATGACCTGGCTGATGGTGCCATTCGTGGTCTGGTTGAGTACAGGTGCGGTGGCCATGATGTCTGTCCTGCCTAGCGGGTTATTGGGCGCAAACGTTTTCAGGGTCGGCGAGTACCCACTCGCCTTCGCCCGCGGTCAGCGTCGCCTTGTTGCGGAGATATTCGTCTTCGCCGAGACCGTATTCGCAGATCACGTCGGTCGAGCCGAACCCGGCGCGCTTGCAGACGGCCGTGTTGACCGGCTTAAGTTCGGGGCACGCCTCGGCCAGTATGCCGGTGAGAAGCTCTTGATCCGGCGCCGGCAGCGAGGGCGTGGCGGGCGCAGTGGGAGTCTGCGTCGGTGCCGGCTCGGGCGCCGGTTCCTGGCCGCAGGCGGCGAGGGCGAGGACGGGAAGGAGGAGAGCGATCTTTTTCACGATAATGTTCCGGTAGCTGGCCTTAGAGCGCTTCGGCGCCGGCGATGATTTCGATGAGTTCGGTGGTGATCGCGGCCTGGCGGCTGCGGTTGTACTGGATGGTGAGCTTGTTGATCAGCTCGCCCGCGTTGCGCGTCGCGTTGTCCATCGCGGTCATCGACGCACCCTGTTCGGAGGCGGCGATTTCCAGCAGCGCGCCGAAGACCTGTGTCTTGACGTAGCGCGGCAGCAGCTCCTCGAGGATCGCTTCCTCGTCAGGCTCGTATTCGACCACTGCATCGGCGGCGCCGGCTTCGGCTTCGGCCTGCGGAGCGGGCACGGGGATCAATTGCTGAACGGTGGGATCCTGCGCCAGCGCCGACTTGAAGATCGGATAGACGAGGTGCGCGACGTCGAACTTGCCCGCCTCGTACATCGCGATCAGTTCGTCGGCGATCGCTTCGGCTTCCCCGAAGCCCGGATCGCGAACCGTGCTGGTGTCGAAGTTCTGCTCGATCCGGTCGGCATAGTCGCGCTTGATCGGCGCGCGGCCCTTCTTGCCGACGAGGTAGAACGTGACGTCCTTGCCCTCGGCGATCAGTGCGCGCGCCTTGATCTTCGCGGCCTTGACCACGTTGGCGTTGAGCGCACCACACAGGCCCTTGTCGGTGTTGACCACCACCAGCAGATGGCGCTTGTCGCCGCCCGTACCGGCCAGCAGACGAGGCGCGCTGTCGCTGCCGCCGATCTTGGCGGCGAGCGAAGCCATGACCGCGGACAGCCGCTCGGCATAAGGACGCGCAGCTTCCGCCGCGGCCTGCGCCTTGCGCAGCTTCGCCGCCGCGACCATCTGCTTGGCCTTGGTGATCTTCTGGGTCGATTTGACCGAGTTGATCCGGCCCTTGAGTTCCTTGAGTGAAGCCACTCTCGTTTCTCTTTCTCGTCACCCCGGGAAGCCGGGGTCGCTATCATCCAGGTCGTACCTAGCGGCACGAGACCCCGGCTTTCGCCGGGGCGACGGCCGTTAAGCGAACTGCTTGGCGAAGGTATCGAGCGCTTTCACCGTGCGGCTCTTCACATCGTCTTCGAACTTGCCGCTCTCGCGGATGTCCTCGAGCACGTCGGCGTGTTCGCTGCGCATGTAGCTGAGCATCGCCGCTTCGTACTCGGTCACCCGGTTCGTCGGGATCGCATCGAGATAGCCGTTGGTGCCGGCGAAGATCGACACGGTCTGCTCCTCGAACGGCATCGGGCTGAACTGGGCCTGCTTGAGAAGCTCGGTCAGGCGCGCACCGCGGTTGAGCAGCTTCTGCGTCGCGGCATCGAGATCCGAGCCGAACTGCGCGAAGGCGGCCATCTCGCGGTACTGCGCGAGCTCCAGCTTGATCGAGCCGGACACCTTCTTCATCGCCTTGGTCTGCGCGGCGCCGCCGACGCGGCTCACGGACAGGCCCACGTTAATCGCCGGACGGATGCCCTGGTAGAACAGGCCGGTCTCGAGGAAGATCTGCCCGTCGGTGATCGAGATCACGTTGGTCGGGATGTAGGCCGACACGTCGCCCGCCTGCGTCTCGATGATCGGCAGCGCGGTCAGTGAGCCGCCGCCGTTGGCCGTGCTCATCTTCGCCGCACGCTCGAGCAGACGGCTGTGGAGGTAGAACACGTCGCCCGGATAGGCTTCGCGACCCGGCGGGCGGCGCAGCAGCAGCGACATCTGGCGGTAGGCGACGGCCTGCTTGGAAAGGTCGTCGTAGACGATCACGGCGTGCATGCCGTTGTCGCGGAAGAACTCGCCCATCGCGCAGCCGGTGTAGGGCGCGAGGTACTGCAGCGGGGCCGGCTCGGAAGCGGTCGCCGCGACGACGATGGAGTATTCCATCGCGCCGTTCTCTTCGAGCTGGCGGACGATCTGCGCCACGGTCGAGCGCTTCTGGCCGACGGCGACGTAGATGCAGTAGAGCTTCTTGCCCTCGTCGTCGCCCTGATTGACTTCCTTCTGGTTGATGAAGGTGTCGATCGCGACGGCGGACTTGCCGGTCTGGCGGTCGCCGATGATCAGCTCGCGCTGGCCGCGGCCGACGGGCACGAGCGCGTCGATCGCCTTGAGGCCGGTCTGGACGGGTTCGGAAACCGATTCGCGCGGGATGATGCCGGGGGCCTTGACCTCGACGCGGCGGCGCTCCGTGCTCTCGATCGGGCCCTTGCCGTCGATCGGGTTGCCGAGCGCGTCGACCACGCGGCCGAGCAGGCCCTTGCCGACCGGAACGTCCACGATCGTGCCGGTGCGCTTGACGGTGTCGCCTTCCTTGATCTCGGCGTCGGAGCCGAAGATCACGACGCCGACGTTGTCGGCCTCGAGGTTGAGCGCCATGCCCTGAATGCCGTTGGCGAATTCGACCATCTCGCCGGCCTGGACTTTGTCGAGGCCGTGGATGCGGGCGATGCCGTCACCGACCGAAAGGACGGAGCCGACTTCGCTCACTTCGGCTTCGGTGCCGAAGTTGGCGATCTGGTCCTTGATGACCTTGGAGATTTCTGCGGCGCGGATTTCCATGTTCGTGTCTTCCTTCGAAGCCTTGTGGCGTCAGCCCTTCATGGCGTGGGCAAGAGAATTGAGGCGGGTGCGGATCGAACCGTCGATCCGCTTCGAACCGATGGTGACGACGAGCCCGCCGAGGAGGTCGGGGTCGACGCTCGTTTCCAGCTTCACGGTGCGGCCTTCGCGTGCGGTCAGCTTGTCCTTGAGCGCGGCGAGCTGCGCGTCGGTGAGCGCGTGGGCACTGGTGACTTCGGCCGAAACCTCTCCGCGCTGCGCGGCGGCGATCGCGCGGAAGGCGCGGATAATCGCGGGCAGTTCGCCGAGCCGGCGGTTGGCGGCGAGCACGCCGAGGAAGTTGCCGGCCAGTTCGCTGAGGCCGAGCAGCTTGGCAACACCGGCCATGGCCGCGCCCTGCGCCTTGCGGCTGAGTTCGGGGTTGGTGGTCGCGGCGCGCAGATCGCTCGATTCGGCGAGCGCCTCGGACAGCTTGGCAAGGTCCGATTCGACGGCCGTAACCGTGCCCTGCTCAGCGGCAAGGTCGAACAATGCCGAGGCATAACGCCCTGACAGGCTAGCCTGAATACCGGCGGAAATCTCCACGCGTCTCTCGTCCTTTGAAGGTCCGGAAAATAGCGGTGCATGGCCATGCCGACATGAGCGGATGAACCGCACCCGGCAAAGCTGGCGCGCGCCTAGCACCGGCCTTGCTGCGATGCAACCCGACTCGGCCACCGGCCGCAGTACCCTATCGCTTTGCCTCGCAGGAATAGACCAGCCGTTCGTTCGGCGCGGCGGGGAGCAGACCGGTCACGCCCGACTGCAGGTCGGCGACGTTGCTCGCGGCTTCGGGCGCGCCGCACTTGGGCGGCGTATAGGCGTCGCGCGCGGTGCGAGCCTCTGTCATTGCGCTGCGGCCAAGAAGATAGCGATCGTTGCGGAACGTGCCGGTCGCCGGATCGAACTGATTGACCGAAACGGTATCCTCCTCGTCCGGCACGAACACGCGCGACCAGGTCCCGCCGGAGAAGCCGTATTGCGTGCGGCCGTTGACGCAGCCGTCCTCGCGCCAGGAGAATTCGAGCTCACGATCGGGCGCGCCGACGATACGGCTGCGCGAAAGGTCGAGGGTGCAAACCAGCATGCCGTCACCGGTCGCGCTGGCGCCCGGGGCGTCGGGCGTGTCGCCGCCCTCGTTCGCCACGGCGGCGACGCGGCGGTTGATCTCCTCGAGGCCGGGGCGGGTGAACCAGAGCGCCAGCGCCGCGATCGCCGCGATCGCGCAGATCGTGCCGGCGATCATCAGCTTGCGCTCGCCGCCTTCGCCCTCCTGCCGCGCCTGCCACGCGGCAAAGGCTGCGCCGGTGGCGATCAGGGTAAGAAGGAAGGCAAGGGCCATCGCGTTCTCACGGTCGGTCTGGACCGATTCGCGCGCCTCGTCCTCGACACGTTGCCGCTCTTCGCGGGCTTCGGCGGTGCGCGCCGCGAGCTGCTGGCGCGCTTCCGCCTGTTCGTGCTCGACCCGCGCGCGCTCGGCCTCGTTCAGGTCGTCGAGGCTGCGGCAGGGCAGTTCGGTCACCCGCGGCTCGACATCGTTCGCCTGGAGGAAAGGCAGCAGTTCGCGCGTCGAGACCGCGAAATAGAACTCTCCGTCGGAGCCGTCCGAATCGGTGCCGAAGCTGTTGACGCCGATTACCCGCCCGCATCCGTCGAGCAGCGGCCCGCCTGAGTTGCCACGCGCGATGGGCGCGGTGTGGAGGATGGTGTCGAACAGGCGGCTCGGCCGCTGGCCGGAAATGAACCCGCGGCTCTTAACCGGCGGCTGCGACTGGAAGATATCGCGCATGTCGAGCCCCTGCGCGCGGTCGACGTTCATCGGATACCCGACCGCCGAGACCTCGCCGTCGCGCACCGGACCGGCTGCGACGGTTAGCGGCGGCAGGCGCAACTCGCCCGTGATCTCAACCAGTGCCAGATCGTTGCTGGGGGAGACGGCGACCGGCCGGGCATAGGCCGCCGCTTCGCCACCTTCGCTCGGCACGATGCCGATGCGCAGCGTATCGTCCTGCAGGGCTTCGCGCACGACATGCGCATTGGTGACGATCTTCTTTGGCGCCACGGCAAAGCCGGTCCCGTGGCTGACCGGGAAGACTTCCTGCCCGTCGGTGCCGATGATCACCACCCGCACCACGCCGCGCGCGGCCGCGTCGACGTCGGCCGGATCGGCCTGTGCCGCGGCGGGAAGGAACAGCGCAAGCAGCGCGGCGGCCAGGGTGAGCAGACGCATCATCTACACGGCTTCTAGGGGAGTCTCCGTTTTGACCGCAAGGTCCGGGATGCAGCCGTCCTCAAGTGCGCGCATGTCAGTGACAGACAGCACGAAAGGATCGCTTGTCATGACCTATCGCATCCGCGGGCTCGACCCCGCGCAGTTCGCAGACCGTTTTGCGATGGAGCCCGGCGCACTGGCCGCTTCGCTCTCGCAGTGCCTGACGGTGGGGCCGGACGGTTACTACCCCTGCCGCGTCAGTCTCGAGGACGCTGCGCCGGGCGAGGAAATCCTGCTCACGAACTTTACCAATCACGCGGCTGACACGCCCTACCGCAACACTTTCGCCATTTATGTGCGGCGGACGGCGGATCGTGCTGCCGAATTCGTCGACAGCCTGCCGCCGGTGCTGCGCGCGAGGCCGATCGCGCTACGCGGCTACACCGCGGCAGGCCTGCTGCACCGCGCCTCGCTGGCGCTGGAGGACGACGTGGACACTGTCATCCGCGACCTCCTGAAAGAGGAAGACATTGCCTATATCGATGCGCACAACGCGAAGCATGGCTGTTTCGCCGCGCGGATCGAACGGTATGAGGAGCACTGACATGCTTAACGACGATCTTGCCTGGGCCGCGGTCCAGCGGCGCGACCGCAGCTTCGACGGCCGTTTTGTGACCGGGGTGCTCACCACCGGCATCTATTGCCGCCCTTCGTGCGCGGCACGCCATCCGAGCCGCGAGAACGTGCGCTTCTTCGCCAGCGGCGCCGACGCGCGCGCCGCAGGGCTGCGACCGTGCAAGCGCTGCCTGCCCGACGACGTCGCCCGCGATGAAGCGGCGGTGCTCGCCGCGATCGACGAGATCAAGCAGGGCGTCGACGGAGCCGACAGCGCGCCCTCGCTCGACGAGCTGGCGCAGCTCACCGGCTATTCGCCGAGCCATTTCCAGCGCGTGTTCAAGCGCGCGACGGGCCTCTCGCCCGCCGCCTACGCCCGCGCTTTGCGCGCCGAGCGTGCCCGCGACGCGCTGAGCGGCGGGGCGAGCGTAACCGAAGCGATCTACGAGGCGGGCTATTCGGGGCCGTCGCGATTCTACGACGATGCGAGAGGGAGGCTGGGCATGGCGCCGAGCGCATGGGCCGATGGAGGCCAAGGAGTCACGATTCATTGGGCCGTCGTCCCGACGACGATCGGGCCGATGCTCGTCGCTGCCACGGATAAAGGCGTATGCCGCCTCTCGTTCGACGAGGACGAGGCCGAATTGCGCCGCCGTTTCCCCAAGGCCGATCTGGTTCAGGGCGGCGCCGAATTCGAGAAGCTGTTGGCCGAGGTCGTCGCCTCGGTCGAATCGCCGGGCGATTTCGCGCACATCCCGCTCGACGTGAAGGGCACGGCTTTTCAGGAAGCATGCTGGAAGGCGCTGCGGGAAATCCCGCCGGGCGAAACCCGCAGCTACGCCGACATCGCAGCCGCTGCCGGCAACCCCAAAGCGGTTCGCGCCGCGGGCAGCGCCAACGCGCGCAACAACGTCGCCGTGCTGATCCCCTGCCACCGCGTGATCCGCAGCGACGGCGACCTCGGCGGCTATGCCTACGGCCTCGACATCAAGCGAGAACTTCTCGCGCGGGAGAAACAAGGATGAATGCTTTGAAGGACCAGTTCGCAGCACTCCACCGCCCCGGCGCCCCGGTGCTGCTTTACAACATCTGGGACGCCGGCAGCGCGCGCGCCGTGGCCGCAGGGGGCGCCCCCGCACTCGCTACCGGCAGCTATTCGCTCGCGGAAGCCAACGGCTTTCCCGACGGAGAGGGAATCCCGTTCAACTTGTTCCTCGATTGCCTGCGCCGCATCGCTCGCGCGGTAGACGTGCCGGTTTCGGCCGATTTCGAAGGCGGCTTCGCGGTCGATCCGGTGCATCTCACCGAGCATGCGAAGCTGCTAGCTGAAACGGGCGTCGTCGGTTGCAACTTCGAGGATCAGACGGTCGGCGGTGCAGGCCTGCACTCCGTGGAAGGGCAAGCCCGCCGGGTGGCCGCCGTCGCGGCCAGCGGGCTTTATGTCAACGCGCGCACCGATCTGTTCCTCAAGCCGCTGTTCGCCGGCGGCAACCCCAACGACCGCACCCTGTTGAGCGAAGCGCTCGAGCGGGCCGCTGCCTACAAGGAAGCTGGCGCCCAATGCTTCTTCGTCCCCGGCATGAGCGATCCGGAGCTCATCGCGGAGACTTGTCAGCGCGCTCCGCTGCCCGTCAACGTGATGATGCGCGCCGGCATGCCCGACCTCGCGACGCTGACCGAAGCTGGCGTTGCTCGCGTCAGTTGGGGACCCGTCCCGTGGAGCGAGGCCATGGCGCGCCTCACCGAGGAAGCGCGGGCGCTCTACGCCTGAGCTACACGAAGCTGTATGGATCCACATCCACGCTCACCCGCACGCCGCGGGGGAAGTCGAGGGCACCGAGCCACTGGCGGATCACGTCCTGTACTTGCGCGCTGCGGCGGGCGTTGATGAGCAGGCGGTAGCGGTAGCGGCCGCGCAGCAGCGACAGCGGCGCGGGTGCTGGGCCGAGGATGGCGATGTCCTGGTGGTCGGGGCGCGTCCCGCCGATCGCGCGGGCGGCTTCCTTGGCTTCGGCCTCGTCCTCGCTCGAAACGATGATCGCGGCCCAGCGGCCGAACGGCGGGGCGCCCGCGTGGCGGCGCGCCTCGGTCTCGGCTGCGTAGAAGGCGTCGCGGTCGCCGGCCGCGAGAGCGGCGATGACAGCGGCTTCGGGATGGCGCGTCTGGATCAGGACCTGCCCCGGCTTGTCGCCGCGACCGGCACGGCCGGCCACTTGCGCGATCTGCTGATAGGTGCGCTCCGCCGCGCGCAAGTCGCCGCCCTCGAGGCCGAGATCGGCGTCGACGACACCGACCAGCGTCAGCTCGGGAAAATGGAAGCCCTTGGTCACGAGCTGCGTGCCGACGATCACGTCGATCGCTCCGGCTTCGACTTGCGAAACGAACTCCGCCGCTTTCTCCGGTGAGTTGAGCGTGTCGCTGGTCGCGACCGCGACGCGTGCCTCGGGCAGGATTTCGGCGACTTCGTCCGCGATCCGCTCGACGCCCGGGCCGCAGGCGACCAGGCAGTCGGGCTCGCCGCACTCGGGGCAGGTCGCGGGCGGGGGGGTCTCGTGACCGCAGTGGTGGCAGGCGAGCCGGCGGCTGAAACGATGCTCGACCAGCCACGCGGTGCAGTTGGGGCACTGGAAGCGGAACCCGCAGTTGCGGCATAGCGTCAGCGGAGCATAGCCGCGGCGGTTGAGAAACAGCAGCGACTGCTCACCGCGCTCCAGCCGCATCGCCAGTTCCTCCGCCAGCCGCGGGGCGAGCCAGCGGCCGCGCTCCGGCGGTTCCTCCGTCAGGTTCAGGGTCTCGATCGCCGGCAGCTCGGCCGCGCCGAAGCGGCTGGGCAGTTCGAGGCGTTCGTAGGTTCCGCTCTCGGCCATTTGCAGGCTCTCGAGTGCCGGTGTGGCGCTGGCGAGGATCACCGGAATGCGCTCGAAATGCCCGCGCATCACCGCCACGTCGCGCGCGTTGTAGCGGACCCCTTCGTCCTGCTTGAAGCTGACCTCGTGCGCCTCGTCGACCACGATCAGGCCCAGCCGCGCATAAGGAAGGAACAGCGCCGACCGCGCGCCGACGACGACTTGCGCGTCCCCGCTCGCGATCGCGCGCCAGGCGCGGCGGCGCTCGGTCGACTTGAGTGAGGAATGCCAGACCACCGGCGGCGCACCGAACCGGTCCTCGAACCGGCGCAGGAACGCCTCGGTCAGCGCGATCTCGGGCAGGAGGACGAGGACCTGCCGGCCCAGGCGCAGCGCGGCGGCGAGCGGCTCGAAATAAGTCTCGGTCTTGCCGGAGCCGGTCACGCCGTCGAGCAGGAAGGGCGCGAACGCATCGGCGCCGACGGCCTCGACCAGCCGGTCGGCGACTGCGCGCTGGTCCGCGGTCAGCTCTGGCAGGGCGTGGTCGGGATCGCCGCGCGGGTAGGGGCGGTCGCAATCGACGACGACCGGTTCCAGCACGCCCTGGTTCACCAGGCCGCGCAACACGCCGTCCGACACGCCGGCGAGTTCGGCCAGCTCGCGGATCGTCGCCTGCTCGCCTTCGAGCAGTTCCATCGCCCGCTCGCGCTGCGGCGTCATGCGTTCGGGCATGCCGCCGGTGAGGCGGTATTCGGTGACGGTGGCAGGTCCGCGCAGCGCCCCGCCGCTGGCGATCACCATGCGTGCAACGGAGGAGAGGAGGGCGCAGTAGTAGTCTGCCGTCCACTCGATCAGCCGGCGAAGCTCGGGGCTGAGCGGCGGGACCGGCAGCACTTCGATCAGCGGGCGCAGCTTGGCGTCGGGAACGGGATTGGCCGGCAGGCGCTCTTCGTCCCATACCACCCCGACGATCTGGCGCGGGCCGAGCGGCGCGGCCACGACCGAGCCCGGCCCGACCGTCATCCCCGGCGGCACCGAGTAGTCGAGCGCGCCGAGCGCGGCATTGAAGACGAGGAGACGGACGCGGTTCATCGGATCGCGCCCATATGAGAGCGGCGGGGCGCCGGCGGCAAGACGGGGCCGGGCGAAATGTCCGGTTTGTTGCTCGCCGGAGGGGGCCCGGAAGGCCTAGCCGTCATTGGGTGGCTTGGCTAAGGCGGACGGGAATCGCCAATCGGAGCCGAACATGAAATTCTTCGTCGACACCGCCGACACCGCCGAGATCGAGGACCTGGCCACGACCGGCCTGCTCGACGGCGTCACCACCAACCCCTCGCTGATCGCAAAGTCGGGTCGCGACTTCATGGAAGTGACCAAGGAAATATCCAGCCTCGTCGACGGACCGGTGAGCGCCGAGGTCGTCGCCCTCGACCACGAGACGATGATGAAGGAGGCCGAAGTCCTCCGCAAGATCGCCGACAACGTCTGCATCAAGGTGCCGCTGACGATCGACGGCCTGAAGACCTGCAAGGCGCTGACCAGTGACGGAACGATGGTCAACGTCACGCTGTGCTTCTCGGCCAACCAGGCGCTGCTCGCGGCCAAGGCCGGGGCGACCTTCGTTTCGCCGTTCGTCGGACGTCATGACGACAACGGGTTCGACGGGATGGAGCTTATCAGCGATATCCGCCTGATCTATGACAATTATCTGTTCGATACGGAGATACTCGTGGCCTCGGTGCGGCACGCGACGCATGTGCTCCAGAGCGCAAAGATCGGCGCCGACGTCGCGACCATGCCGCCGAGCGTGATCCGGGGGCTGTTCAAGCACGTGCTGACCGACAAGGGCATCGAAGGGTTCCTCGCCGACTGGGCGAAGACCGGGCAGACGATCCTGAAGTGAGACGGACGCGGACGTAATCTTGGCCGACCAGACTCCCCTCGACCGCTTCAAGCAGGCGCTGACCGGAACGGCGCGCGCCCTCGCGCGCGAGCCCGAGGTCGAGGTCGCCTGGAGCGCCGACGCGCCTGCGGCCAACGGCAAGAATTTCCGCGTCCCGCTCCCCGGACGTACCCTGCCGTCGGAGCAGGCCCGCGAGGCGCGCGGCTTCGCCGACAGCTTCGCGCTCAAGTTGCGTCATCACAACGCCGCGCTGCACGCGCGCGGGGCGCCGTCGGAACCGGTCGCGCGCGCCTGCTACGATGTGGCCGAACAGGTCCGCTACGAGGCGCTCGGAGCGAACAATTTCAGCGGCATACGCGAGAACCTTGATGCCGCGGTGGAGCTGCGCACGGCGAGCGATCCGATTGCGCGGGCGCAGAGCGAGAACGACGTTCCGCTGCAGACCGCGCTGGGCCTGATCCTGCGCGAGCGGCTGACCGGGGCGCCGATCCCCGAACGCGCGCGCGCCGGTGTCGAAATGGTGCGCGAGTTCATCGAGGCGCGAGCCGAGCCCGATCTGGAAGCGCTCGCGCTCTCGCTGGACGATCAGAAGGCATTCCAGTCACTTGCGCTGGACATGTTGCGCCACCTCGAACTCACCCGGCCGGAGGAGAACGAGAGCGGCGACAACGAGGAAGGCGACGAAGAGGACGGCCTCGATCAGGACGAGGATCAGGACGAGGGCGAGGACACCGGTGAGGCCGAGCCGCAGACGACCGAGATCGCGGGCGAGCCGAGCGAGGGCGAAGGCGACAGCGAGACCGACGGCGATACCGAGTCGAGCGAGGAAATGGCCGACGGCGAGCCTTCGGAAGAAGGCGACGAGGGCATGCTGCCCGTCCGCCCCAACCGCCCGTGGACCGACATCCCGAACGATTTCGAATACACCTACTTCACGGACAAGTTCGACGAGATCGTCGAGGCCGGCGAGCTGTGCGACGCCGAGGAACTCGACCGGCTTCGCGCCTATCTCGACAGCCAGCTCGCCGGGCTCCAGTCGGTCGTCACCAAGCTTGCCAATCGCCTCCAGCGGCGCCTGATGGCGCAGCAGAACCGGAGTTGGGACTTCGACCAGGAAGAAGGGCTGCTCGATGCCGCGCGCCTCGCACGCGTCGTCATCAGCCCCGGTCATTCGCTGAGCTACAAGGTCGAGCGCGATACCGAGTTCAAGGACACCGTCGTCACCCTGCTGATCGACAATTCCGGTTCGATGCGCGGGCGGCCGATCTCGATCGCGGCGATCAGCGCGGACATTCTCGCGCGCACGCTCGAGCGGTGCGGCGTGAAGACCGAGATCCTCGGCTTCACCACCCGTGCATGGAAGGGCGGGCAGAGCCGCGAAGCCTGGCTCGCCGACGGCAAGCCGCCGCATCCCGGCCGCCTCAACGACCTGCGGCACATCGTCTACAAGCAGGCCGACGAGCCATGGCGTCGGGCGCGCCGCAATCTCGGCCTGATGATGCGCGAGGGGCTGTTGAAGGAGAACATCGACGGCGAGGCGCTGCTCTGGGCGCACCAGCGCCTGCTCGGCCGCTCGGAGGATCGCCGTATCCTGATGGTGATTTCGGACGGCGCGCCGGTCGACGATTCGACCCTGAGCGTGAACAGCGCCGGCTATCTCGAAAGCCACCTGCGCCGCGTGATCGAGTGGATCGAGAAGCAATCCCCGGTCCAGCTCGTCGCCATTGGCATCGGCCATGACGTCACCCGCTACTACAAGCGCGCGGTGACGATCATGGACGTCGAGCAACTGGGCGGCACCATCATCGAACAGCTCGCCGGGCTGTTCGAGGCGGAGTGAGCCGATCGTGAACGTGTCCCAAGCGGTCGCCAGCCGCCGTTCGATCCGCGCCTTCCTCGACAAGCCCGTCGATCGCGCGGTTCTGGCGCGGGTTCTGGAGCAGGCGCAGCGGGCGCCGTCGGGCGGGAACACGCAGCCGTGGCACGGGCTCGTTCTCACCGGCGAGCCGCTGCAGCGCCTGTTCGCGCGGATTGCGGAGGAGTTCCCCAGGGGCCGCGCGGCGCATGCGCCGGAGTATCACATCTACCCGCCGGAACTCGACGGCGCCTACGAGCAGCGCCGGTTCGGCGTGGGCGAGGACATGTACGGCGCGCTCGGTGTCGCGCGGGAAGACAAGGCGCAGCGCCTCCAGTGGTTCGCCAACAACTTCCGCGCATTCGGCGCGCCGGTGCTGATGCTGGTCCACACGCCGAGATACATGGGGCCGCCGCAGTGGTCCGACATCGGCATGTGGCTGCAGACCATCATGCTGCTCCTGCGCGAAGAGGGGCTCGATTCGTGCCCGCAGGAGGCCTGGGCGGTCTATTCGCCGCAGATCCGCGAAGTGGTCGAGATCCCGGAGGATCACACCTTCTTCTGCGGCCTCGCAATCGGCTGGCGCGATCCGGAGGCGCCGGTGAACGGCTTCCCCGTCGCCCGCGCGCCGCTGGGAGAGGCGATCCGCTGGCAGGGTTTCGGCGCTTGACCGCGAGCCCGCGCGCGGGCCAAGGCTTGCGGCGATGACCGGCACGCCCCTTCAGCTCTTCAACTCGCTGACCCGCCAGCTCGAAACCTTCGAGCCCGTCCATCCCGGTGAGGCGCGCCTCTACTCCTGCGGGCCGACCGTCTACAACTACCCGCACATCGGCAATATGCGCGCCTACGTCTTTGCCGACGTGCTCGGCCGTACGCTGAGCTGGAAGGGCTACGCGCTCACCCATGTCGTCAACATCACCGATGTCGGTCACCTGACGGACGATGCCGACGCGGGCGAGGACAAGCTGGAGAAAGCCGCAGCGGAACGAGCCCAGTCGATCTGGGACATCGCGAAGCATTACACCGAGGCATACTGGGCCGACGTCAAGGCGTTGAACATCCGGGGGCCGATGAAGGCGGGCAAGCCCGACCCGGCACACTGGTCGATCGCCACCGACTACGTGCCGCAGATGATCGAATTCGCGAAGTCGATCGCGGACAAGCATTGCTACGAACTCGACAGCGGCCTCTATTTCGACGTCTCGACCGTTGCCGACTATGGCCGGCTCGCCCGCGCGAAGACCGAGGACGGGGAAGGCCGGATCGAGGCGGTCGAAGGCAAGCGCAACGCCGCCGACTTCGCCATCTGGCGCAAGACCCCGCCCGGCGAGACGCGCCAGATGGAGTGGGACAGTCCCTGGGGCCGCGGCGCGCCGGGCTGGCACCTCGAATGCTCTGTCATGGGCGAAGCACTGCTCGGCTTCCCGTTCGACATCCACACCGGCGGGATCGACCACCGCGAGATCCACCATCCGAACGAAATCGCCCAGAATCAGGCACGCTGCTGCACCAACGGCCTCGACGATCCGCTCGCCAGCGGCGCGCGCATCTGGATGCACAACAACTTCCTGGTCGAGCGGTCGGGCAAGATGAGCAAGAGCGCCGGCGAGTTCCTGCGCCTGCCGCTGCTGGCGGAGAAGGGCTACCACCCGCTCGCCTACCGCTTGATGTGCCTCCAGGCGCATTATCGCAGCGAGCTGGAGTTCTCGTGGGACGGCCTCGGCGCCGCGCTGACGCGCCTCAAGCGCATGGTGCTGGCCGCCGAGCGCTTCGCCGATGCGGACGAAGGCGGCGACCCGCGCCACCCGCGCCTCGCGCCGTTCCTCGACCGGTTCGACGCCGCGATGTCCGACGATCTCAACACCCCGCTCGCGCTGACCGCCTTCGAGGAAGCGCTGGCGGCGAAGAAGATCGACCCGGCCGCCCGGCGCGCGGCGATCGCGGAGATGGACTCGATCCTCGGCCTCGGCCTGCTCGACCTCACCCGTGCCGACCTGCGGCTGCGGCCCAAGGACGCCGAACTGGACGAGGACGATGTCGAAGACGCCCTCGAACGCCGCCGCGACGCCCGTGCGGCACGCGACTTCTCCCGCTCCGACGCGATCCGGGAGGAGCTGGCGGCGAAGGGAGTCGAAGTGATGGACGGCGATCCGCTGGGCTGGGAATGGAAGCTTGGGTAGGGGCGGAAGCCCCTCCGTCATCGCTTCGCGATGCCACCTCCCCAACGCAAGTCGTTGGGGAGGATCGACTGCCGCAGCCAATCCTCCCCAACGACTTGCGTTGGGGAGGGGGACCGCTCGCGCAGCGAGTGGTGGAGGGGCCCCTTGAGCCGACCGGCAAAGCCGACTCGCACCGTAAAGCGCGCCAAGCGCCTGCGGCGCGAAATGTCGCTGCCGGAGGTGCTGCTGTGGCAACAGCTACGCAGTTCGCCACGTGGCCTCCGCTTCCGCAAGCAGCACCCGGCCGGTCGCTATGTGCTCGATTTCTTCTGCGCTCGGGCCAATCTCGCGATCGAGATAGATGGCCTCGCGCACGACATGGGCGACCGGCCTGCGCGCGACGAAGAGCGGGATGCCTGGCTGCGCGAGCGCCGGATCGGAACCCTCCGCATTCTTGCGAGCGACGTGCTTGCGGATGCGACGGCAGTCGCCGAAGGGATTCTGGCGTTGGCGGAGGAACGGCTGGTGATGATGGGAAAGAAGGCCTCTCCGTCAGCCGCTGGCGCGGCAGCCACCTCCCCAACGCAAGTCGTTGGGGAGGACTCGACCGCCGCCAATCCTCCCCATCGTCTTGCGATGGGGAGGGGGACCGCCCGCGAAGCGGGTGGTGCAGGGGCCGCAGGGAATTGAAAGGGAAAACCCAATGACCGTCGCCGTTCTTTCCGGCCTCATCCGCCCGCTGGTGGAGGCGCAGTTGCCGGCCGGGATCGAGCCGCGCTGGTACACTTCGATCGAGGAACTGCACGCGCTCGCGCCCGAGGCGGAGATCGGGTGGTTCGATCTCGATGCGAAGGAGCCGATGGCCGAGGCGGTGCGGCGGGCGGAGAAGCTGCGCTGGCTCAACTCGATCTACGCCGGGCTCGATTTCCTGCCGCTCGACCTGCTGCAACAGCGCGGGGTTACCATCACCAACGGCGCCGGCATCAACGCCATCACCATCGCGGAGTATGTCGTGATGGGCATGCTGACGGTGGCCAAGGGCTATCGCGAGGTCGTCCGCGCGCAGGAGCGGCGCGAGTGGCTGACCGATTCGCCGGGCAAGCGCGAGCTCGCCGGCAGCAAGGCGCTGCTGCTCGGCTACGGCGCGATCGGCAAGCTCATCAAGCCGCGGCTGGAGGCGTTCGAGGTCGAGGTCTCGGTCGTGCGCCGTTCGGGCGGAGAAGGCGTGCTCGGACCGGACGAGTGGCGGGCGCGGCTCGGCGAGTTCGACTGGGTGATCCTCGCCGTCCCCGCGACGCCCGAGACCGACGGCATGATCGGCGCCGAGGAACTGGCCGCGATGAAGGCCGATGCGGTGCTGGTGAACATCGCCCGCGGCGCGGTGGTCGATCAGGACGCGCTCGTCGCCGCGCTGGAGGAGAAGCGCATCGGCGGCGCATTCCTCGACGTCACGACACCGGAGCCGTTGCCGGCCGAGGACAAACTGTGGTCGCTCGATAACGCGCATGTAACCATGCACCTTTCCGGTCGTGCTCAAGACAGGATGTTTATCCGCTCGGCCGAGCGCTTCCTTGCCAACTGCCGCCGCTATGTCGCCGGGGAACCGCTCGAACCGATCTTCGATCCCGCACGCGGATACTGACCGCGGACCCTTCGGCCGCGGCGGGGATTGATCCGGCAGGAGGACCGCATGCCGAAGCTCAAGGACACTTACCCGCTCTACCTCAACAACCGGCCGGCGCAGCCCAATACCGATCTCGAGGTGACCGACAAATATACCGGCAAGGTCGCCTTCCGCACCGCGCTCGCCACGCCCGATGTGATTGATGAGGCGATTGCCGGGGCCGTGCGCGCGGCCGAGCCGATGGCGCGGTTGGCGAGCTACGAGAAGCAGGCGGTGCTCCAGCACTGCGTCGAGCGGTTCCGCGAACGGTTCGACGAGCTCGCCTATGCCCTGTGCGTCGAGGCCGGCAAGCCGATCAACGATGCCGAGGGCGAGGTCACGCGGCTGATCGATACCTTCCGCATCGCGGCGGAAGAAGCGGTCAGGAACTACGGCGAGATCCAGCCGCTCGATATCTCGGCGCGGGCGAAGGGCTATCTCGGCATGTGGAAGCGCGTGCCGATCGGGCCGTGCAGCTTCATCTCGCCATTCAACTTCCCGCTCAACCTCGCCGCGCACAAGATCGCTCCGGCGATCGCGATGGGGTGTCCGTTCGTGATGAAGCCCGCCAGCCTTACGCCGCTCGGCGCGCTGATCATCGGCGACGTGCTGGCCGAGTGCGACGCGCTGCCCGAGGGCGCTTTTTCGATCCTGCCCGCGCGGCGCGATGGGGCCGACCTGTTCACCACCGACGAACGGCTCAAGCTGCTGAGCTTCACCGGGTCGGACGAGGTTGGCTGGGCGCTCAAGGCCAGAGCGGGCAAGAAGAAGGTCGTGCTCGAACTCGGCGGCAACGCGGCGGCGATCGTCGACCGCGATGCCGATCTCGATCACGCGCTCGAGCGGATCGTCTTCGGCGCCTTCTATCAGTCGGGCCAGAGCTGCATTGGCGTGCAGCGGATCCTGATCCACGAGAGCGTGTACGATCGGTTCAAGGCGATGCTGGTCGAGAAGACCAAGGCCCTTGTCGCGGGTGATCCGAAAGACCCGAAAACCTTCATCGGCCCGATGATCTCGGAGAAGGAGGCGAGTCGACTCAAGGGCTGGATCGACGAGGCCGTCGAGGCCGGTGCCACGCTGCTGTGCGGGGGCGGGTGCGAGGGCAACATGCTCGAAGCCACGCTGCTCGAGAACGTCCCCGAAGACTGCGACGCCAACCGGCAGGAGGCGTTCGGCCCGCTCGCCAACCTCTCCCGCTTCACCGACTTCGGCGAGGCACTCGCCCGGGTCAACGACTCGCGCTTCGGCCTCCAGGCCGGAGTCTTCGCCCGCGACATCCACAAGGTCCTCGACGCCTGGGACCGGCTCGAAGTCGGCGGGGTGATCGTCAACGACGTCCCCAGCTACCGCGTCGACAACATGCCCTATGGCGGGGTCAAGGACTCCGGTCTCGGGCGCGAAGGCATCCGCTTCTCGATGGAAGACATGAGCGAGATCCGTAACCTCGTCATCCGACGGGAGAGCGCGGGTTAGAGCGCTTCTCGACCGCTCCGGACCGCCGTGCCTGGTCGAAAAGTGCTCTGACCCTCCGGCGCGGGCGACGTGTGCGGGAATCCAGCCCGGCTTGGGCGGCGGGGGATAGTGAATGATCATGCGTCTACCAGCAGCAGAAGCTCGCACTCGACCGTCATTTGCGGCTGAGGCAGCAGGGTGTGATCGACCCGGGTGACGGTCGCGTCGGCGACGAGTTGGCCGAGAATCGCGAACTCGTGCTCGGGCAGGGCGGCGATGAACTGCTCGCCCGCCGCGACGGCATGGTGTCCGTCGAAGCGCAGTGTCACCGTGTGGCGGGAGCCTTCGAAGGTTACGCTCGCCCAGGCTTTCTCGCGATGGGTCCGTACTGCGGCCCTGTTCTCGGCCAACTCGAGCAGCGCCTCGCGCAGCCGGTCGGCCGTGGTGCGGCGAGGGGGCAGGGGATCACGCGGCATGGGTGGTCTCCCGCCCGGCCTTGTAGCCGGCGATAAAGGCCTGCACGCGCGCCTCGGTGTCGGGGCGCGGCTCGCGGCCGTTTCTCAGGTCATACACGAAGCGTGGGTCCTTCACGGTCAGGCGGCCGAACGTGGTCGCGGAGACGTCGTAGGCGCGGAGGAATTTCTCGATGGATCGAATCAGCATGGCTCTCCCCGACGGGTGATGGTGGGCGACTCGGAACGGTGTGTTCCTGATTCGTTCCACCTGAAATCCTACTTGTCTAGGAAAAATACATCGTCTATGCGGGAAAAATGTTGCGAGGATGGATATTCGCATGACCGATGCCCGGGAACGCCTGATCGAACTTGCCCGCGAGCGCGGGGCGAGCCTTGCCGGGCTGTCGCAGCTCATCGGGCGTAACCCCACGTATCTTCAGCAATTCGTCCGCAAGGGCAGCCCTCGGAAGCTAGAGGAAGAGGATCGGCGCACACTCGCTGAGTTCTTCGGTGTCGCCGAATCGGAGCTCGGCGCACCGGCGGATAAATCCTATGTCGGTCCGCTGGTGGATTGGGTCGAGGTGCCGCGCCTTTCGCTCGACGCTTCCGCCGGACCGGGCGCGCTCGGCGCGCAGGAAATCCCCTTCGACGCCTTCCGCTTCTCCCCTCGCTGGCTGCGCGAGATGGGGCTCGAGGGCGCCGATCTCACGGCCATCCGGGTCGAGGGCGATTCGATGGAACCGCTCCTGCGCAGCGGCGACGAGATCTTCGTCGACCGCAACAAGCGCGGGCACGAGGGCATCCACGTGGTCCGCATCGGCGACGCGCTCCACGTCAAGCAGCTCCAGGCCAGCGCCCCGGGCCGCATCGCGCTCATCAGCCTGAACAAGGCCTACGCCCCGATCGACCTCGCCCGCGAGGAGGTCGAGGTGATCGGCCGCGTGGTGTGGAAGGGCGGGCGGGTGTGAGGGGTCGCCCCACCGCCTGTGATGAGCCAGGGTAGCATCGGACCGAGGCCCTGCTTGCAACCCGCTCCGTTCCCCGCCATCTCCCCGCCATGACCGAAGCCACACAGCCCCCGATGCGCGCCGCGATCATGCCGGTGACACCGCTGCAGCAGAACTGCTCGCTGATCTGGTGCACGAAGACGATGAAGGGCGCGCTGGTCGATCCCGGCGGCGATCTCGACAAACTCAAGGCCGGCGTGGCCAAGGCGGGCGTGACGCTGGAGAAGATCCTCGTCACCCACGGCCATCTCGACCACTGCGGGCAGGCGGGCGTGCTGGCCGAGGAACTCGGCCTGCCGATCGAGGGACCGCAGGAGGAGGACCGGTTCTGGATTGCGCGCCTCGACGATGACGGGCGCCAGTGGGGCATGGCCGCGCGCAGCTTCGAGCCCGACCGCTGGCTCGAGGATGGCGACACGGTGACGGTCGGCGAACTCACGCTCGAGGTCATCCATTGCCCCGGCCACACCCCGGGCCACGTCGTGTTCTTTCACCGCCCGAGCAAGTTCGCGATCGTCGGCGACGTGCTGTTCCAGGGCTCGATCGGCCGCACCGACTTCCCGCGCGGCAACCATCAGGACCTGATCGACGCGATCACCCAGAAGCTCTGGCCGCTGGGCGAGGACGTGACCTTCATTCCCGGCCACGGCCCGACCAGCACTTTCGGCCACGAACGCAAGACCAACGCGTTCGTGAGCGATTACGCACTGTCGTAAAGGGCGGTTCTCAGATCAGCCGCAGCACCGCGCCGACGGCCACTCCGGCGAGGAACAGCTGCGTGGCGAGCGTCACCAGCACGCCGATCACCCGCCCGATCTCCGCCTTGCCGCCGTCCATTCCGAAGGCGTGTGCCACGCGGCCGAGGATGAAGGCGCCGGCGACGTAGGCCAGCCAGGTCTCGCCGATCCCGGCGATCTCCAGCGCCGCGATCAGCACCAGCACGATCGGCACGTTCTCCGCGAAATTGAGCTGCGCGCGCATCCGGCGCTGCAGCGCCTCGTTCCCGCCGTCGCCCACGCTGATCCCGTGCGCGCGGCGCAGGGCGCCGATCCGCAGCGAGAGCCAGATGTTGACGATCGCGGCGGCCGCGGCGGCGGTCAGTGTGACGGCGAGTATCATGCAGGTTTCCCTTTCCCCGAGAACGCCATGTGCTAGGGGCAGGTCGCACGGCTTGCAACGGCGGAAATATGCGCTATAGGGCGCGCCTTCCCGCCATGGTCGGGTCCACTGCCAGGCGCGCACTTGTGCGTTGCCGGGCCTTGGCCTAGAGCGGCGCGCAACACTCGGATTTTACTGGAACAGGTGCCGCAATGGCTGTCCCCAAGAGAAAAGTATCGCCCCATCGCCGCGGCAATCGCCGTGCGCATGATTCGCTGAAGGTCGAGGCATTCCACGAATGCTCGAACTGCGGCGAGCTGAAGCGTCCGCACAACCTCTGCACGCAGTGCGGGCACTACAACGGCCGCGAAGTCATCGCCGTCGGCCTCTGACGGCCGAAGTTCGGAGAGCGCTATGAGTTTGCCGCGTATCGCCGTCGACGCGATGGGCGGCGATGAAGGCGTGCGCGTGATGGTCGAAGGGGCCGCGCTTGCGCGCCGGCGCCACGACCAGTTCAAGTTCCTCCTCGTCGGCGACGAGAAGCGGATCGCCGCCGCGCTCGATACCCATCCGGGCATGCGCGGCGCGTCCGAGATCCTCCACTGCGAGGATGTCGTCGGCGGCGACGAGAAGCCGACCCAGGCCCTCCGCCGGGCCAAGACCACATCGATGGGCCTCGCGGTCAATGCCGTGAAGCAGGGCGAAGCCGGCGCCGCGGTCAGCGCGGGCAATACCGGCGCGCTGATGGCAATGAGCAAGCTTGCGCTGCGCACGCTGCCCGGCATCGACCGCCCGGCGCTCGCTGCGCTGATGCCGACTCTCGGCGACAACGACGTCATCATGCTCGACCTCGGCGCCAATACCGAGGCGGACGCCCGCAATCTCGTCCAGTTCGCGATCATGGGCGCGGCTTACTCGCGCATCGTCACCGGCCTCGCCGAGCCGCGCGTGCGGCTGCTCAACATCGGGACCGAGGAGACCAAGGGCACCGATGCACTGCGCATCGCGGCCGCCCAGCTCCAGGCCGCGACCGGGCTCGCGCTGTCGTTCGACGGCTTCGTCGAAAGCGACAAGATCAACCGCGGCGAAGTCGACGTGGTCGTCACCGACGGCTTTTCCGGTAATATCGCGCTCAAGGCGATCGAGGGCGCAGCGCGCTTCGTCACCGACCTGTTGCGCAATGCCTTCACCAGCTCGCTGCGCTCGAAGATCGGGTTCCTGGTCTCGCGCCCGGCGACCGAGCTGCTGCGCCACCACCTCGACCCGAACAATCACAATGGCGCGGTCTTTCTCGGCCTCAACGGTGTCGTGGTGAAGAGCCACGGCAGCGCGAGCGCAGCCGGGGTCGCCAACGCGGTCGCCGTCGCCGCGCGTCTGCTGGAGGACGATCTGACCCACCGGATCAGCGCCGATCTCGCCGCGCTCGGCGAAGCGCGCCTGCGCGTCACCAATGGCAACGGAGGGGCGAAATGATCCGCTCGGTCGTCCGCGGCAGCGGCTCGGCGCTCCCGCGCACCGCGGTGAGCAATGCCGAACTGGCGGAGCGCGTCGATACCAGCGACGAGTGGATCGTCGAACGCACCGGCATCCGCCAGCGCTATATCGCGGAGGACGACGAGACGACCTCGTCGCTCGCCGTCGAGGCATCGCGCAAGGCGCTGGAGGCCGCGGGGCTCGAGGCGAAGGACATCGACCTGATCGTGCTGGCGACCGCCACGCCCGACCAGACGTTCCCCGCCACCGCCACCCTCGTCCAGCACGCGCTCGGCTGCAACGGCGGCATCGCGTTCGACGTGGGCGCCGTGTGCTCGGGCTTCCTCTACGCGATGGCGAGCGCCGACTCGATGCTCCGCACCGGCATGGCGAAACGCGCGCTGGTGATCGGCTCGGAAACCTTCAGCCGCATTCTCGACTGGGAGGACCGCACCACCTGCGTCCTGTTCGGCGACGGTGCCGGCGCGCTCGTGCTCGAGGCGCAGGACGTTGCCGAGGACGGGCCGGGCGTGCTCGCCAGCAAGCTCCACGCCGATGGCGCGCACAACGAGCTGCTCTACGTCGACGGCGGCCCCTCGACCACGCAGACGGTCGGCAAGCTCCGCATGAAGGGCCGCGAGGTGTTCCGCCACGCGGTGGTCAATCTCGCCGCCGTGCTGGAGGAGACGCTGGCCGAGGCCGGGTTCAAGCCCGACGACATCGACTGGGTCGTGCCGCACCAGGCCAATGCCCGCATCCTCGACGCGACCGCGCGCAAGCTCGGCCTTCCGGCGGAGAAAGTGATCGTCACGGTCGATCGGCACGCGAACACCTCGGCCGCCTCGGTCCCGCTGGCATTCGATGCCGGCGTGCGCGACGGGCGGATCAAGCCGGGCGACTTGGTGATGTTCGAAGCGATGGGCGGCGGCTTCACCTGGGGCGCAAGCCTCGTGCGGCTGTGAGCGGCAGACGTTGCGGAGCAGGGCGACAATCGTTAAGGTCCGGACACTTATCCTAAGTCGGGTCGCGATTGAGGAGAAAGGCGCATGATGCGTTCTGTGGGCACCCTGACTCGCGCGGATCTTGCGGAAACGATTAACCGCAAGATGGGTCTGTCGCGAGCGGAGTCGCTCGATATGGTCGAGTCGATCCTCGCGCACATGTGCGGTGCGATGGCCGACGGGCAGAATGTGAAGATCTCCGGGTTCGGCAGCTTCGTGCTGCGCGACAAGAAGGAACGCGTCGGCCGCAATCCCAAGACCGGCGTCGAAGTGCCGATCACGCCGCGCCGCGTAATCACCTTCCGCGCCAGCCAGCTCCTCAAGGACCGGATCGCGAGAGGCTGAGACGATGGTGACCGAATTCGACGATGGCAAGGAGCAGGGCGCCCTGAGAACCATCGGCGAGGTCAGCCAGGCGCTCGGCATCAAGCCTCACGTGCTGCGATACTGGGAGCAGCAGTTCCCCATGCTCCAGCCGCTCAAGCGCAGCGGCGGCCGCCGCTATTACCGCGCCGGCGACATTGCACTGGTCGAACGCATCGACCGTCTGGTCAACCGTGAGGGCTACACCCTGAAAGGCGCCCTGGCGGCGCTCAAGGGAACCGAGACGTCATCGAAGCCCGAAACCTCGCCCCAGAACGCCGGCGCGCCCGACGTTCCCGCCGACGTCCTCCCCCGCCTCAAGGCCATCCGCGAAAAACTGGCGCAAGCGCTCGCGGCCTGAAAGGCTGGGGCGAGGCGCCTGTTGGCGCAGGCAAGCCACCGGAATGATAATTTAGAGCTTCATCCCGAGTCGGATCACCGCCTCTGTCGAAACTGTGACAACTGGATCGATAAGACGCGCAGCGAGTGAGCGTTGGTGCACCCGATTGTGCGCCAGGTCATGATGTTGTTCCTCATCCGCGATGATTTCACGGATCGCGCGGACCGCCGGAACATCTATCGCAGCGAGTTCCGAAACCTGCTCTTGAATATGGCGCAGGACCACTCGCTCGACGGCCACCGTCGTTGCCGCGATTGCCTGTCGTCCAATCAGACCCGTGAGAATGCCCAGGACGAGCCCGCCGAGGCCACAAAGATGGAAACTCCTGCATCGCAATTTGCCGCGGGACTTGAGCTCGGCTTCAAAAATACTTCTGTGTCTGCGTTCGTGTGCAAGGAAGAGGTCGAGTTCTTCAACCAGATCCGGCGCTCGCCAGCGTGCAAGCCAGCGTTGGGCGGTGTAGATCGATACGGCGCCATGCTCGCCGGCATGATCGACCTTTACAACGCGGTCGCCGATGGTCTCGCCGGGCCTCAGTCGTGCGGAGAGCGTCACTCTACTCCGCCGCCAGCAGCTCTTCCGCGCCGCCGAGGTCGACGCTCACCAGGCGGCTGATGCCTTTCTCGATCATGGTGACGCCGAACAGGCGGTGCATGCGGCTCATGGTCACGGCATTGTGGGTGACGATGAGGTAACGGGTGGCGGTTTCCTTCACCATCGCGTCGAGCAGGTCGCAGAAGCGGTCGATGTTGGCGTCGTCGAGCGGCGCGTCGACTTCGTCGAGCACGCAGATCGGGGCCGGATTGGTCAGGAACAGCGCGAAGATCAGCGCGATCGCGGTCAGCGCCTGCTCGCCGCCGGAAAGCAGGGTGAGCGACTGCAGGCGCTTGCCCGGCGGCTGGGCGTAGATCTCGAGGCCCGCTTCCAGCGGATCGTCGCTGTCGACCAGTGCGAGATGCGCCTGCCCGCCCTCGAACAGCCGGGTGAACAGGTGGCGGAAGTGGGTGTCGACCTGCTCGAACGCGGCGCGCAGCCGCTCGCGGCCCTCGCGGTTGAGATTGCCGATCGAGCCGCGCAGGCGGTTGACCGCTTCGGCGAGCTCGGCCTGCTCGGCGGCGCTGCTGCCATGCTCCTCCTCGATCTTCGCGAGTTCTTCGGCGGCGACGAGGTTGACCGGCCCGATCCGTTCGCGGCTGGCAACGAGGCGGTCCATTTCGTCGGATTCGGCGGCCGAATCGCCGACCGCGCCTTCGTCGAATTCGAACCGGCCAGCCAGCAGGGGCGGCGGGCACTGGAAACGTTCACCCGATATCCGGGCCATCTCGCCGCGCCGGGCTTCCTCGTTCTCCGCCCGTGCGGCAAGACCGGCACGGGTCTCGCGTGCGGTGGCAAGCGCCTCGTTGGTTTCGGCGAAGGCGCGGTCGGCGGCGTCGGAGGCGCTCTGCGCCCCGGCGACCGCCGCCTCGGCTTCCGCCAGAGCCGTGCCGAGCCGTTCGCGCACCGCATCGCCCTGCTCGATCTCGCGCATCAGCCCTTCGGGCTTGGCCGCGACGACTGCGCGCTCCTCTGCAATTTCCTCGAACCGTCGCTCCATTCCCGAGAGCCGCTGTGCCGCCTCGCCCGAACGCGCCTGCCAGTTGGCCATGTCGCTACGCTGCGCCGCCGCCCGCTCGCGCGCCACGGCGAGGGACTGGTCGTGCGCAGCGAGTTCCGCAGCGGCGGCCTGCTGCGCGGATTTCGCCGCTTCGTTCTTCGCCTGCGCGGCTTCGAGCGTGGCACGGCCGGTGGCGGGATCGGGAAGGGCGGCCTTGCGTTCCCGAGCCGCGTTCAGCTCCGCTTCGGCCTGGGAGCGCTGCTCGGCCAGGTCGTCTGCGGCACGATCGAGCTCGGCCAGGCGGGCCGCCAGCCGCTCGCGCGCCGCCTCGGCCTGATCGAGCGCGCGCAGCGCCTGCCGCTCGGTCTCGTTCGCTGCGGCGATCCCGCGTTCGGCGGCGACGAGCGCGCGCTGAAGCTCCGCCAGTTCCTCCTGCGCCGCGGTCTGCGCGGCCTCGGCGCCTTCGACGGCAGAGCGCAGTGCGGGCAGCTCGCTTTCGAGATCGGCGAAGCGGTTTTCCGCCTCCAGCCGCGCCGCTTCCGCCGCGCCTTCGCCGCGCGCGACGAAACCGTCCCACCGGCGCAAATGGCCGCCGGTGGTCACCAGCCATTCGCCGGGGCCGAGGGTGCGTCTGTCGTCCTCCTCGGCGACGTGGACCAGCGCGAGCCGGGCGGCGAGTTCGGGGGGGCAGCCGGGCACGTGCGCGGCGAGGCTGTCCGGCACCGCCGCGGGCGCCGTGCTGCCGGTCCAGAACCGCCCTTCGCCGTCGGCCGCGCCCAGCGGAGCCTTGGCATCGCGCCCGAGAACCGCCGCCAGCGCGCGTTCGTAGCCCTTTGCCGCGCGCACCTTGTCGAGCGCCGCGGGCCGGCCCTTGCGTCCGGCCATCTGCCGCTCGCGCGCCTCCCGGTCGCGCTTGAGCGCGCTCCATTCGCGCTCGACGCCCGCCAGCTCGGCGCGCGCGGAGGCGAGGGCGCTCGCCGCCTCGTCGCGCGCGGTCTGGAGCGTATCCTTGCGGGCGCGCTCGCTCTCCAGTTCCTCGCGCAGCCGCGCCAGTTCGCGCGCTGCGTCCTCCGCGGCGGCCTTGGCCTCAGCGACAGCGAGATCGGGGTCACCGGCCTCCGATAGCGCACGGCGAGTCTCTTCCTGCCGGCGCGCCTCGCCGTCCAATCGCGCGAGCCGTGCCTCGGCCTGTTCGATCGCGGCTTCGGCCACGCGCCATTCGGCCTCGACCCCGGCGTGATCCGCGGTCGCCTTGGCCAGCGCCAGCTCCGCTGCGCGGCCCGCGCGCTCGCTGTTCTCCAGGCGCGAGACGAGGGCGGGGCGCTGCGCCTCGTCCTCGGCCAGGGCCTTCTCGTTCGCCTCCAGCTCCTTCTCCAGCCGGGCGAGCGCCTCTGCTGCGTCGCGCGTCAGCCGGTCGGCTTCGCTGCGGTCCTCCTCCAGCCGCGCCTTCTGGCGGTCGAGATCGGCAAGCCGCTGTTCGGCCGCTTCGAGCTGGCTGGTCAGCGCCGCCATCCGGTGGCCGTGCGCGCTGGAGTCGTCGCGCCGGTCGGCGAGCTCGTCCCGCGCCTCGGCGAGCGCCTTGGCGGCCGCGTGCTGCGCCTTCTGCGCCGAGTCGGCCGCTTCCTTGGACGCCGCGACCCGTTCCTCGGCCGCCTTGGCTTCATCGCGCGCCGCCTCGGCAGCCGCCGCCGCATCGCGCCAGCGCGCGAAGAGCAGCCGCGCCTCGGAAACGCGGATCTCGTCGGACAGCTTGGTGTAGCGCTCGGCCTGCTTGGCCTGCCGCCGGAGCGAGGCGATCTGCGAGTCGAGACCCGCCATCAGGTCCTCGAGCCGCGCGAGGTTGGCTTCGGTCTGCCGCAGCTTGCTCTCGGCATCGCGCCGGCGGACGTGGAGGCCCGCGATGCCCGCCGCTTCCTCCAGCATCTGGCGCCGCTCGGTCGGCTTGGCGGCGATCACCTGGGCGATCTTGCCCTGGCTGACGAGCGCCGGGCTATGCGCGCCGGTCGCGGCATCGGCGAAAGTGAGCGAGACGTCCTTCGCCCGCACGTCGCGCCCGTTGACGCGGTAGGCGCTGCCCGCGCCCCGCTCGATCCGGCGCAGGACTTCCAGTTCGCTCCCGTCGTCAGCCTCGGCCTGGAGCACGACTTCGGCGAAGTCGCGCGGCGGCCGGCTGGCGGTGCCGGCGAAGATCACGTCCTCCATCCCGCCCGAGCGCATGGATTTGGGCGAATTCTCGCCCATGACCCAGCGGATCGCTTCGAGCAGGTTGGACTTGCCGCAGCCGTTGGGGCCGACCACGCCGGTCAGGCCGGGCTCGATGCTCAGGGTCGCGGGCTCGACGAAGCTCTTGAAACCGCTGAGCTTGAGCCGCCTGATCTGCATCGTCGCTTGCCGAGCCCCCTCCCGCTCAGCGCCTTATCTGGCGCCGGCGGCCTGGAGCATCGGCTCCAATGTCGGCCAGCTTTGCGTGCCGACGTTGCGGCCGTTGATGAAGAAGGTCGGCGTGCCGGTGACGTTCAGCTCTTCGGACTGGGTTTCCGAATTGGTCGCGATCGTCTCCATCGCCTTCGGATCGGACAGGCACTGGCGCGCCTGATCGCGGCTGAGCCCGCGCGCGGCGAAGAAGTCGTAGAAGCCGGCGACGTCGGCGAAGGCGACGAAGCGCTGCTCGGGCGGCAGCGACATCGCCTGCTGCACCGCGTCCTGATTGTCGAACACCGGCTGGAGCACGGCTTGCAGATTGGCCCAGACCTGCTCCGAGAGCGGGTGGTAGGCTTCCTTGGCGCCGCAGCGCACGAGCCGCGCCAGCACCAGGTCGTGCGGGCCGTGGATCTGGTTGCGCAGCTCGTAGCTGACCACGCCGGTGCTGATGTACTTCTCCTTCAGCGGCTCCATTCCCTGCTGCGCGAACGTGGCGCAGTGGGGGCAGGTGAGAGAGGCGTATTCGAGCAGCTTGATCGGCGCGTCGGGGTTGCCGAGCAGATAGCCATCCTGCTCGGTCACCTGCACCATATCGACCCATTCGGTTCCCGCGGGCGCCTCGACCGGGGCGACGGGGTCGCCGGCGGGCGCCTCACCTTCGGCGGCGGGTTCCGAGCCGCATGCAGCAAGGCCGAGCGCGAGCGGCGCGGCGAGAGTGGCAAGGGCGATCTGGCGAAGCGACGTCATGGCAGGTCCTGTCCTTTGCGGAATTGGTCGAGGCTAGTCGAAGCCAGCCGGGTGGTGAAGCGCGGGAGGGGGCTTTCCACAGCTTGTCGGCCGAGAAAACCCCCGCAAATCCCCTAAAAGCGTGCGGCGAGCTGCGGGGAGAGCATCGACCAGTCGTGCGTGCCCGCCAGCGTCACCCCGTTGAGCACGAAGCTCGGTGTGCCGTGGATGTCATGCTTTTCGCTCGCTGCCTGGCTGCTGGCGATCAGCGCGCGGGCCTCGGCATCGCTCGCCAGGCAGCGGTCGATCTCGCTCCGGCTGTAGCCGCGGCTTTCCATCAGGCGATAGAAGCCGAGGTCGGACGCGATCGCGCGGCGGCGCTCCGCCTGGCTGCCGTTTTCCCACCGTGCGCGCTGTGCGGCGTTGGCCTCTGCATAGCGGCCGAGCCATTTGCTCTGTTCGTTCATGAACAGCGTGTGGTTGCGCAGGAATTTCGATGGTGCACCGCAGCTCGCCAGCATCGTCGCGACGAGATCGGCCGAATTGCGGATCATCGGCTGGATCTGCAGCTCGACCCGCCCCGGGCCGACATAGGCGATCTGTAGCGGCGCCTCGCCCTCGGTGGTGAAGTGCGCGCAGTGCGGGCAGGTATAGCTGACGAAAGCGATCAGCTCGACTTTCGCGTCCGGATTGCCGATGCGGTGCGCACCGTCGGCCTCGACCACGGTGGTGTTCCAGTTGCCGGACTTGCCGACTGCCCCCGAACTGCCGAGCGCGAACGTTGCCGCGATGGCGAGTGCCCCGGCTTTCGCGAAACGCGCGAGTGTCATTGCCCCTATCCTTCCTTCGTTCCCAGGCTGCGCGCGAGCGATTCGAGCACCGTGCGCAATTCCGGATCGCCGATATCGCGCAAGCTGTCGCCCAGTTCCATCGGGATCGGCTTGAGCGACGGCGGCGCCTTGGCACGCGTTTCAGCAGCAGGAGGCTTAACCTCGCCTTGCCGCAGCTTGACCCGCGCGACCGCCTTGTAGCCGAAGAAGCGGTTCACCCGGTCCATGATCTCGGGAATCACGTGCTGGATGAGCGGCGCATGCGCGGGCACGACCACGAGTTGCAGGATGCCGTCGCTCTTCTCGCCCGGCGGGAAGCGGATCGCTTCGGGCGCGCAGACCCGCGCGTGATGGTCGCCGACGATCTCCGGCCAGCGGATCACGACGCTCGACTGCACGAAGCCGAAGCGGCGGAAGGCCGTGCGTCCGATCTGCGGCATCAGGTCGGCGATCTGGCGCGCGGGGCCGCCGCGCGGACGCTCGTATTCGCGGCCGGCAGGGCGCTTCGTGTTGCGCTTCGGTTTCGGCGGTGTGTCCCGTTCCATTGCCCGAAAGGCCATGCCATAGGCCGCGCGTGACTGCCAGCGGGGAGAATGTCGCGAGCCTGCTGCTCGCCTGGTACGACGCCCATGCGCGCGACCTGCCGTGGCGCGCGCGGCCCGGCGATCCGGCGCCCGATCCGTATCGCGTCTGGCTGTCGGAAGTCATGCTGCAGCAGACCACGGTCACCGCAGTGAAGCCCTATTTCGCCGCGTTCACGCGCCGCTGGCCGACCGTCGAGGCGCTTGCCGCCGCGCCCGAGGAGGAGGTCATGGCTGCCTGGGCGGGCCTCGGATACTACTCGCGGGCGCGCAATCTGGTGAAATGCGCGTGGGCCGTTGCGGAGCGGGGTGGGTTCCCCGAGACCGAGAGTGAGCTGCGCGGATTGCCGGGGTTGGGCGACTACACCGCCGCCGCGGTCGCCGCGATCGCCTTCGGGCGGCGCGCCGTGGTGGTCGATGCCAATGTCGAGCGTGTGGTGGCGCGCTTGTTCGCGATCGCGGAGCCGTTGCCCGGCGGCCGCAAGGCGATCCGGGCGGCCGCGGACGCAATCACGCCTCAGCAGCGCGCCGGCGACTTCGCGCAGGCCATGATGGACCTCGGCGCGACGATCTGCACCGCACGCGATCCGCGCTGCCTGCTGTGCCCGCTTTCCGCCCGGTGCGAGGCACGCAGAAGCGGCGAACCCGCGCGCTTTCCCGTCAAGGCGCCGAAGAAGGCCAAGCCGCAGCGCACCGGCACCGTCTGGTGGATCGTCCACGAGGAGCGCGTGTGGCTCGTCCGTCGTCCTGGCAGCGGGATGCTCGGCGGCATGCGCGCGCTGCCCGACGATGGCTGGTCGGCAAAGGGCGACGGGAGCGGCGAGCCGCCGGTCGCGGGTGAGTGGCGGGACATGGGCGCGGTGCGCCACGGCTTCACGCACTTCGACCTCGATCTGCGGGTGATGGCGCTCTCCGGTGTCGCCAGGCCCTCGGACGAGGGGGAGTGGTGGCCGATCGGGGAGCTGGATGCAGCGGGCTTGCCGACCCTGTTCGCGAAAGCGGCGCGCAGGGCGATGGCAACCGCTCGGGGCGTCAGATAAACCCGCCGCCGAGCATCAGCCGGATCACGGCGATCGCGAACACGATCAGGCAGAAATTGCGCCCGCCGTTCGACGACGACAGCGCGCCGAGGCCGATGCCGATCACCACTACGGGCAAGGCAAACCAGTTGCCCCAGCCGAGGAAGGGGATGGTGGAAGGGATCACGATCACCAGCGCGACGATCCCGGCGAGGATGGAAAGCAGGTTGAGCATGTGTTCTATATGGATAACACAGCGAGGCCGTGCAAGGGCAATTGACCGTTCATCGCCGATGCCCCAAACCCGCAACGCATTGCAAAAGAGGACCATTCGCATGGGATCGAGGACGATGGAGGGAGCGGCGATGTCGCGCCGTGCGCTTCTGCGGGGCGGGGCGCTTCTCGGGGCAGGCGCGGCGCTGGGAACCCTCCCGCTGGGCCGCGCGGCGCTGGCGCACGCGGGGCATTGGCCTTCCGTGATCGCGCTTGCCGAGCGCTACGTGAGTGGGCGCAAGGTCGCCAACATGGTCGCGACGCTCGGCTGGGCGCAGCGCGAGCCCGACGTGATCGCCCGCGGCACGCTCGCCATCGGCCAGACTGCGCCCGCCGGAATCGACAGTCTCTACCGCATCTATTCGATGACCAAGCCGATCACCGGCATGGCGACCATGCTGCTGATCGAGGATGACAAGCTCGACCTCGACCAGCCGCTCGCCGAGATCCTGCCCGCCTTCGCGGACATGCAGGTGCAGAAGACCTACGACGGCTCGATCACCGATCTCGAGCCGGCCGAGCGGCCGATCACGATTCGCCACCTGCTCACGCACACGGCCGGGCTCGGCTACTCGATCATCCAGAAGGGGCCGATCAGGGCCGCCTACGAGCGCGCCGGCGCGATACCGGGGCAGGTGACCAAGCTGCCGCTGGGCGAGATGTTCGGCCGCGGTACGCCCGCGCCGAGCCTGAAGGTCTTTGCCGACAACCTCGCGAAGCTGCCGCTGGTTGCGCAGCCGGGGACGCGCTGGAGCTATTCGGTCGCGCTCGACCTGCTCGGCCGCGTGATCGAAGTCGTCTCGGGCCGGCCTTTCGACGCTTTCCTGAAGGAACGGCTGTTCGACCCGCTCGGGATGACGAGCACCTGGTTCCAGGTGCCGGCAAGCGAGGTGGGCCGCCTCACGACGAACTACGGTCTGATCGACGGCAGGCCGCTGCCGCTCGATCCGGCGCGCGCCTCGGTCTATCTCGATCCGCCGGCGTTTCCGTTCGGCGGCGCCGGGCTAGTCAGCAGCCCGCGCGATTACGACCGCTTCCTGCGGATGCTGGTGGGATACGGCGAGCTCGACGGCAAGCGGGTGATGAGCGAGGCCGCGGTGCGCCTCGGAACCTCCAATCTCCTCCCCGAAGGCGTGAACACCGCCGGCACGCTGGCGGCCGGAGCCGGCTTCGGCGCGGGCGGCCGCGTCGGACTGGGCGAGCAAGCGGGCACCTATGGCTGGGGCGGCGCGGCAGGCACGGTCGCGTTCGCCGACCTGAAGCGCGGCCTGCGCGCCGGCCTGTTCACGCAGTACATGCCGGCCGACGCCCTGCCGATCCAGAGCGAGTTCCCGCTGGCGGTCGCCGCCGACCTCAAGGCGATGGCCGCGGCCGGATGACCGCACGACAGCTGGCCTTTACCGGATGCCGCATCGAGCGGGCAGATCACGTCCGCGCCGATCCGGACGCACTCGCCGGCCACATGACCTGGCGCGCGCGGTTGCTCGCGCTGGAGGGCATGATGCCGGCCGTCGACGAGGAAGGGCGGCTCGCATGGCGGACCCTCGCCGATGCGGCGGAGGACGCGGAGCTCGTGTTCCTCGGCCTGCACGAAGGGCGTGGCTGCTTCGCCGCGGTTCCCGCGCAGGGCGACGCCTCGCCGCGCATGGCGAACCCGCAGCTCTGGTCGTTGATGGCGACGCTCGCACCGGAGGACCTGGCGCTCTACGGCGGCGCACGCAGCCTCATCGACTGGCACGCTCGAAGCCGCTTCTGCGCCACTTGTGGGGGGCAGACCAAGCTCGCCAAGGGCGGCTGGCAGCGCAACTGCGAAGGTTGCGGCGCGCAGCATTTCCCGCGCACCGATCCGGTCACCATCATGCTGGTGGAGCACGAGGGCCGGCTGATGCTCGGCCGTGGCCTCGGGTGGCCGGAAGGGCGCTTCTCCGCGCTCGCCGGGTTCGTGGAGCCGGGCGAGAGCATCGAGGAGGCGGTGGCGCGCGAAGTGTTCGAGGAATCGGGCGTGCGCGTGCGCGACGTGACCTACGTCGCCAGCCAGCCCTGGCCGTTCCCGAGCCAGCTCATGATCGGCTGTCATTCGCATGCGGACGACGACGAGCTCGCGATCGACGCGACCGAGATGGCCGAAGTTCGCTGGTTCACGCGCGAGGACGTGGCCGCAGCATTGGCGGGCTCCGACGAAGCCTCGTTCACGGCGCCTCCGCCGCATGCGATCGCGCATCACCTGATCCAGTGGTGGCTCGAGCAATGACGCGCCTGTCGATCGATATCTGGTCCGATGTCATGTGCCCCTGGTGCCTGATCGGCTGGGGCCAGCTCTCGCATGCACTGGCCGAGCTGGAGGGAGAGATCGAGGCCGAGGTGCGTTGGCGACCGTTCGAACTCAATCCCGACATGCCGCCCGAAGGCGAGGACCAGCAGGCGCATCTCCGCCGCAAGTACGGGCGCAGCGAAGCCGAGATGCGCGACACGCGCGAGCGGATGCGGGCGATCGCGCGCGAGGCGGGGGTCTCGCTCGACTACGCCGGCGAGGGCGAAGCGCCGCCTGGGATGATGTGGAACACCTTCGAGGCGCACAGGCTGCTCGCCTGGGCGCTCGACAGCGAAGGACCGGCGAAGCAGACCGCGCTCAAGCTCGTGCTGTTCCGCGCGCATTTCAATGAACGGCGACGGATCGGCGAGCGGCCGGTGCTGCTCGATATCGCGGAGGAATGCGGGCAGGACCGCGCCGGCGCCGCGGCCGCGCTCGACGACGAGGTACTCGCCGCGAGGGTCCGCGCCGAGGAGCGGCAGGCCCTGGACATGAACATCACCGGCGTTCCGGCGATGGTCGTCGAGGGGCGCTTCCTGATCCCGGGCGCGCAGCAGCCGGAAACCTACGTGGCGGCGCTCAGGCGGGTCGCGGAGCGAGCGCAGCGCTGACCTCGGGCAGGCTTAGCCCTGCTGCCCTTTCTTGATCGCGTTCATCGTCTTGGCACCCTTGGCCTCGTCCTGCTCGGGATTATCGGAGCCGACCGCTCGCTCGCGGTCTTCCGGGTCGGTCGCGCGGTTGAGTTCGGCGCGCTTGCCGACGGTGCGATTGACTTCGCCGCCCGATGAACTCGACTGCGGCGGGGTCGGCTCGTCTGTCAGCTCGTCGATCAGGTCGTTGTCGGGGTGGCGCGATTGGCGTTCCGTCATGGGACTTCTCCTCGCCCGATCAACGGGGGAGACTGGGCCTGCGTTCCGCAAACCGTCCTACGTCTGCCGCACGTAGGCGAGGAAGTCCTCCACCTGACCGCGCAGGGTTTCCGCCTGCCGGTGCAGCTCGTCCGCCGAGCTCAGGACCTGCTCGGCCGATTGATCGGTGGTCCGCACCATGCCGCGCACCCGATCGATGCTGACCCGCACGCGGTTCGTGCCGTTCGCCGCGAGATCGAGGCTCTGCGCTAGCTCGCGGCTGGCGACGCCCTGCTCGTCGACCGCTTCCGCGATCGTTCGGGCGTTGCTCTCCACGTTGCGCACATGCTCGCCGATCCCGCGCAGGGCGAGGATGTTGGCGTGGCTGGCGCGCTGGACGGCTGCGATCTGGCCCTCGATCTCCTCGGTCGATTCGCGGGTCCGCTTGGCGAGTTCCTTGATCTCGTTGGCGACGACCGCGAACCCGGCGCCGACCTGGCCGGCCCGGCTCGCCTCGATCGTGGCATTGAGCGCGAGGATGTTGGTCTGCTCGGCGATCGCATCGATCACGCTCACGATCTCGCCTATCTGCGTCGCGGCGCCCGCCAGTTCACCCGTGGTCGCGTCGATCGCTTCGACGGAGGCAAGCGAGTGGCGCGCGCGTTCGGCGGAACTCGCGGCCTGATCGCCGATCTCGCGGACCGAGGATGCGAACTGGTCACCGGTTGCCGCGGCCATGGCGACGCCGCGGTTGGTCTCGTCCATCGAACCCGCGACCTGGTCCACGTGCGCGGCGGCCTGCTCGGCGGATTGCGCCATGTCGCCGGCGGTCGTCTGGAGCTGCTTGGACGCGGCGCCGATCCCGCCGACGACTTCGCCGACGGTCTGCTCGAACCGCGTCGCGAGGTCGCGCAGCAGGGCCGCTTGGCGGTCGCGTGCGGCGAGTTTCTCTTCCGAGCGGCGCGCCGCATCCTCCTGCAGCTTGGCGAGTTCGCGGGCGCTCTGCCGGAACACCGTGAGCGCGCGCGCCATCTCACCGATCTCGTCGCTCCGGGCGGTGCCGGGGATGGTGACCGACTGGTCGCCGGCTGCAAGTGCGGTCATCGAAGCGGTGATTTCGCGGATCGCGGCCGCGACCTGCCGCACCATGAAGCCCGCACCGATCAGCGCGAGGATCACGCAGCCGGCGATCAGGCCGACGATCACGGCCGAGAGGGTGCGGTTGAGGTCGGTCAGATCCGCGCGCGCGTCGCGGGTGCGTGCGGCGAGCGTCGCCTCGACCGCGCGCGCCTGCCCCGCCAGCAGTTCGCCGCTCACGTCGATCGCATCTGCGAGGGCGACCGCGCTGGGCGACGGACCGTATGCGTCGATCGAGCTTTCCAGCGCGTCGAGCTCGGCCTCGAAGCCGTCGACCTGCACGTCGAGCCAGGCGATTGCCTCCATGCTCTCGGGATCGATGTCCGCCGCCCCGTCGCGCGTTTCCCCCAGGCGGTGGCGCGCGCTGGCGAGCGTTTCGCGCGCGCGGGCGATCTCGTTCGCATCGCCGGTCACGGCGTAGCGCGACGAGTAGTAGCGGCTTTCCGCGATCGCGGTGGTCAGCTCCGATGCCGCGAGCGATCCCCCGGAGAAGACCGAGGCCTCGTCGTTGCGGATCGTGAGCTGATAGAACGCCGCGCCGAGCACCATGCCGAGCGCCAGCAGTAGTCCCACGAAGAACAGAGCGAACAGACGGATGCGCCCTGCAATCGTGCCTGCGGCCCGGGCCCACAGCGTGCGCGAACCATCGAACATGGGCAGGCGCCTTCGGCCCGCTTCCGCAGGCCAACGACCGGTGGTTTCGAGCAAGTGACGTCCCCCTATGCGACCGGCCGATGCGGCCGGAGCGGGGCGGATGGACGGCGTTCTTTGCCGCAGTGTGACGCCGGCGTTAACTAATCGGTCAGACTAGCCCGAGCCGGATCAGCCGGTTCATCATCTTGCCCGGCAGCACGTCGCCCGCCTCCTCGCCTTTGGGCAGGTCCCGCGGCGCATCGGCATCGGCGAGATAGCGCCAGCCCTGATGCGCCCGCTTGGGGCGCGGCTCGACCCGGATCAGCTTCGGCGCAAGGCGGATCGTCCAGCGCCCGTCGTCGTCGCGTTTCTCGAAGCCGAGGATCTCGCTACGCGCAACGAGCGCGTGGTCCATGATCCAGAAAAGCGAGCCGCCGACCATCTCCTCGTGCCGCTTGGGCAGATAGCGGGTGGTCATGTGCGCCTCGGGCCCGCGCTCGACCCACTCGCGCAAGCTGTCGAGGCTCTTCGAGCGATAGGCGATCTTGGTCATGTGGAGCGGCATGATAATGGAGATAGGCGCGATGGCCGCTCGCGCAACTCAGCCGACCAGCCCGCTCGACACCGCAAGGCCGAGGAAGGCGAAGAAGCCCATCGAGTCGGTGATCATCGTGACGAAGACCGAACTCGCCACGGCCGGGTCCTGCTTCAGCCGGTCGAAGATCACTGGGACGAGCACTCCGGCGAGGCCGGCCACGACGATGTTGATCACCATCGCCGCTGCGATCACCGCGCCGAGCATGGGCGTGAAGACGATCCCGGTCGCGATCCCGATCAGCACCGCGATCGTCGCCCCGTTGAGCAGGGCGACGCGCATCTCGCGCCACAGGATACGGCCCGTGTTGGCTTGGGTGAGCTGGTTCATCGCGATCGCGCGCACCGTCACCGCCATCGTCTGGGTCCCCGCATTGCCGCCGATGCTGGCGACGATCGGCATGAGTATGGCCAGTGCGACGAGCTGTTCGATCGCGGCGCCGAACATGGCGATGATCAGGCTCGCCACCAGCGCGGTGCCGAGATTGGCGATCAGCCAGCGCACGCGCGCCGTATAGGCGTCGCGGATCGGCTCGTTGATGTCGCCGTCGCCCGCGCCTGAGAGCAGCAGCACGTCCTCGCCCGCTTCTTCCGAGATGATGTGGACCACGTCGTCCACCGTCATCTGGCCGACCAGCCGTCCGTTTCCGTCGACCACGGCGGCCGATATCAGCGCGTACTTCTGGAACATCAGTGCGACTTCTTCCTGGTCCATCGTGACCGGGATCAGGGTCTGGTCGCGCTTCATCACGTCGGTCAGTGCGACGCTGCGCGGGGTGCGCAGAATCCAGCTCAGCGCGCAGGTGCCGACCGGATGGTGCGCATGGTCGACCACGTAGACTTCCCAGAAATCGTTCGCGAGATCGCGTTCCTCGCGGAGGAAATCGATCAGGTCGCCGACGGTCATGTGCTCGGGCACGGCCACGAACTCGCGGCTCATCAGGCGCCCGGCGGTTTCCTCCGGGTAGGAGAGCGCGCTTTCGATCGCCGCGCGGTTTTCCGCATCGAGCGCGGCGAGGACGGCGCGCTGTTCCTCCGGCCCGAGGTCTTCGATCAACTGGACGGCGTCGTCGGTCTCGAGCTGTTCGGCAATCGCTGCGACCGCACCGGCCGGCAGCGCCTCCATCATGTCGTCGCGGACGTAATCGTTGAGCTCGGCAATGACTTCGGAGCTCATCAGGTCGGTGATCGCAGCCGCGAGCTCGCGCCGTTCGTCACGCTCGAACAGCTCGAGGAGGTCGGCGATGTCGGCGGGGTGCAGCGGCTCGACCAGATCGTAGACGGCGCCCTTGTCGCCATCCTCCAGCGCCTCGCGCACGGCGCGGACGTAATCGGGTTTCAGCCGGTTTTCCTCGTCGTGGCGCTCGTCGTCGACACGGTCGTCGGGGCGCGCACCGTCCTCCGCCAGCGGCGGATCTGCCGGCCTGATCTCGTCCTCGCGCGTCTCGTCCGCCATGCGCCCGCTCTACGGCCCGAGCGCGCAAAAGCAA
Source organism: Pelagerythrobacter aerophilus (assembly GCF_003581645.1). Taxonomy (GTDB): domain Bacteria; phylum Pseudomonadota; class Alphaproteobacteria; order Sphingomonadales; family Sphingomonadaceae; genus Pelagerythrobacter; species Pelagerythrobacter aerophilus. The sequence goes on along the minus strand of NZ_QXFK01000018.1, from coordinate 65,905 downwards.
GCGCGCGCCGGGGTGACTTTGCGCCGCGAGTGCCTATACCGGCGCCGACACGAATTAGGAGACACGATTCCATGGCCGACCAGACGCTCACCCTCACACTCGATACCGGCAATGGGGAGGGTGGCGACGTCGTGATCAAGCTGCGGCCCGATCTCGCGCCGGGTCATGTCGAGCGGATCACGGAACTCGCCAAGGAAGGGTTCTACGACGGCGTGGTGTTCCACCGCGTGATCCCCGGCTTCATGGCGCAGGGCGGCGATCCGACCGGCACCGGCATGGGCGGCAGCGACAAGCCCGACCTGAAGGCCGAGTTCAATTCCGAGCCGCACGTGCGCGGCACCTGCTCGATGGCGCGCACCCAGGTGCCCGACAGCGCCAACAGCCAGTTCTTCATCTGCTTCGACGACGCGCGCTTCCTCGACAACCAGTACACCGTCTGGGGCCAGGTCGAGAGCGGCATGGAGCACATCGATGCGCTGCCCAAGGGCGAGCCGCCGCGCGAGCCGGGCAAGATCGTCAAGGCGACCGTCGCCTGATTGCCGTGGCCCGTGCTTTGCGGGCCTGTGTCGGGGCGGGGGCAGCGTTGCTGCTCTCCGCCTGCGCCACCGATCTGACGCAGGCGCGCAGCCCCTGTCTCTACGAGCCGGGTGGCTGGTGCGGTTTCACGCGCGAACTGGCGGAGGAGAGCTGGCAATACGCCCAGCTCGCCAACAACAGCTACAAGGACGAAGAGGGATTCGCCCATCCGCCGGGCGGCTTCGTGCAGGCTGGCGAGCCGCATGAGCTCGAATCGGGCTACGCCTACGTCGTCTACGACCGTTACGAGCCGGCCGGCGAGGCCGGTGAGCCGAAGCTGGCCGAACGCGTCATCGCTTTTCGCGGCACCGAGATGGACAGCCTCGCCGACTGGGTGCTCGGCAATATCGGCGAGCTTCACAATGATCGCGGGTGGGATACCTACGCCACCCATCGCAAGATGCTGGACGAGCAGGGACTCGACGAGGTGCCGATCCGGCTGACCGGCCACTCGCTCGGCGGTGCGATCGCGGCTTACGTGGCCCTGCGCGAGCCGCGCGCCACGTCCTACGCCTTCAACCAGTCGCCGCGCTTCTCGACTCCGGAGCAACCGACCCGCAGCCGGCGCGTCACCGTTTCGGAACGCGGCGAGGCGCTGCGCGGCCTGCCGACTGGCAACAGCGTGTTCCTGCAGGACCGGCTGGTCGTCAATTGCCGTCCGAATGGTGCTCCATGGAAGGACCACTCGGTCCGCAAGCTCGCCGAATGCCTCACCTGGATCGCGGCCTACGGCGATCCCGAGGCGCTCGATTCAGTCCACGAGAATGCCATTCCCAAGCCCGCGGTCGAATGCGGCCCCGCCGACAAGCCGCATCCCGGCGCCGCGCTGCCGGAAGACATCTGCCGCCACAAGACGCATATCGAGGAAGACTGATCTAAAGCTCCGCCTTCACCAGCCAGTCGTGGAACAGGCGCACCGGGCGTTCTTCCAGGGCGGTGGGCTTGCACACGAACCAGTAGCTGTACGGGCTTTCGACTTCGACGTCGTAGAGGCTCGTCAGGCGGCGGTCGGACGCGCGGCGGAAGTGGTCGTCGTGCATGATCGCGATGCCGAGACCCTGCGCGGCGGCTTCGAGAATCAACTGGCCCGAGTCGAAATGGTCGATCGCGGCGGGTTCGAGATCGTCGAGTCCGTGCGCGCGTTTCCAGGCCTCGAAGCTGGCCGGCAGTTCGGTGTGGATCAGGAAGGTCTGTTTCGCGAGCAGCTCCGCATCGGGTTTCTCGCCGAGCGCCTCGGCCACTTCGACCCGGCAGATCGCATGGACCTTGTTGTAGTCGAGCCGGACCGCATGGAGCGACCTGTCGGGACCCCGTGAGAGGATGATCGCCGCATCCAGCGTATCGCCGACGCGCGTTTCCAGATGCGGCCCGGTGTCGATGTCGATGTGCAACCGCGGGTGCAATTCGCGCAGCTCCGCCAGGCGTGGGAACAGGCGCTGACTGCCGAACAGCGGCAGCACCCCAAGGTGGAGGCGCAGCAACGAGAGGTTTTCCGACTGCCCCTCCACTGCACGCGCAAGCGCTTCGAAGTGCGGGCTCACCGCCTCGTAAAAATGGTGTCCCTCGTCGGTAAGCTGCATCGCTTGCCGCGCGCGGGTGAACAGCTTCTTGCCGACGAATTCCTCGAGATTGCCGATCCGGCGCGAGAGCGCGGAGGGGCTGAGGCCGATCTCGTCGGCCGCCGCGCGGGCAGAGCCGAGACGAACGGTACGCATGAATGCCTCAAGCGCACGCAGGGGCGGCAGGCGACGGGTCGGTTTTGCCATCAGTCGACTGCCGGTGCTTCCTCGGGCGGATGCAGCCGCAGCCGTGTGACGTGCGTCGCGTCGCCTGCGGTCACCTCGATGCACCAGCCGCTCGGATGCCGCAGGACCGCGCCCACCGGCGGTACCCGCTCGGCCAGAACGAATGCGAGACCGCCCAGCGTGTCGACCGATTCCGCGACTTCGGCGAGGCGCGGGTCGACCTGCTCGGCCACGTCCTCGAGCTCGGCGCGGGCATCGCAGTCCCACATGCCTTCGCCGATCGGCACGATCCATTGCTCGGGCATCTCGTCGTGCTCGTCCTCGATATCGCCGACGATCTCTTCCACCAGATCCTCGATCGTGATGATCCCGTCGGTGCCCGAGAACTCGTCCAGCACGACGGCAAGGTGCGTGCGCTGTGCGCGCATGTCCGCGAGCACGTCGAGAGCGCCGCGCGCCTGCGGCACGTAGAGCGGCTGGCGCATCAGCACGGTCCAGTCCTCCGGCGGGGGCTTGCCCTGCGCCAGGTAAGGAAACACGTCCTTGATGTGGATCATCCCGATCACGTCGTCGAGCGTGTCGCGATAGACCGGCATGCGCGAGTGGCCGTTCTCCGAGAAGCTGGAGACGAGTTCGTCCCAGCTCCGCGCTGCATCGATCGCGATGATTTCGCCGCGGGGAACCGCAATGTCGTCCGCGTCATGCTCGCGGAAGTGGAGAATGTTGCGGAGCATCTGCCGTTCGACCGGCGAAAGGTCGTCGCCGGGCCCGGACTCCTCGCCATTGGCGGACTGTTCGTCCTCGTGCTCGTCGATCGCTTCCTCGAGCTGCTCGCGCAGCGACCGGTCACTTTCGCCGTCGAAGAATCTGCGAATGGCGAGCCAAAGCCCGCGTCTACTGTCCGCGTCTCCGGCAGAGTTATCGGAATCGGGCATGGCCCTGGATGTCACTCCTGGTTGTCTCGATCGCCATATGGGTCCGGCAGGCCGAGAAGCGCAAGCGCCTTTATCTCCATGCCCTCCATTGCCTCGGCATCCTGCTCCGAAATCTCGTGATCGTATCCGGCCAGATGGAGCAGGCCATGGACCAGCAGATGGAGCGCATGGTTCTCCAGCGGTATTCCCTTCTCTGCCGCTTCCCGCATGCACGTTTCCCATGCGAGCGCGAGATCGCCGAGCATCTCCGGCCCACCCTCCGGGGTAAGCCCGAGCAGTTCCTCGCGCGTCAGCATGGGGAACGAGAGCACGTTGGTCGGCTTGTCCTTCGTGCGCCACTCGCGGTTGAGCGTGCGGACATCCTCGTCGACGGTGAACAGCACGCTTGCCGTCAGCCGCCCGTTGGCAAGCTCGGGCGCGACTTTCTCCGCCGCCTCGGTCGCACGGTAGGCGAGGTCTGCCCAGTCGTAGGAACTCGGCCAGCCGTCGATTTCGATGTCGAGGTCCATATGGGTCAGGTCCGATTGGTTGAGGCGATGCCGAGTAGCGATGGGCAAAGGGTTGGCGATGGCGCTCACTCAGGTTTGCCCTCGTAAGCCTCGACGATCCGCCCGACGATGGGGTGACGGACGACGTCGGCGGAGGTGAAGCGGCTGACGGCGATGCCTTCCAGCCCTTCCAGCCGGCCTACGGCATCGGCAAGGCCGCTCATCGTATCGCCGCCGGGGATGTCGACTTGCTTCGGGTCGCCGCACACGACCATCCGGCTGTTCTGGCCGAAGCGGGTGAGGAACATCTTCATCTGCTCGCGCGTGGTGTTCTGTGCTTCGTCGAGGATTACGAAGGCGTCGGCCAGAGTCCGGCCGCGCATGAAGGCGATCGGCGCAACCTCGATCACGCCGGAGATCAGGTGCCGCTCGACCTGCTCGGGCGGCATGCAGTCGTAGAGCGCGTCGTAGAGCGGGCGCAGGTAGGGATCGACCTTCTCTTTCATATCTCCCGGGAGAAAGCCGATCTTCTCCCCTGCCTCGACCGCAGGGCGGCTGAGGATCAGGCGCTGGACGCTGCCGGTGATGAGCTGGCTCACCGCCTGCGCGACGGCGAGGTAGGTCTTGCCGGTACCCGCCGGGCCGAGTGCGAAGATGAGCTCGTCGCGGGCGAGCTGGCGCATATAGGGGATCTGCCCGGCACTACGCGGCACGATCGTCTTGCGCCGGGTGCGGATCATGACCGGCGGGCCGTCGCTCTCTCCCGAGATGATCCCTTCCAGCGTCGGCTCGTTCGACATCGCGATCAGCGATTCGATCGCGCCCGAATCGAGCTCTTCCCCGCGCGCGAGCCGGCCGTACATCGCCTGGAGCACGTCGCGCGCACGGGCGACCGAGTCTTCCGGCCCTTCGATCAACACCTTGTCACCGCGCGCCGAGATGAACACGCCGAGACGGTTCTCCACCTGCACGAGGTTCGCGTCGAACTGGCCGAACAGCGGGACGAGCAGCGATTGGTCGTCGAAGCTCAGCTCGGCCCTGGCGCGCCTGATCTCGCGCTGCGGGCTGGGCGGCGGCGAGATGGCCGGATCGGCGCTGTTCGGTCTGCGTCCCATGCAATCCTTTCGTGGTGCGGGCCCGAATCTAGAACGCAACGCGCGGGAGGCAAGCTTGGTGCCTGAACACGGCGGTGGATTGTTATCGAACTGCAACGGCGCGAGGCGCCGCGCGCATCAGGCAAGTGCCGGTTCGCGCAGCTTGCCCGCAAGCGAGTTGGGGCCGGCTTCGACGAGCTCGGCCTGGACCAGGTCTCCGATCGCCGTCTCACCTTCGAACCAGACCGATTGCAACCAGGGGGACTTGCCGAGCCACTGACCGGCGTGCTTGCCCTTCCGTTCCACCAGCACTTCGCAGGCCCGGCCCACCGAGGCCTGATTGAATGCGAGCTGGTGGCGGTTGAGCGCGGCCTGGAGGCGCTGGAGGCGTTCGTCCATGACCTCGCGCGGGATCTGGCCGTCCATCGTTGCGGCCGGCGTACCGGGGCGGGGGGAATACTTGAAGCTGAACGCCTGCGCGTAACCGACCGCGTCGACGAGCGCGAGGGTATCCTCGAACTCTGCCTCGGTCTCGCCCGGGAAGCCGACGATGAAATCGCCCGAGAGCGCGATGTCCGGTCGTGCCTGCCGGAAACGCTCGAGCAGGCGGAGGTAGCTTTCCGCCGTGTGGCTGCGGTTCATCGCCTTGAGGACGCGGTCGCTGCCCGACTGCACCGGCAGGTGCAGGAACGGCATCAGCTTGTCGATCTCGCCATGGGCCGCGATCAGCGCGTCATCCATGTCGGCCGGGTGGCTGGTGGTATAGCGGATGCGGGCCAGCCCATCGATATCGGCGAGGTCCCGGATCAGGCCGGCCAGCCCGATCGCGCGGCCACGATCGTCCTCGCCCGACCAGGCCGAAACGTTCTGGCCGAGCAGCGTGATCTCGCGCGCGCCGGCCTCGACCAGTTTGCGCGCCTCGGTCACCAGATCGCTGTAAGGACGCGAGATTTCCGCGCCGCGGGTGTAAGGCACGACGCAGTAAGTGCAGAACTTGTCGCATCCTTCCTGCACCGTGAGGAAGGCCGCCGGCGGGCTCTTGCGGCGCTGAGGCAGGGCGTCGAACTTGGCGATCGGCGGCATGTCCGTATCGGTCGCTCGCTCGCCGCGCACGGCCTTGTCGAGCATTTCGGGCAGGCGGTGATAGGCCTGCGGGCCGACGACCATCGAGACTGCGGGGGCGCGGGCCATGATCTCTTCGCCTTCGGCCTGCGCGACGCAGCCGGCGACGGCGATCAGCGGCTTCTTGCCAGCCTGTTCGCCCGACTTCACCAGCCGGCCGATGTCCGAATAGACCTTCTCCGCCGCCTTCTCGCGGATATGGCAGGTGTTGAGCACGACGAGATCGGCGTCCTCCCCCTCGGGGGCAGGCGCGATGCCCTTGTCGGCCAGTAGCTCGGCCATACGCTCGCCGTCGTAGACGTTCATCTGGCAGCCGAAGCTCTTGACCCGGTAGGTCTTCGGAGGGGCACTCTGTCGCATGGCGCGCGCCTATAGCGGACGCGGGCGCGGTTTGAAACTCATGAGTCCGGTCTGCTATCGGCCGGTGCGTTGTAGCGCACCGGCACGACGTCGTGCCGGAATTCGCGCAGCGGCTTGCCGAGCGTGGTCAGCAGCGCCGCCTCGATCGCGGCGCGGGCACGTGCACCGATCGCCTTGCGGCCGCGGAACTCCTCGGGGCTGAACGGCTCGAGGAAATGCAGACGCACGCGGAAGCTGCCCTTGCGCGCGAGGATACGGCGCGCGTTGTGCACGCCGCTTTCGTCACCGATCCAGCCGATCTCCTCGGCTACCGGGCCGTAATCGACCAGCACCGGCTGGACGAGCACGCTCGGCGGCGGCGGTTCGAGCACGCTCAGCATGCTGGTCTTGAACGGAAGGAGCGACTGGCCGTCGGTCGTGGTTCCTTCAGGGAAGACCGTGACCGACCAGTTGTCCTGCAGCGCCTCGCGCAGCGCGTTGATCTGCTCTGCCACGCCAAGCCGGTTCTCGCGCTTGACGAATACCGTGCGATTGAGCCGGCACAGCCAGCCGACCGCCGGCACTTCGCTGAGCTCGTGCTTGGCGACGAACGCGGTGCCGCTCGCCCCCGCGAGCGAGAGGATGTCGAGCCACGAGACGTGGTTGGCGATGAAGAATACGTCGCGCCGCAGCGGCACGCCGATCTTCTCGACACGCGCGCCGGCAATCCGCGCGGTCAGGCCGAGAAACCACATCGGGAAAGGCGAACCGTAGGCGAAGAGGCGATAGAGGAAGTGCAGCGGCAGGAAGGCTGCGAGCAGCAGGACGATCGCAAGAGTACGAAAGGCCAACCGAAGATGACCTGCGATGGACAGCGGCGCACTTTCCCCGCGCGCCACGGCCTCACGCAGCGCGGGGTCCATCAGTCGGGCTTGTCGCCGCGATCGAGCCTGACGCCGTAGAGTTCCATCCTGTGGTCGACCAGACGGTAGCCGAGCCGTTCTGCGATCACTTTCTGCAGCGCCTCGAGCTCCGGGTCGACGAATTCGACCACGTTGCCGCTCTCGACGTCGATCAGATGGTCGTGATGCGCCTCGGGTGCGGCTTCGTAACGCGCGCGGCCGTCGCCGAAGTCGTGGCGGTCGAGAATGCCCGCTTCCTCGAACAGGCGCACGGTGCGGTAGACCGTGGCAATCGAAATCTTCGGATCGATCGCGGAGGCGCGATGATGAAGCTGTTCGACGTCCGGATGATCTTCGCTTTCCGACAGGACACGGGCGATCACCCGCCGCTGCTCGGTGATGCGCAGGCCGCGGTCGGCGCAAAGTTGCTCGAGATCGATCCGCTGGGACAAGAGGGCACCTTAAAAGTAGAAACGCCCCGCACCCTTAACGGGGCAGGGCGTTCTGCTCAAGCGCGAGGTGCCGCGCTCAGTCGGCCTTCTTGCGGCGCCCGCGCTTCTGGCCGGGCTTGCGGCCGAGGCCGATCTTCTTGGCGAGATCACGGCGGGTTTCCGCGTAATCGGGCGCGACCATCGGATAGTCGGCGCCGAGGTTCCAGCGCTGGCGGTACTCGTCCACCGTCATGCCGTGCTCGGTCATCAGGTGACGCTTGAGCATCTTCATCTTCTTGCCGCAGTCGAGGCAGACGATGTGGTCTTTCTTGACCGACGCGCGAAGCGAAACCGCAGGTTCCGGGGTTGGTTCTTCTTGCGCAGTATCGGTACCGAGCCCTGCAAGCGCACCGTAAACGTTACTGATCAGCATCGGGACTTCGTCGACAGCCACGTTGTTGTTGCTTACGTGGGCCGCGACGATGTCCGACGTCAACGTGATTAACGTTTCGGTCATGTCAAATTCTTGCTGTTCCATTATTACCTCGGAGGCGACATTTTGTCATTGTTGTAAATTCGATGAATCGCAAGCCATTGCTCACCGCCCACTTCATGGACGAGGAATATAAATATTTCAATACTCGTGAATTGCGAACCTATATCAAAACGTGGGCGCTTTAGACCTTCGTGTTATAAATCGCGCCCGAACGTAATCGCGTCGAGAAACTGCCCCGACGGCAACCGATAATACGCCTTGCGGCGGCCAATCGGCTCGAAGCCCATCGACCGGTAGAGCGAGGCGGCCGGGTTATTGTCGCGCATTTCCAGGAACATGCGCTCGGCCCCGCGGCCGCGCGCTTCCGTGAAGGCGCGGGCTAGCAGAGCCCGGCCGATGCCTTTGCCGCGCAAGTGGGGGCGCACGCCGATCAGCAACAGCTCCTCTTCGCCGGGGGCGAAGCGGGTCAGCGCGAAACCGGCTGCGTCACCTTCCTCCGCGAGCGGCTCGCCGTCCGGGCCGGCCAGAAGGTAGTGCGTGTGCGGCAGGGCCAGCGAATCCGACACCTGGCGGCGGTTCCACGCTTCGGCCCAGGCCGGATCGAACGCGGCGTCCATGACGTCCATGATCCGGTCGAGATCGTCCTTCATGCGGAAGGCCTCGCGTCGGGTGGCCGGCCGTAGATCGGCCGCGGATCGGCGGACAGGAGGGAGCCGGGGACCTGCAGAGCGAAGCGCGCGTCGGGATGGAGGGGGAGGGCGCGGCCGTCTCCGCGCCGGGCCACGAGCGCTTCGGCCTGGGTTCCGCCGACCAGCGGCGCGCCGATCGCGCGCACGGCTTCTTCGGGCGGTAGCGAGCGGACATCGGCTTCGGGCAGTCCTTCGCGGCCGAACGGCTGCACGAACCATTCGCCGTGCCCGCCTGTAGTGCAGACGCCGACCGGCTCCCCGGCATGCTCGGCCTGCATCATGGCCGCGATCAGCGCGAGCGTCGGATAGCCGGCGACCTGCGCGCGCCAAGCGTAGCCGAGCGCGCGTGCGGTTGCGAGGCCGATGCGCACGCCGGTGAAGCTACCGGGACCGAGCGAGACGAGGATGCGGTCGGCGCGCCCACGTTCGGGCAGAGCGGCGATCATCGGCACCAGCCGCTCGGCATGGCCGCGGCCGAGCACGCGATGATCGTGCGCGACCGGTTCCTCGTTCTCGAACAGCGCGACCGAGCAGGCCTCGGTCGCGCATTCGATCGCCAGCGTTCGCATGTTTCGCGCTCAACCCTTCCCTTAACCGCGGGCGCGACCTGTCCGCACGGCTTCAGGCTGCGGGTTTGCAATGACGGGAGGAGCCGTCAAGCGCGGAGGACGCCTGACGGCCGGAAATCAGGCGATGACGTTGAACTTGTCGAAGTCGGGCCGCGGACTGCGATCGAAGATCGTCGAGGCGTCACCATAGCCGATGCCGCAGATGAAGTTGCTGCGCACGCGCGGCTGGTCGGCGAAGAATGCCTTGTCAACCGCCGCGTTGTCGAACCCCGACATCGGCCCGCAGTCGAGCCCGAGCGCGCGCGCTGCGAGCATCAGATAGGCCCCCTGCAGCGAGGAATTGCGGAAGGCGCCCGTTTCGCGCCCGGCCTCGTCCCCGTCGAACCAGCTCTTCGCGTCGGTGTGGGGGAAGAGCCACGGCAGATGCTCGTGGAAATCGATGTCGTAACCGATGATGGCGACGACCGGCGCGGTTTCGATCTTCTTCTTGTTTCCTTCCGAAGCGAGATCGGAAAGCTTCTGCTTCGCTTCGGCGGACTTCGCCCAGACGATCCGCGCCGGCTGCATGTTGGCCGAGGTTGGCCCCATCTTCATGAGTTCGTAGATCGCGCGAATCTGGTCGTCCGACACCGGCTCGTCGAGCCAGCCGTTATAGCTGCGCGCCTCGTGGAAGAGCTGGTCGAGCGCGTCGGCCGACAGGACGTTGTCGTGAAACTGCTTGGTCATCGAAACTCCACCGAAGTTGGAAAATCAGGCCGCGCGGACCTCGACGACCTCGGGCACGTAGTGCTTCAGAAGGCCCTCGATCCCGTGCTTGAGCGTCGCGGTCGAACTCGGGCAGCCGGAACAGGCACCCTGGAGCTGGAGATAGACGACACCGTCGCGGAAGCCGCGGTACTGGATATCACCGCCGTCGCCGGCGACCGCAGGGCGCACTCGCGTTTCGAGCAGGTCGTTGATCTGCGCCACGATGTCCGCGTCTTCCGGGTCTTCCTCCACCAGCATTTCGCTTTCGCCCGGCACTGCGATGCCGCTGGCGTCGCCGCCCGCAAACAGTGGTGCTTCGGAGATGAAGTGATCGAGCAGGATCGAGACGACCTGCGGTTTGAGCGAGGACCACTCCACGCCCGGCGCCGCAGTAACCGACACGAAATCGCCGCCGAAGAACACGTTGGTGACCTCGCCGGTGTCGAAGATCGCCTGCGCCAGCGGGCTCGCTTCGGCCGTTTCTGGGCTGGCGAACTCGCGCGTGCCGGAGGGCATGACCTGCCGCCCGGGCAGGAACTTCAGGCTCGCGGGGTTCGGCGTGGTTTCGGTCTCGATGAACATGCCCGCGATGTAGGGTCGAGGAACCCGCCGGGCAAGGGCTGCACGCATTCACTATCCCTTCATCGCCCGGCTCCCTATAACCGCGCGCATGACTCTTCTCCCGCGCGCCGTCCGGCGCCTCGCGCTCCTCCTTCCCCTCGCCCTTCTGTCGCCTTCCGCAACGGCGCAGCAGGCTCTGCCCGCAGGTGCACCCGAGTCGCTCCAGACCGGCGACGAGGTGCCGTGGATCTATCGCGGGAGCGACGTTCCGCGTGACAAGGAATGGCTGTTCGGAGAGATGGACAATGGCCTGCGCTACGCCGTGCGCAAGAACGGCGTCCCGCCGCGCCAAGTCTCGATCCGCATCCGCATCGACGCGGGATCGCTGCACGAGCAGGACGACGAGCGCGGCTTTGCCCACCTCATGGAGCACCTGAGCTTCCGCGAGAGCAAGTACCTCGGCCCGGCCATGGCAATCCCGACGTGGCAGCGGCTCGGAGCGACGTTCGGCAGCGATACCAATGCCGAAACCACGCCGACGCACACGGTCTACAAGCTCGATCTTCCCAACGCGACGCCGCAGGCGCTGGAGGAGAGCTTCAAGCTGCTTTCGGGCATGATCCGCGAGCCTGTGCTGAACAAGAAGAACCTGGCTGCCGAGGTGCCGATCGTGCTGGCCGAGAAGCGCGAGCGTGGCGGTGCGGCCGAACGCGTTGTCGAAGGGACACGCACGACCTTGTTCGCCGGCCAGCCGCTGGCCGAGCGCATGCCTATCGGCACCGAGGAGACGCTGAGGGGCGCCACCGCGCAGGCCGTGCAGGCATTCCACGACCGCTGGTACCGGCCGGAGAACACCGTGATCGTCGCCGCGGGCGACATCGATCCGGTGAGGCTGGCGCAACTCGTCGAACAGTGGTTCGGCGACTGGCAGGGCAAGGGCCCCCATGTGGAGGCGCCCGACTTCGGCGACCCCGTGCCGCCGCCCGGCGCGACCGGCAAGAATCCGGTCGGCAAGACCGCCGTCCTGGTCGAGCCGGACATGCCGCGCTCGCTGACCTATGCAGTCATGCGTCCGTGGCGGAAGGTCGACGATACGATCGTGTACAACGAGGGGTTGCTGCTCGACTCGCTGTCGCAGGCGCTGATCAATCGCCGGCTGGAGGCGCGCGCGCGGGCAGGTGGTTCGTATCTCTACGCTCAGGTTCAGCAGGACGATGTCAGCCGCTCGACCGATGCGACATTCGTTACGGTGGCGCCCCTCGGCGAAGACTGGGAAGCCGCGCTGACCGACGTGCGGGCGGTGATCGCCGACGCGCTCGCGTCTCCCCCGACGCAGGAGGAGATCGCGCGCGAGATGGCCGAGTTCGACGTTGCCTTTGCCAGCATGGTCGAACAGCGCGCCGTCATGGCGGGCTCGAAGCTGGCCGACGATATCGTCAACGCGGTCGACATTCGGGAGACCGTGGCCGCACCCGAAACGGTATTGTCCGTGTTCCGCGGGATGAAGGACAAGTTCACGCCCGCGGCCGTTCTCGAGCACACCCGAACGCTGTTCTCGGGCGATGTCGTGCGCTCGGTCTACGTTACGCCCGCGACCGGAGAAGCCGATGCGGCGGCGCTCAAGGCAGCGCTGGTGAAGGAAGTCGCGCCCGATGCGAGTGCGCGGCTGGAGGGCGAGCCGATCTCGTTCGCGGATCTTCCGGCGATCGGGGAGCCCGGTCAGATCGTCAGCGAGGGACCGCTGGGCCTGCTCGGAATCGAGCGGATCGAACTCGACAACGGCGTCACCGCCATTCTCTGGGCCAACGACGCCGAACCCGGCCGCGTGGCCGTTCGGGTGCGCTTCGGCGCCGGTCACCGGGCGTTCGACGAAGCCGATGCGGTCTATCGCGCGCTGGGCGAGGCGGCACTGGTTCAATCCGGGCTCGGCGATCTGGGTCAGGAAGAGCTCGACCGGATTTCGACGGGCCGCAAGCTCGGCTTCGATTTCGGAGTGGAGGATTCGACTTTCACGTTCTCGGCGCAGACCCGCAACGCGGACCTCGCCGACCAGCTCTATCTGTTCGCCGCCAAGCTTGCGCTGCCGCGCTGGGACGAGAACCCCGTGCTGCGTGCCAAGGCTGCCGCGCGGCTCGCCTATGAGAGCTACTCCACCAGTCCGAGCTCGGTGCTCAACCGCGACCTCGAATACTATCTGCGGGATCGGGATCCGCGCTACGCCACCCCTGATCTCACCATGCTCGAGGGTGCAACGCCGGAAGGGTTCCGCAAGGTCTGGGAACCGCTGCTCAAGCAAGGCCCGATCGAGGTGGCGATCTTCGGTGAATTCGACCGTGCCGCCGCGCTGGAGGCGCTGCGCAAGACTTTCGGCGCCCTTCCAGAGCGCACGCCGATTCCGGCCGAGGTTGCCGCGCGCACGCCCGACTTCCCGGCGCCTTCGGCCGACACGGTGGTGCTGCATCACCGAGGCGACGCCAACCAGGCTGCGGCCGTCATCGCCTGGCCGACGGGCGGCGGCGTCGAACGCCTGCCGGAATCGCGCCAGCTCGAGATCCTCGCCAACTTGTTCAGCAACCGCCTGATCGACGCCATGCGCGAGCGGGCGGGCGCGAGCTATGCGCCGCAGGTGATGAACACCTGGCCGGTGGACTTGCAGGAGGGCGGACGGCTTACCGCGATCGCACAGCTCCGGCCGGAGGATGTCCCGGCATTTTTCGCCGCGGCGGACGAGATCGCCGCCGACCTGGTCGCCAACCCGCCAAGCGAGGACGAGCTCGCGCGAGTGACCGAGCCGCTGCGCCAACTGATCAACCGCGCTTCGACCGGCAACACGTTTTGGATGTACCAGCTGGAAGGATCGAGCCGCGACCCGCGCCGGGTGCAACTGGTGCGCTCGCTGCTCAACGACTATACGGTGACCACTCCGCAGGCGATGCAGCAGCTTGCCCAGCGGTACCTCGCCGCCCGGCCGGGCTTCCGCCTCGCGGTCATTCCGCAGGGGCAGGAACTGGTCCGCGCTGCGCCTCCCGCCGAAACGGCGGCCGCCGGCCGCTGATCGGCGCATAGCGCAACCATAGCGGCTGTAAGTTAATTGCCCTTGCGGCGCCCCGTGCATTGGCTTTCAATGCACGGCCTTGCAAATACGGAAAGATCGGCACGTGGCTCGTAACTGGACTCCCGATAGCTGGAAGGCGCAGGAAGCGCGGCATCTGCCGCAGTACGACGACGCTCAGGCGCTCGCCGATGCGGAGGCCACGCTTGGCACCTATCCACCGCTCGTGTTCGCGGGGGAGGCGCGCGCGCTCAAGGCTGAGCTCGCCGGCGTCGCGCAGGGCGAGGGTTTTCTGATCCAGGGCGGCGACTGCGCCGAAAGCTTCGCCGAGTTCCACCCGAACAACATCCGCGACACCTTCCGCGTGCTGCTGCAAATGGCGGTCGTGCTGACGTTCGCTGGCAAGCTGCCGGTGGTGAAGGTCGGCCGGATGGCGGGTCAGTTCGCCAAGCCCCGCAGCGCACCGACCGAGACCAAGGATGGCGTCACGCTGCCGAGCTACCTCGGCGACAACGTCAACGGCATCGAATTCAACCCGGAAAGCCGCCGCAACGATCCGCAACGTATGGTGCGCGCTTATTCGCAGGCGGCCGCGACGCTGAACCTGCTGCGCGCCTTCGCCGGCGGCGGTTATGCCAATCTGCGCCAGGTGCACCAGTGGACGCTCGATTTCATGGGCCGCAGCCCGTGGGCGCAGAAATTCGCCGAGACCGCCGATCGCATTGGCGAAGCGCTCGATTTCATGGAAGCCTGCGGGATCGATCCGGCGACCGTGCCGCAGCTCCAGGGGACAAGCTTCTACACCAGCCACGAGGCGCTGCTGCTGCCGTACGAGCAGGCGATGACGCGGCAGGATTCGCTGACCGGCGACTGGTACGACACCAGTGCACACATGGTCTGGATCGGCGACCGCACGCGCTTCCCCGGCAGCGCTCACATCGAATTCGCGCGCGGTATCGGCAACCCGCTCGGCCTCAAGTGCGGCCCGAGCCTGGAGCCGGACGACCTGTTGACGCTGCTCGACACGCTCAACCCCGCGCGGGAGCCAGGGCGGATCACGCTGATCAGCCGCTTCGGGCACGACAAAGTCGAAGCCGGCCTGCCGCGCCTCGTCCGCGCGATCACCCGGGAAGGGCATCCGGTGGTGTGGAGCTGCGATCCGATGCACGGCAACGTGGTGAAGTCGGATAGCGGCTTCAAGACGCGGCCATTCGACCGCATCCTGAGCGAAGTGAAGGGCTTCTTCGCGGTCCATCGTGCGGAAGGCACTCACGCCGGCGGCATCCATATCGAGATGACCGGGCAGGATGTGACCGAATGCACCGGTGGCGCGATCGCGATCACCGACGAGGCGCTGGGCGACCGCTATCACACGCACTGCGACCCGCGCCTCAACGCCGCGCAGTCGCTGGAGCTCGCTTTCCTCCTCGCCGACATGATCCGGCTGGAAGCGGGCGGTCGCCAGGCGGACGCCGCCTAGATCTCGCGCGCGCCGGAATGACCGTCGCGCGAGGCACGGCGCGCTAGTTGCGCAGCGTCTCTTCGGTGGGTTCCGCGGGCGTATCGCTCGCGGCAATCTCCGGTTCGCTCCATAGTTCGCCGCCAAGCAGCGCGGTCCCCTCGTCGACGCCCTCGAGCTTCGCCAGCAGAGCGCGGGCCTGGTCTGCCATGCCGCCGCCGTGCGGATCTGCGGCGACCGGCTTGAGATTGTAGCGGGCGAGTCCGATCTTGCCTTCGCTGATCTGCATGATCGCGGCATTCAGGGCCAGGTCGCGATCGAACGGCGCCAGCTCCGCCGCCCGTTCGAGCGCGTGCTTCGCGGTCTCGGTCGGCATTTCGCCGCGCTCGAGGAAGCTGCGGTAGTAATAGATCAGCGGTAGCGGATGATCGTTCTCGAGCTTGTTGAGCTTGCTGAACGGCACCATCGCGGCCGCATAGGCAGCGTCGGGGTCGTCGGCCTCGCTGGCAATGCGAAACAGCGACAGCCCCTTCTGCACGTAGGCGTTCTCCACGGTCGGATCGATAGCGATCGCGCGGTCGGCCGCCGCGATCGCTTCTGCATCGTTGCCGGCGTCGTGCTCTGCCTCCGCCAGCACGGCGAGAACGTCTGCATCGTTCGGGTAGCGCGCGGCCACCTTGCGCGCGTCCGGCAGCAGTTCGAGCGCCTGTTCACGCGATACCCCGCGCTGCGAGCGGATGCGCAGCGGCATGGCTTCATCCATGCCCTCGCTCAGTCGGCGTACGGTGACGGTTCCGATCGGGACCAGTTCCGGCTTCAGGTTGAACGTGTGAATCCGTCGCTGCCGCAAGTAGGAGTCGAGTTCGCGTTCCAGCTTGTCGAGATCCCCGAAGACCTGTTCCGCCGCCGCTCTCGCAGGCGTCCCTTCGGCGATCACGCGCCAGTATTCCGCCAACTGACCGCCCCGTTCCTCCGAGAAGGTCAGATAATGGTACAGCGCCCAGGCGCGACCGTAGAATGCGTCATAGCCTTTGCCGCGGTTCTGTTCGTAAAGCTCGTGATCGAGAAGCTCCTCGACCCTCACGTCAGCCGCGTAATACAGCTCCGCCGCACGGTGATACGCCGGGCGCCCGATCTGGACCGACCCGTCACGCGGGAATCGGCTCGACGCGAAGAATTCTGCCGCACCCTCGCTCAGCCAGTTCGGCATTGCGTAGCGCGAGCTGCCGATGAGAAAGTGGTGCGCGTATTCGTGGAGGAGCACGATAAACGAGAAATGCGGGTCGCCATGCGAAACGCGGACGTCCGGTACGAAGGCCCGCGACCCGCCGGCGCGGGGGATATAGAATCCGGCCACGTTGCTTGCATTCTCTCCGACGAGCTTGCGCACGTCACGCTCGTTGCCGACGGCAAAGATCGTCACCCGGTTCGACGGGCTAGGTGAAGGAATATCGCGCCGCGTCAGGAAACCCAGGGCCGAATGGTATCGCTCGAGCATCTCGGCGAATTTCTTCACGTCGTCGGCACTGTCGTCGGCATAGACGACGAAGTGTTCCGATTGTGCCTCGTGCCAATGCGCAAAGACCGGAGAGCTTGCGCTCACCGCAAACAGAAATGCGACCAGGTATCTCATTGATCCCCCCATTTTTCCCCGTGGGAACAATAGTGGCAAAGCACGCGCGGGTGAATACCCATGGTCCATGGAGGCCGAGATTTTCGCGAGTGGGCGGAGGCTGCGTTGGTGCTCAGATTGGTCACCGGGAACCAATTAGGTTGTAACGCTCCCCTCCTTTGAACCTCGGTGGAGTGCATATCCGGGTTCATGCCAGGTTTCCCGCATCCGCTGCGATCGCTGCCATGCCGGCCCTTTCCTTCGCCAGCCATATGCGCCATCATTGCTACGGACTGGTAGCGACAGGAGAGTTCCGTGCCCCAGCCCGAAGCAGCCGGTCGAGCGGAGGATGTACCGAGCCTGGTCGACGCGTTCCGCCGCACGCGTGCGCTGAGCGAAGGGCTCGCTGCGCCGCTGTCGGATGCCGATGCGACGATTCAGTCGATGGAAGACGCCTCGCCGGCCAAGTGGCACCTCGCGCACACGACCTGGTTCTGGGAGACCTTTCTGCTGCGGGACCGGGGCTCGGATTACCGGCTCTATCGCGAGGACTGGCCGTACCTGTTCAACTCCTACTACGAGGCTGAGGGCGAGCGGGTGGCTCGCGGCCGCCGCGGAATGCTTTCGCGGCCCACCCTGGCCGAAGTGCTGGACTGGCGCGCGCATGTCGATGCGGCGATGGAAGGCCTGCTCGGCGATCCCGAATGTGCCCCCCTGATCGCGCTCGGCATCGCGCATGAGCAGCAGCATCAGGAGCTGCTGCTGACCGACATCAAGCACGCGCTGTTCCAGAATCCCCTCGGCCCGGCGATGTGGGAGGGCAATGATAGCGTGAATCCCGGCGAAGGCGGGGACCTCGGGCAGCAGGGCTGGCATAGCCACCCCGGAGGGATCGCGATGATCGGCCAGGATGGCGAGGCCTTCGCATTCGACAATGAGGGGCCGCGACACCGCGTGCTGCTCGAGCCCTTTGCGCTCTCGCGTCGCCTCGTCACCAACCGCGAATGGGACGAGTTCATTGCCGACGGCGGCTACCGCGAGGCGCGCTTGTGGCTGTCCGACGGGTGGGCCTGGGTCACTCGGCATGGCGTGGAGGCGCCGCTCTACTGGCGGGAGGGGGAGCAATTCACCCACGCCGGCTGGCAGCCGCGCGATCCGGAGGCGCCGGTCACCCACATCTCCTACTACGAGGCAGACGCCTTCGCGACCTGGGCCGGCGCGCGGCTGCCGACCGAATTCGAGTGGGAAGCGATCGCGCGCGGACAGCACGAGGGTGATGCACCAGCGCATAATCCCGCCGGCGGCAACCAGCTCGATGGCGCCAGCCCGCCGCTGCCCACGGGCGGCGCTGGGCTGTTCGGCGACTGCTGGCAGTTCACCCGCTCGGCCTATTTGCCCTATCCCCGGTTCGCGCCGGCGGCAGGCGCGGTCGGCGAATACAACGGCAAGTTCATGAGCGGCCAATTCGTGCTGAAAGGCGCGAGCTGTGCCACCGTGCGCGGCCATTCCCGCGCCAGCTACCGCAACTTCTTCTACCCGCATCAGCGCTGGCAGTTCACCGGCCTGCGGCTCGCAAGGGATATTTGATGGCCGCAAACGAGGGGATGACACTCGTCGAGTTCGACGGGGACGGGGTCGACCGGGCGTTCCGCGCCGACGTCCTCGCAGGGTTGCGGCAGCCGCAGAAGGCGGTGCCCGCGCGCTGGCTCTATGACGATGCGGGCTCGCAGTTGTTCGAGGACATCACGCAGCTCGAGGAATACTATCCGACCCGCGCCGAGACGGAGATCCTGACCGAACGGGGCGGGGAGTTCGCGAATATGGTCGGCCCTGGCCGCGCGGTCGTCGAATTCGGCAGTGGCAGTTCGGTCAAGACGCCGCTGCTGCTGCGTGCGATCGAGCCTGCCGCATATGTGCCGCTCGACATCGCGGGCGACTTCCTGCGCATGGCCGCGGACGAACTGGCGGCCAAGTTCCCCGGCCTGCCAGTGTACCCGGTGGAAGCCGACTTCATGCGCAAGGTCGCCCTGCCCGAAGCGGTGGAGGGGATGCCCAAACTCGGTTTCTTTCCCGGCTCGACGATCGGCAACATGGTTCCGCGCACCGCGGTCGATCTCCTGCGCACCATGCGGGCCACGCTGGGGACCGGCGCGAAGCTGCTGATCGGAATGGACCTGATCAAGGATCCGGCGGTGCTCGAAGCTGCTTACGACGATGCCGCCGGCGTGACGGCGGAGTTCAACCTCAATCTCGCACGGCGGATCAACCGCGAACTGGGCGGCACGATCCCGGTCGACGACCTGCGCCATGTGGCACACTGGAACGACGGCTTCGCCCGGATCGAGATGCACCTGAAGGCACGGCGCGACCTGGCGTTCGAGGTCGCGGGCGAGAGGTTCTCGCTTAAGAAAGGGGAGACGATCCATACGGAAAATAGTCACAAGTTCTCCCGCCGCAGCGCCAACACCTTGCTGCTGGCGGGGGAATGGACGCCGGTATCCCGCTGGACCGACAGTAGCGAGCGTTTCTCGCTGATCCTCGCAGAAGCGACCATCCCGCGCAGCGCACCCTAAGCCGGGGAGATCTGCTTCGGCATCGCGCCCGACGTTCGGCATGGAACCCGACGCCGCGAACGCCTATATCCGCAACGTGGATCTCGATGCCCTCTACAACGCCGTCGCCGGAGTGATCGCGGAAATCCCGCGTTCCGGCCTCCTGCTGGCGACCGTCGCGGCGCTCCTTGCCGGCTGGGCCGGTTCGATCCTAGCACGGCGCGACGTGCCGTTCGGCCTGTTCATCCGGCGCGTGAGCACGCTGGTGCTGGCCGGCATCCTCGTCGTTCTCGTGCTCCAGCTC
This sequence comes from Pelagerythrobacter aerophilus, assembly GCF_003581645.1. Lineage (GTDB taxonomy): Bacteria > Pseudomonadota > Alphaproteobacteria > Sphingomonadales > Sphingomonadaceae > Pelagerythrobacter > Pelagerythrobacter aerophilus. The sequence goes on along the minus strand of NZ_QXFK01000018.1, from coordinate 46,232 downwards.
TCGCGCTTCGATCCGCGGATCGAACTTGCGGTGCCGCAGATCGGCCTGCCCGAGCAGGTCGTGGAAGGCGGTGAGACCCGCATTCCCCTCGCGCCCGACGGCCATTTCTGGCTTCGCGCCGAGGTGAATGGGGAGCCGGTCGCCTTCATGGTGGATACCGGCGCAACATTGACGGCGGTATCCACGCAAGTCGCGGACCGCGTCGGGCTCGAGCCGCGCACCGGTGGTATTCCCGTGCGGCTCAATACCGCCAATGGCACGATCTCGGCCGACATCACGACGATCGGTGAGTTACGCTTCGGCAACGTCGCCGCTCGCGGGCTCGACGCGGTGATCGCCCCGAACCTGGGCGAAACCAGCGTGATCGGGATGAACCTCCTCTCGCGCCTCCAGTCGTGGCGCGTGGAGGACAACACCCTGATCCTCGTTCCCCATCACCCACAGGCGCCGGCGGGCTGACAGGAGCGGTCTCGCTCCCCCAGTCATTGATGCCCGGCTCAAAGCGGCTTACTCGCGCGGTTATGGACGAGATGGGGGGACGGCCGGGTTCGGTCATCGGTGAGCGTGGCGCCTGGTTCTGGGCCGGATGCGCGGCGATCAGCCTGGGCGTGCTGCTCCACCTGCCGATGCTGGCGCATGCGCATGCCATGGACAACCATCTGGTGGGAATGGCGATGGACCCATGGATGTACCTCGGCATGGCGCTGATCGTGATCGGCGCGCCCCTCGCCTGTTACGGCGCACTGCCGAAGCGGAGGCCGAGGCACGCCGACGATGCCGGGACCAGCTATGAAGCGCCCGATTCGACGCCGCTCAATCGCTGGCACGCCGGTGTATTGATCGTCCTCACCCTCGGGCTGGTGATCGATGTCATGAAGCCGGCAACGCTCGGTTTCGTGTTGCCGGGCATGACCGGCGAGTATGGGATCACCGCTTCGACCGCAGCGCTGCTACCCCTCATTGCCTTGATCGGTACGACGGTCGGCTCCTTCATCTGGGGCTGGCTTGCCGACGTCTACGGCCGGCGAGTCTCGATCCTGCTCTCCACGATCCTGTTCGTCTCGACATCGATCTGCGGCGCCATGCCCGCCTTCGAGTGGAACCTCGTCATGTGCTTCCTGATGGGCGTTTCCGCTGGGGGCATGCTGCCGGTGGTCTATGCGCTGCTCGCTGAAGTCATGCCACCCCGGCACCGGAGCTGGGTACTGGTCCTGGTGGGCGGGACCGGCCTCGTCGGGGGCTATCTCGCCGCCAGCGCTTCGGCCCACCTCTTCGAGCCCGTGTTCGGCTGGCGCGCACTGTGGCTGCAGGGATTTCCGACCGGGATTCTCCTGCTCGCCCTGGCCCGGCTCATCCCGGAATCGCCGCGGTTTCTGGCGGAGCGGGGGCGCCATGCCGAGCTTGCGAGTATGCAACGGAAATTCGGGATCGTGCCGCGGGGCCGAGCTTCACCGCCCGCGGATGCGCCGGTCGCACACCAACGACATGGGCGCCTGACGCTCGCGCTCGCGATCGCGGCGCTGTCGTGGAGCTTCGTCAACTTCGGCCTGCTGCTGTGGCTGCCCAGCGACCTGCAGGCGCGCGGCTACTCGGCCGAACTGGCGAGCGGGACGATCGCGAGCTCGGCGCTGGTCGCCCTGCCGACGGTGATGCTGGCCGCCTGGCTCTACAGCCGCTGGAGCAGCAAGTGGACGCTGGTGGGGACGATCACGCTCACGCTGGTCGGCCTGGTCGGCGCACTGCTCCCTCCGGAGCTGCTTTCCTGGGAGCCGCTGCTGCTGGTGGTGATCGCCATGCTGATCATGGGCACGAATGGGATGATCGCGGTGCTCCTGCCCTATACCGCCGAGAACTATCCGCTCGGCACGCGGGGGCGGGCAACCGGGCTGGTGGCGGCGAGCAGCAAGTTCGGCGGCGTCGCCGTTCAGGTCTTCGCGCTGGTCGGTCTGATCCCGACGTTGGGCGGAGCGGCACTGGGGTTGCTCGTCCCGATGGCCGCCTCGGGCGGGCTCGTCGCCTGGGCCGGGCGCGAGACGCGCGGGCGCAGCCTGCGCGATCTGGAGGCCTAGAGCACTCGGCGGTGCGCTAGGTCCGGCGCGCTATGCTCAGCAGCAGAATGCACGCCAGCAGCGCCAATCCGGAGAGTAGCAGGAAGAGCGCGGCAAAGCCGAACGCAGGCACCAGTGCCAGCGCGAACCACGGCATGATGAGTGACGGGACGGTATTGGTCAGGTTGAACAACCCGAGATCTCGTCCCCGCGTCTGAGGCTTGGTCAGGACGCGCAGGGTCTGGCTGGAATGGAGCGCGAGGAACACGGTGCTGGCGAGGCCGAAGACCACGTAGCCGGCGATCGCCAGCGTCAATGAAGGGGCGAGCGCCATGACCAGCAGTCCGACCGCCGCGATACCGGCGCCCGCGGCCAGCGGGGCGATCGGCCGGTCGGCCTTGTCGGACCAGCGGCCGGTCAGCAGCGCCAGGGGCACGCCGACGCCGAGGACGATGAAAAGCAGCGTGGCGGTGTCGTTGTCGCTGTAGCCGGGCTCGATGCTGCGGAACCAGAGCAGCAAGTAGGCGAACAGCATGGCCTCGGCGATCTGGACCAGCAGGCGCGCCAGCCACATGCGTGCAACCGCCGTTCCGCCTGTGGCGGCCTTGCTCTCGTCGGCTTCCGCAGGCTCCCGCCGCGCCATGAGCTGCGGCATGGGGCGGGGCGCGCCGAACAGGAGGGCGGGCAAGACGAGGCCGATGACCATGGCCGCGACGAGGCCGAGCCTCTCGTCAGGTGAGGCCATCGCCGGCAAAGTGACGAGCGCACCCGATAGCGCGCCGAGCGCCGGTGCGAAGGACAGGAGGCCGCCCAGCAGCCCCTTCTGGCTGTCCGGCACCAGGTCTCCCGCCCAGGCCGCCAACGGCGCCAGCATCATGTTGAGGCAGATCTGCCAGAGCACGATGACCCCGATCAGCACCGGCACACTGGTCGCCGTGCTCACCGACAACAGCAGCAGGCACGACAGGACGAGTCCCGCCACAATCCATGGGCGGCGATCGCCGGTCAGGTCGCTGAGCCAGCCGAACGCGATGTTCGCCAGGCTTGCCGCGGTCGCTCCGGCGAAGGCGGTGTAGGCGAGTACGGAAACCGCGTCCTCCCCGGTGAGCGACGACACTCTGACCGGGAGAAGGATCGTCAGAAAAGGAACATAGGCAACCGCGCCGCCCGCGGCGGCAAGCGCGTAGAGGTAGAGGAAGCGGGTGGATTGCCGCGTGGGGGGAGCGGCGTCCTTCCCGTGGTCCACTGGAACGGTGGGTGCCGTCAGCGGCATGCTGGTCGTGCGTCCGGAAGTCATCGACGAATGATCGGCGCGGCGTTTCAGGCCTGGTCCACGGCGGTCGACGAACGGCGAGTGTTTCGGATCATGGTGGCGCTCTCCCTGATGCGAGATCGCGGACCCGCGATTCGGGTTCCGTTTTCGATGTCGCAGTTCTCGTTCGAAACCCTTTTCCCTTCGCGGTCAACGCCGCTGTGGGGAGGAAGCGTTGATCCCGTCGATCTCTCCCCCGAGTTTGTCCATCGGCAGCGTGTTGGCCATCGCATTGCGCCCGCCCATCCCGATGGGCCGGCCGCGGTCCAGCTCGTGTTCTCTTGCTCGGGTTCAGCTCGGCTCCGACCGGCAAATTGTGAATGTTCATCTTTTTCTTGAGAACGATCACAACGGTGTGTAGGCAATGATTTGGGAATGAGCGGGGACACCCCGCCGATATGTTTCGAGAGGGTTATTTTGTCCGGCTTCAGCCCGCGTTCCGTGAGCCCCTGTCGACGTCCGCGGATCGGTCGCTGGAACGGTCCCCGGCTTTCGCGCCACAGGCACAAGGCGGACACGTTCTTCGACGCCGACGCGGCCGAAGATATCGGAGCGCCGGCCCACCGTCAGCCTGGCGTGCGCTCTACTCGAAAAGAACATTCGCACCGGGGGAGGATCATAATGAATTGGCGCATCGAAATGGCGGCCTTGGGTCTGCTGGTCACGGCCTGCGGAGGCGCCATGGCGCAGGACGCAACGTCGGTCTCCACACCGCAGGCTGAAGCCGACCCGCAACTATGGCCGGCCGCTTCCTCGCCCGACGCGCTGACCGATCCTGCGACCGAGACGCGGATCGAGGGCTTACTCGCAAAGATGACGCTGGAGCAGAAAGTCGGGCAGCTCATTCAGGCCGACATCAGCGCGATCGAACCTGCGGACCTCGCCGCCTATCCGGTCGGCTCGATCCTCGCGGGTGGCAACAGCGGGCCCTATGGCAACGAACGCGCGAGCGCCGCGGACTGGAACCGCCTCGTGCGTGAGTTCCGCACCGCGTCGCTGGCCAACGCGGGCGACGGCTTGGCGATTCCGATCATCTTCGGTGTCGATGCGGTCCACGGCCACAATAATATTCCGGGCGCGACCGTCTTCCCGCACAACATCGGGCTCGGCGCTGCGCACGACGTCGACCTGATCCGCCGCATCGGCGCGGCGACCGCGCGCGAGATCGCGGCGAGCGGGATCGAGTGGACCTTCGCCCCAACGCTGGCGGTTCCGCAGGACCCGCGCTGGGGGCGGACTTACGAGGGTTACTCCTCCGATCCGAAGCTCGTAGCAGCCTATGCAGAAGCGATGGTGCAGGGGCTGCAGGGGGAATTGAAGGCAGGCGTCCCGCTTGCCGAAGGCAAGGTCGCGGCTACCGCGAAGCACTACCTCGCCGATGGGGGCACCGACAACGGCGTCGACCAGGGCGACGCGACGATTTCCGAAGAGGACCTCGTCCGCATTCACGCCGCGGGCTATCCGGTCGCGATCGAGGCGGGCGCGCTAACGGTGATGGCCAGCTTCTCGAGCTGGAACGGCGTCAAGCATCACGGCAACCATAGCTTGCTGACCGACGTGCTGAAGGACCGGATGGGCTTCGACGGCTTCGTGGTCGGCGACTGGAACGGTCACGGCCAGGTCGCCGGCTGTACCGTCACTTCGTGCGCCGCCGCGATCAACGCAGGACTCGACATGTTCATGGCGCCCGATAGCTGGAAGGCGCTCTATACAAGTACGCTCGCCCAGGCGCGCGACGGCACGATCCCGATGGCGCGCATCGACGACGCGGTGCGCCGCATCCTGCGGGTCAAGGCGAAGCTGGGCCTGCTCGACGATCCGCTGCGCGAGCGCGCGGACTATTCGGCGATCGGCTCGGCCGACCATCTGGCCCTCGCGCGCGAAGCGGTCGCCAAGTCGCTCGTCCTGCTGAAGAACAACGGGTCCGTCCTGCCGATCCGCCCCGGCGCGAAGGTGCTCGTTGCTGGGCCAGGCGCCGACAACATGGCGATGCAGAACGGGGGCTGGACTATCAGTTGGCAGGGCACGGACGTGGCCAAGGCCGACTTCCCCAACGGCCAGACGATCTGGCAAGCGCTCTCGAGCGCGATAGATGATGCCGGGGGAACGGCCACGCTGTCCGCCGACGGATCGTTCGACAGCCGTCCGGACGTTGCCGTGGTCGTGCTTGGCGAGACCCCTTATGCCGAGATGCAGGGCGACGTTCCCACACTCGATTACCAGCCGATCGGAGCCGAAGATCTCGCGCTGCTCCGGCGCTTGAAGGGGCAGGGCATTCCGGTCGTCTCGATATTCCTTTCGGGCCGCCCGATGTTCACCAGCCCGGAGATCAACGCGTCGGATGCCTTCGTCGCCGCCTGGCTGCCGGGCACGCAGGCGAACGGCATTGCCGACGTCCTCGTGGCGCGCCGCTCGGGCGAGCCGGCGCGGGACTTCAGCGGCACGCTGCCGTTCGACTGGCCGGCCGACGCGCGCTCTCCGGTCACGGAGCCGCTGTTCGACCGCGGCTACGGCCTGACTTATGCCGCATCGCAAACCATTCCGCAGTTGTCGGAAGATCTCGGCATCGATCTGGCAGAGGCGCTCAATCTGGAGACCTTCTTCGCCGACGGGCGAGCGCAGGATCCCTGGGTGCTGGCAGTGGCCGACGCGGGCGGCAAGCGTCCGGTCGGGCCGGGCGCGGCAGCCAGCCCGGGTGGGGCCGTCGCGGTTCGCTCGGTCGACGTGACCGCACAGGAAGACGGCAAGGCCTTTACCTGGTCCGGAGCCGGGCAAGTCCTGATCGAAGGCCCGCCGGCCAATCTCTCGGCACAGCATGAAGCCGGCGATGTGCTGCGGATCGACATGCGTGTGGACGATCCGGGGAGCGGCGAGGCACAGCTGGCGATGCACGGCCAATCGGTCCCGCTGACCTCCTGGCTCGCTGCGGCGCCGCGCGGCGAAGTTGCCACGCTGCGTGTGCCGCTGCGCTGTCTGTTCGCGGAGGGAGAGGTGCTGAAAACGGTTGGCAACGTCGTCCGGATCGACGGTGACCGCGGTCTTGCGCTGACGCTGCTCGAAGCGCGGCTGGAGGAGGGGCAGGAGGATCCCGACTGCACCCGCTGGTCGGGCGCGGACGCACAAAATCGGGGGGCACTGATTTTTTCAGACGACTTCAACGCCGGTTCGCTCGACCGCGACAAGTGGAGCGTCGTCGGCCCGGAATTCTGGGTCAACAACGAGCAGCAGGCCTATGTCGATTCACCGGAGACCATCCGTTTTCTGCCCGCAGGTGCGGTGCCCGGAGCGGAAGACGGCGTGCTGGTGCTGCAACCTCGGTTCAGCGAAGGCTTCGAGACGCCGACCGGCCGCGTGGCGGACTTCGTCTCGGGCCGCATCAATACGCGCGGCAAGTTCGACTTCACCCATGGCCGCGCCGCCGCCCGCATCCGCATGCCCGATGCGGAAGGGGTGTGGCCGGCCTTCTGGCTGCTCGGCAATGGCAACTGGCCCGATACGGGCGAAATCGACATCCTCGAATACGTCGGCGAGAAGGACTGGGTCGGCGTCGCGCTGCACGGTCCCGGCTACTCGGGCGAAACTCCGCTGGTGAACAAGCACTTCTTCGAAGATGGCACGGACGTCACCCAGTGGCACGTTTACGCCGTCGAGTGGTCCGACAGCGAGATCGTGTTCACCGTCGACGACCGCACCATCTACCGCGCCACCCGGCCGATGGTGGAGCATTACGGCCAATGGGTCTTCGACACGCCCAAGTTCGTGATCCTCAACTTCGCGCTCGGCGGCGCCTACCCGTTCAAGACGAATGGGATCGAGGAGCCGTACAACGGTCTGCCGGCCGAGACGGTCGAGCGGATCAAGGCGGGCGAGATCACAATGGAGGTCGACTGGGTTCGTGTTCACGCTGCCGAGTGACGGCCGCAGCTAGTCCTCCGTCGCTGCCGCGCGCTCGATCACCGGTCTCCATTCGGGCGCGACGGGAAGGGTGAAGCGCTCCGCCAGTTCCCACTCGATCTCGTCGGCGGTGAGAATGCGGCGTTCGGCCGTGCCGTCGGCCGCGCGTACTGTCAGGCGCCGCCCGGCAAGAACGTGGCGCGCCTCCGGAGTGGTGCGGGTGACGATCAGCCGATGGCGGAAATGCGAACTCGGATGGGTCGCGGTGTACCAGTTGGCCAGCTCGTAATCGACGTCCATCTGCGGCGCGCCCGTGATCCGGTAGGTAGGCCCCCATTCGTCCTCGATAAGCGCCTCGAGCTGCAATTCACCAGCAACGGGCACGAAACGAAAGGCCTCGTGCCCGGTCTGCTGCGGCTCCGCGCTGTCGAGGCGCAGAGGCGCCGTCGGCACGCAGCTTCCGAAACCGACGTCCGCCATCCATGGCTCGCCGTCGATCGTAACGCGGAGCGCCATGTGCGACGGCGGACGCAGCGGCGCATCGGGCGGCGACATCCAGTTGACCCGTGCGATCAGGCCCTCGACCTCGAACCCGATGGCCTCCAGCACGCGCTTGAACAGCCCGTTGTGCTCGTAGCAGTACCCGCCACGCCGTGCGCCGACCAGCTTGGCGTCGACTGCGGCCGGGGCGAGATCGATGCCGCGGTCCAGCAGCACGTCGATCGCTTCGAACGGAATGGATGCCGGGTGAAGCTCCTGCAAGGCAGCAAGCGCTTCCAGCGTGGGCGTGAGCGGCCCCGAATAGCCGATCCTGGCGCAATAGGCGCGGAGGTCAACGGCTGGCGATTCGCGTTGGGGGAGCACGACCGCGCTCATGCCGCCTCTCCATAGGGCCGCGCCGCGCGGGCTTCTTGCAGCGCGAGACTCCACCATACCAGCCGGCGGAGCATCAGTCGCATCGACGCTTCGGCTCGCTCCGGATACTGCAGCCGCCCTTCGCCGTCGAACTGCTCCCACGCGTTGACGAAGCTCACCGTGTCCCTGATGCCGACCGCGTGCAGCTCGGCGAAGACGCCGCGCAGATGCTCGACCGCACGCAGACCGCCCGAAACGCCGCCGTAGGAGACGAACGCCACCGGCTTCGCCTCCCATTCGGCGCGGGCCGCATCGATCAGTTCCTTCAGCGGGGCAGGGAAGCTGTGGTTGTATTCGGGCGTGGCGACGATGAAGGCATCGGCCCGTTCGATCTTCTCCACCAGCGCCGGAGCATTGACGGCCTGGGGGTCGATCGGGTCGAGCTCGAAGCCGCCATCGGCATTCAGGCGCTCGGTGATCCACGCGGCAATCGTATCGCAGAATCGGCCGGGTCGCGCGCTTCCATAGATCAGGCCAAGCCGTAGCGGATGATGCATCGTGTTCCTCCTTAAAGCGAGTAGAGGACGTGCTTATGAAACTTCAAGTAAGGTTTAGGTCAAGCACAGCGATAAACGGAAATTCCGCTCACAGAAATCAGTCTAGTGAAGGTGCTTCAGCTTGTCGGGGTTGCGCATGACGTAGATCGCGACAATCCGGTCGTCCTCGATCTCGAACGCAGTGGTCTGCAGTTCCCCGTCCGATTCCCGCGTCACGAAGCCGGGCAGGCCGCTGATGAAGCCGGTCCGCACGAGCGTGGAGTGGCGCTTGACGAACAGGGCAGCCAGCGCCTTGTGTACCTTCATCACGTGGTCGAACCCGATGATCGGCTGCGGCGCCGCCGGACGCTTGCCTCCGCCGTCCGCGTGCATGCTGACATCCGCCGCCAGCAGCGCACCGAGCGCACTCATGTCGCCGCTTCTCGAAGCGGCGTAAAATGCTTCGGCCAGTTCGAGGCCGCGCGTCTTCTCCAGTTTGTAGCGCGGCCGCGCGTCGCGGACGTGTGCGCGGGCCCGTGAAGCAAGCTGCCGGCATGCGGCCGTATCGCGCCCCACCGTCGCCGCCACTTCATCGAAGGACAGGCCGAACACGTCGTGCAGCAGGAACGCCGCGCGCTCCAGCGGCGAGAGCCGTTCGAGCGCCAGCATCAGCGGCAGGGTGACGTCCTCCTCGTCCTCTTCCTCCACGATCGGTTCGGGGAGCCACGGGCCGACATAGGTTTCCCTGCGTTGCCGGGCGGACTTGAGCTGGTCGAGGCACAGCCGGGTCACCGTACGGCGCAGGAAAGCCTCGGGCTCGCGTACTTCGGAACGGTCGGAGCGCATCCAGCGGATGAAAGCCTCCTGCACCACGTCCTCGGCATCGGCAACCGAGCCGAGCATGCGATAGCCGAGGCGCAGCAGCATCGGCCGCAGCGGGTCGAAACCCGCTGCGGCCTCGTCGGCTTGCGCCGTGCCGGTCACGCCGCCGCCCGGACGGCAGGCTCGTGCCACAGACCGAAGCCGACCGCGAGGCGGTTCCAGCCGTTGATCACGTTGATCATCAGGGTGAGCTTCACCTGCTCCTCCTCGGTGAACTGCGCCTGCAGGGCTTCGTAGGCTTGGTGATGCGTGTGCCCTTCGGACAACCGCGTCAATGCCTCTGTCCAGGCGAGGGCGGCGCGTTCGCGCTCGGAATAGCACGGCGCCTCCTGCCAGGCCGAGAGAAGATAGATCCGCTGCTCGGTCTCGCCCTTGGCCCGTGCCTCGGCGGTGTGCATGTTGATGCAGTTGGCGCAACCGTTGATCTGCGACGAGCGGATCTTCACCAGCTCGATCAGCGATGGCTCGAGGCTGCCCGCAACACGGGTCGAAGTATCGAGCCAGTCCTTCATCAGAGCGGGAGCGGCAGAGAAAGGGTCAATCTTGGCAGTCATGGTCGGTCTCCTTGTGGGTTCCGCAACCAAGACGAGATGGCCCCCGCCGAATGTGACATCGGGCTGAAAAAAGTTTGGCGGCTATCGCTTTGCAAAAGGCGCATCACCCACTCCCAACCCCTCCCGCAAGCGGGAGGGGAGCGAGACTTGCCGAGCCGCGGGCGAGGCTAGTCGCAGCGGGGTGGGCGACCTGTCGGACGCGCTCCGCTCAAGGCATTGCGAGGGATTATCCCCTCAATCGCCAGCCCATCCGCCGCCCAGCGTGCGGAACACGTCGATCTGCGCGCGCGACACTTCGGCGTCCTGAGCCGCGAGCTGCGCCCGCGTTTCCGCGAGAGTGCGTTCGGCGTCCAGCCGGTCGAGTGAGTTGATCTGCCCCTCGCGCTGCTGTGCGCCGACGATGCGAAAAGCCCGTTCCGCTTCCTCGCTCGCCGATTGCAGCGCGCGGCGGCGCTCGATCGCACGGGCGTAGTTGGACAGCGCGGTCTCGGTTTCCTCCAGCGCGGTCAGGACGGCGCCGTCGAAGGCCGCCAGCGCGCCCTTGGTATCGGCCTCGGCCGCATCGATCCGGGCGCGCACCGGTTCCTGGTTGGGGAACGTCCAGCTCAGCAGCGGCCCGAGCAGCCAGCGCAGCGGGCCGCCGGTGAAGATGTCGCCGATGTCGGGCCCGGTCGACCCGGCCGAGGCGCCGAAGGTGATGCGCGGATAGAGATCGGCGGTCGCCACCCCGATCCGCGCCGTCGACGCGGCGAGGCGCCGTTCGGCCGCGCGCACGTCGGGCCGGCGCGCGAGGAGCTGTGCCCCGTCGCCGACCGGCAACGGCTGCTCGATCTCGAGCACGATGCTGCGTTCCCCGGCGATCGGCGGCAGTTCCGCCGGCGCGCGCCCGGTCAGCGTGGCGAGGCGGAACAGGGCGGAGGCACGCGCGGCCTCGAGCAAGGGGATGTCCGCCGCGCGCTGGTCGCGCAGGGTAGCGATGCGGGCGACCGCGAGGCCGCTTTCGAGCCCGGCCTCGTACCGCTTGCGGGTGAGCGTGAGCGATTGGTCCAGCAGTGCGACGATCTCGCGCGCCACGCGGAGCCGTTCGGCGCCCGAGGCGGCATCCGCATAGGCGCGCGTGGTGTCGGCGACGACCATGACTCGCACCGCATCCGCGTCGGCCTCGCTCGCGGCGAGATCGGCCTGCGCCGCCTCGATGCCGCGGCTCACCCGTCCGAACAGATCGACTTCGTAGGAGACGTCGATCCCGGCATCGTAGGACCAGTCCTCCCGGTCCGCACCGGGGGGCACCTGGCCTTCCGGCGCCCGGCCGTAAGTGCCGCCGGCGCCGATCGAGCTCTGCGGCAGGCGGTCGCCGCGCGCACCGCGCAGACCGGCCCGGGCGCGCTCGATGCGGGCCACCGCTTGGCGCACGTCGGTGTTCGCCCTCAGCGCGTCCTGCACCAGCGAGTCGAGCACGGGGTCGTCGTAGAGACGCCACCAGTCGGCGGGCAGCGGTGCAGGCGTGAACACCGGATCGCTCGCAGAAAGGAAAGGGCCGGACGACGCGGGGCGGGGGGGAGTAGGGGCGTAGTCCGGCCCCACCGCGCACCCCGAAAGGGCGAGCGCGGAAAGGGTCGAGAGAGCAAGGGAACGGAACTTCATTATGGCACCTATTCGGCAGGCTGTAGGGCGTAATCGCCGCTGCTGCGGCCGCCGCGCAGGCGGGCGATGCGATCGCCCAGGGCACGGCAGACGACGTAGAAGGTCGGGGTGAAGATCAGGCCGAAACCGGTCACGCCCAGCATGCCGAAGCACACCGCCGTTCCCAGCGCCTGCCGCAGCTCGGCGCCGGCCCCGGTTGCGATCACCAGCGGCACCGAGCCGAGGATGAATGCGAAGCTGGTCATCAGGATCGGGCGCAGGCGGGTCTTCGCCGCCTCGACCGCCGCCTGAGCCGGCGAGAGCCCGTGCTGCTCCTCGCCCTGACGGGCGAATTCCACGATCAGGATCGCGTTCTTCGCCGCCAGTGCGATCAGCACGACCAGGCCGATCTGCGTCAGCACGTTGTTGTCCATCCCGCGCAAGTTCACCCCGATCATCGCCGCGAGCAGGCACATCGGCACGATCAGGATGATCGAGAGCGGCATGACCAGGCTCTCGTACTGCGCCGCGAGGACGAGGAAGACGAGCAGCACGGCGAGCGCGAAGACCAGCGCGGCGGTGTTGCCGGCGAACTTCTGCTGGTAGGCGATGCCCGTCCATTCGAAGTCGTACCCGCGCGACAGCGCCTCGCCGGCGACCGCCTCCATCGTGTCCAGCGACTGGCCCGAGGAGAAGCCGGGTGCCGTATCGCCGTCGACCGCGACCGCCGGTGCGAGATTGTAGCGGGTGACCCGGTAGGGTCCGGTCGTGTCGCTCAGCGTTGCGACCGATCCTATCGGCACCATCGCCCCGTTGGCGGAGCGCATGTGCAGGTTGGCGATGTCCGCCGGGTTGTCGCGGAACTGGGCGTCGGCCTGCGCGGTCACGCGGTATGTGCGGCCGAGCAGGTTGAAGTCGTTGATGAAGGCCGAGCCGAGATAGACCTGCAGCGTGTTGAAGATGTCGGACGGGGAAACGCCGAGGATCTGCGCCTTGTCCCGGTCGATATCGGCGCGCACGCGCGGCGTACCGGTCTCGAAGAAGGTATAGACGCCGGCGAGTCCTTCCTGCTCGTTGGCCTTCGCGATGACCGCCTGGGCGATCTTCTCGAGCTCGCGATAGCCCTGGCCGTTCTTGTCCTGCACCATCATGCGGAAACCGCCGGCCGAGCCGATGCCGCGGATGACGGGGGGCTTGACGATCATCAGGCGCGCCTCGCTGATGTCGGCGGTCGCCTTCTGCGCCTCGGCGATCAGTGCGTCGACGGTCTGTCCCTTGTCCGCGCGCTCGTCGAAGTCGTCGAGCACCCAGTAGGCGGCGGCGGAGCTGGCGGACTGCGTCTCGGACGTGCCGTCGAAGCCCGAGAGCATGACGACACCGTCGATTCCGTCGATCGGCAGGACGCGGTCGGCCACCTGCTTCATCACTGCATCGGTGCGCGAGGTGGCGGACCCTGCCGGGAGCTGCACCACGGTCAGGAAGTACGCCTGATCCTGCTGCGGAACGAAGCCGGTCGGCGTCATCCACAGCGCGGCGCCGGTCAGCGCGATCAGACCGGCATAGGCGGCCATCATGCGCCGGGGCATGGCGACCATCCGCGCAGTCCATCGGCCGTAGCTTTCGCTGAAGCGGTCGAACATGCGGTTGAAGGCGTCGCCGGCGCGCTCGATCGTCCGGCGCCAGCGGGCACCTTCGGGAGCGTGCTGGTGCGGGCGAAGCAGCAGGGCGGATAGAGCGGGCGAGAGGGTCAGCGAGACGATCAGCGAGATCACCGTCGCCGCCGAGATCGTCACCGCGAACTGCTGGTAGAAGGCGCCCGACAGGCCGCCGATGAACAGCGTCGGCACGAATACGGCGCAGAGCACCAACACGATCGCGACCAGGGCCGCTCCGACCTCGTCCATCGACGTGCGGGCAGCCTGCAAGGGAGACATGCCCGCTTCCAGATTGCGCTCGACGTTCTCGACCACCACGATCGCGTCGTCGACCACGATGCCGATCGCCAACACCAGCCCGAAGAGCGAAAGATTATTGAGCGAGTAGCCGAGCGCCGCCAACACCGCGAAAGTGCCGATCAGCGAGACCGGAATGGCCAGCACCGGAATCAGCGAGGCGCGCCACTTCTGCAGGAAGACGACGATCACCAGTACGACCAGCACGACCGCTTCGAGCAGTGTGTCGACCACTGCGTCGACCGACTGCTGGATGAACTCGGTCGGGTTGTAGACGATGCGGTATTCGAGGCCGGCCGGGAAATCGGCGGCGAGTTCGTCCATCGTTTCCTTGACCACCTCGGCCGAGGCGAGGGCGTTGGAACCGGGCTCCTGCAGGACCGGAATGATGACGGACTCGTTGTCGTTCAGATAGGCGGAGGTGCTGTAGTCCTGCGCGCCGATCTCTACCCGGGCGACGTCGCTGACGCGCACCTGGCGCCCGTCGGCATCGGTGCGGATCACCACGTTCCCGAACTGCGCCGGGTCGGTGAAGCGTCCCTGCGTCTCGACGTTGAGCTGGAACGCGCTCTCGGGGCTAGGCTGCTGACCGAGGATGCCGGCGGCGACCTGCACGTTCTGCGCGCGCAGGGCGGAAACGATGTCGCCCGCCGTGAGGTTGAGCGCCGCGGCGCGGCCGGGATCGATCCAGATCCGCATGGCGAGCTCGCGGCTGCCGAAGAGCTGGACGTCGCCCACGCCCTCGATCCGCGCGAGCCGGTCCTTGATCCGGGTCTGCGCGTAGTTCGACATGTATTCGCGGCTGAGCGATCCGTCGGGCGAGATCAGGTTGACGATCAGCAGGAAGTCCGGCGTCGTCTTGCGGGTGACGATGCCGAGCCGCTGCACTTCCTCGGGCAGGCGCGGCTCCGCGATGGCGACGCGGTTCTGCACGAGCACCTGCGCCTCGTCGAGGTCGGTGCCCTGCTCGAAGGTGACGGTGATCGTCACTCGCCCGTCGCCGGTCGACTGGCTCGAGAGGTAGAGCATGCCGTCGACGCCGTTGATTTCCTGCTCGATCGGGTTGGCGACGGTCTCCGCCACCGTTTCGGCCGAGGCGCCCGGGTAGGTTGCCGTCACCGTGACGGTGGGTGGCACGACCTCCGGATATTGGGAGACCGGCAGGAAGAAGTACGAGATCGCACCGATCAGCGTGATGATGACGGCGATCACCCCGGCGAAGATCGGCCGGTCGATGAAGAAACGGGACAGGCGCATTGCGGCCTCCTGGTGGAATCGATCAGGTCAGGAAGAGGAGGGGAGCCGTCAGCCGGCGATCGTCGCCTCGCCGGGAGGTGCCCCGGCAACGGCAGTTTCCGGCTTGTCGGAGGTGGGCGGGGCGATCTTGCCGGCCTTCGGGGTCACCTTTGCGCCCGGCATGGCCATCTGCGTGCCCTTGATGACGACGCGGTCGTTTGGCGAAAGACCGCTGCGGATCACGCGCAGGCCGCCGATCACCGGGCCGAGCTCGACCTCCTTGGCCGCGACCGTACCGTCCTTGGCGACGACCAGCACCAGCTTGCGCGTCTGGTCGGTCTGGATCGCGGTGTCGGGCACGAGCAGGGCTTGCTCGGTACCGCCGCTCGCCATGCGCATGTTGCCGAACATCCCGGGGGAGAGGAAGTTGTCGGGATTGCGCACCACGGCGCGCGCGCGGATCGTGCCGGAGTTGGGATCGAGGCCATTGTCCGTGAAATCGAGCGTGCCGTGCCAGGCGTAGTCGGTTTCGTCCTGCAGGCGGATATCGATCTGCGCCCCGCGCTCGCGCCCTTCGCGGCGTGCTTCGAGGAACAGACCTTCGGACCCGTTGAAGGTGAAGTAGAGCGGGTCGGTCGCGTTGATCGTGGTCAGCAGCGTGGCGGAGGGGCCATCGCCCGCGGCAACGAGGTTGCCGGGATCGACACGGCGGTCGGAAATACGCCCGGTGATCGGGGCGCGGACCGTCGTGAATTCGACATCGAGGCTGCGGGAACGGACTCGTGCCTGCGCTGCCGCCAGTGCAGCCTGGGAGGCCGTCACTCGCGCTTCCAGCGCGTCGATCTCGCTCTGCGCCACGGCATTGTCGTCGATCAGGCGCCGCGCGCGCTCCAGCTCGGTGCGGGCGAGTGCCAGGTCGCTACGTGCGGTGGCCACGCCGGCCTGCGCTTCGGCGAGGGCGGCACGGTAGGGGCGGGGGTCGATCGTGAACAACGGCTGCCCCTTGCGGACGATCTCGCCATCGCGGAAATGCACGGCGGTGATCTCGCCGGACACGCGCGGGCGCAGCTCGACGCTGCGGCTCGCCTCGAAGCGGCCGATGTAGTCGTCCCACTCGGTCACTTCCTGTTGCAGCGGAGCGGCAACCGTCACCACTGGCGGCGGCGGAACTGCGGCGGGCGCGCTGTCGCCGCGCAGCAGATACCACGCGAGCGCTACGGCGACGATGAGCGGAACGATCCACATCAGCCGCCGCCGCGAGCGCGATTGCGCAGGGAGATCCGCATCCTCGGCGTCCTCCAGTTGCGTCATCTCGATGGGCGTCAGGTCATTCATCTGGCGATCCTCAATTCTGCACGACTGCCGGCCCGTTCGATGGGCGCAAGCAGCCGTTCCGGGGAGCGAGGCACCCGGAGGAGTAAAACTGTTCGAGCAATCAGAGGCCCGGAATTCCGGGCGTGGATGTCGGGCAAGAGATGCTGAGGGACAGCCGCACGGAGACGCTATGAGTCCCGCGCAGAACCACCCCGCAACGTTCTATACTGATAAGTATGTAATCTGGCGTTCAGGTCAAGGGCTAGTTCTGTACCGACCGATACTTTTTTCTGCAGCGCAGCATTTTCAGGCGCTTAGCGCCCCGGCCAGATCGCCAAAGCGGCTTCCGCAACGCGCTCCAATTCGTCCCGACTCGCGCCCGAACCTGCCTGAACGGAGATGCCCTGAAGCAGGGCGAGCAGGTAACGGGTCATCGCTTCCGCCTCGACCGGGATGGTGAAATCGCCTTCGTCGATCGCGCGCTGCATTCGCTCCACGATCGCACAGCGCGCGGTCTGCGCGCGGGCCTGAACATCGTCGCGGATCGGCGACGCCTCGTTGCTGCAACTGACCGAGGCGATCACGCCGAGACAGCCTGGGCATTCGCTGGTGATGTTCTCGATCGTGCCGGAGAGCATGCGCTCGGCCACGCCGCGCGCGGTCGGAGCTTCGAGCGCGCTTTCGACATAGGCGAGCTTCTCCGCCTGATAGAGATCGAGCGCGCGCTTGAAGAGCGCTTCCTTGTTGCCGAACGCGGCATAGAGGCTTGGTCGGGTAATCCCCATCGCCTCGGTCAGGTCGGTAAGCGAGGCACCGTCGTACCCCTTCGTCCAGAACACGCGTAGCGCGCTGGCAAGTGCCTCGTCGGTATCGAATTCCCGCGGGCGCCCTCTCTGAGCAACCTGTTCCATATCGAACGGTATGTAATGTTGCTGCAAACAAGAGTCCAGCTAACGCCCGTCATGCCGTGGCAACCCAGCCGCGGAAGGAAAAGCCGGCATAAAACAGGGCGATGTCGGAAAAACCCGCTTCGGCCAGCAGCGTTTCGTCCTCTTCGGCCGGAAGGACCGGCAGGTGCTGTGCCATGGTTGCGGCGGTCGCGGAGGCCTGCGCGAAGTCGCCCCCGTCGCGGTTTGCGAAGGCGATCGACCGGGTCAACCAGCGCCGAATGTCGCTGCCCTTCGGGGCGCTATGATGCGCGACCACGAGCGGCGCGCCCGGTGCCATGCGCCGCCGAAGCTCCCGCAGTGTGCGCAGCCGCTCCGCCTGCGGCAGGAAATGGAGCGTCAGCAAGCAGGCCGCACCGTCAAACGGGCCGGCCGGTGCGTCGTCGATCACGCCGTGCACAAGCCGAATCTGCGTCATGCGCCCATCGAGAACGTCGCGGGCGAGATCGAGCATCGCTGCCGAGGGATCGACGCCCACCAGCCGCCAGCGCGGCTGCGCATCGGCGAAGGCCTTCAGTTCCAGTCCGCCGCCTGCGCCGAGCACGAGAATGTCCGCCGGCCCGGGCGCGTGCTCGGCAAGCAGCAGCATCGCCATGCGCTGGAGGTCCGCGAAGCCGGGCACCTTCTGCGGCGTGCTCTCCGCATAGTGCGCGACCATCGCAGGGTCGGTGAAGGGAGACAGCAGATCCATCTATCAGCCGAACACCAGCGCCCGGTGCGCCGAGGTGCCCGCGGTCACCCCATCTGCGACGGCCCAGCTCACGCTGTGCGGCGCGCGGGCGATATCGCCGGCGGCATAGACGCCGGGCACCGAGGTCATCTTGTTCTCGTCGGTGCCGATCAGCGGCCCGAACGGGCTGTCCTCGATTGCAACACCCAGTTGTTCCGCGAGGGGGCTGGAGAGACAGGATTGCGGGGCAATGTAGAGCGCTTCGACCTGCCGGTGGCGACCGTCCTCGAGCGCGATCGACGAAAGCGAGGTGCCGTCACCCTCCAGCCGCATCGCGACACCCGGCTCGACCGCGACACCGCGCTGGGCGAGCGTTTCGGCATCCGCGGGATCGAGATCGGCGCCGTTGAGATACAGCGTCGTCGGCCCCCACTCGGCGATCAGAAGCGCATGATGGACCGACATCGGGGTGCGGTAGAGAACCCCGAGCGCGCGGTCGCTGAACTCGAACCCGTGGCAATAGGGGCAGTGCAGCACCGTCTTGCCCCATCGCTCCTGAAGGCCCGGGATATCGGGCAGGACATCGCGGAGTCCGAAGGCCAGGATCAGCTTGCTTGCGGTAAGCTCGGCGCCACCGGCAAGTGTGATGCGGAAAGCGTCGCCATCCGCACGGGCCTGAACGGCCTCACCGTCGAGAATCTCCACGCTCGGGTAAGCGGAAAGCTGCGTGCTCGCCGTGTCGAGGATCTGGCGCGGATCGCTGCCGTCCTGCCCCAGAAAACCGTGCGACGCCTCGGTGAAGCGGTTGCGCGGCTTGCCCGTGTCGATCACGCGGACGCTGCGCCGGGCGCGTGCCAGATAAGTCGCTGCGGCGAGCCCGGCAAAGCTCCCGCCGACGATGACGGCGTCATGCTTCATGTGCATTCTCCAGGGTAATGGTGTCCGCCGCATCCGGCATCATCGCGACCACGTCGGTATTCAACTGCGACAGGGTGACTTCGCCGAAGCGGCGGAGCAGCAGAGCCTCAGCCTCGTCGAAAGCGCTGCCGAGCGCGGCGTTGACGGCCTTCTCGACGAGACAGCCCGGCGCCTCGGTGCGATTGCCCATGGCGAGGATCTCCGGTTCGCCCAGCGCCTCGTAGATGTCGCGCAGCGTGATCCGTTCGAGATCGCGGGCGATGATCCAGCCGCCGCCATGCCCCTTCTCGGAGCGGACGAGGCCCGCTTCACGCAGCCCGGCCATCAGGCGCCGGACCACCGCCGGGTTGGTTTCCATCGCGCGGGCGAGAATCTCGGACGTCCGAGGCCCCGGCTGCCGCGCCATGTGCAGCAGGATGTGAAGGACTCCGGAGAGGCGGCTGTCGCGTTTCATGTAACTTCAAATGATACGTGAGTCGCCGTTTGTCAATTCCTCCGCTTGCGAGAAGAGAAATTAGCTGGGTCATCGAGGAGCGTGACGCTACGGCGCTCGCATGATTTCGGAAGCAACGGATTTGGCGGCCGACCACCGGCGCATGCTCGCTGACCTTGCCGACCGGCAGCGGCTGCGCCGGCTGATACCCCCGCAGGGTGTGGACTTCTCGTCCAACGACTATCTCGGGCTTGCCAGGTCGCCGCGGATCGCCCGGGCCATTCGCCAGGCGCTCGACCGCGGCGTGCCCACGGGATCGGGCGGGTCGCGGCTCCTCCGGGGGAATCACCCGGAGCATGAACTGCTGGAGGAGGAAGCCGCGCGCTTCCTCGGAAGCGAGGCGGTCTTGTTCTTTTCCAGCGGTTTTGCGGCGAATGCGGCCCTGTTCGCGACGCTGCCACAACGCGGCGATCTCGTGGTCCACGATGCCCTCGTCCATGCCAGTGCGCACGAGGGCATGCGCCTTGGCCGCGCCGAGTGCGTCGCCGCCACGCATAACGACCCGACCGCGTTCGAGAACGTAATCCGTGCCTGGCGCCACGGCGGCGGGAAGGGCCGCGTCTGGATCGCGCTGGAGAGCCTCTACAGCATGGACGGCGACCGGGCACCGCTCGATGCCTTCCGCGCTCTCGCGGACGAGCGCGAGGCCTTCCTGCTCATCGACGAGGCGCATGCGACCGGCGTGTTCGGCCCGGAAGGCCGCGGGCTTGCGGCGCATCTGGAGGGATTGGAGAACGTCATCGTCCTGCGTACCTGCGGCAAGGCGCTCGGCTGCGAGGGCGCGCTGCTGACCGGTCCCGCTTTCATGCGCGATTTCCTCATCAACAGGGGGCGGGGGTTCATCTTCTCGACGGCCCCGTCGCCACTGATGGCCAGCGCCGTGCGCGAGGCGCTGCGCATTCTCGCCGGCGAGCCCGAACACCGCCAGGCGCTCGTTGCGCGGATCGACGAGGCGGCGCGCCTTCTTAGCCCCCTCGGTGCGGTCTGCCGGGGCACGCAGATCCTGCCAGTCATCATAGGTGACGATGCACGGGCGATGGCAGCTGCGTCGGCGATCCAGGCGGCCGGCTATGACGTGCGCGGCATCCGGCCGCCGACGGTGCCGGCGGGGACTGCGCGGCTGCGTATCTCGGTCACGCTGAACGCAAGCCTCGACGATATCGCCGGCCTCGCGGCCACGCTCGAGGAGGTGCTGACATGAGCCGCACGTTTGTGGTGACCGGCACCGACACCGGCGTCGGCAAGACCGTGTTTTCCGCTGCGCTGGCGGGCAGTCTCGGCGCGTTCTACTGGAAGCCGGTCCAGGCAGGGCTGGACGAGGGCACCGATAGGGGCACGGTGGCCGACTTGTCCGGCTTGCCGGCGGATCGCATTCTGCCGGAAGCCTATCGGCTCACCACGCCTTGCTCGCCACATCGCGCCGCCGAGATCGACGGGGTCGAGATCGATCCCGCTCGCCTGCGAATGCCCGAAGTGGCTGGCCCGCTTGTCGTAGAGGGCGCGGGCGGAGCAGCGGTCCCACTCCGCGCCGATTACCTCTATCTCGACCTCTTCGCTGACTGGCGCGCGCCGGTCATCGTCGTGGCGCGCACGGCGCTGGGCACGATCAATCACAGCCTGCTGACGATCGAGGCGCTGCGATCGCGCGGGATCGCCATCCACGGCATTGCGTTCGTCGGCGAGCCCCATCAGGACAGCGAGGCGGTCATCTGCCGGATCGGCGGCGTGAAGCGTCTCGGCCGGCTGCCGCATCTGCCCGAGCTCGATGGCGCGGCGCTGCGTGCCGCCTTCAATGCCAATTTCGATCTCGAGGACTTCCGATGACGCGTAGCCCCGTCTGGCACCCGTTCACCCAGCATGGGCTGGAAGAGCCGGTCCCGCTGGTGACACGCGGCGAGGGCGCCATCCTCTGGACCGAAGACGGGCGGAGGATCATCGACG
This sequence comes from Pelagerythrobacter aerophilus, assembly GCF_003581645.1. Taxonomy (GTDB): domain Bacteria; phylum Pseudomonadota; class Alphaproteobacteria; order Sphingomonadales; family Sphingomonadaceae; genus Pelagerythrobacter; species Pelagerythrobacter aerophilus. The sequence continues at coordinate 25,057 of NZ_QXFK01000018.1, read as the reverse complement.
GTATTTCCTCGTGGTGGGTCACCACACACGGCCACGGCCATCCGCGGATCGTGCAGGCGATTGCCGAGCAGGCCGCAAAGCTCGACCAGGTCATCTTCGCAGGCTGGACGCATGAGCCGGCCGAGACGCTGGCCCGCGGCCTCGTCGATCTGATGCCGGATCCGCTGGCGCACGTGTTCTTCTCGGACAGCGGCTCGACCAGCGTCGAGGTCGCGCTCAAGATGGCGCTGGGCTACTGGCTTCACCGAGGCGAGCCGCGCCACCGGATCGTGGTGATGGAGCACAGCTACCACGGCGACACGATCGGCGCGATGTCGATCGGCGCGCGCGGCGTGTTCAACCGCGCCTATGCGCCGCTGCTGTTCGACGTGATCGAGATCCCGTTCCCGCACGATGGGGCCGAGCAGGCGACGCTCGACCGGCTCGAGGCCATTTGCCGCGAGGAAGCGCCCGCGGCGCTGATCGTGGAGCCTCTGATCCTCGGCGCGGGGGGCATGCTGATCTATACTCCGCGGGTCCTCGCCGAGATGCGGGCGATCTGCGCCCGCCACGGCGTGCTCTTCATCGCGGACGAAGTCATGACCGGCTGGGGCCGGACCGGTTCGCTGCTGGCGTGCGAGCAGGCCGATGTCGTGCCGGATATCCTGTGCCTGTCGAAAGGCCTTACGGGCGGCGCCATCCCGCTCGCCGTGACGATGGCGACGCCGCCGATCTTCGACGCCCATTACTCCACCGACCGCTCGCGCGCGCTCTACCATTCGTCGAGTTACACCGCGAACCCGATCGCCTGTGCGGCGGCCAATGCCAACCTCGCGATCTGGCGGGAGGAACCCGTTCGTGGCCGCATCGACGATCTTGCGGCCCGGCAGGCGCGACATCTGGATGAAGCAGCATCGCTGCCCGGCGTTGCGCGGGCGCGCCGCATCGGCACGATCGCCGCACTCGATGTCGAGGTGCGGGACACCGGCTATCTCTCGGCGGTCGGACCGCGGATGCTCGCCCGCTTCCGTGACGGCGGGCTGCTGCTTCGCCCGCTCGGCAACACCGTCTATGTCATGCCGCCCTATTGCATCGAGGAGACGGACCTCGCGGCGCTCTACGCGGGAATAGCCGGCGCGCTGCACGAACTCGCTGGCTGATCATTCGCCAGGATAAACGACGCCTTCCTCGACGACCCGCGCGCCATCGGTCATTCGCGCCGGTTCAATACGCCCCTGTCCCATCAGGTGGAGCACCGTCCGCCCGCGCGACAGCAGGTAGTCCGAGATGATGCGGCGATGGCAGCGCCACCAGACGGCTTCGGAGCACATGATGGCACACGGTGTCTCGTCGGCAAGTGCCTCGAGTTCGCTCAGGCCGGTGTGAAAGCTCTCGGACAGGGCATAGTCGGCGTAGTTGTGGAAGCTCTGGTTCTGCCAGAAGGCGTTGACCTCCGGATCCACCTCGCGCTGCCGCGACCGCCGACCGCCCAGTTCCGCGATGTAGCGATGCCGGATCTGCCACTCGCCGAGCGCCTCGGGCAAGGTGTCGAGGTTGTATTGCGGATTGGTCCGCGACCGCGGGATGCTCCGCACATCGACCACGCAGCGGACGTCGGCGGCGCGCAGGATCTCGACGAATTCCTCCAACGTGCGCGTCGAATGGCCGATCGTATGGACCGGCTTTGCGTCGGTTTGCGAACTCACGTTTCGGCCTCCAGCGCGCCTCGCACGTGCGCGCGGAGCTCAGGCAGGACTTCGGCTTCGAACCAGGGATTGTCGCGCATCCAGATGTGCGAGCGCCATGACGGGTGGGGAAGGGGGAAGTAGTCGGGCAGGAAATCACGAAACCGGCCCACGCGCTCGCGCATCTTGCCCGGGCCCAGTGCGTCCCGCTGAGCGTAAGTGCCGACCAGCAGAGTCAGGCGGATCTGCGGCATCAGCGCCAGCAAGTCCTCGCGCCAGAGCTGCGCGCATTCCGGACGCGGCGGCGCGTCGCCGCTCTTCGCGCGGCCCGGATAGCAGAAGCCGATCGGGAGGATCGCGATGCGGCGCGCGTCGTAGAACTCGGCGTCGGCGACGCCCATCCATTCGCGAAGCCGGTCGCCGGAAGCATCGGCGAAGGGGACGCCCGATGCGTGCACTTTGCTTCCCGGTGCCTGGCCCGCGATCAGCAACCGCGCCGTCGGCGAGATCTGGAACACTGGCCGCGGCTCCACCGGCAGCACGGTGGCGCATGCGCGGCATGCCCGGGCGGAGGCGGCAAGTTCGTCGAAGTCGGTCACAGGAGGTGTCACACGATAGCGAACGAACGGCCCCGCGAAACTATCCATGTCATCCCGCGCGCCCTTACGCCGCGAGGAACGACCAGATCTGCTGCACGCACAGGACGAGGAACAGCAACGCCGCCGCCGCGAGCACGCCGTTCGACAGCCAGCCATTGCGATCTTCGGCCGGAACACGCTTCGAATTGAGCAGCAGCAGAAGCGTGACCGCCAGGAACGGCATGAAGAAAGCCCCGACCACGCCGTAGATGATGACGAGCAGGAACGGCTCGTCGAAGAACAGCAGCAGCATCGGCGGGAAGGTGAGCCAGGCGAGATAGGCGCGGAATGGCCATTGGCGCTCGGGTCGTTCGCTCCGCTCGGTCTGCCCGCGCATATGCTCGACGAAGTCGGAGAACAGCAGGCTCACACCGTGCCAGACGCCGAACAGCGACGACATCGCCGTCGCGGCGAACCCGACGAGGAAAGCGATCGCCACCGGCTGGCCAAACCGCTCCTCGAGCACGTCGCTGAGGTTGAGGAGGCCCCTGTCACCCGCCGCAAGGGCGATCTGCGCACTGTGCAGCAGCTCGGCGCCCACGATCAGCATTGCGACGACGAATGTCCCGGTGACCGCATAGGCGACGCCGTTGTCGAGCCGCATCATCGGAATCCACGCTGGCCCCCGCCATCCCTTGGTGTTCACCCAGTACCCGTAGGCCGCGGTGGTGATCGTCCCGCCGACGCCCCCGATCAGGCCGAGCGTGTAGAACACCGATCCTTCCGGCAGCGAAGGAACGAGGCCGCCAAGGACGCCGCCCAGACCCGGGGCAACGAGGACGGCGAGGCCGGTGATGACCACGAACATGACGGCGACGAGCACCTTCATCACCCGTTCGAAGGTCTCGTACCGATTGAGCGCGACGAACAGGAAGCTGGCGACGCCGGCGACGATCGCCCAGGCGGGCAGGGGCAGGACCGGGAACAGGACCGCGAGCGGCAGAGCTGTCGCGCTCATCGCGGTTGCGCCGTAGATGAAGCCCCAGACGAGAATGTAGATGCCGAAGTACCAACTCGTCCATGCACCCAGCGAGCGCCAGCCTTCGAAGATCGTCGATTCGGTTGAGAGATGATAGCGCGCCGCGCCTTCCGACAGGGCGATCTTCACGATGCAGCCGAGCACGGCCGCCCAGAGCAGCGCGTAGCCGAACCGCGAACCTGCGACGAGCGTTGCTACCAGATCGCCCGCGCCGACGCCGGTGGCCGCAGCGACGAGGCCGGGGCCGATCAGCTTCCAGCGGTTCGTGCGCGGAGGGGACGTGCGGTCGCTGTCCGGTTCGCTCGGCGCACGATCCTCTGGCTGCAACTGTCGCTCCCCCGCTCGCAAATCCGCCTCACTACGAGGCTCGCGCCGGTCCCTCGGCTCGCGTCTTCGTGCGTGTGGCTCTACAGTCCCTGCGCCGTCATGGCCACTGCCGGTCGGCTGCGAAACAGATGGCAGTCATCGCTGTCCGGCCGCCAGTCCGGGCCAGCCGCGTGTTTCTCGACAAGCGTGCCGATAACATAGGGCGGCTCGCATCGCGCGGTCGCGAGATCGCCGCTGCTGTGCGGGTGACGCAAGCCGGCGCGGTGCGCGATTTCATGAGCGAAAGTGTTGGCGATCGACGGCACCGAACGCGGCAATGCCGCCCTGTTCAACAGGATCGGACCGTCGGCCGATCCGTCGTAGGCCACGTTGCCGAAGAAGGTTTTGAGAAACCAGCCGCGCAAGCCCCCGTAAGTGGCGACCCTTTGCCCGGGGATACCGGCCTTCAAAGCTGCGATGGTGGCGGCCGGGTCCACTGCCGCCCATGCCGCGGCATGCTCGCCGTCCGTTCCATGGCGCGCGATGAAAACCTCTAGGTCCTCGGCGAACTCCCCGGAGTGGAGCGCATCGACGGCCTGCCTCGCCGCCAGTGAGAAGGCCGCCCGCTGATCGTCCGGCACCTCGATCGTCCCGAAGCATACGGCAGACTGCGCGCCAGAGCCGCACGGGGGCTCCTGCGCCTGCGCCCTCGACGCTGTGAAGACGGCCAATGCCAGCACGGCGGCCAAGCGCCAGCGGTTGCACGTTGCCATACGATCTCCCTCTCCACCGCAAGTTCAGAGCAGCGGCCCGGGGATCGCGCAAGCCCAAAGAAATTCGGGCAAGACGGTGGATCGGCAGTACCGAATCTGCAAAGGATACAAGCGTCGGGCGACCGTCTTCAAACTGTAAAGGAATGTAAAATCGACGCTTTGGCGCTTGGAATACGGGCCGTCACGATGTCCTGAGGGCGCGGACTGACGCAAGGGAATGCGGAACCTTCCGTGCGACGACCCGACGCGTGTTTCAGCGTTTCCTCCAGGGGCAGAATGTATCGATGCGCATAGCGATTCTCGAAGACGACCCCACCGTTGCGGACCAGTTGAACACGACCCTGTCCGCAGCCGGGCATCACTGCTTCACCTTTGAGACCGGGAAGCAGTTGATGAAGTTCCTCCGCAGCGAAACAATCGACATGCTGCTGCTCGACTGGAACGTTCCGGACATGTCGGGGCTCGAGATCGCACGCTGGGTGACCGATACGATCGAGGCGTCGCCGCCGATCGTGATGATCACAGTCCGCTCCGTGGAGGAAGACGTCCTCGCCGCTTTCCGCGCCGGTGTCGACGACTACGTGACCAAGCCGGTGCAACCGGCCGTTCTGCTCGCACGGATCGATGCAGTCGTGCGCCGCGCCTATCCGGAGCCGCCGAAGGACAGGTTCGAGCAGTTCGGCCTGTATCGCTTCGATGTCCAGGCGGCGGAGGTCAGCGTTGCCGGCGAGGTCATACCGGTCACGATGAAGGAGTTCTCGCTTGCACTCCTGCTTTTCCGCAATCTCAACCGCAGCCTGTCGCGGTCGTACATCTTCGAATCCGTCTGGGGCGGAAATCCCGATGTGCAGACGCGCACGGTCGATACGCACGTTTCGAAAGTGCGGGCGAAACTGAAGCTTCGGGCCGATCACGGCTTTCGGATTGTTCCACTATACGGCTATGGGTACCGGCTCGAACCGACGGGTTAGCTTGGGGGTACCATGCGCTGGCGACTTCTTCTTCTGCCACTGCTCGCGGCTACGCTGCAGCCTGTTTCGGCAGGCGCCCAGCAGTCGGAGGGGGCGGAGGTGGTGCTGTACCCCATGCGCGAAGGCGACAGCCTCTACGAGCTCGCGCAGCAGCACTTCCGGCGGATCGAGGACTATGCCATCGTCCAGCGGCTCAACCGCATCGGCAATCCGCGGCGCATCGCGATCGGGCGGTCCATACGCATTCCCAAGCACCTGTTGCGGTACGAGCCGGTCACGGCCCACATCATCTCGTTCCGTGGAGCCGTGCAGCTTCGCCGCGACGGCCGCCTGCTCACCGTGTCGCCAGGGATGGCGGTGCACGAGGGCGACGAACTGGCGACCGCGGCGAATTCCTTCGTCTCCATGGGTCTTCCGGACCAATCCGCGGTGGCGCTGCCGTCGCAGAGCAGGGTCACGGTCCGGCGCTTGCGCAAGCTGTCGCTGACGGGAGCCGTGGAGCGTCTTTTTGCGGTGGAACAAGGACGGGCGAAGGCGATCGTCTCGCCACTTAACGAGGCCGACGAGTTTCGTATTTCAACGCCGATCAGCGTCTCGGCCGTGCGCGGGACCGAATTTCGGATCCGCTATGATGCGGCCGGCAAGCAGGCAGCGACCGAGACGCTCTCGGGTGAAGTGACGATGGCGAGCTCGGGAGAGGTGAGCCGCGATCTTCCCGCCGGATTCGGCGCGGTTGCAGCGGGCACGGAGCTGAGCGCGCCGGTCGCGCTGCTTCCACCGCCGCGCCTCACAAATCCAGGCGAGACTCAGGACCAACGTGAGCTCGCGTTCGAACTGGAGCCGCTCCCAGGGGCGAAGGCCTACCACGTGCAGATCGCGCAGGACGCGGGCTTCCTCGACGTCGCGACCGAAACCACGGTACAAACGACCGAAGTTCGCCTGCCGCCGATCGAGGACGGAACCTGGTTCGTGCGCGTGGCCGCTATAGACGGCCATGGCCTCGAAGGGATGTACGAGACTTACGGGTTTCAGCGGCGACTGAACGATATTTCGGGCACCGCCACGGAGACTCGGACGGGCGACTACCGCCAGTATCTCTTTCGATGGAGGGTGATGGGCGACGGCGAGCGGCAGTTCCGGTTCCAACTCTCGCGTCAGGAAGATGGGAGCGACCCGGTCGTGGACGAAGTTGGCCTGACCGAGCAGAGCTTCGCGGTGACCGATCTTCCACCGGGCACCTACTACTGGCGGGTCATGGCGCTGCAGTTCGTGGACGGCGAAGTGCATGAGAACTGGTCGCCGACCGAGCGACTGACCATCAGCCCCGACCAATGATCCGGCGAACCGGGCAGCGGCGCCTGGCTGCCGAGTGGTGGCTGGTCGCGCTGCTGTCCTCGGCGCTGGCGCTGCTTCTGGTTCACGACCGCACAACGCAGGGGCTCGACGCGCTGCTCTACGATGTCCTCCTGCAGTTCGATCGCCACGATCCCGATCCGCGTATCCTGATCGTGGCGATCGACGATCACAGCACGCGTGAGACGGGCGCCTGGCCCTGGTCGCGACAGGTGCAGGCGGAGCTCCTGGGGAAGCTAGGCGAAGCCGATCCGGTTGCCGTCGCCTACGACGTTCTGCTCGTCGATCCCAAGGCCGGAGACATGGCCCTCGGGCGTGCCATGGCCGGTCCGGCGCCGGTCTTCGTTCCGTTGCTGATGCGGGCGCCGGGCACCAATGGCGCGCCGTTCGACATCATTCCGCCCGTTCCCGCCGTGCGCGAGGCGGCGGCCGGGATGGGACATGTCAATCTGCTCCCCGACAGCGACGGAAAGGTCAGGCGGACGCAGCTGATCGCTGGGGACGAGCGCGGCCGCTGGCCGCATCTGATGGTGCTGATGCAGCGCGCGGCCGATCCTTCCGCCGACCTGCCCGAAGAAGGCCAGCGACCGCTCCTGATTCCGTTCGCAGGCTCGGCCGGGCACTTCCCGACGATCGGCGCATCGTCGGTCCTGCGCGGTGAAGTGCCGGCCGAGCTGCTGCGCGATCGGCTCGTGCTGGTCGGCGCCACGGCGGAGGGGCTCGGCGATCGCTATGCCACAGGCGGGGGTAACCCCGGCGGCATTCTGCCGGGGATCGAAGTTCAGGCCCACCTGCTCGACGGCCTCCTGTCGGACAGGATGATTGCGGAGGCGAGCCTCTGGTCCCGGGTCCTTCTCGCGCTTGTGCCGCTCTGGGTGCTGCTGGCCGCCTTGCGCGTGCTGCAGCCCTGGGCGCTCGTCGCGCTGATCGCCGGGCTGGCAGTCCTCCTGCTCGCGGCTGCGGCAGCGGCGCTGCTGGGGTTCCGCCTGTGGCTGACACCCGTGCCCGGACTGGCTGCTCTCGCGGTGGTCTATCCCTTGTGGGGTTGGCGGCGCCTGGCCGCCGCGAACAGCTACATGATCGAGGAGCTCGAGCGCTTCCGAGCGGAGCCGGACGTGCTCGCTCCTGCGGGTCCGCTGCCGTCCGCTCCCGATCCGGTGTCGCGGCAGATGGCGCTGCTCAATGATGCGATCGGGCAGAGCCGCAATCTGCGCCGCTTCGTGACCGAGAGCCTGCGCCAGTTACCCGACGGTGTGTTCATCGCCGATCGCAGCGGTGCGATCGTTCTCGCCAATGCCGAAGCCGAAGCACTTGCGGAGGAACTGGGGCTCGCACCGGACGAGCGCGATCTGCCTGCGCTTTATGCGCGCTTCCAGCCCGTTCCTGCGGCCGAAGGGCGGCTCGAGCCCGAAGGAAGCGACCTGCCGCCCTGGCCGGCGCCGGAAGAACCGGGGCGCTATCGTGCGCGCTCCGCCAGCGGTCGCTCCTTCGAAATTCGCGTGGCGCCGCGCTGGTCCGCCAGCGGTGAGTTGCTCGGCTGGGTGGTGCGGACGACAGACATCACCACCTTGTCAGAAGCGCTGCGCCAGCGAGAAGATATGCTGGAATTCCTCTCGCACGACATGCGCTCGCCGCAGACCTCGATCCTGGCCCTGCTCGCCGATATCGGTGGGCAGCAGGTCGACCCGCAGATCGTAGGACGGATCGAGAGTCATGCCCGGCGCACGATCGCGCTGGCCGAAGGCTTCGTGCAGCTCGCACGGGCCGAATCGCTCCCTTACCAGCCGGAGCCGGTCAACGTGGCCGACATGCTCGTCGATGCGCTCGACCAGCTATGGCCGCGCATCACTGCCAAGGACCTGAATGTCGAACTGACCGGCGAAGATGCCACTTTGTTCGTGGCGGGCGAACGCTCGCTGCTGACGCGGGCGGTCGTCAATCTGATCGAGAACGCCGTCTATCACAGTCCGCCCGGAGCGCGCCTGCGCTGCTCGATCGACGTGATCGAAGAGCAGGGCGATCCGATGGTGACCTGCACCATCGCCGACGAAGGACCGGGCATTGCGCCGGATCACCTCGCCGTCCTGTTCGAGCGGTTTCGGCAGGCGCCGGGGAAGGGGCAGGGCAATGGCGTCGGACTGGGCCTCGCCCAGGTTCATACCGTCGCCGCCCGGCATGGCGGCTGGGTTCGCTGCGAAAGCCGCGTGGGCGCGGGCTCTACCTTCGTGCTCGGTCTTCCGCTGCTCAGCGAGCCGGAGGAATATCCTGACGAGGGCGAGGCGCCAGCATCGTCGCGATGAGCGGCTCCAGATGTTCCTGCACGTCGTCCGTCCCGCTCCTGACCGCGGCAGTCGAACGATAGATCTCCTGTCCGCTCCCGCTCTCGCTCATACTGACGGTCACCCCGCGCACGATCTGCCGGCTACCGAGCCACGGCCGTCGGAGCCATTGCTGCTCTTCGGGATCGGGCACGAGCGCTCCGACCGTCGCGGGACGTTCCGAGGTGCCGATCTGAATCACATAAGCAGGCTTGTCCGATTGTTCGAACCCGAGCTCGGTCAGCTGCTCGGAGATCAGATCCTTCACGTAGGACGGTGCGTCCTGCGAGAGGATCCGGTAAGTCCCTCCCTGCGGCAGGGTCCCCCGCGAGGCCGTGATCGGTTCATGCGTCGCGCAACCCGCCAATGCGGCGATTGCGAGCAAGGCGGTGAGCTTGGGGAACTTGCGCATGTCGGAGCGATACTCGCCCTGCGGCGCGCCGTCATCCCCCACCGATAGCGGAATTTTTACCGGCGGACGGCTCCGCTGCTTTGGTCCTCCCCAGACCGTTCCTGTTCGCCCGAGGCCGAGCCGCCCAGACCAGCGCGTCGCGGATAATGTAGAACATGTCCGTCTGGTCGGTCAGGCCGGTGAAGTTGATCGCACGCGGACCATAGGCCGCGACGCGAAGCTGCGCGCCGGTATGGCCCTGCGACCCCTCTTCGGCGGTGCCGTAGCTGATTGTCATCACGGCCTCGTCGTGCGTTCTGAGCGCCGCTGTCAGGCCTGGCGCGCGGGTGCCGTTGCCGACGATCTGGCTGCTGTGCGCATGGTCGGCGGTCACGATCACCAGCGTGTGGCCATCGGCGCGCGCAAAGGCGAGCGCGACCTGCACGGCCTCGTCCAAATCGACGGTCTCGCCGATCTGGCCGCAGGGATTGGCGGCATGGTTCTGCTTGTCGATCGAGGCGCCTTCGACCTGCAGGAAGAAGCCGTCCGCGTCGTCCTTCAGCAGTTCGATCGCTTTTTCGGCCATGGCAGCGAGCGTCGGGAGGGCTTCGGTCCGTTCGGGATTGTCGGCGCAGTGAACCGGCGGCTGGTCGAGATTGCCGTGATACGAGGCCTTCGGGCCGGTCCAGCGCACCGGCATGACGCCGGGCGCGAACAGGCCGAGCAGCGGCCGGCGCTGGTCCGCTTCCCCCACCGCCTGCAGCTCCTCTGCGTCGTGAACGATCGCGTAACCGCGCGCTTCGGCCTGCTGCAGCAGCGTGCGCCCTTCGAACGGTCCGGCCTTGGCGACCTCCGCGAACGTGGCCTCGCCGCCGCCCAGCAGCACGTCTGGCCGCAGCGCCAGCGCCTGTTCCGCGATCGATCCGGCGCCGCCGTTTTCGAGCGCATTGGCCGGGCACACCTCGCTCGTCGCGACCGGGCCGTAGCACTTGCGCTGCGTCACGTGCGCGATCTGCGCCGCCGGCGTCGCATCCTCGATCTCGCCGCTGGTGACGTTGCCGGTGGCGAGGCCCGCCGCCTTCGCCATCTCGAGCAGCGTCGGATGCGGCCTGGCGTGGATGTCGACGCCGATCGCGCCGTTGTAGGTTTTCACGCCCGAGGCCCAGGCGGTCGCGGACGCGGCGGAATCGGTCACGTAGTTGGGCTTCCCGGTCTCGCGATCGAGCGCGTAGTGCGTGTACTGGCCCGAGACCGGCAGCGCATCGATGCCCTTGAACGCGCCGCCAGCGCCCTCGGCATAGTTGCGCGCGATCGTGATCTCCGAATCGCCCATGCCGTCGCCGATCAGCAGGATGACGTTGCGCACGTCGCGCTCCGCCAGCATGTCGCGGTAGCGCTCGGTCATGTCGTCGCCGATGCGGCGCGCACCCGCTGGCACGCTCAGGTCGCCTTGCGCCGCGCGCGTCGGATCGGCCGCGGGCGTTGCGGCCCGATCCTGACCGGACGCGGGCACTGCGGCCAGCGCACAAAGCAGCAAGATCGACGGGCGGCGAAGTGGAAGCGGCATTGGTTTATCCTGACGTATGAACTTGAGGAGAGCGGTCAGCGCGTCCGCCCTTCGAGCGGTTCGGCGTCATCGAGGCCCGGAATGTGCGGGCCTCGAATCCGGGGCGCCGCAGCGCGGGGTCGTCCGACGTGCCGGCAAAATGACTGCCGTGCGGATCGTATAGACGTCGGGGTCGATCCAGTCGGACGATCAGAACTGCGCGCGCACGCCGAGGCTGATGCGACTTCCCGAGAATTCGTAGGTGGTCGGGAAGGCGGGATCCATCGTGTACCCAGTCGTCGCCTCGTCGGTGATGTTGATGCCCTGGAGTTCGACCCGGAAGTTGTCGGTCACCTGATAACTGACGGCGAGGTCGACCTGGCCGTAGGCGTCGCGATAGACCGGATACATGTTCCGCTCGATCCGCTCCACATAGGCGCTCTTGTGGTTGTAGGATACGCGCGCCGCGAACGGGCCGCGTTCGTAGAAGAGCGTCGCGTTATAGGTGTTGTCGGAAAGCCCGATCGGCGATGTCGGAATGTCGAGATCGGACTCGCCTGTCAGCGAACTGTCGAGGAAGGTGTAGTTGGCGTTCACGCCGAAGCCTTCCAGCGCTTCGTGGAACCACCGGAACGGCACGACCGCGACCAGTTCGACGCCGCTCACCTTGTACGAACCATCGGCGTTCACCGGCTGGTAGACGTCGAAATCGTAGACCCCGTCGATCGTGCCGTTGGCATTGTACTTGGTGACATCCTCGACCACGCCGGTGAGCTCGTTCTGCACCACGCCCTTGATGTTCTTCCAGAAGTACGACGCTGCGAGCAGACCGTCGCTGCCGAGATATTTCTCGATGCCGACTTCCCACTGGTCGGCGTAAGTCGGCTTGAGGCTGGGGTTGCCGTCGGTGAAGCGGAACTCGTTCCAGCTCGCCGTGCGCTTGTAGGCGAGGTCGGTCAGTGCCGGGCGGATCAGCGTCTGCGAGGCGGCCGCGCGGATCAGAAGGTCGCTCGCCAGCTCGATATGCGCGTTGAAGGACGGCAGGACCTTTTCGTAGCTGCCCTCGCTCGAGACCGGCTCGTCGGTATAGCCGGTCGAGCCGTCGGGGTTCTGCACCTGGTGGAAGCCCGACGAGCGCACGGTCGTCTTGATGTAGCGTGCGCCCGCATTCACGAAGACGGGCATGGAGGCGATGTCGAACTCGAAGTCGGCCATGCCGTAGGCGGCGATCGTCTCTTCCTTCACGCGGTAGAACTGGCCGTCATCGAACGGCGAGAGGAAGCCCTCGGGGCGGAAGAAATCGCGCGCGTAGTCGTTGGAGATCTGCTGCCAGTCGAGATCGCCAGCCTGATAGTCCTTGCCGCCGACGATCTCGGTTACGTAGCCGAGCTCGCTGTCCGCCAGCGTCCGCTCGTTCACGTACGAGGTATCGCCGCGGGTTGGCCCCTGGATCTTCTCCTCGCCGTACTGACGCTCGGTCGTCTTGTTGGTGTAGCGCGAACCGAAGTTGACGCGCTTCAGCACGCCGTCGAAGTTATAGGTGACGTTGAGCTGGGCCGTGTACTTGTCGTCCTCGATCTCTTCGTAGGTCGTCTCGTAGGCCTCGAAGAGATAGGATTGGGGCGAGTTGTACATGTCGATCGTGTTCGGATCGTCGCTCGGGATCGTCTCGCCGCCGGTTTCGGTATAGCGGGTGCGCGACGGGGCGTAGGCGACATGCTTCAGGTTCGCATTGTCGCGCGATTTGCTGGCGCTCGAATAGCCGGCCAGCAAATCGATTTCCCAGTTGCCGGGCGCCCAGTTCATTTCACCGCCGAATTGGCGATAGTCGGTTTCGGTGATCCGTTCCTTGCTCAGAAACTCGTGCTGGGTTGCCGTGTACGACACGTCGCGCAGGACGACGATCCCGCTGTCCGCCAGCGTTGTGTCGTCATATTCGTGAATGACGTCGAGGGTCGATCGGCTCGAAGCGGAATAGGCGGCCGCGTCGTACTCGTCCTCGACGGTGTCGAACGAGCCCAGGAAGGCGTCGAACGTCACGCTGAACTGGTCGCTCGGGCGGTATTGCAGCGAACCCGAGAAGCCCAGCTTGTCCTGATCGTTGAGGTAGATCCGGTCGCCGACCTTGTCGAGGAACACCACGCGGTTGACCTCGTCGGGATCGCCGACATCGTCGAACACGATACCGGCGTCGCGCTCCAGCACGGCGAGCGCCTGATCCGTCTGCGCATTCCCCCGGTCGGTCCAGCGTGAGATCGGTCGGAAGTTGATGCCGGAGTTGGAATCGGTGCGATTGGTCCTCTGGCCCTTCGACACCGAGAGGAGCACGCCGAAGTCCCCGAACGTGTGGCTCGCAAGGAAGGAGAACTGCGGATCGATCTCTTCCGAAATCGAGTTGTACGCACCTTCCACGGAGCCCACCACGCGCAGCCCCGGATTATCGAACGGGCGCGCGGTGCGGATCTTCACCGAACCCGCGATGCCGCCTTCCTCGTCCGCCGCGGTCGGCGACTTCTGGACGGTGACCGACTGGATCAGCTCGGAAGCGAAGATGTCGAACTCGACGTCGCGGCCACCCGAGCCGGATGCGGTGGCGAGATCGTTGATCGTCACCAGCGTGAACTCGGTCGGCAGGCCGCGGACGTTGACGCGCGTGCCGAGGCCTTTCTCGCGCTCGATCGTGACGCCCGGAATGCGCTGCAGCGCCTCCGACAGGTTCTGCTCGGGGAAATCTGCGATGTCGGTGGCGACGATCGAATCCGAAAAGCCGATCGTCTCGCGCTTGATGTCGATCGCTTCCCGGAGGCTCTGGCGGTAGCCGGTGACCACGATGGCGTTTGCTTCGGCTTCGGCTGCGGTCGATGCGTCCGCTTCCGCGACCGGCGCAGTCTGCGCGAAGACCGGCGCAGCGGACAGTGCGGCGAATGCGACCCCGGCAAGAAGACTCGAGGCGCGGACGTTTACGGTACTCTTCATTTTCGCTCATTCCCCCTGGAATTCACGCCAGTCGGGCGGCGGCATACGCGCGGCGCGCCGGGCTCCGGGATGGGAGCTCAGGCAGCCGCAATCAGCGGAGGCATCGCCTTGGACGAATGCACCGCCTTGCCCCTTCGTGGCTGTTCCGATGTGAACGAGGGCGCTGGTGGGGAAGAGTTGTTACGCCTCCTTTGCGGATTCATTGCGAAGGCGTGACGGGCGTCGTTTTTTGTGCGGGTCGGTCGGCGGGCGCGCACGAGCCGGTTTCCGGGAGCAAGTGTCCCACGGCTCGTTGGTCAGTCGGAGTCTTCGTCGATCCGGAAGACTTCGCCGCCTGTCGCATCACGATAGAAGTCCACCCGTTCGCCGTTCCAGTGATAGTCGAGGTGGCGCCCCTGAACCGGATGGGAGGCCAGATCGGGGTGGAACAGCGCGGTACATTCCCCGTCACGGTCGCGGCAGCTCGGATAGGCAATGCCGTCGCTGCCGGCAGCGCGCAGCGCGGTGGCGAGCTTCCGGCTGGCATCATGACTGGCGGGGTCGAGCACTTCGTCGAAGGCGTTGGCGCCGTCCCTGAGGTCGTGTGCGTCGAGCGCGATGTCGAGGACGATCTCGCGGAACTGCGATGTCCAGCCTTCGCTCTCGCGCGTGCGGGCCATGAAACGGGCGTGATGATGGATGGTTTCGGCGAGTGCCGTCTTGAACCGGTCCGCGACGTACAAGACTCCGTAACTGCCATCGGTGAATCGGCTGAGACGATCGCGGCTGACATGCGTGAACGGTGCCATCAGGTACGATGCGCCGGGCCCACTGACCCGGCGGGCTGGCGGTACGAGATCGATATTGCCAATTGTCTCCATGAGGCGCGGATTGGTCTTCTGCTCGGCCGAAACGAGCAGAGGCCAATCCTCTGGATCGGCAATGTCTTCGAACAGATCGATAGGCGGATGAACGCTGCGGATAATGCGCCGCGCGCGCCGCCATTCGATGCGGCGGACGGGGACGGTCGCTGGATCGATCACCAGCCGCCGCGCTCGGCGTCGAGATAGCGCCGCACCCGCATCAAATCGGTGAGTTCTCCGCCCAGCATGACATCGATCGCCGAGCGTCCGCCGAATGCTTCGCTGGGCTCCTTGATCCATCGATAGCCGCGCGCGGCGTCGGTGAAGATGATACGGAGCGCCTTGTGAATGCCCATCAGGTTCGACAACCGCGCCTTGCCGTCGCGACCGATGCGGCCCGGGTCTCCTGCCTTCCAGCGGCGGTAGCTGCGGACGCCGATGTCGAGCAGCGTCGCGGCTTGTTCGTCGGTCAGACCCCAATGGCCGAACAGACGCACCGCTGCTCGGAACATCGCGCCGGCCTCGGCGTCGGTGATTGGATTGGGGACGAAAGGCCCGGTTTCGGTATCGATGCGTGTCAGAACGGCCATGGTGCGGCTCCTGTCATTTGACATTTTATATAGGCATTAATGTCAGATGGCAAGACTGCCCGCTCCGGGCGGGCGCCGACATTGAAGCAGTCCAGCCCCTCGGCGCCATTACCTGCTCAGGCGTTTGCCCACGGCGCCGACGCATTTGTGGTTGTCGTGCGGAAGACGGACGACCTCCGCGGACCGGTCGAGCGAGCAAAAGCTTTCCAAGGCAGGAGAGTTGGCGTAGCAAAAAAGAAAATTGTTTTAAAAAAGAGGAGGGGACCGGATGGTCAGTCGTCGAGAGTTCGTCGGAGGAGCCGCAGTGGGCCTGGCGATGATGCCGGCTGCCGGGCTTGGCAGGACGAATCGAGCGCCTGTGGCCACTGTGAACGGCGCGATATTCAACCGGGCACCTCTGGCGGATCAGCCTTTCGCTCCCCTGCCGCTGGGGGCCGTGCGAGCAAAAGGCTGGCTTGCGATGCAACTCGAGACGATGGCGGAAGGGCTGACCGGCCGCCTCGACGAGTTCTATTCGCTGGTGGGCCCGCAGAACGCGTGGCTGGGGGGCGAGGGCGACGCTTGGGAACGAGGGCCATACTGGCTCGACGGCTTGGTCCCCCTTGCTCACATCCTCGATAACCAGCGTCTCAAGGACAAGGCCCAGCCGTGGATCGAGTTCGCTCTGCGCAGTCAGCAGCCGAGCGGATATTTCGGCCCGCCTGATGATCGAGGAACCGGCAAGGACGAGAATGGAATCCAGCGAGCCAACTCGGCGGACTGGTGGCCCCGTATGGTCATGCTCAAAGTGCTCCAGCAGCACCACGAGGCTACGGGGGATCGCCGGGTACTGGATTTCATGTCGCGCTATTTCACGTACCAGCAGCGGCAGCTCCCGACCCAGCCGCTCGACCACTGGACCGAATGGGCGCGGCATCGCGGTGGCGAAAACACCGCAAGTGCGCTCTGGCTGTACAATCGGACGGGCGAGCGGTCGCTGCTCGAGCTGGCCCGCACCCTCGTAGGCCAGACGAGCGACTGGACCGCCGGCTTCGCCGCAGAGCAGCCGCCGACCGCGCACGGGGTCAACGTGGCCATGGGCGTGAAGCAGCCCGCGCTGGCTTATCTTCTTGATGGTCGCTCGGAGCACATCGATGCGATCCGCCACGGTCTGGCGTTTCTCGAGCGCGATCACGGTCAGGTCACGGGAATGTTCTCGGGCGATGAGCCGCTCCACGGTACCAACCCGATCCAAGGCACCGAACTCTGCACCGTGGTGGAGTTCATGTTCTCACTGGAAGCGCTCGGCCAGATCACCGGCGACGTGGCTGTTCTCGATCGCTTGGAACGTATCGCCTACAATGCGCTGCCTGCGCAAACGACCGAAGACTACATGGCGCGGCAGTACTTCCAGCAGCCCAATCAGGTGATGATCAGCCGCGATGTCGAGCAGTATGCGCAGCAGCATGGCGGCACCTCCCAACTGATCGGTCTGTTGGATGGTTACCCGTGCTGCACCGTCAATATGCATCAGGGCTGGCCCAAGTTCGTCCAATCCATGTGGGCGGCGAGCGCGGACGGCGGACTGGCGGTGCTAAACTACGGCCCCAGCAACGCGCGCGTCACTATCGGCGGTGTCGAGGTCCAGGCAGAACAGCAGACCTCCTACCCGTTCGAAGACGGCGTTCGGATCGTACTCCAAACCGCCCGGCCGATGGCCTTTCCGCTTCACCTTCGCATTCCGGGCTGGGCCGAGGGAGCGACGATCAAGATAAACGGCCAGGATGAGACGCCCGTCTCCTCCGGACGGATCGCGAGACTCGAGCGCGTCTGGCGCACGGGCGATACCGTGGAGCTGATCTTCCCGGCGAAGATCACGCGCAGCATGTGGCACAAGCAGCTCGTCAGCCTGGAACGCGGCCCCCTGGTATTCGCCCTTCCGATAGGCGAGGAATGGCACAAGATCGGTGAACGGAGCGGCATCGCCACCTCTGAGGTCTTTCCGACGACGCCATGGAACTACGCGCTGGAACCCGGAGCCGCCGTCAGTCTCGATCGTGCCGCTGCCGTTTCGGACTGTCCGTGGATCGACGCCAACGCGCCGTTCAGCCTGAGCACCACCGGACGCAGGATTCCGGGATGGGATCGATACCACCAGACCCATGGCTCCTTGCCGTTCAGCCCGGTGTCGACCGATGCGCCGGCCGAGACGCTGCGGCTCGTTCCATACGGATGCACGCTACTCCGCATGTCCGAATTCCCGATCGTGAAGGCCTGATCCCATGAGCAACACGCACTTCGCATCGCCGGCGCAAGGGCGCCTCACCGCAATCATGATCCTGACTGCGGCCGGCGCGGCGCTCGGCGGTCTGCTGTTCGGGCTCGACACGGCGGTGATTTCCGGCACGACCTCCGCGCTCCAGGAGCGTTTTGCGCTCAGCGACGCGCAGCTTGGCTTCACCGTGGCTTCGGCGCTGATCGGCACGATCGTGGGCTCGCTCGTCGCCGGCTGGCCGTCGGACCGCTTCGGCCGCAAGGCCGTGCTACTCTCGGTCGCCATCGCCTATGTCGTCTCCTCGCTCGGATCGGCACTGGCCGAGAGCTGGGCGGTCTTCCTCGCCTTCCGCCTCCTCGCCGGACTGGCGATCGGCGCGGCATCGGTCATCACGCCTATCTACATTGCCGAAGTGTCGCCCGCTCATGTGCGCGGGCGCCTGGTGGCGCTCAACCAGCTCAACATCGTCTTCGGCATCCTGCTGGCGTTCATTTCGAACTACGTCATCGCCGGGCTATTTCCGCCGGACACCGCATGGCGATGGATGTTCGGCATTGTCACCCTACCGTCTGCGCTGTTCCTGATGGTGACGCTGGTGCTGCCCGAGAGCCCCCGCTGGCTCGTCGCGGCCGGTCGTGATGCCCGTGCGCTCACGGTCATGGAGCGGCTCGGATTCGCTGATCCGGCCAGTGATGTACGCCGCATGCGGGAGGCGGCGGCGCGCGAGCTCGACGCGACGCGGGCGCAGCCCCGGCTGTTCAGCCGCGCCCATTCCTTTCCCGTGGCCTGCGCAATCGCGATCGCGATGTTCAACCAGCTCTCGGGCATCAACGCACTGCTCTACTACGCGCCACATATCTTCGAGTTGAGCGGGGCGGCAGCGGATGGCGCATTGCTGCAGTCGATTGCCATCGGGGGTACGAATCTCGTGTTCACGGTCGCCGCGCTGTTCCTGATCGACCACTTTGGCCGGCGGCCTCTGCTCCTCTTCGGATCGATCGCCACCGCGGCCGCGCTGTTCGTCGTCGCGTGGCAGTTCGAGAGTGCGCGGCCGGACGGCACTATCGTGCTGATCGGCCTGCTGGGCTTCATAGCAGCTTTCGCACTTTCCCAAGGCGCTGTGATCTGGGTCTTCATCTCCGAAATCTTCCCGAGCGCCGTCCGGGGCAAGGGGCAGGCGCTCGGCAGCACCGTTCACTGGGTGATGGCGGCCGCGATCACCTGGGCCTTCCCGGTGTTCGCCACCCGCCTGGGCGGATGGGTGTTCGCCTTCTTCGGCGCGATGATGCTGCTGCAGTTTCTCTGGGCCTGGAAGAAGATGCCCGAAACCAACGGCATCGCGCTAGAGGACATGAACCTGCAAAAGGCCTCTCGATGATCGGACGAGCCTGGGCTGGGGCGGCAGGAGACCCAGCTAGGCGTGCAAGCTGAACGCCGGAATCATCCCAACGGTTCGCGCCGGATTCGGCCTCAGGCCAGCCGTGCGACTGTCACCATGCGCACGAGATCGGACAAGGTTCTGGCCTGCATCTTCATCATCGCGTTGGCGCGGTAGACTTCGACCGTGCGCGCGCTGATATCGAGATCGAACGCGATCGCCTTGTTTGCCTGGCCCGCGACCAGCCCATCCATGACCTCGCGTTCGCGCGGGGACAGCGTGGCCATGCGATCGAGTATCTGCTGCCGCTCCGCTTGCGCGTGGTCCTCGCCCGCTTGCTGGGCCAGAGCGCCGCGGATCGCCGCCAGCATCGTCACGTCGTCGAACGGTTTTTCGATGAAGTCCGTCACGCCCGCTTTCATCGCCTGGATCGCCAGCGGTACGTCGGCATGTCCGGTCATGACGATCACGGGCACCGAGGCGCCACGCTCCTTCAACTCCTGAACCAGTTCGACCCCGCTACGTCCGGGCATGCGCACATCGGTGACGATGCACGCACCGGCCAGCGGCGGGGAGGACTTGAGAAAGGCATCGGCCGAAGCGAACGAACGCACTCTGATCCCAGAGACGTCGAGCAGGAACTCCAGCGAATCGCGGGCACTCTCGTCGTCGTCGATCACATAGACGATCGGCTCACTCGGCATCGTAGAGCTCCTCCTTTCCGACCCGCTGCACGGTAAAGCCGAACAGCGCGCCGCCGCCTGCGCGCGGCTGCCCCCAGATGCGGCCACCGTGCGCTTCGACGATCGTGCGCGAGATCGACAGGCCCACCCCCATACCCGCGCGCTTGGTCGTGATGAAGGGCTGGAACAGCCGTTCGGCAACCTCCGGGGCGATTCCATGGCCGCTGTCCGCGACTGTCACTTGTGCCATCCCGTCGTCCACCGGCTCGATGGAAATGGCAAGCTCGCGCTGGTCGGAGCCGGACTCTGCCAGCGCATCGACCGCGTTGCGCACCAGGTTGAGCACCACTTGCTGGATTTGCACTTTGTCGGCCAGGACGAGATCCACGTCGGGGCTGAACGCATATCGCACGCGAATGCCGTGCTCCTTGGCGCCGACCAGTGCCAGCGCGCTCGCTTCCTCGACCAGCTTGGGCAGGCTTTCGACCGAGCGCTCGATCTCGCCGCGCGCGACGAACTCGCGCAAGCGGCGAATGATGTCGCCGGCGCGGAGCGCCTCGGTCGCCGCCTTGTCTACCGCGTCTGCGACCCGCTCGTGCGGCACGTCGGGCCGGGCAAGCAGCATGCGGCTGCCTTTGAGGTAGTTGGCGATCGCCGAGAGCGGCTGGTTGATTTCGTGCGCGAGCGCCGAAGCCATCTCCCCGAGCGCGGTCAGGCGCGAGACGTGAACGAGTTCGTTCTGCAGTTCCTGCAGCCGCGCCTCGGCCTGCTGGCGCTCGGTCAGATCGCGGATAAAGCCTGTGAAGAAGCGCTGTCCCTCGGCGCTCATCTCGCCGACCGCCAGTTCGATCGGAAAGGTCGAGCCGTCCTTGCGCTCTCCCACGACAACGCGTCCCTTGCCGATGATCCGTTTCTCGCCAGTACGGTAGTAGCGATCGAGATAACCGTCGTGCGCGCTGCGGTAGGGCTCGGGCATGAGAAGCTGTACGTTGCGGCCCGCGACTTCGCCGGCGGTCCAGCCGAACATCCGTTCCGCAGCGTGGCTGAAGTCGCGGATCAGGCCGCGTTCGTCGATCACCACCATGGCGTCGGGTACCGTCTCGAGGATCGACCGCAGGTGCGCCTCGCGCCGTGCGAGGCCCGCGGCGGCGGCCTCGGTCTCGACCCGCGCGCGCTGGAACCACTCACCGCCAAGCGCAATGGCAAGGCCGAAGAGCACGAAGGCACCGGCCGCGATCAGGCTGCCGCTTTCGAGAGGGGCCGTCATCCGCTCGCACCACAGACCTGCTGCCGCGCCACCGAGTGCGGCCAGCCCGCCGGCGCGAAGACCCGAAAGCGCGCTTGCCACGACCACCCCCGGCACGAAGAAGATGAACGTGGCCCGCTGCCCCAGCTCTTCGGCGAACAGCAGACGGACCGCCGCTCCGGCCGCGATAGCGAGCACGGCCAGCATCAGCGCAGTCGGAACCGACAGGCGCGGAAGGAAGCGGCTGGTAAAGGCCGCCCGGGCCACCTCCGGTAAAGCCCTTAGGGACCTGAGGTTAGGGAGATCATCCAAATTTCGCGGCTCCCTTCGGCTCCGTAGATGGGGCGTACTTCCGGCGCACGGATCGCGCCGCCAAGTGGAGAAGTTCAATGACCGCACCCTTCATCGATCTCGGCATTCATCACAAGCCCCGCGGGGTCTCCGATCGGATCGCCTTCGGCTTCACCAAGGCGCTGCGCTGGTGCGCCGACACGTTCTTTGCCGAGCGTTACGGTCATCGCGCCGTCGTGCTGGAGACCGTCGCCGCCGTGCCGGGCATGGTCGGCGCGACGATCAACCACCTCGCCTGTCTGCGCCGCATGTGCGACGACAGGGGCTGGATCAAGACGCTCATGGACGAGGCCGAGAACGAGCGCATGCATCTGATGACCTTCATCGAGGTCTCCAAGCCGACGCTGTTCGAACGGGCGGTCATCATCGGCGTGCAATGGGTGTTCTACCTGTTCTTCTTCGCGCTCTATCTCGTCAGCTCGAAGACGGCGCACCGGGTGGTCGGCTACTTCGAGGAAGAGGCGGTGATCAGCTACACGCACTACCTCGCCGAAATCGATGAGGGGCGCAGCGAGAACATTCCGGCGCCGGAGATCGCCAAGCGTTACTGGGGCCTGCCCGAGGATGCGACGCTCCGCGACGTGGTGCTCGTGGTCCGCGCCGACGAAGCGCATCACCGCGACGTCAACCATGGCTTTGCCAACGAGCTCGCGGGGTTGCCAGTCGGCGCAGTGGCCGAATGCCCGCCGCACGTCGAACTGCAGCCGAACTGGAAGCGGGCCGCCTGATCGAAAGCGGCCACTGCGAGGACAGGACATGAGCACGCGATCGCCCATTCTGCTGTTCATCGGCGACCGTCCGGTCCTGTCCTCGCTCGAATTCGCGCTGGCGCTCGAAGGGTTCGACATCGTAAACGGCGCCGCGGAGGAGGTCGAAGTCTCCTCCGCCGGTTGCCTGGTCGTGGATCAGGGCTACTGCGGGGACGGCGCTGCCTTCCTCGCGGAACTGCGGCAAGATGGGCACGCGATGCCGGCAATCCTGCTGGTGACCAACCCGACCGCCAGCACACGTACCCGCGCCGGCGCCGCCGGCGCCGTCGTGATAGAAAAACCGCTCTTCGGCGAAGAGCTGACGCACGCCTTGCGCGGAGCGCTCGACCATTGTGAGGCCGCTTAAATTGACCGATCCCCTCATCACGGAAGACGACATCAACCGGCTGGTGCCGGAATTCTATGCTCGTGTTCGGCGGGATGCGCTGCTCGGTCCCATCTTCAATGGCGCGATCGACGACTGGCCGCATCATCTGGAGAAGCTCAAGGCCTTCTGGTCCTCGGTCATGCTCACCAGCGGCCGCTACAAGGGGAATCCCATGCAGGCGCACGTCCGCCACGACACTGCGATGACCGGCGAAGCGTTCGAGCGCTGGCTAGGTCTGTGGCGGGAAACCACCGACGACCTTCTCTCGCCTGCGGCTGCCGCAGCTTTCCAGGACAAGGCCGATCGGATTGCCGAGAGCCTCCAACTCGGCATTCAGTTCTATCGCGACAGGGCCGCGCGACCATAGCGAACGCATGGCACGCGGTATTCGCGATGGATAGCCCCCCTCTGGCAATACCGGCTCTGCAACTCCCGCGCCACATAGCTATCGCTCGCTCCTCGCCGGCGCTAATGTCGTGGTGGCAGGCGATGCGTTCGGCAACTGTTCGAAGCAATGCTGGAAGATCACTCGCTATCGGGAGTGATCTCGAGGTTTTGGTTGGGCTTCTCTCAAACCGATGCGGTGCAGGGTATTTGACTTATCCATAACTGACGGGTTATGGGTTCGCGATGCCTGCGCCCGATCCCGATCCTCTTTTCCGAATGTTCGCCGACGCGAGCCGCCGGGCGATCTTCGAACGGCTGTGCCGCGAGGGAGAACTGACCGTGGGCGGCCTTACCCATGGGTCGGGGATCTCGCAGCCGGCGATCTCCAAGCATCTCGGCGTGCTGAAGGAGGGCGGGCTGGTCGAAGGGCGGCGGGCAGGGCGTTCCACCTACTATCGCGCGCTACCGGCCCGGCTGGCGTCGCTCGACGACTGGACCGGTCAGATGCGGACGTTCTGGGAAGCACGGCTCGACGATCTCGACGATCTGCTGACGAGGATGGACAATTGACCGCTAGCCCGAACGAAACCCGCACGCTCGTCGTCGAACGCGAGTTCGCGCATCCGCCCGAGCGGCTCTGGCGCGCGTTGACACAGAGCGATCTGCTCGCCGAATGGATCATGCCGAATGACTTTCGCCCGGAGGTGGGTGAGCGGTTCGAGATGGTGGCCGAGTGGGGCAAGGTCGAAGGGGAAGTCCTGGCGATCGAACCGTTACGGTCGCTGAGCTACCGTTGGAACGGCCCGGGCCTCGAGAGCGTGGTGCATTGGACGCTCGATGCAACGCCGGCCGGCACACGGCTGCGGATGGAACAGACCTCTGTGGATGGCTCCCGCGTTGCAAGGGCAAATGCGATGTGCTGGCGCTTGGGTCGGGTGCAGACTTCTGTCCGGCCTGTTGATGCAGCCATGAAGTAGACTGCTGGCCCTGATGGTGTCCGCGAACTGGGTCCCGAACTGGTTTACAGGCTGTATCGCCTCGGCCATTCGCTGGGTTGTCCCGGTTCCCGGTCTGACCGGTTCGCCATCATCTCGCTTTGCTCTCACAACTCCTGAAGTGGCTTTCGCCGCTATTCCGTTTTGCCTCTACGCCGCCAACGCAGGCACGTGGCGCTCACGATAGACTTCCCCGCGGGTCATGATGGCCCAGACGATTCTCGCTGTTTTGTTTGCCAAAGCCACGGTGACCACCCGTGCGGGCTTGCGCGCCAGCAAGGCGAGAACGTTGGGATCGACCGCCTCCGGTTTTCTTTTCGCGTTCCGCACCACTGCCGTCATGCCGACCACCAGGAGCTTACGAAGATACCTGTCGCCCATCTTCGAGATGCGGCCGAGCCGCTCTTTGCCGCCGCTGGACTTCTGAAGCGGGGTTAGCCCCAGCCAGGCCGCGAACTGCCGGCCAGAGCGGAACTGAGATGGATCACTGACCGACGCTGCGAGTGCCGTCGCTCCGATCGGGCCAATGCCCGGGATCGTCATGAGGCGGGTGGCAACGTCGCTCTTGCGCTGCCACCCGATCAGATCACGTTCGATCTCCCGTACCTGGGCGTGGACATCGAGGGCTTGCTGCGACAGCCGCTCAACGATGCGAAGAGCATCGGACGGCACGTCAGGCGCTTCCCCGTCGACGATCGCACGTGCCTTCTCCAAAGCTCGATTGATGCCTTGGGGGATGTCGATGCCGAACTCGGCCAAAAGCCCTCGCATCATGTTGATTAGCTGCGTGCGCTGCTTGACGAACAGATCCCGCGTGCGGTGCATCGACAGCGCCGCCTGCTGCTCCGCTGACTTCACCGGCACAAAGCGCATCGTGGGGCGCGTCACTGCCTCGCAGATTGCTTCCGCATCCGCAGCATCGGTCTTGCCGCGCTTCACGTAGGGCTTGACGTAAGCCGGCGGCATCAGCCGAACCTCATGGCCCAGCTTGATCAGCTCCCGAGCCCAGTAATGCGACGTGCCGCAGGCCTCCATGCCAACCACGCAAGGCGGAAGCTTCTCGAAGAAGGGAAGCATCTGCGAGCGCCGCAATGCCTTGCGAACAACGGCCGTGCCCTGTGCATCTACGCCGTGAACCTGGAAAACGTTCTTGGCCAAATCGAGACCGATCGTGCTAATATCCATCTGGGTGGCTCCCATTTTGCTCGTGAATACCTGACGGTCTTCACACCTTGGCACCTAGATGCCGTGAGCGGGAGCCATCCACCTCATCTGGTTT
>NZ_QXFK01000017.1 GCF_003581645.1 Pelagerythrobacter aerophilus | reverse complement strand
GGCAGGCGATGGATGTTGGCGGAGGTCTGTACGCGTGGCGGAAGCGCAGTGATAAGCTCGTGGAGCGAGATGAGGTCGGCAGTATCTCCGGTGATCGCAGGCGAGGACGCAGTCGGCGTCTTGTCGAACACAACCAGGCGAACAGCGATCCCCGTCCCTGTCCGGCGAAACATCTTCTGTAGCCGGACATCGAGGAGCAGCGACACTTCGTCCTGTTCCTTGGCGAAGGTGGAGGCGTCGAAGCCTTCAGGCATAATAGCGACGATCCTCGCCCGATTAGCAGCGGCCCGAATTGCACCGCGTAGGTGACGCATAGCGGTCTCACCGTCCTTGCCGCGTTCCAGGCTGTGAGCGAACGGCGGGTTCATCAGCACGGCAGACGGAACAGGGCCGCGAAGCAAGTCGGCGATGAGTTCCCCGTCATGCGCAGTGATGGTGGCCGTGGGGAAGACGTGGGCCAGACCGTCTCGTCTTGCCGGATCGATCTCGTTGAGAAGTAGCGAAGCGTTCTGGAGGGAACCCCAGAGAGCAAGGGCACCATTGCCTGCGGACGGTTCGAGGAGCGTATCTCGCGAAGAGACAGCTGCGGCCTTCGCCATAAGCCAGGCCAGCATCGGCGGGGTCGAGAACTGCTGGAGATCAACCTGCGCTTCGCTGCGAACATGCCGCGGCGGCAAGGCTGCTTCGAGCCAGTCGAACCGCGCTTCGGCTTCGTGTACATTCGTCGCCAGATCGATGCGTGAGGAGTCTCGAAGCCAGAGCAGCGCGCCGATCTCGACCGCGCTGTTGTAATCGTCGATCGTCCAGGCACCTCCCCAGTCCAGAACACCGGTCTCTTCGGCGAACAGCCCGGAAATGTCGGTACGGGTAAGATGACGTCCCGAAGCAAGAAGCGCGGCAACTCGGGTGCCGATGGCATAGGCCAAGGGCATGGACGGCAACTGCTCGCCAGCGGGAAACAGGTCTGATTGAAACATGGCAATTCGTCCTCCTGATGAAGGCATCGGGACACGCCCTCTGCCGGATCAGGAATTCGAGAAGCTCTCTCTCCTCTACCGCGCCGCTTTGCGGCGCAGCCATGCTGTAAGTTCATCGTTCCAGTCGGTGTCGCGTGAGGATGGTTTCCGAACGTGGATCGTCCGCCCATCGCGGGCATAAGCGGCCAGGCCACGCGACGCTGCCAGCTCGCCACCAGCATCGTGATCGACGAAGAGGTGAAGCTCGGTCACGCTCTCAGGCACGCTGACGAGACCGAAGCGCTCATTGCCCAGGGTTGCCCAGACGGGAATGCCGGTGAGAGCATAGGCCGACATCGCGCTTTCGATGCCCTCCGCGAGGCCGAGCTTGCCGGAGGTAGGAGCGAAGAGGCGGACAGCTGCTTCGCCGAGCGCGCCGAGCGCGCGCTTCGGTTTGTCGAAATCGGCCTTGGCATTGCCCGAAAGGAACGTGCGATGGATGGCGATCGGCCCCTCGTCGAGGCTGACTGCCGCGATCATGGCGGGCAGAAAGCGTGTTCGTCCCTTCGGACCAAGCGGCGTTCGTGGGTGGAAGCGCAGCGCCGGCGATGCGGCGAGGATGCCGCGGCTCTCAAGATATGCCTTTGCCGGACTGGCACGCAGTGGCTGTGCGTCGCGCCAGATCCTCAGCGCTGCCGCCGAGGGTTTGCTCGTTATGGTCGGCTCGGGACCGTTGATAGTCGTAGAACCTGAAAAGAGCGAGGTTGCGTCGACACCTTCACTCGCCAGAGCAGCCAGCACGCTCTGCTGATCACATCCCGCAAAACAATGGAAAAGGATCGCTTTTTGGCCGAGCGACACACCGAGTGACGGCGTACGGTCGTCATGCGCAGGGCAGCAGGCCATGCCCTTTGTGCCGGACCATTTGCCGCCCCGGTTTTCACAGATGCGGCGGGCGGCTTCTTCCAAAGAGCTTATCTTGGTGGAATATCGGTGGGACATGGCACATCGCGATCCTTTCGGCTCGCTCACAAAGGCCCTCCTCCCCTCCAGCCCTTCTGTGTTGTAAGAACAGGTCGGAGGGGATTCACGTCTGCACTGCGAGCCCGTCGATTTGAGCGTCACATCGACATCGCCGCTCACCCGCGAGGTCTACCGATTTTTCGTAGTGACTTCTCACTAGCGCCATTGATCCTTATTGCTGCCCCACGACCTAGTCAGTTTAGATCATGCGACACGTTACCTAATCGAAAATTCCGGTCCGATCTTTCCTTTTGCAAATCGCGTCGTGCCTTCGGAAGGTAGTCCCGCCAAGTCCGCCGATGAGTGATATGGCTGATTTTGCCGGGCTTGCTCATTCCCGCCATCGCGGCAACCGCCATTGTGCCATGGCCGGGTTGATCATTTTCACGAGCGAATAATGTCTTCGCGCGTTCGATTTCCTCGTCTGAATAATGCATTCGATGCTCCATCGGGTTGGACCTGCGAGAGCGTTCGAACAAAATTCGGCGAACCCTCTGCAGGGTCCGCCGGTTAACCTCCAACTGGAGGACGGGACCTCGGAATTCTTCCGAAGCTGTCGGCTTGTGCCGACATGCGTGACGTTTGCGATATAGTCGCTGAGACAATTCGCGCAACTGCACAGCGACTTTTGAAGTACGATGGTCAAGCCGCGGCCTAGCGACCGCTCACCAGCGCCTCTCCACTCAGTCATGGTCATTGTAAGCCTCGTGCAGGAGGCGGTGAAGCATCTTCCTTCGGTAAATCTGCTTCAAGCGAAAGAGCACAAAAACATGACATATCATTTCTATTTGCGGAATTTCGCATGATATGTCATATATCGGGTCATGCCCCGTTCGTCTCGAGCTGCTAGCGGACTACCGCCCCAGAGCCAACGTGCGATTACACGGCTAGGCAAGGATATCGCCCTTGCTCGCCGCCGGAGAAAACTCCCTCAGCGTTTGATGGCCGAGCGGATGATCGTCTCGGTTCAAACGCTGCAACGTCTCGAAGCGGGGGATCCTACCGTGGGCCTCGCGGTTCTGGCGAGCGCCCTTCATGTCCTTGGGATGACACAGCGCCTTGCTGAGTTGGTAACCCCAGACAGTGATCGGGCCGGAATCAGCGAAGATTTGTCCCGCCTGCCCCAAAAGACCCATGCTGGCAGCGACGATGATCTGGATTTCTAGCAAGCCGTGACGACCATCCGCACCTATGTTTTCGTGCATCTTGAGGAAGGACCTGTTCCGGCAGGCCTTCTCACGATGACCGACGAACCGCGCAACCAGTTTGCTACCTTCGCCTACGGGCGGCGTTATCTTGAACGCGCTGACCGTATTCCGGTCGATCCTGTAGCTCTACCGTTGCACGAAGCTGGAACTTCTCGAACGTTCAGGACGGAAGAAGGCTTTGCCGTGTTCGGTGGCATTCGAGATGCTGCTCCTGACGGCTGGGGCCAATACCTGATGTACAAGGCGATGGGCGATCGGTTGCCGAGCGAAATCGATCTCATTTTGGCCTCGGGCGAACATCGTGTAGGCGCGCTCGCCTTCGGGCCAACACCCGCCCGGCCGGAGAGAATTACGCCATGGGGGGGTGGCCCTGCTCCGGGCGAAGAGTTCACGCTCGCAGAGCTAGCGGAAGCCGCCGAACGCGCGCAGCATGTCGACGAACTCGACGAGAACTTGAGAGCCTTGCTGGCAGCCGGATCATCTCTGGGCGGTGCCCGACCGAAGGCAGCTACAAAGATCGGCGAGCAACCCTGGATCGCGAAATTCCAGAAGCGCGGGGACAGCTTTCCCGAATGCAGAGTTGAACTGGCGACGATGCGGCTTGCCAGCGAATGTGGTCTCGATGTGCCGCCACTCGACTTCCGCTGTGTCCTTGATCGCGACATCTATCTGATCGAGCGGTTCGATCGGATTCCTCACGGCAACTGGCTGGAACGTAGGCCCTTTGCATCGGGGCTCACAATGCTCGGGGCGCATGAGAGCGAGGTCAGCAGCTTCAGCTATGCGGATCTCGCAGGAGCGATCCGGCAATTCGGAACCGAAGTACGCCAGGATCTACACGAGCTATTTCGTCGTATGCTGCTCAATATCCTCGTCACGAATGATGATGATCACCTACGTAACCATGGCTTCCTGTTCGATGGTGAGGGTTGGCGGCTATCTCCGCTTTACGATGTAGTGCCGAAACCGCAGCTGGGGCTGGAGCGACGGCTCGTCCTCGGTGTGGGGCCGGAAGGCCGCAATGCAACGATCGAGAATGCTCTCGCTGGTGCCGCAGTCTTCGACCTCGGCCCTGATGACGCGAAAGCAATCGCCGAAGACATGAGCAGAATCGTAGCGACACGGTGGGAACACCTATTCACAGAAGCAGGGATAAGCGCGGCTGATCGCAAGCGTTTCGCCACCTGCTTCCGGTTGGCAGCGCCTGCATTATGATCGCAATCGCAGAAATCCGTTCATGGGGGCGCGTGCTTGCCAAATTTGACATGGTGATTACCCGGTGATTGCTAGCCGAGAAAATAGGCATCAAAAAATGCCACTTAATTATTATATATCAATGTATTATGATAGTATGACCACTAAGGTCTGGTACTTTCGCTATCGGCGAAAATGAGACAATAGACACCGATGCCCAGGATCTTTGCATGGATCGGTGCCGCCTTCCTGGCCTTCGGGCTCGTCTTCGCTGCGGTCGGGCTATGGGCCTGGGCGGGCGACCGCGCGCTGGCGGAGGCGGGAACGCAGGCGAGCGGGACGGTCATAGACCTCTCGCGCCGTTACGATTCCGATAGCGGATCCACTTATCGCCCGGTGGTCGAATTTCATGACGCCAAGGGTACGCGGCACGAGTTCGTCGGCAGTGTCGGCAGCAGCCCGCCTGCCTATTCGCGCGGCGAGACCGTGTCCGTCATCTACGATCCCGCCGCGCCGGGCCGGGCGATGATCGACGGATTCCTGGACCGCTATTTCCTGCCGCTGGTGTTTGGCGGGATGGGCGGCGTGTTTGCCGTGCTCGGCGGCGGGTTGCTGTTCTTCTTTATCCGCCGCCGCCGCATCGTCGCCCGGCTCAAGGACAGCGGAGTCCCGATCAGCGCCAAATTCGTCGAATGCTACCGCGACACCAGCACCCGCGTGAACGGCCGTCATCCCTGGCGCGTGGTCGGGCAGGCGACACACCCCACGACGGGCAAGCTACAAAGCTTCAAGAGCGATGCGATCTGGGTCGACCTGTCGGAGCAGCTTCGTGGCGGGGATATTCGGGTGCTGATCGATCCGGCGCGCCCGAAACAACACTTCGTCGACCTGTCCGACTATGTCGAGGCGGGCTGACGGATCGTCTCGAACGGAGCGACAAACCGACCGAATCCTGCTATCGCCGAATCCACCGACTGGAGAGAGACCATGCCCAGCTTGCGCCCCCTCAAGGTTCTCGCGGCAGCCGCGCTGATGATTCCGGCCGTAGCGATGGCCCACCACGGATGGAACTGGACCGAGGAGAAGGAAAGCCGCCTCTCGGGCACGATCGTGTCGATCGACTACGGCAATCCGCACACCAGCCTCGAGCTGCGCAACGCGCAGGGGGTGTGGGACGTGGACCTCGCCCCGCCCTCGGCCTCGACCAGAGCGGGCTTCGTGAAAGGCGTAGCCAAGCCGGGCGACAAGGCCGTGCTGACCGGGCACCGCTCGCGCGATGCCGGCGAGCTCGCGTTCAAGGCGGAGACGATCACGGTCGGCGGCAAGACCTACGACGTCTATCCGGACCGGCCCAAGACGCTGAAACCCGCGGGCTGATCCGCACGCGATGATCGAGGCGGCGCTCGCGTGGCTCGAGGCTTCGCCCATGGCCGAAGCGCTCGCTGCCTCGCGCTACGTCTATCCGCTCGTCAACGCCGCGCATATCCTCGGTCTGGCGACGCTGTTCGGATCGATTCTCGCGCTCGACCTCAGGCTGCTCGGCGCGTTTTCGGCGATACCGGCGCGGCCCCTCGCCCTCGTCCTTCCCCGCGTGGCGGCCTCGGGCCTCGCACTCGCGGTGCTGACCGGGTTGCTGCTCTTCACGGTCGAGCCGCTCGACTACGCGGCCAACACCGCCTTCCTCAGCAAAGTGTCGCTGGTCGGCCTCGGCACCGCGCACGCAATCCTGGTCCACCGCAGCACGGCATGGAGAGCCTTCGTCCGCGACGACGCGCCGATCGGTAGGCGCCTGCGCAGCTCCGCGGCGCTGTCGATCGCCCTGTGGACGGCCGCCATCCTCGCCGGCCGCCTGATCGCCTTCTAAAGCGCGGTCAGCCGACCACTCCGGCCGCCGCCAGCACCGACAGGGTCAACACGTCGGGTGCGATGGCGGTCATCGGCGCGATCTGGACCGGCTTTTCCATGCCGATCAACATCGGGCCGATCGTCGCGTCGCCGGCCAGTTCGCGCAGCAGCTTGGCCGATAGGTTGGCCGACTGCAGCCCTGGCATGATCAGCACGTTGGCCGGGCCCGACAGGCGGCTGAAGGGATAGAGCTCCATGACCTTGGGATTGAGCGCAGCGTCGGGCGCCATTTCGCCTTCGTATTCGAAGGACGGATTCTCGGAATCGAGGATCGCCACCGCCTCGCGGATATTGCCCAGCCACTGCCCCGGCGGATTGCCGAAGGTCGAGTAGGACAGGAACGCAACGCGCGGTTCGTGGCCCATGCGCCGGGCAACCGCCGCAGTCTCGCGGGCGATATGCGCGAGCTGTTCCGCGGTCGGCCGCTCGTTGATCGTCGTGTCGGCGAGGAAGGTCGTGTGATTCTTGCCGATCATCATGTGGATGCCGAACGGCACCTGCCCCGGCTTCGGATCGAGCACCAGGTTCACCTCGCGCGCGGTCTGCGAGAACGTGCGCGTGAGGCCGGAGATCATCGCATCGCCGTGGCCCAGCGCGACCAGCAGCGCGGCGAAGACGTTGCGGTCCTGGTTGACGGTGCGGCGCACGTCACGTTCGGTGCGGCCTCTGCGCTGGAGCCGCTGGTAGAGATAGTCGACCATCTGCGGCACGTGCTCGGAATCGGCCGAGTTCTGGATCTCCCACTCGTCCGGATCGTCGACTTGCAGCTCGATCAGCTTCTCCCTGACCTTCTCGGTCCGCCCGACGAGCACCGGCGTACCGTAGCCGAAATCGCGGAACTGGATCGCCGCGCGCAGCACCACGTCCTCCTCCGCCTCGGCGAAGACGACCCGCTTCGGATTGGCGCGGGCCAGCTCGTAGGTGTTGGTCAGGGCCGAAGTCGTCGGGTTGAGCCGCGCCTTCAGCGACATGCGGTAGGCGTTCATGTCGGCGATCGGCGCCAGCGCGACGCCCGTGTCCATGGCCGCCTGGGCGACCGCGGAGGAGACCACTTCCATCAGCCGCGGATCGAACGGCGCGGGGATGATGTAGTCGGTGCCGAAGGCATGGTTCTTGCCGTAGGCGGCGGCGACTTCGTCGGGCACGCGTTCGCGCGCGAGTTCGGCAATGGCATGCGCCGCGGCGATTTTCATCTCCTCGTTGATCGCAGTCGCCTGCACGTCGAGCGCGCCGCGGAAGATGAAGGGGAAGCCGAGCACGTTGTTGACCTGGTTCGGAAAGTCGCTGCGGCCGGTGGCGATGATCGCGTCGGGACGCACGGCCTTGGCCTCGTCGGGCATGATCTCCGGCACCGGATTGGCCATCGCGAAGATGATCGGCTGCTCGGCCATCCCGTCGACCCATTCGGGCTTGAGCGCGCCGGCGGCGCTGAGGCCGAGGAAGATGTCGGCGCCGACCAGCGCTTCCTCGAGGCTGCGCGCATCGGTGTCGACCGCGTGGGCGCTTTTCCACTGGTCCATCGAATCGGTGCGGCCGCGGTAGATCGGGCCCGACCGGTCGCAGACGATCACATGATCGTGCGGCACCCCGATCGCCTTGATCAGCGCGGTGCAGGCGAGCGCCGAAGCGCCCGCGCCGTTGACCACCATCCGCACGTCCTTGAAATCGCGCCCGGTCAGGTAGCAGGCGTTGATCAGGCCCGCGGCGGCGATGATCGCGGTGCCGTGCTGGTCGTCGTGCATGACCGGAATGTTCATCCGTTCGCGCAGGGCCTGCTCGATGATGAAGCACTCGGGCGCCTTGATGTCTTCCAGGTTGATGCCGCCGAAGCTCGGCTCCATCAGCGCGACCGCTTCGATGAACTTGTCCGGGTCTTCGGTGTCGAGCTCGATGTCGATCGAATCGACATCGGCGAAGCGCTTGAACAGCACCGCCTTGCCTTCCATCACCGGCTTCGACGCCAGCGCGCCGAGATTGCCGAGGCCGAGGATGGCGGTGCCGTTGGAGATCACCGCGACGAGGTTCGAACGCGCGGTGTAGCGCGCGGCATTGGCGGGGTCTTCGGCGATGGCTTCCACCGGCGCGGCGACGCCCGGCGAGTAGGCGAGGCTGAGGTCGCGCTGGGTTGCCATCGGCTTCGACGCGATGATCTCGATCTTACCCGGCCGGATCGTCTCGTGATAGAACAGCGCCTCGCGCGCGGTGAAGCTCGCCTGTTTTTCTTCGGCCAAAGTGCGTGTCTCCTGAACTGTGGGGCCCCTTAAACACACTCGCCGCGCGAGCGGTAGGGGAAAGGCGCGCCGCTGCCCTTTCCGAATCGCGCGAGGCGGCGCTAGGCCCCTGCGCATGGCGGGCAAGTCGACCCCGATGATGGAACAGTACCACGCGCTCAAGCGCGAGGCCGAAGGGTGCCTGCTGTTCTACCGCATGGGCGACTTCTTCGAGCTGTTCTTCGACGACGCGCGCCAGGCCGCCGCGATCCTCGACATTGCGCTGACCACGCGCGGCGAGCATGGCGGCGAAGCGGTGCCGATGTGCGGCGTGCCTGCCCATTCGGCGGAAGGCTATCTCGCCCGGCTGATCAAGGCCGGTTGCCGCGTCGCGATCGCCGAGCAGGTCGAGACGCCCGAAGAAGCGAAGAAGCGCGGCGGCTCGAAGGCGCTGGTGCGGCGCGACATCGTGCGCTTCGTCACGGCGGGCACGCTGACCGAAGAGGCCCTGCTGGAGCCGCGCCGCGCGAACATGCTCGTCGCGGTGTGCGAACTGCGCGGCACGATCGGCATTGCGGCGGTCGATATCTCCACGGGACGGATGGAGCTGGAGGAATGCGCCGCCGACCGGCTCGGCGCCGCACTCGCCCGACTCGGCCCGAGCGAAGTCGTCGCGCCCGAGGATTGGGATGCGCGGCCGGCCGAGGCGATCGAACGCGCGCGGCAGGATTTCGCGAGTGACGCAGGCGAGGCGCGGCTCAAGGCGGTGCACGGGGTGGCGACGCTCGACGGCTTCGGCGCGTTCACGCGGCCGATGCTGGCGGCGGCCGGCGGGCTGCTTGCCTATCTCGACCATGCAGGGCGCGGCACGATGCCGCTGCTCCTGCCGCCGGTCGCGCGAGAGAGCGATTCGGCGATGGCGATGGACGAGGCGACGCGGGCGAGCCTCGAGATCCTCGAAGCGCAGCGCGGCGGGCGACAGGGCAGCCTGATCGCGGCGATCGACCGCTGCGCGACCGGTGCAGGCGCGCGGCAACTGGCGGACGATCTCTCCGCGCCGCTGACCGATCGCGGCGCGATCGAGGCGCGGCTGGCGCTGGTCGGCTGGCTCCACGCCGATCCGCTGCTGCGTGCCGACTTGCGCGAGGTTCTGCGCGCCCTGCCCGACATCGGCCGCGCGCTCGGCCGGATCGTCGCCGGGCGCGGATCCCCACGCGATCTCGGCCAGGTGCGCGACGGCCTCGCCGAAGCGCGGCGCATCCGCGATCACTTGCAGGGCAAGCCCGACCGACCCGCCCTGCTGGAACGCCTGCTGCCGGCCATGGGCGGCCACGGCGCGCTGGTCGACCTGCTCCAGCGCGCACTCGTGCCCGCGCCGCCGACCGAGCGGCAGAACGGCGGGTTCATCGCCGAAGGCTACGACGCGGCGCTCGACGAACTGCGGCAGACGTCCGGTAGCGCCCGCCGTGCGATCGCCGCGCTCGAAGGGCGCTACCGCGAGGACACCGGCATCGCCGCGCTCAAGATCAAGCACAACGGCGTGCTCGGCTACTTCATCGAAGTGCCGGCCAAGCACGCCGATGCGCTGATGGCCTCCGACAGCGGCTTCACCCACCGCCAGACCATGGCCGGCGCGGTGCGCTTCAATTCGCTCGGCCTGCACGAGGAAGCCGCGCGAATCGCCGAAGCCGGCGGCCATGCGCTGGCGGCCGAGGAGGCCCATTTCGAGGACCTCACCGCCGCAGTGATCGACGCACGCGAGGCGATCGCGGCGACCGCGGCCGCCCTCGCCCGGCTGGACGTCGCCGCCGGCAATGCCGAGCGCGCGGCCGAGGGCGACTGGTGCCGCGCTGAGATCCTGGAGGATCGCTGCCTCGAGATCGCCGGGGGCCGCCATCCGGTGGTCGAACAGGCGCTGGCGAAAGGCGGCGAGCGCTTCGTCGCCAACGACTGCCGGCTCGACGATCAGGACCGGTTGTGGCTGATCGGCGGGCCGAACATGGGCGGCAAGTCGACCTTCCTGCGGCAGAATGCGCTGATCGTGCTGTTGGCGCAGGCCGGCTGCTTCGTGCCTGCCGTATCGGCGCGGATCGGGCTGGTCGACCGCCTGTTCAGCCGCGTCGGCGCGTCGGACAACCTCGCGCGCGGGCGCTCGACCTTCATGGTCGAGATGGTCGAGACCGCGGCGATCCTCAGCCAGGCGACCGAGCGCAGCTTCGTGATCCTCGACGAAGTCGGGCGCGGTACCTCGACCTACGATGGGCTCGCGCTCGCCTGGGCCGTGGTCGAAGCGGTGCACGAGACCAACCGCTGCCGCTGCCTGTTCGCGACGCATTACCACGAGCTGTCGCGGCTGGCGGAGACCTGCGAGGCGCTGAGCCTCCACCATGTCCGCGCGCGCGAGTGGAAGGGCGATCTGGTGCTGCTGCACGAGCTGGCCGAGGGACCGGCGGACCGCAGCTACGGCCTCGCGGTTGCGCGCCTTGCCGGCGTGCCGGACGCGGTCGTGGCGCGCGCGAAGTCGGTCCTCGACCGGCTGGAGAAGGGCCGTGCGGAGACGGGCGGGCTGGCTGCAGGGCTCGGCGACCTGCCGTTGTTTGCGGCGGCGAACGCGGCGGAAGAGGAACAATGCGACACCCTGCGCGAGCGGCTGCGGGAGCTCGACGTCGATGCGCTCTCCCCGCGCGATGCGCTCGATGCGCTCTACGCGCTCAAGCAGGATGCGGCCTCCACCGAACCTTAAGCATTCGCCGCTATCCGCTCTCTCGCGATGTATTTCGACCCGTTCCGCAACCGATGGGCGGCGCTCGCCCTTGCCGGGCTGATCCTGCTCGCCGCGGCCGCGCTCGTGGGCAGCGAGGACAGCGGCGGACTGCTCGACCGGATGGCGGACCGCCAACGCGCAGGGGAGCCGGGGCCGCGCGAAACGGTCGAGATGCCGGAGGAGATGCCGTCTCCCGAGCTTGCCCCGCCCGAGCGCGAGTTCCGCGAGCCAGTCGACCGCGGGAGCTTCACGCCCGAGGCAGAGCTGATCGACGAGGCCGAGGGGTTCGACACCACGCCGCCGATCGTGCACGAAATGCCGGACGACGGCGTGGTTCTTGAAGCTGAAGCGGAGGCGCCTATGCTTCCTTACGATGGCGAAGGACCCGGATCGTAGCGAGCTCGCGGTCGAGCGGACGAAATACGCCGAAGACCGCAACATTATGGCGATGGAGCGCACGTTCGCCGGGTGGATCCGCACGGCTTTCGCCGCGATCGGCATCGGCATCGCATTCCGCGCGCTGTTCGGCGAACTCGAGCCGCCATGGCTGGCCAAGGCGATCGCCACGCTGTTCGTCCTCGCGGGCGCCGCGCTCGCGTTTTCCGCCCAGCGGCGCGCCTGCCGTACGCTGGAGCGGCTTCACCCGCATGTCATCGAACAACCGTCCTCGCCCAATTTCCGGTTGCTGGCCTTCGCGGTAATGCTGGGGGCGGGGATCCTGATCGCGGGGCTGTGGCTGCTCAACGACGGGAGTCTGTCGAACTAGGTCCCGTCGCCCCGCAGCCCGTCGGGCTTGTGCGCCTTGCCATACTTGTCGACGTTGTCGTCGTGGTTCGGCTCGCCGCGATAAGCGCCCATGTCGATCCGGCCGGAGCTTTCCATGTCCCGCATGCGGTCCACCGTGTCCTGGGTCGAATCGTTCATCAGGCCGCTGGAGTTGTCGTCCTTCTCGCTTTCCGTCGGACTGCGTTCGGAAGGCTCCATCGCCTCGTCCGCGACTTCCTGGGTCTGCGAGAGATGATCGTCCTGCTCGTCGTTGTGCGTCTCGGGCGCGAGGTCGGCCTGGCGCTCTTCCTGGCTTTTCACGGGTTTGTCGGCCATGCGAATTCTCCTTCGCATGGCCAACGGATGGCGCGCACCAGCCGTTCCTCCGTTCAGCGCGTCGGAACCGGCTCTTCGCCCGAATAGTCGTAGAAGCCGCGGCCGGTCTTGCGGCCGAGCCAGCCCGCCTCGACATATTTCACCAGCAGCGGCGCCGGGCGGTACTTGGGATCGCCGGTGGTCTTGTGGAGCACCTGGATGATCTCGAAGCAGGTGTCGAGGCCGACGAAGTCGGCAAGCTGCAGCGGACCCATCGGATGGTTGAGGCCGAGCCGGCAACCCTTGTCGATGTCCTCGATGCTGGCCGTGCCCTGCCCGAGCACGAACACCGCCTCGTTGAGCATCGGCAGGAGAATGCGGTTGACGACGAAGCCGGGCTCGTCCTGCGAGAGCACGACTTCCTTGCCCAGTCTCTCGGCGAAAGCGCGGGTGCGGGCGGTCGTCTCGTCGGAGGTCGCGAGACCGGGGATGACTTCGATCAGCCCCATCACCGGCACGGGATTGAAGAAATGCAGCCCGATGAAGCGCGCCGGATCGGGCGACCAGCCCGCCATGCGGGTGATCGGAATCGAGCTGGTGTTGCTGGCGAGGATCGCGTCCTGCCCGAGGATCTCGCCCGCCGCTTCGAAGATCGCGCGCTTGATCTCCTCGCGCTCGGTCGCGGCCTCGATAATCAGTTCGGCGTCGGCCATCGGCTGATAATCGGCGACCGGCGTGATGCGGCCCAGCGCCGCGTCCGCCGCAGCACCCTCGATCTTGCCCTTGTCGACGAGCTTGCGGAGCGTGCGGTCGATCCCGGCCCTGGCCTTTTCGGCGACGCTCAGTTCGACGTCCGCGAGCACCACTTCGATACCGTGCTGCGCGACCGTCTGCGCTATGCCGGAGCCCATCTGGCCCGCCCCGATGATCCCGACCTTTCGCATCGCAAAACCCTTCGCAGTTGCAGCAGAAGGGGGCTGTTAGCCGCTCGGCGGCACGCTGGCTAGCGGTTGGCGCCGGGCACCCATTTCACGTCGTCCGCTCCGTCCGCATTGAGCGCGCGGGCGAGGACGAAGAGATAGTCGGACAGGCGGTTGATATAGGCGAGCGCCGCGGGATTGGCCGGCTCGTGTTCCGCCAGCGCGGTCATCGCCCGCTCGGCCTCGCGCGCCGAGGCACGGGCGACATGGACGCGCGCGGCCGCTTCGGTGCCGCCCGGGAGCACGAAGCTCCTGAGCGGCTCGAGCCGCGCGTTGATGCGGTCGATCCGGCCCTCCAGCCAGTCGACTTGCGCCTGCACGATCCGCAGAGTCATCTCGGACGGCGCGAAGTCCTCCCCCGGGGTGGCGAGGTCGGCCCCAAGATCGAACAGGTCGTTCTGAATCCGATAGATCGTCGCGGCATGGTCGCCATCCGCGAGCGCGACCGCCGCGAGCCCGAGCGCGCTGTTAGCACTGTCGACTTTGCCGATCGCGGCGATGCGCAGCGAATGCTTGGCCGTGCGCGAACCGTCGACAAGCCCGGTGGTGCCGTCGTCGCCGGTGCGGGTGTAGATCTTGTTGAGCTTGACCACGCGGGGGGGGCCGGTGCCGCCTAGCTGGAAACGGCGAGCAGGACCGCCACGACCAGCACCGCCAGCGCCTGATACTTGATGCGCGCGAACATCATCTTGTTCTGCATCAACTGCATCTCGGTCGCGACGCCGGTATCCTCGCGCTCGAGGTCCATCTTGGTGCTCTTGAGGAAGGCAATGATGCCGCGCACCAGCGAATAGACGACCAGTCCCATGAGGACGACGAGGACGATGACGAAGAAAGTGGTCATCTGCGTAACCTAGTCACTCGCCGAGCGAAATGCCAGCGGGGAAGCGCCCGGCACGCAGATCGGCCGCGAGTGTGAGGCCGTCCTCGTCCGCCCGGCGGCGGTCGGCCAGCGAGGGCGAATTGCGGCGCTTGGCCAGCTTCCGGCCCTCGCGGTCCAGGAGCAGCGGGTGATGGTGCCAGGTCGGCACGGGCAGGCTGAGCAGCGCCTGAAGCAGACGGTGGATATGGGTCGCGGCGAACAGGTCTCGCCCGCGCGTCACCAGCGTGACGTCATCGACCGCATCGTCGAGCGTGGCGGCCAAGTGGTAGCTCGCCGGAGTCTCGCGATCCTTGCGCACCAGCACCACGTCGCCGAGGCGCGCAGGATCGGCCTGCTGGACGCCGGCGCGCTCGTCGGTCCAGCTCAGCGGGCCGGTGCGCGCCAGCGCCTCAGCCACGTCGAGCCGCCAGACGACCGGCTCGCTTGCGTCGACGGCGCGGCCCTTGCAGGTTCCGGGATAGACCGGGCCTTCGAGTCCGATGGCTTTGGCAGCCGCCGCGATCTCGGCCCGGGTGCAGGTGCAGGGATAGAGCAGGCCTTCATTCCGCAACCGGTCGGCGGCCGCAACGTAGCTCGCGAGGCGGGCCGACTGCGGCGCGACTTCATGCCATTCCAGCCCGAGCCAGGCGAGATCGGCACGGAATTCCTCCGCGAGTTCCGGTCTACTGCGCGCGCCGTCGATATCCTCGATCCTGAGCAGGAAACGCCCGCCACGCTCCCGGGCGAGATCGTGCGCGACGATCGCCGAAAAGGCGTGCCCGAGATGCAGCGAACCGTTCGGGCTGGGGGCGAAGCGGGTGACGATCAGCGGTTGCCTCCGTGACGCAAATGCCGCGACTCGCGGAAAAAGCTTGTGGATTCCGCTCCTGTAACAGTCTTGACGCCTTTTGCGGCAAGTGCTCCCTTCGACGTATCAGGGAGGACACGCGCAGGTGTTCAAGGCCGAACTGATCGAACGGGCGGCGCGGTTCAGGAGCGCCGAGGAAGATCCGACACGCAGCTTGTCGGCATGCCCGGCGCTCGTCCTCAACGCCGACTTCACGCCGCTCTCGTACTATCCGCTGAGCCTGTGGCCCTGGCAGACCGCGATCAAGGCGATCTTCCTCGACCGGGTGGATGTGGTCGCGACGTACGAGCGGGAGGTCCACTCGCCCTCGCTCGACATGAAGATCCCGAGCGTGATCGCGCTCAAGCAGTACGTGAAGCATTCGGAATTCCCCGCCTTCACGCGCTTCAACGTGTTCCTGCGCGACCGCTTCGCCTGCCAGTACTGCGGCAGCCCGCAGCACCTGACCTTCGACCACGTCGTGCCCCGCCGTCTGGGCGGCAAGACGACGTGGGAGAACATCATCACCGCCTGCGCGCCGTGCAACATGAAGAAGGGCGGCCGCACGCCTCGCCAGGCCCACATGCCGCACGTCAGCCCGATCCGCCCGACGAGCTGGCAGCTGCAGGAACGCGGCAAGGCCTTCCCGCCCAACTACCTCCACGAAACCTGGCGCGACTGGCTCTATTGGGACATCGAGCTGGAGGAGTGATCGTAGGAGCAGCTTTGCCGCTCCCGCGCCGTGCGCCAGCAGGCGAGCAGCCCGCCCAGAATACCAACGAGATAACTCGCCGAGTGCGCCCAGGCGGCGGCCGCGAACGGCACGTGCCGCCCTTCCGGAACTTCATTTGCCCATGGCCCGATTGCGTTCGCTCCACTCGCCATGAGGACCGACCCGGCCAAGGCGGACAGGATGGCCGCTCCCGCCATCAGGCCGATCACCCGCAGAATGCGCGGGCGCACCGCATGCAACCCGAGACGGGGCCAGCGGCCCAGTCGGGCGCAGCCTGCAAGCGCGATGCCAAGCCCCAGACCGACCACCAAGTCGCGATCACGCCCCAGCCAAATGCCAGCAACATGGGGTTTCGTGTGGGAAAGACCGGGGGATGGGCGATCGTGAAGTATTCGAGCGCCACATGCGCGGTGATCAGGTCATGCAGAATGCCATATATGATTGCGGCGATGACCGAGAATCCGATGATTTTAAACCATTCGATCACGTCACCGCCGCCCGCTCGCGGAATTCCTCGCGCTGCCATTCGCCGGTCTTGAGCACTTCGGCGAGGTGCTGCGCTGCCTGGGCCACATCCTCGAACGAGACGTAGGCCGGAGCGAAGCCGAGGCGGAGGATGTCGGGGTCGCGGAAGTCGCCGATGACGCCGCGAGCGATCAGGGCCTGGCAGATCGCGTAGGCTTCCGGGTGGCGGAAGGAGAGTTGGCTGCCGCGCTGCTCCGGGTCGGCGGGACTGACGAGATCGAGTTCGACGCCCGCGCGGTCGAGGCAGGTGCGGAAGAATTCCGACAGCGCGCGCGACTTCGCCGCCAGGCGTTCGATCCCGATTTCGGCGGCCAGTTCGATGCCGACTTCGAGCGCCGCAAGACCGAGGATCGGCGGGGTGCCGGTCAGCAGGCGATCTACGCCCGCCGCAGGGGCATAGTCGTCCGAAAAGGCGAAGGGCGCGGCGTGGCCCATCCAGCCGGTCAGGGGCTGCTCCAGCGCCTCGTGGTGGCGGCGTGCGGCGTAGGCGAACGCCGGAGCGCCGGGGCCGCCATTCAGGTACTTGTAGCCGCAGCCGACCGCGAAATCGGCCCCGCACCCGTTGAGGTCGACGGGAATCGCGCCGGCGCTGTGCGACAGGTCCCACAGGACCAGCGCGCCGGCCTCGTGCGCGGCGCGGGTGAGCGCGGCCATGTCGAACACCGCGCCGGTCTTGTAGTGGACATGGGTCAGCAGCAGCAGCGCCACGTCGCCGTCCAGCGCCCCGGCGATCCGCTCGCGCGGGACGAGGCGGCGTTCGGCGAGGCCCTGCGCCTCGAGCCCGGCGATCATGTAGAGGTCGGTCGGGAAATTGCCCGGCTCGGACAGCACGACCTTGCGCCCTGGTTGCATGCGAAGCGCCGCCGCGATCAGCTTGAACAGGTTCACCGAAGTGCTGTCGCAAGCAATCACCTCGTCCGGCGCCGCGCCGATCAGCGGGGCGATCTTGCCGCCGACGCGCTGCGGCATGCCGATCCAGTCCGCGCTGTTCCAGCTGCGAATCAGCCCCTCGCCCCATTCGCCTCGGATCACCTGCGCCATCCGGCCGGCGGTGGCTTTCGGCAGCGCCCCGAGCGAGTTGCCGTCGAGGTAGATCACGCCCTGGGGCAGATCGAAGCGCGCGCGGTAGTCGCGCAGCGGATCGGCGGCGTCGCGGGCGCGGGCTTCGGCCAGCATCAGATCGCCGTCCTCACGCTGAGCAGTTCGGGAAAGAACGCCTGCTTCAGCACGCCTTCGAGATAGGGTACGCCGGGCGTGCCACCAGTGCCGCGCTTGAAGCCAATGATGCGCTCGACCGTCTTCAGGTGGCCGAAGCGCCAGCGCTGGAAATGGTATTCGAGATCGACCAGCTTCTCGGCGAGCTCATAGAGATCCCAGTGCGCCGAGGGCTCTCGGTAGATCTCGGCCCAGGCCGCCTCGACCGCGGGCGAATGCTCCCACGGGCCGTCGTGGTCGCGTGCGAGCACCTCGTCCGGGATTGCGAACCCGCGCCGGGCGAGCAGGCCGATCGCCTCGGCATAGAGGCTCGGGCGGGCGAGCTCGGCGCGCAGTG
Organism: Pelagerythrobacter aerophilus; assembly: GCF_003581645.1. Taxonomy (GTDB): domain Bacteria; phylum Pseudomonadota; class Alphaproteobacteria; order Sphingomonadales; family Sphingomonadaceae; genus Pelagerythrobacter; species Pelagerythrobacter aerophilus. The sequence continues at coordinate 96,374 of NZ_QXFK01000017.1, read as the reverse complement.
CCTCGGCCACGTCCGGCGTCGCCTCGTGGATCGTCACCATGTCCGGATTGCGGCCGCCGAGGAGGAATTCCATCAGCCGGTACTGCGCCGACTGGAACCCGCTCGAACCGCCGAGATGAGGCCGCACGGTCGAATAGTCGTGCGGCGTCATCGTCGAGAGCACGTCCCAGCTCTGGATCAACTGCCCCTGTGCGCGGGCGACGCGGGCGAGCATCTTGAACGCCGGGCGCAGCGTGTCGGCGGCGATGTGCTCGCGCGCGGACTGAAGCTCGTGCAGGCAGAGCTTGAGCCACAGCTCGCTCGCCTGGTGGACGATGATGAACAGCATCTCGTCGTGCGCGCCCGAGACCGGGTGCTGCGCCGCGAGGATGCGGTCGAGGTCGAGATAGGAGGAATAGGTGACGTCGCGGGCCATGGGCGGCCTCTACCGCGAACCGGTCACCAATGAAACTACCCCTCGATCACGCGCGTCGCAGGATGATGCTTGTCGAGATGCTTGCGGACGATCTTCAGGTTGCGCGTGTTGGAGCGGAACAGCAGGTCGAAGGCGTCGCCCGCGATCGGGATCGCGCCGACTGCGGTATCGAACGCGACGTTGCCCGCCATGCGCCACAGCTTCCACTTGGGCAGGCCGAGGTTGCGCGCTTCCCACACGATGTAGGCGCCCATCGCCGCGGTCACCAAATCGCCGACCACCGGCACCAGCCCCGCGATCGAGTCGAGCCCGACCGGATAGTTGATCCCGGGAATGCGAAAGCTGCGCTCGAGCAGCATCTCCATCGCCTCGATCCGCTTGCGGACCGACTGCGGGTCGGTGCCGAGAGGCAGTTCGATGCCCATCGCGCGGGGTTGCTGGCGCTCGTCCATGCGTTTCTCCTTACACCCCTAGATGGGACGGAGCGCGAGCGGGAGCAAGGGATGGACGTTCCACCGGTTCTCCTGGAACCCTTCGATCCCGCCGCGAACCAGCGACCAGCGGATCGGCGCACCGATAGGAATATAGACGTTGCTCGCGGCAAGCTCGGCCTCGGCTTCGGCGAACAGTGCAGCGCGCACCATGGGGTCGGCTTGCGACCGCGCCTCGGCCACCCTGGCATCGGCTTCGGGCACGCACCGGCCGGTATTGAGCGCGCAGTTGAACTGGTTGAGGAACCAGCGTGCACTGCCGTAGCGCGCGACCCGGTCGACCAGCGTCAAATCCGCGTCGTCCGAATCCTCGACCCGCTCGAGGCGGATTCCGATCGCGGCCAGGTCGGCCGCCAGTTCGCGGAACAGCAGGTCGGACCCGGGACCCGGCGGCAGCGCGATGGTGACCCGGGCGGCGCGGTCCTCGCCCTCTCCGCGCCACGCGGCGATCCGCTGCGCCGCCTGTGCGCGGCGTTCCTCCAGCGTAAGGTCGGTCCAGCGCTCGTCGATCGTCCCGATATCGTCAGGCAGGCCCGGCGCGACGATCCGGGTGGTGGGAATCCACCCGCCGATATTGAACGGCTGGAGCAGCGTGTCGCGGTCGATCGCCATTGCCACCGCCTCCCGCCGCGCGGCATCGGCCAGCAGGCCCTCGCGCGAATGGACGCGCAGGCCGAACAGACCGAGCGCCGCGTCAAGCCGGACGGTCCCGCGCGAGAGCGCACCGACGTCGGCCAGCGGGAGATCGGCGAGCCGGCCATTGAGCACGAGATCGGCGCCGCCCGATTCGAATGCCGCGACTGCCTGCTCGGCCGGCAGCGCGCGCAGGCGAAGCTGGCGGATGCGCTGGCGCCATTCGGGATCGGCCGGCAGACCGCGCGTTTCCGGCGGTCGCGGCTGCAGGATCCAGGCGTCGTCGGTGCGGTTGACCGCCATCGGCCCGGTGCCGCGCCCGTTGCGGCGCAGCCCGAGTTCGGGCTGAGCGAGCACCTGCAGCAAATCGGGCATCGGGCTCCACAGGCGAATCTCGATCACCCGCCCCGTCATCGCCCGCACTTCGCGGATCTTGGCGAGATCGAGTCCGAGCGAGGTGCCGCTGAGCCGGGCGATCGTCCGCCCCAGTTCGGCGCGGACATCCTCCGAGTCGATCGGCGTGCCGTCTGCCCAGTCCGAATTGCGCAGGCGAAAGATGTAGCTCAGCCCGTCGTCGGTAACGATCCAGCGCTCGGCGACCGCGGGCACGACGTTGCCGTTCGCATCGAGCGACACGAGCCCATCCGCGGTCGCGGCGCGCAAGTGCTGCCCGGCGGAGGAGAGGCGCAGCCCGTCCTCCTCCAGCTCTTCCGGCTGACCGATGAAGACGACATCGACCAGATCATCGTTACCCGCGCCGCCGCAGCCGGCGAGCGCGAGGAGCGCGAAGAGGGAAAGGGCCAGGGTGCGGATTCTCATCTCCGCGACGGCCTAGCAAGCAAACCAGGCGAGGTCAGCCGCGAACAGCGCGGATCAGAGCTTGCGCAGGCGCGAGGGATCGACCGCGGCGTGCAGCGGCATGATCGAAGCGGGCTTGGTGAAGCGCGGGGTGTCGGCATCCGACGAACCGACCGGCGCGCGCACGCGGCTGGCGTCGATCTCTTCGGAAAAGGCGATGCCGAAGCGCTTGTCCTGAACCCAGGCCACGGTGCCGCCGACCCAGCCGATGTTGCGCAGATCGACCGACAGACGCACGCCCCGCTCCACCCGCACGTCGCCTTCGGCCATCATGCCGCCGGCGGAAAGATTGCGGACCTTGACGCGATGCTCCGCCGCGTCGCCGTCCAGGCGAAGCGAGGCGAGCAGGAACAGGCTGTCGCGTGGGATGTGTCTGGTGTCGACGCCGGACATTCGCGGTCCCGGTCCTTTCCTCGGTCTCTCGATCTGCTCGCGGCAGGCGACCCGCGGGCCCGAATCGGATTAGGCAGGATTGGCTAAGGAAGCTTTAAGCCTGTTTGCCCGCCGGTCGAAGCCTGCCCGCGATCAATCGTCGCGGGAGATCTTCTCGCGCCGCTCGTGCGCTTCCTGCGCCTCGACCGTCATTGTCGCGACGGGCCGCGCGATCAGGCGGCGGATGCCGATCGGATCGCCCGTCACCTCGCAATAGCCGTATTCGCCGGCATCGATCCGGCGCAGCGCGGCGTCGATCTTGGCGATCAGCTTGCGCTGCCGGTCGCGGGTGCGCAGCTCGATTCCCCAGTCCGCCTCGCTCGACGCGCGGTCGTTGAGATCGGGTTCCCGGATCGGCCCATCCTGCAACGATTGCAGCGTCGCCGAGGAGGCGTCGAGGATCGACCGTTTCCATTCGAGCAGGAGCTTGCGGAAGAAGTTGACCTGCTGCTCGCTCATGTAAGGCTCGTCTTCGCGCGGCACGTAGTCCGCCGCGATCGATTTCCGGGCCTTTTCGAGAACTTCGATGTCGCTGGACATCGCGGACGCCATAGTTGCCTCTCAACCCCTGCCGGCCATAGCCGGCGCTTGTTTCAGGCCGTTCGGTACATTCCGGCGACCCGGACCTTCGCGTTGGGCGCGCCTATAGGCGGGGGCAAAAGCACGCACAAGCGACAATCGATGGCCGCGCGCTAGCCCGGTGAAAATTAAGGTGAGCCGAACGGGTCCGGCTGTCTGCAGCAAGGTTCCTCGCGGCGTTAACGGTTTGTTGACCATGACCGCCGAAAAGTCGGCCTACGGGCGATGGGGATCGCCGGTATTTGGGGGGACTTACGATGGAACTGATTCCGATAGAGGGCGGCATGGCGATGCCCGCCGACACGACCGCCGCCGATATGCTGGTCGCGCACTGCCTCACCGCAGCGGCGCACGGCGATCCGGCCGCCTATTTCGATCTCGGCGTGGCTTTCTCGACCGGCAGCCACGGTGCGCCGTGCGATCTGGTCGAGGCGCACAAGTGGTTCAATCTCGCCGCGCTGGGCGGGCACGAGGCCGCTCCCGGCTGCCGGGCCGAGGTGTCGGAGGAAATGACCGCTCGCGAGATCGCCGAGGCGCAGCGCCGCGCGCGCAACTGGCTCGGCACCGGCGAGCGCAAGGTCGCCTAGGGCCAGAACCCTAGTCTTTCCGGAACGGCGTCCGCTCGGCCATGAACGAGCGATCGAGCGAGACGCCTTCGCGTTCGCGCTCGAGAAAATCGGCCACCGCCTCGCGGAAGCCGGGATCGGCGATCCAGTGCGCCGACCAGGTCTCGACCGGCTCGTAACCGCGCATGAGCTTGTGCCCACCTTGCGCGCCGGCCTCGACCCGTGCGAGCCCGCGCTCGATCGCGGCGTCGATCGCCTGGTAGTAGCACAGCTCGAAATGGAGGAAGCGCCGCTCGGCGGTGCAGCCCCAGTAGCGGCCGAACAGCGTCGTCCCGCCGATAACGTTGAGCGCGCCGGCGATCGGCACGCCGTCTTCGTAAGCGAAGACCAGCAGGATCCGGTCCGCCATCCGCTCGCCCAGCAGGGTAAAGGCCTCGCGCGTCAGGTAGGGATGGCCCCACTTGCGCGCGCCGGTGTCCTGGTAGAATTCCCAGAACGCATCCCAATGCTCGGGCCGGATCGCGTCGCCGCTGAGGTGGCGGATCTCCAGCCCTTCCTGCGCCGCGGCGCGTTCCTTGCGGATCGCCTTGCGCTTGCGCGAGCTGAGCGCGCCGAGGAACGCATCGAAGCTGTCGTAGCCGCGGTTCTCCCAGTGGAACTGGATGTCGCTGCGCAGCATCCACCTCGCCTGCTCGAACAGCGCGCGCTGTTCGGGTTCGATGAAAGTCGCGTGGGCGGAGGAGAGCTTGAAATGGCCGCAGACCCATTCGGCCGCGCGCAGAAGCACCTCCGCGTCGCCCGGCGTGGCGGCCAGCAGCCGCGGCCCCGTGGCGGGTGTGAACGGGACAGCGATCTGCAGCTTGGGGTAATAGGCCCCGCCCGCGCGCTCGTAGGCGTCGGCCCAGGCGTGATCGAACACGTATTCGCCCTGGCTGTGCGACTTGACGTAGGCCGGCATGGCGGCGGCGAGCCTGTGATCGGGCCCGCGCTCGACCACGATCGGCAGCGGCAGCCAGCCCGTCTCCGGCCCGACGCTGCCCGAATCCTCGAGCGCGGTGAGGAAGTCGTAGGAGACGAACGGATTGTCCGTGCCGGCGAGCGCGTCCCATTCGGCGCGCGGCAGCGAGCCGACCGATTCGGCGGTGCGCACGCGCGGCTGGCCGTCACTCACGCCAATCCGTCTCCTTCCGCGATCGGCGCGTCGGCGTGCAGCGCGGCGCGCTCGCGAAGTTCGGGCGAGCGAACGGTCCAGGTCAGGACCGGGATACCGCGCTTGCGCTGGCCCGCGGCAAAGCGGCTGGGCAGGTCGCGCACGTCGTAGGCAAGGAAGTCCGGCCGGGCATGCCACAGCGCCGCATGCCGCCGCCACAGGCCGACGACGCCCTTGTCGTCCTCCTCGGTCACGACCAGCCCGCGGACCGTGCGGGGCGCGTGGACCGAGAACCAGCGCGACACACGCGGGTCGAAGCTCATCACCGCATGCGGGCCGCGGTAGCCGTCGAGCGCGCGGCGCACGGCGAGGCACAGCGGCGCGACTCGCCGCTCGCGCTTCGACTTGAGCTCGATCAGCACGGGCACCCTGCCCCCGACCTGGGCCAGCATCCGTTCGAGCGAGGGAACGCGGTCGCTGCTGCCCGCGAGCGCGATCCGTTCGATCTCCGCCAGCGGGCGGCGGATCACCGGGCCGCGCTCGTCGGTCAGCCGGTCGAGCTCCCAGTCATGGAACACCGCCGCCCGGCCATCGCCGGTGCGCTGGACGTCGCACTCGATCGCGAGGCCGCGCGCCATCGCCTCGGCGAAGGCCGAAGGCGAGTTCTCCGGCACGCCGGACGAATGGAGTCCGCGGTGGGCATAGGTCCACTGGGCGAGCCATTCGACGCGCCGGGGATCAGGGGCCGGTGCCCGCCAGGCGTCGATCGGGTTCAGCTCAGTCCCTCACGGCGACGATCGCGTCGACCTCGACCGCGGCGCCGAGCGGGAGCGCCGGCACGCCGACCGCGGCGCGGGCGTGGCGGCCGGCGTCGCCGAAGACTTCCAGCATCAGATCCGACACGCCGTTGGCGACTTTGGGCTGGTCGGTGAAGTCGCCCGCCGAATTGACGAAGGCGCCGAGCTTGACGATCCGCTCCACCCGGTCGAGCGAGCCGAGCGCGGCCTTGAGCTGCGCCAGGATCATCAGGCCGCAGGCGCGCGCCGCCGCGGCACCCTGGTCGAGTGCGAGGTCCTCGCCCAGCCGCCCGGTCACCAGCTTGCCGTCGACGAACGGCAGCTGGCCCGAGACATGGGCGAGTCCGCCCGCGACCACCACCGGAACATAGCTCGCGACCGGCGCCGCGGCTTCCGGCAGCGTGATTCCCAGTTCGGCAAGTTTCGCTTCGATGCTCATGCGTGTTCCTTATCCTGTGTTTCGAAGTTCAGTTGTTCGAGCAGCCAAGGCAGCGCCTCGCCCCAGGCGTCGATCCGGGCGTGGGCGTGGCCCGCGCGGTGCGCGCAGTCGATGTGCGGGGCGAGCTGCGGCTCGCCGCAGAGGTGCAGCCGCACGACGTCCGGCACGGTCTCCGCAGCAGAGCGGTGATGCTGCGGCAGATCGTCGATGAAGATCGCGCGGCTCGGCGCATATTCCTCGACGATCGCCTTGAGCGCCGGCCCCTTGGGGCCCTGATTGGTGAAGACCCGCGCCGCGATCCCGTGATCGGCAAGCTGGCGCGCGCGGCGTTCCCGCCGTTCGTCGTTGAGGTTGGTCAGGATCACCACGTCGGCATGCTCGGCCAGCGCCGCGACGCCGTCGACCGCGCCTGCGATCGGGAGCTGGCGGTCCATCTCGGTGTCGAAGAAGCGGCCGAGCAGGCGCCATATGTCGCGCTCCTCCACCCGCTCGCCGCTCTCGCGCCAGCGCATGGCTTCGGCGAAGTTGTTGCTGCCGATGGTGAAGTCGACCCGCTCGCTCTCGCCGAGCCAGTCGCGGAAGTGCGCCACCATGTGCAGCAGCACTTCGTCGCAGTCGGAGATGATCAGCGGGCGGCTCATTGCGAAAGGCTCCTGTGCGCCTCGATCAGCGTCTCGGGCGCGACGTTCAGCGCGTCGGCCGCGAGCACGAGATCGGGCTCGTGATTGGCGAGAAATTCGAGAACGGCGGCAAGCACCCCCCGGTCGGTCAGCCGCTCGCGCAGGATCTCGGGCGTGAGCCCGGTCAGCGAGAGCAGCCGCTGCGCCCGGTCGTCATCCTGCAGCACCCAGCCGAGCGCGGCGAGCGCCAGCGAATCGGCGTCGCCCGGGGCATGGTCGTTCGATCGAGTCTCGCGAATAATTGTCAGCGTCCTCCGGGAGGCATAAGGCGTTGGGCAGCAAGGGGAGCGCCCGACGTGAGCGAGGCTGTGGCAAAGAGAATACTGGTTGTCGAGGACAACGACCTCAACCGGAAACTGTTCTGCGACGTCCTGCGCGCGAACGGCTTCGAGGTCGAGCCGGTGGCGGACGGCGAGTTCGTGCTCGACGCCGCGCGCGCCTTCGCGCCCGATCTGGTGCTGATGGACATCCAGCTCCCCAACGTCTCCGGCGTCGACCTGATCGCCGCGCTCAAGCGCGAGCGCGGGCTGGCCGAGGTGCCGGTGCTGGCGGTGACCGCCTATGCCGGCAAGGGCGACGAGGAGCGGATTCGCGACGCCGGCGCGGCCGACTATCTCGCCAAGCCGGTCTCGATCGGGCCGTTCATGGCGGCGGTCCGCCGGCTGGTGCCGGCTTGACAAGCGGGGGCCGGACCCGCTTTGCCGCCGCTTTGACATGACGGGCGCCGCCCCTGCCCGAAGCTACGAGATTGGAACACCGCACATGGACCGCCCCGAAACCGACCAGACCATTCGCCGCCTGATCGACCCGTTCAACAAGAAGGGCGTCGAGATCACCGAGGCGACCACGTTCGCCGGCGACCTCGAATTCGACAGCCTGACGGTGATGGATTTCGTCGCCGCGATCGAGGACGAGTTCGACGTGATCATCTCCATGAACCAGCAGGCCGAGATCGAGACCTACGGGCAGCTCGTCGGCGCGGTGCACAAGCTGCAGGCCGACCGGTGAGCGAGGGTATTTCGCAGCCCGACAAGCCCGAGACGCTGGAAGGCGAGTCGCGCGATCTGTTCAGCAAGTTCGACGATCTGATCGCCATGCGCGAAGGGCTGCTCGCGTCCGGGCAGGAGGATCCGTTCAATCTGGTGATGGAGAAAGTCCTCTCGCCCACCCGCGCGATCTGCAACGGGCGCGACACGATCCTGCTCGGCACCTACAATTACATGGGCATGACCTTCGACCCCGACGTGGTCGAGGCGGGCAAGCAGGCGCTCGAGGATTTCGGCAGCGGAACCACCGGCAGCCGCGTGCTGAACGGCACCTACCAGGGCCACAAGGAATGCGAGGACGCGCTGCGCGAGTTCTACGCCATGGACCACGCCATGGTGTTCTCGACCGGCTATCAGGCCAACCTCGGCATCATCTCCACGATCGCCGGCAAGGGCGACTACATCGTCCTCGACATCGACAGCCACGCAAGCATCTGGGACGGATGCGCGATGGGCAAGGCGGAAGTCGTGCCGTTCAAGCACAACGACCTCGAGGCGATGGAGAAGCGCCTGCGCCGCATTCCCGAAGGCGCGGGCAAGCTGGTCGTGCTGGAAGGCGTCTATTCGATGCTCGGCGACATCGCGCCGCTCAAGGAGATGGTCGCGGTCGCCAAGAAGTACGGCGCGATGGTACTGGTCGACGAGGCGCACTCGATGGGCTTCATCGGCGAGCACGGCCGCGGCGTGTGCGAGCAGGCCGGTGTGATCGACGACGTCGACTTCATCATCGGCACCTTCTCCAAGAGCGTCGGCACGGTCGGCGGCTTCTGCGTCTCCAACCACCCGAAGTTCGAGATCCTGCGGCTGGTCTGCCGGCCCTACGTCTTCACCGCCTCGCTCCCGCCCAGCGTGGTCGCGACCGCGGCGACCAGCATCCGCAAGCTGATGCACGGTTCGAACAAGCGCGCCCACCTGTGGGAGAATTCCAAGCGGCTGCACGGCGGTCTCAAGGACCTTGGCTTCGAGCTCGGGACCGAGGAACCGCAGAGCGCGATCGTCGCGGTGATCATGCCCGACCTCGAACGCGGCGCCGCGATGTGGGAGGCGCTGCTCAAGGAAGGCCTCTACGTCAACCTCGCCCGCCCGCCGGCGACCCCCGCCAACATGACCCTGCTCCGCTGCTCGCTCTGTGCCGAACATTCGGAAGAGGAAGTCGAGACAATCCTCGGCATGTTCAAACGCGCGGGGAAGGCTGTGGGGATTATTTAAATTGCTGATCTAAAACGATTTATCCTGCATTCTTGCATTTTATCAGGATGCAGGATAAATGGTTGCTCATGGAAGACCGGGTCAGTCCTTTCAGCGATGAGCAGGCGCGAGCCCTGATCAACCTGCGGCCGCGCTACGAGGCGATGATCGAGGCGCAGCGCGGTCTCTCCCGGCTGCCTTACAATCTCGTGCGCAAACGAGTCGGCAAGTACGAATATCTCTACGAGGCAATCGACAGATCGAACAACGGCAAGAGCCTCGGCCGGATGTCGCCCGAACTGGAACGACGGCTCGCCGATTATCGCACCGCCAAGTCGGACCTGCAGCACCGCCTGACGAAGGCCAGCGGGTTGGTCGAAGAGATCGGGCGTATGGCGCGTCCCCTGCATCTTCCGATGCTGTCGAGCGCCGCGGGCGAACTGCTGCGTGAGCTTGACCGACGCCGGCTGCTCGACGGAACCTTGCTCATCATCGGGACGAATTGCCTTCCGGCCTACGCTATCGAGGCCGGTGGCGCGATTGCAGATGCGCCCGACGAGACCGAAGACTTCGATCTTGCGTGGGTCGCCGAAGAGCAAGCCGAGGAGGCAGGGCTATGGGCGGCACTCAAAGCGGTCGATCCGACCTTTACGGTCAATAGCGAACGACATTGCCAAGCGCGGAACGCCGCGACCTACGAAGTCGATCTGCTGGTCGCGCCGTCGCGCGCCGAAACGCTCGCCCCGCGCGAGCGACCGCGCCCGATCTCACTGCCGTCTCAGGAATGGCTGTTGCTCGGGCGCCCGGTCAATCAGGTCGTCCCGTGCCGTGACTGGAGCGCCGCCCGACTGGTGGTGCCCGACCCCCGCTGGTTCGCCCTGCACAAGCTGTGGCTCGCCGATCAGGCCGAGCGTAACCCGCTCAAGCGGCGCAAGGATCGGGCGCAAGGCAACGCGGTGCTCGATGCAGTCGCACAGGCGATGCCGCACTATCCGCTCGACGCCGCGTTCGCGCGATCCGTTCCGGGCGAGCTCGCATATTACTGGCAAGCCTGGCGCGAAAGCGCGGAACGCTGACGCCCGCCAGTCGTCTCGAATGTGAAGGAGATCGGAAGCGATGAAAACCGTCAACAAAGGCAGTGCTCGTTACGAAGGGCTCGGCAAGGATGGCAAGGGCAGCGTCTCGACCGGGTCGGGCGCGCTGAAGGATCAGCCCTACGGCTTCGCCACGCGGTTCGAGGGCGCGCCGGGGACCAATCCCGAGGAACTGATCGCCGCCGCCCATGCGAGCTGCTTCACCATGGCGCTGAGCTTCGCGCTGGCGCGCGCCGGACATGAGCAGGGTACGCTCGAGACCGAAGCCAAGGTGACGCTAGAGAAGGAAGGCGATGGCTTCACCGTCACCCGCTCCGACCTGACGCTGACAGGCCGGGTCGAGGGCATCGGGCGCGAGGAATTCGAGACGCTCGCCACCGAGGCGAAGGCGAATTGCCCGATCTCCAAGCTGCTCAAGGCGGAGATCACGCTGGAGACGACGTTCGAGGGTTAGGCGTTCGCTCTATACCGCTTCGATCGCCGCGGCGGCGCACTTGTCCTGCGCCGCCTCGTCGCCGCCCGAGAGGTAGGACAAGGCGAGGAAGCCGCCGACCACCAGCACCGCGAACGCGGTGGTGACGGTGATCAGGTATTCGTCGATCACCCGCTTGATCGGGGCGCCGAACAGGCGGAACAGCACGCCGACCGTCAGGAAGATCAGCGCGCGGCCGGCGATGCTAGCGAGGATGAACGGCACCAGCGCCATCTCGATGAAGCCGGCGGTGATCGTCAGCAGCTTGAACGGCACCGGCGTGCTGCCGGCGAGGAAGATCACTTCCCAGTCGCGCTCGCGCAAGTGGCAGGCGGCGACCGGGAACTCCTCGGCCAGCCCGATCGCGGAAAGCAGCGCGGTGCCGACGGTGTCGTAGAGGAAGTACCCGATGGCATAGCCGAACAGCCCGCCCAGAACCGAGGCGAAGGTGCAGATCAGCGCGAAGCGAATCGCCTTCTTCGGCTCGGCCAGGCACATCAGGCCGAGCAGCGGGTGCGGCGGGATCGGGAAGAAGCTCGCCTCGACGAAGGCGATCAGCGCCAGCCACCCCTGGGCGTGGGGATGGGAGGCCTTCTCCATGGTCCATTCGTAGAGTTTGCGCAGCACGCCTGAGCCCTTCGTTCCTCGCGGAGTCCGCGGCGCTTAGGCGAGCCATGAAGGGAGCGCAATGGCGATTGAAATAACCTGTTTGGCACTTTTCTCTTGACATCGTGACGATATTTGGTTAGAGAGGCGGACCATCGCGATAGTGTGATTCGAGGAAGGTCCGGTTGCAGCCGCCCCTCCTCTCTTTCTAATGGAAACGATCATGACAAAGGCGAACTCTCGCCCGCTGGCAGCCGTCCAGCTGCAGCCAGGGCGTGGCGCAAGACATTCCCGGCGGAGCTTGCGCGCACTTCCAAGGTTCGGTTCAGCTCGAAGGTGACGTTCCTGCCAGCCGCGGACAAGTTTCTCACCGGCCCACGCGATGGACTGGATCTGGGGGCCGCGCCGCGATCAATCTCGATCCTGTGCTGGCGCCGCCAAAGGGCGGGGGGGGGCCTAAAGGCGCAGGCTCCGCGGCCTTGTTCCCCTCTGCGGACGAGAAGCACGCGATCTTCACACCGGGAGTAATCTGACATGGACAGAACGAATACGATCGCCCGGCTAATGGCTGAAGCACGCGCGGATAGCGAGTCGGGCTGCTGCGAGCTGGTGACTCTGCGCGCACTGGTCGAGGAGGCGGCCGAACTCGGTGCGGACCGCGCGCTCACGCGCACTGGCCTCGCCGATCCCGACGCGTGCGACGATCTGGACGAGCTGCGTGAGCTGCTCCAAGTTTGGCGCGACGCGAAGGCGAGCGTATGGCGCGCCACGCTTGCCTGGCTGGTGCGCGGGATGCTGGCACTGGTGATAATCGGCGTTGCAGTGCAGCTCGGCGTGACTGACGCGCTTCGGTGATACCTTGCGGGCTACGATACACGTATTCGAAAGGGCCGCGGGGCGGGCCGCGCTCCACTACGGCGAATGGTTGCGGGCGAGTGTACCGGAGAGCCCCGACGGAGGGACGACGATCGACGCCGAGGCGCGTGCCGCGATTGATAATCTTGTCGAAACTCTCCGCCTCGCAGGGATTTTACCCCGCACCGAATGAGGAACCCAATCCGGGGTCGCGCGTTCGGGGTGGCACAGGAGGGTCATTTTCGTTCAAGATTTCGGCCGGAGTATCCCAAAGCGAGGCATTATTGCAACAGTTTCGGGATATTGGCCGCTTGCCTCCCTCTTGGGGAAAAGTTAGAAAACAGAGCACACGGTGGCTCTATTTCGCTGAAAAGGGGAATTATATAATGCGGAAACTCGTCATTGGATTGGCGATGGCCTCTACGGCCCTTGCATCGCCGGCCCTCGCACGTGACGGCCAGTGGTATATCGAAGGCCAAGGTGGCCCGATGATCGTCGAAGACTTCGACTTCGATATCGTCGACGCCGACGGCGACGTTATCGATACCGCTGGTGCCGACACGGACACGGGCTACGACTTTGGCGGCGTGGTCGGCTACGACTTCGGTGGCTTCCGCCTCGAAGCCGATGCCAGCTATCGCTCTGCGCCGATCAGCACGCTGACGGCCGAGGGTGATCAGTTCGACGCCGGCGGTGACGCAAGCGCTCTTGCGTTCATGTTGAACGGACTCGTCGACTTCGGTGAAGATGATGGCCTGCAGGGCTTCGTCGGTGCCGGTGCCGGTGTTGCGCGCACCAGCCTCGACGCCACGATCGGCGGCCCGAACGTCATCGACGATTCGGACACCGGCTTCGCGTGGCAGGCTCTTGCCGGCGTTCGCGCGCCTCTGACCGACAACATCGATGTCGGCCTGCGCTATCGCTTCTTCAACGCGGAAGACGTTTCGCTGGTCGACGCGGCTGGTGGCCAAGCCGATACGCGGTTCCGGTCGCACTCGATCCTGGGCACGCTGACGTACAACTTCGGTGGCGAACCCGCGGCTCCGCCGCCCCCGCCGCCGCCGCCGCCGCCGCCGCCGCCGCCTCCGCCGCCTCCGCCCCCGCCGCCGCCTGCACCGGTGTGCAACCAGGGCCCGTACATCGTGTTCTTCGAATGGGACAAGTCGGACATCACGCCCGAGGCAGCGACCATTCTCGACAACGCGGTGTCGGCTTACAGCAGCTGCGGCACGGCTTCGGTCATGCTCGCCGGTCACACCGACCGGTCGGGTACGCAGACCTACAACATGGGTCTGGCCGAGCGTCGTAACGCGTCGGTCCGTTCGTATCTCAGCGGCCGGGGTATCCCCGACGCGCGGATTTCGAGCGAAGCGTTCGGCGAATCGCAGCCGCGCGTTCCGACCGCCGACGGCGTCCGCGAACTTCAGAACCGCCGGGTGGAAATCACCTACGGTCCGGGTTCGGGCATGTAAGTCTCGCGAAAGCGACGATTTCAATGGAAGGGGCCGGAGCAATCCGGCCCCTTTTTTGTTAGGCTAGGGTCCCCGCAAGACAGGAGCCTTTCATGATTCGTCTATCTCTTCCCATCGCCCTGACCGCCGTGGCTGCCCTCGCCGCGTGTTCTCCCGCTTCGGATACCGCGGAAGAGAGCACATCGACCGAGACTCCTTCCGCCGATGCCGCAGCTGAGGCCCCTTCGAACGAGACGGTGGGATCGGCTTCCCTGGCGCTTGCCGACGGCACCCCCGCCGGAACGGTCGAATTGCTGGGCAACGGCGGCAATCTCACGCTTAAGATCGCGGCCACGGGACTCCCGGAGGGAACCCACGGCTTCCATCTTCACACGACGGGTGACTGCACACCCCCCGACTTCACCTCGGCAGGCGGCCATCTCAATCCCGCCGGCAACGAGCATGGCCGCGAGAATCCGGCCGGAAGCCATCTCGGCGACCTCCCCAATCTCGTCGTTGCTGCCGACGGCACCGCGTCGACCACGACCGATCTCGGCAGCGAAGAGCAGAGCGTCATCGATTCGCTGTTCGACGCCGACGGCACCGCAGTGGTCGTGCACGCCGATGCGGACGACTACCGCACCGATCCTACGGGCAACGCCGGCGCGCGCCTCGCCTGCGGCGTGCTCGAACGCACCTGACGCGCGTCTAGCGCAACTCCTCGCCTGCCGCGCGTGCGCGCTCGACTACGGTCGCGCCCGCGGCAGGCACCAGCCTGAGTGCCGCAAGGAGCAGCACGAAGCCGATCGGAACGGCGACCAGGGTGGACATGATTCCCGCGGTCAGGTCGTCTCCGCTGACCGCGGACACGTAGCCCGCCATGAACGGCCCGATGCCGAGCCCGATCAAGGTGGTGGAGAGGAAGAAGATCGCCGTCGCGAGACCGCGCATGCGCGGCAGGACCAGCGCCTGGCTGCTCGCCGCCGCCGCCCCGAGCGCCGAGGCCGAGGTCATCTGGGCGAGAAAGCTCGCGATGTAGAAGATCGTCAGGCTCGAGGTGTTGTAGGCGAGCACGAGCGGCGGCACCGACGACAGAAGTCCGAACATGACCACCCAGACCCGTCCGGTCGGGCGGCGTTCGAGCAGGAAGTCCGCCACTCGGCCGCCGCCGATCACACCGAGGAACCCGGCCACTGCCGAGGGCGCGCCGAGAAACCAGCCAAGGTCGCTCTTGTCGGCGCCCAGCGCTCGTTCCGCATAAGGCGCCCCCCAGTACGCCGCCGAATAGGCGACGAAGGCAACCGTGCCGTAGCCGAGCACGACCGTGAGGAACGCTGGCGACCCCCAGGTGAGCCGGAATGTCGGCAGATCCCGCGACTTGAGCGACATCGTCCAACTGAACACCGCATAATAGCCGACACCGAGGAACAGCCATTGGTCGGACACGCCAGGCACCAGCGCGGAGGTCGCCGGAACGAGCGATGAGAGCAGGACCACGAGCACAGCGAAGAAGATCGCGCCGGCGACGTTGACGGCCAGAGCGCCGACCCCCCGCATCGCCGCGCCTATCAAGGTGAACGGTGGGATCACCTGCACCAGTTCCTCCAGGAACCCCCGGAACGGATGCGGGTCTTCCGGAGTCGGCAATCCGTCCATCGCGCCGCGGATCGGCTCGCGCAGCGTCAGGATCCAGAGCGCCAGCAGCACGCCGGGAATGCCGACCGAGAGGAAGGCGGCCTGCCAGCCTACGAGCCCCAGCGGTCCGCCGTCGGGATAGGCCGCGTTCCAGTTCTCGACCACCAATCCGCCGATCAGCAGCGATACGCCGCCGCCGAGGTAGAGGCCCGAGGAATAGATCGCGAGCGCCGTCGCGCGCAGCCGCGCCGGGAACCAGTCCGAGATCAGCGAATAGGCGGCGGGGCTCGCAGTCGCCTCTCCCACGCCGACGCCGATGCGCGCCACCGTCAGCGTCGCGGCATTGCGGGCGAAGCCGGAGAGTGCGGTCATCGCCGACCATAGCGCGAGGCCGATGCTCATCAGCCGCAGTCGCTTCCAACTATCCGCAAGCCTGCCGAGCGGAATGCCGAACAGCGCATAGAACACTGCGAAAGCGGTGCCGTAGAGGAAACCGAGATAGTCGTCCTCCACCCCCAGATCGAGTTTAATGTCGTTCGCGAGGATCGAGAGAATCTGGCGATCGATGAAGTTGAGGACGTAAACGACCACCAGAACGCCGAGTGCGTACCAGCTATATGCCGGTACCGTTTGCCGCACCTGCTCCGCTTCGGCAGGCGCGTGCGCCTCGTCAGTCTGGCTGTCGTTCATAGCTGATCCCATCCTCCAACCCCGCTTCTGCGAATCCCTTTTGACGCAAGCGGCAGCTGTCGCATACCCCGCATGCGCGGCCGGTCGGTCCGGGCGCGTAGCACGACCAGCTCAGCCCCGTGTCCAACCCCAGGCGGTGCGCCTCGGCCGCGATCTCGGCCTTGCTCATGTGTTGCAGCGGGGCATTGATCGCGATCGCGCGCCCTTCGACGCCGGCCTTCGTGCCAAGCCGCGCCATCTCCTCGAACGCCGCGATGAATTCAGGCCGGCAATCGGGATATCCGGAATAGTCGAGCGCGTTCACGCCGATGAAGATGTCGCTTGCGCCGGCCGCCTCGGCACAGGCCAGCGTCAGCGACAGGAACACGATGTTGCGTGCCGGGACGTAAGTAACAGGGATGTCCTCCCCCACGCCGCCGGTCGGCACCTCGATATCGTCGGTCAGCGCCGAACCGCCGAATACAGTGAGGTCGAGCGGAAGGACCACATGCCGCATACAACCGAGCATGGCGGCGATGTTCCGCGCCGCCTCGATCTCCACCTTGTGCCGCTGGCCGTAGTCGATCGTCAGGGCATGCAGGGCGAAGCCGCGCTCGCGCGCGAGAGCAGCGGATACCATCGAGTCGAGCCCGCCGGACAGCAGCACCACTGCGACGTCGTGCCGATTGTCCGCGTTCGATCCCATTTTTCCGGGCTAGGGAGAAAATCCCGGCGGAGCAATGGGAAGCATCGCTGCTTCCGTCAGCGGCAGGTTCCCGTCCGGCGCGCCTCGGCAGTGAACTGGAACGGGAGGCCGCCGGCGATCCCCTGGCTTTCCACCTGCGCCAGCGAGCCGGTTTCCCGGCGAATACTGGTCCGCCCGTAATTGGCGCCACGGCAGGTGTACTGGACGGTCACTTCATCGCTCCCGTCCTCGATCACATAGCGCGAGCACTTGCTGTTCTGATGGCGCAGTTGGATCAGTTCGCGTCCGGTCTTGAGGCAGATCTGCTGCGCCGGGCTGCCGTCGCGGAAACGCAACTGCCACTGTCCCGGTTCGAGCCGACCGAGCATGGACAGGCTCGGCGATTGCGCGGCGACCGCAACACCCGCCGCCAGCCCCGCGACTATGACAATCGACCGAAGTGCAGCGACGGACGACTTGAGCATTGATCGATCTCCAGACAACCTGCCTGACAGTTAAATATGTATCATGATCGTAAGGGCAAGTCGTTGCACGAATGCGACAGTCCGTTCACGCTTCGATTTCGAACACTTTCGAACAGAACGCACAGTCGATCAGAATCATTCCGTTTTCATCGCGCATGTCCGCCCGATCCTCCTCTGGAAAGCGAGCGATGATCTGTTCGTAGTGCTCGGCCGAGCAGCGGCATCCGCGCGCAATCGGCGCGCCGGGCTGGACGCGGACTTCCTCTTCTTCGTGAAACAGCCGCCACACCAGGGCCTCCAGCGAAAGCGCGGGATCGATCAGTTCTTCGTGCCGGGTGCTTCCAGCGAGCGCCACGACGTGTTCCCACTCGGGATGATCCATCCGTGCGTGAAGCCGCTCGCGGCCTTCTTCGCCGTCGGGCAGGTGCTGAACGAGCAGGCCCCCGGCCGTGCAGCCATCCTCCCCGGCGCGCGCGGCGACGCGGATCAGCGTGGGGATCTGCTCCGACTGCCCAAAATAGGCCTCGCAGGCTTCGGCCAGTGTCTCGCCTTCGAGCGGAACGATACCCTGATAGCGCCCCTCGCCACCTGCCATATCGAAGGTTATCGCGAGATAGCCCTTTCCAAACAGCGCGGAGAGCGGAGGATTGGCGCCGAGTTCGGTCAGCCGCTCACGGTCGAAATCGACGTATCCGCGGAGCTGCCCATTGCGGTAATCGCACACCAGCAAGCGCACGACCCCGCCTTCGGTCTGCGCCTGCATGGTCAATTGACCGCTCTCGTCCTTGAGCAACCCGCCGATCAGCGTCGCAAGCACGAGCGCTTCCGCGAGCAGGTGCGTGATGGCGGGCGGGTAATCGTGGGCCGCGAGAATCTCGTCGATCGCGCGGTCCAGCCGCACCGCCTTGCCGCGCGCGTTGCGCGCCGGAATCGTGAAGCCCAGCAGCTTGTCGGAAAAGGTTTCAGTCTGGTCCGTCATGCCGCGCATATGGGCAGAGAGTCAGCGAAAGTAAGGCACCAGCGCTCTCAAAGCTTTCCGAAGCACCAGAGCAGGACCGACTTCTGCGCGTGAATGCGGTTCTCCGCCTCGTCGAACACGACCGCTTGCGGGCCTTCGAACACTCCTTCGCTCACTTCCTCGCCCACATGCGCGGGCAGGCAGTGGAGGAAGCGCGCCTCGGGCTTGGCGCGTGCCATCAGCGCCTCGTCCACCTGGAACGGCGCCATCGCCGCCAGCTTCGCCTCGGCATGCTCCTGTCCCATGGAGACCCAGGTGTCGGTCACGAGGATGTCGGCACCCTCCGCGGCTTCGGCCGCGTCGTTCGTCAGCCGTATCTGCGCTCCGTTCGCCCGAGCGGCCTCCACGAATTTACCATCGGGCTCGTAGCCGGGCGGGGTAGCGACGCGGACGTTGAACTTGAACAGCCCGGCCGCCTCCAGAATCGAATGCAGCACGTTGTTGCCGTCGCCGAACCAGGCGAGTTCGAGCCCGGGCAGCGGCTTGCCGTGTTCGATCACGGTGAGGAGATCGGCGACGATCTGGCACGGATGCGACCGGTCCGTCAGGCCGTTGATCACCGGCACGCTGGCATGGCGCGCCATCTCCTCCGCCTTTGCGTGATCGTCGGTGCGGAGCATGATCGCGTCAGCCATGCGGCTTAGGACGCGCGCAGTATCGGCGATCGACTCGCCTCGGCCGAGCTGGCTGGAAACCGAATCGAGCACCAGGGTCGATCCGCCGAGCTGGCGCATGGCGATATCGAAGCTGACCCGGGTGCGGGTCGAGTTCTTCTCGAACACCATCGCCAGCACGTGCCCGGCGAGCGGAGCGTCGGCATCGGCCTTGCCCCGGGGCCACTCGCAGCGCGCGGCCTTGCGCTGCTGCGCGTCGTCGATCATTGCGGCAAGCGCATCGGTCCCCGCGTCCGACAGGTCGAGGAAGTGGCGGACGGCCATCAGGCCGGCTCGGGGACTGCGTAGTCGGCGGCGCCGGCGGAGAGCTTGTCGAAGAACTCCTCGATCTCGGCATCGCCGATCACCAGCGGCGGCAGGACACGCAGGGTGTTGTCGCCCGCCGCAACGGTCAGCAACTGATGGTTATCGCGCAAGTGGGCGAAGAACGGCCGGCTCTCGACCTTCATCTTGAGGCCGAGCATCAGCCCCTTGCCGCGCACGAGCTCGAACAAGTCGGGATAGTTGCCGATGAACTGCTCGAGCCGGGTGCGGATGCGTTCGCCCTTCTCGGTTACTTCGGCGAGGAATTCGTCGTTCGCGACCGCGTCCATCACCGCCGTGCCCGCCGCCATCGCCAGCGGGTTGCCACCGTAGGTGGAGCCGTGCGTCCCGAAGCCCATGCCGCGCGCGGCCTTCTCGGTCGCGAGACATGCACCGAGGGGAAAGCCGCCCCCGATGCCCTTCGCGGTGGCGAGAATGTCGGGCTCGATCCCGTAGTGCTCGTAGGCGTAGAGCTTGCCCGTGCGCGCAACGCCGCACTGAACCTCGTCGAGCACCAGCATCAGATCGTTCTCGTCCGCGAGGGTGCGCAGCCCCTTCATGAACGCGTCCGATGCGGGGCGAATACCGCCCTCCCCCTGGATCGGCTCGACCAGGAAACCGGCGGTGTTCGGGCCGATCGCCGCCTTCGCGCCTTCGAGGTCGTCGAACTCGACGTACTTGAACCCACCCAGCAGGGGCATGAAGCCCTTGTGCATCTTCTCCTGATTGG
The DNA here is from genome assembly GCF_003581645.1 of Pelagerythrobacter aerophilus. Lineage (GTDB taxonomy): Bacteria > Pseudomonadota > Alphaproteobacteria > Sphingomonadales > Sphingomonadaceae > Pelagerythrobacter > Pelagerythrobacter aerophilus. The sequence continues at coordinate 76,423 of NZ_QXFK01000017.1, read as the reverse complement.
AGGCGCTGATGGTCGCCATCGTCCGCCCGTGGAAGGCGCTGGTGAAAGTGATCAGTTCATGCCGGTTTTCGCTGCCTGCCGCCTGATGGTAGGCGCGTGCGGTCTTGATCGCGCACTCGACCGCCTCCGCGCCCGAGTTGGTGAAGAACACCGTGTCGGCGAAAGTCTTGTCCACCAGCCGCTGCGCCAGCGCCTCACCCTGGGGGCTGCCGTAAAGGTTGGAGACGTGCATCAGCGTCGCCGCCTGGCGCTGAATGGCGCCGATCAACCCTTCGTGACTGTGTCCGAGCAGGTTGACCGCGATGCCGCTCGCGAAATCGAGATAGCGCGTGCCGTCCTCGTCGATCAGATGGCAGTGATCGCCGCGCACCGGGCGCACACCGCAGCGGGGATAGACGGGCATGAGCGGGGTGATCGACATTGGCAGAATCCTTCGAATCGGGATCGGGAAACGACAAATGGCGGCCCCCCGAGCTTATGCCCCGGAGCCGCCATTCGCACCGTCTAGATTTTCGCCGTGGCCCGGTCAAACATCGGGCGGGAAGCGAGCGTGTCAGCCCTGGACGGGCACCAGGTTGACCGCCGAGTGCTTACCTCGTCGGTCGACCTCGAGATCGAACTCGTAGCGCTCGCCCTCGTTGATGGCGGATAGCCCGGAACGCTCGACTGCGCTGATGTGGACGAACGCATCCGGCTGTCCGTCGTCGCGGACGAGGAAGCCGAAGCCCTTCATCGCGTTGAAGAACTTGACCGTACCGGTCGCCTTCTCTCCGGTCAGCTCGCGCTGCGGAGCGCCGCCGCCGCGATCCTCGCGGTCGCTGCGCGCCTGCACCGGCACGACGTCGCCGACGATCTGCAGATCCTGCGCCGAAATCTTGCCGCCGCGATCGACCAGGTTGAATTCGAGCTCCTGCCCCTCGCCGAGACCTTCGAGGCCGGCACGTTCGACCGCGCTGATATGGACGAACACGTCCTCACCGCCGCCTTCCTGCTGGATGAAGCCGAAACCCTTCTGTCCATTGAAGAACTTGACCGTGCCCTTGCCGGTGCCGACGACCTGCGCCGGCATGCGGCTGAAACCGCCGCCACCGCCACCGCCGCCGCGTGGTCCGCCGCGGTCGCCGCCGAAACGGCCACCGCCTCCGCCGCCGCTGCCACCGCCGAAGCGATCGCCGCCGCCACCGAAGCGGTCACCGCCGCCGAACCGATCGCCGCCGAAACCGCCCTGTCCGAAATCTCCGCCGGGTCCACCGAAAGGATCGAACCCGTCTTCACCGAAACCATCGCGCTTGTCGCGTCCGCGACCCCGGCGGCCTCTATCGTAACCCATAGTTCAACACGTACCTTCGCACCGCCCCCGAACTCTCCCATGCCTACCGGACGGACGGGCCCCGGCAAGGTCACGTCGGTGGCCAACACGCAAAAGCGCTGGGTCCCCACCTGCCAAACGCCAACCATAGCGCAGAAATTATGCCCACGCGAATGATTTAACGGCTTCGCCCACCTTGGCGCGAAATTGTGACATTTTGGCATTGCGCCTCGCGCTCTCAGGGACGCTTGCCTGCGACTCGCGCTTGGGGCATCAGGCGCGCATGGACATCGTCGCGCTCCTTTCCGACCCGGCCGCATGGGCAGCATTGCTCACCCTGATCGCACTCGAGGTCGTCCTCGGGGTCGACAATCTGATCTTCATCGCGATCCTGTCGAACAAGCTGCCCGAGCACCAGCAACAGCGCGCGCGCCGCATCGGACTCATGCTCGCTCTCATCATGCGGATCGGCCTGCTTATGCTGATCGGCTGGATCGTGACGCTGCAGACGCCGCTGTTCGATCTCGGGCTGGAGGGCGCGCCCAACCAGTACGGTGAGCCCAGCTTCGAGACCGCGTTCTCCGGCCGAGATATGATCCTGCTCATCGGCGGTCTCTTTCTGCTGTGGAAGGCGACCAAGGAAATCCACCACTCGATGGAGCCTGCCGATCCTTCGGGCGACCTGCTCGACAAGACGCCCGGCATCGCGGCTGCGGCGACCGCCACTTTCGGCGCGGTGATCGCGCAGATCGTCGCGATCGATATCGTCTTCTCGGTCGATTCGATCCTCACCGCGGTGGGCATGACCGACGATATTCCCATCATGGTGACCGCCGTGGTGATCACCGTCGGTATCATGATGATCGCCGCCGATCCGCTGGCCCGCTTCATCGAGAAGAACCCGACGCTGGTGATGCTCGCGCTCGCCTTCCTGGTGATGATCGGCCTGGTGCTGATCGCCGACGGCTTCGGGTTCCACGTTCCCAAAGGTTACATCTACGCCGCTATGGCCTTCTCGGTCGGGGTCGAGCTGCTCAACATGATGCAGCGCAACCGGCGCGCGAAGACCGCACGGGAGACATCGCAATGAGCGATTTCCGCACGCTGAGCGACACGGTTCTCGCGAGCCCGCAGATCGACCTGGAAGACATCGCGGCGGCCCGGGCCGAAGGGGTGACGCTGGTGATCAACAACCGACCCGATGGCGAATCGGAGGACCAGACCCCGGGCGCCGAAATCGAAGCCGCGGCGCGCGCCGCTGGGCTCGACTATATCGCCATCCCCATCGGCGGCTCGGGCTTCGGCGAACGGCAAGTGCAAGCGATGGCCGATGCGCTCGCGGAGGCGAACGGCAAAGTGCTTGCCTATTGCCGCTCGGGCACGCGTTCCACACTGCTGTGGTCGCTTGCTCAGGCGCAAGACGGGCGCGATCCGGAAGAGATCGCCGCCGCCGCCGCCGCCGCGGGCTACGATATCACGCCGGTGCGCCCGGCGATCGACATGCTCGCCGCCCGCGCCCGCGGCTGATCACTTGCGGAAATCGAGCGGCGGATCACGGTCGCCGAGCAGCGAGCGGTACTCGTAGTTTTCCCCGCGAGCCGCGTCGAACTCGGCGCGGGCCTGCGCACGAAGCTCGGGGTTGGTGTAGAGCTCGATCGCGGCCAGCGTCATCGTCTTGGCCGCCAGTTGTGCGCCCTTGTAGCCGATCGTCGTGCCGCTCGCCGCCGCCGACTGCCAGCTGTGTGCCGATGTGCCGGGCACCCATGTGGCGATGCGCAGGCCCACCGTGGGCGTGGCCCAGGAAACGTCGCCGACATCGGTCGAACCGTAGCCGAGCGACTTCTTGTACGGCTGTATCTCACCCGCGCTGGCAAGCGGCTCGGCCGCATCGCCCAAACTCTTTGAAAGCTGCTCGGCCCAGCCCCGTTCTTCCGCCGTATATTCGACGCCGCCGACGCGCCGCAGCTTGGCGTCCATCATCTTTGCCAGCGTCTCGTTCACCAGCAGCGGGTTGTTGCCGTGGATGATCTCCCATTCGACTTCGGTCCCGGTGCCCATGGCGGCACCTTGCGCGGCGGCTTCGAGCCGCTTCCACATCGCCTCGACCTCGGCGGTGTCCGAATGGCGCACGTAATAGAACACCTCGGCGAAGTCGGGGATCACATTCGGCGCGGTTCCGCCTTCGGTGATGACGTAGTGGATGCGCGAATCCATCGTCGTGTGTTCGCGCATCATGTTGACCATCATGTTCATCGCCTCGACCCCGTCGAGCGCCGAGCGGCCCTGCTCCGGCGCGCCCGCGGCATGCGCGGAGCGTCCGCGGAAGCGGAACTTGGCCGAGCGATTGGCGAGGCTGGTCTGCGCCGCTGCGCTATTCTCGTCGTCGGCATGCCAGTGGATCGCGATGTCCACGTCGTCGAACAGCCCCGCGCGCGTCATGTAGACTTTGCCCGATCCGCCTTCTTCGGCCGGGGTGCCGTAGAACCGGATGCGGCCGGGGGTACCGGTCGCCTCTAGCCATTGCTTCACGGCGATGGCGGCGGTGAGCGAGCCGGCACCGAACAGGTTGTGCCCGCAGGCGTGCGCCGCGTGCTTGCCGGTCACAGCCTCGCGCAGCGGCGAGGCCGACTGGCTGAGGCCCGGCAAGGCATCGAACTCGCCGAGAACGGCAATCACCGGACCTTCGTTGCCGTATTCGGCGACGAACGCCGTAGGGATGCCGGCGACGCCTTTCTTCACCGTGAAGCCGTTGGCCTCGAGCTCCGACTGAAGCAGCGCGCTCGACTTCGTTTCCTGATAGCCGACCTCCGCCCATTCCCAGAGCTGACGCGCAACCCGTTCGGTGCGGTCGTATTGCGCGTCGACCGCCTCCACGGCATCGAACGTCTGCGCGAAGGCAGGCTGCGCCACCAGCGCAGCGGCGGCGAACAGAAACGCGGCTTTCCTCATCGATCTCTCCCTCTGTCGGGGACGGTCTAAAGCGCGCCTGCCGATTTGCAAACGTCGACCGCTCGACAGGTCCGCGGGTGCGTGGCAGATCGCGAGCGATGGACCTCGACCTCCTCCTGCGCCTCGGCGGCTCGCTTCTTGCGATCCTCGCGCTCGCTGGGCTTGCCTGGAAGCTCCGTCTCGGTGGCGACTTGCGGATCCGCGACGAGGCCCATGCGCGCGAACTGGCGGAAGAGGCGGTGTACGGGTTCGAGGCGGTCGACGTGGCGATCGACCGGTCGGGCCATGCTGCGCTGCTGCGCGACGCGGGCGATCGCGTCCTGCTGCTACGCCGCCACGGGGCGCACTTCGCTGCCCGGCTGCTGACCGACCATACCCATGCGCGGCTCGACCGGAACCTGCTCGTCGTCGGTACGGCGGAGAGACGCTTCGGCGAAGTCACGCTCGACCTCGGCGCGCAGGCGCAGTATTGGGCAGCAAGCCTCAGGAGGCTGTGAACCGGTCCATCATGCCCGATTTTTCGCCCGTCGATTACGCGATCCCCGCCTTCGTGCTGCTCGTCCTCGCCGAGATGCTGTGGGCGTGGAAGCGGCGGCCGGAAGCCTATGAACCGAAAGACACGCTGACGAGCCTCGCCTTCGGGCTCGGCAGTACGGTCGCCGGCGTGCTGTTCGGCGGATTCGCCCTGCTCGTCTTCCTCGCCGCCTACGAGTACCGTCTGTTCGACATCGGCTGGGCCTGGTGGGCGTGGATCGCCTGCTTCGTGCTCGACGATCTCGCCTACTACTGGGTCCACCGCGCGGGGCATCGCGTGCGCTGGTTCTGGGCCAGCCACGTCAATCATCATTCAAGCCAGCACTACAACCTCAGCACCGCGCTACGGCAGACCTGGACCGGCGCCTTCACGCTCGGCTTCGCGTTCAAGCTACCGCTGGCGCTGGTCGGTTTCCACCCGGCGATGATCGCGATCTGCGCCGGATTCAATCTGATCTACCAGTTCTGGATCCATACCGAGGCGATTCAGCGGATGCCGCGCTGGTTCGAGGCGGTGATGAACACCCCCAGCCACCACCGCGTGCACCACGCGACCAACCCGCGCTACCTCGACCGCAACTATGCCGGCGTGTTCATCGTGTGGGACCGGATGTTCGGCACTTTCGAGCCAGAGAACGACGAGGAGCGGATTCGCTACGGCATCGTGAAGCAGCTCGGTTCGTTCAACCTGCTGTGGTCGGTGTTCCACGAATGGGTCGGCATGCTGGAGGACATCTGGCGTGCACCGTGGCGACACAAGCTGTCCTACCTCCTGCGCGAGCCCGGCTGGTCGCACGATGGCAGCCGCGAAACTTCGGACATGATCCGCGCGCGCTGGCGCCAGGGGCACGGCGGCGAACGAAAGGTTCCAAACGAAAACCCGATTGCCGCGGAGGGCGAGCCTGCCTAACCATTCTCCCGGGGAGGATGGAATATGGCGGAATTCGACGTGATCGTGATCGGCGGCGGTAGCGCGGGCAGCGCGGTCGCCGGGCGGCTGGCGGAGGACGGCAGGCGCAAGGTCTGCCTGCTCGAAGCGGGCGGGACGAACGACAACTTCCTGGTCAAGACGCCGGGCTTCATGCCCTTCCTGCCCAAGGCGGCGAACTACCGCTACGAAACGGTGCCGCAGAAGGGGCTGAACGGCAGGACCGGCTATCAGCCGCGCGGGCGTGGCCTTGGCGGATCGAGCGCGATCAACGCGATGATCTATATCCGCGGGCACGCATGGGACTACGACAACTGGGCCGCGCTCGGTTGCGCCGGTTGGGCGTACAAGGACGTGCTGCCGTACTTCAAGCGCGCCGAGGGCAATGTGCGCGGCGCGGACGAATTCCATGGCGGCGACGGCCCCCTATGCGTCTCCGACCAGAAATGGCCCAACCCCGGCAGCATGGCTTTCGTCGACAGCGCGGCCGCGCTGCAGCTTCCGGTGAACCACGACTTCAACGGGGCGAAGCAGGAAGGCTTCGGGCTCTACCAGGTGACCCAGAAGGGCGGCGAGCGCTGGTCCGCGGCGCGGGCCTATGTCGAACCGCTGCGCGATCACGCGAACCTTGCGGTGATGACGGGAACGCTGGTGGAGCGGATCATGATCGAGGATGGCCGCGCAACCGGCGTGACCATCCGGCGCGGCGGCAAGCGCGAGACGCTGCGCGCGCGGGGCGGCGTCGTGCTCTCCGCCGGCGCCTTCAACAGTCCGCAGATTCTGATGCTCTCCGGCATCGGTCCCGCCGGACATTTGCGGGAGCACGGGATCGAGGTCGTGCGGGATCGCCCCGCAGTTGGCAGCGACTTGCAGGACCATATCGACTACGTCTCGAGCTGGGAGACCGAGAGCCGCGACTTCATCGGCGACAGCCTCGCCGGCACATGGCGCATGTTGAAGGCAATCGCGGAGCACCGCCGCCGCCGGACCGGCGTGATGACCACGCCTTATGCCGAGGCGGGCGGGTTCTGGCGCGTCATGCCCGATTCCCCGGCACCCGACGTGCAATGGCACTTCGTGCCGGCCATGCTCGAAGATCACGGGCGGACCAAAGTCAAAGGCCACGGCTTCTCGCTCCACGCCTGCGTGCTGCGGCCCGAGAGCCGGGGAACCGTGCGGCTCGCTTCGTCCGATGCGGCCGCGGCTCCGGTGATCGATCCCAACTTTCTCGCCGACGAGCGCGACATGGCCGTGCTGCGCGCCGGCGTGCGGCTGTCGCATCGGATCGTCGACGCCCCGCCGATGAGCGGATACCGCCCGAAAGACCGCTACCCGATCGATCTCGCCGACGACGATGCGCTCGACGAGCTGATCCGCAACCGGGCCGACACCGTCTATCACCCAGTCGGGACCTGCCGAATGGGCGCGGACGAGGATGTGGTGGTCGATCCCACGCTCAAGGCCCGCGGAATCGACGGCCTGTGGGTCGCCGACGCCTCCATCATGCCTCGGCTCATCGGTGGCAACACCAATGCACCCAGCATCATGATCGGTGAGCGCTGCGCGGATTTCATGAACCGCAGCCTGGCCTGAGCCTGAGCAATCCTCCCCTTTTTGGCTGCGCAAATGTCCCGGTCCGCCGCAGGCGGATCGCAAGGGCGACCGCCCACCGGAGCGCTCCGCGCGGAGGATAGCCAAGCGCGCGGATGCGCGCGCCGGCACTTGAGGCACAAAAAAAGGGCCGGAGCGGCTGGCTCCGGCCCATGAAGGCGGTGTTCGCAGGAGGAACACTGGCGGGCGGACCGAAGATGGAGAGGAGAGCCTCCGGTCCGCCGAACTTGTGTGTCAGTTGTAGGCGCGCTCCCCGTGCTCGGAGATGTCGAGCCCGTCGACTTCGGTCTCTTCCGAAACCCTGAGGCCCATCAGCGCCTTGACGATCAGTCCGGCCACAAGCGTGCCGACGCCCGCCCAGAGGATCGTGACGAGCACACTGAACACCTGGATGCCGAGCTGCGCGCCGAGGGCGGTCGAGCCGTCGCCGGGGCCGCCCAGGAAGGGCTGATAGACCACCGCCGTGCCGATCGCACCGACGATGCCGCCCACGCCGTGGATGCCGAAAGCGTCGAGCGAGTCGTCGTACCCGAACTTCGCCTTCACTTTCGCCACGGCAAAGTAGCACACCGTCGAGGAGAGGATGCCGAGCAGGATCGCGCCGAACGGGCCCGAGTTGCCGGCCGCCGGGGTCACCGCGACGAGGCCGGCGATCACGCCCGAGCAGAAGCCGAGCGCGGACCCCTTGTGACCCGCGAGCCGCTCGATCACCATCCAGGCCAGTGCCGCAGCCGCGGTGGCGACGAACGTGTTGATCATCGCCAGACCCGCTGAACCGTCGGCTTCCAGCGCCGAGCCGGCGTTGAATCCGAACCAGCCAACCCACAGCAGGCCGGTGCCGACCATCGTCAGCGTCATCGAGTGCGGCGGCATCGGCTCGGCCGGATAGCCGCGGCGCTTGCCGAGCAGGTACGCGAGCACCAGCCCCGAGACGCCGGCATTGATGTGGACCACCGTTCCTCCGGCGAAGTCCAGAGCGCCGTCCTCGAACAGCAGCCCGCCGCCTGCCCAAACCATATGTGCGATCGGAAAATAGACGATCGTCAGCCAGATCGGCACGAAGGCCATCAGCGCGGAGAACTTAAGCCGCTCGGCCGTGGAACCGAGGAACAGCGCAGCGGTGATCGCGGCGAACGTCATCTGGAAGCTGATGAAGACGTACTTGCTGATGACTTCGTCGGTGAAGGTCGCGGCGGTGCTGCTCGCGTCGGTTCCGGCGAGGAAGTAGCTGCCCCCGCTGATGAACAGGCCCAGCGTGCCTTCATAGGTCGTGTCGCCGAAAGCGAGCGAATAGCCCCACATGACCCAGATGAGCATGGCCAGCGCCGCGGTGGCGCCGACCTGGGTCATCGTCGAGAGCATGTTCTTCTGCCGCGTGAGCCCGCCGTAGAACAGCGCGAGGCCGGGCAGGATCATCATCAGGACGAGGACCGTCGCGGTCATCATCCATGCGTTGTTGCCCGGATTGGGCACGGCGGCCGCGTCCTGCGCGAATGCGGGCGCGGCGGCGAACAGCGCGGCGCCGAGCGCGCCTGCACCGCAAAGCATGTTGCGGATCATCGTCTGGTCCCTCTTGTCTCTTGCCGCGCTCACAACGCGGTATCCCCTGTTTCGCCGGTGCGGATGCGGGTCGCCTCGGCGAGATCGAAGACGAAGACCTTTCCGTCACCGATGCTCTTCGTGCTCGCCGTCTGCGTGATCGTCTCGACCACTTGCGGCGCAAGATCGTCGCTGGCCGCGATCTCGATCTTCACCTTGGGCAGCATGTTGGTGGAGTATTCGGCCCCGCGGTAGATTTCCGTCTGGCCCTTCTGCCGTCCGAAACCCTTGACCTCGGATACGGTCATGCCGGCGATGCCGATCGCTCCGAGCGCCTCGCGCACTTCGTCGAGCTTGAACGGCTTGATGATGGCGATGATGAATTTCATCGATCCCCCCTGGCTGTCCGCCGGAACACCCCGGCTCCATCAAAGGCAGCAAAACGCGTGCCAGTTGGGAATTTTTCTTTATTTGCAGACCGGAGTGCGCAATTCGGTTGCGCCCAGCCCCACTTATCTGCTCATACTTTAGGCTGTGCCTACTATTTATGCATTTCAAGCATGGCCCAGACCGGTAGATGGTCGGACGCCTGCACGGCCAGCGCGCTGTGGTGGACCGCGGCCGTGTGCACATCCCATTCGCCCGAGGCGATGATCCGGTCGAGCCTCGCCACCGGCTGGCGGCTGGGGAAGCTGCGCCCCGGATCGAGCAGTTGCCAGCCATCGCCGAACTCACGCATCGCTCCGCTGCGCGCACCCCACTGGTTGAAATCGCCGAGCACCACGGTCGGGCAGCCGGTCTCGCACTCGCCGTGATGCGCCAAAATGGCCTTGATCTGGTCGCGCCGCCTGAGGCCGGAGAGGTCGAGGTGCGTCCCTATCACGCGAAGACGGCGCCCTTCGCACTCGACATCGGCTCGGACCGCCCCGCGCGGCTCCAGCGTGGGCAGGTCGAGCGGCTCGGCCTCGATCACGTCGTATTCGCGGCGTACCAGGATCGCATTGCCGTGCCAGCCGAGGCTGCGCGGCCTCTTCGCGAGTTGGACCGGCTTCCACGGTGTGTCGTCGAGCGCGGCGCGCGACAGCACGCTCGCCCGGTCGCCGATCCGGCGGTCGACTTCCTGCAAGGCGATCACATCGGCGTCGATCTCGCGCAGCACGGAAATGATCCGGTCGGGATCGCGCCGCCGGTCGAGCCCGACGGCCTTGTGAATATTGTAGCTGGCGAACCTGAGCTGCACGGGAGAAGAAACGCGGCCTAGCGCCGATCGGTGCCGAGTGCACCGCATGGTCGGTCGCGGCGCGGCATATCTGCAGGATCGCCCATCGGCAGCGTTCTAGGGCCCTGCGACCGGCCTGTCACCGCTCCTTGGTGGCAGAGAAAGTCAGGTCCGGGTTCTTTTCCTGCTGGTAGCCGACGTCCCACGGGCTCTTGGCCATGAAGACCAGATCGCCGTCGCGGTCGCGCGCGAGATTGGCGCGGTTGAAGCCCTCGAACTCCCCCAGCGTCTTGGCATCACCCTTGAGCCAGCGGGCCGTGGCGAAGGGGGCGGGCTCGAGGTTGGCCTCGACCTTGTATTCCGCCTCCAGCCGGCTGACGAGCACATCGAGCTGGAGCTGACCCACGACCCCGACGATCCACTGCGCGCCGATCTCGGGATAGAAGACCTGGATCACGCCCTCTTCGGACAAGTCGTCGAGCGCCTTGCGAAGCTGCTTGGTCTTGGTCGGATCCTTGAGCACCACCCGCCGCAGGATTTCCGGTGCGAAGTTGGGCAGGCCGGTAAATCGGATCTGGTTCTTCTCGCTCAGCGTGTCGCCGACGCGCAGCGTGCCGTGGTTGGGAATGCCGATGATGTCGCCCGCTTCCGCCGTATCGGCCAGCTCCCGATCCTGCGCGAAGAACAGGATCGGCGAGTGGATCGCGATCGGCTTGCCCAGCCCGCTCGGGGTCAGCTTCATGCCGCGTTTGAAGGTGCCGGAGACCTGCCGCATGAAAGCGATGCGGTCACGGTGGTTCGGGTCCATGTTGGCCTGGACCTTGAAGATGAAGCCGGTGACCTCGTCCCGCTCAGGGCTCACCTGCTCCTCGCCCGCCGGCTGGGGGCGCGGCGGCGGGGCATGAGTCGCGATCGCCTCGATCAGTTCGGTGACGCCGAAGTTCTTGAGCGCGCTGCCGAAATAGACCGGCGTGAGATCACCGTTGCGGTAGGCTTCGAGATCGAATTCGGGATAGCCGATCCGCGCCAGCTCGGCCTCCTCAGCGACCTCGTCGGGGAGCGCGGCATCGGCTTCGCGCTTGCCCCGGAACTCCTTGCTCGGCCCTTCCGGCCGGCTGACTTCGCCGGACGCGAAGTCGAGAACGCCCTGGAAGGTGCCGCCCATGCCGACCGGCCAGCCCTGCGGCGACACGTCGAGCGCCAGCGTATCGGCCACTTCGTCGAGCAGTTCGAAGCCGCTCTTGCCCTCGCGGTCGACCTTGTTGACGAAGGTGATGATCGGCACCGAACGCAGGCGGCAGACCTCGAACAGCTTGCGCGTCTGCGGCTCGATCCCCTTGGCCGCGTCGATCACCATGATCGCCGAATCGACCGCGGTCAGCGTGCGGTAGGTGTCTTCCGAGAAGTCCTCGTGCCCCGGCGTGTCGAGCAGGTTGAAGGTGATCCCGTCCCGCTCGAAGGTCATGACCGAGCTGGTCACCGAGATACCGCGCTGCTGCTCGATCTTCATCCAGTCCGACCGCGCCCGCCGCGCCTGCCCCCGCGCCTTGACCTCGCCCGCGAGATGGATCGCGCCGCCCTGAAGCAGCAGCTTCTCGGTCAGCGTGGTCTTGCCCGCGTCGGGGTGGGAGATGATGGCGAAGGTGCGGCGGTTGGACATGGCCGGCGCCCGTAGCCGCGCAGAGCGATTTCGTCCACTCGCTGGAGAGGTGCCGATACGGCATCACGCGCGCTGCGCGGCTGAACCGATCGGCAATGGCCCGGTGCTACCGGTCCCGAAGGGTCGGGCAGGGGAATCGCATCATGCGTATGAAATCCATCCTTCTCGCCTGCGCGGGCGCCATGCTTCTCGCGGGCTGCGGCACGGGCGAGTATTACGAGAAGACGCCGCAAGAGGTGAGCTCGGCGCTCAAGTCGGCCTATCTGCCGGTTCATGTGCTCGGCAGCACGGTCGTCAACAGCCGTGTCTCGCAGCCCGACCGCAACACGGTCGTCACTGCACTGCTCGACCGGAATGGCAGCGAGCTGATGCGCTTCGTCACCACGCTGACGCCTGACGGCACGGGCACCCGCGTCGCCACCGAAATCCGGCCACCTGAGGGGCGAAACAAGGATCGGGCCGGCGCGGCGATGAAGGCCAATGGCTTCGCCATGGGAATGATGGAGAAGCTGGCCGAGGAGCACGTCGCCGCCGCGATCAAGGGGCGCCCGTTCGACATGACTTTCGGCACGCCGCCGATGGCGAAAGGCATGATGGGAGCAGTGCCCGGCATGTCGGAACGGATCGACGCCGCGAACGAGGCAGCCGCGGAATTCTCGCGCTACCAACAGGAGGCGGAATTCGAACGCGAGTACGGCGACGACTGGGGCCGCAGCGCCGGCGATGCCGCCGACGGCTGGGGCGAATAGACCCGCTCAGTTCTCCCGCGCGACCTGGAAGCCGGCGAAGCTCTGGCTCACCGGCATCAGTTCGAGCGTGTTGATGTTGAGGTGTGGCGGCAGCTCGGCGACCCAGCGGACGGTTTCCGCGATGTCTTCGGCCGTCATCGGGTCCGCGCCGCCATAGAGCCGCTCATGTGCCTCGTGGTTCCCGCCGGTACGCACCAGGGTGAACTCGGTCTCCACCATGCCGGGCTCGATCGAGGTCACGCGCACGCCGGTGCCGTGCAGGTCGGCGCGCAGGCCGAGCGCGAACTGGCGCACGAAAGCCTTGGTCCCGCCGTAGACGTTGCCGCCGGTGTACGGGTAGTTCGCCGCTACGGACGAGATATTGACCACCCCGCCCTTGCGCCCGATCAGGCCTGGGAGGAGCTTGTGTGTGAGCGAGACAAGCGCCGTCACGTTGGTCTCGATCATGGTCTTCCAGTCCGCCAGGCTGGCGTCCTGAGCAGGTGCGGTGCCGAGCGCGAGGCCGGCGTTGTTCACCAGCAAATCGATACCCGCGAACGCTTCCGGCAACGCATCGAGCGCGGCGTCGCGCGCCGCCTCGTCGCGCACGTCGAACACCGCGGCATGGACTTTGTCCGCCCCAAGTTCGGCGACCAGCTTCTCCAGCCGCTCCGCCCGGCGGCCGGTGGCGATGCAGCGCCAGCCGCTGGCGACGAGGGTGCGCACGCAGGCTTCTCCGATTCCGGCGGTCGCTCCGGTGACGAGTGCCGTCCTGCTCATGCTCGCAACTCCGCGCCCTGCTTGCCCGCCGCGGCGACGATCCGGTCGGAGATCGCCTTGATTTCCCCGTCGGTGAAGCTCTTCTCGCCCGGTTGCAGCACGACCTCGACCGCGACCGATTTCCGGCCCTCGGGCACGCCCTGTCCGGCAAAAACGTCGAACACCCGCGCATCGACGATCGCCTGCTTGTCCGCGCCCTTGACCGCGCGCACGAGATCACCGGCCGCTAGATCGGCCGGAACGAGGAAGGCGAAGTCGCGTGTGACCGGCTGCAATGCGGGCGGCGCATAGGCCTGGCGAGCGAAGGTGCCGCCGCCCTTCTTCGCGGGGATTGCCTCAAGGAAGATCTCGACCGCGACGACCGGCCCTTCGATGTCGAATGCCTTGATCGTGTTCGGGTGCAGCGCGCCGAAGCGGGCCAGCACGTTCTTGGGGCCGAGCCGCAGGGTCGCCGACTGTCCGGGATGGAACTGCGGCCCCGCCTCGCCCATGACCATCAGATTGCCGACCGGTGCCCCGGCGGCTTCGAGCAGGGCTTCGGCCTCGGCCTTGGCATCGTAGGCATCGACGCCCTGCGCCTTGCCCGTCGCCCAGCCGCGCGGCGTCTTCTCGCCGGCGAGGATCACGCCGAGCGTCGGGCGCTCGTCGCTTGCCCCACCTTGCCCACGGAAATAGCGGCGGCCGATCTCGAACAGGCGGGCGCCGGCAGCGCCCCGATCCGCGTTGCGCTTGGCCGCGGCGAGCAAGCCGGGGAGCAGCGATGGGCGCATGGCCTTCATGTCCTCGCTGATCGGGTTCTCGAGAATCCACAGACCGCCGTTGCCTTCCGCGAAGTGGTCGGCGTCGGCTTCGGGAAGGAAGGACCAAGTCACCGCCTCATTCAGACCGCGTGCGGCGGCCGTGCGGCGCAGCTTGCGCTCGATCTGCTGCAACGGTGTGGCGGTCGGCTTCGCCACCCCTTCAGCCCGTGGCAGCGCGACGCTTTCGACTTTGTCGAGACCATGGATGCGGACGACCTCCTCGACGAGGTCGGCCGGCCCTTCGATGTCGTGACGGCGCAAAGGGCAAGTGACCTGCCAGCCGTCGTCGACGCGGAAATCGAGCGCTTCGAGAATGCGGCGCTGCTCGGCCTCGGCGATCTCGATTCCGCCGAGCCGCCGCGTCAGCGCCGGGTCGAAAGCGATCACCTTCGGCGTGATCGGGGGCGCCCCCGCGCGCACGATCTCGCTCGCCTCGCCGCCGCAGATTTCCAGGATCAGTCCGGTCAGCAGAGCCAGCCCGTCGTCGAGGAAGGCTGGGTCCACCCCTCGTTCGAAACGCGTGCGCGCATCCGAGGTGAGGCCGAGCTTGCGGCCCGTCACCCCGATCCGTTCGGGGTCGAAATAGGCGATCTCGAGGAGCACGTCGGTCGTGCCTTCGCTCACCCCCGAATGCTCGCCGCCCATGATGCCGGCGATGTCGTGGACGCCGGCGTCGTCGGCGATCACGGTCATCGTTTCGTCGAGCGTGTAGGTCTTCTCGTTGAGCGCGAGCACCTTCTCGCCGGCCCTGGCGCGCCGCGCGACCACCGGGTCGCTCAGCTTCGCCAGGTCGTAGGCATGTGCCGGCCGGCCGAAGCCGAGCATCAGATAGTTGGTAAGGTCGACGATCGCGCTGATCGGCCGCTGGCCCGCGGCGAGCAACCGCCGCTGCATCCATTCGGGGCTTGCGTCATTGCGCACCCCCTTGATCACCCGACCATAGAACGCGGGGCAGCCTTCGGGATCGTCGGTGCGGATATCCACCGGGCAAGCGCCCGTGCCTGCAATCCCGGGCACTGTTACAGGCTTGAGCGTGCCCAGCCCGGCCGCCGCCAGATCGCGGGCGATGCCGTAGACGCCCATGCAGTCCGGGCGGTTGGGCGTGATCGCAACGTCGAACACCGGGCTCGCGCCGTGATAGTCGGCGAAGGCCGTTCCCACCGGCGCGTCGGCCGGCAGTTCGATGATGCCGCTATGCTCGTCGCCCAGTTCTAGCTCGCGCACCGAGCACATCATGCCGTTCGATTCGACCCCGCGGATCGCGCTCTTGCGCAGCTCCATGCCGTTCGCGGGCACCACCGCGCCGGGCAGGCCGAGCACGCCCTTCATGCCGGCCCGCGCATTGGGCGCGCCGCACACGACCTGCAGCGGCGCGCCCTCGCCGGTGGAGACGGTGAGTACCTGCAGCTTGTCGGCATCGGGATGCGGACCGGCAGTCAGGACTTCGGCCACCCGGAAACCGGCGAGCCGTTCGGCCGGGTCCTCGATCTCCTCGACCTCATGCCCGATCGCATTGAGCGTGGCCGCGATCTGTGCGGCGCTCGCCTCGGTCTCGAGGTAGTCCTTCAGCCATTCGAGCGAGAACTTCATGCGCGCGCTCCCACGCCGGCCGAGAGGGACGGCTGATCGAACGCCGAGAAGCCATAGTGGGCGAGCCAGCGTGCGTCGCCGTCGAAGAAGGCACGCAAATCGTCCATGCCGTACTTCAGCATGGCAAGGCGGTCGACGCCCAGCCCCCAGGCGAACCCCTGCCACTCATCAGGATCGAGCCCGGCGAATTCGAGCACCCGGCGATTGACCATGCCGCTGCCGAGCAGCTCCATCCACCCGTGACCGGGGGCGTCGCCATCGCCGCCGAGCACGCGGCGCCTGATTCCATTGGCGTTCACCTCTTGCCAGCCGACATCGACCTCCACCGACGGTTCGGTGAAGGGGAAGTAGCTCGGGCGCAGGCGGAGCACGATATCGTCGCGTTCGAAGAAGGCCTTGAGGAAAGTCTCCAGCGTCCACTTGAGGTGCCCCAGATGGATGTCACGGTCGATCACCAGGCCTTCGATCTGGTGGAACATCGGCGTGTGCGTCGCGTCGCTGTCGGAGCGATAGACGCGGCCCGGCGCGATGATCCGGATCGGAGCGCCCTGTTCCGCCATGCTGCGGATCTGTACCGGCGAGGTGTGCGTGCGCAGCAGCATCTGCCGACCCTCCGCGTCGCGATCGGGAAAGTAGAACGTGTCGTGCATCGCCCGCGCCGGATGGGTCTCGGCCATATTGAGCGCGGTGAAGTTGTGCCAGTCGTTCTCGATTTCCGGGCCGGTGGCGACCGAGAAGCCGAGGTCGGCGAAGATCTCCGCCAGTTCGTCCATCACCTGGCTGACCGGATGGACCGAGCCACGCGGCGCCTGGGGTGCGGGCAGCGAGAGGTCGAGCGTCTCGCTCGCCAGCCGGCGGTCCAGCTCGGCATTCTCCAGCGCGGCCTTGCGCGCGGCGATCGCATCGGCGACTTCGCCCCGCGCCGCCTGGATCGCCGGCGCCTGGCTCTGCCGCTCCTCGGGTGACATCTGGCCGAGCGTCTTGAGCAGCAGGCTGATCCAGCCTTGCTTGCCCAGCGCCTCGACACGCAGCGCCTCGAGCGCGTCCAGAGTTTCGGCGGCGTCGATGGCCGCGATCGCTTGGTCCTTGCGGGTTTGCAGTTCACTCATCGCGATGGCCCGCTAGCGCCAAATCCGCGCCAACGCAAAGCGCCATCGCGCGCGCGGGCCAGCGTCAGCCGCGACCGGGGCTATCGAGCGTCTGCACCGGGCTGCCGTGGAGGCGGAGACGTTCGCGCAGGAAGCTGGCTATGACGGGATGATCCATCGCCGCATATTCGCTCGGCGCCATGCCGAGGAACGCGTGGCAATCGCGCACGAAATGGGACTGGTCGCAATAGCGCCCGTCGATCGAGCCGCTCCAGCGCGCATCGGGCTGGACCATGAAGGCGGCGAGGCTGCGCATGAAGCGCTGGCGCCGCAGGAGCAGCTTGGGCGAAAAGCCGAACGCACGGTGCGAAATCCGCTCGAGCGTGCGCTGGTTGAGGCCCGTCCGCTCGGCCAGTGTGGCGACGTCGGGCAGGTCTTCCTCCAGCAGCATCGCGTGGATCGCCTGAATGCGCGGGTCTTCGGGGCCGTGCCGGGGCGCTTCATGGCGGAAGAACGCGACCAGCCGGTCGTATTCGCGGCTCTCGCGCTCCGCACTGCCGGTCAGCTCGTCCGCGAGCGGTACGAAAGGTGCGAAGGCCGGCTCGGCACGGCCGTCGAACACGCGATTGGCCATCCGATCGGCGGGGCAGTCGATGAACGTGCTCCAGCCCAGCGGCAGAAGCCCGATGCCCCAGATGCGCGTGTTGCCCAGCGTGAATTCAAGCGGGCTCGTGCTGGGGCCGGTGGGGACGAAGTCGGCGCCGCGGACTTCGTCTCCGCTCACCGAGCGGGTGACGGGCAGATCGCCTGTGAAGAAGCGCAAGTTGCCCCATTCGGGCTGCAAGGCATCGGCCACCCGCTCGCCGTGCGCGACGGTGATCTCGACCCGGTAGAAGGTCGTGAAGAACCTCGCGAGATCCGCTGGCGGTGCGTGGAAGCGCACCGCGATGTCGCATTGCGTCGCCATCCCTGTTGCTCGCGCCCGTTTTGCCCCCTGCCTGCGCAGGATACCGATGGCAGGGAGCGGTGGGAAGCGACTAGGCCCCAAAAAACTTAGAGGGCGCGGAAGGCGATGTGCCTGCCGCGCCCTCTCTTGAGCATCGATGGGTTCGAAACTCTAATGCGTCAGGCCGGAAGGGCCTTCTTCGCCTGGGCGATGATCGACTGGAAGGCGCCGCCTTCGTTCATCGCCAGGTCGGCCATGACCTTGCGGTCGAGCTCGATGCCGGCGAGCTTAACGCCGTGCATGAACTGCGAGTAGGTCAGGCCCTCGGCGCGAACCGCCGCATTGATGCGCTGGATCCACAGCGCGCGAAAGTTGCGCTTCTTAACCTTGCGGTCGCGGTAGGCATACTGCCCGGCCTTCTCGACCGCCTGGCGGGCGATGCGAATGGTGTTCTTGCGGCGACCGCGATAGCCCTTGGCCTGGTCGAGAATCCGCTTGTGCTTCTGGCGCGTGGTAACGCCGCGTTTGATGCGAGGCATGTGCTGGTACTCCTAAATCCAAAAACCGGGCTCAATCGAGGCCGTAGGGGGCCCACTTCTTCACCGTGCGGCTGTCCGCATCGGACAGGACGGTGGTGCCGCGGTTCTGGCGGATGTACTTGGCGTTGTGGCTGATCAGGCGGTGGCGCTTGCCGGCGACACCATGCTTGACCTTGCCGGTCGCGGTGAGCTTGAAGCGCTTCTTCACGCCGCTCTTGGTCTTCAGTTTGGGCATTTTCGTCTCCTGTTTCAGAAACACGTCCTAGCCAGCCCTGGCAGCCCTTTCGGCCAGACCGGCAGATGTATGCGTGTCGGTGAAGCGCGCGCCATTAGGCACAAACGGGGCAAATGGCAAGCGCGATGAACGGGCGCTCGTTCGCGTAGCGCGTCCGGGCGTAGAAACGGCTTCTCAGCGCTCGCCGCGCTGGCGTGCGCGCCAGCGTTCGGACCCCCAGCGGGCGATCAGGGCCTCGATCCGCGCCTTGGCCGCGCCGGTGAAAGTCGTGTGCGGGGCGCATTTGTGGCGTTCAACCAGACAGGCCTCGCCGGTGTCGAGGCGCAGGCGGGTGAGCGTGCCTTTCCCCGCCAGCCCGATCGCGGTCGGCGTGTCGAGCGGACCGATGTGGAGGAAAGGAGCGGCTGCCGGCGCGGACGGCGATTCGCCGCGGAGCGCCGCGGTCAGGATCGCGCGATAGTCGGCCAGCGCGAGCGGCGCAGGCGGCAGAAGACCCGGCCGGTTGGCGACCAGCATCGTGCCGAACTGGCGCGTGTTGATCACGTGGCCGTGGCCGAGAAAGCCGTCCTCGAACAAGTCTTCGCCGTGATCGCCGGTGACGATCAGCAGGGTATCGTCCCACACACCCTTGGCCTTGAGCCGCCGGACGACTTCGCCGAGCCAGGCATCGGCGTTGGCGACCGCATTCCAGTACGTCGCCTGCACGTCCTCCGCACGGGCGGCACCGATCGCACCGCGCTCGATGGGCGCGTCGGTGACGCGCGCCGGAACGCCGTCGTGATGATAAGGGAAGTGCGGCGACTGAAAGTTGAAATAGGCGAAGTGAGGCCGTGCCTGCCAATCCTCTTTACCGAGCGTTCGGTCGAAGGCGGCGAGCAGGTGGCTTTCGTCGACTAGCAGGCTGCCTTGTGCGGCGAAGTCGAACGCGCGCTTGTCGCGCAAACCCTCGGCATCGACATAGACGTCGGCGCTCTCGCGCATGCCGACCGTTTCGGAAATGCCGCCGAAATCCTCCGGTTGGCCCGAGAACACCCCGATGCGATAGCCGCTCGCCTTCAGGTCGCGGAACAGCGACGGGTCGCCCGTGCGCGGGGCGAGCTGGCCGGAGAAGATCGACTTGAGCGATTCGGTGGTGAAGCCGACGTGGCTGTAGGCGGGATAGGCCGCACTGCCCGCCGCCGCGAGCACCTCTAGGTTTGGCGCGACCGGCTTGCCGTTTATGCGCTTGCCAAGCACGTCGCCGCGGGTCGATTCCATCACCACGATCACCACGTGCGGACGATCCCCCGTGAAGACCTGAGGTCCGAGCGGCGCCGCGAGCGGCACGAGCGCGAGATCGCCGCCGTAGCCGTCCTCGTCCACGCCATTGCCGGGTACGTCTAGAGCGAGCGGATGGCGGCTGCCGTCGAACGGCGCCGTGTCGTGCTGGATGCCGAACAGACCATAGCCGTCGAGGTCCACGTCGCTCGCGAGGTCGAGCGTGCCCGTGAGCGCCTGCCAGGCGAGCGTGCGGTTGAGCCCGAAAGCCGCGTCGTTGCCGGTGCGCGGGATGGCGAAGGCAGCGGTGAGAAATAGGACGATCGCCGCGACATACAGCGAGCGCCGAGGGGCGCTCAAGCGCTGCATGTCCGGCGGCAGCAGCCGCGCGAGCAGCTTCCATGCGGCCCAGGCGCCCGCCGCCAGCGCGGCGAGCGCGAGCAGCGCCACACCGATCTCGCTCAGTCCGAACAGGATCGCGTCGACCAGGCTCCCGCCGCCGAGTTGCTTGAGAAGGGCGAAGCCGACCGCATCGCTGAAGTAGGAATGGAGTTGGTACTGCGCGGCCAGCAGCCCGCAGAACAGCGCGCCGCCCACCAGCGCGAAGACGAAGCACGGTGCCCAGGCGGGGCCGCGACGCGCGAGGTGCAGCGAGAGCGCCCATCCGGCCAGCCCGATCACCGCCTGCGCAGCGGCATAGCCTGCCAGGAACAGTGCGATCTCTCCCGGCGCGTCAACCGCCCGCGACTGGCCGAAACCGCCGGTGAACAGGCCGTACTTGCGGTCGGCTAGCGCCAGCTCGATCAGCGAGACGAGCATCATCAGCGCGAAAGGGAACGCGGCTGCCAGGCGCACCCAGGCCCCACGTGCACGCGGGGCTTCGGGCTCGGGGAAAAGGCCGCCGTCGAAAGCTGTCGTCGCCATGCGCGCGAGGGTTAGCGCGCAGGGCTTAGCATTTGGCTAACCGTGCGAGTGCCCGTGTCCTGCCCCGGGCGCAGCACCGGCCATCGCCTCGATCACGTCCTCGAGCCGCGCAGGATCGCCGATCGCAAGCACTTCGCCGGTCGAATGGGCGTTGAGCGGTTCGCCCTGCCAGTCGCACATCGTTCCGCCGGCGCCTTCGACCACTGGCACGAGCGCCGCGAAATCATGCAGTTGCAGGCCGGCCTCGCACACCAGGTCCATATGGCCCGAGGCGACGAGACCGTAGCTGTAGCAATCGCCGCCATAGACGATCTTCCGCTCGGCCACCGCCTTGGCGAGGCTCATGAAGGCATCGACCTGCTCACCCGAAAAGCAATGCGGGCTGGTCGTGCCAAGCACCGCGTTGGAGAGCTCCGGACAGGACGCCGAACGAACCGGCTTGCCGTTGAAAGTCGTCTCGTGACCGACGCGCCCGACCCAGCGCTCGCGCAGCACCGGCTGGTCGATCACGCCGAGCACCGGCCAGCCGCCTTCCATCAGCGCGATCAGCGTGCCGAAGATCGGCCGCCCGGCGATGAAGCTGGTCGTGCCGTCGATCGGATCGAGCACCCACTGGCGCGCGGCACCCGGATTGCGGTTGCCGTATTCCTCGCCGATAATTCCGTCGTCGGGCCGCTCGCTTTCGATGATCGCGCGCATTGCCGCCTCGGCGGCGCGGTCCGCTTCGGTCACGAACGTCGCATCGCTCTTGCGCTCTTCCGCCCATTCGCCCCGGAACAGCGGCCGGATCGCCTCTCCGGCGGCATCGGCCAGCCGGTTGGCGAGCGCGAGATCGCTGACGCTCACCATCAATCGAACAGGCTGGAGACCGAGCTCTCGTCGGCGATGCGGCGGACGGCTTCGCCGATCAGCGGGGCGACCGTGAGGATGCGGATCTTGGCGGAGTCCTGTGCCGCGTCGGTCGGGCGGATCGTGTCGGTGATGACCAGCTCGGTCAGCGCCGAGCCGTCGACCCGCGCCACCGCGCCGCCCGAGAGAACGCCGTGAGTGATATAGGCCGCAACCGAGGTAGCACCCTGATCGAGCAGGGCCTGCGCCGCGTTGCACAGCGTGCCGCCCGAATCGACGATGTCGTCGATCAGGATGCAGTGCCGCCCCTTGACCTGGCCGATGATGTTCATGACCTCGCTCTCGCCCGGGCGGTCGCGGCGCTTGTCGACGATCGCGAGCGGCGCGTTGTCGAGCCGCTTGGCCAGCGCGCGGGCGCGGACCACGCCGCCAACGTCGGGGCTGACGACCATCAGGTCACGGTCGCCGTAGCGCGCCTGGATGTCGGCGGCCATGACTGGTGCGGCGTAGAGGTTGTCGGTGGGGATGTCGAAGAAGCCCTGGATCTGCCCGGCGTGGAGATCGACCGCAAGCACGCGGTCGGCCCCCGAATGGGTGATCAGGTTGGCGACCAGCTTGGCCGAGATCGGTGTGCGCGGGCCGGGCTTCCGGTCCTGCCGGGCATAGCCGAAGTAGGGCACGACCGCCGTGATCCGCTTGGCCGAGGCGCGCTTGAGCGCGTCGATGCAGATCAGCAGCTCCATCAGGTTGTCGTTGGCCGGGAAGCTGGTCGGCTGGATCAGGAAGACATCCTCGCCGCGCACGTTCTCGTGGATCTCGACGAAGACCTCCTCGTCGGCGAAGCGGCGGACGCTGGCGTCGGTCAGCGGCATCTCGAGATAGGCGGCGACCGCCCGCGCGAGCGGCAGGTTCGAGTTGCCGGACATGATCTTCATCGCGCGGGGTACCTTCGGTTGCTGCGGCGGGAATCGGTCCGCCCCGCTTAGCCGGGCGTCACGCGATTGCAACAGGGGGCACCCGATCCTCCCCGTTTTCGCCGTAAGGCGCAAATAGGGACGATCAGACCAACCGGTGCTCGCCCTTGATCCAGCGGACGGTGCCGCTGCTGGCGCGCATGACGACGCTTTCGGTGGTCATCTTGCCGCCGCGCAGGCGCTTCACGCCCTCGAGCAGCGAGCCCGAGGTGACGCCGGTGGCGGCGAAGATGCAGTCGCCCTTGGCGAGATCCTCCAGCTTGTAGATCCGGTCGAGGTCCTCGATGCCCCACTTGGCCGCGCGGCGCTTCTCGTCCTCGTTGCGGAACACCAGGCGGCCGTTGAACTGCCCGCCGACGCAGCGCAGCGCGGCGGCTGCGAGCACGCCTTCGGGCGCTCCACCCTGGCCCATGTACATGTCGATCGTGGTTTCCGGATTGGTCGTCGCGATCACCCCGGCAACGTCGCCGTCGCCGATCAGCACCACGCCGCAGCCGAGCCCGCGCAGCTCGGCGATCAGATCGGCGTGCCGGGGCCGGTCGAGCACGCAGACGATGATGTCCTTGGGCTCGACGCCCTTGGCTGCGGCCACGGCGCAGACGTTCTCGGTCGGCGTCTTGGCCAGATCGATGATCCCTTCCGGATAGCCGGGCCCGACCGCGAGCTTGTCCATGTAGGTGTCGGGCGCGTTGAGCAGGCAGCCCTCTTCTGCCGCGGCGAGCACCGCGAGCGCATTGGGGCCGGCCTTGGCGGTGATCGTGGTCCCTTCCAGCGGATCGAGCGCAATGTCGATCTTCGGCCCCTTGCCCGGGGCGCCGCCCACCTTCTCCCCGATGTAGAGCATCGGCGCCTCGTCGCGCTCGCCCTCGCCGATGACTACGGTGCCGTCGATATCGAGCTGGTCGAAAGCGTGGCGCATCGCCTCGACCGCGGCGGCATCGGCCGCCTTCTCGTCGCCGCGCCCGATCAGCTCGCTCGCGGCGATCGCGGCGGCTTCGGTGACGCGGACGAGTTCAAGCACGAGGACGCGATCGAGCTGCGAGCCGGCAGGCGGATTCTTGCTATTCATACTGGATTCAGTCCTCCGGGAGTGCTTGGAAGCGCGCTTAGACAGCGGGAGCGGGAATGTCGAGAAACCACCTGGCGTTTGCCGCCTGCCTCCTCTTCGCCGCACCCGCCGCGGCGCAGACGGGCGATCCGGACCCGGGTGTGACCGATCCGGTGGAGCAGGCGTTCGAGGCGACCCGCGACGCCTATGGCCCGCCGCCGCCTGCGGCCCCACAACCCGATTGCGAGCAGCCCGAGGGAGACGAGATCGTCGTCTGCGCGCGGCTGGAGGAACAATCGCAGTTTCGCATCCGCTCCGACGAAGACTCCGAGAACGAATACGCCGCGGCGACGATGAACAAGGGCGATCCCAAGGCGCCCGACGTTTCCGGGCCGGGAATCTTCAAGGGACCCGCCACCATCTCCGGCATGTGCGTGATTCCGCCGTGCCCGGCGCCGCCCGCCTACATGATCGACTTCGAGGAGCTGCCCGAGACCCCGCCCGGCTCCGACGCCGCGCGCGTCGGGCGCGGGCTTGCGCCGCGCGGCTACGACGGGGAGCCCGAGCCGGAGGAGCCGGCTTCCGAAGAGCCGGAACCCACAGCGGACCCGCCGCCGCAGTAGAGATCAGTCCCCGAGGATCTGCATCGACAGCGGCGGGGCAGTGAAGCTGTCGGAGCCGCGCAGAAGCTCGAGCGCGTGCTGCACGTTCCGCTCGGGACCCTCATGCGCGACCATTGCGACGAGGACCTCGCCGCCTTCCTCCTGCCGGCCCTGCTGGATCAGGCTTTCGATCGAGACGCCCGCGTCGCGCATCGCGGCGGTCATTTCGGCCAACACGCCCGGGCGGTCGGCGACCGTGAAACGCAGGTAGGTGCGGCCGGTGCGGTGCCCTGCCTCGGCGCGCGGCATAGGCGCCATCTCGGCCGAAGGGATCGAGAACGGCGCGCCGATCTCCCCTCGCGCGATGTCGATCAGGTCGGCGACGACTGCGCTCGCGGTTGGCCCGGCACCCGCGCCCGCGCCCTGGAACAGCAGGCGCCCGGAGAAATTGCCCTCGGCCACGACCGCGTTGGTCGCTCCGGTGACGTGCGCGAGCGGGTGGCCCTTGGGAACGAGGCATGGCCTGACCCGCTGGAGCAGCGCGGTCGTGCCGTCATCTCCCGCTTCCAGGTCGGCCATGCCGATCAGGCGCACGACGTAGCCGAGTGTGTCGGCGCGGGCGATGTCCTCGGCCCGCACGCGGGTGATGCCCTCGCAGGTCACGCCGGCGAAATCGACCTCGGCGCCGAAGCAGATCGCGGCCAGGATCGCGAGCTTGTGCGCGGCGTCGGTGCCTTCGATGTCGAAGGCGGGATCGGCCTCGGCGAACCCCTTCCTCTGTGCCTCGGCCAGCGTCTCGCCGAAGCCGGCGCCGGTCGCCTCCATGGTCGAGAGGATGTAGTTCGAGGTGCCGTTGAGAATGCCGTAGATGCGCCCGATGGCGTTCGCGGCCGCGCCTTCGCGCAGCGCCTTGACCACAGGAATACCGCCCGCGACCGCCGCTTCGAACTTGAGCGCCGTCCCCGCCCGTTCGGCGGCGGCGGCCAGTTCGGCCCCGTGGTGCGCGACCATTGCCTTGTTCGCGGTGACCAGCGCCTTGTCCGAAGCGATGGCCTTGCGGGCCAGCGCCAGAGCAGGCCCGTCCGATCCGCCAACCAGCTCCACCACCACGTCGACATCATCGCGCGCGGCGAGTTCGGCCATGTCATCGACCCAGGCGAAGGGCGAGAGATCGACGCCGCGGTCCTTGTGGCGCTCGCGCGCACTGACGGCGACGATCCGCATCTCGCGCCCGGAGCGGGCACGCAGCAGAGCGGCGTTGGTTTCGAGCAGGCGGATCACGCCCGCCCCCACTGTGCCGAGCCCGGCCAGCGCGATGCGCAGCGGCTCAGCCATGGCGGCGGCGTTGATTGGCGACGCGTTTCATGGCGCCGCCCCTAACCCGTGAGGCGGCGGCATGGGAACCAGTTTCACTTTGGCGCGCGCTAGCTGCGGTTGCGCCGGCAGGGCCCGAGGCTCTGCTGCACGAAGCGGAAGTCCTCCTCGGCCTGCGCGCGGGAGGCCGGGTCTTGCGCGATGTTGGCCTCGGCCGGGAGATCGTCGGGCAGGAAGCAGGCGATCCGGTACCAGGCGAGCGTGTCCCGGGACGGCGGACGGGCGGCCTGGTCGACGATCTCGGTCCACGACACACCCCATACCGGCGCCATGTTCGGGCGGCGGATGACCGTGATCGAGACCGGTCCGTCACCGTCGGTGTTCAGGAACATCTGGGTTTCGGATTCGCCGGCGAGATTGCCGGGCATCGAGAGAATATCGCGCACGCCGAGCACGGAAGGCGGCGCATCGGCAGCCGTCAGCTCCGTGAGGATCGGACGCAGGCGCCCCGCGAGCGCTTCGCTCCACCGCAACTGGGCGGTGGGCGCGATGAGCTGGATCTCGCCCGGCCGGCCCGCCGAACGGGCGAAGAGCACCACCTCCTGCTTCTTGAGCTTGGGGGGATCGCCATCCTCGTCCAGCGGCACGTCGACCAGGTAGCGGATCGATTCGCCGATCGGCTCCGAGCCGGAGATCAGCGCGAGCGTGCGTGCCTCGACATAGAGTCGCCCATAGCCGGGGCGCACGCCGGGCGCGCGTTCCGGACGGAGCAAGGCCTGCTCGCGAATCTGCGCGCGGATGACGAGATCGGCCGGGTCCGCGAGGTCGACCAGATCGGCATAAGTCGGCGCACCGGCCGCGGGTGCCTGCTGCGCAGCCGCCGGCGCGGCAGCCATCGCGAGGCCTGCGGCGAGCGCGAGCTTGAACTTGGTGAAATGATGCATGTCGGCCATAAAATTCCAGTTTTGAGGCATTTTTTGGAATGCGCGAAGCGTGACGCCGTTCCGTTTCCATTCACTCTTGCGATCGTGAATTCGCGGTTAACCGATAAAGCGTTTGCGCCCCTAGGGCATCGAAGCTAAAGCTCGCGGCAGTTTGCCGCAACAGACAACAAGATGTGCGGCAAACCGGCCCATGCTGGCCTCGCGGCGCCTGGGCCCATCGGCCTTCGCGTTTTTCGAAGTTCGGCCGGCAGGGTGGACATTTGGGATTGCCCTCTGGCAAGGGATTTGCTTGTCGTGAGGAGAATTGCCGGGGCTACCCTCGGCGAGAGACGATGGAGTGATGCGACTGAATGGCCTACGCTGACCAACAAATGAGCGGGAACCGGGTCGTCGCCCTGGTCATAGTGGCGATCGTCCATATCCTGATCGGATATGCGCTGATCACCGGTCTGGCCTACGAGGCGGTTACCCAGGTGGTCGAACGCGTGACGACGGTTGATATCGAGGAACCGCCGCCACCCGAGCCGGAAGACGAGCCGCCGCCACCGCCCGAACCTGACACCGCACCGCCGCCGCCGGTCGCACCGCCGCCGCCGATCAGTATCGCGCCGGCTCCGCCGCCGATCCGGACGCAGCCGACGATTCCGCCGCCGGCACCGCCCGTTCTGCGCGTGCCGCCGCCGGCCCCGCCGGCTCCGCCGCCACCCCCGCCGCCGCGGTTCCCGCCGAAGAACCCCGAGCCGCGGAACAATCCCGGCAGCTGGGTGACGACGTCGGACTATCGTAGCAGCTGGATCAGCCGCGAATACACCGGCACCGCGTCGTTCACCGTACGCGTGGGAACGAACGGCCGTGTCGAATCGTGCTCGATCACCGGTGGTTCTGCACCGTCGGAGCTCAAGGAAGCGACTTGCAACCTTATCGAGCGGCGCGCCCGCTTCCGTCCGGCGACCAACGGCAACGGTGACGAGGTCTCTGGGACCTACTCGAGCACCGTTCGCTGGGAGATCCCGAACTAGCTGCTTCCCGCCGCCGCGCCAGGCGCGGCGGCGAGACACTTCTTCCCAATCTACTTCTTTCTGAGAGGACTTTCGCAATGCTTATCGAACTTCTTGCCGCCGCCGGAGAGGCTGCCCCCCAGAACTCCTTCGGCTTCCTGGAAGCCATGGAACAGGGCGGCGTGATCGCCTGGTCGATCTTCGGCGTGCTCGTCATCATGTCGGTCGGATCGTTCTACATTCTGATTACCAAGCTGCTCGAGCAGCGGAAGATTTTCAGCGAGTACAAGAACGTGCGCGGCCAGTTCTGGCGCGCGGGCACCCTTCGTGAGGGCGCCACCAAGCTCGACAAGAACAGCGCATGGCGCCAACTCGTCGACGACGGCCTCGCCGCTGAAGACGCGCACAGCAAGATGACCGACAGCCTCGAAGCGCACGACTGGCTGCACGGCTCGCTGGCGCGTTCGGAAGCGTCGATCAACTCCAAGCTCGCGGGCGGCCTGCCGTTCCTCGCGACCGTCGGCGCGACCGCACCGTTCGTCGGTCTGCTCGGCACCGTCATCGGCATCTACCGCGCGCTGATCAACATCGGCATCGCCGGCTCGGCCTCGATCGACAAGGTCGCCGGTCCGGTCGGTGAGGCGCTGATCATGACCGCCATCGGTCTGCTCGTCGCCGTTCCCGCGGTGCTCGCCTACAACTGGCTGCAGAGCCGCAACAAGCGTATCGCCGAGCTGCTTTCGGGCTTCTCGACCGACATCCTCGCGAACATCAATTCGAAGGGTGCGGTGAAGCCGGCGGTGCTGACCAAGACGTCGACCCAGCAGGCGGGCAAGGCTGCGGCCACCGCTCCGGCGACCAAGCCGGTTGCGGGCACGACCACCACGACGAAGCGCTGATAGAGCCGTGACACCGGGTCGGTTGCGGCCGGCCCGGTGTGACCTTCGAAATAGACAAGTTGGATAGGATATAGTCATGGCGATTTCGACGGGAGGCGGCGGCGACGAAAGGCCGATGTCGGAGATCAACACTACGCCGCTCGTGGACGTGATGCTGGTGCTCCTCATCATCTTCCTCATCGCGGTGCCGGTTGCGATCCAGACGATCGAAAAGCTCCGCATCCCGGTGTTTGAATCGACCGAATCCAAGGACAAGGTCGAGAACCTGCAGCTGACCGTGAGCACCACCGATGCTGCCGGCCTCAGTGCAGGCGAACCGGGTTTCGCAGGCGCGTCGCGTGAAGGCGAATGCCGGGTTTACTTCAACAACACGACCCCCGTGGATTCGCAGGAACTCTACGACCGGGCGTTCGAGCGGCTCGACGCGATCGTGCAGCGCGCCGGTGGCCCCGAGGCGATCATGGAGGATCCCGACAAGATCCCGCAGGTCCACATCCGCGGCGACGTGAACGCACCGTGGCAGTGTGTCGCGGGCGCGATCTACAACGTCCAGGCGGCCGGTTACCCCACGATCGGCTTCATCTCGAACCCCGTCGATCCGAACGCGTGATCCGGTCCGCGGATAGAAATCAGGAGTAGCCAACCATGGCAATGTCAGGCGGCCGCGACGACGGCACCCCGATGATGGAGATGAACACGACGCCGCTGATCGACGTCATGCTCGTGCTCCTCATCATGTTCATCATCACGATCCCGGTTGCGACGCACTCGGTCGACATCGATCTTCCGGCGCCGAACCCGAATCCGCCGCCGGAAGACCAGATCGATCCGATCAAGAACAAGATCGTCATCACCCAGATGGGCGAGATCCTCTGGAATGGGGATGCGATCGATCAGAGCGAACTGGTCCGCAATCTCGAGATCAGCAAGTCGATCGACCCCGAGCCCGAACTGCAGTTCGAGCCGGAGCAGTTCGCGAGCTACGATCTCTCGGCCAAGGTGCTGAACATCATCAAGGTTTCCGGCGTCACCAAGTTCGGTTTCGTCGGCAACGAGAAGTACCGGACGTTCAACACCGGTGGTCCGGCCAATCCTACCGGCTGATCCGGACGCACAACGAACACGATAAAGGGGGCGGAGCGATCCGCCCCCTTTTTTGTTGCATGCGTCAGGCCTGTGGGTGCAATTGGCGACTCCGCTATGTTATGGTATGATGTTCCATAACTGTGGGAGAAGTGCGATGCGAGGACCCGACAGCCGCCCCCTGGGCGAGATCAACACCACCCCGCTCATCGACGTAATGCTCGTCCTCCTGATCATGTTCGTGATCACTATTCCGGCGGCGACCCATTCGGTCGAAGTGGACCTGCCGCGCGACTGCACGAATTGTCCGGCGATCAACAAAGTGAAGAACCGCATCGTCATCGACGGCGCCGATCGGGTCCTATGGAACGGCAGTGCCGTGAACAGTGCGCAGCTCGGTGCACTTCTGGCGGAAACCCGGCGCATGCCGGTCGAGCCGGAACTGCAGTTCGAACCGGTATCGCACGCAAGCTACGACGCGGCGGCACGCACGCTGCACGCGATCGAGACGGCGGGAATCACCCGCTTCGGTTTCGTCGGCAACGAGAAGTACCGGACCTTCGCCGCGCGCTGAGCAGGACCAGGGTTCTAGTCTGCCTCGTCTTCCGCCGCATCCACCCGCATCGCGGCGGCAGCGAGGCTCTCCGCCTCCAGCAGAAGCTCCTCGTCGACCGACCCCTGTGGCAACGCCTCTCGCCCGATCATCGTCATGACCGGCACCGCCAGCGGGCTCACACGATCGAGTTCGACATGGACCAGTTGCTCGGCCGACCGCTCGAGCAGGCTCGCGAGACGTCCGACGTCGGTCAGACGTGCGCGCGCATCGGCCCACGCGGCCTCCAGCAGGACGTGATCGGGCTCGTACTTGCGCAGCACGTCGTAGATCAGGTCGGTCGAGAAAGTGACCTGCTTGCCGGTCTTGCGCTTGCCGGGATGCTGACGCTCAACGAGCCCCGCGATCACCGCAACTTCGCGGAACGCGCGGCGCAGCAGGTGCGAATCCTGCACCCAGTCGACGAACTCGTGCGCGAGAATGTCGGGCGACAGTAGCGGAGCAGGATCCGCGACCGGCTTCAAGCCCCATACGGCGAGCGAATAGTCGTTGGCGACGAAGCCGCCGGGCAGCAGCCCGCGATCCTCCATCCGACGCGTGATCAGCATGCCGAGGCTCTGGTTCGCGTTCCACCCTTCAAAAGTGTAATAGACGCTGTAGTGCTTCTTCGCGTGCGGGAAGCTCTCCACCAGCAGTTCGCCCGGGCCGGGCAAGCGGCTGCGCCAATCCTGCACTTCGAGCCATTCGCGTACATCGTCGGGGAAGCGCGCCCAGCCCGCACGATCGACCAGCATCGCCTGCACCCGCTCCGCCAGGTGCGTTGTCAGCGGCAGCCGCTGGCCGCCGTAGGAAGGGATAGTGGCCGACTTCTTCGCGGCGCGCACGGTGACTTCCATATCCTTCACCCGCTCGACCTCCAGGCTCATGCCGGCAAAGAAGAACGTATCGCCCGGCGAGAGCGAGGCGGCGAAGCGCTCCTCCACTTTGCCGAGCTGGCGGCCATTCTTGAACCGCACGGTGAGCATTTCCGAATCGACGATGATCCCCGCGTTCATCCGATGCCGCTGCGCATGTTCCGGGTGTGTCAGCCGCCAGACGCCGTTCCGGTCCCGGACGATGCGCTTGAACCGGTCGTATGCCCGCAGCGCGTAACCGCCGTTCTCGACGAAGCCCAGCACGCGCTGCCACACGGCCTCATCGACCCAGGCATAGGCGAGCGAGGCACGCACTTCCGCCAGCAGCGCCTTCTCGTCGAACGGCGCGGCGCAGGCACAGGCCATGACGTGCTGCGCCAGCACATCGAGCCCGCCCGGGCGAAAGTCCTCGCCGTCGCGCTGCCCCTGATCGACAGCGTCCTTGGCCGCGGTCGCCTCGAGAAACTCGAAGCGGTTGCCGGGCACGAGGATGGCCCGGCTCGGCTGGTCCAATCGGTGATTCGCTCGCCCGATGCGCTGGAGCAGGCGCGAGGAACCCTTCGGCGCGCCCATCTGCACCACGCAGTCGATATCTCCCCAGTCGACGCCGAGATCGAGGCTGGCCGTGGCCACCAGCGCGCGCAGCTCGCCCCGCGCCATCGCCCCTTCGACCTTGCGCCGCGCCTCCTTCGACAGCGAACCGTGGTGGATACCGATCGGCAGATTGTCGTCGTTCACCTCCCACAGGAGCTGGAACACGAACTCGGCCAGAAAGCGCGTGTTGGTGAAGACCAGCGTGGTCCGGTTGCGCTGGATCTCCTCGTAGAGCTGCGGAATCGCCCAGCGCCCCGCGTGCCCGCCCCAAGGCACGCGCTCCTCCTCCGGTAGGAGGATTTCGACCTCCGGCGGCGCGCCCTTCTCCCCCTCGACCAGGGCGACCGAGTCGATCTCGCCCCAGGGGGCAAGCCATTCGCGGAAACCCTCCGGATCAGCGACCGTCGCCGAGAGTGCCGCGCACTGCATAGCCGGGGCGATCGCCTGCAGCCGCGTGAGCGACAGCGCGAGCAGATCGCCGCGCTTGCCGGTCGCGAAGGCGTGCACCTCATCGATCACAATACGCTTAAGCCCGGCGAACATGGCGAAGCTCTCCGGATAGCTGAGCAGCAGCGAGAGCGATTCCGGTGTCGTCAGCAGGATATGGGGCGGCCGCCCGCGTTGGCGCCGCTTGCGGTCGGCCGGGGTATCGCCGCTGCGCGTCTCGATCCGCAGCGGCAGGCCCATCTCCTCGACCGGAGCGAGAAGATTGCGCTGCACGTCGTGCGCGAGCGCCTTGAGCGGCGAGACGTAAAGCGTGTGCAGTCCCTCCGGCGGCGCACCGCCCGCGAGCCGCGAAGGGCAGAAATCCGCCAGCGTCGGCAGGAAGCCCGCCAGCGTCTTGCCCGCCCCCGTATCGGCCACCAGCAGCGCGTGCCGCCCTGCCTCGCTCGCCGCCAGCATATCCGCCTGGTGCCGCCGCACCCGCCAGCCGCGCGCGTCGAACCAGGCCGCGATCTCGGGCGGGATCTGCGCCTCAGGCATGTGCGGAGCGACGGTCGTGCATGGCTTCCACTGCACCAGATTCCCGTGCGATGCGAAAGGTTCCGGTGATCGCACGGCGCCCCATCGCCGAAATGCGGTTCGCATGCGCCCGGCCGGGCAACGATCGGTGCGCTCACGCATTGATTTCATGCAGCAGGGCGACGCGGCCCTTCTCCCAGGGCGCCGCGCCGGAGATTCCCGAGAACCTTCAGGAGAGACCGATGGCTTACAGGAACGATTATCGCCCGGGCGACCGATACGGCGACCGGCGCCGCGGCAGCTACGACCGCGAGGACTACTATACGCAGGCCGAACAGTTCGAGGCGGACCGCTACGGACAGCCGGACTACCGCGAGCATCGCTATGACGAGCCGCTTACGCCCCAGATGGACGAACGCCGCAGCTACCGCGACGATTATAGCGGTCCACAGAGCCGCGGCTGGCGCGAGCAGGAGCGCGACGATCCACACGGCGCGCGGCAGTCCCGCTATCACTCGAGCTACGGCCCCGCGCGGTACGACACCGGCGAAGGGCGCGGCTTCTCCAGCTTCACCGCGATTGACCAGGCCGGCGGCGACTTCTCGGCCGGCAATCGGCTGCCTTACGGCGGATACGGTGCTGGGTTCGGCGGCATGTCGGCCGCCTATGGATCGGGCACATACGATGCGGAGCCGCGCCGCGGCTTTACCGACCGCTACGAGGAGCGAGGCTTCCTCGACCGCGCGGGCGACGAGGTCGCGAGCTGGTTCGGCGACGAGGACGCCGCGCGCCGCCGGCGGATGGATCACCGCGGCCGCGGCCCGGCCAATTATACCCGTTCGGATCAGCGCATCCTGGAGGACGTGTGCGATACGCTGACCGACGACTGGGATCTCGATGCCAGCGGGATTCAGGTGTCGGTCGAGAACGGCGAGGTCACGCTCGACGGCACGGTGGACAGCCGCTTCGACAAGCGCCGTGCGGAAGACTGCGCAGAAGACGTGTCCGGCGTCGGACATGTGCAGAACAACCTGCGGGTCGACCGGCGCAGTTACCGCAGCGAGAATGCCGGCAGGACGCTGGACGAAAATACCGAGATCTGATCCACCTCGGACCTCTGTCGTTGCAAAGCGAAGGGCCCGGCGATCCGGGCCCTTCTTGCATCACACGCCGTCGCCGGCATCTTCGCTTTCGGCAGCTTCGACCTCGGCCGCGTTGGCCCTCAGGTCCGCCGCCGGTACTCCGAGCAGCTCCGACAAACGCTGCAGCTCGGCATCGCTCAGGTCGGACATCTTGCGCGGCTCCGGCAGGTCCGCCATGCGCTGTTGCATCTGCTCCATCATCGCCGGCATCATCTCGAGCACCGCGGGCATGACTTCGTTCATGGCGGACATGACCTGCGGGTCGGCATAGATGAGCATCGATTCCGCGGCATATCGGCCGCCCACCGGTGTCTGGAAGAAGCGATCGAGCTCGGCAAGATCGGAGGGCTCGAAGCGCACGGCGTAGGCGCGTGCCAGCCCCTCGCGATAGGACGGCTCGATCCGCTTCATCACATCGCCCATCATCTCCATCATGACATCCGAGGCGACCGCGTTGCGGCGCTCGTACGCGGGATCGACGATCGCCATGACTTCGCCCAGCTTCGCCTCGCCCATCGCGGCGACCTGCGACTGTTCCATACCGGCGATGGCGGCAAGCTGCGCGACCGGAATCTGCGCCATCGAGCCGAGGATCGAATCCATCGTCGGCCCCATCATCTCATCCATCATCCGTGCGTAAGTGCCCGGCGGAAAGATATGCGCGACGACGGCCTGCGCCATCGGCAGGCGCGCCTCCTGCTCGGGCGTGAGCGGCTCGGCCGGGAACATCTCGCCGAACGCGGACGCCAGCGCCTCTATGTCCTGCGATGTGTCGGCAGGCGGCGGACCCTCGTCCTGTGCCTGCACGGGCACGGCCGCAAATAGCAGGATGGTCGCCAGAATACCATTCTTCATCGTTCCTCCCTTTCCATGCGGGATCTAGTGTCCTGCCTGCGCCCCGCGTTCCAAGCCCGAGAGCGCGAGCTGCTCGTCGATCTGCGCCATCAGCCGACCGAGCCCCTCCTCGTTTTCGCTTTCGGCGCGGGCGACGAGGACGTCCTGCGTGTTGGAGGCACGCAGCAACCACCAGCCGTCCGCGGTGGTCACGCGCACCCCATCGGTGCCGTCGACGTCCGCAGGGCTGTCCGCCAGTCGCGCCTTGACCTCGTCAATTGCGGCGAACTTGCGCGTCTCGTCGACCTGGAAGCGCATCTCGGGGGTATTGACCATCGCCGGCATCGCGCCGCGCAACTCGGTCACGGAGCGGCCGAGCCGCGCGCTCGCAGCGAGCAGGCGGACGCCGGCATAGAGCGCGTCGTCGTAACCGTAGTAATCGTCGGCGAAGAACACGTGCCCGCTCATCTCGCCTGCGAGCGGTGCGCCGGTTTCCTTCATCTTGGACTTGATCAGCGAATGGCCGGTCTTCCACATCACCGGCTGCCCGCCGTGCTGCGAGACGTGGTCGAACAGCGCGCGGCTGGCCTTCACGTCGGCGATGACCGTCGCATTAGGTAGTCTTGCGAGGAGGTCTTCGGCGTAGATCATCAGTAACTGATCACCCCAGATCACGCGGCCTTCGCCGTCGATCGCGCCGATGCGGTCGCCGTCGCCATCGAACGCGATGCCGAAGTCGAGGTTCTTCTCCGCGACGAGCGCGCGCAGGTCCGCCAGATTCGCTTCGACCGTGGGATCGGGATGATGATTGGGAAAGTCGCCGTTGACGTCGGTGTAGAGGAGGTAATGCTCGCCCGGAAGGCGGGCAGCGAGCGCCTCGAGCGCGGGCCCCGCGGCGCCGTTGCCGGCGTCCCAGCCGACGCGCAGCCCCTCGAGCGCGGTCGGCTCCACACCGCCGAGGCCGGAGAGCAGTCGCTCGACGTACTCCTCCAGGATCGCGCGTTCCTCGATCGTCCCGGTTCCGTCGCACCAGGCACCGTCCGCAGCGACGCGGCCGAGCCGCTGGATATCCTCCCCGAAGAACGGCCGTCCCTGAAAGACCATCTTGAAGCCGTTGTAGTTGGGGGGATTGTGGCTGCCGGTTATCTGAATGCCGCCGTGTACTTCTTCGGCTGAGGCTTCGGCGTAGTAGAGCATCGGCGTCGGCCCCATGCCGACCCGCACGACATCGCACCCACTGGCCGTGAGCCCTTCGATCAGCGCGTGCTCCAGCGTCGGCGAGCTTACGCGGCCGTCGTAGCCGACCGCGACCTTGCTGCCGCCGGCCTCGCGCAAGAGAGTGGCGAAGCTGCGTCCGATCGCGCGCGCGTCATCAGGGCCGAGCGTTTGGCCGATGATACCGCGGATATCGTATTCGCGCAGGATGGTCGGGTCGAAGTTGTAGGCCATATGCTCCCTTCAGCGTTGGTCGGTCAGTTCGTTGAGCAGGAGGTCGCGCGCGGCATTCGCCTCGTGCACCTGATCACTGGTCCCGCCCCTGTCGGGGTGGACCATGGCCACCAAACGCTTGTGGGCTGCGATTATTTCCCCGCGATCGGCACGAGCACCGACGCCCAGCAGCTTGCGCGCCCGGTACAGCGCCTGACTGCGCGTCGAAACCGGCTGCAGGTAGGCCCACGGCCACTTGCCGAAGATCATCCGGCAGCCGATCGCCACGACCGCAAGGATGACGATCAGCCGCAGCATGGGTCAGGCCGGCTCCAGCTCTGCCGCCTTGCTCGCCGGTGCGGGCAGGTTCAGGCCGGCGACCAGCGAGCGCAGCTCCTGCCGCGCGACGAGATGGCTGGTGCCGAGCTCGCCGAGGTGCCCCTTATCGAGCAGCGTCAGGCCGGAGGGGAAGAGTTCGCGGTAGATCACGCGCTCCGACAGGCCTCGCGCCACGCGAAAGCCAGCCCGCTTCGAGAGTTCGGCAAGCGCCCGCTCGATGCGCTGCATGTTGCGCGCCTCGACGTGGCCGGTGCGGTTGCGCACGACGACCCAGTCGATCTCCTGCCGGCGCTCGAGCGCACGCGTCTTGCGCGTGTCCCAGATCAGCTCGGCATAGAAGCTCAGACGGCGGACCTTGAACGTCTCGGGGTCGACCTGGCCGATCAGATCGAAATCGACGAAGCTGTCGTTGAGCGGCGTGACCAGCGTATCGGCTCCGATCGCGGCATGGCGCGCGAGCGGATCGTCGCGCCCGGGCGTATCGATGACGATGAAGTCCGCCCCCTCGCCCAGCCGTTCGAGCGCCTCGTCGAACTCCTGGGTCGACTGTCCGCGGAACACCTCGCACCGTGCGCTGGGCAATGCAGCGTTCCGCCGTTCCTCGGTCTCGGCGCGATTTTCGAAGTAGCGGTCCATGGTGCGCTGGCGCGAATCGATGTCGAGCGCGGCGACCTTGGCCCCGCGATAGGCGAGCGCAACTGCCACGTGGACCGCAGTGGTCGACTTGCCGGTCCCGCCTTTCTCGTTGGCGAACACGATCCGGTGCGGGCGGCGCTGCGACACTTTGGCGGACACTACGGCAAGCTTTCTGTCTGTTGTCATTGCCGGGCGCCAGCGGCTAAGCGGCCCCCGCGCTCGCTTTATCGGAGGCCCCGGAGACGTGCAAACCGCGACCGAGCTTGATGTGTTGAGAACGGCCGTCGCGGCCTTCCGCGATGCCGGCGAAAGCCTGGCCCTGGTGCCGACGATGGGCGCGCTGCACGAGGGGCATCTGACGCTCGTGCGCGAAGCCAGGGCGCGTGCAGACCGCGTCGCGGTATCGATCTTCGTCAACCCGACGCAGTTCGGTCCGAACGAGGATCTCGACGCCTATCCGCGCCAGATGGAGGAGGACGCGCGCCTGCTGGAGGCGGAGGGCGTCGACCTGCTCTGGGCACCGAATGTCGCGCAGATGTATCCGGAAGGGTTCGCCACGACGATCTCGGTCGCCGGCGTGAGCGAGGACTTCTGCGGCGCGACCCGCCCCGGCCATTTCGACGGGGTCGCGACCGTCGTCTGCAAGCTGTTCAATCAGGTGCGGCCCGATGCCGCGCTGTTCGGCGAGAAGGACTGGCAGCAACTCGCGGTGATCCGCCGCATGGCCCGCGACCTCGACCTCACCGCTCCGCACGTGGATGCCATTCTCGGTGTGCCGACCGTGCGCGAAGCGGACGGGCTCGCGATGTCGAGCCGCAACCGCTACCTCTCGCCCGAGCAACGCGAAGCGGCGGCGACGCTGCCCCGGGCGATGCGCGAAGCGATCGAGCGGATCGAGGCGGGCGCGGACGTGCGGGCCACCATGCAGGCGCTGGAGCAGGCCCTGATGGAGGCCGGCTTCTCCTTGGTCGACTATGCCGCCATCGCCGATACGGCGAGCCTCACGCGGCTGGACCGTCTCGGCGAGGCCCCGGCCCGCCTGCTCGTCGCTGCGCGGATCGGCGGCACGCGCCTGATCGACAATATGGCCATCGGCAAGGCGTAACCGGCGGCCCTCAGCCCCATAGCTGCGTGCGATAGGCCTCGAAGCAGCGCTCGCCGCACTTGAGCCGGATCAGCGCGCCTTCTGCCATCGCAGCGGCGCGCGCCGGATCCTCTTCTACCGCAGGGCGGATCGCTTCGCGGTTCCAGTCCTCGCTATGTTTGACGTCGAGCACGGCATGGAGCGCAAAGTAGCGCCGTTCCTTGCCCGAGAAGCCGAGCCGCCGAAGGCCTTCGGTGACCAGCGCCGCCCGGCCGGGCGCGGTAAGCTCGATAACGCCGAGGGCGCCGACCGAGTGCCAGGCGTAGCGCCGATTGACCGCCATGGCCGTCATCGCGTTGGCAAGCGCCAGGCTCTCCCACACGGTGTTCTCGATCACCGGATCGACCCGGAGCGTCTCGACCAGCGCGTCGAGCATCGGCCCGTGCATGCCCTTCTCGACACCGTGGCCCATCTCGTCCCAGTAGTTGCGGGCGAGTTCGAGCTTGGGGCGCACGGGCAGCTTGACCTGCGTCATCGCCACGAGGTCGTCGAAGCCGGCCTCTCCGGCCGCTTCCTGTTCGAAGAACCAGCGGAACTGGTCGATATCCGCCTCTTCCGCCAGCCACGGAAACAGCGGGTCGCCCTGGCCGGGACCGGTGTCCTTCAGCCCTTCGAACCAGTCGACGAATCCATCCGGATCGGTCGGCGCCTCCGCCGCTTCGGCGCTGACTTCCGCCCGCAGGCCTTCGAGGAATGCGCCTTCGAGCCGCTGCATCCGCACGTCGCGCTCGAGCTCGCGCTGCCATGCCTCGCCAGGAAATCCGGGTTGCAGGCGCTCGCGGTTCCAGTGCGCGAGCCCGCGCTGGAAGCTGTCGGTCAGAAACTGCGATCGCTGCGGTTCGCTGCGATCGATAAATCGGGTCGCCATCAAAAAATCTCCTTTGCTCAAGGCAATGGGCCGCGCCCGGTCTTGGTTCCGAGCTCGAGGAGAACTACCGATGGCGTGCGCACACCGACCGCACAGAGGGGCGGAGAAAACGTCGAAAGGGGAAGAATGGAGCGGGTAGCGGGAATCGAACCCGCATAACCAGCTTGGAAGGCTGGGGCTTTACCACTAAGCTATACCCGCTTGGTGCCGATCCGCTTGCCATCATCCGCGCGGATTCGTCAACATCCCGTTTGCGGCTGCCGGCGCGGGACACGATCGCTTCGTCCCTTTCAAGCAAATCCCTTTTGCCCTTCGGCACCGATCCTTTAGCCAGTCCTGCGTCCCTTCCCCTGTCTTGCAGAGATCGCATTCGAGACATTGTCGATGCATTTGACACATTTGGAGCGGCTTGAGGCCGAGAGCATACACATTATGCGGGAGGTTGCGGCGGAGGCGTCGCGGCCTGTGATGTTGTATTCGGTGGGCAAGGACAGCGCGGTGATGCTGCACCTGGCGCGCAAGGCGTTTTATCCCTCGCCGCCGCCGTTTCCGCTGCTGCATGTGGATACGACCTGGAAGTTCCGCGACATGTACGCGCTGCGCGACCGGATGGCGGAGACCGCAGGCATGGAGCTGCTGGTGTGGCGCAACCCGGAGGCGCTGGAGCGCGGGATCAACCCGTTCGACCACGGGCCGCTGCACACCGACATGTGGAAGACGCAAGGGTTAAAGCAGGCGCTCGACCACTACGGCTTCGACGCGGCCTTCGGCGGCGCGCGGCGCGACGAGGAGAAGAGCCGGGCGAAGGAGCGGATCTTCTCGTTCCGCACCGCCAGCCACGGGTGGGACCCGAAGAACCAGCGCCCCGAGCTGTGGAACCTCTACAACGCGAAGAAGGCCAAGGGCGAGAGCATCCGGGTATTCCCGCTGTCCAACT
Organism: Pelagerythrobacter aerophilus; assembly: GCF_003581645.1. Lineage (GTDB taxonomy): Bacteria > Pseudomonadota > Alphaproteobacteria > Sphingomonadales > Sphingomonadaceae > Pelagerythrobacter > Pelagerythrobacter aerophilus. The sequence goes on along the minus strand of NZ_QXFK01000017.1, from coordinate 36,724 downwards.
GGACCGAGCTCGACATCTGGCAGTACATCATGGCCGAGGGGATCGAGATCGTCCCGCTCTACCTCGCCGCGCCGCGCCCGACTGTGGAGCGCGACGGCCTGCTGCTGATGGTCGACGACGAGCGTTTCCCGCTGGAGCCGGGCGAGGAGCCGGTCATGCGCTCGATCCGCTTCCGCACTCTCGGCTGCTATCCGCTGACCGGCGCGGTCGAGAGCGAGGCGGCAAGCTTGAGCGAAGTGGTGCAGGAGATGCTGCTGACCACCACCAGCGAGCGCCAGGGCCGCGCGATCGACAAGGACGAAGGCGGCGCCGGGATGGAGAAGAAGAAGCAGGAGGGGTATTTCTGATGACCCACGACGCTTCGCCCGAGCCCGCCTACCGGGCCGACAGCCTGATCGCCGAGGATATCGACGCCTATCTCGAGCAGCACCAGAACAAGGGGCTGCTGCGGTTCATCACCTGCGGCAGCGTGGACGACGGCAAGTCGACCCTGATCGGACGGCTGCTGTACGATTCGAAGATGATCTTCGAGGACCAGCTCGCCAGTCTGGAGTCGGATTCGAAGAGGGTCGGCACCCAGGGGCAGGAACTCGACTTCGCGCTGCTGGTCGACGGCCTCGCCGCCGAGCGCGAACAGGGCATCACGATCGATGTCGCCTACCGCTTTTTCGCGACCGAGAAGCGCAAGTTCATCGTCGCCGACACGCCGGGCCATGAGCAGTACACGCGCAACATGGTCACCGGCGCCTCGACCGCCGATCTCGCGGTGATCCTGGTCGATGCGCGCAAGGGCGTGCTGGTCCAGACCCGGCGCCACTCGTACCTCGCGCACCTGATCGGCATCCGCCACCTGGTGCTGGCGGTGAACAAGATGGACCTGGTGGACTACGACCGGGACACCTTCGAGGCGATCGTCGCCGATTACCGCGCCTTTGCCGAGGAGATCGGCATCGAGGATTTCACCGCGATCCCGATCTCGGGCTTCAAGGGCGACAACATCACCGCCGCCCCCTCGCCCAATACGCCCTGGTACGAAGGGCCGAGCCTGGTCGAGCATCTCGAGACGGTCGAGATCGCCAATGCCGCAGCGCAGGCGCGCGGCTTTCGCATGCCGGTGCAATGGGTCAACCGCCCCAACCTCGACTTCCGCGGCTTCTCCGGACTGATCGCCGGCGGCACGGTGAAGCCGGGCGATACGGTGCGCATCGTGCCTTCCGGCAAGACCAGCACGATCAAGTCGATTGTCACCTTTGACGGCGAGCGCGAGGAAGCGGTCGCCGGCCAGTCGGTGACCTTGACCCTCGCCGACGAGATCGACTGCTCGCGCGGCGATGTCATCGCCGCGGCGGGCGATCCGCCGCAGGCCTCCGACCAGTTCGAAGCGACGATCGTGTGGATGAGCGACGAGGCATTGAAGCCCGGGCGCGGCTACTGGCTCAAGCTGGCCGCCCAGACCGTGACCGCCACGGTGCAGGAGCCCAAGTACGAGATCAACGTCAACGCCGTCGGAAGTCCGGGGGAGCATCTCGCGGCCAGGACGCTCGGCCTCAACGCCATCGGTGTCGCCGAGCTGCGCACCGAGCGGCCGATCGTGTTCGAGCCCTATGCCGACAGCCGAGCGCTGGGCGGGTTCATCCTGATCGACAAGATGACCAATGCGACCGTGGGCGCCGGCATGCTGCACTTCAGCCTGCGGCGTGCGCAGAACGTCCACTGGCAGCCGGTCACGATCGATCGTGAGGATCACGCAGGCCTGAAGAACCAGCGCCCGCGCGTGCTGTGGTTCACCGGGCTTTCGGGATCGGGCAAGTCGACCATCGCCAATGCGGTCGAGCAGAAGCTCAACCTGATGAACCGGCACACGTTCCTGCTCGATGGCGACAACGTGCGTCACGGGCTCAACAAGGACCTCGGCTTTACCGAAGCCGACCGGATCGAGAACATCCGCCGGGTGGGCGAGGTCGCCCGGCTGATGACCGATGCCGGCCTGATCGTCCTCACCGCGTTCATCAGCCCGTTCCGCGCCGAGCGGCGCATGGTCCGCGAGATGATGGAGGACGGCGAGTTCATCGAGATCTTCGTCGACACCCCGCTCGATGTCGCCGAAGCACGCGACGTGAAGGGCCTGTACAAGAAGGCGCGCGAGGGCACGCTGAAGAACTTCACCGGGATCGATAGCCCTTACGAAGAGCCCGAGAACGCCGAGATCCGCGTCAACACCGTCGACATGAGCGTCGAGGAAGCGGCCGACTACATCGTCTCCAGGATCCTCCCCCTGAAGTGATCGAGGGCGCAATGACCATGACGGACGCCGAACTCGCCGCGCAGATCGCCGCTGCCGCCGGGCGCATCCTGATCGAAGTGCGCGAGAACGGGCTGTTCGAAGGCAAGGCGCTCGGCAGCGCGGGCGACGAGGTCTCGAACCGCTTCCTGCTGCACGCCTTGCATGCCCAGCGGCCCGACGATGGCGTGCTGTCGGAAGAAAGCCGCGATACGCTGCTCCGGCGCGAGAAGTCGCGGGTATGGATAATCGACCCGGTCGACGGGACCCGCGAGTACGGCGAGAAGCGCGACGACTGGGCGGTCCATGTCGGGCTCTCCATCGACGGCGAAGCCAAAGTGGGCGCGGTCGCGCTGCCCGGCCTGAACGGCGGCGTCGTGCTGCGCAGCGACCGGGTCGCTCCGCTCCCCGAACCCGCCGCCACACCGCGCCTCGTGGTCAGCCGCACCCGGCCTGCCAAGGAAGCGCTCGCCGTCGCCGAGGCGATCGGCGGCGAACTCATCGCCATGGGCTCCGCCGGCGCCAAGGCCATGGCCGTCGTGCGCGGCCAGGCCGAAATCTACCTCCACTCCGGCGGACAGTACCAGTGGGACAACTGCGCACCCGTCGCCGTCGCCAAAGCTCACGGCCTCCACTGCTCACGCATCGACGGCTCACCCCTCCTCTACAACCAACCAGACACCGAACTCCCAGACCTCCTCATCTGCAGAACACAATGGACCGAACGGGTGCTCGAGGAAGTGCGCCGGATCGGCTGACCCTAGTCGACCTGCGAGGTCGCGTGGGATTGCGCCGCTTCGCCTTCGTCCGCTTCTTCAGCCACAACATCGGGCAGCGCAATCGAGACATCGACGCGCCGGTTGGCCGCGCGGCCTGCCTCGTCCGGCGTTCCGTCGAGCTTGGCATTGGGCGCGATCGGGCGCTGCTCGCCGATGGCAATCACGGTGATACGCTCCTCGGCCACGCCGTGCTCGACCAGCCAATCGCGCACCATTTCCGCACGCTTGCGGGACACACGCAGGTTGGCCTCGTCGTCTCCGCTCGAATCGGTATGGCCGCGCAGCACGATTGCGCCGCCTTCCGCCATCTGCGGCGATTCGAGGATCGTTTCGAGATCTTCCAGTGCCGCTGCCGACAGTTCGCCGCCGGCTTCGGCGAAGGTGACGCTCGCTTCCAGAGGCTTGAGCTCCGGCTCCGGCCGTTCGATCTCGACGTCGGGCCGGATGATCGACGCCGGGGTCGGCGGCACCTCGGGGGTCGGCTCGGGCGGCGGAGGCGGTTCGCCCCGGTCGCAGCCCGCCAGAGCGATCGCCGCCGTCATCGCGACCAATGGTCTCATCATGTCGGTCCTCATCATCATGCCGGTTGCGTCCCCCCCTCGCCTTTTCCCGGCCGCTCCGCCTGATCACCCGCCGTCCGGCTCTTGGGCGGGGTGAAGGATATGACGGTGTCGCCAGGGCGGGGCTCGGGACGCGAAGCGTGGGTGAAGAAGCGCAGCGTGCCGTCCTTGCGCAGCAGGAGCAGCAGGTGGCCGGATTCCGGCAGAAGTTCGCGCGCATCCTCGAACTTGAACTCGTCGGACAGCTTGGTCTTGCGGAAGATCCAGCCTTGCGCCTGGCGCTCGTTGACGTCGGCCACGCCGAAACCCGATTCGAACAGCGCGCGGCCCCGCAGCGACGGCGGAATGGCGTGGCGGTCGTCTTCGCTCACCGCCTCGCCGAGCTGGTACACCGTGTCGCGGCCGATCTCGTAGGCGAACTCGTTGCACACGAGCGTGTTGTAGGCTTCGTTCTCGGTCGCGGCGACGAGCACCTGAAACGGGGTGAGATCGAGATTGTGCTCGGTCGCTTCGTTGAGGATCTCGCCGTGATAGAACGGCAGGCCCGCACGCCGCGCGGGGGCAAGCCGCTGCCAGCTCGAATCGACCACCATCACCGGGGTCTTGAGCGTGTGCATCTCCTGCGCGAGGGCGATCGTCCAGGGCGTGCTCCCCACGATCAGGAGGCCCGGGCGCGAACTGCCCTTTACCCCCAGCCAGCGCGCCACGAGGTCGATCGTAAAACCGTGTGCCACGATCGTCACCACCACCACCGCGAAGCTGAGGCCGATCAGGACTTCACCGTCGGCGTAGCCGAGCTCCGACAGGCGCAGGGCGAAGAGGCCGGAAATCGCGACCATGACGATGCCGCGCGGCGCAATCCATGCAAGCAGCAGCCGCTCGTTCCACGGCACCGAGCTGAACAGCAGGCTGATGAGAATGGTCAACGGGCGCACGAGGAACAGCAGCGCGAGCAGGAACAGCCCGAAGCGCCAGTTGAGGTAGCTCAGTTCCTGATAGTCGAGCGAAGCGGACAGCACGATGAAGATGCCCGAAACCAGGATGAGCGCAATGTTCTCCTTGAAGTGATGGATCGAGCGCAGGCTGGTGACGTTCATGTTGGCAAGCGCCACGCCCATCACGGTGACCGCCATCAGCCCCGCTTCGTGCTCGATCGCGTTCGACAGCACGAACACGCCGATGACGAGCGTCAGGAGCACCGGCGCCTTGAGATACTCGGGAACCAGCCCCCGAGGGAACGTCCAGGCGACGACCCGGGCTGCGGCATAGCCGATCCCGCCCGCCAGAAGGACGGCGATGATCATCGGCGGGACGACCTCGAAAAGCGTCGCGTCGGGGGCGGCGGCGGTCAGGCGGAAGTATTCGTAGGCGATCACCGCGCACAACGCGCCGAGCGGATCGTTGACGATCGCCTCCCACTTGAGCGTGGCGGCGGGGCGCGGCTGGATCTTCGACTGGCGGAGCAGGGGCAGGACGACCGTGGGGCCGGTGACCACGAGAATACCGCCGAACAGGATCGCGACGGGCCAGACCAGTCCCGCCACATAGTATCCCGCAAGACTTCCGAGCAGCCAGCCGATCGGTACGCCGAACAGCACCAGCCGCCAGACGCCGTCGCCCGCGTGGCGCAGCTCGCGCAGGTCGAGATTGAGACCGCCTTCGAACAGGATAAGCGCAACACCGATGGCGACCATCGGCTCAAGCAGCTCTCCGAATGCGGCTTCCGGATCGAACAGGTCCAGGATCGGCCCGGCGAGGAAGCCGGCCGCGAGCATCAACACGATCGCAGGCCAGCCCGTGCGCCAGGCAATCCACTGCGCGCCAATGCCGAGCACGCCGACGAGCGCGATGACGAATGCCTGTTCTTCCATTACCCCCCGGGTGATCGTGTGGGCCGGCCTCGCACTAGCAATGCGCGGGCTCGCCGTTCTATCCCGCTATTTGCCCGCGAAGTCCATCAGCGCCTCGACGGCGACGCCCGCCGCGCGCAACTTCGCGGCCCCGCCCAGCTCGCGAAGATCGATCGCGAACAGCGCGTGCTCGACCCGCGCGCCGGCCCCGCGCAGCAGTTCCGCGGCCGCGAGCGCGGTGCCGCCGGTGGCGATCAAATCGTCGACGATGACGACATTCTGGCCCGGAGCGATCGCGCCCGGATCGATCTCCAACCGGTCGCTGCCGTATTCGAGTGCGTAGTCGATGCCGATCGTGGCGACCGGCAGCTTGCCCGGCTTGCGCACCGGCACGAAGCCGATCCCCAGCCGGACGGCTACGGCGGCCCCGAAGATGAAGCCGCGCGCTTCCATCCCCGCGATTGCCTCCGCACCAGCCGCCCGTGCGCGCTCCGCCAGATGCTCGACCGCCGCAGCGAAACCTTCGCCGTGCGCGATCAGCGTGGTCACGTCGCGAAATTGGACGCCGCGCGCGGGGAAGTCCGGCACCGTGCGGACCAGCGCCTTGAGGTCGTCGGGGCTCATCCGGTCCTCCCGAAATGAAAGCGCCCCTCGCATCGCCGGGATGGAGGGGCGCAATCGCGTTTCGCGGGCGAGGAGATCAGTCGTCCTTGCGCCCGGGCGTCATGCTCGACCAGACCTGCTTCTTGGCGAGGAAGGCGAGGATCGTCGCGAAGATCAGGAAGCCCAGCACCGGCCAGCCGGTCTGACGCCGCTCGACCAGCTTCGGCTCGGCGGTCCAGGTCAGGAAGGCAGCCACGTCGGCGGCCATCTGACGGATGGTCGGCTCCGGATTGCCTTCGGCGTAGGTCACCTGACCATCGGCGGTCAGCGGCGGCGCCATCGCCAGGTTGAGGTTCGGGAAGTAGCGGTTGAAGTGGAGGCCCGTCGGCGTCGTGAAGTCGGGGAACTCCTGCTTCAGCTCCGCCGGGATCGGGCCGAAGCCGGTCAACAGGGAGTAGACGTACTCCGGCCCGTGATGACGCGCCTTGGTCATCAGCGAGAGGTCGGGCGGAACCGCATTGTTGTTCGCCGCCGCCGCCGCGACCGCGTTCGGATAGGGCGAGGGAAAGTAGTCGGTCGGCAGGCCCGGGCGGAACGTCGCTTCGCCGGTGTTCGGATCGATGCCCGGCACCTGGTAGCTCGCCGCCTCGGCCTTGATCTGCCCTTCGTCGTAGCCGAGCCCCGCGAGATCGCGGAAGGCGACGTACTTGAGGCTGTGGCAGGCGGCGCAGACTTCCTTGTAGACCTGGTAGCCGCGCTGGAGCTGCGCCACGTCCCAGGTTCCGAGCGGACCGTCATGCGCGAAGCCGCCCTCCGGGCTGTGCGGTGCGAGGTGGAACTCGTGCTCCGCGGTGTGCTGCGCCTCTTCGGTCGCCCAGGTGTAGGCGCCGGTGACGAACGCCAGCAGCACGACGAAGCTGAAGCCGAGACCGACGAGGATTGCGATAGGCCGGATCATTGCGTTTCTCTTTCTCTCGTCCTCAACTCAGGTCGCAGGCGTCGTGTTTTCGCCGAGCACGGCCTTCTTGTCCGATCCCAGCACCGCTTCGGTGATCGAATAGGGCAGCGGCTCGGGCTTCTCGAACGAGGAGACCAGCGGCAGGATCACCAGGAAGTGGAGGAAGTAGTAGGCCGTCGCGATCTGGCTCAGCATCACGTAGGGTTCTTCGGCCGGGGCGCCGCCGCAGTAGAACAGCACCGCCATCACCGGGATCAGACCGAACCAGAAGAACTTGCGGAACAGCGGACGATAGTGACCGCTGCGCACCGGCGAACGGTCGAGCCAGGGCAGGAAGAACCACATCAGGATCGCTGCGAACATCGCCAGCACGCCCCACAGCTTCGCCGGCAGGATGAAGTCGAAGGTGAAAGCGCGCAGGATCGCGTAGAACGGCCAGAAGTACCATTCGGGCACGATGTGCGCCGGGGTCGAGAGCGGGTTCGCCTCGATGTAGTTGTCCGGGTGACCGAGGTAGTTCGGCAGGAAGAAGAGCATCACCGCGAACAGGACCAGAACCACGCCGAGCCCGAAGCCGTCCTTCGCCGTGTAGTACGGGTGGAACGGCACGGTGTCGCTCTCGCCCTTAACTTCCACGCCGGTCGGGTTGGAGGAGCCGGGGATGTGCAGCGCCCAGATGTGCAGGATCACCACGCCGGCGATCACGAAGGGCAGCAGGAAGTGCAGGCTGAAGAAGCGATTGAGCGCCGCGTCGTCGGGCGCGAAGCCGCCCAGCAGCCAGACCTGCAGCGGCTCGCCGACCACCGGGATCGCGCCGAACAGGCCGGTGATGACCTTCGCGCCCCAGAAGCTCATCTGGCCCCACGGCAGGACGTAGCCCATGAACGCGGTCGCCATCATCAGCAGGAAGATCACCACGCCCAGCAGCCACACCATCTCGCGCGGCGCCTTGTAGGAGGAGTAGTAGAACCCGCGGAAGATGTGCAGGTAGATGACGATGAAGAAGAAGCTGGCGCCGTTGGCGTGGGAATAGCGCATCAGCCAGCCCCAGTTCACGTCGCGCATGATGTGCTCGACTTTGCCGAAGGCGACCGTCGCATCGGCTGCATAGTGCATCGCCAGCACCACGCCGGTGACGATCTGCAGCACCAGGAAGAACCCGGCGAGGACGCCGAAATTCCACATGTAGTTGAGATTGCGCGGCACCGGATAGCCGGCGCCCACCGCGTTGTAGACGAGCCGCGGCAGGGGCAGCTTCTCGTCGAGGAATTTCATGACCGGATTGGCCGGAGTGTATTCCTTGGCCCAGGGGAAGCTCATGTTCTGTCTCTCGCTCCTCAGCCGACCGTGATCACGGTGTCGGAAGTGAATTCATACTCCGGCACCTGGAGGTTGAGCGGTGCCGGGCCTTTGCGGATGCGCGCGGCCGTGTCGTAGTGGGAGCCGTGGCACGGGCAGAAATAACCGCCGAACTCGCCCTTGTTCTCACCTTCGGCGGCACCCAGCGGCACGCAGCCGAGGTGGGTGCACACGCCCATCGTGACGAGCAGGTCCTGATGCCCTTCCTTGGTCCGCTCGGCGAGCGTCTGCGGATCGCGCAGCGACGATATGTTGACCGCGTTCGCTTCCGCGATTTCCTTGTCCGTCAGGCGGCGCACGAACAGCGGCTGCTTGCGGAAGATGGCCTTGATCGCCTGGCCCGGCTCGATCGCCGACACGTCGACTTCGGTGCTGCTTTCCGCGAGGACGTCGGCCGAAGGCGCCATCTGGCTGATCAGCGGATAGAGCACCGCCACCCCGCCGAAACCCGCGGCGCTGACCGCCGCGATATTGATGAAGTCGCGCCGGCGGACCCCGTCATCGCCCCCCTCAACCTGGGGTTCGGCGACTATATCGGGTGTCGCGGCGCCAGTCGTATCAGCCATTAGCCCTGCCTTGATTCAGACGTGTCTTGCCCGGATCCGACCCCGCTGCCGATGGAGAGAACCCCCATGCGGCCGCAACCTGCGCAAGAGCAGGCGAGGCCCCCTGCGGTGCCGGTTTGCGCGGCCTGTAGACTCGAAAGCCAGCGCTGCCAACCGCCTTTTTGGAAATGCGGAATGCTCTCAGCGCGCTATCCCCACGAGCGAGATCAGCCGCCCGTAGGTCGCTTCTCCCTGGTGCGTCGCGCGGCGATAGGAGTAGAAGCGCGCGGGATCGGCGTACGTATCGAGACCAAGGGCTTCGGCCGTGCCGACCCCCGCCGCTTGCAACCGCGTGACGACGTAGCCGGGCAAGTCGAACTGCCAGCGGCCCGCCTCGCCGGGCGCGAAGAAGCGGGCGTCCTCATCCCCGAACTGCGCGCGGAAACTCTCGTCGACCTCGTAGCTGGCCTGCGCGATGCACGGCCCCACTGCCGCCGCGATCCGCGTACGCTGGGCCCCGAGTGCGACCATTGCGTCGACCGTGTTCTCGATCACGCCGGCATGGGCCCCGCGCCAGCCCGCATGTGCCGCGCCGACCACGCCCGCGGCGTGATCCGCCAGCAGAACCGGTGCGCAGTCCGCGGTGACGATGCCGAGCAGCGTCCCCGGCCGCCGCGTGACCAGTGCATCGGCCCGGGGCCGCTGGTCGTCGCCCCACGGCTCCTCGACCACCACGACACCGGACGAGTGAATCTGGTGGACGCTGACGAGGTCGGCGCCGGGCAGGACGGTCTCGACCGCCAGCCGGCGGTTCTCGCGCACCGCCTGCGGATCGTCGTCCGCACCGAAGCCGCATTGCAGCCCCGCGGCCGGCCCCTTCGAAACGCCGCCGCTGCGGGTCATGAACCCGTGCGGCACCTCGCCGAGCAGCTCCGATCGCAACGCCTCAGCCAAGCGACCGGGTTACCTGCTCGTGGGTATCGCGCGAGAGCTGCGGCGCGGCCGCGATTCGTTCGAGTTCGGCCCGCATCAATGCCGCACGTCCCGGCTCCATGCGCCGCCAGCGGCCGAGCGGGGGTACGAAGCGTGCCGCCGTCTGCGCGTTGATCGGGTCGAGTTCGAGGATCAGGTCCGCTATCATGCGATAGCCCTCCCCGCTCGCCGCGTGGAACGCGTGCGGATTGCCGGCAAAGGCCATGTAGAGCGCGCGCACCCGGTTCGGGTTGCGCAGCGTGAAGTCCTCGTGCTGGCGCAGCGCCCTGACATGCTCGATCGCGTCCGGGTGGAGCGACATCGCCTGAAGGCTGAACCACTTGTCGATTACCAGCGGGTTCTCGCGGTAGCGGCGATAGAAGTCGATCAACCGATCGGTCCGCGCGGCGCTGGGAAGGCCGGCGAGGACCATGAGTGCACCCTGCCGGTCGGTCATGTTGTCGGCCGCGTCGTACTGGTCCGCCGCGAGATCCGCCGTCTGCTCCGGGTCACCCGCAGCAAGGAGCGATAGCGCCAGCGTCTTCACCTTGCGCGCACCGCGGGCGTCCCTGTCGAGACTGTAGGGCACGCTGCTCGCCCGCGCGTGGATGTCGCGCAGCTCGCGTCCCAGCTCGCTCGCCAGCCATGCCTTGAGGCTCTCGCGCTCGGCATGGATGCGGCCGGGATCGGCGACCAGCATCTGCTCGGCCAGGTAGGTCTCGCCCGGCAGTACCATCAGCTCGCCGCGCATGAGATCGTCGAGCGCAGGATCCGTAAGGATCGCAGCCAATGCCTCGCGGATTGCCGCGCGGCCCTCGCCCCGCTCGCCCTCGTCGAGCCCTTCGCCAGCAGCCGCCACGAGATGGCCGACGACCAGTTCCTGCATCGCTTCCGAACGCGCAAAGGCGTCGTCGTCGCGCGCGGCGAGGAACACGAGATCCTCCCGCGGAACGTGCCGCTCGATCGACACCGGGGCGGAGAAGCCGCGGTTGATCGACAGCACGGGCGGCTGCGCAAAGCCCTCGAACGCGATGGTCTTCTCGGCCCCGTCGAGCATGACGAGCCGCTCGCCCCCGTGCGTGGCGCTCTCGCGGTCGAACAGCGCGAGCTTGAGCGGGATCGGCATCGGGTGCTTGGCCGGCTGGCCCGGGGTCGGCGGCACCTGCTGGCGCAGCGTAAGCGTTGCGACGTCTCCGTCGTGCGAGACGACGGCGCTCACCTTCGGCGTGCCCGCCTGCGAATACCACAGGCGGAACTTCGCCAGATCGAGCCCCGCGCCGTCTTCCATCGCTTTGACGAAATCCTCGCAGGTCGCCGCCTCGCCGTCGTGGCGGTCGAAGTAGAGGTCGGTGCCCTGCCGGAACGCCTGTGGACCGGCCATGGTCCGCATCATGCGGATGACCTCGGCGCCCTTGTTGTAGATGGTCGCGGTGTAGAAGTTGGAGATCTCGCGAAAACTGTCCGGCCGGATCGGATGCGCCAGCGGCCCCGAATCCTCGGGAAACTGGACCGAGCGCAGCACGCGCACATCCTCGATCCGCTTGACCGCCTCGCCCTGCATGTCCTGGCTGAAGAGCTGGTCGCGCAGGACCGTGAAGCCTTCCTTGAGCGAGAGCTGGAACCAGTCGCGGCAGGTCACGCGGTTGCCCGACCAATTGTGGAAGTACTCGTGCGCGATCACCCCCTCGATCGCGTCGAAATCGCCGTCGGTCGCGGTTTCGGGGTCGGCCAGCACGTACTTCGTGTTGAAGACGTTGAGGCCCTTGTTCTCCATCGCTCCCATGTTGAAATCGCCGACGGCGACGATGTTGAACAGGTCGAGATCGTATTCGCGCCCGAACGTCTCCTCGTCCCATTTCATCGATTTCTTGAGCGATTCCATCGCATGCCCGGTGCGCGGCAGGTCCTCGGCGCGAACCCAGACGTTGAGTGCGACCTCGCGCCCGCTCATCGTGGCGAAGCTGTCCGAACGGGCGACGAGATCGCCCGCGACCAGCGCGAAGAGATAGCTCGGCTTGGGCCAGGGATCATGCCACTCGGCCCAGTGCCGGTCGCCCTCGCCTTCTCCTTCGGCGACCTTGTTGCCGTTCGACAGGAGGACCGGGAACTGCGCCTTCGAACCTTCCATCCGCACGCGGTAGATCGAAAGCACGTCGGGCCGATCGGGGAAGAACGTGATGCGGCGAAAACCCTCCGCCTCGCACTGCGTGCAGAGCATGCCGTTCGAAGCGTAGAGACCCATGAGCTGCGAGTTGGCGGACGGATCGATCTCGGTGACGATCGCGACCTCGTGCGCCTCGCCCGGCAGAGGGAGCATGAGGTCGCCGCCGTCCATGGTCCAGTCGTTCACCAGTTCACCGTCGACCGCGACCGAGAGGGGCTGCAGCCCGTCGCCGTTGAGACGGATGATCTGCGATGCATCGGCGCGGGCATTGCGCGCGACAGTGAGCGTCGCGGTCACCCTGGTCGCCTCGAGCCCGAGATCGAAATCGAGCGCGATTTCAGGCACCAGCCAGGGAAACGGCCGGTAATCCTCGCGCCGGATCAGTGGCGGCTCCTTTGGCTCGGGCGCGGCGTCGGCGAGCTGCGGATTTCCGTCGGGCGTCGAGGGTGTGCGTGCGATGTCCATGGCGATCCTCCTAGGCGGTTTCGCTGCGGGCGTCATCGGCTAGAACGCAGGGATGGATAGGATGTTCATTTTCGGCCTCGGCTACACCGCCAGCCGTGTCGCCAGTGCGCTGGAAAGCCGCGGATGGGCGGTGACCGGCACCGGGCGCGGCGGCGCGGTTGCCTTCGACGACGAGGCGGCAGTCCGCGCGGCGCTGACGGGGGCGACGCATGTTCTCTCGTCGGTCCCCCCGGCTGACGAGGCCGATCCGGTGCTGACGCGCTATGCCGATGCGCTCGGCGGACAGTGGTTGGGTTACCTGTCCTCCACAGGAGTCTACGGGAACACCGGAGGGGCGTGGGTCGACGAGAGTGCACCTGTCGGGTCCGGCCGGCGCACCGCCCGCGCGGAGGCCGACGCGGCATGGCTGGTCCGCGGCGCGCGGGTGTTCCGCCTGCCCGGCATCTACGGCCCGGTGCGCAGCGCCCTCGACCGCGTGCGCGAGAGCAAGGCGCACCGGATCGACATGCCGGGCCAGGTCTTCAGCCGCATCCATGTCGACGACATCGTCTCGGGCGTGCTCGCCGCGCTCGACGCACCGCCGGGCGCCTACAACCTCGCCGACGATCTGCCCGCGAGCCAGAATGCGGTGATCGAGGAAGCCTGCCGACTGCTCGGGCAGGAACCGCCGCCGCTCCGATCGCTGGACGAGGCGGGCCTGTCAGCCCCTGCTCGTGCCTTTTACGCTGAGAACCGCCGCGTCGCGAACGGCAAGGCCAAACGCGTGCTGGGGTGGCAGCCGCGCTATCCGACCTATCGAGAGGGGCTTGCGAGCCTGGCGTGAATCAAACCTGCCGCGCGCGCAGGGCCAGGATCATCCCCGCCATGCCCAGAACCGCACCGGCACCGGCCAGCAGCGACCACTGGTAGCCTTCCACCACGGTCGAGATCAGCATGGCGATGACGATCACCAGCACCCCGTTGTAAGCCGCCCGCCCGGCACCGATCTGACGCACGATCGTGTAGTAGAGCGGGAACGTCACCACCGATCCCGCCAGCGCGAGCCAGGCGGTCCCGGCCCAGAACGCGGGGGCTGTGGGGAAGACCGGTGGCCCGGCGGTGGTCCAGGCGATCAGGACATCAAACGCCGTACCGTAGAGCATCGACCAGGCGAGCAGGCTGGCCATCGGCAGCGCCCGTCCGGTCTCGTTCGCCTGGACGACGTTGGCGATCGACGCCGAGAGGATACCGCCCACCGCGAGCAGCACGCCGAGGAGCACGTTGCCGCCCAGCGGCGAGATCCGTCCCTCGTGCAGCAGGAGCAGCGCGATGCCCGCGATCGCGATCGCGCTGCCGAGCAGGAACCGCCCCGTCACCCGCTGCCCGAGCAGCCAGCGGCCGAGCAGCGCGTTGGGGACCATGAGCATGCCGAACATCACCGCGACCACGCCCGAGGTCAGGTGCAGCTCCGCCCGATAGACGAAATTGAAGTTGCCGCAGAACTGCGTCAGACCGATCAGCACTGCGAGCATGTGTCCGGCACGACTCACGCGCAGGCTCCGCCGCATCAGCAGCGCCACGGCAAACATCGCGGGTGTCGCAAGCGCGAAGCGATATGCGACCGACCAGCTCGCCGGCACGGCATCGATCTGCCCGGTGATGACGTACCAGGTCGATCCCCAGATCAGCGCGACGAGAGCGAAAGGCAGCGCGATGCGCAGGCGCAGCAGCGCGTGCGGCTTCGCTCCCTCCGTGGTTTCGCTCACAGGCCGCCGATCGCGCGCGCCAGCGCCGCCGCGGCGGCGGGATCGCTGTTCCAGGCGGTAACGAAGCGCGCGGCATCGGCGCCCCAGTCGTAGAAGGCGAAGCCCTGCGCGCGCAGCGCCTCGCGCTCGGCCGGGGTGAGACGGACGAACAGCTCGTTTGCCTCGACCGGGTGCATCAGCCGCTCGCCGCAGGCAGAGGCGATCTCGCGCGCGGCTGCGTTGGCCGCGCGCGCGTTGTCGAGCCACAAGTCGCCTTCGAGCATGGCCAGCAATTGCGCCGCGAGGAACCGCCCCTTCGACTGCAAATGCCCCGCCCGCTTGCGGCGATAGCGCGCGAGATCGGCGGCGGCGGGATCGAAGAACACGATCGCCTCCGCGCTCATCGCGCCGTTCTTGATGCAGCCGAAGCTCAGCGCATCCGCAGGGCCGACGGCTTCCGCCGGCGAGCAGCCGAGGAAGGCGACCGCGTTGCCGAAGCGCGCACCATCGACGTGCAGACCGAGGCCGCGCTCCTTCGCCAACGCGGCAATCGCCCGAAGCTCGTCCGGTAGGTAGCAGCAGCCGTATTCGCTCGCCTGGGTGACCGAAATCGCATGCGGCTGTACCTGGTGGACGTCGTCGCGGATCGGGTCGATCACCGTGCGAATCGCTTCGGGCGTGAGCTTGGCCGCCTCTCCGTCGGCGAGCAGCAGCTTGGCGCCGTGGAGGTAGAAACCGGGCGCACCGCCCTCGTCCATTTCGATATGCGCCTCGCGGTGACAGACGACACCGCCGTGCGGCTGGACCAGCGTCGCGAGCGCGAGGCAGTTGGCCGCCGTTCCCGTCGCGGCCCAGATCGCCGCGCAGTCGCGCCCGAACAGGGCCGAAAACGCCTCGTCGAGCCGCTGGGAAAGCGCATCGCCATCGTAAGGCGAATCGGGCACATCGGCCGCGCGCATCGCGTCCCACACCTTCGGGTGGACCGCGGCGGCGTTATCGGAGAGGAACTGCTTGGCGCTGGACATAGCGGAACGCGTCTAGCCGCCGCAGCGTTCAGCGCAAGAGGAGCGACATTCATGGCCATCGAAGGTCTCGAGATTACCCGCCATCCCGGCCCGGGCGACGCACCGGTGCACGGCGAGTATCGCGCGCACGTGCCGGGCAGCGACCATGTCGGGCGGCTGACATGGAAGGCACGCGGCAATGCACGGATCGCCGACCATACGCTGGTCCCGCCCGAAATCGGCGGGCGCGGCGTCGCAGCGGCGCTGGTCGAGGCCCTGATCGCCGATGCGAAGGCGGAAGGCTTCACGATCGAGCCGCAATGCTCCTACGTCGAGGCGCAGTTCCGCCGCCATCCCGAATGGGCTGCCTTGCGCGCCCCGACCGCTAGTTGATGCGCGAAAAGTCCTGCGCGGTAATGCTGTGCAGGATCGCCGCGCGCAGTTCCCGCGCCCGGGCGAGCGGCATGCCCTCGATCGCCAGCTTCCCGCCAGCCAGCCCGAGGTGCAGCGTGGCATAGCCGCGCCGGCGCGCGATCGGCCCCTGCGCGATCTCGGCCGAGTGCAGCTTGACGCGCGAGGCGACATCGGTGCGCGGCGCTAGCCAGCCGTGGCGTGCATAGACTTGCGCATCGTCGAGCGTGTGCCGTTCGAACCGCCAGAGGAACCACTGCCAGGCCGCCAGCGGCAGCGCGATGCCGAGCGGGATCAGCGCGAAGAGCGGGCTGGCGGCGTCCGTCGTCGAGAGCGCGACCAGCACCGCAAGTGCGATTCCTCCGGTGATTACGCCTGCCAGCAGCGCGGAATCGATGCGGTAGCGCAATGCCGCCCGATGCCAGTCGAGGTCCTCGGTCGGCATGGCAAAGCCCGCGGCGCGCGCGATCGGTTCGAGTTCGTGCCACCGGGCGAAGGGCGCGACATCGTGGCTCGACGCGCCGGCATCCTGCGCGAGGCTGACGAACTTGAGCCCGTGCCAACCGAATCGGCGGCGGACGATTCCCGTGCGGAATGCGAGCGCCTGCACGCGGTGGGCGGGCATAACCACATCGGTGCGGGTGAGCAGTCCGCGGCGGCGGCGGAAGCCCTTGGCGGTCCGCTCCAGCGTGAAGCCCCAGTCGCGCAGCACGGTGCGGACCAGCCCCGTCGCGAAGCCGAGCAGGAGCAGCGACCCGGCAGCGATGATCCCGCCGACGATCTGCGCGGTTCTCCCAAGGCCCGCCAGCCACGACCCTGGGCCCGCCAGCCGTTCCTGCCATTCGTCGAAGTCCCACGGATCGAACGGCAGGAGGAAATCGAACTGCTGCACCGCACCGGCGACGACCGCAACGACCGCGAGCGAGAATTCGAACAGCCCGAAGGTAACCAGCCGGCGCGGTGTCATTGCGAACAGGACTTCGGGGGCGAGTTCGCCTGCGCCGGCTTCGGCCTCGCCCGCTTCGACGGCTGCGCCATCTTTGCGTTCGCGGACGACTTCGCGCAGCCGCTCGCCTTCGGCTTCCTTGAGATAGGCAAGCTTGAGCTCGTCCTTACCGCCGGCGCCGGTCTCGAAGCGCACCTCGACCAGACCGGCCATCCGCGCGAGCAGCCCCTGCTCGAGGCTGACGTCCTGGATCCGCTCGTAAGGCACCGAACGCGCCGCGCGGCTGAGCACTCCGCTCTCGACACGAATGTCCTCCGCGCCGACGCGGTAGGTCAGCCGGTGCCACTGGAGCCAAGCCACGAACACGCTCACCCCCAGCAGCACGAGCGCGAGCGGCACTGCGGCGAGCAGCCAGTGACCCTGATCGCGCAGTACGAAGATCATCGCGAGCACGGCGGGGACAGTCTGCCGCAGGCCCGAGATCGCGCTGAGGACCAGGCCTACCGGTTCGGTTCGCCGTTCACCGCTGCCGGGAGTGTCGGCCGACTCGGTCACATCGTGTCGCGCCTGATCTGCGCCCGGATCGTCTCGCGCATGGCCCGCGCGTCCGCGTCGGCAAGCCCCGGCAGCGAGACCGAGGCGTTGTGCGATCCAGCCGTATGCAGCGTCAGCGTCGCCAGGCCATAGGCACGCTCCAGCGGCCCCTGGTGAACGTCGATATGCTGCACCCGCCCGAACGGTACCACGCTGTCCGAGCGGAACCACAGCCCCCGCACGACGCGCAGCCGGTCCTCACTCATCACAAAGCCCCGCGCCGCATAGCGCCGCAGCGGCACGCGGATCACGATGAATGCAGCGGCGAGCAGCACGGGCACGATGAACACGCCGGTCGGCAAGACGTCGGCGACCTCGAGCACGAGCGCGCCAATCACGAACGGAACCGCGGCGAGCAGCGTCGCCACCCGCATCACTTTGACGTGGTTCGGATGCAGCGGGGTCAGCGCGTCGCTTTCGTCCATGGTGCCTTACATGGCTAAGACGGCTTGGCGCAGCAAGGGTTTGTTGCGCTAGCGGGTAGAAGGAGGGCGTGCTTCCCTATGATGAGCGCCGCTCAGGGCCGAATTATGGTTTAGCTAGGACGATGAGGGGGGATCAGATCAGCAGAGCTAGAGGTCCCCGGCGCCAGCCAGTCTGTAACTCGTACTCCGGCCTCCGCCTACATTCTGGAACAGAACGCCAGCTTGAAGGAGGTCTCGAATGTCTCGCAAGGCAGTGTCGGTCGAGCATTTTGCGAGCTTAGCATACTTCGACGTGTTCAGATGGCCTTCCCAGCCATCTTCGAGCATCCGATCGATGACCAGTCGTTGCCGCTGATTCACCGGGTGATGGTTGACCTTGTCCCAGAGCTTAGCCTTGTAGAGTACCGCTTCCAGAATCGCCTCGGCCCTGTCGAGGGCGCGGCCTAGGCAATCGAGGAACCAGTTCAGCCACGGCGTTATATCCAGCCCATTCCTTTGCTGCGTTTCGAGCCGATCGTAATAATCTCTCCTCTCGGCCTCGATCTGAGCGGACATACTGTAAAAGCGGTCCTTGCTGCCATCGGCGCGCGCAAGCGACATGTCGGCGATGGCACGCGCGATGCGTCCATTGCCATCTTCGAAGGGATGAATAGTGACGAACCAGAAATGCGCGATCCCGGCTCGCAGGACGGGGTCAGTTGAGAAGGGAGCGTTGAACCACTCCAGAAATCTGGCCATTTCGGACTGAAGCCTGTCAGCTGTGGGCGCTTCAAAATGAACCTTCTCCCGTCCGTAGGGACCAGAGATCACCTGCATTGCCCCGGCTTCTTCAGGCCGCCAGTCACCGACGGTTATTCTTTGCATTCCGCTCCGCCCGGTAGGAAACAGTGCGGCATGCCAGCCGAAGAGACGTTCGCGGGTTAATGGCTCTGCGAACCTTTGGGTGGCATCGAGCATCATCTCAACGATGCCGTCAACGTTTCGGCTCGATTCAACGAGCCCGCCTATATCCAACCCCAGGCGACGCGCGATAGACGACCGAACTTCCTCAGGGTTCAAGTTTTCTCCTTCGATCGCGGACGATTTGACCACATCGTCGGTCAAAGTCTTTAGACTTGCCTCCTGCCTAAAAGCGAAGCCCAGGCTTTGCATTCGGCCTATCAGTTGCCCTTCGCGATACCGCAGGGCGGCAAGCACAGGTGACAGGACATCACTGTTCCAGCCGAACTGCGGCCAGTTCGCATTCTCGTGAATAAAGGACATAATCGCCGCATCTCCTGCGGCGATTATAGGCTCCAATCGCCGCACACGCAACATTCATCGCAAAGCGTGCGGTGAATAGCGCCTTATTCACAGCAAAGCAGGACGAAAGAGCGGGAACCTGCCTAGCGCCGGATACGGATACACTCTTTTGGCCACTCCAACTTACAGTTCAAGTCGCTCGCGCCGAAGCAGCCGCCGCCTAACCTCGCTCTGGTACGTGATGTCAAAGGGCCAAGAAAGGCAAGCGGACCATCCTTCAGCGACTTGGCTGTGTCACCAACACACTGCGCCTGAGGCGTGGGGATTACTATGCCGATCGCAGCCCCGGATTTTTTGATCTGCGAGAAGTTAAAATGACAGCTTGAGGCCAAGCTGTTCACGGACAGGACGTTGGCCTGGCACTTCGCCGAAAAACTAACAGGCCCCGTTTGGACTGGAAGATATGGTGCTGCTGGGGAGGATTGAACTCCCGACCTCACCCTTACCAAGGGTGCGCTCTACCACTGAGCTACAGCAGCGTTCGGAGAAGCGGGCGCGCTATTGTCGTCCCCTTGGGGAAAGTCAAGCCAAGCTTGAGCCCGCGTGCAATTGGCGGCAAGGCGTTTCGCATGACCGAGGAAGCCGGCAAGAATCTGTCGCGTGAGGAGCGTCTCGCGGCCAAGCTGCGCGAGAACCTGCGCCGCCGCAAGGCGCAGTCGCGCGAATTGCGCACCGCCCCGCCGGGCGAATCGGACCAGAGCGGGCTTTCCAAGCCGGATACGAAAAGCTAACCGCACTCGCTCCCGAACGCATGAGGAGCCTTTCCTTGCCGACGCTCATTCTCGTCCGCCATGGCCAGAGCCAGTGGAACCTCGAAAATCGCTTCACCGGCTGGTGGGACGTCGACCTGACCGAGAAGGGCGTGGCCGAAGCGATCGCGGCGGGCGAACTGCTGGCGGAAAAGGGCCTGCTGCCGACCTGCGCGTTCACCTCGCTCCAGATCCGCGCGATCAAGACGCTGCATCTGGCGCTCGAGGCCTGCGGACGGCTGTGGATCCCCGAGACCAAGGACTGGCGCCTGAACGAGCGGCATTACGGCGGCCTCACCGGGCTCGACAAGCAGGAGACGCGCGAGCGGCATGGCGACGAACAGGTTCATATCTGGCGCCGCAGCTTCGACACTCCGCCGCCGGTGATGGAAGAAGGGACCGACTACGACCTCGCCGCCGATCCGCGCTATGCCGGGATCGCGGTGCCGCGGACCGAGAGCCTCAAGCTCACGATCGAACGCGTGCTGCCCTATTGGGAGGGCGAGATCCTGCCCGTTCTCACGAGCGGCGAGACGGTGATCGTCTCCGCCCACGGCAATTCGCTGCGCGCGCTGGTCAAGCACCTCTCGAACATTTCGGACGAGGACATCACCGGGCTCGAGATTCCGACCGGCGAGCCGATCGTTTATGAATTCGACGCCGCGATGAAGCCCGGCGAGCGCCACTACCTGAAGGACCGCTGAGATGACCGCAGGGGGAGCCAAAGTCGCTATCGTCATGGGCAGCCAGTCCGACTGGCCGACCATGAAGTGCGCCGCGGACGTGCTGGACGAGCTCGACGTGGCGTACGAGACGCTGATCGTTTCCGCGCACCGCACGCCCGATCGCATGTACGAATTCGGCAAGGGCGCGGCCGATCAGGGCTTCCAGGTGATCGTCGCCGGCGCGGGCGGTGCGGCGCACCTCCCGGGCATGCTGAGCGCGCTGACGCACCTGCCGGTGCTCGGCGTGCCGGTCGAATCGAAAGCGCTGTCGGGGCAGGACAGCCTGCTCTCGATCGTCCAGATGCCCGCCGGGGTGCCGACCGGGACGCTGGCGATCGGCAAGGCGGGCGCGACCAACGCGGGGCTGCTCGCCGCCGCGATCCTTGCGCTGGCGGACGAGGCTCTCTCGCAGCGCCTGCAGGACTGGCGCGCCGCGCGCAGTGCCGCGGTGGGCGAAAGGCCGGTGGATTGAGGCACGCCTCATTTCCGTTCGGCCCGCGCTTGTCGAAGGGACGCTTCTTCCTTTAGCGCACCACCACCACGCAAGCACCGCTCCGGCGAGCCCGGGCGCAAACGGATGAGGGAAGTGAGAGTTTGATCCTGCCAGGCGCGACAATCGGTATTCTCGGGGGCGGCCAGCTCGGCCGGATGATCGCCATCGCGGCCGCGCAACTGGGCTACCGCTGCCATGTCTTCGCGCCCGGCCGCGAGAGCGTCGCCGCCGAGGTCAGCGCCGACTTCACGTGTGCTCCATGGACCGACGCGACCGCGCTCGCCGATTTCGCTGCCAGTTGCGACGTGGTGACCTGGGAGTTCGAGAACGTGCCGGTCGGCCCGCTCGCCGCCATCGAGACCGTGCTCGCACCGCACCCCCGCGCGCTGGAAACGGCGCAGGACCGGCTCAAGGAAAAGCGCTTCGTCGAAAGCCTCGGCGGCACGCCGGCGGCCTATGCGCCGGTCGACACGGCCGAGGAGCTCGCCGCCGCGGTCGACCGGATCGGCGCGCCGGGCATCCTCAAGACCCGGCGCGACGGCTACGATGGCAAGGGCCAGTGGCGCATCCAGACGGCGCGCGATGCCAACGCGATCCGCCTGCCGGGCGCACCGACGATCTACGAAGGCTTCGTCGAGTTTACCGCCGAGTTCTCGGTGATCCTCGTGCGCGGGCACGACGGCGAGGTGCGCTTCTGGGACAGTGCCGAGAACACCCACGTCGGCGGCATCCTCGCGACCTCGGCCCTCCCCGCGAACGAGGCGATCGCAGCGCAGGTCGCGCCAGCGCGCGAGCTTGCCGCACAGGTGGCCGAAGCGCTCGGCTACGTCGGCGTGCTGACGCTCGAATTCTTTGCCACACCGGAAGGCCCGGTGTTCAACGAGATGGCGCCGCGCGTGCACAATTCGGGGCACTGGACGATCGAGGGCGCAGCGACGAGCCAGTTCGAAAACCATGTGCGCGCGATCTGCGGTCTGCCGCTGGGCGACACCGCGACCACCGCGGCGCAGGTCGTCATGACCAATGTGATCGGCGGCGACGCGGACGGCGCGCACGAATGCCTCGCCGAACCGGGCGCGCACCTGCACCTCTACGGCAAGCGCCAGGCGCGCGAGGGCCGCAAGATGGGCCACATCACGCGGATCGGCCAGCGGTAATGCGGACGTGACGCAGAGCCTGTTCTGCATCTACGCGCGTGCGGCGAACGGGGTGATCGGCCATCGCGGCGCTCTGCCCTGGCACATTCCGGCGGATCTCAAGCGCTTCAAGGCGCTGACCATCGGCAAGCCCATGATCATGGGCCGCAAGACCTTCGAGAGCCTGCCCGGCCTGCTGCCGGGCCGCCGCCATATCGTGCTGACCCGCCGCGAGGATTGGGACAGCACCGGCGCAGAAATCGTAACCACGCCCGAAGAAGCGATTTCGCTGGCGGGCGAAGGGGAAATCGCGGTGATCGGCGGGGCGGCGATTTTCGACGTGTTCCTGCCGCTGTGCGATCGGGTCGAGCTTACCGAGATTCAAGCCGATTACGCCGGCGATACCATCATGCCGCCGCTCGGGCCCGAGTGGACGGAAACGGCGCGCGAGACCCATGCGGCGGAGGGCGATCTGCCCGCGTTCGATTTCGTTACGTTGCGGAGAGGGGAACCGGGGGAATGAAACGCAAGATCGCGTGGGGCGCGCTGGCGCTCGTCGTGCTCGCGGCGATCGGGTTCTTCGTCTTCGCGCCGGGAATGATCGAGCGCGACATGAACAAGGTCGACGGCCAGCCGCTGATTCCCGTCTCCGAAGAGGCGAAGGCGCTTCATGCGACGCTGACGATCGTCGATCTCCATTCGGATACGCTGCTGTGGGACCGCGACCTGCTCGACCGCGCCGACCGGGGGCACGAGGACCTGCCGCGAATGGAGGACGGCAACGTCGCGCTGCAGGTCTTTTCCAGCGTTACCAAGACGCCCAAGGGCCAGAACTACGACGCCAACAGCGCCGAGACCGACAATATCACCGCGCTGACGATCGCCCAGCTCCAGCCGGTCCGCACCTGGACCTCGCTACTCCAGCGGTCGCTCTATCACGGCGAGAAGCTCGACCGGGCGGTGGCCGGATCGGACGGTCGCCTGATGAAAGTCGCGCAACCGCAGGACGTGCAGACGCTGCTCGCACGGCGCGCCGGTCAGCCGACACCGGTCGGCGCCATGCTCAGCATCGAGGGACTGCAGAACCTCGAGGGCGATCTCGGCAATCTCGACCGGCTCCACGCGGCGGGCTTCCGCATGGCGGGGCTGACGCATTTCTTCGACAACGATCTCGCCGGATCGATGCACGGGATCGAGAAAGGCGGCCTGACCGCCAAAGGGCGCCAGGCGATCCGCCGGATGGAAGCTATTGGGATGGTCGTCGACATCGCGCACTGCAGCCATGCCTGCGTCGCCGACATCCTTGCTATGGCGCAGCGCCCGGTCGTTTCCAGTCACGGCGGCGTGCAGGCGACCTGCCAGGTCAACCGCAACCTTTCGGACGAGGAAATCCGCGGCGTCGCGCGCACCGGCGGCGTGGTCGGCGTGGGCTACTGGGACGCGGCGGTCTGCGGCACCAGCCCTCGCGATGCCGCCCGCGCGATGAAGCACGTGCGCGATCTCGTCGGGATCGAGCATGTCGCGCTCGGCAGTGATTACGACGGCGCGACTACCGTGCGCTTCGACACCTCGCAGCTCGTGCAGGTGACGCAGGCGCTGCTCGACGAAGGCTTCACCCCCGACGAGATCCACGCTGCCATGGGCGGCAATGCTCTGCGCGTGCTGCGCGCGGGGATTGCACCGCAGGAACCCGCGCCATGAGGTGGCTCGACCATCGCGAGCGGATTCCCGAGCCCTTGCGCGGCGCGATCATCGCGCTGGGCAACTTCGACGGCTTCCACAAGGGCCACCAGGCCGTCGCGCACGAGGCGATCGAGTGGGCACGGGCCGAGGGCCGCCCGGCGATCATCGCCACGTTCGATCCGCACCCGGTGCGCTTCTTCAAGCCCGAAGTGCCCCCTTTCCGCCTGACCACGCTGGAGCAGCGGCAGGAGCTCTATCTCGCTGCCGGAGCGACGGCGATGCTGGTGTTCCACTTCGACGCCGAGCTGGCGAACACCACGGCCGAGGACTTCGTGCGCGTGCTGCTCGCCGACAGGCTCGGCGTCGCCGGCGTGGTGACGGGGGAGGACTTCACCTTCGGCAAAGGGCGCGCGGGCGATCGCACGCGGCTGGCCGAGCTCGGGCGCGAGGCCGGCATCGCCGCGCGTGCGGTGCAACCGGTGATGGAAGGCGGCGCGCCCATATCCTCCAGCCGCATCCGCGAGGCGCTGCGCGAGGGTGACCCGCAGGGCGCCGCCACGCTCCTCACACGCCCGTTCGCGATTCGCGGCGTGGTCGAGCACGGTGACAAGCGTGGGCGCGATATCGGCTATCCGACCGCGAATCTCGCGATCGAGAACTACCTGCGGCCCCGGTTCGGCATCTACGCGGTGACCGGCCGCGTGCTCGCCACCGGCCAGGTGCTCCAAGGCGCGGCCAACATCGGCATGCGCCCGCAGTTCGAGCCGCCCAAGGAGCTGCTGGAGCCGCATTTCTTCGATTTCTCGGGCGATCTCTACGGGCAGGAGATCGAAGTCGCGTTCCACCACTTCCTGCGGCCGGAGGCGAAGTTCGATTCGCTCAAGGCGCTCGTGGCGCAGATGGAACGCGACTGCGACAGGGCACGGGAACTGCTCAGGTGAAGCGCTGGCTGCGTTACCTGGCTTTCGCCCTTGCCCTCGCTTTCCTCGTGCTGACCGTCGTCAACGCGAGCTGGCTTGCGCCGGAGCCCAAGGGCGCGGTCAAGCTGATAGCGCATCGCGGAATCCATCAGCTCCCCGACCGTGCCGCCAACGGCCGCGAGACTTGTGCCGCCGGCGGGATCGAGCCGCCGGTGCACGACTATCTCGGAAACACCGCGCGTTCGATCGCGCGTGCGGCCAAGCTCGGCGCGCATGTGATCGCGATCGGCGTCGCGTCGACCGCCGATGGCGAGATCGCCGTGTTCGACGGCCCGATGGTCGATTGCCGCACCAATGGCACGGGCAAGGTCCGCGACCTGACGATGGCACAGCTCAAGGCGCTCGATGCGGGTTACGGCTACACTATCGATGGCGGAAGGACCTATCCCTTCCGCGGCGAGGGTGTCGGCGCGATCCCGACGCTGGCCGAGGCGATCCGGGCCGCGCGCCGCGCGCGGCTGCTCTACGATTTCACCGGCGCGGACCCGGCCGAGGCCGATCGGCTCGCGGCTGCGCTGCGCAAGGCCGGGCGCGATCCGGTCGCCGCGCGCGACGGCTTCCGGGGCGATCCGGCGCACGTCGCGCGCATCGCGGAGCATTTTCCCGGCGCCTGGGCGTTTTCGGAGGAAAGCGCCGCGGCCTGCAGCGCCGCCTATCGCACATGGGGCTGGTTCGGCCTGGTGCCGGAGGCATGCGAGAACGGCACGCTTCTGGTTCCGCTCGACCGCCAGTGGACCTTCGCCGGCTGGCCCAACCGCCTGATCGCGCGGATGGAGGAAGCGGGCGCGCATGTGGTGATCGTCACCCCGCACGAGGACGGGCGGCTCGGCGGCCTCGACCTTCCCGAACAGCTCGGCGAGATTCCCGCGAGCTTCAACGGCTATGCCATGGTGGAGGACGGCTTCACCGTGATCCCTGCTCTCATCAACCGCTTCGACGACCGCAGCCAGGCCGAGATCGACGCCGCGCAAGCCGCGCTGCAACGCCGCCGCGAATCGCGCTGATTCGCACCGATTCGCGTCGCGGCGGCACGATTCGCCGCGCCCGCGATCCGGGAGGCGTGGGGTATCGGCAGACGCAACCCTATTTCGGGCCGAAACACTTTCCTACACGCCTTCTTTCCTCTAGCGGCGCTTGTTCCATGAACGACGCCCAGAAACCGCAACGCGACTACAAGGACACGGTCTTTCTGCCGAAGACCGATTTCCCGATGAAAGCCGGCCTTCCGCAGAAGGAGCCGGGCATTCTCGCGCGCTGGCAGGAGGAGAACCTCTACCGCAAGCTTCGCGAAGAGCGCGCCGGTCGCGAGAAGTTCGTGCTCCACGACGGCCCGCCTTACGCCAACGGCGACATGCATATCGGGCACGCGCTCAACCACGTGCTCAAGGACATGGTGGTGCGCACGCAGAGCCTGCTCGGCAAGGATGCGCCCTACGTGCCCGGCTGGGATTGCCACGGCCTGCCGATCGAGTGGAAGGTCGAGGAGCAGTACCGCAAGAAGAAGCTGAACAAGGACGAGGTCCCCGCAGCCGAGTTCCGCGCCGAATGCCGCGCCTATGCCCAGCGCTGGGTCGACGTACAGCGCGAGCAGTTGAAGCGCCTCGGCGTGAATGGGGACTGGGACAACCCCTACCTGACGATGGACTTCGCGGCCGAAGCGACGATCGTGTCGGAGCTGCTCAAGTTCGCCGAATCCGGCAATGTCTACCGCGGCGCCAAGCCGGTGATGTGGAGCCCGGTGGAGAAGACCGCACTGGCCGAGGCCGAGGTCGAATACGAGGATATCGTCTCCACCCAGATCGACGTGGCGTTCGAGATTGTCGAGTGCCCGATCCCCGAGCTGGTCGGCGCGCATGCGGTGATCTGGACCACGACGCCGTGGACGATTCCGGTGAACCAGGCTTTGGCTTATGGGCCTGAGATCTCCTATTCTGCGTGGCGCGTTAACGGCCGCGTCATTCTCACTGCCACTGATCTCTGGGACGATTTCGCGCATCGCGCCGGTACGACTCCGTGGCTATCTGACGGTAGTGGCTGGACGCTAGTATGGACCGGCAGGGGCTCCGACCTCGCCGGCACCGTCGCCCACCACCCGATGCACCACCTCGGCGGGTTCTTCGCGGAGCCTCGGCCGTTCCTGCCCGGCAACTTCGTCACCACCGACAGCGGCACGGGCCTCGTCCATATGGCGCCCGATCACGGCGAGGACGATTTCGAGCTGTCCAAGGCGTACGGCATCGGGCCCAAGTTCGTGGTCGAGGCCGATGGGCGCTATCGCGACGATTGGCTGTGGCTCGGCGGCGAGGACGAGCGGCGCATGTCGGTCATCAATCCGAAGTTCAACGCGCCTGACGGCCCGATCTGCTCCGACCTGCGGGAGGCGGGCGCGCTGCTTTCGGCCAGTGCCGACTACACCCACTCCTACCCGCATTCGTGGCGTTCCAAGGCCAAGGTGATCTTCCGCTGCACGCCGCAGTGGTTCGTGCCGATGGACCGGGCGATCCTCGAGCATCTCGATACCGGCGCCGAGCAGCGCTGGGAGAATGAAGGCGGTACGCAGGAGCCGCTCGAGACGCTGCGACAGCTTGCGATGCAGGCGATCGCCGACACGCGCTTCGTGCCCGAGAAAGGCCGCAACCGCATCGGCTCGATGGTCGAGGGGCGGCCCGACTGGGTGCTCAGCCGCCAGCGCGCCTGGGGCGTGCCGATCACGCTGTTCGTCGATCGCAAGACCGGCGAATATCTCGTCGATCCGGCGGTCAACGCCCGGATCGTCGCCGCGGTGCGGGAGAAGGGCGTCGATGCCTGGGCCGACGAAGCGGCGCCCGACCTGCTCGGCCCGAGCTACGCTCCGGCCGACTACGAGCGCGTGACCGACATTCTCGACGTGTGGTTCGATTCGGGCTGCACGCACGCCTTCGTGCTCGAGAGCGGCCGCTGGCCGGACCTCAAGTGGCCGGCGGACCTCTACCTCGAAGGCTCCGACCAGCACCGCGGCTGGTTCCAGTCCTCGCTGCTCGAATCCTGCGCCACCCGCGGCCGCGCGCCGTACGACGCCGTGCTGACCCACGGGTTCACGATGGCGAGCGACGGCAAGAAAATGTCCAAGTCGCTCGGCAACACGGTCGACCCGATCAAGGTGATGGAGCAGTACGGGGCCGACATCATCCGCCTGTGGGCGCTGTCGGTCGACTTTACCGAGGACCACCGGATCGGCGACGAGATCCTGAAAGGGGTCGCCGACCAGTACCGCAAGCTGCGCAACACCTTCCGCTACATGCTCGGCGCGCTGGAGGGGTTCGATTACGAGGCCGAAGGTGTGGAACCGGCGGAGATGCCGGAGCTCGAACGCTACGTGCTGGGTCAGTTGCACGCGCTCGATACCACGCTGCGGCAGGCGATCGCGGACTTCGACTTCAACGAATATACCCGCGTGCTGGTGGACTTCGCGAACGAGGACCTGTCGGCCTTCTTCTTCGATATCCGCAAGGACAGCCTCTATTGCGACGCGCCCGGCGACCTGCGCCGCCGCGCCTACCGCACTACGCTCGACATCCTGTTCCACGCGCTCGTCCGCTATGCCGCCCCGGTGCTGGTCTTTACCGCCGAGGAAGCCTGGACCACGCGCTTCCCCGAACGCGGCAGCGTCCATCTGCAGGAACTGCATCCGCTGCCCGGCGAATGGGTGAACGCGAACCTCGCGGCGCGCTTCGAAAGCCTGCGCGTATTGCGCGAGCGGGTAATGGAAGCGATCGAACCGCTGCGGCGGGAGAAAGTGATCCGCTCCGGCCTCGAAGCCGAAGTCGCGGTGCCCGCCGAGGCCGTGCCCAGCGGCTTCACCGACGCCGATCTGGCCGAGCTGTTCATCACCGCGTCAGTCGTGCGCGGGCAGGGCGACGCGGTGACCGTGACACGCACCACCGATCACAAGTGCGGCCGCTGCTGGCGCCTCCTGCCCGAAGTGGCGGAAGACGGCGCGCTGTGCGAACGGTGCGGCGAAGCCGTCGCGGAACTGGATGCCGCCGCATGAGCAAGCTTGTCCGATACCGCCTGATCGGCTTCGCGGGGGCGATCGTCCTGTTCCTGGTGGACCAGGCGATGAAGGGCTACGTCACCCAAACGCTCGCGATGGAGCGCGGCGACGTGGTCGAACTGCTGCCGTTCTTCGATTTCCGGCTGACCTACAACTTCGGCGTTTCGCTCGGCATGTTCCAGGCCGATTCGATGGAAATGCGCTGGATTCTCGTTGGCGTGACCAGCCTGATCGCGCTCGTCGTGACCGTGTGGATGCTGCGCGAGAAGGCGCTGGGCGAGATCGCCGGCCTTTCGCTGATCCTCGGCGGCGCGCTGGGCAACATCAAGGACCGCTACGAGCTCGGCTACGTGATCGACTATGCCGATCTGCACTTCGGCGAGTTCCGCCCGTTCCTGATCTTCAACATCGCCGATGCCGCGATTACGATCGGCGTCCTGATAATCCTTGCCCGTGCCTTCTTCGTGCGCGACAAGGAGGCAACACCCGAACACAAGTCGGCGCCTGGCGCCGCGGAGAGCTGAGATGACTTTTACCCCTGGGCGTAAATCGGCCACCTTCGTCCTTCTCGCCGGTGCGGGCGCAATGCTCGGCGCCTGCGGCAGCACCGGAGGCATCCTCGGCCGCGAGCGGCCCGACGAGTTCGCCGTGCAGCGCCAGGCCCCGCTGGTCGTGCCGCCCGATTTCAATCTGGTCCCGCCCGCTCCCGGCGCGCCCCGCCCGTCCGAGGAAACCGCCGGCGAACAGGCGCTCGAGGCTCTGTTCGGCGGCCCTGCCCCGCGCAGCGCGGTCGAAACCAGCATGCTCGACCGTGCCGGGACGGCCGAACCGAGCATCCGCACCGAAGTCGGCGATCCGGAGACCAACACGGTCGCCAAGGGTAGCGTCACCCGCGACATCGTCGCCGCCCCCGAGGGTGACGGCCAGTTCGCGCAAGCGGTGATCCCGCAGGGATAAGGGTTTGTGTTTTTCCGCACGCGCATCCGCGCGTGCGATATCCTCGCTCCCTTCGGTCGCTGCGGGCGGCCGGTCGGCCTTGCGGTTCCTGCGGGACCGAACATCGCCTGACAGCCATGGCTGGGAAAGGTCCGGTCGGCGCCAGCCGACCGCAAGCGCGACTGCGCCCCCGCAGGCCCGGCAGGGCCGAGGACATCGCACAGGCGGATGCCTGTGCGGAAACAGAGACTCCTACTCCTCCCGGCTCACCAGCACCTTGTCGATCTTGCGGCCATCCATGTCGACGACCTCGAAGCACCAGCCCTGGTCGGTGAAGCTCTCCCCTTCCCGCGGCAGGTTCTTGAGCACCGACAGGACATAGCCGGCGACGGTCGCGAACTCGCGGTCCTCGCCGTATTCGATCCGCAGCCGGTCGGCGAGGTCGTCGGCCGACAGCGCGCCCGAGACGAGCAGCGAGCCGTCGGACCGCTCGACCATGCCCGGACGATCGCCGTCATCGCGGTCGCTCGCGAAGTGGCCCGCAATCGCCGTCAGCAGATCGGCCGGAGTCACGATCCCGTCGAGATGGCCGTACTCGTCGTGCACCATCGCCATCGCGACTTCCGATCGCTGCAGCACGCGCAGCGCGTCCATCGCGTCGAGCTGATCGGGCACGACTTCGGCCTGCCGCATAATCGCGCGCAAGGAGATCGTCTCGCCCGCGACGAGCCGCGCAAGCACGTCACGGACCTTGATCACGCCGATCACGCGGTCGGGCGAACCTTCGGCGACCGGCAGTAGCGAATGGGGGCTGGCCTCGATGGCGGCGCGTATCTCGGTCTCACCCGCATCGGCGTCAACCCAGTCGAGTTCGGTCCGAGGCGTCATCACTTCCCGCACGGGGCGATCGGTGAGGCGAACAACGCCCGCGAGGATATGGTGCTGCTTGACCTCGAGCACACCCGAGCGCGTGGCTTCGGCGAAGATCATATGCAGTTCCTCCGCCGTTACGCTCGATTGACCGCCCAACCGCACCCCAAGGATGCGTATGAGCAGGCCGGAGGACGTGTCGAGCAACCAGACGAGCGGCGCCGCGATCCGCGCGATTACCGCCATCGGCCGCGCCATGGTCAGAGCGATCGGCACGGCGGCGCGCAGCGCGACCTGCTTGGGCACCAGCTCGCCGACCACCAGGCTGGCATAGGTCGTCAGCGCGATCACCACTGCGAAACCGGCCTCGTCGGCGTACCGGGCGGGCAGCCCCAGCGCCTCGAGCCGCTCGCCCACGGGCCCGCCCAGGCTGGCGCCCGAATAGGCACCGGCGACGATCCCGACCAGAGTGATCCCGATCTGCACCGTGGAGAGGAACTTGCCCGGATCGGCCGCCAGCGCGAGCGCGGTCTGCGCGGCGCGGCTGCCCTTGTCGGCTGCCCCCTGAAGCCGCGCGGTCTTGGCCGAGACGATGGCGAGCTCGGACATGGCGAACACGCCGTTGAGCACGATAAGTCCCGCGATGATCAACAGGTCTGGCCAGGGGAAGGGTGTCACGCCCTTCCGCTAGCATAAATGCGGGTCCGCGCCAGCCTGTCGCATGCCGATTGCCATTCGCCGGGGAACGGGTGAGGCGTTATGGTGTTTTAGCGTGATATGGCGCAGGTCTGCGCGCCGGCCCCTTTTGCGTGGGGCACGACGAGTTTGCAGCAAGAGGGGAAATCCCATGAAAAAGTCGAGAATGATCGTTGCCAGCTTTGCCGCGCTTTCGCTGGTGAGCGTTTCCGCCTGCGTGACCGACCCCAACACCGGTGAACGGAAGATTTCGCGCACGGCGATCGGCGGGGTCGGCGGCGCAGCCGCGGGCGCGCTGCTCGGCGGACTGATCGGCGGTAAGACCGGGCGCATCATCGGCGCGGTCGGCGGCGGCGCGATCGGCGGCGTGGTCGGCTACAAGATGGACCAGCAGATCAAGGAACTGCGCGAATCGACCGCTGGTTCGGGCGTGGACGTGACCGAAGTCGACAACGGCCAGGCGATTCTCGTCAACCTGCCCGACGGTGTGACGTTCGATGTCGGCAGCGCCACGTTGAAGCCGGCTTTCCGCTCGACGCTCAACGACGTGGCGGCGAGCCTCAAGCAGTATCCCAACAGCCTGATCGACGTTTACGGCCACACCGATTCGACCGGTTCGGATTCGTTCAACCAGGGTCTTTCGGAACGCCGCGCACAGACCGTCGCCAATTACCTGACCAGCCAGGGCGTCAACACGGCGCGTATCCGCTGGCAGGGTTTCGGCGAGACGATGCCGGTCGCCGACAACTCGACCGAGGACGGCCGCCGTCTCAACCGCCGGGTCGAGATCAAGATCATTCCGCTCAGTCAGGAAGAGATCGACGCCGCTCGGAACCAGTAAGGCGCTTACGGCTTCCGTCCACCCGGGCGGAAAGAGGGGTCGGTCTTCGGATCGGCCCCTTTTTGTATCAGCGGGCGAGCTTTGCCGCGCGTTCCGCCAGCCGCTCTACTGCAGCGGCATGGATGCCCGGTGCGCTGATCAGCAGGCCGAAAGCGCGCGGATCGCGCTTGTTGTAATTCAGCGGCTGCCCGAACGCGTCGCTAATCGCCGCTCCCGCCTCGCGCGCGATGAGAGCGGCGGCGGCGATGTCCCATTCGAAGCCCCAGCGCAGCGTGGCTAGCAGGTCCGCCTCGTCGGCCGCGACCATTGCTGCGCGTAGAGCGATCGAGTTTGGCTTGTCGACCATCTGCAGGTCGCGATCCTCCTTCGGCAGCGAATCGGCCGGCACGCGCGCGCTCGCAAACTCCGTGCGGTTCGAAACCCGAAGCCGTTCGCCGTTGCGCCAGGAGCCCTGGCCGGAAATCCCGATCCAGTCCTCTTCGCGCGCCGGCGCCGCGAGCATGCCGATCAGGGGCCGCCGCTCGCTGATCAGCGCCACCGAGACCGCCCATCCGGTGCGCCCGCGAATGAAATCGCGCGTGCCGTCGATCGGGTCGACCAGCCAGATCAGGCCCTTGCCGAGTCGCGCGGGATCGTCGGCGGTTTCCTCCGACAGCCAGCCGGCCGCGGGCAGCAGGCGGCCGAGTTCGCGCTTGAGAAAGGTGTCGACGGCGAGATCGGCTGCGCAGACCGGGTTGCCGGGCGTCTTCTCCCAGGTCTCGACCGTGTGCCCCGCCCCCGGCCATGCGGCGAGCGCAATTCGCCCGGCTTCGCGGACGATACTCTCCAGACGGGAACGGTCTATCATCGTCCAACACCGTTGGGAGCGGACGCGACACTTTTCAAGCGCGGGAATCCATGCTTAGGCGCGGACGCAAACCTCCGATCCCTCCCGAACAACAAGCGGAAAGCGCACCACCATGAACATCCACGAATACCAGGCCAAGGAACTGCTCGCGAAGTACGGGATCGGGATTCCCGCCGGCTACGCCGCTCTGACGGTGGAGGAAGCGGTCGCAGGGGCGAAGCAGCTTCCGGGGCCGCTTTACGTGGTGAAGGCGCAGATCCACGCCGGTGGGCGCGGCAAGGGCAAGTTCAAGGAGCTCGGTCCGGACGCCAAGGGCGGCGTGCGGCTCGCCAAATCGGTCGAGGAGGTCGAGGCCAACGCCAAGGAGATGCTCGGCAACACGCTGGTGACCGTGCAGACCGGCGAGGCGGGCAAGCAAGTGAACCGGCTCTATGTGACTGATGGCGTCGACATCGCATCCGAATACTACCTCTCGATGCTGGTTGACCGCGCCAGCGGCCGGGTCGCGATGATCGTCTCCACCGAAGGCGGGATGGACATCGAGCAGGTCGCGCACGACACGCCCGAGAAGATCACCACCATCACGATCGATCCGGCACAGGGCTTCATGCCGCACCACGGCCGCGCAGTCGCCTTCGCGCTCAACCTGACGGGCGACCTCAACAAGCAGGCTCAGAAGCTGAGCCGCCAGCTCTACACCGCGTTCATGGATCTCGACTGCGAAATGCTCGAGATCAATCCGCTGGTCGAGACCGAAGACGGCAAACTGCTGGTGCTCGACACCAAGATGAGCTTCGATTCGAACGCGCTCTACCGGCACAAGGACGTCGAGGCGCTGCGCGACGTGACCGAAGAGGACCCGGCCGAGGTGGAGGCGAGCGAGTACGATCTTGCCTACATCAAGCTCGACGGCAGCATCGGCTGCATGGTCAACGGCGCCGGCCTCGCCATGGCGACGATGGACATCATCAAGCTCAACGGCGCCTTCCCGGCGAACTTCCTCGATGTCGGCGGCGGCGCGAACCGCGAGAAGGTGACCGCGGCGTTCAAGATCATCCTCAAGGACCCGGCGGTCGAGGGCATCCTGGTCAACATCTTCGGCGGGATCATGAAGTGCGACGTGATCGCCGACGGCATCGTCGCCGCGGCCAAGGACGTGAACCTTTCCGTCCCGCTGGTCGTCCGTCTCGAAGGCACCAACGTCGAGCAGGGCAAGGAAATCCTCGACAACTCGGGTCTGCCGATCGTCAGCGCAGACGATCTTGGCGACGCGGCGAGGAAGATCGTCGCCGAGGTCAAGCAGGCGGCCTGAATCGTGTACGGAGCCGGCGCTAGGGCGTCGGCTCCGCTCGTGCCGCCTGTTCGCGGCGCGTAAGGCGGAAGACGAGTTCTTCCACCTCGTCTCCTTCGCTCTTCATCCGGACGGCAACCAGCAGTCCGTTTTCTCCGTCGCAGCGATATGTCAGCGCACTGAAGTAGGCTGCGCAGGGCTCGATCGAGATCAATGGGAAGCGGACCATCTCGTCCTTTTCCTCCCAGCCCGTCAGATCTGCATTGAAGTGCTTGAGCTTGAGGGCGAGGCTCCCCTCCTCTTCGAGCAGATACATATGCTCGGTGAACATCAGCCCGCCCCGAGGATTTTCCTGCGCGAACAGCCCGACCATCGTGCCGCCCATCGGCGGTAGCCAGGTCTCGGCCGTCGGGGCACCATCGATGCCGGTGCCCACCCAATGACCGATAAGCCAGGCCGCCTCGTCGATCGTGGCTGGTGGCGGCACATGGGCGTCCGCCGCAACGCGCGTTTCCTGGGCCGCCAGCGGAGCAGCCAGTGTAGCGATAAGCAGAAACAGACTGTGTCGAAGCATGGCTTGCCCCTTCCCTGAACGGGCAAGTGCCAGACTACGCCTACCCGCGTCGCCGGTAAAGCGCACGGGAATGGGGTTGACCACGCCGACGTGGAACGCAAGGGAGAGGCGAAGTTGGATCAGCGGCCGGTGAGTCCCGTGCTTGACGCTTACGTAAACGCAAGCTACGCGGACCCCGCGCCAATCGAGAGGAAGGACCCCCCATGAAGATCCTCGTGCCCGTGAAACGGGTGATCGACTACAACGTGAAGCCTCGGGTGAAGGCGGACGGTACGGGTGTCGATCTTGCGAACGTCAAGATGAGCATGAACCCGTTCGACGAGATCGCGGTCGAGGAAGCGCTGCGAATCAAGGAAGCCGGCAAGGCCGAGGAAGTGGTCGCGGTTTCGATCGGTCCGGCCAAGGCCCAGGAAACGCTGCGCACCGCGCTCGCGATGGGCGCCGACCGTGCGATCCTGGTCCAGACCGATGACGAGGTCGAGCCGTTGGCGGTCGCCAAGATCCTCAAGGCGATCTACGAGGCGGAGCAGCCAGGCCTGGTGATCCTGGGCAAGCAGGCGATCGACGACGATTCGAACCAGACCGGCCAGATGCTGGCCGCGCTGACCGGCCGGCCGCAGGGCACCTTCGCCAACGACGTCGAGATCGACGGCGAGAGCGTCACCGTGAAGCGCGAGATCGACGGCGGCCTCGAGACAGTCAAGCTCACGCTTCCGGCGATCGTCACCACCGACCTGCGCCTGAACGAGCCGCGCTATGCTTCGCTGCCGAACATCATGAAGGCGAAGCAGAAGCCGCTCGATACCAAAAGCCCCGCCGATTACGGCGTCGACACTGCGCCGCGTCTCAAGACGACCAATGTCTCCGAACCGCCGGTGCGGCAGGCGGGTGTGAAGGTCGCCGACGTCGACGAGCTGGTCGCCAAGATCAAGGCGCTTGGGATCGCTTGAGCTTAGCAGGTCTGCTCCCGTTCGCCCCGGATCCTGAGCCACGCCGAAGGATCGAAGGGCCGCTCACCACCTCGAGCGCTGCGGGACAACGGAATTTAGGGAAGAGACGATGAAAACGCTGGTTCTGGTCGAACACGACAACGCTTCGGTAAAGGACGCAACGCTGTCCGCGGTCACCGCCGCCGCCAAGCTCGGCGAAGTGCACCTGCTGGTTGCCGGCAGCGGCTGCAGCGCGGCGGCCGAGGCGGCCGCGAAGATCGAAGGGGTGGGCAAGGTCCACGTCGCCGACGATCCCGCCTACGAGCACCAGCTGGCCGAGAACGTCGCGCCGCTCGCGGCCGAGCTGATGAAGGACCACGACGCCTTTCTCGCTCCTGCCACGACCACCGGCAAGAACATCGCCCCGCGCGTTGCCGCATTGCTCGACGTGATGCAGATCTCCGACATCCTGTCGATCGAGGGGGAGAAGACCTTCACTCGTCCGATCTATGCCGGCAACGCGATCGCGACGGTCGAATCGAGCGATCCCAAGCTGGTCATCACCGTGCGCGGCACGGCTTTCGACAAGGCCGGCGCCGAAGGCGGTTCGGGCACGGTCGAGGCGGTCTCCGGCGCCGGCGATGCGGGAATCTCGAGCTTCGTCGGCCAGGAGCTCGCCAAGAGCGAGCGTCCCGAGCTGACCAGCGCCAAGGTGATCGTCTCGGGCGGCCGCGCGCTCAAGGACGCAGCGACCTTCGAGGAATATATCATGCCGCTCGCCGACAAGCTCGGCGCGGGCGTGGGTGCGAGCCGCGCGGCGGTCGATGCGGGCTATGTCCCCAACGACTACCAGGTCGGCCAGACGGGCAAGATCGTCGCACCGGAAGTCTATATCGCGATCGGCATCTCCGGCGCGATCCAGCACCTCGCCGGGATGAAGGACTCCAAGACCATCATCGCCATCAACAAGGATGAGGACGCGCCGATCTTCCAGGTCGC
>NZ_QXFK01000016.1 GCF_003581645.1 Pelagerythrobacter aerophilus | reverse complement strand
CTGTCCGTCGTCAGAACATTTGGCACAACTCGCGGCGTAAATTAGCGGAGTGCGGGCCTCGTCTGGGGGTTGATGTTAAGCGGCGAGCATGCGGTGCTGCAAGCGCCGATATTTTATGGTCTGTTGTTTGATCCTTTCACGCTGTTTCATGATGGCCGGCGCCCTGCCGAAGTAGGCGTCGGCGGGCGTCACGTTGTCGAGGCTTTCATGGTATCGGCGGTGATTATAGTGCTCGACGAAGGCCTCGATCTGGGCCTCAAGGTCACCGGGCAGGAAGTAGTTTTCGAGCAGGATGCGGTTCTTGAGGGTCTGGTGCCAGCGCTCGATCTTGCCCTGGGTTTGCGGGTGCATCGGAGCACCGCGGACATGGGTCATCTTGTTGGCGTCGATATATTCGGCCAGTTCGCCCGCGATGTAGCTCGGACCATTGTCGCTGAGCAGCTTGGGCTTGTGCAGCACCGTGGCGCTGTCGCAGCCGGAAGCCGCCAGAGCGAGGTCCAGGGTGTCGGTCACGTCTTCGGCGCGCATGTTGGTGCACAGCTTCCAGGCGATGATGTAGCGCGAGAAGTCGTCGAGCACGGTCGACAGATACAGCCAGCCCCACCCGATGATCTTGAAGTAGGTAAAATCGGTCTGCCACATCTCGTTCGGTCGGGTGGTCTTGGTGTGGAACGCATCGGCGGCCTTGATCACGACATAGGCCGGGCTGGTGATCAGATCATGGGCCTTGAGCAGGCGGTAAACCGTGGCTTCCGACACGAAGTAGCGCCTCTCGTCGGTGAACCGCACCGCCAGTTCGCGAGGGGATAGCTCGGTCGTCTCCAGCGCCATCTCGACGATCTGGTCCCGGATGTCGTCACCGATGCGATTCCACACCCGGCTCGGCGCCGATGGCCGATCCTCCAGCGCCTCCGGCCCTCCTTCGAGGTAGCGGTCGTACCACCGATAGAAGGTCCGGCGGGCAATGCCGAGTTGGTCCAGCGTGCGTTTGGCTGGCAGATGTGACTGCTCGACGATCCTGATGATCTCGAGTTTCTCAGATGCGGGATACCTCATTCGTCGTCGCCCCCATCCCCGATCATGCTTTTTTTCAGCAGGCGGTTTTCGAGTGTCAGGTCGGCCACGCATTCCTTCAGGGCACGGGCTTCACGGCGCAGGTCGTGCACCTCGCCGGTGGTCGCGGCCCGGGCCGTGTCGCCGGCAAGCCGGCGCTTGCCCGCTTCCATGAACTCCTTCGACCAGGTGTAATAAAGGCTCTGCGCAATGCCTTCCTTACGGCACAGTTCGGCGATGCTGTCCTCGCCGCGCAGGCCATCCAGCACGATGCGGATCTTGTCCTCGGCCGAGAAGTGGCGCCGCGTCGCACGCCGAATGTCCTTCACCACCCGCTCCGCAGGGGCCTTCGGCGGCAATTTCTTCAAGGAGGATTTGGGCTTCATCTTCGTTCCTTCGTCACTACGACGAAGCCCAAATCCTCCTTACATCACAACCTCAAATCTGTGCCATGGGCGCTGACGGCGGACAGGCCCCTATGCGCGGCGATCCTGGTTTGAAGACCAGCAAACCATCCACTTCTCGGACTACGAGTTGTGGATCGTCGTCAACCATCCGCTGCTTACCGACGAGCGCTGCTGGCACCGCGCTCAGACCATCATCGAGCGCGAGCTGGGCAACCGCTGTGCCGTGGGTCTGGAGATCTACTCCGAAGCCGACATTCGCATCGCCGAGGCCGAGCGCGACACCTTCATTCTCGACCGGATCGAAGCCGGGATCACGCTTTACAGCGTCTCGCGCGATGCGCCGCTCAGCGGACCCGGAAAAATTGCCTCTTGCCTCACCTCTTACAATTCTATATTTCGACAATTATCGAATCATCGAAAGCACCTTATGGAAGCCACTGACACCATACGCGCCCTGTCCGCTCTCGCCCAGGAGCACCGCCTCGCGGCGTTTCGCCTGCTGGTGCAGGCCGGCGAGAAGGGAATGGCGGCCGGCGCACTCGCCGACCGGCTCGATGTGCCGCCTTCTTCGATGAGCTTCCATCTCGCCCAGCTCACCAACGCCGGGCTCGTGACCCAGCGGCGCGAAAGCCGGTCGATCATCTATTCGGCCGACTATGCCGCGATGAACGCGCTGATGGGCTACCTGACCGAAAATTGCTGTGGCGGCGTTCCCTGCGCGGACGACGCTTCCACCTGCCCTCCTCAAGCAACGAAAAGGACCGCGTGATGAAGCGCTTTCATGTTCATGTCGGCGTGACCGATCTCGACCGATCGATCGCCTTCTACAACGAGCTGTTCGGGGCCGAGCCTAGCGTGGTGAAGAGCGACTACGCCAAGTGGGTGCTCGAGGATCCACGGATCAACTTCGCCGTCTCGGTGCGCGAAGGTGCATCGAAGGGTGTCGAGCACGTCGGGCTGCAGGTGGAGAACGGCGACGAACTCGCCGAAGTCTATGCCCGCCTCAAGGCGGCCGACCGGCCCGTGCTGGAAGAAGGCGAGACGACGTGCTGCTACGCGAAGTCGGAGAAGAGCTGGATTGCCGACCCCGACGGCGTCGTGTGGGAGGCCTTCCTGACCGACGGCGAAAGCACGACCTACGGCGGCAATCCCGACCTTGCGCAGCTTGCTTCGGTGAACGCAGCCTCCGATGCCTGCTGCGTGCCGAGCGCGGCAAGCGCCCCGGCTCCCGTATCCTGCTGCTGAGGCCCGCGATGTCCACCCGACCCCTGAACGTGCTGTTCCTCTGCACGGGCAATTCCGCTCGCTCGATCCTGGCCGAGGCGATCCTCAACCGCGAGGGCCGCGGCCGCTTCCGCGCCTTCAGCGCGGGCAGCAATCCGACGGGAACGGTCAATCCCTGGGCGATCCATACGCTCGACAAGCTGGGCTATCCGGCCGAGGGATACCGCTCCAAGAGCTGGGACGAGTTCGCCAAGGAGCCGCAGTTCGATCTGATCTTCACCGTCTGCGACAGCGCGGCGGCGGAAACCTGCCCGGTCTGGCCCGGCCGACCGGTCAGCGCCCACTGGGGTATTCCCGATCCCGCGGCGGTCGAGGGGAACGATGCGGAGAAGGCGGCGGCATTCCTCGACGCCTTTCGCATGCTCAAGCGGCGGATCGACCTGCTCCTCGCCCTGCCGCTCGACAGCCTGGAGGAGATCGCGCTGCGTCAGAAGCTGCAGGCGATCGGGCAGGAGGCCGACGCACGATGAGCGCGCCTGCCGCTGCCGGTGCCCGGCAGGTCGACACCCGCGCCGCAGGCCTCGGCCTGTTCGAGAAGTGGCTCTCGCTGTGGGTCGCCGGTGCGATCCTGTGCGGGCTCGCGCTCGGCAGCATCGCGCCGGACATCTTCGGCGCGCTCGCTGCGATCGAATATGCCTCGGTCAATCTCGTCGTCGCGGTGCTGATCTGGGCGATGATCTTCCCGATGATGGTCGCAGTCGATTTCTCCGCCGTCCGGCGGGTCGGCGACAAGCCCAGGGGCCTCGTCATCACGCTAGTCGTGAACTGGCTGATAAAACCCTTCACCATGGCCGCGCTCGGCGTGCTGTTCTTCGAAGTCGTGTTCGACGGCCTGATCGCGCCGGCCGATGCAAGGGAATACATCGCGGGGCTGATCCTGCTCGGTGCGGCGCCCTGCACCGCCATGGTGTTCGTCTGGTCGCAGCTTACCAAAGGTGATCCGGCCTACACACTGGTGCAGGTGGCGGTGAACGATCTGGTGATGATCGTCGCCTTTGCCCCGATCGTCGCCCTGCTGCTCGGGGTCGCCGACATCGCGGTTCCGTGGGAGACGCTGCTTCTCTCGGTCGCTCTCTATGTCGTCGTGCCGCTTGCGGCGGGCGCGTTCGTTCGCCGGCGCCTCCTCGCCGCGCACAACGGCGATCCGGGCGCGGTGGATCGCTTCACCGGCCAGCTCAAGCCGCTCTCGATCCTCGGGCTGCTGGTCACCGTCGTGCTGCTGTTCGGCTTCCAGGCGGAAACGATCCTCGCCCGGCCGCTGCTCGTCGCGCTGATCGCCGTGCCGATCGTGATCCAGAGCTACGGTATCTTCCTGATCGCCTATGGCGCGGCCAAGGCCTGGCGCGTGCCGCATGCGATCGCCGCGCCCTGCGCGCTCATCGGCACCTCGAACTTCTTCGAGCTCGCGGTGGCAGTCGCGATCGGCGTGTTCGGGCTCGGCAGCGGCGCAGCCCTGGCGACGGTGGTGGGCGTGCTGGTGGAAGTGCCGGTGATGCTCTCGCTGGTCGCGCTCGCCAACCGCACCCGCGGCGCATTTCCCTAAGCCCACCGACGGCGGATCGCGGCCCGGCAGAAAACATTTTCCTACATCGGATTTTTGTGCATTCTGTGGGCGGTCATGAACGACCGAACCTCCCCCGCATCCGCCGCCTTGCCGCATTCCTGCGCGAGCCGCCCACCCCGACGAAGCCCGCCGCGCGGGCAAGGCTCACGCCGTCATGCCGGTCCCGGGTCGCAGCGCTCTCCCGGCTGCGCGGCGCGCCGGGATGGAGGCGCGCGCGGAGATGCCGCAAGGTTACACCTCGTCCGCAAGGTGACACTCGCCCCATGCACCGTGTCACGCGTGTCAACACGCCCTCCGGCCGCCCGGCGATCGGGAACCTGCCCCGCCGGGTCGACCGTTGGTGCGATGAGGAGACGAGCGATGAACGAACCCGAACGGGACGAGCCGATCCACATCGACGCGGAGGACGCGCGCGGGGCGGAGATCGTCCTGCGCAAGCGGCGCAACCGGCTGATCTTCATCGCGGGGCTCGCGGCGTTCGTGGTGCTGGCGATCCTCGTGCGGCTACTGGGCTGACGGGCATGGCCGAGAGCGGAAGCGAGGCGCTCTACCTGCTGTGGATCGATCCGGCGGAGGAGGTTCCGGCCGCGCTCGACCTGCACGGCGACGGGCATCCGCTGGCCGACGGGCTGTGGCTGGTGCGCAGCGGGCTGACCCGCTCGCGGCTCTACCACCGGATCAAGTGGCAGCTCCCCGATGGCGCGCCGCTGCTCGTCGCGCCGCTCGCCGACACGCGGGCGGGCTGGCCCAAGTTCAAGGGGATGGATGCCGGCGCGCTTGCCTGGCTGCGCGGCGGCGGCGATTAGCCGGCGGTGAGGAAGGCGACCAGCGTCTTGACCTTCTTCTGCCGCCACTGGGGCAGCGGAGCGACGAGCCAGTACGCGCGGCGCCCTTCGTCCGGGCCTTCGAGCACGGTGAGGCGCCCGTCCTCCAGCGCGTCCTCCACCAGCAGGTAGGGCAGCACGGCCTTGCCCAGCCCAGCGATCGCGCTCGACAGGGCTTGGCCGGCGTTGCCGACTTCGACCGTCGGCTCGGCACCTTCGGGCAGCGGGGCGCCGGGCCAGTCGATCCAGGCCTCGAGCACTTCCTCCGGCGCATCCTTGGCGGAGACGACCACGCGGCGCGCCGGGGCGAGCTCGACTCCCTCCAGCTCGCCCGGCCCGTCGACCAGCCGCACGGCGACGTCGAGGTTGGTCTCGGTGAAGTCGGCATGCTCGTCTGCCACGAAACGGAAGCGGATGCCCGGATTGGCCTTGCGGAACGCGGCGAGGCGCGGGGCGAGCCACTGGGCGTAGAATTCGCGCGGAGCGGCGATCGTGTAGCGGTCGCTCGCCTGCCCGGCCTGCATCGCCTGGACCGACTCCTCGAACCGCAGGAACCCTTCGCGCAGCGCGTCGAGCCCGGCGAAGCCTTCCTCGGTCAGCTCGAGCCCCTTCGAGGTACGGCGGAACAGCACCGTGCCGAGGTGATCCTCGAGCGCGCGGATCTGCTGGCCGACGGCGGCCGGCGTCACCGCCAGCTCGTCGGCGGCGCGGGTGAAGGAGAGGTGCCGCGCGGCGGCGTCGTAAACGCGCAGGGCGTTCAGGGGCAGGTGCGTGCGCTTCATCGTTCGGTGCGGATAGCGGCAAGGCGCCCCCACCGCAATCGGGGCCGCAATCGCGTGCCGTGTCACACGAGCGTAACACGCGGCTTGCAAGTGGGCCTGCGAGGGCTTGGCACTTCCATGGATGTACTCACGCAGGGCGCGGCCGAGTGGGCCGAAGGCGGCAGCGCGGCGCCGGCGGAGCGGTACGTCAACCGCGAGCTTTCCTGGCTCTCGTTCAACCGCCGGGTTCTCGCCGAGGCGGAGAACCAGCGCTATCCGCTGCTCGAACGGCTGCGCTTCCTGTCGATCTCCGCCAGCAATCTCGACGAGTTCACCATGATCCGGATCGCCGGGCTCGAGGGCCAGGCGACTCGCGGGATCGAGACGACCGCGATCGACGGGCTGGACCCGCGCCAGCAGCTCGCCGCGATCCGCGAACAGGTGCTCGCACTCGACAGCCGGCAGCAACGCACGCTGGAGACGCTGCGCGGCCTGCTCGCCGAGCAGGACATCCTGATTGCGGAGATCGACGAACTGGACGAGCGCCAGCGCGCTTGGCTGGAGACCTATTTCACCACCGACATCCTGCCGCTGATCACTCCGCAGGCGATCGATCCCTCGCACCCGTTCCCGTTCGTCGCCAATCTCGGCATGGGCGTGCTGTTCCGGCTCAAGCGCGGCAAGCGCCAGCCCGACCTGGTCGAGATGGTGCTAATCCCCAG
The DNA here is from genome assembly GCF_003581645.1 of Pelagerythrobacter aerophilus. Classification (GTDB taxonomy): domain Bacteria; phylum Pseudomonadota; class Alphaproteobacteria; order Sphingomonadales; family Sphingomonadaceae; genus Pelagerythrobacter; species Pelagerythrobacter aerophilus. Next base: position 404,814 of record NZ_QXFK01000016.1, on the reverse strand, counting down.
CGGCGCCCCGCGCTTCGTGCGGGTGCCTGGGGAGAAGGCGATCTACGTCGCGATCGAGAAGCTGATCGTGCGCTATGCCGACCAGCTCTTCCCCGGCTTCCGCATCCTCGGCGACGGGCTGTTCCGCGTGCTGCGCGACAGCGACATCGAGGTAGAGGAGGAAGCCGAAGACCTCGTCCGCCTGTTCCGCACCGCGATCCAGCGGCGGCGGCGCGGGCGCGCGGTGCTGCTTGAGCTTGACGAGAATTGCGACCCCGCCGCCGAGATGCTGCTGCGCGAGCAGTTCGACGTCGATACGGCGATGGTCGCCAAGACCGCCGGCATGCTCGGCCTACGCCACCTGAGTGCGATCTGCGGCGAGCCGCGCCCGGATCTGAAGTTCGCGCCCTTCGCCTCCCGCTATCCCGAGCGCATCCTGGCCCACGACGGCGACTGCTTCTCCGCCATCCGCGAGAAGGACATCGTGATCCAGCACCCCTACGAAAGCTTCGAGGTGGTGGTCGACTTCCTCCACCAGGCGGCAATCGATCCGGCGGTCGTGTCGATCAAGCAGACGCTCTACCGCGCGGGCGACCAGTCGCCGGTGATCGCCGCGCTGATCGATGCCGCGCAGGCGGGCAAGGCGGTGACCGCCGTGGTCGAGCTCAAGGCCCGCTTCGACGAGGAGCGCAACCTGCACTGGGCAGCCGAACTCGAACGTGCCGGGGTGCAAGTGATCTACGGCTTCATGGATTGGAAGACCCACGCCAAGGTCAGCTTGGTCGTGCGGCGCGAGGAGGAAGGCTATCGCACCTACTGCCACTTCGGCACGGGCAATTATCACCCGACCAATGCACGGATCTACACCGACCTCAGCTATTTCACGGCCGATCCGGCGCTCGGGCGCGATGCGGCCAAGCTGTTCAATTTCGTCACCGGCTATGTCGAGCCGCGGGGCACCGAATGCCTGGCAATCTCCCCGCTCGGCCTCAAGCAGAAACTGTTCGAGCTGATCGACCGCGAGATCGAAAACGCCCGTGCCGGCAAACCCGCGGGCATCTGGGCAAAGGTCAATGCGATCACCAACAGCGAGCTGATCGACCGGCTCTATGCCGCGAGCGCGGCCGGGGTCGAGATCCAGCTTGTGGTGCGCGGCATCTGCTGCCTGCGCGCCGGGGTGCCGGGCCTGTCGGAGAACATCGAGGTCAAGTCGATCATCGGCCGGTTTCTCGAACACGGCCGCGTCTGGGCCTTTGCCAACGGGCACCGGCTGCCGAGCAAGCACGCCGCGGTCTATCTGACCTCGGCGGACGCGATGAGCCGCAACCTCGACCGGCGGGTGGAAGTGCTGGTGCCGCTGGCGAACAAGACGGTTCACGACCAGGTGCTCGAACAGGTCATGCTGGCGAACATCCTCGACACCGAGCAGAGCTGGCAGTTGCAGCCGGACGGGGAGTACGCGCGGATGCGCATGGGCGAAGGCGGCTTCAACTGCCACGATTACTTCATGAGCAATCCCTCGCTCTCGGGCCGGGGCGCAGCGCTGAAGGCGGGTGCGGTGCCCAAGCTGCGTCTGGAAGGAACCGGCGCGTGACAAGCTTGCGTGCCTTCGCCTGGCGCGGCCTGCGCGTGGCCCCCGCCGATCGCCGGGCCGTGATCGACATCGGGTCGAACACCGTGCGGCTGGTCGTCTACGACGGGCCCCAGCGCGCCCCGCGCACGATGTGGAACGAGAAGGTCGTCGCGCGGCTCGGGCGCGATCTGACCGAGACCGGGCGCATTCCGGACGAAGCGAGCGAGCAGGCGCTTGCCGCCCTCGCCCGTTTCGCGCTGCTGACCCGCGAGCTGGGCGTGACCGACGTACAGACGGTCGCCACTGCGGCGGCGCGAGATGCGGAGAACGGCAGCGAGTTTCTCGAACGCGTGCGCGTGCTCGGGCTTGCGCCGAACCTGTTGAGCGGAGAGGACGAGGCGATCGCCGCCGCCTACGGCGTGATCGGCGCGTTTCCCGATGCGCGCGGAACGGTCGCGGACCTCGGTGGGGGCAGCCTCGAACTGGTGGCGGTGGCGGACGGCGCCTGCCGCAACGGTGCGACGCTGCCCCTCGGCACCCTGCGCCTGCCGGCCCTGCGCTCGGAAGAGACGCCGGGCTTCAAGCGGGCAGTGAAGAAGGCGTTTGCAAAGGCAGCCGGAGCGACGACGCAGGCCGGGCCACTCTATCTGGTCGGCGGAACCTGGCGCGCGCTCGCCGCCTACGCGATGCACAGCGCGCGGCATCCGCTGACCGATCCGCACGGCTACCGTCTCGATGTGCAGGAGGCCGATCTGACGGCCCGTGCGCTGGCCCGCACCGATCCAGCAAAGCTCGTCGAGATCGAGGGGATCGGGGCGATGCGCGCGCCATCCCTGCCCGACGCCGCGGCACTGCTCCGGATCATGCTCGACGAGATCAAGCCGGAGGGGCTGGTGTTCTCGAGCTGGGGTCTACGCGAAGGCTTGCTATACCGGCGCCTCGATACGCTGGAGCGGGCGAAGGATCCGCTGATCGTCGCGGTGGCCGATTTCGCCGCACCGATGAAGAGCGCGATCACCGACGCCGCGCTGATGTCGGCCTGGGTGGTCGGCGTGACCGAACCCGGCGGCGGCGAGAACGAGCGGTTACGCCTCGCCGGCGCGCTGCTGTCGCTGGCGCTTCACCGCGTGGAGCCGAACTTCCGCGCGAGCCAGGCGGTCGAATGGGCGCTCGACAAGCGGTGGATTGGTCTGGATGCCCACGGGAGAGCGCTGCTCGCCGCGATGATGCTCGGAAGCTGCGGGAAGACCTCCTGGCCCAAGCGCGTCGCCGCGCTCGCGCCGGAGGCGGATCTCAGGCAAGCGGTGGGCTGGGGCCTCGCCATGCGCCTCGCTCGCCGCATGGGGGCGACGTCACGCGTGTCCGTGACCACGAGCGCGCTCGAACGCGATGGGAGCAAGCTGGTTCTGCGTCTCGACGAGAGCCGCGCCGCGCTGGCTGGCGAGGGCGTTATGCGCGATCTCGCCGCGCTGGCGGAATGGCTGGAGCTGACGCCGGAGCTGCGGGTCGGCGGCTGAGCGATCCAGGTCCAGAGCTCATAGCCGTCCTCGCTGGTGGATGACGGCTGCCACGCATACTATGCATCGGCAATGCGCTCAAAGATGTCGCTTCTTCTGTTCTGCTTCGTAGCGGGATGTGTGACGGAGGAGCCTGCGCGTTACCTGGAGTTTGGATGCGAGGATATTGCCGTGGTCGGGCGAATCAAAACGCTCAACCAAACGGCCATCCAAGGCTCCGATCCGCTCTCGGACTGGCAAAGTGCATATCAGCTTCAGATTCACATCAAGCGGGTAGTTCGCGGTAGCGAACGCAGGCGACTAGTCTTGGCGACAGCCATAGCGCATGCCCAAATTCGCGATGACCGTGATTTCCTGATTGTCCTCACGCCAGACGGTGCCGGCGGCTACTCCGTGGCGGCGGCCTCTTTGTGGCAATACCGGCCCAAGCTCAGCGCGTCATGCTTGCCGGCGTCTGGGATCAGGTGATGGACGCTATCGGAGATCGCCTACGACGGTGACATCGAGACGATCGACAGCACGTCCGTTCGCGCTCATCATGAGTCGGCGGTCTAATCCGCGGTCGCTGGCGCCGCGAGCGGGAAGTAGGGAATGCGCACTTCCAGCGGCGTGCCGTCGGCGCGGTGGAAGGTGTAGAACCCCTCCATCGATCCGTGCGGGGTGCCGAGCGGGCAGCCGGACACGTAGTCGTGGCTATCCCCGGGCGCGAGCACCGGCATCTCACCCACGACACCCTCCCCGTCGACCAGGTTCACGCCGCCGCGCGAGTCGGTGATCCGCCAGTGGCGCGTGATCAACTGCACCCGCTCATCCGAGCCGTTCTCGATCCGGATATGATAGACCCAGAACCACTTGCCCGCCTCGGGCTGCGACTGCTCGGGCAGGAAATTCACCGCCACGCGGACGGTGATCCCTTCGGTGATCGCGGCGTGCTGGAACAACTGTTTCATCGCGTGAACGAGAATAGAGGCAATGGGCGGGGCCGGTAAAGGGCGGTTTTCAGGTGATTTGGCGTTCGTCGTCATGCCTGACGCCGCAACGGCCGCGGGTTGGTCAGAAGCCAGCGGCGGCGAGCGCGCGGTCGAGGTCTTCCTTCAGATCTTCCGGATCCTCGAGCCCGACGTTGAACCGCAGAAGCCCCTCGCCCACGCCCATTTCAGCACGCGCTTCGTCGGTCATGCTGGCGTGGGTGGTACTGGCGGGATGGCACATGAGACTGCGGGCATCGCCGATGTTGTTCGAGAGGTCGATCAGCTCCAGCGCGTCGAGCAGCGCGAAAGCCTTCTCGCGGCTTTCGACGTCGAACGCGAAGATCGGGCCGAAGGCGTCCATCTGCTTCGCGGCGATAGCGTGGCGCGGGTGGCTCTCCAGCCCCGGATGGAGCACGCGGGGCACCCGGCCTTCGACAAAGCGGCCGAGCTCCAGCGCATTCTCGCTCTGGCGGTGCGCGCGCAGCGGGAGCGTCTCGAGCCCCTTGTGCACGACCCAGGCGTTGAAGGGCGAGAGGTTGGGCCCCGTGTTGCGCTGGAACGGCAGCAGGACCTCGTCGATGAACTCGCGCGTGCCGCACACGGCGCCCGCCAGCACTCGGCCCTGCCCATCCATCAGCTTGGTTGCCGAATAGGCGACGACGTCGGCACCGAACTCCATCGGGCGCTGGAGCACCGCGGTGGCGAAAGCGTTGTCGACGACTGTGGTAATGCCGTGGGCCTTGGCAAGGCCGCAGACGAATTCCAGGTCGACCACGTCGAGCGTCGGATTGGCCGGGGTCTCGAAGAAGAACACTTTGGTGTTCGGGCGAATGGCGGCTTCCCACGCGGCATCGTCGGTGCCGTCGATTACGGTCGCCTCGATCCCGAAGCGCGGACACAGGTGATCGACTAGCCAGCGGCACGACCCAAATGCGGCGCGCCCCGCAACCAGGTGGTCGCCCTGCGAGAGCTGGCAGAGGAGCGCCGCGGTCATCGCCGCCATGCCGCTCGCCTGTGCGCGGCATGCCTCGGCACCCTCGATCAGCGCGATCCTCTCCTCGAGCATGGCGACCGTCGGGTTCTGCAAGCGGGAATAGGTCATCCCCTCGGCTTCGCCAGCAAAACGCGCGGCAACCGTGGCCGCGTCGTCGTAGCTATAGCCGGAGGTGAGAAACAGCGCCTCGCTGGTTTCCCCATGCTCGGAGCGCCATGCGCCTCCTCTTACAGCACGGGTAGCTGGGCGCCAGGTGCGTGTGGCGGCGCGGTTCATTCCGGTGGTCTTTTTCATCGCGGCCGCTCTAACGACGGGCAAGCCCCACGCGCAATGAAAAAGGAATATCCGTTACAGAACCGCGCCTACCAGAACGCAGGCGAGCGAATCAGACGCTCACAGGATCTTCATCGTCATCATCGGTCACGAGCAGGGCAATCATGCCCACGGCCGCGATCGCGACGATGATCAGCGCCGGGCCGATCCGACCAGCGAGTTCCGATTCTCCGCTCACGGGCTCGGAAGCGCGTTCGGCGACTTGAGCCTGCGCTGCGACCGGAGCGGCGACCAGCGACGCCGCAGCCATAGCTGGGAGGAGATTACGAAGTTTCATACACAATTACCCTTCCGTTCGGGACCGAAGTTCCTGAGGAGAGACGGGCACTAGGACAAAACGTTCCCGGGGGTCACCCATTTTTTTTAAGAAATGCAACGGCTCGGCGTGCACACGTCACGCCTCGCGCAAATGGGATACGTCTTCGTGCAAGGGCGGCGGGTCCTGTGGAGCACCCTCCTCCCAACCGTCCTCGCTGCGCCACATCCGCGTGCGGCACCAACGGCAGCGACCGACATAAGTCTGGCCTTCCCGGCGGATGCGTCGCCGATTGACCTGGTGGCCTAGAACCATACAAACAACGTGACGAGCCATTTCGCGCAACTCCGTTTCCGTGCGCCCCCGACACTTGTTTTTTTCCGACCGGCTTCTCCCCATGTGAACGTCCGGTAGATCGGCCTATACAGCGGTTTATTAACTAATGTAACGCCCCGTTCGGCTTGCTCCATCGCGGGACGAGCACTATCCGTCGCGTCAATGAACGAGGCGCCCGATCATCCCCGCGATCCGGCCGGATGGAGCGCCGCGATTGCCGTCGCCTTCTTCATCCTATGCCTCATGCGAATCGCCACGCCGGGCACTCCCTATTTCGACGAAATCCACTACTTGCCCGCCGCGCGTGCGCTGCTCGACGGGAGCGAATACCTCAATCGCGAGCACCCCTTGCTGGGCAAGGAGATTCTCGCGCTCGGCATTGCGCTGCTGGGCGACAATCCGTGGGGTTGGCGGCTGTTCCCGGCGCTCGCGGGCACGGGCGCGCTCTATGCCTTCATGCGAGCGCTGTGGTTCGCGAGCCTCTCGCGCTTCGCTGCGATTGCCTACGGCGTGCTGCTGGCGAGCGGATTCGCGCTGTTCGTGCACAGCCGTATCGCGATGCTCGACGTGTTTTTCGTCGCCTTCCTCGCGCTTGCACTATGGCAGTGCGCCGCCGCCATGCGCGAGCCCGAAACGGGGCGAGGCCGGTTAGCGACCGCGGGCGTAGCGATCGGGCTCTCGATGGCCGCAAAATGGAACGCAGTGCCGCTCGCAGTCGTCCCCGGCCTCGCCTTCTTCGCCGCGCGGCTGGCGGCGGGGCGGCGGCGGCTCTTCACCAGCCGCCGGGGGATTCCGGTGCCCGGCGTGTCGCTGCTCGAAGCGGCGCTGTGGCTCGGCCTCGTGCCGCTGGCGGTCTACGCGGCGACGTTCCTGCCGGCCTACGGGTTCGACAAAGGTGGGCTCCAGCCCGGTGGGCTGATCGAACTGCATCGCCAGATCATCGCGCTGCAGGAAAGCGTGGTCGAACCGCATCCTTACCAGTCGCGCTGGCCAGAATGGATCTTCAACCTGCGCGCGATCTGGTATCTCTACGAGCCGGTCGACGGCGCGCAGCGCGGCATTCTGCTGATCGGCAATCCGCTGACCATGCTGCTCGGCCTGCCGGCGATGGTCTGGGCGATCTGGAGAGGCGTCGGTGGCGACCGCGCGGCGCTGGCCGTGACGGTGCTCTACGCGGTGAGCCTGGGTTTCTGGATGGTGGTGAACAAGCCGATCCAGTTCTACTACCACTATTTCCTGCCGAGTTGTTTCCTGCTCGCCGCGCTGGCGCTGGCGCTCGACGAGCTGCGGCAGCGCGGCTGGCGGCGCCTGACGACGGCGACGCTCGTCGCCAGCGTGGCGCTGTTCGGCTGGTTCTACCCGATCCTCAGCGCCGCGCCGCTGGCGGGCGAACAGAGCTTCGCCTTCTGGATGTGGCTCGACGGCTGGCGGTGACACAACAATGGCGGAATTATCTCCGCCGCCAGACGAAGCGGCTCGAGAGGGCGTAGTTCCACACCGCTCCCACCACGATCCCCGCCCCGGCGGCGAGGAGCCAGTAGAGGCCCTGCTGTTTCAGAAGTCCCGCCACAGCCACGTTCGCCACCGCGCCGACCGCGCAGGTCGCGCAGAAGGCCGCCCATCCGCGCAGGAACGCGACCATTCCCGTCAACCGCCGGTCGCGGTAGGTCAGCCAGTTGTTGAGCCAGAAGTTGAACGTCATTGCGGCGAACGTCGCCGCCGCCTGGGCCGGTAGAAATGCGGTGCCGAGTGCCCGGTAGAGCAGCGTCAGCACCGCGAGGTGAACCAGCACGCCCAGCCCGCCGACGGTGCCGAACAGCGCGAAGCGGGTTGGAACAACGCGGCCGAAGCTCTTGTCATAAAGGCCGACCAGGAAGTCGAACGCGATCGCGCGGTCGAGCTTGCTGGTGCCGCTGCGGCGCTCGCCGAACTGCAGCGGAAACTCCTTCACCCGCAGAGGCGCTGGCGCGCTCGCGAGCAGATCGAGCAGAATCTTGAAGCCGATACCCGATAGCCGCGGGACGAGCGCCCGCGCTCTGGCGGTTTCCATCAGGAAGTAGCCGCTCATCGGGTCGGTCAGTTCGATTCCCGCGATCCGCCGCGCGAGGTGGTTGGCCAGGCGAGAACCCTTCTCGCGGCGTGCGGTCGGGAGCCCCTCAAGGCTTGCGCCCGCCACGAACCGGCTGGCGACGGCCACGTCGCATGCCCCGTGCTGCACCGCATCGAGCATCGCGGGGAGCAGCGCGGGATCGTGCTGGTGGTCGGCGTCCATCACCGCAACGAACGGCGCCGCGGTCGCGCAGATGCCCTCGATTGCCGCCGAGGCGAGCCCGCGCCGTCCGATCCGCTCAATGCCCCTCACCCGCGGGTCCGCACGGGCAAGCCGCCGCGCTTCCTCCGCCGTGCCGTCCGGACTGGCATCGTCGACCACGATCGCCTCCCACCCGTCAGGCCCGAGCGCGTCGGCTATCCGCGCGATCAGCGGCGCGAGGTTGTCTCGCTCATCGAGCGTGGGGAGGACGATGGCCAGAGTGAGAGACGGCGATGCCATGCTATTCTCTTGTCGCTCCTGCCTTCACAGGGGCGACGGAAAGGTCGAGGCGAGTTGGCCTCAAAGCCGCTCCAGCACCGCAGCGCCGACCGCTTCCGTACCCGCATCGCCGCCGAGGTCGGCGCCACGTACACCGTCGGCGAGCGCCTTCGCCACCGCAGTTTCGATCCGCGCGGCCTCGGCCTCGCGCCCGAAGCTGTGGCGTAGCATCATCGCAGCAGAGAGGATCGTCGCCATCGGATTGGCTTTGCTGTGCGCAGCAATGTCGGGCGCGCTGCCGTGGATCGGTTCATAGAGACCAAAGGTACCGTGCTCTGTCTGCCGCTCTCCCAACGAGGCGCTGGCAAGCAGACCTATCGAGCCGACGCACATGCTCGCCTGATCGGAGAGGATGTCCCCGAACAGATTACCGGTCACGACCACGTCAAACCGGCCTGGATCGCGCACGAGCTGCATCGCTGCGTTGTCGACATACATGTGTTCGACCGCAACATCAGGGTATTCCGTCGCGACTTCATTCACCACGTCGCGCCAGAGCTGGCTCGTCTCGAGCACATTGGCCTTGTCGACGCTGACGAGCCGCCGGTCGCGCGCCTGCGCCGCGCGGAATGCGACGTGAGCGATGCGGCGCACCTCGTCCTCGGCGTAGCTCATCATGTCCCAGCCCTGCCTTCGCCCGTCGCCGAGCGTGCGCATGCCCTTCTCACCGAAATAGACGTCGCCATTGAGCTCACGCACGATCAGCAGATCGATCGCGCAGGCGATCTCGGGCCGCAGCGCAGACATAGTTTCAAGGCCGGGAAAAGTTGTCGCTGGCCGCAGGTTCGCAAAAAGGCCGAGTTCCGCTCGCAGGCCGAGAATGGCTTGCTCGGGCCGCAAGTGCCGCTCCAGCCCGTCACAGGAAGGATCGCCCACCGCGCCGAACAGCACGGCGTCGGCGACACGCGCCATCTCGAGCGTTTCGGCAGGCAGCGGGTGACCATGCCGATGATAGGCTACGCCGCCGACATCGCCTTCGAACAGCACCATGCCGGGCAGGTCGAGCGCCTGGAGCACACGCACTGCCTCGCGCGTGACTTCTGGGCCGATCCCGTCGCCGGGGAAGATAGCGATCTTCATGGTGCTGGATTTCCTCCGTCATTGCGCGCGGCATGGCTGCTGTTGCCGACGACCGGAGCGACGTTTCACCCGGCCATTTTCGCCAACCGCTCGCGCAGCATGGTGCGGGCGGCCATAACATCGCCCCGGCGGTCGGCAAGCAGGTAGCGCTCCAGCAGAGGCCCTTGTGCAGCAAGGATTTCCAGCAGCGGCTCAAGCCCGGCTTCGGCAGGCGGCGGCCCGCCGCCGTAGCCAAGCTCGCGCAGCAGCAGCGCCTCGTAGCCGACCAGCGCACGGAGCCAACCGCGCGCGGAGGGGGCATGACAGATCGCGTCAAGAAGCGCCGTCAAGGCACTATAGAGATTGGGGTAGGCATTACGCTCCGGCAGCGCGGTGGCGGTCAGCGCGGTGACCCAGCCGATCGCAGCGGCCGGGAGCGGCTCGGCCAACCAGGGGCCGCGGCTCTGCACCAGTTCGAGCCTGGCGAACGGAAGCTGGCTGTCCGACCGCGCGCGCAGGTCGACCTCCACGACATTGCCCGGGATCACCACTGGCCGAAGCTGCCGCCCGCGGCCGCCCGCCACGTAACCGGCGACGAGTCCATGCTCCTCGGTCAGTACGCGCGCGATCACCGCCGTCTCCCCATGCGGCCGCGCCGCGAGGAGGATGGCGGGTGCGCGAAAATTCATCGCGCGGGGCGGTTCAACCGCCGCCGATGCGGGCTTCGAGGGCGGCGAGGCGGTCGGCGAGGGCTTCGTTTTCCTCGCGCGCACGGGCGGCCATGGCCTTAACCGCGTCGAATTCCTCGCGGCTGATGAAGTCCATCCCGCCCATCGCTTCCTTCACCCGCTCGCGCGCGCTTTCGCGTGCCTCGCGGGTCATGCCGGCGAATGTGCCCGCGGCTCCGTTGAGGAGTTTCACGAAATCGGCGATCATCGGGTTCTGGCTCTGCATGCGCGCTATTTGGGCGCGAGAGGCGCGAAGCTCAACTCAAATTTCGATCCGCTGCACGGCACCGCGACCGGCGCCCGCCCCGTCCGCCTCGGGGTTGAGGCGCAGGAACTCGTAGTTGAGCAGCGTCGCGAAGAGAATCCACGCCAGATAGGGCAGCAGGAGCAGCGCAGCCGGCCGGCGTACCCGCCAGAACAACACGATCGTCACCACCACCAGCACATCAAGCGTCAGCAGGATGCCGAGCGCGGCGATGATCTGGTGCAGGCCGAAGAACACCGGCGTCCACGCAAGATTGACCACGAACTGCGCGCCGAAGAGCACGACCGCCGCCGTCCGGCCGCGCGCGCCGGAGGCTGCACAGACGAGCGCGAGCGCGAAGCCCATGACCGCGTAGAGAATCGTCCATACGATCCCGAACCACATCGGCGGCGGGAAGATGCCCGGCCTCGTCAGTCCGGCGAACCACTCGTTGTCGGGGCCGCTCTGCGCGAGATTGCCCGCAAGAAAGCCGAGCAGCATGCAGGCGGGGACAGTGAACAGCGCCCAGCGCACGACGCTGGCGCGCAACTGTCCGCGCGAAGCAAGAGCGGTCATGGAATCTCCCCCAAGGCCTGCGATTCGGCCGCGGCGAATATTGACGGGACTCCTCCGGTCGCACAAGCAAGCCGCCCTGCGGCGTGCCAGTGCGGGATCGCGCTCAATTTCGCGCCGCCGAGATCAGGAACTCGACGTTCCCCTCGGGCCCGGTGATCGGGCTCTCGACGATCCCCTGCACCGCCCAGCCCGCACCTTCGAGCCACGCCCGCACGTCATCGCACACGCGCGCGTGCAGCGCCGGATCGCGCACCACACCGCCCTTGCCGACTTCCTCCCGCCCGACTTCGAACTGCGGTTTGATGAGAGCCACCAGTCGGCACTCGCCTGCAACCAATTGCAGTGGTCTTTCCAGCACCTTGGCGAGCGAAATGAAGGACGCGTCGCAAACGACCCAGTTGCATTCGCGGTCGATCTGCTCGCGCGTGAGAATGCGCGCGCTGGTCTGCTCGAGCACCGTGACGCGCGGGTCCTGCCTCAGCTTCCAGGCGAGCTGGTTGGTGCCTGAATCGACCGCGAAGACATGTTCGGCACCGTTCTGCAGCAGCACGTCAGTGAAGCCGCCGGTCGAGCTACCGACGTCCATCGCCACCGCGCCTGAAGGGTCGAGCGCGAAGTGCTCCAGCGCATGCGCCAGCTTGATCCCGCCGCGCGAAACCCATGGATGATCGCGTCCGCGCACCTCGAGCGGTGCGTCTTCCGGCAGTTGCTGACCGGCCTTGGCGAGCTTGGTTTCGCCTGAGAACACGAGGCCTGCCATCACCAGCGCCTGCGCACGGGTGCGGCTTTCCGCGAGGCCGCGGGCGACGAGCAACTGATCGAGGCGCTGTTTGGCAGGCATGGACCCGAACCCCGTTACCGGTCATTGTCGCTTTGAGAAACCGGGAGATTCGCTTGAACTACCGCTGCGCCCTTGCCGTTGCCACAACTTGCCTCGCGCTCGCCTCCTGCATCACGCCGGCGCCGGAGCCGGCCCCGCCCGCTCCAGCGCCGGAGCCGGTGGCGCCCGCGCCGGCTCCGCTGCCGGTGACACAGCCGACCTACGACAACTGGATGGACGCGCCCGCGACGCCGGGCGACTGGTACTTCCGCAGCACGTCCGGCGGATCGCAGGCGGTCTTCGGCCCGGCGAACAGCGAGGCGATCTTCGCGCTCACCTGCAATCGCGCAGAGCGCACGATCGCAATGACCCGGGCCGGCAGTGCAGCCGGGGCAACGGCGATGCACATCCGTACCGAGACCCGCGAGCGCGCAGTTCCTGCGCAGCAGGCGGGCACCCAGTTGCCGATGCTCGCCGCGACGCTGCCGGCGGCCGATCCGCTGCTGGAGGCGATGGCATTCTCGAAGGGGCGGTTCGCGGTCGAAACGCAAGGCCTGGCGACGCTCTACATTCCAAGCTGGCCCGAAGTGACTCGGGTGATTGAGGACTGCCGGTAAATCCCCGCGCCTGAGCGGCAACAAAAAGGCCCGCGAAAGCGCGGGCCACAGCGATCAATTCTGACGTGGGAAAAGTTTTTTTCAAGGCTTGTTTTCCGCCACTCACTGACTCACATTCCCAGGTGAGGCCAGCGGCGAGCGCGGTTCTCACCCGGCGGTGAAACGCAGGGTTCGGCTTAATAGCGCGAAAGGAGGTGATCCGATGTCTCATGGTTCAGCAGGGAGGTCGGTACGTTTCCGCGCGAGGCACTATCGCTGAGCAGACAGCGATAGAGGTTTCGTGAGCGGCGCTATCGGCCGCTGACCATGCGAAAGGTCGTTTCGGCTCAGGCCGAAGCGGCCTTTCTCATTTTGCGGCTCGGGGCTTTTTCGCGAAAGGATCGGTCTTGCCCTGCCCGCTTCTCCCCATTACGCGGCGCTCATGGATTTCGAACATATCCCCCACGCCGCCCCGGTTCCCTCCGCCACGCGCGATGAGGCGCTCGCCAACCCTGGTTTCGGCACGCTGTTCACCGATCACATGGTCGAGATCGACTATGATGCGGACAAGGGGGGATGGTTCACCGCGAGAGTCTGCCCGCGTGGTCCGATCAGCCTCGATCCGGCCGCGGCGGTGCTGCACTACGCGCAGGAAATCTTCGAGGGCATGAAGGCCTATCGGCAGGACGACGGCGGGATCGCCCTCTTCCGGCCCGAGGCGAACGCACGGCGCTTCAACCAGTCGGCCGACCGCATGGCGATGCCCCATCTGCCCGAGGAGCTGTTCCTCGAATCGATCCGCCGCCTGCTCTCGGTCGACAAGGACTGGTTTCCCACCGTCGAGGGCGGGTCGCTCTACCTGCGTCCGTTCATGTTCGCGAGCGAGGCGTTCCTCGGCGTGCGCCCGGCAAAGCAGTACAAGTACCTGCTGATCGCAAGTCCGGCGGGCAACTACTTCAAATCGGGCGCGCCCGCGGTGAAGATCTGGGTCAGCCGCGACTACGTACGCGCGGCTCCGGGCGGCACGGGCGCCGCCAAGACCGGCGGCAACTATGCTGCGAGCCTGGTGCCTCAGGCCGAGGCGATCGAGAAGGGCTGCGACCAGGTCGTGTTCCTCGATGCGGCGGAGCGCAAGTGGGTCGAGGAACTGGGCGGCATGAACCTGTTCTTCGTGTTCGACGACGGCAGCGTCGTCACCCCGCCGCTCGGCGGCACGATCCTGCCCGGTATCACCCGCGACAGCCTGATCCAGCTCCTGCGCGATGAAGGGCTGGAAGTGCGCGAGGAACCCTATTCGATCGACCAGTGGCGCGACGATGCGAACAGCGGACGCCTGATCGAGACGATGGCCTGCGGCACCGCGGCGGTCGTCACCCCGGTGGGCACCGTGGCCGGGCCGGACGGCGAGTTCACCATCGGCGGCGGCGGCCCCGGTCAGATCACGAGCAAGCTGCGTGAGAAGCTGGTCGGCATCCAGCGCGGTCGGGTGGATGATACTTACGGCTGGGTCACGCGGTTGAGCTAATTTGGCTCCCGCCGCTCGAGCTCCTCACATCGGCGGCAGCGCTCGGCGCAGTTCCTCCAGCCACACGTCGGCCACCGCGTCGCTCGGTGCGCGCCAGTCGCCGCGCGGGCTCAGGGCGCCCCCGGCGCTGACCTTCGGACCATTGGGCAGCGCGCTGCGCTTGAACTGGCTGAAGGCGAAGAAGCGCTTGAGGAAGTTCTCCAGCCACTTCGCGATTTCGGCGAGATCGTATTCGTTCTTGGCCGCTTCCGGAAATTCCGCAGGCCAGAGGCCGCTGCGTGCATCCTTCCACGCATGCCACGCGAGAAAGGCGATATGGCCCGGTGTTTGGCCCCACCGGATTGTGTGGTGGAGGAAGAAGTCGTTGAGCTCGTAGGGGCCGATGATGCTCTGCGTGGACTGGATCTGGCCATCTTCGCCAGCGGGTACGAGTTCGGGACTGATCTCCGTGGCCAGGATCGCTTCGAGCACCGCGTCCGTCTCGGGGTCGAACTGGTCGGTGCGCGTCGTCCAGCGGATCAGATACTGGATCAGCGTCTTGGGCACGCCTGCGTTGACGGCGTAGTGGCTCATCTGGTCGCCCACACCATAGGTGCACCAGCCGAGCGCGAGTTCGGACAAGTCGCCGGTGCCGAGCACGAAACCCGAATGCTGCCCGGCGAGGCGGAACAGGTAATCGGTGCGCAGGCCCGCCTGCACGTTCTCGAACGTCGTATCGTAGACCGGCTCGCCCCCCGCAAACGGATGGCCGATGTCCTCGAGCATGCGCTGCGCGGCGGGGCGGATATCGATCTCCTCCGCGGCGATGCCCATCGCCTCCATCAGCTTCCAGGCGTTCGACTTCGTCCCTTCCGACGTGCCGAAGCCGGGCATGGTATAACCGCGGATCGTGGTGCGCGGCAGGCCGAGCCGGTCGCAGACCTTGGCCGCGACGAGCAGCGCGTGGGTGCTGTCGAGGCCGCCCGACACGCCGAGCACGATGTGCTGGCCTTTCGTGGCCTGAAACCGGCGCGTGAGCGCGTCGACCTGGATGTTGAACGCCTCGTAGCAATCCTCGTCGAGCTTGTGCGGGCGGTTGGGGACGAAGGGAAAGCGGCGGATAGGGCGGATCAAGCCGCTGTCGCCCGGCACCGCGGCATGCTCGAAGCGAACGCGTCGGTAAGAATCCTCGGGCCGTCCGGCAGCCTCCGTGCCGTCGTTGAAGGTCTGCATCCGCATCCGGTCGCCCAGGATGCGGCGGACGTCGACGTCGGCAAGGCACAGCTCGGGCTCCAGGTCGAAGCGCTGGCTTTCGGCCAGCAGATCGCCGAGCTCGTAGACCATGCCCTGCCCGTCCCACGCGAGATCGGTCGTGCTCTCGCCGTGACCGCTGGCGGAATAGGCATAGGCGCAGACCGCCCGGCTCGACTGCGAACGGCACAGCATGTGCCGCTCGTCGGCCTTGCCGATCGTGATGTTCGAGGCCGAGAGGTTGAGGACGATCGTTGCCCCGGCCAGCGCCGCGCGGGTAGACGGGGGCTCGGGAGCCCAGAAGTCCTCGCAGATTTCCACGCCGAAGCAGAAGCCGGGCAGGTTCTCCGCTTCGAACAGCAAGTCGGTGCCGAAGGGCGCAAGCTCCCCGTTCACCGCGATCTCCAGCCCGGTGCAGCCGCGCCCATGGGCAAACCAGCGCTTCTCGTAATACTCGCGGTAGTTGGGCAGAAAGCTCTTGGGTACGACCCCGAGCAGGCGCCCGCCCGCGATCACGAGCCCGCAGTTGTAGATACGGCCGTTCCTGCGCAGCGGGGCACCGATGACCGCGACCGGCGACAGCTCGGCGCTCGCCGTCACGATCTCGCCCACACCGCGTTCGACCGCATCGAGCAAAGCCGATTGCAGATGAAGATCGTCAATCGCGTAGCTGGAGAGGGAGAGCTCGGGAAACAGCACCACGTCCGCCTGCCGTTCGTGCGCATTGCGCAGCTCGGCGAGGATGCCCGCGGTATTGGCCGCGACGTCGGCGGTCCGCGTGCGGGGGGTGGCGGTGGCAACGCGCACGAACCCATGGGTGCGGCGGTCGAAGAACGGGTGATCGTTACGGTCGGTCATGCGCGGAGCGCGTTGTCCACCATGTCCAGCGCGACTGCAAGCGCGGCGATGCGCACGCCGTCGCGGCCGATCGCACCGAAGTGCTCCTCGCGGTGGGCGATCTCCCCGTCATGGGCACCGCAGGCGAAGTGGACCAGGCCTTCTTCATCGTCATCGTCCCCCGGCCCCGCAAAGCCGGTGATCGCCACGCCGATCCCCTTCCGCGAACGGTCGAGGGCGCCCTTCACCATCGCGATCGCAATCTCCCGGCTCACCGCCCCGCACCGCTCGAGCTCGCCGCGGTCGACCAGCAGCAAGTCGCACTTGGCATCGTCCGAATAGACGACGAAGCCGCGCTCGAAGATATGGCTGCAGCCCGGCACATCGGTCAGTAGCGCTGCAAGCAAGCCACCGGTGCAGCTTTCGGCGGTGATCAGCGGGACCTCACGCTCGGCCGCAAGCTCGAGCACCTCGCAGGCTTTTTGCGACAAGTCTTCCGGCAGGATCGGGTCCAGGGTTTCGGTCTTGGTCACGCGGCAAGCAACTCCTCGGCACCGGGCGCCTTCTCGAGCAATTCAATAAGTCCGCGTTCTTCGCGGGTCAGCCACTGAGTCGACCGCGGAAGCCGCAACGAGGAACGCCATTCCTCCTGCTGTTCGACCAGATCGATGACCGCCGGGTGGACATAGCTCTTGCGGGTTATCGCAGGCGTGTTGCCGAGATGCTCGGCGACGACGTCGAGCATGGCCTTGAGCGTCAGCCGCTCTTCCGCCCTGGCCAGCATCTGAAAGCCCAGCACGCTCGCATGCCAGGTGCGGAAGTTCTTGGCGGTGAAGTGCTCGCCCATTGTCTCGCACAAGTATTCGTTGACGTCGTGCGAGCCGACCGCGTGCAACTCACCCTCGTCATCGACGTACTGGAATACGTGCTGCCCGGGCAGGTCCTGCATCGTGCGCACCACTCGCGCGAGCGCCCCGTCGGTCAGCGAGACTTCGCGCAGCTTGCCGGACTTGCCCTTGTAGCGCAGCCGCAGGGTCCTGCCGGTCACTTCCGCATGGCGCTGGCGCAGCGTGGTCGCGCCGTAGCTGCGGTTCGTCTTGGCGTAGCCCTCGTTCCCGATCCGCATCGCGCCGAGATCGAGCAGGCGAACGACGCTCGCGATCGCGCGCTCGCGGGTGAGCTTGCGGCCGGCGAGATCATCCTCCACCCGCTTGCGCACCAGCGGCAGGAGATTGCCGAAGACAAGGCAGCCGTCGAACTTCTCGCCCTCACGCGCGGCGCGGAAATCCGGGTGATAGCGGTACTGCTTGCGCCCCTTGGCATCGATCCCCGTGGCGAGGATGTGCCCATTCGGCGCGGGGCAGAACCAGGCATCGGTGTAGGCGGGCGGCAAGGCGATCGCGTTCAGACGCTTGCGCTCCGCCGGGTCGCGGATCAGCTTGCCGTGCGCGTCGTAGTACGCCCAGCCCCTCCCCGACCGCTTGCGCGTGATGCCCGGCAGCTCGTCGTCGACATAGATGAGCTTGGGCGGGCGGGTGGCCATGCGAAGTGGAACCGCGCTTCCCGCTTGCGGTTCCGCAAGTGCCGACCCATTTGGTGCTCTCGACGCACAAACAGGGAGCACGCGATGGCCGATCCGACCTACACCCCGCCCGAAGTCTGGACCTACACCGAGAGCGGCGGGAAGTTCGCCGGGATCAATCGCCCGACCGCGGGCGCACGGGAAGAGCGCGAGTTGCCTGTGGGCGAGCACCCGTTCCAGCTCTATTCGCTCGCCACGCCCAACGGGGTGAAGGCCGGCGTGATGCTGGAGGAACTGCTCGAAGCCGGTCATGCTGCCGAATACGATGCTTGGACGATCCAGATCTCCGATGGCGACCAGTTCACCAGCGGCTTCGTCGATGTGAATCCGAACAGCAAGATCCCCGCCCTGCTCGACTGCAGCGGCCCCGAGCCGGTGCGCGTGTTCGAAAGCGGCGCGATCCTGCTGCACCTGGCGGAGAAGTTCGGGACGCTGCTCCCCACCGACCACACCCGCGCCGAAGTGCTGAGCTGGCTCTTCTGGCAAGTCGGCAGCGCACCGTTCATCGGCGGCGGCTTCGGTCACTTCTACGCCTATGCGCCCGAGAAGTACGAATACCCGATCAATCGCTACGCGATGGAGACCAAGCGGCTGTTCGACGTCGCCAACCAGCGCCTGGCGCAAAGCGAATACCTCGGCGGGAAAGGCTACACGATCGCCGACATCGCAACCTGGCCCTGGCTCTCCCCGTTCGTCATCGGCGGCATCTACGGCGAAGCGCGCCAGTTCCTCTCGATCCACGAATACGAGCATGTCGAGCGCTGGGTCAGGCAGATCGCCGAGCGCCCCGCCGTCCGCCGCGGCCGTATCGTCAACAAGACCTGGGGCGAGGACGACGAGCAATTGCACGAGCGCCACTCACCCGCCGATTTTGCCGGAAAGAAGCTCTGATCGCCCCCTTCCCCTGGCGGATCAAACCGCTATAGGGGCCCGCGCTGCTGGGGCGTCGCCAAGTGGTAAGGCACCGGTTTTTGGTACCGGCATTCGCAGGTTCGAATCCTGCCGCCCCAGCCACCGAGTCCTCTGGATTCGGTTCCTTTTGCAGCGCTTAGAGCGAAATCCCGCAGCTGAGAAAAAAGACACCGCCAACCCGTTAGACTGGATTCCGCGGTTACTTTGAAGATTTCCGCAATAATTTCATCTGCCGGGAGCAGCCGGAGTCGGTTCTGCAAGGAAAGTTGCGCTCAGCTGCGGCCGACATTGCTGACGCTGCCATTGCGCCGCAGTTTGGAGAAGTCACCTGTTGTCCGTCCCTTGCTAGTCGCAATCTTCAGCGACAAGAATGTGGAGCAGGCCGCCGCCCGCGTCGTGGATGTGGCGGATCTTCGGCTTCGACCGCAAGGCCGAGAGGTCGAACGCGGTCGGTTCGGCGAGGCGGACCATGATGCGTCCTGGCGCGCGCGCGATGCTGACGACATTGGCCTGCCCGCCCAGGAGGTCGTAAAGGTCAGGAACGGCCGCATGCGGCTCCTGCGGTGGCGGCGGCTCGGGCTCGTCCCCCGACGCCGCCATATCTCCCCGAGCGCGTTGCCCGGCATGGCCAATCTCGGCGCAGAGCAGCTCGGCTGTCGGCCCCACGATCACCTGGAGCGTATCGGCGGTCGGACGGATGGTGCCTCTAGCACCGAGCGCCGTGAGCGCGGTCTCGTCGACGCGCTCTGGATCGCGGAGAATCAGCCGCAGCCGCGTGGTGCATGCGCCGAGCTGAACAATGTTCCCGGCCCCGCCGAGCGCCTCCAGCCAGGCGCCGCCCTTGTCGCTCTCGCCGCCTTGCGTATCCCCTTGCGCGGGAATCCCCTCGGCGCCGCGTCCGGGCGTCGCGAGGTCGAAGCGTCGGATCACGAAGCTGAAAGTGAAGTAGTAGATCGCGAAATAGGCCAGCCCGACCGGCAGGAGCAGCAGCGGGTTCGTAGCGATGCCGTAGTTGAGGACGTAGTCGATCAGGCCGGCGGAGAAGCCGAAGCCCAGCTTCACCTCGAGGAGGTCCATCACGACCATCGACAGCCCGGTCAGCACTGCGTGCACGAGGTAGAGCAGCGGGGCGAGGAAGATGAAGGTGAACTCGATCGGCTCGGTGATGCCGGTCAGCGCGGATGTCAGCGCCATCGAGAAGTAGAGGCCCGCGACCTCCTTGCGCCGGGCCGGCAAGGCCGCGCGGTACATCGCGAGGCAGGCGGCGGGCATGCCGAACATCATCACCGGGAAGAACCCGGCCATGAAGCCACCAGCGGTGGGATCGCCCGCGAAGAACCGCCTGAGATCGCCGGTCGTGCCCTCGAAATCGCCGATCACGAACCACGCGACGTTGTTGAGGATGTGGTGCAGCCCGGTGACGATTAACAGCCGGTTCAGCGCACCGTAGAGGAACAGACCGACTTCGCCCGCACCGACGATGGCGCGGCTGGCGTGGTCCATCGCGCTCTCGGTCTCCTGCCAGAATTCGCCGAACAGGAAGCCGAGCGCGAGGCCGGCCGCGCCGCTGACGATGGGGACGAAGCGGCGGCCGCCGAAGAAGGCGAGGAATTCGGGCAGGCGGATGTCGGAGTAACGATTGAACAGCACCCCGGAGAGGATGCCGCACAGGATTCCGATGGGGACGCCCAGCTTGGCCATGGCCGCGTCGCGGTAATCGGCGAGCGCGCGGGCGACCTCCTCCGCCGTTCCTCCGTCGAGCGTCCCGGGCGGCAGGTCGATCAGCATCTTCGCGCTGTTGGTGGCGACGAGGAAGGCAACCAGCCCGGCAAGCCCCGCGGCGCCATGGTTGTCGCGCGCGAAACCGATCGCGACGCCAACCGCGAAGATAATCCCGAGATGCGCGAAGATCGCCTCGCCTGCAGCGGAGATGAAGCCGATGTCGAGCAGGTCTGGCTGGCCGAGGCGCAACAAAAGCCCGGCAATGGGAAGGACGGCAATCGGCAGCATCAGCGACCGGCCGAGCTGCTGAATGCCAGCGAACAGTCGCCTCACTCCGCCCTCCCCAACAGCCTGCCAAGCTCGCCGCGCGCTTCTTCCGCCGACGCGGCGGCTAGCGCCGCCTCGGCAGCGGCGCGGCACTGCTCAAGCGTGAGCGCCGACAGCCACTGCTTGATTTCAGGCACGCGCGCGGCGCTGACCGACAGTTCGCGCGCGCCTAGGCCGACGAGCACCGCAGCCGCCAGCGGGTCGCCAGCCGCGCCGCCGCAGATGCCGAGCATTCGGCCGTGCGCACGGCAGCCCTCGGCCGCGATTCCGACGAGACGGGTCACGGCCGGATGCAGCGCGTCGAGGTCGCGCGCGAGATCGGAATTGGTGCGGTCCGCCGCGAGCGTATATTGCGTGAGATCGTTGGTGCCGACCGACAGGAAGTCGGCCTCCCGCGCGAGGGTGCCGGCGATGAGCGCCGAGGCGGGCGTTTCCACCATCGCCCCCAGCCTGACCGGTGCCGCATGCCCGGTCTCCGCAAGAACGCGATCGAGCATCGCGCGCAACTGCGCGAATTCGCCGGCCGAAGACACCATCGGCGCCATGATGTGCGCGGTGCGCCCGCCGGCGCCGCGCAGGATCGCGCGCATCTGCCCGGCGAGCAGCTCGGGATAACGCAGGCCCACACGTATCCCGCGCACGCCGAGCGCAGGGTTGTCCTCCTTTGCAAGCGGCAGGTAAGGCGCCGGCTTGTCGGCCCCGATATCGAGCGTGCGGATGCTGACCGGCCGATCGCCGAAGCTCTCGATGATCGCGGCGTAGATTTCCGCCTGCTCCGCTTCGCTCGGAGGCTCGGCGCGGTCGAGGAACAGGAATTCGGTGCGCACGAGGCCCGACCCTTCGGCGCCGAGCCGCACGGCCTCCTCGGCATCGGCAACGCTGCCGATATTGGCGAAGACCTCGATCCGCTCGCCGCTGGCAAGCCGGGCTTCGCGCTGCGCCGTCGCCAGCGCCGCGCAGTAGCTCGCTTCGCGATCGGCCAGATTTTTCCGCAGCTCCTCGACTTCCTCTCTCGCCATGGCATGACGCAGCGTTCCCGCGTCGCCGTCGAGATAGACGAGTTCGCCTTCCTCGACCCCGCACAGCGGCTCGCCGAACGCCACCGCCATCGGAATGCCGGCCGATGCAGCGAGGATCGCCAGATGCGAGGTCGGGCCGCCGGCGACCGTAGCAATGCCAGCCACGCCCGCGGCCCGGAGCGGCTTGAGATCGGACGGATAGAGATCGCTTGCGATCACGATCGCGCCCGCCGGCGCGGTGGCTTCGCTCTCCCTGCCGAGCAGAATCCGCAACATGCGCTGTTCGAGATCGAGGAGATCGTCGGCGCGCTCCGCAAGCCGCGCGTCGGACAAGGCGCGGAGCGCCTCGGCTTCGCGCTGCATCACCGCCTGCCAGGCCCCCGCGGCGCTCCCCCCGGCGTCGATCTTCGCCTCCGCCACGGCAACCAGTTCCTCGTCCTCGAGGATCGCCAGTTGCGCCGACGCGATTGCCGCACCGGCGCCATCGTCTTCGTCGGCGAGCCGAGCGCGAAGAACGGAGAGGGCATCGCGAAGCCGCGCCTTCTCGGCCGGTGGACTTTCGGCATTGCCGGTGACTTCGATGCGCGCGCGATGGACGTAGTAGGCCGGGCCGATCGCCTTGCCCGGAGCGGCCGCGACGCCGGACAGCAGACCCGGCTCGGTGGGTCCGTCGGGATTGGCGCGGCGCAGGATGACGGGCTGCCCCGGCGCTTGCGGAGCCGCGTGTGGTTCGGCGATCTCGTCTCCCGCCCCGCGTTCGATCAGGGCGGCGATGGCCTCGACCGCGGCTTCGGCTTGCTCGCCGCGCGCCTCGATCTCGACCCGAGCGCCCAGAGTCGCGCCGAGCTTCATCAGACCGACGGTGCTCCCCGCTGCGGCGCTACGCCCGTCTGTCCGGAGCGTGACCATAGCGGGCCAGCGGCGCGCCTCCGCGGCGATCGCCGCACAAGGGCGTGCGTGGAGTCCATGCGGGAGGGGCAGGATCACTTCACGGGTCGCTACGGGCCCGTTCTCGACGCGGGGATCGCCGTTCGCGCCGCGCGCTCCCTCGCGGTGAAGCTCGAACAGCTCGGCTCCGGGCTCAACCAGGCCGTCGGGATCGGAGCGGAAGCTGAGCGAGCAGCCCCCCGCCTCCACCAGCACGATCGGCGTGGCGGCGCTCTTTCCGGCGGCGACGAGGGCCTCCAGATCGACCCGCAACAGCGGATCGCCCGTCTCCACCCGGTCGCCCACCGCGACTAGCGGCTCGAACGGCTCGCCTTTCAAGGAAACGGTGTCGATCCCGCAATGGATCAGGATCTGCGCCCCATTGCCGCAATCGAGCGTGACCGCATGGCGCTCTCCGGCGACCGCCGCCACTTCGCCTGCGCAGGGCGCGCGGATCACATCGTCGAGCAGTTCAAGCGTTACCCCGGGGCCGAGCGCGCCGCTCGCGAAGGCCGGATCGGGCGTCGCTTCGAGCGGCAGCAGCCAGCCCTTCGCCGGTGCATGGACCCGCAGCCTCACGAATTCGGCCGCTGATCCACCACGCGCCACACCTGCCTCCATCGTCCTCGACCCCGGTAGATTCCCGCGGACCCATGCGAGCCGCGGGAAATCAGTCCGTCAATACTCGAAACGGGCGCCGAAGAAGAAGTAGCGGCCGTTGTCGTAGATCGCACGAGGGCGGAAGGATTCGCCCGCGAACTGGCGGATTTTCTCGTTGGTGAGGTTCACCGCGTCGAAGGTCAAGCTTGCCCAGTCGGTCAGCCTGAAGTCGAGCGAGGCGTCGAGCGATCCGAAGCCTTTCTGGTTGAGCGGCGAGGCGCGGTCGAAGGTGATGAAGAAATCGTCGCGCCAGTTGTAGGTCAGCCGCGCGCTGAGCCGTTCGTCTTCGTAGTAGCCGCCGACTTGGAACGCGTGCTTCGAATTGCCGGGAATCGGATCACCGCTGTCGGTCTTGGCGTCGGAGAAGCTGTAGTTGGCGTTGATGCCGAAGTTGCCGAACAACGGAGTTTGCGCGATCAGCTCGAGCCCCTTCACTTCGGCCGTGCCGCCGTTCGTGCGCCGGTTGATCGCGAACTCGCAGTCGTAGAGATCGGGATTGGTCGAGCCCGGCGTCGACACGCAGCGGGTCAGATCGGGCGCGCTGGTCTCGACCGAGAAGACTTCGTTGACGATGCGGTCGGTGACGAAGTTCTGCACGTCCTTGTAGTAGAGCGCGATGGCGAACAGCGCGTTGTTCGGCGCGTAGTATTCGAGCGACAGGTCGAACTGGTTCGCCCGGTAAGGTTGAACGTCGGCGCTCCCCCCCGAGCCGGTCAGCGCGCCCGGATTGAGCGCCACGCGCGGGGCGATATCGGTGTAGTCGGGCCGAGTGATGGTCCGCGCCGCGGCCGCGCGCAGCACCAGATCGTCGGTCAGGTCGAATGTGACGTTCAGGCTCGGCAGGATGTCGGTGTAGCTGCGCTCCTCGGTCACCGGGAGGAAGTCGCCGAAGGCGTTGGAGACCTGCCCCGGTCCCTCGGCGCCCTGGACGTATCCGCGCGAAACCTGATCGGTGCGCACCACGCGCACCCCGAGATTGCCGCGCCAGCCTTCGCCGGCGAAGCGCCCCATGACGTAGCCACCGTAGGTCTTCTCATCGACCGAGAAGATGTCCGAGTAGAGCGGGATCCGGTCGGTGGAGGCCGGGAAGCTGCCGATCAGGTCGCGGATGCGCGCGGGATCGGGCAGGAAGTAGTCGGTCAGCGTGCCCGAGATCGCGATATTGTCGAGATAGTCGTCGGGGGTCAGCCCGCCGCCGAACGAGGCAGCGGTGCACGCGCCGCCGTTGCAGCCGGTGTCGCGGAACGGGACGAAGAAGTCGCCGTAGGTGGTCGCTTGGAAGTCGGTCTTGCGGCTGTGGTCGGTATACTTGACCCCGACCTTGATCGCTTCGAGCACCCCGAGCGCGACCTCCTGTTCGGCATCGAGGTAGGCGAAGAACTCGCTGTCGTCGTTGCCGATCGAATGGTTCGAGGCAAATTCGAAAGCGAAGTCGTCCGGGTTGGTCGGATCGACGCTGTCGAACGATACCGTCGGTGCGTCGCCCGTCAGGTCGTAACTGAAATCGCTCGACCCGAGGAATTCCACGAACGGTTGGCGCACGGTGTCGCCGTCGGCATCGGTATAGCCGAGCTGCCCGCTGAGCGTGAGGCCGCCATCAGTCTCGTAGGAGAAATTGCCCGCGATATAGCGCGATTCGGCGTAGGCCTCGCGGTCGATGATATCGTAGACCTGCCCGAAGCCACCGGCTTCTCCGACGTTACGGATCGTGCCCGCGACGATGGTGTCGCCGACCACGGTCTCGTCGGTCAATTCGGTGGTTCCGCCGCCGAGACCCGAGCGCGAGGGCCAGGCGAGGAAGTTGTAGTTGGTGTTGTTGGCGTTGAAGCGCGTCCACAGCCCGCTGATGCCGAACTCCAGATTGTCGCTCGGGCGGAACTGAATCTCGATATTGCCGCCGAGGCGTTCGCGCTTCTGCAGAAATAGCGCCGAGCCGATCAGCACCGGCACCTGCCGGCCCTCTCCGGTCGGATCGAGCCCGGGATCGTAGCCCAGCACCTCGATACCGTCGCGGCGTACATCGCGCTGCTGGAAGACGCCGGCGGCGAGGATGCCGAACGTCCCCGCCTCGTTCGACCAGCTCACCACGCCCGAGATCTGCGGATCGAGCGAATCGGCCTTCTCGGTATAGGCGCCTTCCACCGAAAGCGCGGCGACGAAGGGGTCGAGATCGAGCGGCTTGCGGGTCAGCACGTTGATCGTGCCGCCAATGCCGCCTTCCTCGATGTCGGCGGTCGGGCTCTTGAACACCTGGACTTCGCCGACGACGTCGGAAGGCAGCACAAGGTAGTTGAAGTTCCGGGTCGCGGTCTGCTGGTCGAGGATGAACCAGTCGGCGGTGGCGACCCCATGGCCGTTGACCAGCGTGCGCGTCTGGTTGGGCGCGAGCCCGCGCAGCGAAACGCGCTCGCCCTCGCCATATTCGCGGTTGGTCACCACGCCGGGGACGCGCTGGAGCGACTCGGCGACGTTGCGGTCCGGAAACTTGCCGATGTCCTCGGCGGCGATGGCATCGACGATGGCGCCGGCGTTGCGCTTGGTGGCGACCGCATCGGCGAGCGAGGCCCGAATGCCGGTGACGATGATCGGCTCGCCGGTCGTGCCCTCAGGCGGCGCCGGATCGGCCTCCTGCGCCAGAGCGGCGCCGCCGCTCAGCGCAAACGTCGACACACCAAGCACCCATGCTACGGACTTCCTCATAGCTTTCTCCCCTTTGTCCGACGCTGCCGCGGAGCCTTCCCACTCCGGAACCGGGCGGTCGGTTCTTCTGCAGCATGGTTTAGGACAACCTTGTTGCCAATTGCAATACCAAACTATAACCAATGGTTGTTTCTGAAGCGAATTGGTAATATTGGTCTTATATGGCTTTGTCGGTGGTTTCGTGCTGGAACGGCAATAAGCGGCAACTTTCAGGGATTTGAGCGGGTGAACGCACTTCAGGGCCTCAAGAGCACCTTCAATACCACGGCCGGGACACCGCTATACCAGCGGCTCACCAAAGTCCTGAGAGGCGCGATCGAGTCGAGCTTGTGGGATGCCGATGACCCGCTCCCCTCCGAACGGGACATCGCCGAAACACTGGAGATTTCGCGAGTCACGGTGCGCAAGGCGATCGACGGGCTGGTCGAGGATGGCCTACTGGTCCGCAAGCGCGGATCGGGTACTTTCGTTGCCGGCCGCGTCGAGAAAAGCTTCGCCACCCTGACCTCGTTCACCGAGGACATGGTCTCGCGCGGGCGCAAGGTCCGCAGCGACTGGTTGATGCGCGAGCGCGGGCTGGTCACGCCCGAGGAATCGCTCAGCCTCTCGCTCAGCCCGGGCGCGGCGGTGCTGCGGTTCCACCGCCTCCGCTGCGCCGACAACGTCCCCATGGCGATCGAGTACGCCACCGTCCCCGCCGCATGCCTGCCGTCGGAACATGCGGTGGAGGATTCGCTCTATGAGGCGCTTCGCATCCGCAACCAGCGCCCGGTCCGCGCGCTCCAGCGCTTGCGCGCAGTGCTCTTTACCGAGGAACAGGCGAAACTGATGCTGGTCGAACCCGGCAGCGCCGGGCTGTTCATCGAGCGCATCGGCTTCAACGCCGCCGGCGCCGCGGTCGAGTGGACCCGCTCCTACTATCGCGGCGATGCCTACGACTTCGTAGCCGAACTCAATCTCGGCAACTGACATCCGGCAAGGATCGCGCATGACTGACACTGCCCGCGAAAACGCCACGCTGATGTTCGCCGAAGCCGGCGAGGCGCACGAATGCGTCGCCCGGCAAGCAACCGATTCGGCCGAGGCGATCGCGGAGATCGGTGCGGCTTTGCGCGCGCTCGAGCCGCGACTGATCGCCACCGTCGCGCGCGGAAGCTCCGATCACGCCGCGACTTATGCCAAGTATCTGGTGGAGACGGCAGCCGGCGTGCCTGTAATCTCCTGGGCCCCCTCGGTGAGTTCCCTCTACGACGCCGAGAGCGCGCTCGAGCGGGCGGCCTGTCTGGCGATATCGCAATCCGGCCGCAGCCCTGACATCATTGCGGCGGCGCGAAGCGCGCGCGAGGGCGGCGCACGGCTGGTCGCACTGGTGAACGAGGTTTCGTCCCCGCTCGCCGAGCTGGCCGACCACGTCGCGCCGCTGCATGCCTTTCCCGAGACATCGGTCGCCGCGACCAAGTCCTATCTCGCCTCCCTCGCGATGATCGCCCGGATCGTGGCCGCCTGGGCGGAGGATGAGGAACTGCAGTCCGCGCTCGCGGCGCTGCCCGAGCGGATGGCCGAAGCCTGGGAGCTCGACTGGAGCGCGGCAGACGAGAAGCTGGCGGGCGCGCAGAGCCTGTTCGTCATCGGGCGCGGCATCGGCCTTTGCGTGGCGCAGGAAGCAGCGCTCAAGTTCAAGGAGACTTGCCGCATCCACGCCGAAGCCTACAGTGCCGCGGAAGTCCTGCACGGCCCGGCGGCCATCGTCCGCCCTCGCTTCCCCGTCCTCGCGCTGGCGCAGGACGATGCGACCGCCGGCAACGTCATCGAAACCGCGGAGAAGCTCGCCGAAATGGGCGCCGAAGTGATCATTGCCGGAGCGTCGGCGCGCGGATGCCTCACGCTGCCGACCCTGGCCAGTGACCCGCGCCTGCAGCCGATCCTGCTCGCCCAATCGTTCTATCGCCTCGTCAACCGGCAAGCGGTAGCGCGGGGGGAGAACCCGGATTCCCCGCCGCACCTCAGCAAGATCACGGAGACGACATGACTGCGAAGGCTTTCGTTGGCGGCAGGATCCTCGCCGGCGGGCGCTTCCTGGAAGGGCGCGCCGTTGTGGTCGAAGACGATCGGATCGCCTCGGTCGTCGACGAATCCGAGCTTCCCGGCGATGCAGAGCGGATAGAGCTCGATGGAGCGCACCTCCTGCCCGGCTTCGTCGACATTCAGGTCAACGGCGGCGGCGGGGTGCTGTTCAACGACGATCCCTCGGTCGCCGCGATCCGCACCATTGCCGAAACCCACGCGCGCTTCGGCACGACCGCGCTGCTGCCGACGCTGATCAGCGACGACCTCGACAAAGTGGCCGCTGCGATCGAAGCGGTCGAACGCGCGATCGCCGAGGGCGTCCCCGGCGTGATCGGCATCCATCTGGAGGGCCCCTTCCTCAGCACCGACCGCAAGGGCGTCCACGACGAGACCAAGTTCCGCCCCTTCCTCGAAGAACATGTCGAACTGATGTCGCGCCTGCGCGGCGGGACCATGGTCGTGACGCTCTCCCCCGAGCAGGCCGACCCGCCCGTAATCCGCGCGCTGCGCGGGCGCGGCGTGCGCGTCTGCGCCGGCCACACCAACGCGACCTACGACGCGATGCGCGCGGCGCTGGACGCCGGAGTGACCGGCTTCACGCATCTGTTCAATGCCATGTCGCCGCTGACCAGCCGCGAGCCCGGCGTCGTCGGCGCGGCGCTGGAGGATCTCGAAAGCTGGTGCGGGCTGATCGTCGACGGGCACCACGTCTCACCGGTCACCTTGCGGCTCGCGCTGCGATGCAAGCCGCTCGACCGATTCATGCTGGTAACCGACGCCATGCCCTCGGTCGGGATGGAGGATGGCTGCTTCTATCTCCAGGGCCGCCGCATCCATGTCGAGGCGGGCACCTGCCGCGCCGATGACGGTACGCTTGCCGGTTCCGATCTCGATATGGCCCGCGCGCTGCGCAACGCGGTCGAGACGCTCGACCTCGATCTGGCGCAGGCGGCGGCGATGGCCTCGACCCACCCGGCGGCCTTCCTCGGGTGCGAGCGGGACCACGGGGTGCTGCGTGAGGGCGCACGCGCCGACTTCGTGGTGCTGGGCAGCGGATTGCAATTGCAATCGACCTGGATCGGAGGGCGCAAAGTTCATGGCTGACGTGAGAAGACCAGGGATTGCGACCGCGCTCCTTGCGCTGATCGCCGGAGCCGGGATGCTGACGCCGGCTATTGCCGAAGCGCCCCGAAGGCCCGCTGGGGACGCCGAAACGATCGGCGCGACGCTTGATCTCACCTATCGCGTGCGCGCCAATCGCGGCGAGGGATCGTGCCGGCTCCCGGACGGCCGGGTCAGCGGAGACCAGCCCTGCGCCGAGGCGGAGATCGTCCTCAGCACTTCGCGTCCGCTCGCGCTGGCGGGGCGCGAAATCTACTTCAGCCAGGTCGATCCGGTGGCGCTCACGTCAAACGGCGGCGCGCATGTGGAGCATATCAACGGCGATCTCCACGTACTGCGCTTCGCGTCGGATGCGCGGCCGTTGCAGCCGGGCGAGAGCCGCCGCATTGCCTTCGTCGTCGGCGGGTTGATCCTCACCCGGGCCAAGGTCATGCCCAACTACTACGTCGTCGATCCGCGAGGCGACGCGGCGATCATCGACAGCACGCGCGAGGTCGCAGGGCTTTACCAGGGCAGGAAGACTCTGCCGCATCTTGCGCCGCTACCCGGCTCGGTACGCCGATCGAGCCGCGACCTGACGCCGCTGGAGACGCCGGAACTGGTCGGTGCGGAAAATCGCGACGTGGCTTTCGCCCCCGACACGGTGGATAGCGGGATCATCCCCATGCCGAGCCACGTCGAACGTGATCCGGGCGGTGCGCGGCTCGATCTCGCGCGTGGTCTCACGCCAAGCGGCGATGCCCGACTGACCGCAGCACTGGCGCCGGCCATGGCGCGCCTTGCGGCGCTCGGCGTTCCGCAGGCGCGCGCTGGTGTCCCACTCGTCGTCGAAACCGATCCGGCGCTGGGCCACGAGGCATATCGGTTGCGGATCACGGGCGAGACCATCTCGGTCGCCGCGGGCGATGCCGCGGGCGCATTCTATGCGGTGCAGAGCCTCGCGGCGCTGGTGCGTCCCGGTCATAGCGACATCCCCGCACTCGCGATCGAGGATGCCCCGCGCTTCGGCTTTCGCGGACTTCACCTCGATATCGCGCGCAACTTCCACGGCCCCGAGACGATCCGCGCGCTGATCGATCAGATGGCCGCCTACAAGCTCAATCGGCTCCACCTCCATCTCGCCGACGACGAGGGATGGCGGCTCGCCATCGAGGGCTTGCCCGAACTGACCGAAGTCGGCGCACGGCGATGCCACGATCTGGAGGAAGACCAGTGCCTGCTGCCCCAGCTCGGCAGCGGTCCGTTTGCCAAAGGTTCGGGAAGCGGCTTCCTCTCCGCCGAAGACTATGTGGGCCTGCTTCGCTACGCTGCCGAGCGGCAGATCGAGATCATTCCCTCGTTCGACATGCCCGGCCACTCGCGAGCGGCCGTCCGCGCCATGGATGCGCGCTACCGCAGGCTGGTCGCAGCCGGGCGGCCGGAGGAAGAGGCTGCGCAGTTCCTCCTGTCCGATCCGGAAGACACCACCACCTATCGCTCGATCCAGCACTATTCGGACAACACGATCAACGTCTGCCGCCCGTCGACGTACCGGTTCGTCGGACACGTTCTCGACCGCCTGATCGCAATGCACGAAACGGCTGGAACGCCGCTGGAGCGCTATCACATCGGCGCCGACGAAACCGCGGGCGCCTGGGTCGAATCGCCGATCTGCCGAGAATTCCTCGCCCGCGGCGAAGGCCCGTCGGAGGTCGGGGATCTCGGCGGCTACTTCATCGCGCGCGTGGCGAATATGGTGGCCGAACGGGGCGTGATCCCGGCCGCATGGAGCGACGGCCTGTCGCATGTTGATGCGGCCGCGCTGCCCGATCGCGTCCAGTCAAACGTCTGGGGAACGCTGGCCGGCGGCGGCGCCCAGACCGCCCACCGGCATGCGAATCTGGGGTGGGACGTGGTCCTCTCGATCCCCGATGCACTCTATTTCGACATGCCCTATGCAGCCCATCCCGAGGAAGGCGGATACTACTGGGCGATCCGCCGGGCGCCGACTCGCAAGCTGTTCTCGATGATGCCCGAGAACCTGCCCGCATTGGCGGCCTACTGGCGCGACAACGACGAGCGCGCGCTGACGGTCGACGACCGGCCGGGCCGCGGCGAAGCCTCGCATCGTCCGCTCGAGGAAGGCCGCAGGTTCGCCGGTATTCAGGGCCATCTCTGGACCGAGACGATCCGGGATCGCGGGACGTTGGGATACCAGCTCTTTCCCCGAATGTTCGCACTTGCCGAACGTGCCTGGCACCGACCGTCCTGGGAGGTGCCCTACGACCATGCGGGCACGCGGGTCGGTTTTGGCGACCCTTTGGTGGGGGCCGATCGCCGCGCCGCGATAGCCGCTGACTGGAACCGCTTCGCCAGCATCGTCGGTGCGAAGGAACTGCCCAAACTCGCCGCGGCCGGCTGGAGCTTCCGTCTGCCGACAGCGGGCGTGGTGCGCGAGCACGGCGTCGTGCAGACCAGGGTCGCGATCCCGGGCCTTTTGATTCAGTGCGATGCCGGAGCGGGATGGACAGAACTGGCAAGCTGCAAGCCGGGACCCGACAGTAAAATCGAATTGCGCACCGCTCTTGAGGCAGATGGACCTTATGGGCGTGCGACCGAGATCGACGTCGCTGATGGCACGCAGGTGGCTCAGGTCGAGTGATTCCCGTGAATGCTCCGGTCACTCGACACACCGATCCAAAGCACCGTCCAGCAGATATCACGCCGAATTGGATCGTCACCCTCGCCTGCGCCCATAACGATACGCGGCTCGCTGGCTCGTGGCGACCGCCTTCCTGCTCCTTCCGTCCTTGGCCACTCAGGCAAGTTGAATTGCTGTCGGCCTCCCCTCCGCGTCGACGGCGACTAAGGTGAAGCGCGCAGTCGCGGCGTGTCTTCGGGCCCCGCTCAGAAGAGCCTCGGACCACAGCTCGACGGTCACATGAATCGAACTGCGACCGGTCTTCGTCACATCGGCCACCAGCTCGACCATGTCGCCTTCGCCGATCGGTGCGGTGAAGTCGATCCGCTCGGAGGACGCCATGACCAGCACGGCCCGTGCGCGGCGCGTTGCGGCGATGAACGCGGCTTTCCCCATCATCCGCAGCGCATCGCCGCCATAGAGGGTGCCGTAGTGATTGGTCTGGCCCGGGAAGACCATTTCGGCGAGCCGCAGCACGCCTTCAGGCTTGGCAGTTGGGTTCAGCGCGAGGGGCGGCAGCGGCAGTAGGGTGTCCGGCCCCTTTCGTGCCACGAGTGTGAAGCGTCCACGGGTGCAAAGGCGACGCTCTCCCGATACCGGCGCCTCGGCGATGAGTTCTACCTCGATCTCGAGCGAACTCGTGCCGACGCGCACCACGCGTCCGGTGACCTCGACCATTTCGCCTTCGAACGCGGGGGCGGCGAAGTCGATCTTCTTCGACGAGGCGGTGACGAAAGGCGCACGGCCGTGTCGCGACGCCGCCAGGAACGCGACTTTGTCCATGTGCGCGAGGGCGACGCCCCCGAACAAGGTGCCGTGATGATTGGCGTCGCCCGGGAATACGATGTCGATGAGCTGAACCGCCGGCCCCACCCTCTCGCTCGGGTCTTGAATCGTCACCAACACATCAGGCTCCCACTTGCGCTTTCGAACGCAGCTTCCGCGCCGCCCCAACCATCGACGCGATTGCCGGCTTCACCTCTTTCCAGGCCCGCGTCTTGAGCCCGCAGTCCGGATTGACCCACAGCTGCTCGGGACGCAGATGCGTCTGCGCCAGGCGCATAAGAGCGACCATCTCATCCTCGTCAGGCACGCGGGCCGAGTGGATGTCGTAGACTCCGGGCCCGATCGCGCCGGGATAGCGGTACTGCGCGAAGGCTTCGAGCAGTTCCATCTGCGAGCGTGCGGTCTCGATCGAGATCACGTCGGCGTCCATCTTCCCGATCGAGGGCAGAATGTCGTTGAATTCCGAATAGCACATGTGGGTGTGGATCTGGGTCCCGTTCCCGACGCCTGCTGCGGCAAGGCGGAAGCAATCGACCGCCCAATCGAGGTAAGACTGCCAGTCGCGCCGACGCAGCGGCAGCCCTTCGCGCAGCGCCGCCTCGTCGATCTGGATCGCCTTGCATCCGGCGCCTTCGAGGTCGAGCACCTCGTCACGAATGGCGAGCGCTATCTGGCGACAGGTCTCATCGCGCGGTTGGTCGTCGCGGACGAAGCTCCAGTTGAGGATTGTCACCGGCCCCGTGAGCATGCCCTTGACCGGTTTGTCAGTCAGATCCTGCGCATAGCGCCACCAGTCGACCGTCATCGGCGCGGACCGCGATACGTCGCCGTAGAGGATCGGCGGACGCACGCAGCGCGATCCGTAGCTCTGCACCCAGCCGCTGACGGTGAAGGCGAAGCCGGCGAGTTTCTCACCGAAGTACTGCACCATGTCGTTGCGCTCGAATTCGCCATGCACGAGCAGATCGAGTCCCACCTCCTCCTGCCAGCGGATCGCCCGTTCCGTCTCGGCGCGCAGGAAGGCGCCGTAGGCCGCCTCATCCATTGCGCCGCGCTTGTACTCCGCGCGCGCCTTGCGCACCTCCCGCGTCTGCGGGAACGAACCGATGGTGGTGGTCGGGAAGGCCGGTAACGCAAGCACATCGGCCTGCACTCGAGCGCGTTCCACATAACTCGCGCCACGCTCTCGCATCGCGGGCGTAAGCCCCGCGACACGCACACCCACCGCCGGATCATGGATGCG
This sequence comes from Pelagerythrobacter aerophilus, assembly GCF_003581645.1. Classification (GTDB taxonomy): domain Bacteria; phylum Pseudomonadota; class Alphaproteobacteria; order Sphingomonadales; family Sphingomonadaceae; genus Pelagerythrobacter; species Pelagerythrobacter aerophilus. The sequence continues at coordinate 370,903 of NZ_QXFK01000016.1, read as the reverse complement.
CGCCGACAGATGGCGAGACGCGAGCGCTTTTTCGGCCACCTCGAGTTCCTCGGGCACCACTTCGCGGCCATGGTTCAGCACACGCTTGAGCAGATCGAGTTCCTCGATCTTCTGCACTGCGAACGCGAGCCACTGCCTCACTTCTTCGTCCAGTCTCGTCTCGAGAGCGAGATCGACCGGCACGTGGAGCAATGAACATGAGGGCGCGAGTACGAGATCGCGCTCCGCCGCAAGTGGAGCGAGCCGATCAATCAGGCTTGCGATATCGGTCCGCCACACGTTGCGCCCATCGACGACGCCCAGCGATAAAAGGCGGTCTTCCGGCACTGATTCGACCACCGCGCCAAGTTGATCGGGCGCGCGGACGAGATCGATATGGAGCCCGGCGACCGGAAGCGATGCGGTCAGTCCGAGATTATCGCCCAGGCCACCAAAGTAGGTCGTCAGCATCAGCTTCGGACCGGCGCCTGCCAGTTTGGCATAAGCGCGAGTGAAGGCGCGCCGCTGGCGTTCGGACAGATCCGTGGCAAGGATCGGCTCGTCGATCTGCACCCATGCGGCGCCCGCCTGCGCGAACAGGCGGAGGAGGGTCGCATAGTGGCCGAGGACATCGTCGAGGAGGTCGAACGGATCGACTCCGCGTCCCTTCGCGAGGCTGAGCCAAGTGATGGGACCGAGCAGCACCGGGCGCGTTTCGAAACCTTGCGCCCGGGCTTCGCGGTATTCCTCGAGCGGCTTGAAGTGACCGAGCCGAAGTGTGCAGCCCGATTCGATCTCCGGCACGATGAAGTGGTAGTTGGTGTCGAACCATTTGGTCATTTCGCCGGCGGTGACGTTCGCGGGTGCGTTGCCGCAGCAATCGCCAGTGCCGGCCGCGCCTCTCGCCATCGCGAAATAGGTTTCGAGATCGGCAGGATCCATTCTCTCGCCACCATAGCGTGCCGGAATGGCCCCGAGCATGACGCTGGTGTCGAGCACGTGGTCGTAGAGCGAGAAATCGTTGGAGGGCAGCCAGTCTGCGCCGAGCTCGTCCTGGCGGGCCCAGTTGGCTCTACGCAGGTCGGCGGCGGTCTTTTCGAGTTCCATCCGGGTCATCGTCCCGGCCCAGAACTTCTCGAGCGCGAACTTGAGTTCGCGGCGCGGGCCGATACGCGGAAATCCAAGTGTAGCAACGGTGACGGTCATCTTCATAGAACCCCGATGAGGACGGGGGACCGATCGGGCACGCACGCCGGACACGCTGCGGGAAGCCCAGCCGCGCGTCATGCAAGCGACCAGACCGGGCACCCCGCCGGTGGACGTTATCGCGTCGGAGGCAGGTCTCCTGGCTCGCGGGTCAAAGCAGACAGTCAGGCCTTCCCGGCGGATACCCGCCAGTGACATATCTCGACTGTCCGCTCGCCGCTTACAGTTGCGGGGGCAGCGCCGGCATCGCACCGGCTTCCCGTCTTAGCTCCGGGACGGCAGAGGCCGCCGCGGAGAACCTCGACATGCGCTTACTCGGAGGTCTGCTCCTCGAAGTCAAGTCGGATATAAAGACATCTTTATATCGCTATGTTGGGGAATGCACGAGACGCGCTTGGAGTTGAAATTTCAGCACGATGTGCCGGAAGGACGCCTGCCTTGTTCCAATTTCCGCACCGATACGCCACAGGGACGCGCGATGACACTGGGTACCGAGCTAGCGTTCATACGGGAGAACCGCCGCTGGTTAGGCGCCGGCTTCCTACTGACGCTATTCTCTTCGTTTGGCCAAACCTTCTTCATCGGTCTGTTCGGCAACGACCTGCGGCGGGATTTCGGCCTCACTGCGGGCGGTTTTGGCGCTATCTACATGGTCGCGACGCTGCTGAGTGCAGCGAGCCTCCCTTGGCTCGGGCGAACGCTCGACCTCATATCCGGTTGGAAGGTGGCGGCGTTCACCATTCCCATTCTGACGCTGGCATGCCTGTTGATCGGCACCGTCCAGGGAATTGTCGGCCTTACCATTGCGCTCTTCATGCTGCGCCTGTTCGGTCAGGGCATGATGACGGAGATCGCCTTCACGGAAGTGGGGAGGTGGTTCGAGGCCAACCGCGGCCGTGCGATGGCCATTATTACGCCCGGTTTCCAAGTCGGGAACGCCGTTCTGCCGGTCGTCGCCGTGTGGCTTGCTGCGCTGGTCGGATGGCGCGACGTATGGCTGGCATCGGCACTGTTGCTGGCGATTGTCGCGTGGCCGATGCTCGTCGGGCTGCTACGTGTCGAGCGGGCGCCAGTCACGACGATGGCGCCTCAGCCCCAGTCCCATCGAGCGAAAGATTGGACGCGCGCCGAGGTACTCCGGGATCCGGTTCTCTATATATTGCTCGCGGGAACGCTGGCGCCGCCGTTCATCGGGACGACGATCTTCTTTCACCAAGGCTATCTCGTCGAACTTCGTGGATATGATCCGCTCGTGTTTGCCTCCGCCTTTCCTGTCATGGCGGTGACAACGGTATTCTTCGGCTTTGTCTGCGGCTATCTGATCGACCGCTTCGGCGCGCTTCGCATTCTTCCCTTCTTTCTCCTTCCGCTGGCGCTCGCCTCGATCGCCGGCGGCCTCGTGACGCCAGCGTGGGGCATCTACCTTTTCATGCTGCTGCTGGGCGTAAGCAATGGGTTCACGCAGACGCTGCTCGGCGCCCTTTGGCCCGAAGTTTACGGGACTGCGAACCTGGGAGGAATTCGGGCGATCACCGTTTCTGCGATGGTTTTTGCAACGGCTCTCGGGCCGGGAATTTCGGGTGCGCTCATCGATAGGGGCATCGACTTGCCCGTGCAAATGATCTGGATGGGGATTTGGTGCCTGGCGGCTTGCGCTGTCCTTACCTCTGCAGCATCGCGAATACGCAAACGAAAAGCTGCGTAGCTATTGCCGGTCGGCACCTTCAGTCCACTGCGGCACCAGTCGCGGTCATTTCGAACCCAGATGGCAACCCAAAAATCCGTCGATATCGGCGGTATGTTCACCTCCTGATCGGCCGCACGGGTCATGCCATCGGCCTTCTGAAAATGCACGGCGCTTGACGATATACCTACTAGAAGGTAGGCAACTGGTGTGAGCAAACCGACGTCCACTTCCGAGGCCATCCTGGCATGCGCGCGCTCACTCATCGTTGAGGGCGGCTATAATGGCTTCAGTTATGCCGACATCGCGAAGGTAGTGGGAATCCGCAAGGCGAGCATCCATCACCACTTCCCCACCAAGGCCGATCTGGTTCGTGTGCTGGTCGCACAGTATCGCGAGGAAGCTGAAGCGGGAATGGCCTATCTCGAACGTCAGTCCCCTGACCCGCTCGATCAGCTTCGGTTCTATGTCGGCTATTGGCGATCCTGCATCACAAGCGCCAGCGCGCCATTCTGCATTTGCGCGCTGTTGGCGACCGAGATCCCTGCTCTCCCCGAAGAGGTAGGGCTCGAGGTGCGGGCGCATTTCCGGTTCCTGTCAGCTTGGCTGACATCCGTCCTCGATCGCGGTGTGCGCCTCGGCAAGGTTCATTTGACGACAACTCCCCACGGTGAAGCCGAAGCATTCATGGCGACCGTTCATGGCGCAATGCTCTCGGCGCGGGCCTATGGCGATCCGGCCATGTTCGGTCTCGTGACGGATCCACTGATAGAACGACTGGCCCCGGCGATGGCCGCCTGATCTCAGACCACCGTAGATGCAATCCGCCTATAGATATTTACCTCATGCACCTACCTACTAGTAGACAGAAAGAGTTATATGTTCGGAATTTCCCCGCTCGGCTGGGTTCATACGCTCGGCAGCCTTCCCGCCATTCCACTGGCCGTTTATATGTTTGCCCGCCACGGACGGATCGTGCCGCGGTCGACCGCTGGCACGCTCTATTTCATTTCGATGCTGATCGGCGCAGTCACGGCGTTCGTCGTTGCGCGCCAGCCGGTGAGTTATGGCATCGGTGCGGCCACTCTCCTACTGCTTCTCGCGGGCTATGGCGTCGGGCGAGTTTCGATCCTGGGCCGCGCGGGCCGGTATCTCGAAACTGTCTTCCTCAGCCTGACCGCATTCCTACTGATGGTGCCCACCGTAACCGAAACTTTGCGCCGGGTCCCGGACGGCCATCCGCTTGTTACCGATCCAAAAGCGCCGCTACTCCTCGGATCGCAGGTTACGCTCTTGGCCATCCTCGTCATCGGCTTGACCGCGCAGCTTATCCATTTGCGCCGGCTAGACCGGCTCGCGCTGGAAACCGGGCCGGGCAAAACGAATATCCGATAGTCGGGACGATAGTGGTCCGGCCTTCTCGTTCCGCCGACAAACCGGTTGCTGTCGCATCCCTTGGACAGCCCGGAGCGGACGGTCACGCTACCCTGCCGTAGACCAACACCGGAAGCAGAGAAATGCTCACTTTGCCGACATTACTGTTGCTCGAACACGCTTGAGCGCGCCGAAAGCTGCCCTCCGTCCTGTGAGATGCGGACAGAACCAATCGTACGAATTAGCTTCAGAAACTTTTGGTGAGCATCAGGCCAATCGTGCGGGGGGTGGGCGGCGTGTTGTAGGGATCGTACCCCAGCACGCTACCGACAATGCGTGGCGGCCTTGTATCGAACAGATTGGCGATGACCAGCTGCATCTCGCTGTTGGCCAGCCTTGAGCTGTTCGTCAGCCGTTCAAGATCGAAACCGAAGAACAGCGATGCGGTGGTGTAGGAGCCAATCTTGCGGAGCTGTTCCCCCGGACGATTGTCCGTAAAGCCATCGACATAATTGACGACGCTGCCGATGGAGAAGCCCTCCCTCCCCCAGATGAACGTACCGTTGAGCCGCAGATCGGATGGCTGCGCATAGCCGTCGAGCCGGGAAACAGCCTGTCCGTCGCTCGCCGTGAGATCCAGGTTCAGGATATATTGTCCAGTCATATGCATGCTGGCCCTTCCGTCCAGCAAAGGTGCTTGATAGCTCAGCTCGAAGTCGAGACCATCGGTCTTCTCGACGGCGAAGTTCTGGGGCCGGATGTCGGCGATGGCCTGAACTTGTGAGAGCAGCTCGTCGGGAATCTGGCTCGCGCTGCTATAAATTACTGTGCCGCCATCGTTCACAAAGGGAATGCCCGTGGCGAACCAGCGAAATACCGTGGGATTGGTGACGATGCTCCGGACCAGTTCGGGGCTGGGATTGGCAACGTTGAAGGCCTGAAGATCGGGGAGTGTGGCGCTGTCATTCTGATCCGGCGTGACGACACGGCCGGAAATCCGGATGCTGTAATAGCCGGCCTTGAGCGTCAGCCCTGGAGCGAAAGCGGGCGTCAGGTCCGTACCGATCGTAAAGGTGTCGGCATTCTGCGTCTTGAGGTCCGGATTGGCACCGGCGCGAAACATCATCAGCGCATTCCCGTCCGGCAGGGCCGGGTTCTGGTCGGCCGGATCGAGGAAGGTATAGGGATGGCTCCAGAACGACACCTGCTCGGCAATGCCGATCGTGTCGCGCAAGCGCGGCACAAGGAACGAGCGGGCATAGGTCCCGCGCAAGGCGATCGCATCGTTGATCTGCCAACGCGCGCCGATCTTGGGCGCCAGCGCATCATCGAAGCCCAGGTCCTCATAACGCAGCGCGCCGGTGACACTGAGCGAACGAACGAAAGGAATGTCCTGCGACGGTCCGACCAGCGGCAGATTGATCTCGCCGAAGAGAGATTTGATCTCCCGCTCGCCGCCATCGAGGTGGAAGAAGATCGCCGCGTCGGTGCGTATCGTCTCCTTGCGATACTGCGCCCCGCCTGCAGCAATCGCAGCCCCGCCGGGAAGATTGAATAGCGCGGTCTGGCCGCGCAGCTCCGCCACGAACAAGCTGTTCGTGTGCTGATAGCTCGTCCAGGGATCATCAAATGGCGGCAGACCATAGTGCAGCTTGCTGCCGGTCTTGTTGCGCCCGTAGTCGACATTGAGGTCGACCGAGGTGCTCCCCGCGCCCTGCCAGTGCAGATTGCCGTAAACCGAATATCCGGTCGTGCGGGTGTCGTAGAAACGGTTGTCTTCCGGTTCGTCGATATAACGGATCACCGCGTCGCGATCGCGCTGAAACCGGGACGCATCGACCGAGAAGGTGAAATCGCCAAAATCCTGTTCCAGCCCGCCATAGAAGCCGGTGACGGTTTCATTGGGAAGCTGCGTGATCTGAAGCGGCGTATCCGACACCATGATCGGGTCTTCGATGAAGGCGTCGCGGCGCTGGTACATCGTCATGCCATAGACATGGCCGCTACCCCATGAATGACCGGCCAGTGCGCTGGCCTCCCAGTTTTTCGCCCCGGTCTCTGTCGCCGTCGAACCCCGCACGCGCAGTTCCACACCGTCCTCCGGTTTGCGTGTGACGATATTGACGACCCCTGCCACCGCGTCGGCGCCGTAGGTGGCCGATGCGCCATCGGAGATGATATCGATGCGTTCGATCAGAGCAGAGGGAATGACAGAAACGGTAGAAGCTTCGACCATGCCGACCGAAGCCATGCGGCGGCCGTTGAGCAGCGTCAGCGTCGCGTCCGAGGCTAGCCCGCGCAGGGCAAATCCGGCAAAGGCATCATACTGATTATAGGTGGTCCCTCTGCCGAGAGTTGAACCGATCTGCGCTGCGGAGGTGCCAAAATCGCTGAGATCGCCCGTAAAGTTCTGAGGGATGGTCAGCATATATTCCGAGAGCGAGCCTGCACCGGACTGGACGATATCGGCCTTCCCGTAAGTGAAGACCGGACTGGCGACATACTCCTTCGGCAGCCCCCGGATCAGCGAGCCGGTGACGACAATCTCACCTGATGAGCTGCTTTCATCACGTGTGTCTGTCCGCGTCTCTTCTCTGGGTGCGCTACCCCTATCTCCATCCTCGGGGGCTTCCTGCGCATGGGCGGGAAACGGCAACGCGCTGGCCAGGGAAAGAACGACAGCTTGTCGCGAGAATGAATGCAGCAACGTGAACCCCCAAAAATGATATGTAACATCATAACTTTGAGGTGCTACGTTGCGGAATGTCAACCGATAACCGAATACGGAACTGAGAGGTTAGCCCGGGAAGCCCGCTTGATGCCTAATGATGCCTCCTGGTTTTTATATCTGCCGGCACCGCAGTGCAACATTGCAACCCTCGCCAGCGAATTGCTGGGTTCTACTCCTTTGCGGATGTGCCTTACCCTCTCCCGATCAGGAACAGGCGGCGGCACGGGCAAGAAGGAAGGCTTTCTCACGCATGTTGCGGGTAAGCCCGGCAGCGGTCTCGAACTCGGACCGGGCCTCGGCCATGCGGCCAGCGCGAAACAGAAAATCCGCCCTCGCCGCTGGCAAAGGCGCGTAGTTCCGCAGTGCAGCAGCGTCAGCGATCTCGTCCACCAGCCTCAGCCCTGCCTCGGGTCCGAAGGCCATACTATGGGCGACGGCACGATTCAGTTCGACCACTGGCGAGGGCATTGTCGTTCGCAACCGGTCGTAGAGCTCGGCGATGCGGCGCCAGTCGGTGTCTTCCGCCCGACGAGCCCGTGCGTGGCACGCAGCAAGCGCAGCCTGCAGCGCGTAAGGGCCGTTCGCTCCGCCGAGCGCTTCGGCTCGGCCTAGCGCATCGAGACCGCGGCGGATCAGCAGTTGATCCCAGCGCGCACGGTTCTGCTTGGTGAGCGGTGTGAACGCGCCGTCGGGCCCAGTGCGGGCGGACAGCCGCGAAGCCTGCAATTCCATCAGCGCGAGTAGGCCGAGTACCTCCGGTTCGTGCGGCATCAGGCCTGCGAGGATGCGCCCGAGCCGCTGCGCTTCAGTGCAGAGTGCCGGACGAACGAGATCGTCGCCCGTGGTCGCCGCATAACCTTCGTTGAAGATCAGGTAGATCACCTCGAGCACTGACGCGAGCCGTGCCGTCCGATCGCTTCCGCGCGGCACCTCGAAGGCAAGGCCGGCCTTACCGATCGTCTTCTTCGCCCGAACGATGCGCTGGGCGATCGTCGGTTCACGCGAGAGGAAGGCACGCGCGATCTCCCCGGTCGTGAGGCCGCCGATCAGCCGCAGCGTCAACGCCGCACGCGCTTCGGGGGAGATCGCCGGATGACAGGCGGTGAAGATCAGGCCGAGCAGCTCGTCGCCGAGATCGTCGTCCATCGCCGCCTCGAGTTCCTCGACACTGGTGTCGCGAGCATTGTCGAGCTCGCGGGCGATCTCGGCGTGCTTGCGCTCCTGCATCCGGTCACGGCGGATGCCGTCGATCGCGCGCCGCTTGGCCGCTGTCATCAGCCAAGCCCCCGGATTATGCGGAACGCCGCTCTTCGGCCATTCGGACAGCGCGATCAGCAAGGCCTCCTGCGCCAGCTCCTCGGCCTCGTCGACGTCCCGCATCATGCGAGCCAGGCCCGCAATGAGCCTAGGTCGCTCGATCCGATAGACCGCCTCGATCGCCCGGTGGGTCTCGTCCGCCGCCATGCTGCCTTCTTCCGCCAAAGGCGCGAGGGAGGCAAGCGAGGCGGCGAAACGAGCGGTTACTGGCCGGCGAGCCGCTGCTCGTTGCGGGCATGGATCTCGGCCCCTTCCGGCGTCATGGTTTCGGCGAAGTCCTCCATCGAGACCACCGGGCGCAGTTCGAGCTCGCTTGGCCCCGGCATCGGATTTGGGCAGCGCTTGGCCCAGGCCAGTGCCTCGTCCATGTCCTTAACCTCCCAGATCCAGAAGCCGGCGACCAGTTCGCGCGTCTCGGCGAATGGACCGTCGATCACCGTCCGACCTGGACCGTCGAACGCGATCCGCTTGCCTTGCGAGGACGGCTTGAGCCCGTCGCCGCCGACCATGATACCGGCATTGATCAGTTCCTCGTTGTACTTGCCCATCGCCTCGATCAGCTCTGCAGAGGGCAACGCCCCCTGCTCACTGTCCTCGGTCGCTTTCACGAACACCACCACACGCATCATCTGTCTCCTTGTTTGAGCCAGCCTCATCAGCCTGGCATCGAAACGACGAACGAGGTTTCCGGAAATCGACAGCGTTGGCCACTTTTTTTCCATCGATAAGTGCGACCCGACTGACCGCTTCAGGTCAGGGCTCGCGATGGTGCTGCGACGTTGCAATGTCGGCGTTCCGGATCGACTGGGGGCAAAATGGGGAACGTCGCTACCGTCCCTCGCCTTAAACAGCCGATAGAGTTTCTTGAGGCCTGCCGTCCGTTCAGACTTCGCTGCGACGGAAACAGTCGGTTGCGTGATCGTTGACGATGCCGACCGCCTGCATCCAAGCATACACGATCGTCGGCCCGACAAACTTGAACCCTCGGTGCTTCATCTCCTTCGAGATCTTCTCCGACAATGGCGAGTTGGCGATCCATTCTCGGCCGCTGCCCTGGATCCGCTTGCCATCGGTAAATGACCAGCAGAAGTCGGCAAAGCTCTCGCCGCCCGCGGCCATGTCGCAATAGATCCGCGCGCCTGCGATCATGGCCCGGATCTTGGCCTGGGCGCGGATGATATCCGGGTTAGTCATCAACCGCACGACATCCTTCTCGCCAAAGCTGGCCACAATCGCCGGATCGAACCCGGCGAACGCTCTGCGGAATGCTTCCCGCTTTCTGAGAACAATGATCCAGGCCAGGCCGGCCTGAAATCCCTCGAGCATCAACATCTCCCACAGCATGCGCGAGTCATGCTGCGGCACACCCCATTCCTGGTCATGATAGGAGGCCATCAAGGCGTCGCCCTCGGCCCATGCGCATCGCGGGTGCTCTTTCATCATCTCGCAGACCTTCATCAAACAGTCGGAATGGTACCGCCGTCGATCACATATTCGGCGCCGGTGATCGTGCCGGCCCGGTCAGACGCTAGAAACGCGATCAGGCTCGCCACCTCCTCCGGTTTCGAAGGCCTGCCGATCGGGATGCCGCCGAGCGAGTCCATGATCATCCGCTTGCCTTCCTCGATATCGGCACCGTGCTCAGCCGCCAATCGCTTCGCCAGATCTACCGACGCCTCAGTTTCGATCCAGCCCGGCGCGACGCTAGCTACACGCACGCCCTTCGGCGCAACTTCCTTGGAGAGGCTCTTGCTGTAGGTCGACAGCGCCGCTTTGGCGGCAGCGTAAGCCGTCGTTGCCTCGGGTAGCGGTAACGCGCGCTGGATGGAACTCACGTGGATCACGACGCCGCTGCCACGTGCCACCATCTCGGGAACGAGCTCTCGATCGAGGCGTACCGCGGGCATCAGGTTGAGAGCGAGCTCCTGCTGCCATTGCGCGTCACTCAGGGCGGCATAGCCTCCCGCCTGCGACGACGAGCCGCCCAACATGTGGATGATGATATCGGCACCGCCCAACCGTTCACGCACGGCTTCGGCCAAGACTGCGCCATCTTCGGCCCGCATAAGATCGGCGGCGACGAACTTCGAGGCCGCCAGACTTTCGGGCTTGGTCCGGGCCGTCGTCAGGACACGGGCGCCCAGTTCCTCGAACAAGGCCACCGTGGCGGCTCCCGCTCCGCGGGTGCCGGAGGTGATCAGCGCGCGCTTGCCTGCAAGTGTGACGAACGGGATCACGAGACGATCTCCAGTTCGGCGATCTTTTCGCCATTGAGGACAAAGAAGTAGCGCAAGTCGACGGGACTGCCGGGGAAGTCACCGACCAAGTGGCAGGCAACGACGATCCGCCCATCTTCGTCAGCGATCGAGAATGGCTCCGCGGCGTAGTTGTACTTTGCCGAGGACTGATCCTTCCACCGGCGGATCGCGTTGCGCCCTGCATAGGTGTGCCCCTCGTCCCTGACGACAGCCGCCGGAGTAAAGCATGCGGTGATTGCCTCAGCGCTCGGGCGTTTGTCCGCTTCGAAGTAGCCAGCAATTGGTTTGGGTAGCTCGATAGCCATCGCTCATCTCCTTTGGCGAATGACCGGACTGGTCGTTCGCGGCTTGGCCCAATTTAGCTATGGACGAACTCGCCGATAATCGGGACAAAGTTGGATGAAACGTCACGATTTGAGGGACAATGATGAGGCAAAGGCTGGTCGAACTCGATGCGGTTCTCGCGATCGCCCGACGACGGTCGTTCCGTGCCGCGGCACTTGATCTCGAGATGTCGACCACCGCGCTCAGTAACGCGGTCGGCAAACTGGAGCGGCAACTCGGCGTACGCCTGTTCAATCGGACCACCCGCAGCGTTTCGTTGACGGATGCCGGACGAGACTTCGTCGAACGGATTGGGCCAGCGCTGCAGGACATCCACGATGCGATGAACGCGGCACGCTCGCAGCAGGAGATTCCGTCGGGCACGCTACGCATCAACGCCTTCGCGACGGCGGCACGCGAAATCCTGTCCCCGCTCATCCTGAATTTCCTGAAGCTCTATCCTCAAGTCAACATCGATCTGGTCACCGAAGGCAGGCTTGTCGACGTCGTCGCCGAGGGGTTCGACTTCGGCGTTAGGTCCCGGGATCTGGTGCCGAGTGATATGATCGCCGTGCCATTGGGTCCGGCCCGAAGAAATGTGGTGGTGGGCTCGCCGGCGTATTTTCAGACGCACGGCAAACCGCTGGTGCCACCGGATCTCCTGCACCATGCATGCCTGCGGATACGGCTTCCCAACGGCGCTCCATATCGCTGGCAGTTCGAGAAGAACGGTCAGCCGGCGCAGATCGACGTCGCCGGCCCGATCACGCTCGACGAGGCGAGCCTTTCACGCATCGCCCTGCTGGAAGGCGCGGGCATCGGTTATGTCATGGAATCCGACGTGCGCGACGATCTCGAAGCGGGGCAGCTGGAGATGGTGCTCGAAGACTGGACCCCGCAACTCGCCCCCTTGGCACTCTACTATCCGGGCAGCCGACATCCCTCCGCCGCGTTTAAGGCCTTCATCGATCTCGCGCGTAGGTTCTCGAAAGAATCCAGCGGGAGGAAGTAGCTGTCACCGACAAAGCGGCCGTTCGACGACCCGTTCGTGATACTCAAAAGCTGCCTTCCATTCAGATTGCGACCTCGCATTGTCGCCAACGCATAAAGATCAACGCTGGATGCCGCAGTTCAAGCGCAAGATGCGGGATGTAGCACCGAGGGTCTCTACCTATTGCTGCTGCCATGGAAACAATCAAACACCGCATCGCGACGTGCGACTACGCTGGCCTTGCGGAGAGCCTGGACGCGCAGGGTTGGGCCCGTGTGCCGAGTCTCCTCACGTCCCATGAATGTCAGGCAATAGCCTCGCTGTACTCAAGCGTCGGGCACTTTCGCAGCCAGGTGCACATGGCCCGGCATGGCTTTGGCAAGGGGGAATACCGGTACTTTTCGTACCCGCTGCCACCGCTCGTCGCAGAGCTGCGGAGAGGCTTCTACCCCTACCTCGCCCCCATCGCCAATCGTTGGCACGAGCGCATGCATATCGACGTACGCTTCCCCCTCGACCATGAGGGTTTTCTGAAACGCTGCCATACGGCAGGACAGCTAAGGCCGACACCGCTCCTGCTTCGCTACGGTTCAGGAGACTTCAATTGTCTTCACCAGGATCTCTACGGCGAGCACGTGTTCCCTCTGCAAATGGCCATTCTACTGTCGGACCCTGCAACTGAATTCTCAGGCGGAGAATTCGTTGTGACCGAACAGCGGCCACGCATGCAGTCCCGGGTCGAAGTCCTGCCGCTCACGCAGGGCGACGCGGTGGTATTCGCCGTCAATGCGCGGCCGATAGCGGGAAGCAAAGGCGACTACCGGGTAAAAATCCGGCATGGTGTCAGCACCGTGCGTCATGGTCTGCGCCATAGCCTCGGGATCATATTCCACGATGCAACCTGATGGCGCCGTCTCCGATCTGTTTGCCGGGGCTCGCAAACGAGTACCGCTGGATTGTGGCGCGTGGTTGCTGGGCGGCTTCGCCCTGCACGAGACGCCGGTCCTCCTCTCCATGATAAGGGAGATCGCTGATCAAGCCTCGTTTCGTCACCTCGAGACGCCGGGCGGAAGGCGCATGTCGGTGGCCATGACGAATTGCGGCAGCGCCGGTTGGGTCAGCGACCGCCGCGGATACCGCTATACGGACCGTGACCCGTTGTCGGGAAGAACCTGGCCATCGATGCCCCCATTGTTTTCGGCTCTGGCGCGCCGCGCCGCAGAGGTGGCGGGTTACGGCAGCTTTGCGCCTGACGCCTGTCTCATCAATCGCTACGCGCCGGGCACGCGCCTCACACTTCATCAAGATCGAAACGAGGCTAACCTTGATGCGCCGATCGTCTCGGTATCGCTCGGGGTGCCGGCAATCTTCCTTTGGGGAGGTCAGAGGCGCAGCGATAGAATCCGCCGCCACGCGCTTCATCACGGCGATGTTGTAGTTTGGGGAGGCCCTGCACGGATGACGTTTCATGGCGTCGATACGATCGCCAAAAGCAATCACGATGATACGGGCGAACTGCGGTTCAATCTGACTTTCCGAGCCACGTAACCACGGAGCGTCGCAGAAGGCTGCACCGACTCACATCAGTGCGCGCTTTAGGCAACGTCAGGGGAAGGAGTGGCGCTTCGCGCGATTACGCTCCCTAGTGTTGCCCGTTGGACCAGAACGCTGAACAGGACGGCGGCGAAGGTGGCGGCGAGCAGCAGGTCTCGGGTCAGCCCCTCAGGCAACGAAAGGGCAAGTGCGATCGAGATTCCGCCGCGCAGCCCTCCCCACCACAGGATGCCGAAGGCGGCCGGCCCGTGCTTGCGGGAGGCCGGCAGCAATCCGGCCAACAGCTTCAGTGCCGCAGCGCGCGCCGCAAGCGTGACCGGAATTGCCGCCACCCCCAGCAATGCATGCGGCACGCCGGGCACGAGTGCGATCATCTCGAGCCCGATCAGCAAGAACAGCACCGAATTCAGCAATTCGTCGACGACTTCCCAGAACTTCACCACATAGTCGCGAGTCACGTCGCTCATGGCATAAGTTACGCCGTGATTGCCGATCAGCAGCCCGGCCACCGCCATTGCCAGCGGGCCGGAGATGTGGAGCGCCGTACAAAGCGCGTAGCCGCCCATCACCACCGCCAGCGTTATCGTCACTTCCAGAGCATATTCGTCCATGGAGCGCATCGCGTGGAAGCCGAGAAAGCCGACCAACAAACCCACCAGCATGCCGCCGCCAGCCTCCAGCGCGAACAGCCGCACGCCCTCTGCCAGCGAGAAATCCTGCCCCGTGACTGCTGCACCCAGCAGGATCGTGAAGACAACAATGCCGACTCCGTCGTTGAACAGACTCTCGCCCGCCACAGTGGCCTGCAAGCCTCGCTCGACTTTTTCCTCCTTGAGCACACCCAACACCGAGACCGGATCGGTGGGCGCGATCAGGGCACCGAAGACGAAGTACCAGATAGGCGCAATCGGCAGTGCCAGCAGATAGCCGATCCCCCACATCGCGGCCCCGACCAGCAAGGTAGAGATAATGACCCCCACCGTTGAGAGCAGCAGCACCGGTAGCCATCCGGCACGCAATCGCTCCAGATCGACATGAAGCGCCCCGGCAAAGAGCAGAAAGCTGAGCATGCCTTCCAGCAATGTCGTGGTGAAATTCATCTCTCCCAGCAGGCGTGCGACAGTATCATCCAGTGTAATGCCCGGGATAAAGGCATCGGCGATCAGCAGCCCTACCGATGCCAGTGCACCCATCACGGTTAAGCCGACCACGTGCGGCAGGCGCACGAAATGATGATTGAACCAGCCAAGCAAGGCGGAGGCGACCACCAGCATCGCGGCGAGATCGAATGGGCTCAATGAGGCGGCGCTCTCATGCATCTGGCAGAGGATAGCCCCCAAGGAGTCTTAATCATACCGCCTTGCAGGCGCGGAGAGAACAATTGGCCGGTCCGAACCTGTTTGACCGAACGCGGTAATTGGGCCGCTTCTGCCCGTTCCGTTCGGGCCCAAGAATTGGGAAAGCTGACATCTGCGAACCAATGATTCCGTTAGCAGCCGCCGACATGGTCGTCATTCTCAAGCCAAATTCTGGCCGTCCGAACCTACCATCCATTCATGACGCCGCGCCATGACGCTCTAATCAAACAAGTGCGGCAGGGTTCGTTTAAAGAACTGGGTGCTGATCAGCATGCCATCATGCACCGAATAGGGCATATCTTCGCGGGGTGCTGCAAATGGCGTGCCGACAATCGCGGTCGGCGCCCTGACGCGCCGGTCGAGTTCGCCGTTGTCTATGATCGCCATGCAAGTTTGTCGCATTTCTTCGTACTGGTGCTCCAACCCAAGCCGGTCGTTCAAAAATCCGACGCGGTCGCTTCGCTCACACAGGGCTGTCAGGATTTCGATCAGCTCAGGGATCGCTATGCCCATCGCGAACATGGAAGCGCGATTACCGGTCAGGAATTCGCGAAATGGCGACGCGAGCAGTATCCACCCGGCCGTCGCCCTGTCCATTTGCGGCTGCTGCACGAGCCATGTGAGAAAGCCATGCTCATCGCCCACATAGGCAAGCGCAGCAATTGCTGCCTCGTGCCAGATCGCAGGATCGGCGCGGGCCTTCACCCAATCGACATCGGCTGCTTTGGTAATGTCGATTTCGTCCGGCAGATCGGCATCCTGACGCAATCTCGGCCTCCAGATTCGCCGCGCTGTAGCGTATATCGACGATATGCAGCCGTTGCCATCTTGACTGCTGCCCCGTTCAAAAACGATAGCTCGCACTCAGTTTCACCGAACGGCCGTACCGGTAGTACCCTTGGGATAGCAGCGGATTGCCGTTCAGGCTGTATGTCTGTTCGGAGTCCAAGAGGTTCTGTCCGTCGAGTGCGATGGTGATCCGGTCGGTGATGTCGTAGGATATGTGGGCCGTCACCCAGGTGATGGCATCGGCCTCTTCGTTATACCCTTCGCCAAGCACGTTGATCGCGGTGGTGAAGCTGTCCGTGTGGTCGGCCGTGAAGGCTATCGACAGCGGGCCCTTCTCGTATAGCAGGCTGAGCGAGTAGACGGACGGCGCGATCCCCTCCAGCGGCCGGACTTGATCGCCGACATAGCTCTTCGACCAGTTGCGGGTGAATTGCCCGCGGACACCGAAGCCGTTATCGAACAGATGCTGCAGGCCGACTTCGATACCCTTCACTTTGGCATAGTCGCCGTTGATTGGACGGATAATGTTGAACAGGTAGCCGGGCACGCCGATATCGACGCCGGGCTCCCAGCTGGTCGTGATCTGGTTCTTGATATGCTTGTAGAAGCCGGCAATGTTGAAGATTGAGCTCGGAGCGAAGTACCATTCAAGCGAGACGTCGAACTGGTCGGCCTGATAGGGTTTCAGGTCCGCGTTTCCGCTATAGACCTGTGTAAATTCGCCCCACGAGACACTCTCGGTCGTGTTGGTCGGGGCGAGGGTCTGCACCGAAGGACGCGCCATCGTGCGGGCGGCGCTGAGACGCAAGCGAAGGTCGTCGATCAGGTTGATGCTCAGATTAGCCGAGGGCAGGAGATAGGTATATTCGCTGTCCTGGGTGATCTCGGAGGGATCGTCGTAGACAGCGGTGTAGTTGAACGGCCCGTTGGCGATGATGTTGAGGATCTGCGCATCCCACGCCTGTGCGGTGGTCTTCGTATTTACTATGCGCAAACCTACGTTACCGCTCCAGCCCGCGCCCGAAAGGTTGGCCTGGAAATACGCCGCCAGCGTGTCTTCCGTGACGCGGTAGCTTTGCAGCGGGTTCCACACCGGGGCGGCTGCCGAGAAATCGTAAGTTCCGCCGCTGGGACGCGGAGTGCCGTCATACTGTTCCAGCGCGGCAAGGTAGCCCGGGATGTCGAAGGACAGAAAAGATCGCGGGAATGTGGCGTCCACTCCGCTCATGAAATTTGGCAGTGACAAGCTACGCGAAATGACGTTGCCGCCCAGGTCCGCGACGTTGATGGCGTTGAAGCCAGAATAATAGTCGGCGCCCCCGGTAAGAGAGTTGTTAACCAGTTCGCGCGCCTTTTCACGGCTGTTGTAGGTGACCCCGAACAGAATCGATTTCAACGTTCCGTTATCGACCGACCAGTCGCCGGCAAAGGACGCACCGGTAATGGTGTCGTCGATATTGTCGCCCGCCAGCGAGAAATAGTGTGTGTTGAAGTCCGCCGGACCGAATGTACCGTCGGCGAGCCCGCTGACCAGATCGCGCCCGTCGTTGAAGGTGACCCGGACATCGGGCACCGCGGAACCGTTGAGCATGAAGCTAGCGGTGTTGGGCTGGTTCATGCGCAGCACGACGTAACTGTCCTGCCCGCCCGAATATCGCGAGGAACTGGAGCGGTATAGGTCGGCCACCAGCGTCAGATTTTCAGTCACCTCCCAGCGGGCATTGGCGCCGTACAGGTCGGTATCCACCACGCGGTAGGAAGTCTGGTTGAGCAGTTCCGGATTCAGGGCCAGCTCCGGATCGGGATTGTTCATGTCGAAGCTGGTGACGATGCCGTCCTGGATTTCCATGGTCGACCAGCGGCCGGGGGCGAACAGCGTGTAGTAGGACTGCTGAAAGCCGACCTGCGGCGAATCCAGCTTCGTCTTGATGCCGTCGAGAGTGAGGGTGAAGCTGTCCGTAGGACGCCATTCAACCTTGGCGGTGAACGCCTGGCGACGCTTTTCTTCCAGGATCGAACCGACGCGGAACTGGCCCAGCCCGATCAAGCCGTATTCGTCTGGGTCGAGCGTTCCGTTGCCATTGGGGTCGATGCTGCCGCCCCAGGCATTGCCCCACAACCAGCTTTCGTCGGTCGGATCGGCGTTCCGCGTCCAGCCGCCGTCGTTACCTGCAACGTCGGTGCGGTCCTTGCGTCGTTCCAGGACCACACCCAGCATCACGCCGATGGTGTCGTTGGCGAAAGTGTCGCTGAGCACGCCGGAGAACTTCACGCCCGCATATTCGGACATCAGATTGTAGTCGCCCTGCAGGCGCACCACGCCGTTGAGGCCGATCTTGTCGAAGGGGCTGGCGGAGCGCAGGTTGACCAAGCCGCCGATCGCGCCTTCCGTTAGGGAAGCCTCCGCCCCCTTAATGACGTCCGCACCGCTGATCACGTCGGACGGCAGAACGTCGTAGGCAAAATCGCGGCTGGCGCCGTCGGTGGCAAGGGTGCGACCGTTGAAGGTGGTCAGCGTGTATTCCGGACCCAGGCCGCGGACGCTGACATACTGGCCTTCGCCTCCGGCAGTGCGGCTGATGGCGACACCGGTGATATGCGCGAGCGAGTCAGCGACGTTGTCGTCCGGGAAAACGCCGAGTTCCAGGGCGCTGATGGAATCCTGCACCGTCGACGCATTCTTCTTCAGATCGACCGAACGAGCGATACTTCCCCGAACGCCGCGGACCACGATGGTGTCCGACGATGTCTCGGCATCAACAGCCTGCTCCTCGTCCGGCGAGATGTCCTGGGCAGCCAAAGGATTTGTGGAAACAAGGGCCGCGACGCTGCAACCTGCGACGGCTATGGCACGAAACTGGCGACACGCTTTCATCTGAAACCCTCCCTGAAACTGCCAGGCTTCGACCGCCTGCGGCAGCGTTCCGCCGTCCGCAAACAGCGTCTTTTTACGTGAAACGAGGGCCCTCACCCTCAATATGTTTCGTTTTGCATCGTAAGCAGCTAATTTTTGGAACGCAAGCACAATATAATGGTAGTTTATCGTCGTGACTCCTAGGCCCACGCTGGTCATCTCGGTGAGCAAGGCACCATTATCGTGCGTTTCCTGAATGGTGCGAAATCATGCTGTATTGCGAAAGATACCGCCAACTCTTACAATCGGCATTCAGACTGAATCACGGGACACAATGACCAAATTACGAGACACCAGCGGTCGGCGGCAGAAGATGATCGCCATGCTCAAGGACCTCGGCAGCATCCAGGTGGCGGAGCTGTCGCGACAGTTCGATGTGTCCTCCCAGACGATTCGCAAGGATCTGGATTTCCTGTGTGAGCGAGGGCTGGCGGAACGGTCGTATGGCGGTGCAATTTCGACCGATGTCATTAGCAACGGCAACGAACCCGCCGTCGAGGCGAAGCAGGTAATCAACGTCGAGGAGAAGCGGCGGATCGGGAAGCGCGCCGCCGAAATGGTCGTGGCAGGCGATTCCATCGTCCTCGATTCCGGCACCACGGCAATGGCGATCGCATCGCACCTGCCCGATCTCGAAGACATCACCGTCGTTACGAACGACTTCAACGTGCTGTCCATACTGGCGCGCAAGGAGCATATCGTCGCGGTAATGCTGGGCGGGCAGATGCGCCGGCGCAACATGGCGTTCTACGGCGGCCAGACCGTCGACGCGCTGGATGCGCTGCACGTCGACAAGCTGTTCCTGGGGGTCGACGGCTTCGACCTGCAGCGCGGCATCACCACGCATTACGAGCCCGAAGCGATGCTCAACCGCAAGATGGTGAGCCGGGCGCGCTCCGTCATCGCGGTTACCGACAGCTCGAAATTTGGACGCACATGCCTGCACAGGATCATCGACGTCAGCGAAATCTCCGCCCTGGTGACCGACACCGACGCGCCCGACTACATCCGCGATGCAGCCAAGACCGTCGGATTCGAGCTCTACGAAGCCTGAGCGAAGGCCGGGAAGACCCGCAGCGCATTTTCATAATAGATCTTGCGGATGACCGAGCGCGGCAGCGCAAGTCCGGGCGTATCCGCTTTGAGCGTATCGACATACTGGCTTTCCGGAGTGGCGAGATAGGTCCAATCTGACCGCCACACCTCCTCGGCCGCCTGGGCGAAGTCTGCTCCGGGATCGATCGGTGGATTCTGAGCCTTCGCCGCATCCGAAAGCGGGCTGAGCGTCAGGTCGGTCGCGTACAGCACGCGGTCCTGATATTTAATCAGAAAGTCGCGCACTCGATCACGGTCGCGGTTCGATTGATACTGCAGATTGCTCATCCTCGCGGCCATGTCGACGACCGCGTTGGGATGGGCATCGAGGAAGGTCGCCAGTTCGTCGACGCTCCACTCGATACTACCGAGATGCGCACCTATCAGCGTCAGGCCGGGATGAGCCTCCACGAAGCGGTCGCGCGCATCCATCAGTTGCCGGTAGCTCGGCATCTCGGGGTGCAGGTACATGTGATATTCGGGGTGCGCCTGAAAATACAGGCGATCGTTTTCGGTGGTCATCTGGTCCAGCGGCAGCCAGCAATTGTAGGGCTCCGCCTGGTGGGCGATCAGCGGCACGCCGCGCTGCTCGATATGCGCCATGACGGTATCGAAGCCGGGATCGTCCAGCATGACCAACTCTCCCTCCCGGTTGCGTTCGACCATGCCGATGTTCTTCCAAACCTTCACGCCGATTGCGCCAGCGGCCAGTTCCCGGTCGATATGGGCGTTGGTTCGGGAGGACCATCCGGCGGTCTCGAACCCGTCCATCGAAAACGTGGTGGTGAATTGGAAAAGCCCAGCATCTTCCGCAAAGTACCGGTGCGCCACTTCGGCTTGGCCGTCGAGCGAGGGGAAGTCGGGATAATCGACGTTGATCGACAGCACCTGGAAGCCGTTGTCCCGCACCAAGGCCAAAAACGACGGGTCGTACATGTTGGCGTGCACATGGGCATCTATCTTGGGGATGCGACCAAAATCGGCTTGGGTATAGGGAATATCCGGCCCCGAAAGGGCCGCGGAAGGGCCGTTCGCAGCCGGCGCGCAACCGGCCAGCGTAATCGACAGAGCGGCGAGCAACAGCGGTTGCTTCAAGTCCGGGTTCCTCATCTCGTCTCCTGCTCGAATGAAAATGAAAGTATAGCCTTGCGTCCGATTTCATTATGTTACATCTGTCTCAGCGAAGAGCAATGGGAAAATCCGGGCGGGGTCGTCCGGCGAGTTGAGCGCTTGGAGGCGAGGAATGGTTCGGAAAACGGGTTTGCGACGTCGGCAGGTACTGTATCTCATGAGCGGCACTTCTGCGGTGCTCGCGGCCGGAGCGATCGCAGCCCCTCCGGTCTTCGCCGCGCCAGTCGCAAACCGCTTCGGCAACGATGCCCTGACCATCGAGATCGACAGCGCCATGCGCACCCGTCTCGTTGTCGGCGGACGCGCCCTGACCAGCTTTTCGGACAGCGAGACGCTGCTGCCTGCCAAGGGGGTGGCGCTCGCTCCGTTCCTACTGACCGACCAGGGTCAGGGTGCATCGAAGGTCGCAGGCCTGTCCGGCAAGACGCACAGCGCCACAGGCGTCAGCGCAGACGGCATCGAGAAGACGGTCGAATTTACCTTCGACCCCGACCGCCCCGGTATTGCGGCCATCGTCGCCATTTATCGCAACATCGGACGCGATCCGGTGTCGCTGCGCGGCTGGCGCAATGCCGCCCATAGCCTGACGCGCGGCCCGCGTGGATTATGGACTTTTGCTGGTTCGTCCCACGCGGACAGGCGCGATTGGATCCAGCCTGCGCCCGCGGGTTTCGAGCAGCGCAACTACATGGGCATGAATGCCTCCGATTATGGCGGGGGCACGCCCGTGGTCGATATCTGGCGACCCGATGCCGGCCTGGCTGTCGGACATCTCGAGCTGACGCCGGAACTGGTCGCGCTGCCTGTGACAAGCACTGGCAGCGAAACGAGCATCGCGCTTGAAAGCGACCAGCCGTTTGAGTTGCTCCCAGGGTCGGAGGTCGCAACACTTACGACCTTCGTCGCTGCGCACACCGGCGATTGTTTCGCTCCACTGGCCGCTTATCGCGAGATAATGGCCGCGCGCGGACTGACAGATGCCTTTGTGCCTGCTTCCGCCTATGAAGCGATGTGGTGCGCGTGGGGCTACGAGCGCAATTTCAACACCGCCCAGGTCGTTGGCACGCTTCCCAAGGTGAAGGAGCTCGGCATCGAATGGGCGGTGCTCGACGACGGCTGGCAGACCGCAGAGGGCGACTGGTATCTGGACCCGGAGAAGTTCCCACGCGGCGATGCCGACATGATCGAATTCGTCGACCAAATCAGGGGCGCTGGCCTGCGCCCCCGCCTCTGGCTCGCACCATTGGCCGTCGACCCCGGCACCGACCTGCTGCACGACCACGCCGACATGCTGCTGCTGGACGAGAACGGCGCGGTCAACGACGTGACATGGTGGAACGCATTCACGCTGTGCCCCGCCTACCAGCCTACCATCGATCATTGCACCGCGCTGGTGCGCAAGATTATCGGCGAGTGGGGATATGAAGGCCTGAAGCTTGACGGGCAGCATTTGAACGGTGTTCCGCCGTGCCACAATCCGGCGCACAACCACGCCTATCCCGAGGAAGCCAGCGAAAAGCTGCCCGCTTTCTGGCAGGCAGTTCACGAGGCGGCGACGTCCATCAATCCGGACGCGATCCTGGAATTCTGCCCCTGCGGCACGTCCTTCGCGTTCCATTCGTTGCCGTACATGAACCAGGTGCCTGCGTCCGATCCGCTGTCCTCCTGGCAAATCCGGACCAAGGGCAAGACGACCAAGGCGCTGATGGGCCGGTCGGCGCCCTACTCCGGCGATCACGTCGAGTTGAGCGACGGGGGCACCGACTTCGCTTCCGCCGTGGGCATCGGCGGCGTGGTATCAACCAAGTTCACCTGGCCGCGCGACACCAACAATCCCAGCGGCGAACTGCCGCCTGGCGGATATGTCCTGACGCCCGACAAGGAGCGCCATTGGCGTAAGTGGATCAGCCTGTACCAGGAGCACGATCTGGCACGCGGCACCTATCGCGGCGAACTGTACGATATCGGTTTCGATCGGCCCGAGACGCATGCCATCGACCAGAACGGCCGGTGCTACTTCGCCTTCTACGCAGACGAGTATTCCGGCCCTGTGGAATTGCGCGGCCTTGCTGCCGGACGTCACCGCGTGACGAATATCGCAAGCGGCAAGGTTATAGGCACCGTCGATGCGGCCACTCCGAACCTGGCCGTGACGTTCAAGAAGCACCTGATCCTTCAGGCCGAACGGGTCGGGGCTTAAACATGACTCAAGTTTCATCCCATGCCGCCGGACGCAGTTGGCTGGTCTACGCCCTCGCTACCGTCGCTCTCTGGGGCGTTTGGGGAGCGATCGCTGGGATATCGGCTGAGCGGGGCTTTCCCGAAACGCTGGTCTACTGCATCTGGGCGCTGACCATGATCCCCCCCGCACTGATCGTGTTGGCAATGTCCGGATGGCGCCTGGACCGTGACGCCCGCTCGATATTCTTCGGATTCACGATCGGCCTTCTCGGCGCGGGCGGACAGCTGGTACTGTTCTATGCCGTGACCCGCGGGCCGCCGTACCTGATCTTTCCGGTCATCTCGCTGTCCCCCATCATCACGATCACGCTGTCGCTGCTGATTTTGAAGGAGCGGACCGGCAAGCTGGGCGTGTTGGGTATCGTACTGGCGCTGATGGCACTGCCGATGTTCGATCTTTCGCTGTCGGGCGAGGTGGGCGGACTTGGCTGGGCGCCGCTGGCGCTGCTGATCATGCTGTGCTGGGGCATGCAGGCGTTCTTCATGAAGCTGGCCAACAACACCATGAGCGCGGAAAGCATCTTCTTCTACATGATGCTCTCGGGCCTTCTGCTGGCGCCTGTCGCCTATGCGATGACCGATTTCACGCAACCGATCAATTACGGAACGGACGGGCCATGGCTAGCGGCAGGCATCCAGATGCTGAACGCCATCGGCGCACTGACGCTGGTCTTCGCCTTCCGATACGGCAAGGCGATCGTCGTTGCGCCCTTGTCGAACGCCGGTGCCCCGTTGGTCACGGCCATGCTCTCCCTGCTGATCCTGGGTGCAGTGCCCGGCCCGCTCAAGATCGTCGGTCTCGTGCTGGCGCTGATCGCCTCCGTCCTGCTGGCGATCGAGCCCGAGGCTGCCGACGAGCCCGAACCCCAAAACGATGGAGACCCCGCATGAACCTGTTGCTTGATCGCGTTGCCCGCCACAAAGCAGGCGAGGAGGTCGGCATCTATTCGGTATGCTCCGCCCATCCGCTGGTGATCGAGAGCACGTTTCGCCATGCACAAATGCACGATGCGCCCTTCGTCCTGATCGAAGCGACCTCCAACCAGGTCAATCAGGATGGCGGCTACACCGGAATGAAGCCGGCGGACTTCCGGGACTACGTTTCGCAGATTGCCGAGCGCGTAGATTATCCGGCCGAGCGCGTTGTGCTGGGCGGCGATCACCTGGGACCCAACGCGTGGACCGCCCTGACCGCGGACGAAGCGATGGAGCGGGCCGATGTACTGATCGACCAGTATGTCCGTGCCGGTTTCGCCAAGATCCATCTTGATTGTTCTATGTCTTGCGCCGACGATCCGATCCCCTTGCCCGAGCAGACGATTGCCGAGCGGGCTGCGCGGCTGTGCGGGGTGGCGGAAGCGGCCCACGCCGATGCCGGGACGCAGGCGCCGGTCTACGTCATCGGGACGGAGGTTCCGGTGCCGGGCGGCGCGACGGAAGATCTGGAGCCGTTGCAGGTGACCTCCCCCGAGGCCGCACGTGGCACCATCGCCATGCACAAGGAGCTGTTCCCGGCCGAGGCCTGGGATCGCGTCATCGCGCTGGTGGTGCAGCCCGGGGTGGAATTCGACCATCACCAGGTGCTGGATTACCGTCCCGAAGCTGCGCAGGAACTCAGCCGCACCCTGAACGATGTTCCCGGCATGGTCTTCGAGGCGCATTCCACTGACTACCAGACCAAAGAGGCGCTGACCGCTCTCGTGCGCGACCATTTCGCCATCCTTAAGGTCGGCCCGGGCGTGACATTTGCGCTGCGCGAAGCGCTGTGGGCTCTCGATGCCATGGAACGCGACATGCTGGGAGAGCGCGCATCGGATTTCCGGCAGCGGGTACTGGAGGTAATGAACGACAAGCCCGGCAATTGGCGAAAATACTATCATTCTAGCGGGGCCGAATTGCAGCTGGACCTGCAGTACAGCCTCAGCGATCGCATCCGCTATTACTGGCCCGATCCGCAGATCTCCGATGCGCAGGAGGAGATGTTCGCCAATCTACGCGCATCCCCGCCGCCGCTGCCGCTGGTCAGCCAGTACCTGCCACACGCCTATGTGGCGCTCCGCAAGGGAACCATCACCAATGATCCGGCCGAACTGGCCATGGCACAGGTCATGGCAACGCTGGATATCTATTTGCAAGCGTCGGACGCTGGAGAAAATGGCGATGCTTAGGCTTGGATACAACGAGCAGGAACTGGAGGAGAAAGGCGCTCTCTGGACTGCCCGCGAGATCGAGCAGCAGCCTGAAATGCTGCTGGAAACCGATGCGATCATGGCGGCAACAAAGGATCGGATCGCAGCCTTCGCAGGCCCGTATCTTTCCGATCCGCTGGCACGCATTATCCTGACCGGCGCGGGTACCTCCGCGTTCATCGGCGAGTGCCTGGCTCCGTTTCTCGACGCGCAGGTTGCGGCGCGAGTGGAAGCCGTGGCGACCACCGACATCGTCAGTTCGCCATTCATCTACCTGCGAAGCAATGCGCCGACCCTGCTGGTGTCCTTTGGCCGGTCCGGGAACAGTCCGGAAAGCAAGGGCGCCATCGAGATCGCCGACAAGCTGGTGGCCGACGTGAGCCACCTCGTCATCACCTGCAACGCTGGCGGCGCGATCGCCAGCCAGGGCAAGAACAACCGGCTGACCGTGCTGCTGCCGGACGCCGCCCACGACCGAAGTTTCGCGATGACATCGAGCTTCACGGCCATGATGTACGCTGCCTGGGCAGCGCTATCTCCCGAGCCGACCGATCCGTCGCGCATTTCGGATGGCTGCGCTAATCTTCTGCAGACGACCGTTCCAATGATGCAGCAACTGGCCAAGGCCCGGTTCGATCGGGTCGTGTACCTCGGCAGCGGCCCCTTTAAGGGACTAGCGCGCGAGGCGGCGCTCAAGCTGATGGAGCTGACGGACGGCAAGATCCTGACCAGCTTCGATTCCCCGCTCGGTTTCCGTCACGGGCCAAAGGCCATGGTGACCGATCGGACGATGGTGATGCTGTTCATGTCGAACGATCCGCTGACGCGGGCATACGACATGGATTTGCGCGCGGAACTCATCGCCGACGGGAACGCAGCGCGGATTGTCACTTTGTCCGCCATCGACGATATCGACGATGCCGTCCTGGTCCCAGGAATGGCGGACGCAAAGGACCCCGAACTGCTCTATCCCTACATCATCCCGCCGCAGGTCTACGGCGTCTTCGCATCGCTCGATGCAGGCCTGACACCCGACAATCCGAATGTGAGCGGGACGGTCAATCGGGTCGTTCAGGGCGTAAGGCTCTATGCATGCGAAACGGTTTGATCGAAGATATCTACCTCGGCGTCGATGGTGGCGGGACCAAGACCGCATTTACCCTGGTCGACAGTTCGGGCAAAGTACTTGCGCAGCATCTGGCGGGGTCGAGCTACTATCCGCAGATCGGTATCGAGAATCTGACCGACATGCTAATTTCGGGGGTCGCCAAAGTCTGCCCCGATCCGGACGCGCTGGGCTTCGCATTTTTTGGCCTGCCGGCATTCGGGGAGGACAGTAGGATCGATCCTCTGATCGCGCAGCTTCCGCTCGACATGCTGGGCCACGATCGCTTCGCCGTCGGCAACGACATGGTATGCGGCTGGGCCGGCTCGCTGGGCGGTCAAGATGGCATCAATATCGTTTCGGGGACTGGGTCGATTGCCTATGGCGAGTGCCGGGGCAAAAGCGCACGAGCCGGCGGCTGGGGCGAGATTTTCAGTGATGAAGGATCCGCATACTGGATCGCGACCCGAGGTCTGCAGCTGTTTTCCCGAATGAGCGACGGCCGATCGCCACGCGGGCCGTTGCTGGAGGCGCTGCGCGATCACTTTGCGTTGCAGGAAGATCTCGACCTTTGCGGGCATGTCATAGGTGCGGCGGGAAATCGCGACAGCATCGCGGCGCTCAGCCAGATCGTCGCTTCGGCGGCGAACGCCGGGGACGAGGCAGCGGCAGATATTTTCCGGGATGCCGCGAATGAACTTGCAGAGATCGTGCACGCGGTGGCGAAGGAGCTGGCCTTCGGGGCGGAGGAGCACATACCTGTATCCTGGTCCGGGGGCGTGTTCCGGTCAGGTGATCTGGTCACCGCGCCTTTTAAGAGAAGGCTGACGAGCATGGATTCCCGCTACCGGTTCGTAAAACCGATCGCCGATCCGACGCTGGGGGCCGCCCTGTACGCGGTACGACGTGCAGCGACCTCGCGCGCCAGGCTTTGCGAAAACGCATCCCCGCTCAACGCGCGAAAGAGCTGACGGCGCACCAAATCAGGCTTGCCGTTCAATCAGCATGGCGAGGCCCTGACCCTTGCCATGCACATGTTGACGAGCGCGCCGGCCAAGGAAGCGCTTCGGTCCGTCCGACATTGCGACCGTCGAAGCTTTAGCAATCCACGGCGAACTTGCGGAGCTCTGCTCTACGGATGACCATCGCTCGCCTTCCGAAACGGATCCTCCCTAGGACGAGCGGCGCATTTGGCTGGAAGAGATCTCCACCTGCGCCTGCCCCGCTGCAGCGCGCCAGCCACAGGCGTGACTGACGAGCATGCTGGGAATCTGTCGCTTACCTGCGGACGCGCTACCTCCGTCCGGTCTGCAAACTCGCGATGTAAGCGTCGATCCGCTCCTCCAGCACATCGAGCGGCAGCGGGCCGCTACCCAGCACAACCTCGTGAAAATCACGAACGTCGAACCTGTCGCCCAGCGCTCGCTCCGCCTTGCGGCGCAGTTCGAGGATCTTCAGCTGCCCTATCTTGTAGCTGGTCGCCTGACCGGGCCAGTTGATGTAGCGCTCGACCTCCTTGACGATGTCGCGTTCCGACAGGAGGGAGTTCTCCTGGAAGTAGCGGATCGCGTCCTCGCGCGACCAGCGCTTGGCGTGAAGCCCGGTGTCGGTCACCAGCCGAACGGCGCGCCAGAGCTCCAAGCTGAGATGGCCGAACTCGGAATAAGGGTCCTGATAGAATCCCATCTCACGGCCCAGTCGCTCGGCATAGAGCCCCCAACCCTCGATGTAGGCTCCATAGAAGCCGAAGCGACGAAACTTGGGTAGCCCCTCCATCTCCATCGCGCGGGCGATCTGGAAGTGATGCCCCGGCGCCCCCTCGTGATAGCTGATGCCTTCGATCTGGGGTTTGAGCACCTGGGTCATGTCAGCAAGATTCACATAATAGATGCCGGGCCGCGAACCGTCCGGCGCGGGCCGGTTGTAGAACGCGACCGAGGCGGTGGCCTCGCGCCACTCCTCCACCGCGCGAACCTCCAGTTCCGCTTCGGGCAGACGGTGAAAGTACTCCGGGGCCTTATCCATCACCTGGGCGATGAAGCCACGCGCATCCTGAAGATATTGCTCGCGGCCTGCCTCGGTGTTCGGATACTTGAACTCCTCCCCAGTCTTGATGTGCTGGAAGAACTGCTGGAGCGTGCCTTCGAAGCCGACCCGCGCCATGATCGCCTCCATCTCGCCATGGATCCGTTCGACCTCGTCGAGACCAATCTGGTGAATCTGATCGGCCGTCAGCTCGGTCGTGGTCGAGTTACGCAGATTGTTCGCATAGTACTCGTCGCCGCGAGGTAACCGCCAGGCGCCGTCATTGCTGGTCGCCTGCGGCTCGACCGCATCCATCGCAGCGAAGAAAATGTCATAGCCGCGCCTGAATGGGCCGGTCAGCGCTTCGCGCGCGGCAGCGATCAGCCGCGCCTTCTCTTCAGGCGGAGCCGAGAGCGCTTCGACTTTGGTGGTAAAGTCGGCAAGCAGTGTGCTGGGAGGGCCGTCTTCGAAAGGCGCGCCTTCCAGCACCTTCTGGGCATCGGCGCGAACCGGGGCGAACACGAACTTGGGCGGCACGATACCTTTGTCCGCCTGCGTGCGGATATTCGACGAGACCTCCGACATCACTCGCTCGACTTCGCGCAGCCGCGACACATATGCTTCGGCATCGGCTACGGTGTCGATCCGGTGCTGGTTGATCAGAAAGGCCGGAATCTCACCTGCGGGACTGCCATTGGTTGAGAAGATGAAATTGTGCCAGCGCCATTCGAGATTGCGCCGGTCACGCTCCACTTCCCGCTCGAACAAGTCGTAAGTGAGCTGGCCTTCGGGGCTGAGCGCCTCATAGTCGACTTCTTTCTTGATGCGCGCCAGGTGCGCTTCGGCGAGGGCTACGTCCCCAAGGCGGTGCGCATCGGTGTGGTCGTCAAGACGTCCGTAATCCTGCTTGATGCCAAGGCTGGTGAGCGCCTCGGGGCTGCGCGCCACGGCCTCGTCGAAGGCCGCATCGACCAAGGCCAGCAGCCGCGCATCCTCGGACGCCTGTGTGGGCGCAGAGCTGGCCGGGAGACCTGATGCCGGGGCAGCAGCGGCGCCGGGCGACGCCGGCGCGGACGCGATCCGGTCCGACGGCACGGTGCAGCCGGCAAGTCCCGCAGTCGCAACAAGCAAGATTGATCTGAGCTTCATGATGATCCTCCGTTGCGGAGCGTTCTCGCAAGTGCCAGCCGATTTGCAACAGACTTGTTCGTCACCTCATTGAGGGACAGGTCTGCCGGCAGATCCCCACTGCCAGGAATTCAGCGGGCGGTGCCGGCGAGGCGAAGATCTTCCATCGGATAGTCGGAGGTTGAGCCAACGCCGCTGGCGAAGCGTTGCAGCACGACCTGGTCACGGCCAGCATGTTTCGCTTCATATAACGCGTGGTCCGCGATGCGGTACAGCCGCTGAAAGTCACAGGCGGGCTGCACTTCGGCGACGCCGACACTGACCGTGACGAGCCTGTCGCCAATCGTCTCGCTGTGATCGCAGGCAGCGATTTCGCGACGCATGCTTTCCGCAAACCGATCCAGTGCAACCCCTTCCATCCCGATCGCGAGCACTCCGAATTCCTCGCCGCCCAGGCGGGCCGCGGCACAGGCTGGACCTTCCCACTGTGCGAGGCGATGCGCGATTGTGCATAGCACTTTGTCGCCCGCCTCATGGCCGTAGATGTCGTTGATCGACTTGAAGCGATCGATATCGACGACGAGCAACGCTGCCGGCAATCGATCCGATCGCGCCCGGTCGAGCAACGACGTTACGTTTTCGATGAAACCGCGACGGTTGGAAAGACCCGTCAACGGGTCGCGCCCCGCCAACTCCCGCGCTTGCGCCTCGGCCGCGCGGGCGCGGTCACGCTCGATGCGCAGGTGTGCCAGGCGGCGCGTCGCCGCAGCGGAAAGCCAGAGCGCTTGCCAGGTCGCGGCAACCAGGATCAGAAGCTTCGACCCGCCGCCCCAGAAGTTGTCATCGACATCGACCAGATTGATAAAGGCGAGGATCGCCATCGGCAGTCCCCAAGACGCTGCAAAATCGCGCGCCTCGGGAGAACCCCGCCGCCAAGCCCAGAGCAGGCAGCTTGCCACCGCAACAAGATCGCCCAAGATGACCAGGCCGAGAAGATCCGCCCAGCGGTCGATATCGCCGCTCTGCATCAATGCGAGCGGAATGCCGGCGACGCCAACGGTTAAACCGAGGCCTAAGGTGGCAACTCTGATGCGGCGCGAAATCCCGCTGCGGTCGAGCCCGGTCACCGCGCTCGCCGTCGCCAACGCAATAGCAAGGCAGGCGAGAAAGGTGCATATCCGCGCCGAAACCGTGCCTGCCATCGAGGGAAGCAAGGCAAGGTGAACCTGCGACCACAGTCCGCCCCATAAGAGCATCGCGGCCGCCCACGCCGCTTGCCAAGCCAAATACTGGCGGCGGACGGCGATGGCGAGCGACAGACTGTAGATGCAGCTGACGAGGAGAAGTGTGAGCGCGGCGCCTACGACGGCGGCCATGCCCGCCGATCGCAAGCCGCTCTGATCTCTCGAAAGCAAATGCGCACGCACCAGTTCGTGGCTAGCCAGCCGATCGAAGCGCATCGTCACCGCTATGAGAGGCACCGAGCGCTCCGGGGCCTCGAACACGATCTGACCGCCGGTGCGCCAGTGCAATCCATAGTTTCCGTGGCGCACCTGCTGCCAGCGCACCGTCCCGTCCGCATAGGAAAAGGCGACGGCAAGCCGGTCGAAGCGCGAATGATGAACCATCAACGCCGCCCCTCCGCGCCCAACCCCGATCTGCCGCAAATCGGTGCGGAGCCATAGACTGCGCTGCTGATAATCGTCGGGGCTTCCGGCGCAGACATAGCGGAGAGCGTTAATCTCGGCATCGCCCTTGCCGAGATCGCTCACGGCATGACACATCGATTCATTGATGCGCAGCGTGGCCGCGCCGGCCGGAGCCGGACCGCAGAGGGCTACCGCGCCCGTTAGCGCAAGCAGCAACCGAACCCACACACGGATCGGGCAATTCCCCACCGATGCCATGGCGAGTATTCTCGCATCCATATCTTGGGAAAACTTTACCGGATGCGCAAAGATCGCCTCTGTTCAAAGAACGACCGGCATTCCAGGTTTGAGCGCGAACATGTCGCGAGACGAGTGCGCCACGCGAAGGACGCTGAATCTGTAGCGGGTTTCAGAGTCAGAAGCTGTGGGGCTGCACCGCGAGGAACGGGAGCAAGCTGACGGTAGCGTCTGCCAAAGGGGATGGCTTATCACTCTTTGCGCTCCAAAGGAGACGTTCCGATTAGTCCGGCGGAGCTGTCGAATGTCCTGACGCTCTCGTGTCCTTCAGCGAGGTCGGAAATAGCTACGGGCTGATCTTCAGCGACGGTGGCAGCTCGGTCGTCTCGACAACTTTCAAACTGTCCACGAAACCTAGTAAGCTTGGCTGCCTTGCCGGCGGTCGTAGCTGAGGCCTGCGCGTGCCGCCATTACCGCAGCCTGCGTTCGGTTGGTCACGTGAATTCGGTCGAGAAGCCCGCGCACGCGAACTTTGACATTGCTTTCCGTGCAGCGCTCGATCCGTGCAATCTCCTTGTTGGACAGACCTTCCGACAGGTAGCGCATGAGCTGCCACTGCTGGTCGTTGAGCGTTGCACCGACGGTGCTTTGCACGGGGGATGACGGGCACGCATCGCAGTGCGCACGGATGCAGAAGCGCCTGCTGCGGGTCGCAAGAACCACCAGGTGCGGCAGTTCACGGCGCGACACCTCGAGCGGCACGGCGCAAGCCGGCATCTGATCGCGCATCAACCGCGTGTAGATGGGGTTATCCCGCTGATCGCTCAACACCAGCCAGTTGTGCGCGCCCACTCCCTTGAGCAGGTCCGCATCCTGCGCGGCAAGGACACCGCGCGTTTCGGGAGCAACATAGAGGCCGACATCGAACCCCACGTCGGTTTCGGGAACAAGTTCACGCAGAGTATCGACGCACCGAACCTCCCGGACCGATCCCTCGAGGCCGTCGACGATAGTTTCACGCAGGAGCCCAGTCGGGCAAACGAGAAGCACCCTGAGAGCTTGAGACATGCTAACCCCCGTTGGCATCAAACATCCACATCGGGGTTCAGCAAGCTGCCTAGCTCAACTGCCCCCATCGAATGCGACCCGTTTGGGTTCTCGTTTTTTTCTAAACCCGCCCACGGCTACAGCGAAACTCTCGCGAACGGACGCGTTCCGCTCCGGGACGGCATGGGCTTTCCAACCCCCGCCATGTGTCTCGCAGTCATTGTCGACACACCGCGGCAACTGCAAAAGCACCTTGCTGGACAGGCGCGTTAAACGCCGTCAAGCAACCAAAGCTAACACCCTCCTTCTAGCAAGGTGATTTCGCGAACAAAAGCGTAAATCACACGCTAAAGATAAAACTAACATCTTAATCGCGCCAACTGCCTCGATTGGTGCTCTTGACATCACAACAAGTGTACGCGCCGGGTCTCATACGACGCGAGTCGGAGTCCTTTGCCCGCTCGTCGTGGTTAAAGCTTTGCCTATGCTTGAGGCGGAGCAATCCTCGTCCTCGGATGATCGTCCCAAACCCGCCTGCCGGGCGGGAGGAGCACGAGGTCGCCGTCGTCGACGGCGGGGACTCTCCATAGTGTGCAACAGCTAGTTGGAGAACCTACCATGAAGACGTTTGCTAAACTCGCCGCCTGCGTCGCCGTCCCCGCCCTGTTCGCTGCAACCCCCGCCATGGCGCAGGATTCGGAATCCTACACCGTGGCGCTTTCCGGGTCGGTCGCGAGCAACTGCGAGCTCGTTCCCGAAGGCAGCGGCAGCTACAATGTCGACATGCTCGACACCGGCAACCAGGGCGTGCTCACGATCCTCTACTCGTGCAACTCGCCTTACACCGTGTCGCTGCAATCGCTGAACGGCGGCATGCGCCATAACGAGAGCTCGGGCGCCGTTCTTATCGACTACGACGTCGAAGCGAGCTTCCTCGGTCTGGGAATCGGCGCGACGACGACCAACTCCGCGTCGATGCAAGCCACGCCTGTCGTGATCGTGACGAACAATGACTGGCAGAACATCCTCACGAACGGAGGGACCCGCACGGGCAACCTCGACCTTTCGTTCGACTCGCTGTCCGAATACGCGGTGGCCGGTACGTACGAGGATGAACTGACCATCACGCTCGCCGCGAACTACTGACCCCCTGGCCCTTCGTGGGCCACGACCGGGAGGGCAAAACCCTCCCGGTCATTCTTTTCTCTTGCTCGTCACGCGGGAGTCCGGGGATGACATCGATGCGTAAAAGGCTTGCAGCGCTCCTGACGCTTGCCGCACTGATCTGGTCCGCGCCCGCCGCGGCCTACGACCTCAGGCCGATCGTGGTACAGTTGTCGCCGACAGGCGCCGGATCGGGCCAGACCCTCGTCATTACGAATTCGCATGAGGTTCCAATCGCCATCGAGGTGCGCGCATATCGGCGCCAGCAGATGCCCAATGGTGAGGACACTCTCACGCCCGAGGACGAGGATCTGCTGATCTATCCTCCGCAGATGGTAATACCGCCGCGGACGAGCCAAAGCTTCAAGGTGCAATGGGTCGGCGATCCTGCGCCTGCGCGCGAATTGGCGTATCGCATCGTAACCGAGCAATTGCCGATCAAGCTCACGCAGGAGATCGAGGCCGGCAGCAACGCCGATATCACCGTTCGCTACCGCTACGAAGCTGCGCTCTACGTTATGCCCAGCAATGCGGAGCCAGCCGCCCGCCTCATCTCGATCACGCGCGTAACCGGCGAGGATGGATCCGAGCAACTGGAGCTGCGCATAGCTTCCGAGGGTACGATGCGCGCTATTCTGGAGACCCCACGGGTCACGATCAGGGGCGCCTCGGGCGAATCCATGGTTCTTTCGGGCGAGCAGGTTCAGCCGCTCGATGCCCTCAATGTCCTTCCGGGCGCTGAGCGGGTCGTCCGGATCGCCGCTCCGCCCGGCCTGTCCTCCGGCCCGCTGACCGGCGAACTGGACACTCGCTACGTCGTCCTTCAGTGATCGGTGCGCGCCGATGCGGTCCGCTCCTCCCGCAATTTTCCGGTTGATCGTGATCGGCGCGCTCTACGCACAGCCTTCGCTCGCACAGGGAGACGCCCCTTCCCCGCCGGCACCAGCGGACGGCCAGGAAGCTGCATCTTCTTCAGGAGACGTCGTACCCCCTACCTCTCCGCCCAGCGCCGCAGACCCGGCAGAGATGGATGCCGACGCCTTGTTCCGCCAGGTCTTCGGCAAGGAGCGCCCACCCCTCGCCGCAGGCAACTACAGCGTGATCGTCGATCAGGTGAATGTCGGCGAGTATGAGATAACGCCGGGCCCCGCGAATGACGGCACCGTGGCCACGGCTCTCTTGCGGGCAGCCTTGATCCCGGTCGCCCTGAGCGACACTGCCGCACGTCTCCAGAACCTCGCGCAGCAGCCGGTGGTGCGCTTCTCGGATCTGCGCGATCTCGGTTTCGCAGTGCACTTTGATCCGGGGCAGCTCGTCCTGCGCA
This sequence comes from Pelagerythrobacter aerophilus, assembly GCF_003581645.1. GTDB lineage: Bacteria > Pseudomonadota > Alphaproteobacteria > Sphingomonadales > Sphingomonadaceae > Pelagerythrobacter > Pelagerythrobacter aerophilus. Next base: position 336,089 of record NZ_QXFK01000016.1, on the reverse strand, counting down.
TCACGATACCGCCCGAGCAGCGGACCGCCCGTGACCTGTTGCTGCGCGGAGCGAGACGCCGCGCAAACCTGGAGTACGTGCCGCAGGCGGACGTCTCGGCCTATATCTCGGCGCGCGCCGGGATCGATCTGATCGAGGATTCCACGAACCGTGACAAAGGGTTCAGCGGATTTGCCTCCGACATAGACGTCGGCGCCAACGTCATGGGTCTCGCTGCCCAGGCACGGTTCCGCTATGACGAGCGCCGGGACCGGGAGTTCAGCCGGCGCGATGTGCGGCTGACGTACGACGATCTTGAGAATTTGATCCGCTTCGAGGCAGGCGACCTCAGCGTCGCCAGACGCCCCTATCAGCTGGCGCCGAGGATTGGCGGGTTGGCCGTATTCCGCGAATTTCCCATCGATCCCTATCGCAATATCCGGCCAACCGCCGAACAGGGCTTCCAACTCGACGAGCCCGCCCGCGTCGAAGTCGTCCTCAACGGCGCGCCCGTGCGCACGTTCACCTTGGGCGCGGGACGATACAACCTGCGCGATCTGCCTCTCGTGCCGTCTGCCGCCAACGATATCGAGTTGCGCATCACGTACGCCAGCGGGCGCACCGAAATTCTCTTGTTTCCGGCATTCTACGATATCGAGTTGCTCGAACCGGGCCTGGTCGATTTCGCGGTGAACGTCGGCTTTCCCTACCGTGACGAGAACGGCATACGCACGTACGACGATGGCAATTACAACGTGCTGGCTTATGTTCGCAAAGGCCTCACTCCCACGCTCACCGCCGGCCTGAACTGGGAAGGCGACGAGCACTTCGACACCGTAGGAGGCGAAGTCATCTGGGCCTCGCCTGTCGGTTCGCTCGCAATCAACGCAGCCACCAATGTCCGCGCCCCGTCGCTCGACAGTTCGCGCGCCTCTCTTCAGTACGCGTGGAGGGACTCCGACCCCGTACGCGGTCGAGCCATCGACGCTCAGGTCATCGTGTCGGGACGAGACTATCGGACGCTCAACCAGCTGTTCGGCAGTTCCATCATGCGCATGTCGGCACAGGCACGTATTGGCCAGATGATCTCACCCGTTACGCGCGCCCAACTTTACGGCGGTTACGACGACGCGCGCGAGTTCGGTGAACGGTACTACTTTGGCGGCTCCCTTTCACGCCAGTTCGGGTTCGGGTCGGTCGCATTTGGGGCGGAGTATCAAAAGGATACGGAAAGAAAGGGGCTTGTGGTGCGCGCCTCCCTCTCGATGCCGATTGGGAAAGGAACGGCAAGCGCGAGCTACACAAGCGAGGACAATGCAGCGCGTGTCGAATACAATCGTCTGGCTTCCCTGGGCGTGGGCGCGATGGGCTTCAGCGCCGGCGCGGAAAGACGCGACGACTACGACCGGCAATACGCGCGCCTGAACTACATCGGCAACCGGTTCGAAGCCGGCATCGAGCAGGTGCGCGCAGCCTCCGATGGCGGCCAGCGCGAGCTCCACACCGGCTTCACGTTCGGCACATCGCTGGTGATGGCGGACGGCGCGTTCGCTGTGGGCAGGCCGATCAGCAACAGCTTTGCCATCGTCTCTGTCGACGAACGGGCGGCCGACTACCGCATCGCGGTCGAGCCTCGCCGCGGCTTCGGCTCGACCAAGACGCTCTACTCCGCCTACAGCGGCGCCCTCGGACCCGCGGTGGTCCCGTCCTTGCCGCCCTACTTCAACCGCACACTCGAAGTGGATGCGCCGGAAGCGCCTGCTGGCACGTCCCTGGATGGTCAGGTGTTCGCTATCCGGCCGGGGTACCGCAGCGGGTATCGGCTCCAGGTCGGCAGCGGCTCCAATGTCTCCGCCGTCGGTACGCTGGTGGGCCGCGGCGGCACGCCCCTGGCATTCGCCACGGGCGAAGCGCGGCGCGTCAAGGCAGAACCCGACGAGCGGTCACTGCAACTATTCACCAACGCCGGAGGGCGCTTTTTCCTCGAAGGAGCCATGGCCGGTGAGACTTACGAGCTCACGATCCGCCTTGGCGATACCACACTCGAGACAACGCTCATCATCCCGCCCGACATCGTCGGCATTCACCGGATCGAGGATCCGATCGCGTTCGATGTCGCGGCCCCGTCAGAAGGAACCGACCTATGACACTCAAATCGCCGAATGTGCGTGCGGGTCTTGTGGCCTGCGCACTCGTCGCGTCACCCGCATTGGCCGAGGATTTGCCGTTCGACGCTACCTGCCGCCTCGAAATGGAGGTCGACAGCGCAATTTCCTGGCACGGACCCTTCGGCCGAGGATACGAGGTGTTCGCCCCCGATGAGACGATCGAGGTCGCTACCGTGTCGATCAGGCACGAAGGCGGGCCCTGTCGCTACTTCCTCACAGCCGCCCCGAACGAAGCGAGCGACAACACGCTGCACGGTCCTGAGGGTAGCCTACGGTTCGACATCCTGCGGCAACCCAGTGGCCCGTCCCTGCTCTCCCCCGATTACACGGGCAACCAATTCTCCCGCCTGCCCGGCCAATTCGGGGCCGGGGTCGGCGCACAAGAAGCCATGTTGTATGTGACGATCCCGCCTGGACAATTCGTGGCTGGTGGCACGTATTCGGGCCAATCGATCTTGCGTCTGTTCCGCGACGATCCGGCTGGTCCGGAGCTTGCCGATCAAGCGCCGGTTAGCGTCGTCGCCCCCGTCGCTGCCGTCCTCGAGGTGGACAGCATGGAGGCCGGCACCGGATCCAATGCGATGAGCGTGGATCTAGGCGATCTGACTGCCGGCGTCGACCGCACCCTGGATTTCACGGTCCGCAGCAACGCGCCGGTTGCCGCACGGTTTGACTCGGCTAATCGGGGCATGCTCGCCCATCATGCCAGAGCGCCCGGCATTGCGTATCACCTGTCTGTTGGCGGTATGCAGGTCGATCTCCAGAATGCGCTGGCGACCTATCAGATCGGTACGCCCGGCTCGGCCCAGTTGCCCGTGCCGTTGCGTATCACGGTTCCCGCCAATGTGAACGCCGCCGCCGGCAATTACCAAGATACGCTGACGGTCGTGTTCATCGTGGACGGTTGACGCGCCGCGCCGCAGCGCGGCCGAAGCGCCCCCCCTCGCGCCAAGGCTGAAAGGGACAAGTATGCGACCAGGCGCCTCGCGATTTGCCCGCTGCGGGCGGGCGGGGTGGGCCTGTCGATCTCGCATACGATCGTCGAGGCGCACGGTGGCCGCATCTGGGGGCAGCCGTGCGCAGACGGCGCGCCAACCCGCGGCCCGCTTCTTTGCGCGCCGTGTAATCCCTTGCAATTACGCCATTTTGTTGCACAGTGGTGTAAACAGGGGAAATCCGATGATCCCGAGGGAAGTGCTTGGCGCCTTTGACGAGTTCGGGCCGCTGCTCGGTGCGGTTCTCGACCAGACCCACGACTGTATCAAGCTGCTCGATCCCGATGGAACGATCAGGTACGTCAACGAGCGCGGTGCCATTGCGATGGAGCTTCGCGCACCTGCCGAACTGATCGGGCAACGGTGGGTCGAACGCTGGCCGGGCGAAATGCGCGCGGTCGTCGAGCAGGCGCTGGAAGAAGCGCGTTCAAGCGAAGTGGCACGCTTTACCGGTTCGCGAACGATCGGCGGCAAGCCGAGCTGGTGGGATGTGACCGTCACCCCGGTTCGGCTGGCGCAAGCGACCGAGTACCTGCTCGTGATCGCACGCGATATGACCGCCGAGGTCGAGGAACGCAGGCGGGCCGAGGCGGTGAGCGCCGAGATGCGGCATCGCTTGCGAAACGCCATGGCGATCGCATCCGCGCTCGTGCACATGGGCGCGCGCGGCAAACCGGAACTTCAGGCATTTGCCGACGAAGTTGCGTTTCGCTTTGCTCAGTTGGGCCGCGTTCAGGAGCTGGTTCTCGATTCCGCGCCGAACAAGTCACTGAAGCAAGTCGTAACTCTCCTCGGTAACGTGTACGACAATCTCGAAATCGGCCCGATGCCCGAAATCGAGCTGGAGGACGCCACCATGCAGGCGCTCGCGCTGGCGTTCGGCGAACTTGCGACCAACAGCTTGAAGTATGGAGCATTGAAGGACGGCACTGCTGTGCGCGTCACAGGGCAGCTTGCTGACGGGGAACTCCAACTCACCTGGCAGGAAGAGACCGCGCTTGCGCCGCGGCGCGCTGGCGGACAGGGCCTCGACTTGATCGATCGGATCATGCGCGCTTCGGGCGGGCGGATCGAGCGCCGCGTCGAAGATCACCGGTTCACGGTCCGGGCGATTTTTCCCGTGCAGCCGCCGCACGAGGCGACCTGAAACCGGTTAGCGCCGACTACGCGAAGTTGGCCGTTCACGCCGGGCGCTGAGCGGCCATTGCCGATCCGCAACGTCGCGGGACGGCCCGCGCAGGTAATCAACACGCTGCGGGGTTAACACGCTGCGGGGTTAACCGGACGTTTGCCTTCATCAAGCACAGGGACTGCTGACTGCATCAAGAGTGGGTCGATGACTGCCGCGTTCGTTCTCGCCATCAATATGTTCATTGCGGGCATTTTCGCGCTCGCGTTCGGGGTGGTGGCCGCAATGAACCGCACGGCGCAGGGGGCGAGGTGGCTGGCGATCGGTTACGCGACCGGCATCGTGACCATTCCGCTCGAGTTTCTCCTGCCCTGGCAAACCGATCCCGCGCCCGTCGTGATCGGGACATTCCTGGTCTATCTCCTCGCTCTGACGTTCTGCCTGATTGGGATCGCGCGCCACTACGGCACGGCGCCGCCGTGGCGGACCATGGCGGCGATCTGGATGGCAAGTGTGCTTGCGATACCGGTCATCTTCATGCTGACTTACGGTTCGCCCGCGCGAGGGCTCCTGTATCAGCTACCCTATTTCGCGATGCACGCGGCGGTGGGACTGGTCATCTACCGCTCGAAGCGTCGTCAGCCGCTGGACCTGCTCCTGTTCACGCTGAACGGAGTGGCCGCCTCCCTTCATCTGCTCAAGCCCCTGATTGCGTGGACGATCGGGACCGCCACAGAGCCGCAGGGTTATCTGGCGACGACATACGCGGCAGTGTCCCAAAGTATGGCCGCCGTAACGCTTGTGGCACTCGCACTGGTCCTGCTGCTGGTGATGATGCGGGATACCACCGCCGAGATGGCGGCGCGATCGGAGACCGACGCACTGTCGGGTATCCTCAACCGGCGTGGCTTCGATCTGCACGCCGAACGAATGCTGGCACACGCGCGACGTACGAACGAGCCGCTGACGCTGGTGACTGCCGATATCGACCATTTCAAGTCGATCAATGATCGCTTCGGCCATGCCGTGGGCGATCAGGTGATCGCCCATGTTGCGGCCCTGCTTCGGCAGTCGGTCAGCGACGAGGCGATCGTCAGCCGGCTGGGCGGTGAAGAATTTGCCGTGCTGCTTGCGGGCGCATCACTTGCCGCCGGGCGGCGTATTGCGGAAACGGCGCGTGAACGGCTCGCGGCCGATCGCCTCGCGCAACTGGATGGCGACTGCATGGTGACCGTGTCGTTCGGCGTCGCGCAAATGACGCAGGGCGACACCTTGTTCGATCTGTCGCGGCGGGCGGACGCGGCCTTGTATCGTGCGAAATCCGGCGGCCGGAACCGGGTAAGCCTCGCCCTCGGCGAAGCGCGCGAGACGCCGACGCCGCCCGCCGAACGCCCGCCGGAGTTCGCTGAGAGGCAGCATGCATACGCCGCGACCCAGGTCTCCCCGCTACCCATCCGCTAGTCAGCGCCGCCGTCGATCGACCGAGAAGCCATGCGGTAATGCCCGCCCGCCGTCCCGCTGACATTCACCTCGTTGAGCGGCACCCTTCTAAGCGCGAGCCTATGCGCCAGCGGAAGCCACGATCGGGTGAGCTCGAAGCGCCCATCGGCGATCGAGATCCTACTCTCAGTTCGGCGCTACAAGCTCTGGATCGGCAGGCGCTCCGCCAGGTAGTCGACGAACACGCGCACCCGCGCCGGCGTGTTGGCTCCGCCGACAAAAACGGCGTGGATCGTTTCGACATCGCCCGGATTGAAGGTTTCCAGAATCGGAACGAGCTGACCGCTCGCAATCTCCCGGGCGACGCTAAAGGCGCCCACGCGCGTGATGCCCGCTCCGGCCAAGGCGAGCTGGCCCAGCGTTTCGCCGTTGTTGGCCTCGATGTTCCCCGTCACCGACAGCACGTAATCGCGCCCCTCTTTACGGAACGGCCATATCGGCTCGGCACGGCGGAAGTTGAAGCCGAGGCAATTATGACCGTGCAGATCTTCGGGCACCTGCGGCGTACCATGGCGCGCAAGGTAGGCCGGCGATGCAACGATGACGCGGCGCGTCTCGCCAAGCTTACGCGCCGTCAAGGGACTGTCCGCCAGGGGACCGAAACGAACCGCCACATCCGCCTGGCCGGCGGCAACATCGACAAGCGCATCTGTGAGACCGATATCCACCACGATATGCGGATATCGCTGCACGAACTCGCCCAATAGCGGCACCACGCAGAGCCGTCCGTGCGACAGGGCGGCGCTGATGCGCAGCCGACCGCGCGGTGCGCCTTGGTCGGCGATCTCCTGCTCGACATCGTCGAGATCGGCGAGGATGCGGCGCGCGCCGCATAGATAGGCATGTCCTTCGGCGGTGAGGGTGAGCGCGCGGGTCGAGCGAAGCAGCAACCGCACGCCAAGCCGCTCCTCCAGTCGGTCGATGGCCCGGCTTACTGCCGACGGCGTCAAGCCGAGGCGCCTGCCTGCTGCGGAAAAACTCCCCTCGCCGACCACCGTGGCGAATAACTCCAGAGACCGTGCGCGATCCTCTCGTGCCGTCTTTGCTTCCAACTCAAAAGTCCTTCGCATCCAGTCGGACTACCCAGCTCTTCGGGCGCCCTCCATTTATGTCTCACCCTCATAACTGGACAGGACGGATCATGGAATATCGGCAATTGGGATCGTCGGGCCTGCGCGTTCCGGCGCTCAGCTTCGGGACCGGCACTTTCGGCGGCAAGGGCCCCTTGTTCAGTGCCTGGGGAACCAGCGACGTGAAAGAAGCGCGGCGGTTGATCGACATCTGCCTCGATGCCGGGGTGAACTTGTTCGACACTGCTGATGTCTACTCCAACGGTGCGTCCGAGGAGGTGCTCGGCGAAGCGATCCGCGGACGCCGCGATGAAGTGCTGATCTCGACCAAGACCGGCTTGCCCATGGGCGACGGCCCGGCCGACTGGGGCGTGTCGCGCTCGCGGCTGATCGCCGCGGTCGAGGCGTCGCTCACGCGGCTCGGCACCGACTACATCGACGTACTCCAGCTCCATGCATTCGACGCGCACACGCCGGTGGAGGAGCTGCTCGCGACGCTCGACACACTGGTCGCGCAGGGCAAGCTGCGTCACGTGGGCGTTTCCAACTATCCCGGCTGGCAGCTCATGAAGGCATTGGCCGCAGCTGATCAGTGCGGCTGGCCCCGCTTCGCCGCGCATCAGGTCTACTATTCGCTGATCGGCCGCGCCTACGAGGCCGATCTGATGCCGCTCGCCGCCGATCAAGGCGTCGGTGCACTGGTGTGGAGCCCGCTGGGCTGGGGGCGCCTTACCGGCAAGATCGGTCGCAACCGCCCTGTGCCGGAAGGCAGCCGACTGCACGACACCGAGCAGTTCGCGCCGCCGGTCGATGACGAGCACCTCTACCGCGTGGTCGATGCGATCGAGGTCGTCGCGGAAGAGACGGGCAAGACAGTACCGCAGGTCGCGATCAACTGGCTGCTCCAGCGACCGACCGTGTCGTCGGTGATCATCGGCGCGCGCAACGAGGAGCAGCTGAGGCAAAATCTCGGTGCCGTCGGCTGGTCGCTGACCGCCGAACAGGTCGCCGCACTCGATGCGGCAAGCGACGTGCTGCCGCCCTACCCCCACACTCCATATCGGCAGCAGGAGGGCTTCGCCCGTCTCAACCCGCCGCTGGTCTGACCTGGAAGAACCCACATGAAGCTCAATCCCCCATTACTCGCGCTAGCCGCGGGCGCCTTCGGTATCGGCGTGACCGAATTCGCACCAATGGGCCTGCTGCCCGTAATCGCCTCCGATCTCGGCGTCTCGATCCCTGCCGCCGGCCTCCTGGTCAGTGCCTATGCGCTGGGCGTGCTGATCGGCGCGCCGCTGATGACGCTGACCACGGGGCGGGTACCACGGCGGACGTTGCTGATCGGCCTCGCCGCGATCTTCACGCTTGGCAACCTCATGTCGGCGGTCGCCGAGGGGTACAGTATGCTGCTCGTCGCGCGGATCATCACCTCGCTCAATCATGGCGCTTTCTTCGGCGTTGGATCGATCGTCGCGGCAAGTCTCGTCCCGGTCGAGCGCCGCGCCGGCGCCGTCGCGGCGATGTTCATGGGGCTGACGATCGCCAACGTCGTCGGCGTGCCGTTCGCGACCTGGGCGGGCGAACATCTCGGCTGGCGCGCGTCGTTCTGGGGAATAGCTGGACTCGGTCTGGTGACGATGGCGGCGCTGCGCCTGACCCTGCCGGCGATACCTGCACCCGCCGGCGGCGATATTGCCCACGAATTGCGCGTGCTGACTCGCGCGCCGGTGCTCGGCGCGCTCGCGCTCACTGTCATCGGGTCGAGCGCGATGTTCACGGTGTTCACCTACATAGCACCGATCCTGCGGACGCAGACACACGGCTCGCTCACGTTCGTGACCGCGATGCTCGTGACTTATGGCGTCGGTCTGACGGTCGGTAACTGGCTGGGCGGCAAATTCGCGGACAAGTCCGTCGACCGCACGCTGATCGCTACGTTGGCCGCGCTGTCGGCAATTCTCGTCACGTTCGCTGTCCTGATGCCGTTTCAGATGCCGGTGGCGGTCCTGGTCTTCCTATGGGGCGTAGCCAGCTTTGCGCTCGTGCCGCCGCTGCAGGTGCGTGTGATGACCGCTGCGGAGGATGCGCCGAACCTTGCCTCCTCCGTCAATATCGGCGCGTTCAACCTAGGCAATGCGATCGGAGCTGCGCTGGGCGGTGCGGTAATCGCCGGTGGGTTCGGCTACCCGGCGGTCGCACTCGCGGGCGCCGCCACCTCGATACTGGGGCTTGCCGCGCTTCTCTTTTCCAAACACGCCAAGGTCCGCTCTGCGGAACGACCGCTCTGTAAGGGCGGCATCTAGTGGACCGTTTCCTTGCAATGTTCGCATAGATACGCCCGAAGCTGAGCCGTCAGCTGCCCGTCTGCTTTCAGGTGGCCACTCTGCATCGACAAGACATTTGCAGGCGGCGAGATGATCGATGCGGTTTGAGAAGGTGAAGGCGTCGGACGCGCCTGCGCAATGTTCGACCCAAGCGAGCAAGGTCTAGACCTCCGCGGCAGGGCTGCATTGAACCGGTCGGGGCGTCTTTCGCTGTACGATACCGCGCCGCCTCGCGCGGGCGCCAGTTGCGCGAGCTTCGATGATTTGGCAGTGTCGAACCAGGCTATGATTGAAGCGCTTCTTCCCGGCACCGGCGAAATCTTACAAACGAGCTTGGCTTGCCGGGAGGAGAAGCTTTCGTGACAAAGGCTTCACAACGCTCTGTAGATCGCGCTGAGCTGTTCGATGCCGTCTGGTCCTCTCCGTTGAGTGAAATCGCTGACACCTTCGGCATGACGCCTGGTGGCTTGGCGAAGATGTGCGACCGACTTGATGTTCCTCGACCAAAGCGAAGCTACTGGCGGCTTCCGACCGATGAGCGCGACAAGATCCGCCCCGAACTGACACCTGTCTCATCCAATTCCAACGAGCTTGCCTCGAACCGGCCAGCCAAGAAGCGTTCGCGCCTTCCGATCACCGAGCGTCGGGCTCAGCTTCTCGCCATCGCGACAACCATCATCGAAGAGGAAGGCACCGACGCGGTCAGCATCAATCGCCTTGCCCGCGAGGCCGGCATATCGGAGGCACAGGCGCACAATTGCTTCGCCCGGCGGGTCGATGTGCTTGCCGAGCTGGCGCGGCGCGAGATTCGCGAATTCGAACACTCGAGAAGGGGTGTGGTTCTCCGCGGCCAGGATCGGATGACGCAGATCGTCCTGTCTACCGTCAACTATCTGAACGAAGCCGGGCGGCGAGGTGCACTGCTTCAGTCGATCCTGCTCGAAACCGAGGTGCGCGAAATGCTGCGGAGCGAGCGGGAGGCGACCCGCGAGGTCTTGACCGGCCCGATCGTCAACTCGATGTCAGCGACCTATCACATGAGCAAGGAGGAAGCAGTGGGCAGCAACTGGCTGGTCACTGCAATTTGCTTGCGCACAGGGGGGCTCGTCTCGAACGGCCGCCTGTCGACGGAGGCCGGAATCCGCCTCTGCCTGCCTATGGTTATGGGCTGCGTACGAAGCAACGCTCAGCGAAACGCCTAGACGTCGTCCTGCCTCTGCGGACGCAACTCCTCGAGTGAAGCGGGGATCAACCGACGGCAAAGGCTGCGCGCGGTTTCGAGTGAGACATCGCCTTTGTGGACCAGCCGCGCGCCTTCTTCTGGCACTGCCAGAAGAATTTGAACAACGCCGAGCGCCTCGCGTGGGCCGTAGTGCAACTCGCACTGGACCTTGCGGGCCAGCGCACGGACCACGCGAGCTCCGAGCGTTTTCATTTTTCCGTCCAGATGGCGAGCAAGCCACTTCTCGCGAAGGCAAAGCTCGATTGCTGCCCCGTGCCTGGCGATGTGCTCCAAATATATGATGGCACAGTGGACAGCCGATTCAATCAAGTCATCCCGTGCGGCGGCTTCCTCGATTCCTGCATCAAGCAGCAGATCGGCCTGACGGTCGAGCACTGCCACGAGCAATGCGTTGAGATCCGGGAAATAGGAATAGACCAGCGAACGGCTCGTCCCCAGCTCGGCTGCAACATCGTTCGGAGATATCCGCGCCGATCGCCGGAGATTGATCTGGCGATCGGCTTCCAGAACCATCATCGCCGCACGATCCTGCGCACGCATCCGGGATTGTAGTTCCACTTTGCGCACCGCGTCTTTCATAGGCGAGCTATAGGATGGCGATCTGAGGATGGAAAGGTAACGGATCCTTCTTGCCGTCCAAGCAGACAGGGCCATTGGCATTCAGAAGGTGGGAGGGCTGCCGCCGGCATTCTCGGTCTCCCGCATCCTTTCCTTCGCAGCCACTTCGCGTAGCCGGTCGACATTGGCGCGATGCCGCTTTTGATCGATATCGTAGAACAGCAGGATCAGCACCCCGCCAAGCCAGAGCGACAGCACAGTAGGAACGTAGTGCGCGATCAGCGAAAGCTCAGCGGTCCGGGAAACCGTCGAGGGATCGACCTTTTCGGGGAATCCGGCCGCGGTCAGGACCAGACCTGCCACGAACACTCCAAGCGCCGCCGAGCATTGCTGCATGAAGCTTGAGGCGGAGAAGAACACCCCCGATGAGTGCTGCCCGGTTCTGACAGCGTAGTCGTCGACAACATCGGCCAGCATCGAACTGGTGTTGATCAGTGAAATCGCGATCAAACTGCCGCTGATGGTTCCCTGCACGAGAAGCGCCGGCACGAGTAAACTGTGCCCCGCGGGGAGGAACAATCCGAAATAGGTGAGCACCAGCGGCGTCACGCTCACAAGGATACCCAGAACGGCCGTCGCCATCGCTGTTCGCTTCTTCCCGAACTCGCGAGAGAATACGGGCGCGAGCGGCGCCGCCAGCGTTGCAGCCGTAACCGCTTCAAGCGCCAGGACCGCAATCTGCTTCGCGCCAAGATCGAAGATGTAGGTATTGAAATAGAGTGCAAGGGCCCCTGTAAGCCCTATCGCGGTCAGCTTCAGCACACCGAAGCCGAAGATGGCGAGGAACGCACGGCTCCGAAATGCGGTGAACATCTCGCGCAGGTGGGTTCGCCAAGTCCCACGTGCCGCCGGACGCTCGTCCGCCTGCCGCATGCGTGGAATCTGGCTCATGGTGCCCAGCCCGCAGACAAGGATTGCAACCGCCATCAAGATCGCGCCGGAAACGGCGAACTTGATGTATCCCTCCGGGTTGAGCTGGCCCACTGGGTGCTCGGGCGTTTCGACGAAGAAGAATGTTAGGCTCAGCGCGACAAAAGCGAACGTGCCGACGTATCCGAACCAGAAGCGCAAGGAGAAAAGCCTGGTCCGATCGGCGTAGTCGCTTGTCAGTTCGGGCACCATGGCCGTCGATGGAATGTCATAGGCGCTGACCGCGATGCGCGTGATCGATGCAATCGCGAAGATCCAGATTCCCGTCTGCGTGGGCGAAAGCCCGCCCGGTGGGAGCCAGATCAAAAGGAAAAATATGGCCGTGGGGATGGCCGAGCCAAGGATGAACGGATGCCGCCGGCCAATGGAGGTGCGCGTCATGTCCGACCAGCGACCGATAAACGGATCTACCAGCGCGTCGACGACGAGTGTCGCGGCGATTGCGGTGGAGACGATCGTGGCGGGGATGCCCACCACCTGATTGTAGTAGAGGAGGAGGTAGGCGAAGGCCGCGTTCTTGACCGCGGTCGAGACCGACCCGAACCCGTAAGCGAGGCGCACGCGCCCCGGGACAACCCCATCCGCTGACGAAGGGTCGGGCCGCTCCGCGTATTCCGCAGGATCCTGCGCCTCCACATCTCGCGCCATCGGTCCGATCCTCTCGTCTCGCGCAGCACCGTTCTCGCACTGTCGCTTTCCATTTCGGGAGGTCAGTCCGTCATATATAGATAGTGTGTCAAGATAATTCGCGATGCCTTCAGGCGAGTGGGGACGACTCTATCAGCGGCAACCCGCCCGGCGCCGGAGGCGCACCTTCCGCAAGTGCGCGCGAGAACGCGAGGCGAGATTTCGAACGAGATCTCCCGGACATATCTCCAGCCGCGGCTTGCCACCTCAACACGAGTCCGACTGCACCTTGCTGCTACTGACCAATGCTCAATAAGTATGCATCATAGTCAAGCAAGAGATCGCCATATCTGGTGCTGTCTTGCGCATATCCATGTTGACTACATCACAATTTACATGTGAGACTACGCACACAAAGGCTTGCCAAGGGCCTAGCTGGGAGAGGTATATGAGTACGAAGGCATTTCGGCACACGGCTGCGCTCGCTGTGGTGCTGGCCGCGGGCACGGTCACTGCGGCTCCGCTCGCAGCGCAAGAAAACAGTCCTCAACAGTCAGCGCGCAACGGCGCCTCCACGGGCGATGTTATCCTTGTGACCGCACGCAAGCGGGTCGAAGATATCCAGGATGTCTCCGAATCGATAACCGTTGCTACTGGTGAGGCTCTCGAAACCCTGCAAATTGTTCAGCCAAGCGACCTCACGCGAATCGCGCCGGCGCTTACATTCAGAGACAATCCGATCCCCATGTCGTCTGCCTTCGCTGTCAGAGGCATCGGCACGTCCTCGTTCTCCTCTACTGTGGAGCAAAGCGTATCGACCGTCGTCGACGGTGTCGTGCTCGGCCAACCCCAGTCGGCGGCCTCGCTGATCGACATCGAGCGGATCGAAGTACTCGAAGGCCCGCAGGGTCTCCTGTTCGGCAAGAACGCCTCAGCCGGGCTGGTGAATATCGTGACAAACTCGCCGCAGCTTGGACGGTTCGCCGCCGAAGCGGCGGTCACGCTCGGGACAGATGGGGAGATTCGCAACAGCGGCGTACTGAACGTGCCGATCGGGGAGCGGCTGGCGTTGCGCCTGGTGGGCTTCCGCAACCGCACCGACGGCTTCATTCACAACGAGTTCCTGGGCGAAGACTACAACGGCGAGCGCAACTATGGCTTTCGCGGCAAGCTGCTCTTCGAGCCGAACGACGCAGTCCGCCTGCTGGTGACGGGCGACTATTCGAAGGACACCTCGGTCTGCTGTTTCTCGACAGCGCTGACGCTGGGCGAAAACGCCAACCTGGCAAACCACTTCGAGGAGTACGGGATCGAGCCGGGTCCGGACAATCTCTCCGTCGTTGCCGGAATGCCGACCGGGACCTATCCCGGTGCTCCGCTGAGGCGATACAAGGGCGTTACGGGGCAGGTCGATATCGATCTCGGCGGCATGGCGCTGACGTCGATTACCGCTTTGCGGGACAACCATCACATCCTGGATTTCGACGGCGACCAGACGCCGCTCGACCGCTTTGACTATAACGGTGGCGACTATCGCTATCAGCAGTTCAGTCAGGAACTGCGGCTCGCCTCTGACCCCGGGCAGACGATCGAATGGCTTGCGGGCCTCTACTACTTCCGCGGCGAGAACGACGTCTTCTATCGCGCAGGCGGACGCTTGCTTGGACCAGCCCCGGCGCCGCTCATAGTGGCCGTCATAGAGACCGACTTCGTCAGCAAGAGCTATGCGGGATTCGGTTCGGTGACCTGGAATGCGACCGACGCTTTGCGTCTCCGGGTGGGCGGCCGCCTGACCCACGACGACCTGCGGGCACGTCGGATCGCCTACGATCTTCCCGGCGCGCTGCCGGGTTCGTCCGCCATCATCGGCAGTGTTGCAGGCGACACGACCGAGAGAGGGGACTCGACGAACTTCTCGTGGAAGATCACCGGCGAATACGACATCGCGCCCGACGTCATGATCTATGCCAACGTGGCCCGCGGCTACAAGGGGCCGGGGCTGGCCTCGAGTGGCATCGTCCAGCCCGACGTAAGCCCGCTGATCCGCCCCGAGACGGTCATGGCCTACGACCTGGGTGTGAAATCGCGCTTCTTGCGGGGGCTCGCGACATTCAATGCGGCGGTGTTCTACGAGAAGTTCAAGGATTTTCAGACCCAGATCTACGACACCAGCACCAATCCTCCGGGCTTTCGCACGACCAATGCGGGCGGGCTCGTAACCAAGGGGATTGAGGCGCAGCTCTCCATCAGACCGGTCGACGGCCTGAACCTGTCGGCAAATGCGGCCTACATCGATGGCGAGTACCGCGACCTCGACGGTGTCTCCTGCCCCTATGCCTATACCGTTCCCGCGCTCAATAGCGGCTGCCGCCTGATCGATGGACGGCCGGTTCTCAATGTCGATGGCAACCGGCTCGCCAATTCCCCCAAGTTCAAGTTTAACGTGGCGGCGAATTACGAGACCGCGCTTACCAGCGATGTGGATCTGCTGCTCGCGACCGATTATTCGTGGCGCGACGACGAGCAGTTCTCCACCAGCGGCGATCCCAGAACGATCCAGCCCGCGTACGGCATCTGGAACGCCTCCGCGGGACTCTCATTCGCCGATGGCCTGTTCGAATTGCGCGGCTTCGTTCGCAACATCACCGACAAGCAATTCGCGACACTGATCGCGCCGAACTCGGCCGATACCTCGGGCGGTTACGCTCAGTATCTCTCACGTTACCGCGAGCGCCAGGCGGGCCTCACTCTCCGAGTTCGCCTTGGCGAATAACCGACTGGAGCGGGCGCCATGGCCTGTCCGGCAGAGTCCGCGATCGGCTTGCCCCGCCCGCTCCACTTTTTAGACCGGCCTCGTTGGAGGTAAATTGACACACACACTGATAATTAGATAATTATCTGATCGAATCGAAAGCCGAGATTGGGAGATTTGCAATGTCGTACGCATATGGACGTGTCATAAATGATGCTGACAGTCACACTATGGAAACGCAGGACTGGATCTACGAGTTCCTCGATAGCGACGATCTGCGGGAGAAGTACGGCACGCTCTACAAGGCGGACAAGTCGGGCCGGGTCGTAGGAATGATCGAGAAGGCAAAGGCGCGTGCGACCGATCCAGAAGCCGACGCCGCAGCCGCCGACGACCCGATCTCGGGCGACAAGGGCTGGATGGCTTTTGGCGCGTTCGATGCATCCGAACGCGCCCGCATGCTCGACAAATACGGTTTCGTCAGCCAGCTCGTCTTCACCACGGCCTGCCTGGCCGCGATGGGCAAGGCAGAAAGTGACGAGGAGAAATACGCGATCGTCAGGGCTGCAAACAAGGCCCAGCAAGCGTTTTGCGACGGTGACAGGCGCCTGGTGAACGTCGCGTATATTCCGCTCGACAATCCGGCCCTGGCCCTGGCCGAAGCCGAGCGCGCGATCGCAGCAGGCGCAGGTGCGGTGGGCGTAGCGCCGATGCCATCCGGCGGAATGTCCCCCGGTCACCCGGACCATGCGCCGTTCTGGGCAATGCTCGAGAACCGCAAGATTCCCTTCATGGTCCACATCGGCACCGGCACCAAGACGCAGCCCAAGGGCTATCACAACAACGGGCGCGAACGTGCGCCGGACCTGCACGGCGGAGGCGAGAACCTGCGCTTCGCCGACTTCACATCGCTCTGCTTCGCACCGCAGGAGTTCCTCACCGCGATGGTCTACGATGGCATCTTCCAGCGCCATCCGGGCCTGCGCGGCGGGGTAATCGAGTCCGGAGCAGGTTGGGTGCCCGACTTCCTCCGCCGGCTCGACTACGCTTACAAGTCGTTCAAGCGGACGGATCCCTATGTCCAGGAGCTCGAGATGCTCCCGTCCGAATTCATTCGGCGGGCGGTCAAGTTCACCCCGTTTCCGGGCGAGGACGTTGGCGAAATGATCCGCGACGGCGGCGCAGAGCTGTTCATGTTCTCGAGCGACTACCCGCATCCGGAAGGCACGAAGGACCCCGTCGGCAAGTTCGAGAGCACGCTCGAGGGCGTCGATGAAGCAACCAAGGACATGTTCTATCGCACAAATTACGACGCGATGATGAACTATCAGTCGAGCGCGGCGTTGGCCGCCTGAGATTGCCGAAGCCAGGCGGGCGGTGCGCAAGTCGCCGCCCGCCTCCCGGCCGACGCCGCCATGAGCGAACCTGCGACACCGCACCAAGGTCCCGGAGAACCTTCCGCCAAGCCGTTGCGCGCCGTCATCAGCGGTAGGGTGAACATTTATCCCGACAAGGTCCTGCGCGACAGCATCGGGGCGCCTTGTTGGTCCGATGCTGAGCTGACAATCTGATGATGACGCAAGGACCAGAGCTGGAGACGCTCGAAGCATTCCTGGAATCGATGGCGCGACTGGCAAGTGCGGTTCACATCGTGACTGTGCGTCACGGCGGCCGCGACTACGGCATGACAGTCACGGCGGTGACATCCCTTTCGACCGATCCGGTATCCATCTTGCTATCGATCAACCGGCAGGCGGCGGCGCACGATGCGATCCTCGCAACCGGCGAACTCGGTGTGAGCACACTCAGGCCGGGACAGTCAGGTCTTGCGAGGACCTTCGCCGGCATGACGGGGGTCTGCGGCGAAGCCCGTTTCGCGGAGGGAGATTGGGATACCGGCAGTGACGGTCCGCCCGTCCTGCGCGATGCAGCATCCATGATGCGGTGCAGGGTTCTTCAGTCGCACGTAATCGGCACCCACCGCATATTCGCCTGCAAAGTCGAACAAGTAGTGTTGGGACATCAACCTCATGCGCTGGTTTACGGCAACCGCCAGTTCGGCACGATGGCATATGCGGAGGATTAGCGAGATGGAGCAGACCCGGCCAGCATTCTACAAGATCTTCGTGGCCGATCTCGACCGAGCAATCGATTTCTATTGCGAATGCCTCGGCTTCACCGAGCAGCGACGGATCGACGCCGGCGCGTTCGATGAGGTGATCCTCGCGCCCTCGAAAGCCGGGGCGGCGCTCGTGCTGTGCCGGTGGAAGGATGGGCGCAACCTTACGCTGGGCCAGGCAAACGGCCCGGTCGGTTTCTACATCGCAGAACTCGACAAGACCTGTGAGACGATGATCGCGCATGGCGCGACCGTACGGCTCGAACCAACCACATTCGCCGGGACCCAGATCGCCGTTCTCGCGGACCCCGACGGACACCAAATCGAGCTTATTCAGCGCCAGAATTGATCGCAAACCGCTCGCTAGCGGTCACTTCACGCGAAGCGAGCGAAATCGTCGGTGGTGGCCGTGTCGAGCAGCGCTTTGTAGTGCGAATAGCAGGCGGACCCGGGCAGGATACGACCCATCTCCGGTACCGTGATTTGCTCCACTGGGATAAGGCCGATCGGGCAGGCTACGGGCACGAGCTGTGAGCCACTGCCAATCTGCAACGTCAGCAATATGCCGAACATGCGCATCTCGCGCGTCGCGCGACCCAGCATCGCCATGCGATACTGGCCGGTGTCGTTGGTCACCAGATATATGTGGCCCGAGAGATTGGGTATGGACACATGGCCTTCCTGAGCGAACTGCTGATCGGCGCGCGCCAACTCGGAGAAGACCAGATGCCCCAGGCTCTCGTCCCAGCGAATTGTGGTGAGGTAAGCATAAAGCGTATCGGAGTTCTCGAAACTCGGACGCAAGGTCAGGAAATCGCCCTCGATCCACTTGATGGCGGCGCGCGCGTAGGCCCCGAGCTGCTCAGGCGCGGGACCGGACGGCGCGACGGCAGGAAGGTCGCGCAATGGCATCCCCAGCGCATCCTCCAGGCGAAGCACCGTAGCCAGCGTGAAGCTGCGCCCGCCCGACAGGGCCTTTTCGAGCGTTGAAATGCTGATCCGCGCCATATCGGCAAGCGCCTGCCGCGAGATGCGCCGCCGCGCCAGCTCCTCGCGCACGCGGCGGGCGATGACCTCGCCATCCAGTCCATCGTTGCGTCCGGTCATGATAGTGCCCCCGCCGGCCGTTAATATGCGGACATATCCGCACATTCCCGCACACGCCGTCAAGGGGTAGAAATGCGTTCCGGACGGGCTCGTTGGGATCAGCAGCTGGGAACCTTCGTACCGCCTCGCACTTCGTAGTGGCCGTCTTCTCCGCGAACGTAGTGCTCGCGGAAGGTCCGCGAGCCCCTGTAGGTGACTGTAAAACTGCGGCCTTTCTCGACCGATGTGATGGTGCCCTCCAGGCTGGTGTCGCCCTCCCCCATTGCCCCTTCGTTGGAGAAAAAGACCGGGATGCTGGCGATCTCGAGCGGACCGGCGGGCGTCAGTGCGGTCAGCGAGGCGCGAGAGCAGGCATATCCCTGCCAGACGCCGCCGCCTTCGGTGTAGAGCACCGGATCGTCAGCAATCGCATCGCTCCAGCCCCAACGCAGCGCCGGATGGCCGAACGTCCCGGTTGCCCCGACGTGCGACCATTCTCCTTCGACTTCATAGCGCGCCCGGACTTCGCGCAGATAGTGCACCGCGTTGATCCCGGAGCAGGGGTGGCCAGTGCATGCGCTCCTTCCGGTGCTGACCAGCGCGACTTTTTCGCCGGCCAGCGGGATCAGTGCCAGCGGTACGAACGTGAAGGTCGAACCGTCGATTTCGCGCACTGCTTCGTTACGCGGAGCCTGGCCGAAAGCGGCTTCGAACGCCGCCGGCGTTCCGGGCGGAACGGTATCGCGATCGACATCGGCCACCTCCAAAGTCAGGCGCTTCTCCGAATAAATCGGCGGTGTCGACGCCTCTTGCGCCCCTGCGGGCGAGGTCATGACAGCAACCAGAGCGAGCGCCCCTGTCGACCTTGCCATATGCGATCTCCCTGCCTTGCCGTGTTTGCCGGACTTATTTGCCAAGCATCGCGCGAACATCGTTGCACATCTTCTGCTTTTGCGCGGATGTCGCCCCAGCGATCTTCTTCGTTCCCATTGCATGGCCAGCCTTGAACGCGCGCTCGAACTCTGCCGGCGACGTGCCGCCCTGCACGGCGATTCGGCGCTGTTCTTCTTTCATCTGTGCGAGCTCCGCTGCCGAATAATCTCCGCACGCTTCGGCGACCGCCTGCATTGATCCGCCCAGCGACGCGAGATCACCGTAAGTCGTGCCCTGCGCCATGACAGCGGGGGCGAACAGGAAGAATATTGTCCCAGCTATTGTTTTTAACATGAAGATTCCCCTTGATTGACAGCTGCGGACGATCCGCCAGGCTGTATTTGCGATCAGGTTTAATCCGGCGACGCATCGAATCGCTCAATCCATCTTTTCCGCCATTCCGACGAAGCGCAACGGGCCCCGCTGTGTTGCGTCGAAGGGATAGCAGGAAACGAGCAGCAATGTCGCCCGGTCAGGATGAGAGTCGAACGCAAAGTCGTTCCATCGCACTATCTGGCTGCCGGTCATGCGATAGCGCAGCGTATCGCCGGTTATCCCCTTCAGTTCGATGAGATCTCCCGGCCGCAGGTCGCGCAGAAAGGTGAAATGAGTATCACGATGCGCGGCTATGATGCTGGTTCCGTTCTCGCCCACGCCTGCTCCCGCGGATAGCAGGCTCGGTCCGAACGCCATTGCCTGGCCGGAACCGCCCGCCAGGACCACTTCGCTGATGCCCAGACGTGGCACATCGAGGCGCGCGATCGGCGCAGTGTCTGCCCAGCTCCAGGGCTTGACCGGCCGGCCAAGCGCCTGGCTCTGCTCAAAGGCTCGGTCGAGCAGGATTTGCGCCAGCACCGCTTTGGCAGGAATCCAGACCCCTTGGGCCATTGTGGCGGTGCCGATCAGACAGGCGCCGATTGCAATCAGGCGGAGAAAGCCGCGCCCGAAAGCGCGGCTCCCCATGTTGGCGAGGCGAAGGCTCACGCCATCGCTCCGGGCATGCGGCGGCGTGTCAGCCATATCCCGGCAAGGCCGATCAGCATGAGCAGCAGCCCCTTCCCGACCAGACCCGCAAAGCCGGTCGCGGTTTGAGGCAGGTCGAGGGCCGTGGCCGGATCGTTGGCCCGCGCGGCCCGGTTTGCCCGCTCCTCGCTCGCCGCAACGGCCGCCCGTGCCGTCTCCCCGCCGAACAGCGCATCGAAATCCCAGCCCGCAGGCAGCAGGAGGGGCAGTTCTTCTTCGGTCAGCGGCTGATCGAGCGGCCGCGTGGGCGTCTCATCGACCGCGACCAGGCTGGTCTGGCTGGTAACGATCGAGAAGGCGAGACCGAGCTCGGCGATCGCCGTATCCGCGTCCTCATGCGAGATCGCGCTCATCAGACGGCCGACCTCGATATCGTCGATCCGCCGCTTGGCCCAGAGCCGCGCGACTGCCTCGCTCTCGATGGCGTCGCTCAGATCGACCGTATCCGTCCATGCTTTATCGCCGATCGTGCCGCTGACCATCAGCGTCCCCGAAAGGCGGTTGGCACGGCCGAGCAGGACCAGCGGCTCGCCGGCATAGAGATCGGGGAGCACGGCCGGGGTCAGTTCCACGCCATCCCCCGAGAGTGTCACCTTGAGGTTGCGCGCGACGGGAGCCTTCAATCGGTTCAACAGTGCAGCCATCTTCGCGGTCACTTCGTCCGGCGATCCGATATTGACGTAAGTTCCGCGCCCCACCTCGGCCATGCGGGTCATCAGATAGTTGTTCGGGGCCGAGCCGATCCCGACCATGAACACGCGGCTCCGCCCAGCTTGCGCAGCCAAGGTGGCCAACATTTCGCGTTCGTTGGAAATCGCGCCGTCGGTCAGGAAGATGACCTGCCGCAGCCCGCTGGCGGAGCCAGCCGCACGATCGTCGAGCGCCGCCTTCAGCGCAGGCAGCATCTCGGTGCCGCCCGACGCCTCGAGGCTTTCGGTGAAGCGGCGTGCGACGGCGATCTGCTCCGAGCTCGCTGCGACGGGTTCCTCGAACAGGACGGTCATGCTGTCGTCAAAGCGGACGATATTGAACCGGTCCACGGGTCGCAGTGTGTCGAGCGCATGGAGCAGGCTTCGTTTCGCCTGGCGCATCGATTCCCCACCCATCGAACCGCTGTTGTCGATGACGAAGATCATTTCGCGCGGAGCGGGCGGGGGCATGGTGTCCGGCGCCGGCGGGGAGATAGTGGCCATGACGTACTGCTTCCCATCGCGTTCCTGTCGAAAAAGCTCCACCGTCGGATCGGCCGTCGCCGAACGCCAGCGCAATTCGAAATCGCGGTCGGCCGGAACATCGCCATCCGCCAGGCGGACGGTCCGCCGCCGCGGCCCGCCGGCTTCGACCGCGATCTGGTGATAGGGGCTGATGATGTTGGCGGGCTTGAACCCGGGGGCGAGCCGCACAGTGATCGACACCGGGTTGAGGTCGCGTCCCAGCGCCGGGTCGGCCAGCGGCGCCGTCACGGCGCGGGCATCGTCCGCCGACCGCGCGTCCTGCACGCTATGCGGCGGGACGTAGCGCGGCCCCACCACCAGCGGCAGCCGGAGCGCATATTCGCCGCTCAGGCGGCGGACCGGTGCCTGATACTCAATCGAAACCAGCACGGTTTCGCCAGGCCCGATATTGGCAACGCTGTTGCGGAACATGTTGGCGCGATACTGCTCGGTCAAGCCGGCTTTCCGGCCGCTGGCCTTGGCTTCTTCATAGATCTCACGGGCCTCTTCGCGGCGCTTGATGCGGCCGACGATGACCCGCTGGCCGACGACCATCTTCAGGCTGTCGACCGCGCCGTCTTCGGGTAGCGGGTAGAGGTAGGTGGCCTCCATCCATTTGTCGCTCGTGTTGCGGAACGCCTGGGTCACGCGTACCCGAGCGATCTGCCCGCTGACCTCCACGTCCATATCGGTGCCGAGGCGCACGGCAGGCAAGCGATCGGCGACGCCTTTTTCGGCAAGCAGCAATGTGCCGCTGCCGACCGGATCGGCTTCGGTTCGGGGGTCGGCGGCGTTCAACCGGCTTCCGAGCAACGCCCCGAGAAGCACGACCAGAAGAAGGGCCAGGCCCATTGCAAGCCGTCCGCGGGAATGGGACGGAAGTGACAGACGAGACGCAGCGCGACGAGGCAAAGACATGAGATCGCTCCATCTTGGATGGTGGAGTTTTCTCGGTAGGCGGCGGCTATCCCAGACAGCCACCACCACTGTTTGCTACTCTTTGCACTTCCAGGTGGCCTTGTCCGGATTGCACCTCATTCTTGACGATTTGTGAGGAAATGTGCGGACGCGCCTGCTGAGACCGTCCACGGCATCGCGTCAAACGAGATAACTCAGGCGCTTGCTCGAGCTCGACCCAGATGCATGTCAGCTAAGCGCGATACTCACAGCTTGCTCGGATTGCCCTCGGCGATGGTCGCGTGCAGACCGCGAAAGATGTCCTCTGGCACGGAGCGGACAGTATTGCCCGTGACGACGATGCCGATACAATCTCTGTCGCTTTTCAGATCCTTGCCGTCCTCAACAACGCACAAGCGCTCCTGATCATCGATCGACCATTTGCCGACAAGCGATTCCGCCTCATTCGCAACGCCGTTTGCCGACATACGCGATACTGCCCGGCCATCCGACGCGAAGTACATGACAACCTCCAGCGCGAACGGAGCCTCGCTCTCCGGCGTAAGAACGATGGTATTGCCGGCGATGCGCTCAATAGCCGCCCGCCCCGCCAGCGTCGGCTCTTCAGCTTGGCCATATGCACTGGCGGGAATCAGGGCCGAGAGGCCCATGCTTGCGAGGAGCAGAGGTCTTTTCATGGGCCGCGCGTATCGGATCGTAGCCCGCCTTGCAAACAGTGTCGTTGCCGCAGTGCAGTCAGCCCCGTGCCGGACCTTCGAAAGATAGCCAGCGCTCGGATTGGCGATCCCGATCCACGATCACCCGTGCCAGAACTTCGTCCGTAACGTCAGCCGCACGGCTCGGCCAAGAGGATCGATCTCATCGCGGCTCCGGCCGGCGGATTGCCGCCATGGCCCTATCGACCGTCTACGCGTGCAGGACCAGTCGAGCGGCGCACTACTAGCTCACCTTGTATCTGTACGGGTTCCGCCGGCGGAGCATGGGTGCGAGCATCGATCAGCATTTCCACAGCGCGGCTAACCGTGGCGGCAATCGGCTGTTCGACCGCGGTCAGCGGCGGATCCGTGAAGCGCACCACCGGCGAATTGTCGAAGCTGATCAGCGACATGTCCTCAGGCACCGCGAGGCCTCGCTCGCGCGCGACCTGCAGCGTGGCCAGCGCCATCTGATCATTGCTGGCAATGATCGCAGTCGGAGGGTCCGGGCGGTCGAGTAGCGAGTTGGCCGCGGCAATTCCGCTTTCAAAGCCAAAGTCGCCTTTCACGCACAAGCCGTCCACGGAAAGACCAGCCCGGCCCATCGCTTCGCACCACCCGTCGATACGCCAGCCCGCCAGGCTATACTCGTCGGGTCCGGCAATGAGCCCGATGCGCTTGTGGCCCAGTTCGATCAGATGATCGGTGGCAAGCGCAGCCAGGTACTCGTCGCCCATCGTGATCGCTATGCCCGGGCCTTCCTCCTTCGAACCGATCCGGGCGAAGGGAATGCCGCTTTCGGCCAGTAGATCGGTGATCTGCAGGTTTTCCGAATGTGGCGGCGTCACGATTATCCCATCGGGCCGCAAAGCTGCAATCGCCGCACCCAACTCTCGTTCGACATGGTCGCTGTGGGTATCGACCAATTCGAAGATCATACGATAGCCGCGCTCGGCAGCGGTCAGCATGCCGCCGAGGAGCATCTGGTCGATCCAGTCACGTCCCTCGCGCGCGCGCCAGTCGGCTATGGTGCGGTCGCGGTCGTTGATGGCGAGGATGAGATAGGAACGTGAACCACTCATCCGCTGCGCGGCTATCGAAGGTACGTAACCGAGCTTGTCGATGCTCGCCTGGACTCGTTCCTTCATTGCCGGGCGGACATTGGGGCCGTTATTGATGACGCGGCTGACGGTCTGCAGCGATACACCCGCGTCCGCCGCCACGTGCTTGATGGTGACCGATTGGCGGCGCCTGCCCGTTGGTGCTAAACCCCCATTACCCACTGCCATTATCGTCCTCGTCATTCGCCTGCCACATACGGTCAGGCAACCGTCGCCTGTTTTGACCCGCAGAATTGCGCCACATAGTCTTCGTGGCTTGGCAAGGCCGCCACTGTTTTGGTGATGTTTTCTCGCAAGGATGAAAGAAAGCGCGACAGTTCCGCGTCGCTCATTTTCTTCGCTATTGGGTGGTGGTTTCGCGGCTTGATGCCCTGGCCGAGCATGACCTGCACCCAACTGTTCTCGGCGAATATCTCCTCGTTCTTACGGAAAACACGACCCGTTTCGCGGAACAGCTCGATCTTCTGGCGCAGTGTATCCGGGATATCCATCGTGGCGCATTGCCGCCAGAACGGGCTGTCGCGCCGGTCGGTGGCGTTGTAGTGTAGGATCAGGAAATCCCTCACCTGGATCATGTCGGTAAGCTGCTGATCGTTGAATTCGGCGATGTCCCGTTCGCTTACCTGGCCCGCCGGCATCATCCGCATCAGCCGCACGACAGCGCGCTGGATCAAGTGGATACTGGTAGATTCAAGCGGTTCGAGGAATCCGCCCGCAAGGCCGATGGCAACACAATTGCGATGCCACTGCTTGCGCCGTGCGCCAGCGGTAAACGGTATTGCCCGGGGCTCGCTGATGGGCTTGCCTTCGAGCGTTGACATGAGCCGTTCGCGCGCTGCGTCCTGCGAAAGGTAGCGGCTGCAGTAGACGATGCCATTCCCGCCGCGGTGCTGCAGGGGAATACGCCATTGCCAGCCCGCATCGTGCGCAATGGCACGGGTATAGGGCACGGGCGGTCCGGAAAGCTCGGTTTGCACCGCGATCGCGCGATCGCATGGCAGGTAATGGGACCAATCGTCATAACCGACGTGCAGTGCCCCTTCGATGAGCAGCGCACGAAAGCCCGTACAGTCGAGGAACAGGTCACCTTCGAGCCTCTGGCCATCTTCCAGCCTCAGGGCGGTGATGTCGCCGCTGTCCCCGTCGAGCTCGACCTGTGCGATCTTGCCCTCGACGCGTTTGGCGCCGGCTTTCTCGGCAATGCGGCGGAGAAAGGCAGCATAGGCCGTTGCGTTCAGGTGATAGGCGTAGTTCAGCCCGTTCTTGGGCAGATGTGCGAATTTGCGCGCATAGGCTGCCACCAGCTCGAGGCAGTAGTCGCTGTAGCTGTCCGAATGGCCGCGCTCGTTCCCCTCGGCCCAGAAGTGCTGGAATCCCGCGGACCAGTGATCGCGCCCGGTGGTCCCGAAGGCATGGAAGTATTTTTCCCCCTCGCACCTCCAGTTCTCGAATTCGATGCCCAGCTTGAAGGTCGCCTGCGTCTCGCGCATGAAATCGGCTTCGCTTATACCGATCAGGCGGTTGAACAGAACCAAGGGTGGGATCGTCGCCTCTCCCACGCCCACAGTGCCAATGGCGTCGCTTTCGACCAGGGTCAGGTCGATTGTCTCGCCCATGGTGTACGCCAACGCCGCGGCGGCCATCCAGCCTGCGGTGCCTCCTCCGGCGACCACGATCCGCATGGGTGTAAAGTCGCTTCTCATTTGCTCAGTGCCCTCAGCAGATAGGCTTTTATCCTGCCTGCGGTCTCGGCGGTCAGCGGAGCAAGGATCCCCCGGGCCTTTTGGGGGATATGCTCGGCCACCTCCGGTGGATTCTCGAAGACGTAATGGTCGAACAGCTCACGCCAGAAGGCGCGTTCGGATCGCGGCAGGTCGCGCAGCGCGAGGATGGCGTGATTGAGCGCGTCATGCGGCTGGCCGAGAAAACCGGGCGTGTCGCGCCACCAGTAGTTTACCAGCACATTGAAAGGGTCGAGTCCCTCGACATGGTGCCACCACATCGAAGGAATGTAGACCGCATCGCCCGGCTCCAGCTCGACCACTTGCGCATGCTTCAACGCCTCGGCGAAACGCGGGAAGGCATCGAAGTCGGGCGCGTGGAAATCGACCATGCTCACCGCACGGCCGGCGGGCGTGTTCTCGAGCGGGCCGATGTAGAGATTGGCGAACTGCTCGGGCGGGAAGATCGTGAAGCGTCGTCGGCCAACGGCACAGCAAGCCAGATTGCGAGGAAAGTCGTTGTGAGCCGCCACGCAGGTGTCGGTACCGATCCAGATGCTTTCGAGCGGTCGCCGGTCGACCACCGGGGAGACATTTTCTTCGACCAACCCGTCGAAGAACAGCTTCATATCGACCGAGGAAAGGTAGATCGCGGGCGCTTCCGTGCGGGCTTCGTTGTCATCGAAACCGCGAAAGATGTCTGCGAGCTTCCCGCGCGCGGTGCGGAAGTTCATTCCGAAGTCGTCGTCGTAGAACAGTCGCCCGCCACGACCCGGTTCGCCGATGGTCACCGTGAAGGGGGCCGACCGGGCACGGTCCAGCAGATAGCGGCGGGCGGTGCGTGCGGATTGGAGCCCCGCCTTGACCAATGGCCATTCCGACACCAGTCCGCGCACCACAAAGGGTGAATCAGCCTCATCGAGTATCGAGGACAGCGCGGCACTATCGCTCGCCTTGCGCTCCGGGACTTGTTCCATGCCCGTGAAAATCGGAGGGTCGGCCTCAGCCACGCGCCTGCTTCGCGTCCTTACGGGCGATCAGCTCGGAGAAATTGGACAGTGAGGCAAGCGCCATGAAAATAGGCATGAGATAGCCATCCCCGTGCAGCGAGCCGAGCGCATCGGCATCCAGCGCACGCAGTTTGTCCTCATCGATAATGTGGAAACCAATCAGCGATTGGTTCGACCCGTCACTAAGCGGCACGTCGAGCGTGAATGGCTGGAGCAGATCATGGCGCGCAAGGGCGTCGTAAAAGGCGCTGCTTTCCTGATAGCCGACGTGCAGCGCGCCGAGCTTCTCCGTGATCGTCTCGAGAAACGGTGTGGCGCGACCGGCTTCGTCGAAAACTCGGGTTCCTTCGCCGCTGGCCGAAATGCGCGGGTGCCCCATATCCACATGCACTTGTCCCTCGCCTCCGCCATCCTGCGGAAGTCCCACAAGGAACGGCTGGATATCCATCGAGAGCGGGCGATAGCGCGCCTCCCACTCGCCGTTTGCGAGGAAAAGGTTCTCGCCATTTTCGAAGCCGAACAGAGCGAGCGCCGAAAAGCGCCCGCCGTCGGCCTCGCGGCGGAAGACAATCGGATAGTGTGCCTGCACCTTGCGAAACTCGTCGGGCACGACCAGCGCGGCCATGACCGCGTCGCCCAGTTCCGCGCCCGCGCCGGTGTGGACGCGCAAGTCGGCGTGATCTTTGGTGTTGAGAATTTCGTGTTTACTCATTGGGAGGCGATCTCTCCTTGTGCCCTTGCAGGTTCGCCGGCGAGAGCATCGAAGTACGCGCGATTTGTCGGCAGCGCAGAGGCTAGCGCTCGCTCTCGTTCACGAACCTCGGTCAGCTTCCTTGTTGCCCCGTCGCCCGCAGTGAAACCGGAATCGGCAGGGAGAACGTATCCCATGCCGTAGAGCACGTATTGCTGGCTGGCGGCGGAGAAAATCTCGTTGATCTGGGGGAAGTCGGCCTCCGAAGGCGGATGATCGCGCCACAAGACGAGCTGGTCGGCTAGAGACTGCGGGATTGTCGCGGGATCCCGCTGGGCGAGCCAGTAGGGTTCCCTGCGGTAGCTCAGCACGTAGTGAAGTTTGAGGAAGTCGACCGTCCGGCCCCAGCGATAGCGAAAGAGCGAATTGAACCGCGCTGCGTGCAGGGTCAGGGCGTCGCGGCTGCGGGGGAAATTGTCTGCCAAAGCCTTGAGCGACAGTTCGATCAGTACGATGGCCGACGCTTCAAGCGGTTCGATGAAACCCGCGGACAGACCCACGGCTAGGCAGTTCCCCCGCCAGAATTCCGCGCGATGGCCTGTGGCGAACTGGAGTCTGCGCGGCGTAAGCGATGCAGAATCCGCTCCAGGAACATTGGCTGCAACATATTCGGCAAGCACTTCGGCGGCCGCGTCGTCGTCCATGAAGCGCGAGGAATAGACGCAACCGACACCCCGGCGCGAGGGCAGCGCGATATCCCATAGCCACCCTGCCTCGTGAGCCGTGGCCACGGTCTGCGAGGCAATCGGGCTGTCCGGCAATGTCGGCACTTGCACCGCCAGCGCCCGGTCGTTGAAGGAGACATCCGAACGGTCGATCCACTCCACCCCGAGCTCTTGGCCGATCAATCGCGCGGCCATGCCGGTGCAATCGATGAAGAAATCACCCCGGAGCGGCTCTCCCTCACGCAGGCGGAGCGCGGTGATAAACCCATCCTCGCCGGTTTCGACGTCCATCGCCGTATCTCGGACGTGGGTGACGCCAAGTTTCTGGACCGCATGGCGTGCGAGAAGCACGGCCAGCTTTCCGGCATCGAGGTGGTAACCGTAGTTCAACGCACCGGCAAAGTCCGGCATGGCACGTTGGCGCGGCGCGAGGTCCCGGTCGCAGATCGCGGCTTGCGGATTCATGGCGTAGGAAAAGGGCAGCTCGTCGGCCGTTCCCTTCCATGCGGACAGGAGCTCGGCGATGTCCCCTGCAATAGGCGCCGTGAACGGGTGGTAGTAGCTGTCGCCAGGTCCGCCATTGGCCCAGCCGTCAAAGCGGGACCCCTGCTTGAACGAAGCATCGCAGGCAGTCAGGAACTCGACTTCGCTAATGCCGATGGTGGCAAGTGTCTTGCGCAGGGTCGGCCAGCTTCCCTCGCCGACGCCGATAGTGGGAATGTCGGGCGCCTCGACGATCGTGATGTCGAGCTCGGGACAGCGTGCAGCAAGGTAGGCTGCACTGAGCCAGCCCGCAGTTCCCCCGCCTACAATCACCAATCTCGCAAAGTCGCCGTGCATACGCTCATCCCATAGCCGCGGACCTCACCGGAGACAAAGAGTCGCACTGCGTCGGGGGCAGTGCGACTCTCTTGCAAGTAGGAGGGGGCGGGAACGCCCCCACCCCTCACCAGGTAAAGCGCACGCCGGCCGCGTATCGGGCGTAGCCCGGGGCCGCGAAATACACCGCCTGATCGGCCCGGCGATGGCCCCGACGGCCTTCGCTCAGGAGGTTGATGGCCTCGCCGAAGATGGTGAGCCCGTTTGCGAATTCGTAGCTCGCACTCGCATCGACCTGGCCGTAGGCTTCAATGTAGAACGGGTCGAGCCCGTAACCGGTCAGAAACTCGTCCCGCCAGTTATAGGCAACACGCGCCTGCAGACCGCCCCGGTCGTAGAATAGAACGGCATTGGCGCTGTCGGAAACACCGGTCACAGCGAACTGCTCTTCCGTGTAGCGTAACGTATTATCGTAATGAGTGTCACTATTTACGATCGTGTAGTTAAGGATAGCCCCGAAACCGGTGTTCCAGAAGTCGTGCTGGATAGCGAACTCGAAACCATCTAGCGTCGCCGACCGATCGGTGTTGATTGGCCGAGTGATCGTGAAAACCAGTGAAGGATCTCCGGGCTGCCCAATAATGCCCCGGGGCTCGCCGGCGTTGTCCCGGGTGACGAGGTCTGGATTGTTGGTCGCCACGTAACTGAGAATGTCGGCGAAGCTCGCGTCTTCGCCTAGCGCAGCCCGCGCTGCCTGCACAGCAGCACCTTGAGCCGGATTAGGCAAGTCGAATACCGGCTCCTGCGTCGTCTGATCGGTGATGAAGTTACTGACGTTCTTACGGAAGTACCCAACTGAAATATAGCTTGCCGGACCGTAATACCACTCGGCCGACACATCGAAGTTCTTCGACTTGTACGGGGTGAGGCCGGGATCGCCGCTGCTGCCGGTACTGCCGCCGTTGGGGCGAGCAGGAGAGTTAACGGTCAAACCGCCGCCTAACTTGTCATAGCCCGCGCGGGTGATCGTGTGACTATATGACGCGCGCAGAACGACGTTCTCGATCGGCGTAATGTCGAAGTCAATTGCCGGGAGCCAGTTGTCGTAGCTGCCTTTCAGCGACGAGGCTACCGTATCCTCAGCATTCTGGATTGCGATTTCGTTGTCGGAGATCAGTACGGTCCCGATTGGGACCGGAACTCGCGCTGGGGCGGAAATATCGGTCGTTTCGTACCGCAAGCCAAGGCGCAGGTGAGCCTCGTCCGCAAGGATGTCGAACGCGTGAAGCGACTGCACGAACGGCGCGATGGTCTTTTCACGGAGCCGGCGGTCGACGGTATATTCGGCCAGGCAGCCTTCGCCCGTGGGCGTGCCGGACCATGGCGCAGAACAGATTCCAATCTCCGATTCAAGGAACTGGATCAAGTCTTCCGTGGCGATTCGAAAATAGGTCGGGATGATGCTCGGGTCTTGTGACCCATTCATCCCGTCGAGATCGGTGCGAAGGTCCCTCGGCGTGAAGAAATCGTCCGGCGTCTCTTCCGCGCTCAACGTGCCGCCCCAGCTGTCGCTCTGGAGGAAACCATAGGCGGTGCGAACCTTGTTATCGGTATAGGTCGCACCGAAGTCGAGACTTTCGATGAACCCGGCGTCGAAATCGTAGGCGCCCCTTAGCGACACCTCCATGATCCGGTCCTTCATATAGGCATTGCGGAATGCATTGCCCGATGGACGGATATTCGACGGATCGATTTCGGAGCCCGGATACATATCAACCGATAGGACGGGCATCTCGGTGGTGAAATCGACACGCTGACTCTCGACGCCGAAGATCGAAGTCCCCACGGCAATGTTGCTGCCGTATGGAGATGTCGGCTTGGATTCTGCGGTCGAATAGTGCGCATCCAGCACCCAGCGCATACCGCTCGGATGGTTCCATTCGAAGTTGGCGCCGATCGAGTGATTGATGCTGCGATTGGCGGCGACCGCGCCGGTGATGGGAAGGTCCTTTCCTGCCCCGAAAGTCTCGGCGTAGAAGTTTGGACCGGCGACTGGCCCATCGGTCCAACTGCTGCTTGTCTGATCGTGATTGAACCACACACCGATGCTATTCGTGCGGGCATCGAGCGTGTTTTGCGAGAAGGTGTAGTCAAACGTCGCGCCGAACTCGTCCGACGGCTGGAATTGCAACACGGCCTGGCCGTTGATCCGTTCACGATCGATATCGGTGAAGTCGTAGGCCGCGTTCTGCGGAACCTGGTAGATATCGTCGCCTTCCGGACGGTTCTCGATGTTGGCGTACCGGGGGTCGCCCGGCATCGCCAGCGAGCCCCAGTTGCCCTCTGTTGCAAGATACCCTTCGCGCCACTCACCAACCGTGAACTGCGCGAGGCTGGCCTTGCGTCGCTGGTAAGAGCCACTCACCAGAATGCCGATGGTATCGTTGGCAAAGGTCTTGCTGATGATGCCCGAAATCTCGGGCGTGATCTCGGTGTCTTCGAACGTGTGATCGATTACACCCTTGATTCCGATGCTGCCCTGAAAACCCGGCCGATCGAGCGGGCGCGGCGTCTTGATGTTGATGACCGAGCCAATACCGCCGGTCGGCAGCGAAGCGCGGCCCGACTTGTAGACTTCGACGCCGGCAATGCCCTCCGAGGCAAGGTTGGCGAAATCGAAGGAGCGCGAAGCGGGAGCCGAACAGCAGTCGCCCAAACTCGAAGCAGGCATCTGGCGGCCGTTGAGAAGCACGAGGTTGAAATCCGGCCCGAAACCGCGGACCGTCACTTTCGACCCTTCGCCGCTCTGGCGGTCGATCGATACGCCGGTGATCCGCTGGAGCGATTCGGCAAGGTTCGTATCGGGGAATTTGCCGATATCTTCCGCGCTGATGGCATCCACCACGCCGACAGCTTCGCGCTTGATGTTCATCGCGTTCTGAAGACTTGCGCGAATACCCGATACGACGATGACGTTTTCGTCCTCGGGAGTATCGTTTGCAGTCTCTTGAGCGGAGTCGTCGGCGGACGAATCCTGCGCCTGCGCGACCGGCGCCAATGCGCTCAGTGCCACAAACGACGTTCCCGCCAGCGCCCTGACGAGAAACGGGTTGCCCTTCAATTTCATCTGATTCTCCTCCCGATTTCATGCGCTTCGCGGCATGCAAAATTCTTATGTGAACGTTCACCTAATTGATAACGTTCACTTGGTCAACATGGCCGTGCCAAAGATGACAGCGAAATATGCCCCCAGGCGACGGTGGAACTCGTCAGAAAGAGCGCTTCTCGCCAACCGCAACGTGGCCTGCGCCCGCGACCGCGCCGAGCGGCGGCGACGAGAAGCTGTACGGGTCGCCATGATGGGGGCGGCTAGTACCGCCGCGGTTTCTAGGGTTCGACGAGCCGACCAACCACCTCGCCACCGCCGCCTTCGAGATGCTCAAGAGGCCCTCGCCTCGTATGACGGCACATTGCGTCTCGTCAGTCGTGATCGGCGATTTCCCGGTGCGGAGGGGCTGGCACGGGAGATTGCACTGCCCCTTGCTATCCCCGCGCCGGCCCCTTAGCGGCTGCGCCAGCCAGCAACCGGAGTCGAGAATGGTCCCCCGCTACGCCCGCCCCGAAATGACCGCGATCTGGGAGCCCGAGGCGCGCTACCGCATCTGGTTCGAGATCGAGGCGCACGCGACCGAGAAGCTCGGCGAGCTCGGCGTGGTGCCGAAGAGCGCAGCAAAGGCGCTGTGGGACTGGTGGGCGACCGATCCGAAGATCGACGTTCCGGCGATCGATGCGATCGAGGCGGTGACCAAACACGACGTGATCGCCTTCCTCACCTGGGTCGCCGAACAGGTGGGAGACGAGGCGCGCTTCATGCACCAGGGCATGACCAGCTCGGATGTGCTCGACACGACGCTTGCAGTGCAGCTCGCCCGCGCGTCCGACATTCTGCTCGCCGACCTCGACCAGCTCCTCGCGGCGATCAAGCGCCGGGCGGAAGAACACAAGTACACACCCACCATCGGCCGTAGCCACGGCATTCATGCCGAGCCGGTGACCTTCGGGCTCAAGCTGGCGCAGGCCTACGCCGAGTTCGCGCGCTGCCGCCAGCGGCTGGTCGCGGCGCGCGAGGAGATCGCGACTTGCGCTATCAGCGGCGCCGTCGGCACGTTCGCCAATGTCGACCCGCGGGTGGAGGAACACGTCGCCGAGCGCCTCGGCCTCGTAGTCGAGCCGATCAGCACGCAAGTGATCCCGCGCGACCGGCACGCGATGTTCTTCGCCACGCTGGCGGTGATCGCCGGCTCGATCGAACGGGTCGCGGTCGAGATCCGCCATCTCCAGCGGACCGAAGTGCTGGAGGCGGAGGAATACTTCTCGCCCGGGCAGAAGGGCAGCTCTGCCATGCCGCACAAGCGCAACCCGATCCTGACCGAGAATCTGACCGGCCAGGCCCGCATGATCCGCGCCTATGCCCTCCCCGCGCTGGAAAACGTCGCGCTGTGGCACGAGCGGGACATCAGCCACTCCTCGGTCGAGCGCTTCATCGGTCCCGACGCGACGATCACGCTCGACTTCGCGCTCGCGCGCCTCACCGGCGTGATCGACAAGCTGCTGGTCTATCCCGAGCGGATGCAGAAGAACCTCGATCGGATGGGCGGCCTCGTCCATTCACAGCGCGTCCTGCTGGCGCTCACGCAGGCAGGCGTCAGCCGCGAGGACGCCTACCGCCTCGTACAGCGCAACGCGATGAAGGTCTGGGAATCGGACGGCGCGCTCTCACTGCTCGACCTGCTCAAAGGCGACGACGAGGTGACGGCGGCGCTCAGCCATGCCGATCTCGAAGAGAAATTCGACCTCGACTATCACTTCAAGGAAGTCGACCGGATCTTCGCCCGGGTCTTCGGCTGAGGGGCACAGCGGCAGGCTTCCCTTGGGTTGCCAAGGCGTTTAGCATCCGGGCCGCCTTGAACGAGAAGCGAGACAGAGCATGCAAGTGGTGAGAACGATCGTCTGGGTCCTGCTGCTGGCCGCGCTGCTGGTCTTTTCCGCCTTCAACTGGCGGCCGGTCGAAATAACGATCTG
The DNA here is from genome assembly GCF_003581645.1 of Pelagerythrobacter aerophilus. GTDB lineage: Bacteria > Pseudomonadota > Alphaproteobacteria > Sphingomonadales > Sphingomonadaceae > Pelagerythrobacter > Pelagerythrobacter aerophilus. The sequence goes on along the minus strand of NZ_QXFK01000016.1, from coordinate 301,597 downwards.
GCAGGGCCTGGTGCTGGAGACCAAGATACCGGCGCTGGTGGTCGTGTCCTTCCTGCTCGGCCTGCTGCCGATGTGGCTGCTGCATCAGGGTTCGAAGTGGCGGCTCAACCGGCGGATCAGCTCGCTCGAAACGGCGCATCGCACCGCGGTCGCCAACACCGCGGCGGCGCCCCCGCCGCCCGAAACCGTGCATGAACCCGCGTCGACACCCGTGACGACCGACGTCGCGGACGACCGCCCCAAAGACCCCGCATGAGCAACCCGGTCTACCTCGCGCTCGACCTGCCTCAGCTCGACGCGGCCAAGGCGCTGGCCTCCAGGGTCAAGGCACATGTCGGCGGCGTAAAACTGGGGCTCGAGTTCTTCTGCGCGCACGGGCACCACGGGGTGCACGAGATCGCCCATCTGGGCCTGCCGATATTCCTCGACCTCAAGCTCCACGATATTCCCAACACGGTCGCCGGGGCGATGCAGGCGATCCATGTGCTCGAGCCCGCCATCGTCACCGTCCACGCCAGCGGCGGACGCGCGATGATGGAAGATGCCAAGGCGGCCGCGAGCAACGGGACGAAAGTCGTCGCGGTGACGATGCTCACCAGCATGGACAACCGCGATCTCGAACGCACCGGGGTGAAAGGCGGCGCGCACGATCAAGTCATGCGCCTCGCCGAACTGGCCGAGGCGGCGGGGCTCGACGGCATCGTCTGCTCGGGGCAGGAGGTCGGCGCGGTTCATCGCCAGTGGAAGGACGGGTTCTTCGTCGTCCCCGGCTTGCGCCTGCCCGGCAACGGAGCAGGCGACCAGAAGCGCGTCGTCACTCCGCGGCAGGCACGCGACGATGGGGCGAGCGTGCTGGTCATCGGCCGCCCGATCAGCCGCGCTGACGATCCCGTGGCGGCGGCAATCGCGGTCGAAGCGACCCTTTAGACATGGCGGACCGCGCCACTCCCAACTTGCCCGCGCGCGATTTCGACACGACCGAAAGGTTCTATGCCAAACTCGGCTTCGAGCGCACCTGGCGCGACGGCGGCTGGATGATCCTGCGCCGCGGCGAAGTGCAGCTCGAATTCTTCCCTCATCCCCATCTCGATCCCTCGGAAAGTTCGTTCGGCTGCTGCCTTCGCCTCGACGACATGCCGGCCTTCGTCGAGATATGCCGCGCGGCCGGTATCAGCGCTGGCTCTTCAGGTTTCCCAAGGTTGCAGGCCCCGCAGCGCGAGCATAGCGGGCTCGACATCGCCTATCTTGTCGATCACGACGGCTCCCTCCTTCGTCTCGTCCAAAACGCCTGATCGCCCATGACCAAAATCAAGATCTGCGGGATATCCACGCCCGAGGCGCTCGATGCAGCGATGGGAGCACGGGCCGATTATTGCGGCTTCGTGTTCTTCGCCCCTTCCCCTCGCAACCTGACTGCTGGCGCGGCGCGCGAACTCTCGGCCCGCGCGGACCGGCGGATCGGCAAGGTCGGGCTGTTCGTCGATCCTGACGACGCGTTGCTCACCGAAGGGGTGACGGCGGGCGCTCTCGACGCGATCCAGCTTCATGGCAGCGAGACGCCCGAACGCGCAGCGCAGCTCCGCGCGCGCTTCGGCTTGCCAGTGTGGAAGGTGGTCTCGGTCGCCTCGCGGGAGGACGTTGCGCGCGCCAACGCCTACCGCGATGCGGCGGACCTGCTCCTGTTCGACGCCAAGACCCCCAAGGGTGCCGCGCTGCCCGGAGGGATGGGTCTGCGGTTCGACTGGTCCCTGCTTAGCGGACACCGCGGGCCGCTGCCGTGGGGCCTCGCCGGAGGGTTGACGCCGGGCAATGTTGCCGAGGCAATCCGCGCGGCCGGGGCGCCGCTGGTCGACACCTCCTCGGGGGTGGAAAGCGCGCCGGGAGTGAAGGACCCCGCGTTGATTGCGGCCTTCTGCGCGGCAGTGCGCGGCGCATAGAAAAAGGGCGGCCAGCAGGACCGCCCTTCCCTTGCAATACTCGCTGGCTTCAGAAGGTGAAGCCGACGCCGACCGCCGCCGTGTTCACGTCGACGAAGTCGCTGAAGAAGTGGCGGTACTCGCCCTTCACGTAGAGATTGGTGCCCAGGCGGTGCTGATAGCCGGCACCGAGGTGGGGCGTATCCTCACCCTCGCCAAAGGTGTAGCCGCCGGCGGCATAGAGCTTGCCGTTCGCACCCACCTTGGCGCCGACGCGCGCCGTCGCACCCCACACCACATCCGCGCCGTCGTCGAGAATTTTGTCGGCCGAGCCTTCGACACCGAAGAACGTCGTCTCGCCCAGGTCGAAGTCGTAACCGCCGGCGACGCCTGCAACGGCCTCTTCATGGCCATTGGCCCAGGCGATGCCGCCGCGCGCTTCCACACGGCCTTCGTTCGCCTGCGCGGGCGATGCGATAACGGCCATTCCCACGAGGGCGGGCAGGGTTGCCAAAGCGAACTTTTTCATTGTTTTTCTCAACTCCACGATCCGGCGCGGGCCCATCCCGTCCGTTCGATTGGCCGCATCTGGGGAGCCGATCCTGTATCTTTCATTTACCGTCGACGAACGACATTCCCGGTTCGAGCAACATCGTTTCACTCTCGACGAATGTCGTACTTGACCGCCGCGGGCGCCTCGCAACAAAAAGGGGCGGCCGATCGGCCGCCCCTCCGGTTGTCTTGCATCGCTGCCGATCAGAAGCGGTAGGCGACGCCCGCGCGAACGGAGTTGTTCTTGATGAAGTCGCTGTAGTCGGCATAGGTGTACTCGACGCGGAATGAGGTCGCGTCGCCAAACCGGGTTTCCAGACCGGCGCCGAGAACCAGCGCATCGTCGCGATCGCTATCGCCCTCGCCGTTCAGCTCTGCCTTGAACCGGGTGTTTTCCCACCCTGCGCGGCCGTAGATGCCGGTGCTGTCGTTGAGCATCGCACCGAGGCGGGCGGTGGCGCCGAAGGTTTCCTTCGCGCCGACGGTGAACGCGTCTTCACCGGTGTCGACGGTGATTTCGGCGGCGCTCAGCGCAGCCTTGCCTTCGACGCCGACGAAGGCCGAGGTGCCCAGCGGGAGGTCGTAGCCGGCAAACACGGCGCCCACGACACCATTGCCGCTCAGGCCGTCGTAGTGGTCGCCAGCGGCGAACACGTCATCGGCCTGGACTTCGTAGCTGTCGAGACCGGCCTCGACACCGACGTACGGCCCTGAAAACGGCTCGGCCATCGCCGGAGTTGCTGCCAGCGCGAGGAAAGAAGCAGAGGCGATAACTGCGAACTTAGTATTCATTATTATTTTCTCCGTTCAAGTATAACTTGAATCTATTGGTTGGTAGAGTTGTATTAACCGCACTGTATTGCGGCAGGCCGTATCTGGGGATCGGACATCCGGATCCCAGCGCCAAAAAGTATCTACCTTGCAAGAAAAACGCTGTGTTGCTCGGGTGCAACACCGGTCCCGCCGCCGCGATCTGCACCCGGCCAACTGCTGGATTCTGGACAAGCCCCGGCGGCTCTGCCAAGCGCGATCGCGCCATGACCACGCCACCCAACTCGTTTCGCAACCAGCCCGACGAACGGGGCCATTTCGGTGCCTACGGCGGGCGCTATGTTGCCGAAACGCTAATGCCGCTCGTGCTCGATCTGGAGCGCGAATATCGAGCGGCCAAGGCAGACCCTGCGTTCCAGCAGCAGTTCGACGACCTGCTCGAACACTACGTCGGCCGGCCTAGTCCGCTCTATTTCGCGGAACGGCTCACTGAGGCGCTGGGCGGCGCGCAAGTGTGGTTCAAGCGGGAAGAGCTCAACCACACCGGTGCGCACAAGATCAACAACTGCATCGGCCAGATCCTGCTCGCGATCCGTATGGGCAAGACAAAGATCATTGCCGAAACCGGGGCGGGTCAGCACGGCGTCGCCACCGCCACCGTCTGCGCGCGCTTCGGCTTGCCCTGCACGATCTTCATGGGCGCGACCGACGTCGCCCGTCAGCAGCCGAACGTGTTCCGCATGAAGCTGCTCGGCGCCGAAGTCGTGCCGGTAGACAGCGGCGCCGCGACGCTGAAGGACGCGATGAACGAGGCGCTGCGCCACTGGGTCGCCAATGTCCACGACACCTTCTACATCATCGGCACGGCCGCGGGGCCGCATCCCTACCCTGAGCTGGTGCGCGACTTCCAGAGCGTGATCGGCAAGGAAGCGCGCGCGCAGATGCTCGCCCGCACCGGCCGCCTGCCCGACCTGCTGATCGCGGCGGTCGGCGGCGGATCGAATGCGATCGGCCTGTTCCATCCGTTCCTCGACGACCCCGACGTTGCGATGATCGGCGTCGAGGCTGCGGGCCACGGGATCGAGAGTGGCCAGCACGCCGCCAGCCTCACCGGCGGCGCACCAGGCGTGCTCCACGGTAACAAGACTTACCTGCTGCAGGACGAGGACGGCCAGATCACCGAGGCGCACTCGATCAGCGCGGGTCTCGACTATCCCGGCATCGGACCCGAGCATTCGTGGCTGTACGAAAGCGGCCGGGTGAAATACCTGCCGATCGGCGATGACGAGGCGCTCGAGGCGTTCCAGCTCTGCTGCCGCCTCGAAGGCATCATCCCCGCCCTCGAAAGCTCCCACGCCCTGGCCGCCCTGCACAAGCTGGCGGACGACTATAGCAAGGATCAGATCATCCTCGTCAACGTCTCGGGCCGGGGGGACAAGGACATCTTCACCGTGGCCGACAAGCTGGGGGTGGAGCTTTGATGCATATGCCGTTTCACCCTGCGCCTGAGCATCACCGTCACCCCAGCGAAAGCTCGGGTCGCATGCCACTAGGCCGCCCTTTCCCGAGGGCGATCCCAGCTTTCGCTGGGATGACGCGATGAGCAGCCGCCTCTCCTCCGCCTTCGCCAAGCCGCATCCCGCGCTCGTCACCTTCATCACCGCGGGTGACGGCGACACCGCGGCCAATCTCGATGCGTTGGTCGAAGGCGGCGCGGATCTGATCGAGCTTGGCATGCCGTTCACCGATCCGATGGCCGATGGCCCGGCGATCCAGGCGGCGAATATCCGCTCCCTCGGCGCGGGGACGACCACGGCCGAGGTGCTGCGGATCGCGCGCGAATTCCGCCAGCGCCATCCCGACGTACCACTCGTCCTGATGGGCTATGCCAACCCGATGGTGCGGCGCGGGCCCGAGTGGTTCGCCTCCGCCGCCGCCGAGGCTGGCGTCGACGGGGTGATCTGCGTCGACATTCCGCCTGAGGAAGACGACGCGCTCGGCCCCGCGCTGCGTGCGGCCGGTATCGCCCCGATCCGCCTCGCCACTCCGACCACCGATGCCGCGCGGCTCCCGCAAGTGCTCGAGGGCTCGACCGGGTTCCTCTACTACGTTTCGGTCGCGGGGATCACCGGCAAGCAGCAGGCGGTGCAGGCAAGCATCGAGGAAGCGGTCGAACGTCTCAAGGCGGCAACGGATCTGCCGGTCGCCGTCGGTTTCGGCGTGCGCACGCCCGAACAGGCTGCGGCCATCGCCCGGGTTGCGGATGGGGTAGTGGTCGGCTCTGCGCTCGTCGAGCTAGTGGGCGAGCACGGCAGGGACGCGCCCGAGCATCTGCGCAAGCTCACATCGGCGCTCTCCGAGGAGATCCGCACCGCCCGCTGATCTCCCCTCCCGCGAACGGGAGGGGGCTGTCATTCGCTCGATTTCGGTTTAAGGCCCAGCCCATGAACTGGTTCACCCGCGTCCGCAATTCGCTGCCTTTCGTGGCCAAGCGCACGACCGAGGAAACGCTGTGGGTCAAATGCCCCGGCTGCTCGGAGATGCTGTTCACGAAGGAATACGAGGAAAACCTCAAGGTCTGCCCGCGCTGCGGCCACCACGGCCGGATCGGCGCCGACGAGCGACTGCGCCAGTTGCTCGACGACGGTTACGAGGTGCTGCAGCAGCCCGATGTCGCCGAAGACCCGCTCAAATTCCGCGATACGAAGAAATACACCGACCGGCTGAAGCAGGCGCGCGCGAAGAACCCGCACAAGGATGCCTTCACTGTGGGCTCGGGCGCGATCGAGGGCCGTCCGGCGGTCCTCGGCGTGCAGGACTTCAGCTTCATGGGCGGCAGTATGGGCATGGCCGTGGGCACCGCCTTCTGCCAGGGCGCAGAGCGCGCGCTGACCCGCAAGTGCGCCTATATCGTCGTCACCGCGGCGGGCGGCGCGCGAATGCAGGAGGGCATTCTCAGCCTGATGCAGATGCCCAAGGCAACCGTGATGACGCGCCGGCTAAAAGAGGCCGGCCTGCCCTATATCGTGCTGCTGACCGATCCGACTACGGGCGGCGTAACCGCCAGCTACGCCATGCTCGGCGACGTGCATATCGCCGAGCCCGGCGCCCTGATCGGCTTCGCAGGTCAGCGCGTGATCCAGGATACGATCCGCGAGAAGCTGCCCGAAGGTTTCCAGCGCGCGGAGTATCTGCACAAGCACGGGATGGTCGACATGGTCGTCAATCGGCGCGACCTGAAGGCCACGCTGGCGAGCCTGCTCGATTACCTGCAGCCGAGGGCGGCGGCTTGATGCAAGCCGCCATTCCGGCAAAAGCTGGAATCGCGTGCAGCAAGCCCGGAGCGTGAGGACAGCGATCCCGGCTTTCGCCGGGATGACGACGCCATGAAAGACTTCGGCACTTCCTCGGACCCCGCGGTTCAGGCGCAGCTCGACCGGCTGGCGGCGCTTTCCGTGCCGCAGGGGCGGCTCGGGCTCGAGACGATCCGCACCCTGCTGGCCCGGCTCGGCGATCCGCACCTGGCGCTCCCCCCGGTGTTCCACGTCGCCGGAACCAACGGCAAGGGCTCTACCTGCGCCTTCCTGCGCGCCATGCTGGAGGCGCAGGGGCACCGCGTTCACGCTGCCACCAGCCCGCACCTCGTGCGCTATAACGAGCGCATTCGCGTGGCGGGCGAACTGATCCCCGACGCGCGCCTGGCCGAACTGCTCGCGGAAGTGCTCGACGCCGGGAGCGACCTCGCCCCCAGCTTCTTCGAAGTGACAATCGCCGCCACCTTCCTCGAATTCGCCCGCGTGCCGGCCGATACCTGCGTGGTCGAAGTCGGTCTCGGTGGCCGGTTCGACGCGACCAATGTGATCCCCGAACCGGTAGCGTGCGGGATCGCCGCACTCGGCATCGACCACGAACGTTTCCTGCTCGCTCCGGACGACGACGTGCCGGCGGAACCGCTCGCGCGCATCGCGTTCGAGAAAGCGGGCATCGCCAAGCCGGGTGTGCCGCTGGTGACATTCGAATACCCGCCCCAAGCAGCCACGGCAGTCGAACGGGTGGCGGACCGGGTGGGCGCGCCGACGTTCGCCCTAGGAGCGGACGGTGGATGGAGCGCCAATGTCGCCGAGGATCACATCGCCTACGCCGACGCACAAGGCACACTCTCGCTGCCCCTTCCGACGCTGCCGGGCCGGCATCAGGCGTTCAATGCAGCGCTGGCGGTGGCGCTGCTGCGGCATCAGCAGGCGGTGTCCGTTTCACCCGAGGCCATGGCAGCGGGTATCCGCACCGCGCGTTGGCCCGCCCGGCTCCAGCGCCTCGCGTCCGGTCCGCTGACCGGCGAGCGCGAGGCCTGGCTCGACGGCGGCCACAACCCAAGCGCCGGGGCCACCCTCGCGGAGCACTTCACCGGGCAGCGGCTACACCTCGTGATCGGCATGATCGAGGGCAAGAATCCGATGGCGCTCGTCGCTCCCCTCGCGCCGAGCATCGCCAGCCTCACCGCGGTGCCCGTGCCCGACCACGATCACTACCCGCCCGAGGCCTTCGGCGAGATCGCCAGCGGCGCGCCCGATGTGACCGCCGCCCTCGCCGCCTTGCCCGACGATGACCTGCCGGTGCTGATCGCCGGTTCGCTCTACCTCGCGGGCGAGGTGCTGCGGCTCAATGACGAATGGCCGGACTGATTACTTGGCAGGGATTGCTTCGCCAGCTTCGGGCGCGATGACTCCCGCGCTCCGCTTTCCACGGCTTTCCCGCCACCATTCCAGGCACACCAGCACCGCCGCTGCGAGCCCGATCCAGGTGGTCAAAATAAAGACGTCGTAATAGCCCTGTTCCTCGATCATCTCGCCCAGTGCGCCTCGGCCGAGCGTGCCGACGAGGAGCGTGAGAGACGAAAGCAAGGCGTATTGAACGGCGCTGAATTGCTTTGACACGATCGACGACAACCAGGCGATATAGGCTGCGCCCGCGATACCGATGGCAAGGTTCTCGAACGCGATGGTAATGGTAAGCTTCGCAAGTTCGGCATCGCCGATGCCCGGGATTTGCTCGATGAGGTACGTGAACCCGATGGCGTCGCTGAACGCCTGCATATTCGCTCCGCCAAGGGCCATGTCCGCGTAGAGCAGGTTGGTCAGCGCGGCCATGATGCCGCCGATCAGCAGCGTTGCCATGCGACCAATCGTCGTCAACATCAGCCCTCCGAGCGCGAGCCCCGCGATAATCGCCCCCACCCCGAAGAATTTCGAGGCGAACGCAACATCGTCGTTCGTGTACTGGAGCTCGCCGAGATAGAACGGATAGGCAAACGTGCCCCAGATCGCATCGCATATGCGGTAGGTCAGGACCACGGCCAAGATCAGGACCAGCGACCAGCCCATCCGGCCGACGAATTCGACGAGCGGGAGGACAAGCGCTCGATAGAGATGGTCCGCCGCATAGGCCCCGCCCTTCGCAGGCGCCTGGTCTTCGGAGAGGACATGTTCGCCGTTTCTCTTCTTCGACGCCAGCCATCCGGCAATGAGAGCCGGCAAAATGATCGTAGCGACCACGATCCACGGGCCGACATTCAGAGTGAATTCGGTCGGATTGGGCCGATCCTCGGGCGCGTAGGTCATCGACATGATCATGAACGCCAGCACGACGCCGATAGCCCCCGCCCACAGGAGCCCGACGAGTGCAAGCGCACGGTTGCGAACCCCCGGCGCGAGCTCACCCGCTTGACGCAGAGCACGGACCTGGCGCTCGCTCTCGCTGGCAACCTCGCTCGCCTCTTCGGTTGCATTCGGGGCCCAGAGTCCGACGAATCCTACCGCCAGCAATATGCCCCCCATCAGCATATAGGTTTCCGGCCAGCCGATGCGGGCCGCAATGATGAGCCCGAATGCGCCGCCGACCAGCGAGGACAGCCTGTAGCCCATCTGGTAAACGGTCGAGAGGATGTCGATCGTCGCAACCTCGTCCGCAACGTCGATACGCCAAGCGTTTATGGCAATGTCCTGCGTCGCACTGGCGAAGGCTCCGATCCCGGCAAGCAATGAGAACATGCCGAGCTGGCTGCGAGGTTCGAGCACGCTCATCGTGATGAGAATGCCGCCGAGGAGGAGCTGCGCCGGCACGATCCACTGCTTGCGCCTGCCCAACCGGCTCAGCACCGGGATACTGACCTTGTCGATCAGCGGGGACCAGAGAAACTGGAAGGCGTAGGCGAGCCCGATGAGCGAAAAGATCCCCATCGTCTCCAGGTCGACATCCGCCTCGGTCAGCCAAGCGAACAGCGTGCCGAGAAACAGCGCAAACGGCAGTCCGCTGGCAAAGCCGAACAAGAGCATGAAGCCAGTCTTGCGATTGCCGAGTGCAATCCCGAGCGCGCGCCAAGCGGAAATCTTCTTCTTCTCGCCGACCTCGGCCATTCCCTAGCGTCCTTCCGTCTGTCCCGATTTTCTGCGACACTAGCTGCCGGAGAGGGCCAGGAATAGGCGCTATGGAAGCTATCGACACCAAACATCCCGCGCGGCGGCCGACCGAGGGCATGCTCGCCCTCGCCCGCGCGATTGCCGAGGGGCAGAGCCGGGCCGAAGCGGGCGTCAGCCAGGTTCCGGCGAGCGTTTATACCGACCCCGGCTATTTCGCGCGCGAGAAGGCGGCGATCTACGAGCGGATGCCGCAGATCCTGTGTCCGTCCGCCCTGCTGCCCGAACCGGGCATGGCCGTACCGCACGATGCGACCGGGCGGCCGCTCCTGATTACCCGTGACGGTGAGGGCATGGCGCACGTCTTCCTCAACGTCTGCCGCCACCGCGGCACCCGGCTGGTCGAGGGCGGCGAGGTCCTGTGCCAGAAGCGGCTCGTCTGCCCCTACCACGCCTGGACTTATTCGGTGGACGGGCGCCTGCTCGCGCTACCCCGCCCCGACACGTTCCCCGGGCTCGACAAGGATGCGATGGGGCTGATCGAACTGCCGAGCCGCGAGACCGGCGGGCTGATCTGGTTCTGTCCGCGGGAGGAGAGCGCCGACTTCTCCGATGCCGAGCGGCTGGGCGATGACTTCGACGCGCTCGGCATGGGCGAGCACGTGCTGTTCCGCCGCAAGACGCACGAGGTCGCGGCGAACTGGAAGCTCATCATGGATGCTTTCCTTGAGAGCTACCATGTCACCCGGCTCCACGCGCAGACGATCGGACCCTTCTTCAAGGATGGGGTAACCTCGGGCGACATGGTCGGGCCCCACGCCCGCTCCGCCGTCGGCCGGCTGGAGGAGATGGAAGGCGTCGACCTTACCGACATGGCCGCGCTGCGCCGGGTGGTGACTTTCGCCTACCAGCTCATTCCTGGTGCGCTGATCATTCCCAGCCCGGATTACGTCAACGTTATGGTGATGATGCCGCAGGCCCACGACCACACGCTGGTGGAGGATTTCATGCTCATCCCCGAGCATCCGGCCACGGACAAGGCACGCGATCACTGGGAACGGAGCTGGGCCCTGCTCGACGGCGGCGTCTTCGCCAGCGAGGACTTCCGCGCGGCGGAACTTGGCCAGCAAGGGCTCTCCACAGGGGCCGTGCCCTCGCTGACGCTGGGCACGCTGGAAGGCGGTATCCGGCGATTCCACGAGACGGTGGAGGAGGCGCTGCGGGCAGTGAATTGACGGTCCAAGCCGTCATCCCAGCGAAAGCTGGGATCGCGTGCCACATCGTCAGACCTGTCGGAGAGCGATCCCAGCTTCCGCTCCCGCTACGCGACGTGTAGAGGCCCCGCATGGCCGACATTCCAAAACCGCAGGGCGAGCGCATCGCCAAGCTGCTCGCGCGCGCGGGCGTCGCCAGCCGGCGCGAGGTCGAGCGGATGATCGCCGACGGCCGCGTGGCGATCGACGGCAAGGTGCTCGACACCCCGGCGACGATCATTCCCGATCTGCTCGGCGTTACCGTGGACGGCAAGCCGGTCGGCAAGGCCGAGCGCACGCGGCTGTTCGCGTTCCACAAACCGACCGGCCTCATCACCGCGGAACGCGATCCGAAGGGCCGCGCGACGATCTACACCGCGCTGCGCAATGCGCTCCCCAAAGGCGCCGGGCGGGTGATGCCGATCGGCCGCCTCGACCTCAATACCGAGGGACTGCTGCTGCTGACCAACGACGGCGAGCTCAAGCGTGCGATGGAACTGCCCGCCAGCGGCATCCCGCGCACCTACCGCGCGCGCACGTTCGGCGAGATCACCCAGGGGCAGCTCGAGGACCTGATCGACGGCCTGACCATCGACGGGGTTCGCTACGGCCGGATCGATGCCAACATGGAACGGCGCACCGGCCGCAACCAGTGGATCGAGCTGACCATCACCGAAGGTAAGAACCGCGAGGTCCGGCGGGTGCTTGAGCACCTCGGCCTGCAAGTGAGCCGCCTGATTCGCATCGGCTATGGCCCCTTCGCGCTCGGCGAACTGCCCCGCGGCGCGGTCGTGGAAATCCAGAAGCACGAGATCGAGCGGTTCCGCTCAAGCCTCAAGCGGACGCGCAACGCATGAGCATGCGGGTGATCGCCGGCGAGTGGCGCGGGCGCAAACTCGTCACGCCGAAGAGCGACGCGACGCGTCCAACCGCAGACCGTACGCGCGAGACGCTGTTCTCTATGCTCGCCAGCCGGCTCGGCAGCTTCGAGGACCTTGCAGTGGCCGACTTGTTTGCCGGCTCGGGCGCGCTTGGCCTGGAGGCGCTTTCGCGCGGCGCGGCACAGTGCCTGTTCGTGGAGCAGGAGGACGCGGCACTCAAGGCGATCCGCGCCAACATCGCCGCGCTCGACGCCCGCATGCGGAGCGAAGTGCGCGCCGGATCGGTCATGACGCTGGGACCGGTCGACAGCGCCCTGGATCTGATACTGCTCGATCCGCCCTACGGCACCGGCGCCGGCGCGGTGGCGCTCGATCGGCTGCTGCGACTGGGCTGGATCGGGGAAGCTACCTGGATCGCCCTGGAAACCGGAGCGGACGAGACGGTGGTGATAAAGGGACTTTCGATCGATGCCGAAAGACGTGTCGGCAAGGCGAAGCTGACTCTGCTCCGCCTTGCCGACTGATCTTGCGAGCTATGCTCGACCGGCCGATTACATCGGTTCGTCGGTTTCGGGCTCGTCGGGTGTGGCCGGGTCAGCCGTCGTGGGATCGGCCATCGGGTCCGCAGTCGGGTCTGCCGGCTGTGTGGGATCGGCCGCCGGGTCCGCAGTCGGTGCCGGCATGCCAGCCGCCTGAGCTTCGATCTGCGCCCAGGCCTGGGTCTGCTGCTCCGGCGGCAGGGTCGCGAGCGTGCTCTTGTCGGCATCGGAAATGCGCCAGAACAGCTCCTGACGCTCCGGCGTCAGCGACCAGAAGTAGGTCTGCGTCTCGGATGGCCAGGCGTCGTATTGCGCCTGCTGCGCGGGCGCCCAGGCATCATAGGTCGACTGCTGGTCCGGGGCCAATGTGGTCGCCGTAGCAGTGTCGGCCGGCTCCGCGGATTCGACCGGCGGTTCGGCCATCTCGGTGTCCTGGGCCAGCGCCGGGCCGGAAATGATCGCCACTGCGGCGACGGCGGGGAGTAGATTACGGATACGCATTGGGAAGTCTCCTTCAAAATATTCCCAAGCGACGAACGCGAACTCTTCCTGACAATCAGTCCCCCGTCAGGATTGCATCAAGGGTGGGGACTTTGCGTTGCAGCGGCAAGACTTCCGCTCGACCACAATCGCATGGACAAAACGCCTCGCCGGGAAATGTGTCAGAATCGGGGCGAGCTGTAATCTGTTGATTTTCTTGCAACTTATTGCAGGGAGGCACAAAAAAGGGGCGGAGCCGAGAAAGCGGCTCCACCCCTCTTCAGGTATCGGCGCGCCCGCCAGGGCGGCCTGGAGAAATGCGGTCAGGCGTCGTCGGGCTTCTTCGCCGGCAGCGGCTCGTCGATCTCGCTCGCCGGTTTACCTGGCCAGTAATCGAGCGGGACATTGCCGTAGTTCTTGCCGGCCTCTCGCGGGTTGATGCAGCCGTCCTGCACCTTGGCGCTGCAGACCGGATACTCCTCCTTCGGCGGAGGAGCGGTCTGCACCGTCTCGCTCTCGACGAACCGCATATCGCCGCTCGCCCTCGTCGACGCCGTCGTGCTCGCGGGTCCGGTGGTCGTGCGGGATGTCGTCGCGGCGGTCGCAGCAGCGGCGCCCTGCGCTACGCCATTCATCTGTGCGGCGATCTGCGCCCAGGCTGACGTGCGTTGCTGCGGCGTCATCTGATAGACCTGCCTGCGCTGCTCGTCGGTCAGGGCCCACCAGCCGGTCTGCTGCTCGGGCGTCAAGGACCAGAAGTACTCCTGGATCTCCGCCGTCCACGCGTCGTAGGCGGCCTGACGGTCGGCCGGCCAGGCGTCGTAGGACGTCTGCTGGCCCGTGGTCATGGTGTAGGTGCCCGGAGGAGTCTCGGCCTCGACCTGCGTTTCGGCCTCGGTCGTGGTCGTGGTATCCTGCGCCGCAGCGGGCACGGCGAACGCCAGCGCCGCAGCGCCGGCCAGAATTATGCTACGCATTGGAGCTGTCTCCATCGTTATCATCGATCCGACTACGCGGCACAGATGATGAGGTTCCGCGTGACCCTTGCGTGTTTCCTCCGCGTTCCCTAGCTGTTCGCGTGTTCATGACCTTGCCCGGCACCGCCTCCAACTCCGCCCCAAGCGGCGAAATTCCCCTTTACGCAGCGCGGCTTAACGCCCCGCAGCGGGAAGCGGTGTTGACCACCGAAGGCCCCGTCTTGATGCTCGCCGGCGCAGGCACGGGCAAGACGGCGGCGCTTACCGCGCGTTTGGCACACCTCGTCGCAACCCGGCGCGCGTGGCCGAGCGAAATCCTCTGCGTCACCTTCACCAACCGGGCCGCCCGCGAAATGCGCGAGAGGGTCGCCCACCATCTGGGCGAAGCGGTCGAGGGGATGTCGTGGCTCGGCACCTTCCATTCGATCGGCGCCAAGATGCTGCGGCGCCATGCCGAACTGGTCGGGCTGCAATCGAACTACACGATCATCGACACCGATGATCAGCTCCGCCTGCTCAAGCAGCTCATCGTCGAGAACGACCTCGACGAGAAGCGCTGGCCCGCGCGCCAGCTCGCCGGCCTGATCGACCGATGGAAGAACCGCGGCCTCAATCCCGAGGATCTCGATGCGGTCGAGAACGAAGCCTACGCCAACGGCCGCGGACAGCAGTTCTACCGCCTCTATCAAGACCGGTTGAAGGCGCTCAACGCCTGCGACTTCGGCGATCTGCTGCTGCATATGCTGAATGTGTTCCGGCGCGAACGCGAGGTGCTCGCGCACTATCGGCAACGCTTCAAATACATCCTGGTCGACGAATATCAGGACACCAATCAGGTCCAGTACCTCTGGCTCCGCCTGCTCGCGCAGGAGCGCAAGAACATCTGCGTGGTGGGGGATGACGACCAGTCGATCTACTCCTGGCGCGGGGCCGAGGTCGCCAACATCCTGCGCTTCGAGAAGGACTTTCCCGGCGCGCACGTGGTCCGGCTGGAGCAGAACTACCGCTCCACTCCCCACATCCTCGGCGCGGCCTCGGGCCTGATCGACGCCAACAGCCAGCGGCTCGGCAAGACGCTGTGGACCGAGGTGAACGGCGGCGACAAGGTACGCGTGATCGGCGTGTGGGACGCGCCCGAGGAAGCGCGCCGTGTGGGCGAGGAGATCGAGCGGCTGGAGCGCGAGGGCGCCCCGCTCGAGCAGATCGCCATCCTTGTGCGCGCGCAGTACCAGACGCGCGAGTTCGAGGACCGGTTCATCCAGATCGGCCTCAACTACCGCATCGTCGGCGGCTTCCGTTTCTACGAACGCGCCGAGATCCGCGACGCACTCGCCTACCTGCGCGTAATCGCCCAGCCGCAGGACGATCTCGCGTTCGAGCGCATCTACAATCAGCCCAAGCGCGGCCTCGGTGCCAAGACGTTGGAGAAGATGCACCAGCACGCACGCCGCACCGGTCTGCCGCTCGCCGCCGCCTCGCTCCAGCTCGCCGACAGCGACGAACTTCCCGCTCGCCCCGCGAACACGATCGGCGGCCTCATGCGCCAGTTCCTCAAGTGGCGGGAGCAGGCCGAGAAGGTCACCCCGGCCGAGCTGCTGCGCACGGTGCTGGACGAAACCGGCTACAACGCCATGCTCGAGGCGGAGAAGACCGCCGAGGCTTCCGGCCGGCTGGAGAACCTTTCCGAACTCGCGCGCGCGATGGAGGAATACGAGACGCTCGGCGACTTCCTCGAACACGTCAGCCTGGTGATGGACAACGATGCCGACCAGAACAGCGAGAAGGTCACCATCATGACCATGCACGCCGCCAAGGGGCTCGAATTCGACAACGTCTTCCTGCCCGGATGGGAGGAAGGCGTGTTCCCTTCGCAGCGCGCACTCGACGAAGGCGGGCTCGCCAGCTTGGAAGAGGAACGCCGCCTCGCCTATGTCGCGATCACGCGCGCGCGGCGGCGCTGCACGATCCTCCACGCCGCCAACCGGCGCATCTATGGCCAGTGGACGAGCTCGATCCCCAGCCGCTTCGTTGGCGAGCTTCCGGCCGACCACATCGAGGAAGAGACCACCCTGACCGGCGGCGCCTCGCTCTGGCGCGCCGGCATGACCGAGCGCGAAGATCCGTTCGCCCACCTCGCCCGCGAACGCCCCGCCCGCACCCAGACCCGCGGCCCCGGCTGGCAACGCGCCCTCACTACCGGCTACGACGCGACACCCAAGCGCCTCAAGGAAACCACCCGCAGCGCCGCCAGCTTCGCCGCCAAGCCCCGCACCGACATCGCGATCGGCCAGCGCGTATTCCACGACAAGTTCGGCTACGGCACGGTGACCGATCAGGAAGGCAACAGGCTGGAGATCGAGTTCGAACAGGCCGGAACCAAGCGAGTGATCGACAGCTTCGTAACGGCGGCGTGATGTTGCAGAGAGCACGCGATGGGTTCTAGACCTCGCATCATGACCGATCGCGTAGCCACCTGCCGATGTGGGCAGTTGCAGGCCAGATGCACGGGCGATCCCGTGCGCGTTTCGGTCTGTCATTGCCTCGCCTGTCAGCAGCGGAGCGGCAGCGCCTTCGCGGTTCAGGCGCGCTGGCCCGACGAGCGGTTCGAACTGACGGGCACGTTCTGCGAGTGGTCTCGGGTGGGCGATAGCGGGGGCCAGGCGATTTATCGCTTCTGCCCCGATTGCGGCTCCACCGTCGCCTACGTCAACGACGGCATGCCGGGCGTGACAGCGGTGCCCGTCGGGGCATTCGCCGATCCCGATTTCCCCTCACCGAAATTCTCGGTCTACGAGGAGCGCAGGCATCGCTGGGTCGCAATCGTCGGCGACGACGTCGAACACACCGACTGATCGCGCTTTGGCCTACGCGCCGCACGCGAAGTGGAAACCTCTCGTCCTGCGGCCGTTGGTTTCGCTGAAGGAGAAACCGACATGACCAGCGAAACCGGCAACGCCCAGGCGCGGAAGGAAAACCGCGGCAGCAGCAATCCCAACGAGAAGCTGCAGAAGCAGGAAGAACGCGATCCCAATCACTCGAACGCGCGCGATCGCGAAAATCGCAAGGGCGGCGACAACGCAGAAGCGCTTTAGGTGCTTCGGTGGCGTCCGCTTGAAGGGGTCATGATCTGAACGGCCCATAAAGCGCCGTCGTCCCAGCTTTCGCTGCGATGACGCCGAGCTCTAGAGCGCGCTGACGTTCAGGAAGTCCGGCGTCGGGCCGTTCCACTCGCCCGCAGGAACGGGCTCGTTGTCCTCGTCCCGGCGCTGGCGCGGGCGTTCGGAGCGCTCGGGCTTTGCCTTCTCACGCCGCGGCTTTGCCGGACGCGGCTCGCGCTCCTGATCGCCGCCTTCGCGGCGCGAGCGGCGCGGCTTTTCGTCCTCGTCGCGCTCCTCACGCGGCTCGGGTTCCGGCGCGGGCTTGAGTTCGACACGCACGTCCTTCTTGCCAAACACCGGGATCTCGGCGCCGGTCAGCTTCTCGACGTTCTCGATCGCTTCGGCGTCTTCCTCGGCGACGAAAGTGAACGCCCGTCCCTTGGCGCCCGCGCGGCCGGTGCGCCCGATGCGGTGGACGTAATCGTCCGGATGCCAAGGCGTGTCGAAGTTGAACACGTGGCTGACGCCCTTGATGTCGAGCCCGCGGGCCGCGACGTCGGATGCCACGAGGATGTTGATCTCGCCGCCCTTGAAGCGGTTCAGTTCGGCGATGCGGCTGGTCTGGTCCATGTCGCCATGGATCTCGCCGCTCGCAAAGCCGTGACTGCGAAGGCTCTTGTTGAGCTCGCGCACGGTGGTCTTGCGGTTGGCGAAGATGATCGCGGTTTCGACCAGGTCGTTCCTGAGCAGCCAGCGCAGCGTCTCGCGCTTCTGGCGGCTCTTCACCGGTACCTTGAACGCGGTGATGTCCTTATTCGTGCTCGCCGCGCGGCTGACCTCGATCCGCTTGGGATTGTCGAGGAACTTCTTCGCCAGCTTCTCGATCGGCGGCGGCATCGTGGCCGAGAACAGCATCGTCTGGCGCGTGTCGGGCAGCTTCGAGCAGATGAACTCGATATCGGGGATGAACCCCATGTCGAGCATCCGGTCAGCCTCGTCGATCACCAGCAGCTCGCAGCCATTGAGCATGATCTTGCCGCGTTCGAACAAGTCCATCAGGCGGCCCGGCGTGGCGATCAGCACGTCGACGCCCTCGTTCAGCGCCTTGACCTGATCGCCCATCTGAACGCCGCCGATCAACAACGCCATGCGGAGGTCGTGATTGACGCCGTACTTTTCGAAGTTCTCGGCGACCTGCGCGGCCAGTTCGCGCGTCGGCTCGAGGATCAGGCTGCGCGGCATCAGCGCCCGGCGGCGGCCGTTGGCGAGGATGTCGATCATCGGCAGCACGAAGCCCGCCGTCTTGCCCGTGCCCGTTTGTGCGATACCGATAATGTCCTTCATCATCAGTACCGGCGGGATCGCCTGCGCCTGAATCGGCGTCGGCTCGGTGTAGCCGGCGTCTTCGACGGCTTTGAGCAGTTCTGGCGAGAGGCCGAGGTCGGCAAATGTCATCTGGTTTCGAATTGTCCGGGTTTCGAGGGTGCACGCCCACAAATGTGCAGCGCGCTGGCACTTGCACAAGCGCCGCGCCCTTTGCGCGGCGCGTGGGCAAAAGTCAAGAAAAGCGCGCCGGCACCCAGGACGTCAGTCCCGTTGGCGCACCATCTGGCTGATCGCCGTGACCTCGCACTTCGATCCGGTGCGCGATTGCAGCTTGTCGCGGTCGACGCAGATCATTCCGTCGTCGTTACGCTCGACATAGAAACCCGAGTAGAAATCGCGCGCGTGGCACGAGCGCTCCAGCTTCACGCTGTACAGGCGCCGGTCGCGCATGAACAGCATCAGGCGATTGTCGGGCGCAGGCTGGACCGCCCCGACCGCGGCGGCTGGCACACAGTCGCCCGCCTTGCGCTCGACCAGCCGCGTGTTCGGCCGTGACGCCTCGACGAACGAGGACGTTCCCTGCCGGGTCGCGGCGCTGCGGGGCACGATCCGGATGACCACCCGCTGCTCGATCCGAACCTGACGCTGGACCGGCGCGCTGCGAACTTCATCGAACACGCGCCAGCCCGGCTCCGTTCGGCCCTCGACGACGGAGTTCCGCGACGCCGATGCATTCCCCGCTTCATCCACCGGTGCCGGCGGGCTGAGCAACAGGACGATCGGGGCAAGAAAGGCAGCGGGACTCGTCATCGGCGCTGGTCGCGTTCTCCGTGCGGCCGCTGCATATGAAGCGGCCTTATCCGACTGCGCAGAATAGGGCAAACGCTTGAACGACGGCTTAATCCCACCCGCCGCAAAGGCGCAAACCGGGTGGCGCAGAATCACCGCGCTGTGCCATAGGGCGTCCCATGCGCGATCCTGACGCCTTTCTCGCAAGCGCGGCCGAACTGCTCGGCGAGCGCGGTTTCACCCGGGACCCGGAGCTGATGGCGCCGTGGCTGACCGACTGGCGCGGCCGCTATGCGGGGAATGCGCTCGCCATGGCCTCACCTGCGAGCACGGAGGAAGTCTCGGCCATTGTCCGCCTCTGCGCACGTCATCGCGTGCCGATCGTACCGCAGGGCGGCAACAGCGGTATGTCAGGTGGCGCGACGCCCGACGATGATGGCGACGCCCTGCTGCTCTCGCTCCGCCGCATGAATGCGATCCGCGAAGTGAATGCCGATTCGCGGCAGACGGTGTGCGAGGCCGGAGTGATTCTGCAGAACCTGCACGACGCCGCTGCCGGCAAGCAGATGCGCTTCCCTCTCACTCTTGGCGGGAAAGGCTCGGCCACGATCGGCGGGCTGATCGCCACCAATGCCGGCGGCACCCAGGTCCTCCGCCACGGGACGATGCGCACGCAGGTCCTGGGCCTGGAGGCGGTGTTGGCCGACGGCAGCGTGTTCGACGCGCTTACTCCGCTCAAGAAGGACAACCGCGGGTTCGACCTCAAGCAGTTGCTGATCGGGTCCGAAGGGACACTTGGCATCGTGACCGCTGCGACGCTGCGGCTGCTGCCAGAGATCGGCGAGCGGGCGGTGCTATGGGCCGGGCTCCGGTCGATCGGCGACGCGCGCCGTCTGCTGCTCCATTGCGAAGCGCGCGCCGGGAATCACCTCGAAGGCTTCGAGGTCATCCCCGCGCACTGTCTGACCGCTGTGCTCGATCATCTGCCCGACGCCCGCAGACCGCTGGCCAGCGAACACGCGTGGCATGCGTTGATCGAGCTTGTCGCAGAAGAAGGTGCCACCGACGGCCTTTCCGAACTGGCGGAATCGATACTCTCCGAAGCGTTCGAGGCGGGGACGATCGAAGATGCGACGATCGCTGCGAGCGAGACGCAGGCGGAGCAGTTCTGGCTGTTGCGCGACTCGATCTCGCCGGCCGAGCGGGCGATCGGCCCGGCGATGCAGCACGACATCTCCGTTCCGGTGGCGCGGATGGCCGATTTCGTCCAACAAGCCGTGCCCGAAGTGGAGGCGCGCTTTCCCGGAACCTCGGCAGTCGCTTTCGGACACCTGGGCGACGGGAATGTCCACTTTCACGTTCTGGCGCCCCCGAACGTGGTTCGCGGCGAATGGGAGGATGGGGAAGGCAAGGCGATCAGCGCCTTCGTGCACGACCTCGTTACCCGCTGGGGCGGTTCGATCAGCGCCGAGCACGGTATCGGCCAGATGAAGCGGGACGAGCTCGGTCGGCTGGGTGACCCGGTCGCACTGGCCATGATGCGCAGTATCAAGCAGGCGCTCGACCCGCAGGGCCTGCTCAATCCCGGCAAGCTCGTGCCGCTTGCGCCGGAGGCATGCAGCAACTAAAGCGCGCGCTTCACGCGCGGGGTGCATGCCTTGCCGAGTAGACAATCCTAGCGATCCGGAGAGAATCCATGGCCAGCCCGCCGCAGCCCAACCTGCCCCTGTTCTACAACGACCTCATGCCCCTCAACAGCCGCGATCATGCGAAGTGGCACAGCAAGGGCATCGATTCCGCGAAGTGGCTGAGCACCCAACATGCGATCCCGCTGACGGTGGACGAATTCGTCCAGGCGCAGCGCGATTATCCGATCGTCTTCTCCTCGGGCGAAAACCCGCTGCCGCTCGCGCTCATGGGCCTGAACGAGGGTGTGAACACGTTCGTCGATGAAGAGGGCAAGGTGAACGAGCCGGTCTATCTCCCGGCTTACATTCGCCGCTATCCGTTCATGCTCGCCAAGCTGCAGCCGGATTCGGAAGAGCTGTCGCTCTGCTTCGACCCGACCACGGACTCGCTCGGCGAATTCTCCGAAGGCGAAGCCCTGTTCGACGGTGAGGGTCAGCCGGCCGACGCGACCAAGCGCGCGCTCGAGTTCTGCCAGCACTTCGAGGAAGCCGGTCAGCGGACCAAGGCTTTCATCGAGGAACTGAAGAAGCACGACCTGCTGATGGATGGCGAGATCGCGATCTCCCTGCAGGACAATCCCGATCGTCCGTACGTCTATCGTGGTTTCCAGATGATCAATCAGGAAAAGCTGCGCGAAGTGCGCGGCGACGTGCTGCGCACGTGGTGCCAGAACGGATTGCTCGCGCTGATTTACGCGCACATGTTCTCGCTGGACCTGATGCGCGCGATCTTCGCCCGCCAGCAACAGCAGGGCAAAGGCCCCGAGTTGGCACCCGCCGCAACGAACTGAGGCGACAACACGAGATCGTCTCGCGATAGCCGGGGTTGAAACATCCCGGCCTGCAACCTATTTCATCGGTATCGGAACGGCGCTCCCCTCATAGCCTGTTCCGATCGGTGCACTGCGGTGCACCTCCTCCCTGAACCTTGGCCACCTCGTGCATTTAGCACGAGGTGGTTTTTTATTCGGCAGCGAGTGGAAGGGCCCCGTTCCTTCCGAGCGCGGCAACCGCATCGCCAAGTTCCCGGACGAGTCCGATCAGCAGGCGCGCGACCGCAGGCATGCGCGCAGAGGTCTCCGCCAGCCGCGCATCGAGATAGCTCGACCGGCAGATTTCGAGCTGCAAGGCATGGATGGCACGCGCCGGCGCGCCGTGCCGGTCGAGAATATAACCGCCCGCATAGGGTCGGTTGTGCGCCGTGCGCCGCTCCAACCGCGCGAAGTATCCAAGCCCTTGCGCCGCCAGTGCGGGCTCGCATGAGGCGCCGAACCGGTCGCCGAGCACGAACTCCGCGGTGCGGTCGCCGGGAAAGCGGGGCCTGAGCGGCGGCATCGAATGGAGATCGATCAGCAGCGCAGCGCCCCAGCGATCGCGCAGGGTCTCCAGCGCGCCGGCCAGCTGTGCGTGGTAGGGGCGATGAATTCCCTCGATGCGCGCATCGAGCTCGTCCCGGTCGATCGGCCCCTTCCAGATCTCCCCCAGCCCGCCGAGTCGGCGCGGCACGAGGCCCAGTCCGCTGCGCGACCGGCGGTTGAGCGCCGAATGGCGCGTCTTCCTGGGAGCGCCGCCGGAGACCATCGACCAGTCCATGTCGTCGCAAGCGCGATTGAGGTCCAGCATGGCCCGCGGCGCATGCGCGACGAGCAGCGCGGCACCCGTGGCGGCAGCGATGTCGCGCGCGAGCAGATCGGTGTAGCGGTCTTCCAGCCGCAGCGCGCTGTATTCGGGATCGCGCATGCGTTCCCTCAGGGTTTCGGGGTAGCAGCGACCGGCGTGCGGCGCTGCGATCAGCACCGGGATCGGCGTCTGACGGGGCATCTCCAGCGTGAACGACGGCTCGACGGTACCGGGGATCGCCCCGCCCGAGACCCGCTCGCCGCACCCGCTGGAATCGCGCTCGTCCATTCGCATCCTTGCTGGACCGTTAGCAACGATGTGTCAAAGCAGGGCAGTGTCGACAAGGCGAAAGATTTCTTAAGCGGCGGGCGCTAAGCGAACTCCCATGAGCGAACGCAACGGCCTCCGAATACTCCTCGCCGAAGACGAGGAGGCGATGCGCGGCTATCTCGCCCGCGCGCTGGAAAATGCCGGCTACGACGTGACGGCGGTCGATCGCGGAACGCGGGCCGTTCCGCTGCTCGAATCGCAGCACTTCGACCTCCTGCTGTCGGACATCGTCATGCCGGAGATGGACGGGATCGAACTCGCGCAGCGCTGCAACGAAGTCAGTCCGCGGACCAAGGTGATGTTCATCACCGGATTCGCCGCGGTCACGCTGCGAGTCAGCCGCGAGCAGCCGCAGGCGAAGATCCTCTCAAAACCGTTCCATCTGCGCGACCTCGTGCTCGAGATCGAGCGCGTGTTCGAGGACTGTCTGCACGCGACGGTCTGACCGTGAGAATGAGGGCTTGCGCGGCATTGACCCAATCGCTAGATGGCGCGCCTGCCGCTCGCCGCGGCACAATCGATGGCTTGGGCGTATAGCTCAGTGGTAGAGCACTGTGTTGACATCGCAGGGGTCGGAAGTTCAATCCTTCCTACGCCCACCATCGGCTGACTAAGCTACGAAAGGCGCCGCGATTGCGGCGCCTTTTCTGCATCTGCGATGATCTCGGCGCGTTCGCCTCCGCCGCGTCCGGTAGCTTCCCTTGCGCCCTCCCCCGCCTCTGCTAAAGCCCGCGCAAACCATCCAGACAGATAGGGCACACATGCAGAAGATTCAGGTCAAGAACCCCATCGTCGAACTCGACGGCGACGAGATGACGCGCATCATCTGGGAATGGATCCGCGAGCGGCTAATCCTCCCTTACCTGGATGTCGACCTGAAGTACTACGACCTGTCGATCCAGAAGCGCGACGAGACGGACGACCAGATCACCGTCGATGCGGCCAATGCGATCAAGGAACACGGCGTCGGCGTGAAGTGCGCGACCATCACGCCGGACGAGGCGCGGGTCGAGGAATTCAGCCTCAAGAAGATGTGGCGCAGCCCTAACGGCACGATCCGCAACATCCTGGGCGGCGTCGTCTTCCGCGAGCCGATCGTGATCGACAACGTGCCGCGGCTGGTGCCGGGCTGGACCGATCCGATCGTCGTCGGCCGTCACGCGTTCGGCGACCAGTATCGTGCGACCGACACGCTCATCCCCGGCGCGGGCAAGCTGCGCCTGGTATTCGAAGGCGAGAACGGCGAGAAGATCGACCTCGACGTGTTCGAATTCCAGTCGAGCGGCGTCGCGATGGCGATGTACAATCTCGACGATTCGATCCGCGACTTCGCGCGCGCCAGCTTCAACTACGGTCTCGACCGCGGCTGGCCGGTCTATCTCTCGACCAAGAACACGATCCTCAAGGCCTACGATGGCCGCTTCAAGGACCTGTTCCAGGAAGTGTTCGACGCGGAGTTCAAGGACAAGTTCGACAAGGCCGGCATCACCTACGAGCACCGCCTGATCGACGACATGGTCGCCTCCGCGCTCAAGTGGAACGGCAAGTTCGTCTGGGCCTGCAAGAACTACGACGGCGACGTACAGTCCGACACCGTGGCCCAGGGCTTCGGTTCGCTCGGCCTGATGACCAGCGTCCTGATGTCGCCCGATGGCAAGACCGTCGAGGCCGAAGCGGCGCACGGCACCGTCACCCGCCACTATCGCCAGCACGAGCAGGGCAAGGCGACCAGCACCAACCCGATCGCCAGCATCTTCGCCTGGACCCGGGGCTTGATGTACCGCGGCAAGTTCGACGGCACGCCCGACGTGGTGAAGTTCGCCGAAACCCTCGAGCGCGTCTGCATCCAGACCGTCGAGCGCGGCCAGATGACCAAGGACCTCGCGCTGCTGATCGGCCCCGACCAGAGCTGGCTCACCACCGAGCAGTTCTTCGAGGCGATCGTGAACAACCTCGAAGCGGAGATGGCCAACTGGGCCTGATGAAACGTTTGCCCCCTTCCGTCATTGACTACAGACAGTGACGGAAGGGGGAACGACATCAGTGGCCAGGGCACCGAAGAAGAAGCAGCCGGCACGCCGCAAGGCATCCGAGAAATTCGGCAAGCGGCGGCTGGAGATACGTAACGCCCGGCCCAAGGACGTGCGCGGGATCGCCGCGCTCGTCCGCCGAGTCTACGAGGACATGCCCGCCTATACGCACGGCGAGATCCGCGGGCAGATCAACAATTTTCCCGAAGGCTGCTTCGTCGCCCTGCTCGACGACGAGGTCGTCGGCTACTGCGCGACGATGCAGATCGCCGAGACACTGGCGTTCCAGGATCACGACTGGGACGAGATCACCGGCAATGGCTTCGGCAGCCGGCACGATCCGACCGGCGACTGGCTCTACGGCTACGAGATGTGCGTCGACCCCAAAGTGCGCGGCGTGCGCATCGGCCGGCGGCTCTACGAGGAACGCCGCGCGCTGGCGGAGGAGCGCGACCTGACCGGCATCGTCTTCGCCGGCCGCATGCCGAACTACCGACGCAACAAGCGCAAGGTGGACGGACCGGACGACTATCTCGAGCAAGTCGTCGCGGCAAAGATCCATGACCCGGTCCTGCGCTTCCAGCTCGCCAACGGCTTCGAGCCCGCACGGATCATGCATGGCTACCTGCCCGAGGACAAGAAATCGGAGGCGAATGCCGTTCTGATGGTATGGCGCAATCCCTACGTGGAGCGCGATCAGCCGGTGAAGAAGCGCCTCCCACGCGGCGTCGAGGCGGTGCGCGTGGCGACCTGTCAGCTTCAGGCGCGCGCAGTGGCGGACTATGCGGAGTTCCACCGCGCCGTCGAGTATTTCGTCGATGTTGCAAGCGATTACGAGTCGGACTTCATCGTCTTTCCCGAGCTCTTCACTCTTCAGTTATTGAGCTTCGAGGAGAAGCAGCTCTCGCCGGTCGAAGCGATCGAGCGGCTTTCGGAGTATACCCCCCGTATCAAGGCGGACATCTCCGACATGGCGATGCGCTACAACATCAACATCGTCGCCGGATCGCATCCGACGCGCATGGAAGACGGCGACATCCACAACGTCGCCTATGTGTGCCTGCGCGATGGATCGGTGCACGAGCAGGAGAAGATCCATCCAACGCCGAACGAGCGTTATTGGTGGAACATCCGCGGCGGCGACAGCATCGACGTGATCCCTACGGACGTGGGGCCGATCGGCGTCCTGATATGCTACGACAGCGAGTTTCCCGAACTGGCCCGGCGTCTCGCGGACGAAGGCGCGCGGATCATTTTCGTGCCCTTCTGTACCGACAGTCGGCAGGGGTACTTGCGCGTACGCTATTGCGCGCAGGCACGTGCGATCGAGAACCAGTGCTTCGTCGTCCTTTCCGGCAATGTCGGCAACCTGCCCAACGTCGGTAACGTGGACATCCAGTACGCGCAGAGCTGCATTCTCACGCCCTGCGACTTCCCCTTCGCGCGCGACGGCGTGGCGGCCGAGGCGAGCGAGAATGTCGAGACGCTGACGATCAGCGACATCAACCTGGCCGACCTGTCGTGGGCGCGCGCCGAGGGCACGGTGCGCAATCTCGCCGACCGCCGCTTCGACCTCTACCGCATCGAGTGGGACGAGGCCGGCGAACACCCCGGCAAGCCCCGGCCCCGCCGCGAGCCGCTCGGCCCCTCCACCGTCGGCGGAGGCTGACGACAAATTCCCGGCGCGCGATTGCCGTGACAACGGCTGCGGCCGCCGTTAGGTGAAATTCAATGGCCGGAGAGATCGCACCTTCCCCCGCACTCACGGATGCTCTGGTCATCCTCGGCGCGGCGGGCATCGTGATCCCGGTCTTCACCCGCTTCCGGATCACCCCGGTCATCGGCTTCATTCTGATCGGCATCGCGGTCGGGCCGTTCGGGCTCGGCAAGCTGATCTACGAGTACCCCTTGCTCGGCCATATAACGATCAGCGACCCCGAGGTCCTGGCGCCATTCGCCGAGTTCGGGATCATCCTGCTGCTCTTCACAATCGGTCTCGAACTGTCATTCAACCGATTGTGGCAGATGCGAAAACTCGTCTTCGGGCTGGGTGCGCTGGAGCTCGCCATCATCGGATCGTGCATCGCCATCGCCCTCTCCATGATGGGGCAATACTGGACCGGTGCGATCGGGCTCGGCCTTGCCCTGGCACTGTCCTCGACCGCGATCGTGCTACCGATCTCGGGCACGCACACCCCCGTCGGGCGGGCCGCGCTGTCGATGCTGCTGTTCGAGGATATCGCGATCGTTCCGATCATCTTCCTGCTGGGCGCCATGGCGCCCAATGCGCAGGCAGAGGGATGGGAAGGGCTCGTCGGCACCCTGTGGCAAGGCGGGCTGGTGATCGTCGCGCTGCTCGTCGTGGGCCGCATCGCCCTGCCCCGACTGTTCGCGCAAGCCGCCCGGACCAAGAGCCCCGAACTGTTCCTGGCGGCCAGCCTGCTCGTCGTGATCGGCGCCAGCCTTGCGACCGCGGTCGTCGGCCTTTCGCCGATCGTCGGCGCGCTCATAGCGGGCCTGCTAATCGCCGAGACCGAGTATTACGGCGAAGTCGAAGCGATCATCGAACCGTTCAAGGGCCTCGCGCTCGGCATCTTCCTCATCACCGTTGGCATGAGCATCGACCTGACCACGATCTGGGAGAACATCGGCGCGATCGCGCTCGCGGTGGTGCTGGTGCTGGGCTTCAAGACGCTGGTCACCGGCCTGCTCCTGCGCCTCATGGGGGCACGCCGGAGCACGGCTGCGGAAACGGGCATGATGATGGCCAGCCCCTCGGAGACGACGCTGATCGTGCTCGCCGCCGCGACCTCCGCGCTGCTGATCCAGCCCGGCACGGCGCAGTTCTGGCAGATCGTGACCGCCATCGGCCTCACTATCACCCCGATACTCGCCAAGATCGGGCGCGCGGTCGCCCGGCGCATCGACAGCGTGCCGGAACTGCCGCCCGAATACAGCGAGGATCCGCGCGTGATCGTGGTCGGGTCGGGGCGTGTCGGCCGCCTGGTGGCGGACATGCTGACGGTCCACGATCAGCCGTACATAGCGCTCGATTCCGATGTGGATATCGCCGATCGCGCCAAGCGCGACGGCTACCGTGTGCTCTATGGCGACGCCTCGCGCCGCGATGCGCTCGAAAGGGTAGGGCTCGGCAATGCGCTGGCCGTGGTTCTGACGATGGACGAGCCGGTTCTCGTCCAGCGGCTCGTTCAGAAGATCCGCCGGCAGTATCCAGACCTCCTCATCGTCGCCCGCGCCCGCGATTCGAGGGACGCCGCCGGACTCTATCGTGCAGGCGCCACCCATGCGGTCCCGGAAACGCTCGAAAGCTCACTCCAGCTATCCGAAGCGGTGCTGGCGGATATCGGCGTCCCGATGGGTCCCGTGATCGCCTCCATTCACGAGAAGCGCGACCAGTTTCGCGAACAGATCCGCGAGGAAGGCGCGCTCCAGTACAAGCCCAAGTTGCGTACGACGACAGCCGAGGCCGGCTGAACGAGGAATCGTGAACTCTCCCGCGCTCCATGCGTTGAGCGATGGAAGGAGAATTCAGATGGCCGACCGCAACCCGGCGAAACCGGAACCCAACGAAGAGAAGTTCAAGCCCCAGAATGTGGCCGAGGAGCAGAAGCGCGGCGCGGACCAGCCGGCCGATGCCCGCGGGCGCGACCTGCCGCGCGGAAGCGAGCCCGAGACCCGCGGGTCCAGTAGCGTCAGGCGGTAGCGGGCCTCAGGCGGAGACGGTCTCGGCAAGAGCGGCCTTTACGGCGGCGATGGCGTCCTCCGCTTTCGCACCATCGGGCCCGCCACCCTGCGCCATGTCCGCGCGGCCGCCGCCGCCTTTGCCGCCCAGCGCTTCCACGCCTTTGCGCACGAGCGCGATGGCGTCGAAGCGGCCGGCGAGGTCGTCCGTCACGCCCACCGCAATTGCCGCGCGTCCGTCATTCACCGCAACCGCGGCTGCGACGCCCGAGCCTAGGCGCTTTTTCGCCTCGTCGAGCAGGCCGCGCAGGTCCTTGGGGTTGAGGCCGCTCAGCACCTGGCCGGAGAACTTCACGCCGCCCACGTCCTCGTCTGCGACTCCTGGGCCAGCAGCAGCACCGCCGCCGCCGAGCGCAAGCTGCTTCTTCGCCTCCGCGAGTTCGCGTTCGAGCCGCTTGCGTTCCTCGACCAGGGCGGCGACGCGCGCCTCGACCTCTTCGGGGGCGGCCTTGATCGTGCCGGCGATGGCCTTCAGCGCCTCTTCGCGGCCGACCAGCCACTGGCGCGCGGCTTCGCCGGTCAGGGCCTCGATCCGGCGCACGCCGGAGGAAACCGCGCTTTCCGAAACGATGCGGAACAGGCCGATGTCTCCGGTCGCCCGCACGTGGGTGCCGCCGCACAGCTCGACCGAGTAATGGCGTGTGCCGTCGGCCTTGCGGCCCATCGAGAGGACGCGCACTTCGTCGCCGTATTTCTCCCCGAACAGCGCGAGCGCTCCGGCCGCGACCGCATCGTCGGGGCTCATCAGGCGTGTCGCGACTTCCTCGTTGGCGCGGATCTCGGCATTCACCTCGGCCTCGATCGCGGCGATGTCCTCATCGGTCAGCGGCTTGGGGTGCGAGAAATCGAAGCGGAAGCGGTCGGCTGCGACCAGTGAGCCCTTCTGCGTCACATGATCGCCGAGCCGATTGCGCAGCGCCGCGTGAACGAGGTGGGTCGCCGAGTGGTTCGCGCGGATTCGGTCGCGCCGCTCGGCATCGACGGTCAGATGCACGTTGTCGCCGACCGCGACTTTCCCGCTCTCGATCCGGCCGTGGTGCGCGTGCAGACGGCCCAGCGGCTTGGAAGTATCGGTGACCGCGATCCGCAGCCCTTCCGGCGTGGAGATCGTGCCGGCATCCCCGCTCTGCCCGCCGCTCTCGCCATAGAACGGGGTCTGGTTGGTCAAGACCAGGACTTCGTCGCCGGTGCCGGCTGAATCGACTTCGGCACCGTCGCGGACGATCGCGATAACGGAGCCTTCGCCTTCGGTGGCGGAATAGCCGGTGAATTCGGTGCTGCCCTCGCGCTCGGCAATGTCGAACCACAGCTCGCTGTCGGCGGCCTGACCCGAGCCCTTCCATGCGGCGCGGGCGGCCTGCTTCTGGCGCTCCATCGCCGCTTCGAACCCGGCGCGGTCGACCCCGATGCCCCGCGCGCGCAGAGCATCTTCGGTGAGATCGTAGGGAAAGCCGTAGGTGTCGTAGAGCTTGAACGCCGTCTCGCCTTCGAGTTCGCCGCCCTCACCCAGTCCGGCGGTTTCTTCGTCGAGCAGCCGCAGGCCCTTGTCGAGCGTGCGGCGGAACTGCGTCTCCTCGCGCTCGAGCACTTCCTCGATCAGCGCCTGGCCGCGCTGAAGCTCGGGATAGGCCTGGCCCATCTCGGTGACGAGCGTCGGCACGAGCCGGTGCATCAGCGGCTGCTCGGCCCCGAGCAGGTGCGCATGGCGCATCGCGCGGCGCATGATGCGGCGCAGGACATAGCCGCGGCCTTCGTTCGACGGCAGCACACCGTCGGCGAGCAGGAAGCCGCTGGAACGCAGGTGATCCGCGATGACGCGGTGGCTGGCGCGGCGCTCACCCTCGGCAGGAACGCCGGTCAGGCTTTCGCTTGCGGCGATCAGCACCTTGAAGGTGTCGATGTCGTAATTGTCGTGCACGCCCTGCATGACAGCGGCGATGCGCTCGAGGCCCATGCCGGTGTCGATGCTGGGTTTGGGCAGCTCGGTGCGCGGGCCGCCGGCCGACTGCTCGAACTGCATGAACACGAGGTTCCAGATCTCGATGAAGCGATCGCCATCCTCGTCGGGAGAGCCCGGCGGGCCGCCCGGAATGTGCTCGCCGTGATCGTAGAAGATCTCGCTGCACGGGCCGCAGGGGCCGGTGTCGCCCATCGACCAGAAGTTGTCGCTCGTCGCGATGCGGATGATCCGCTCCTCCGGCAGGCCCGAGATCTTGCGCCACAGGTCGAACGCCTCGTCATCGGTGTGATAGACGGTGGCGGTGAGCTTCTCGGGCGCGAGGCCCCATTCCTTCGTCAGCAGAGTCCAGGCGTGTTCGATCGCCTGTTCCTTGAAGTAGTCGCCGAACGAGAAGTTGCCGAGCATCTCGAAGAACGTGTGATGCCGGGCGGTGTAGCCGACGTTGTCGAGATCGTTGTGCTTGCCGCCGGCGCGCACGCATTTCTGGCTCGACACGGCGGTCGAGGCGGGCGGTGCTTCGAGCCCGGTGAACACGTTCTTGAACGGCACCATGCCCGCATTGACGAACATCAGCGTGGGATCGTTGTACGGCACCAGCGGCGCGCTCGGCACCGGCGCGTGGCCCGCACGCGCGAAATAGTCGATGAAGGACCGGCGAACGTCGTTGGTCGAAATCATGCAGCGCAGTTAGTTGCTGGAGCGCGGTGCGACAAGCGGATTAAGGTGCATTCCCCCAGGCCAGACGGACGATCAGCGCACTGACGCGCGCGCCGTGACCAGCCAGGCGCCCGCTTGCAGCGCGACGCGGCCGTTCTCGAGATGATCGCGCAGGAACCCACGTAGCCGCTCGGCGAAGGCGGCACGTTCGTGCTCCTCCATCTGCGCCGCAGCGCGTGCAGCGGGGCCGATGACGAGGAAGTATGAAAGCGCGTCCTCGACCGGATCATCGCCCGCCCCTGCGACATACGGAAAATCGACCGCTTCGAACGTCACGTCGCGCCAGCCAGCTTCGGTGAGAATGCGCTCGACGTACGCTTTGTCGGCGAAAGCAAAAGGGCCGGGCTCACCAGGTGGCGGCGGCGCGCCCAACCCCGGAGGCAGCAGCGCTGCAAGCCCGCTCGCCCAAGCATTCTCCGACGGGTCGCGGAAGCAGGTGAAAGCGAGCCGCGCATCCGCTGCTGCGACGTCGGCGAAATGGGCGAAGGCCGCGACCGGCTCGGGAAAGAACATCACGCCGTGCCGCGATACGAGAAGATCGGGGGCGACGCCGGCACGCGTCCAGCCCGCGGCGTCGCCCAGCTCGAAAGCGAGGTTCGGCAGATCCGCGCCCCGCACCCGCGCCGCGGCGAGGAGTTCGTCGCTGACGTCGACTCCGATCACCTGTGCGCTGGGGTTGGCGCGGGCGAGTGCAAGCGAGACTTCGCCCGCCCCGCAGCCGATATCGAGCGCCTGCGCAAAGGCAGCATCCGTCGCGGCGCCTAGCAGGCGTTCGGTCAAAGCCGCAAAGCTGCGGTCGGTGCGCTGCCACTCAGCCGCCCAGGTGCGCCCGACGCGCCCTTCCCATTCCGCCCGGTCCGTCATGGATGCTCGCTCCTCGTTCGCGGCCCGACTCGGCGTGGCGCAGCCCGAGCGCGGACGGTGCACTTGGTCGGGATGAAGCATCTCCTATCGCAGCAGGCCTTCAGACCAAAAGAGAAACCGGCGCGGCCTCCGTATGGATGCGCGCGCCGGTTTCCCGTTTTCCCGGGCGCCCTGCGGCACCCGCTTGAGGCGATGATGTCAGTCGTCCGCGTCCGGACCCGTCATCATTTCCTCGGCGACCTCGTCGGTCCGGCCGCGGATGGCGGCTTCCAACCTGTCGCAAACTTCTGGGTTTTCCTTGAGGTACTGCTTGGCGTTCTCGCGGCCCTGGCCGATGCGGATCGAGTCGTAGCTGAACCAACTGCCCGACTTCTCCACGATGCCCGCCTTGACGCCAAGATCGAGAATCTCGCCGATCTTCGAGATACCTTCGCCGTACATGATGTCGAACTCGACCTGCTTGAACGGCGGGGCGACCTTGTTCTTGACCACTTTCACCCGGGTCGAGTTGCCGACGATTTCGTCGCGATCCTTGATCTGCCCGGTGCGGCGGATGTCGAGCCGCACGCTGGCGTAGAACTTGAGCGCATTGCCGCCGGTGGTCGTTTCCGGATTGCCGTACATAACGCCGATCTTCATCCGAAGCTGGTTGATGAAGATCACCATGGTCTTCGAACGGCTGATCGATCCGGTGAGCTTGCGCAGCGACTGCGACATCAGGCGGGCCTGAAGGCCGACGTGACTGTCGCCCATCTCGCCCTCGATCTCGGCGCGCGGAACCAGCGCGGCAACCGAGTCGACCACCAGCACGTCGATCGCGTTCGAACGCACCAGGGTATCGGTGATCTCGAGCGCCTGCTCGCCCGTGTCGGGCTGCGAGACGATCAGTTCGTCGATGTCGACGCCCAGTTTCCTGGCATAGACGGGATCCAGCGCATGTTCGGCATCGACGAAAGCGGCGGTGCCGCCGTTCTTCTGCGCCTCGGCAATCACGTGCAACGCAAGCGTCGTCTTGCCCGAGCTTTCCGGCCCATAGACCTCGATCACCCGGCCCTTGGGCAGGCCGCCCACGCCAAGCGCGATATCGAGGCCGAGCGAGCCCGTCGAAATCGCTTCGACCTGCATCGCTTCCTTCTGGCCCAGCTTCATCGCCGAACCCTTGCCGAATGCGCGATCGATCTGTGCCAGTGCGGCGTCGAGCGCCTTTTGACGGTCCACGTTGCTTTCCTTCTCAACCAGCTTCAGTTCGGCCGCCATCGCATGGGCTCCTTCGCTTGCCTAGGGCTTCGTTCCCGTTATCGACTGATGCGCTATGTATCCTCTTTGTTCCAACAGAACAAGAGTGGAACAGAAATTTTTTCGTAGAGCCGCAGGATGGCGGAATTCCGCCGGTTCTGGCCGATCAGCGGTGCGCCGAACGGACTCGCCAGCGAATTTTCCGATCCGAATTGGCGGGAATCGTCGTCTCGATCACCCGCTCGCCATCCTTGATCCGGAGCCCGCGGCCGCGGACTTCCCAATCCGCCGCCGAGCCCAGCCGGATGCGCAAGCGCGCCGGATGACCGAGCGCGTTGGCGAGCTCCGCCTCCATCCGCACCCACTTCTCCGGTTTGCTCGCCGGATCGTGCTTGCTCGTGCGCGTGCAGGCTATCTGCACCCGGCTGCTGGTGCCGAGCGCGATCTCTACGTCCTGCCCACTTGCATGGTCACGCAGGCGCTCTTCCCCGACCAGCAGCGGACCACGCGACGATGGTTCGAACACCGCGACCCCGCCCGACGGCAGCGCGACGCCGAGACCGTGGGCTTCGTCGTTGACCGTCGCCAGCAGCCGCTGGGCCGCGCGAAACTCCTCCTCGCTCTCGCGATTCGCCGCGCATCCGATCTCGTAGATCAGCTCGCCCTCGATCTCGTCCTTCTGCAGGAAGGCGACTTGCTTCAGGCCCTTCGCCGCAACAGTGACCGGCTCCGGCACCCGGTAGAGCTTGAGATCGCCGAGTTCCTCCTCGGCCGCCATGATCGCGGGGGCCGCTTCCATGCTCTGCACGCGCGATCCGGTGACGACGATCGCGTCGGCGGTTGGCGGCGGAGGTGGCGCGGGCGGAGGGGGCGGAGGGGGCGGAAGCAGATAACCGACCGGCGAGCCTCTCGCCGTGCTGCCGATCGGATAGCAGGTCAGCCGCAGCGGCTCCGCACGAGGCGGTTCAGCCAAGCTCTCGTAGTCGCTCTCGACGTTGAGCCGGCCCGCCACTGCCATCAGCTCGGCATCGGAAAACGATTGGGCATTGTCGTTGAGCAGCGTGAGCCACGAGGTCAGCCCGAGTTCCACCCCGCCCCTGCCGTCGCCCTTGCCCAGCGTCGCGACGTAGTTCGCCTGCCAGTCGAAACCCCAGGCAAGATAGGTCAGCACGACCTGGTAGGTGCCGCCGCTCGTGTCGCGGGTGTCGATCGAGAACACGGGCTGCGCCGAGAGCCTAGCGGGAACGCGGTCGAAGGTCAGTTTCTCGGGCAGGCCGGCGCAGCGCACCGCCTCGAAGCCCTCGCCCGTCTGCAGCACCAGTCCGCCGTCGGCACGGGTGCGGACGATCGCTTCCTCGCTTTTCGCCTCACCCGTGGCCGGATTGGTGCGCGTGATCGTCACCCGGTTGCCGAGCATGCCGTTCACCAGCGCCGCGGGGGAGAGCAGCTCCGCATTGCGGTTCTTCTCGACGGTCCCGCCCGGGAGGCCGGTGACGATCGCGGAGACCGCCACCATCCCTTCCGCCACGCCTTCGAAGCGCACCGTGCTCTCGCCCGGCGGCAGGGTGACGGTGCGCGTCTCGCTGATCATCGCGAATCCGCGCGGGAAGGTGCGGTTCATCGCCTCGTCCGGTCCGCGCTCGGGATCGCGATAGATGGTAACCGCCAGCGCGCCCGGCGCCGAGGCATCGACCGTCTCACGTGCCTGCGCCGCGGCCGAGGCGGCGATCAGCGCAAGGAGGAATGCGGCATGCCGCATCGCCCGCCGCCGCTCAGTACCGCGTTTCGTAAGTCACGCGGACCACGCGCTCGCCCTCGGCCGGCACGGGGACGACCCACTTGCGCCGATCGGCATTGAGCTGCTCGCCCGGAATATCCTCGCTGACGACGCGGAAGTCGTTGCCCCACCAGCCGCGGTCGAGCCCTGCCTGCACCAGATCCACCTCGACCGGCGCGGCCTTGGCGTTGGTCAGCGTGTAGCGCATCGTCGTGCGGTAGAAGTCCTTCGGCCGCTCGACCTCGAGCTGCTCGACCACCTGACCGTCACGGATCACGCGATAGCGGGCGCTGCGCTCCCATTCGGCCGCGGTGATCCGCTCGCGGCTCTCGACCTCGGCCTGCACGAAAATATCGAACGCGTCGCCGGTGCGCAGCGAAAGCTCGCTGCCCATCGGCGTGTGGCCGATCGCGCTCTCGCCGATGAACTGCGGCGTGCCCTGGCTGTCGCGCTGGTAGAAGCGCACGGTCCCCGCCGGCAGCGCATCGCCGAGCCCGCCCTGCCGCAAGGACGAAAATGCAATCTCGCTCGAGACGTTCACCGGCGCATCGTCGTTTGCGAGCCAGCCGACGGTACGCGCATAGACCTTGCGCGCGGGCACGCCCTGCACGTCGAGGAAGCTGACCTGCTTGGTCTGGTTGTTGGCGATCGTGGTGCGGCCCTCGATCGGATAGAGATAGAACTCGCCGACCTGCTCGCGGCCTGAGCTCTCCGTGCCCGGCCGAACCATGCCCGGCCGCGGCGGAGGCGCCGGCGGATAGCGCCGATTACCGGGCGCCGCCGATCCCGGGCTTCCGGCGACCAGCAGCGTGTCGGCCCGATGGAAAGTCGTACCGGTCTGATTGGTCAGCGTCACCCAGCCCTGCATGTCGATCGCGCCGGTCGCTTCGTCGTAGAGCGAGACGTAGTCGGCCGACCAGCCGAGCCCGGGGGTGAGGTAACGGATCGAGGCCGGGCGCCTGCCGCCGCGGTCGCTCTCGACCGTGACCGAGAGCGTCGGGCGGGCGCGCAGATTGGGCGGCACCCGGTCGAACACGGCGCGCACCGGCAATCCGTCGTCGCGCAGCACCTCGATGCGGTCGCCGATCTTCACCACCACGCCGCCGGCCGTCGAAAGCACAGTCGCGCGCTCGCGCGTCTCGACGCCGGTCGCCGGATTGGTTCGCACCAGCGTCACCGTCTGCCCGATCGCCTTCTCCATCAGCTTGGTCGGGGTCAGGAGGTCGAAGTCGAAATTCTGCTCGACGATCGCCGCACCATCGGCGGCGAAGCTGAGCGTCTCCGGCCGGATCTGCGCCGAGACGTCGGGGAATTCGATCCGGCTGCGCCCTTGCGCGATCGGCAGTTGCCGCACGTCCTGCACCAGCGCCTGGCCGTTGTTGTAGATCGTGACGGAAACGTCGCCCTGCGCGGTCTCGTCGGGATCGGTCTGCGCCGGCGCAGCGGTGGCGAGAAGCGCAAGCGGCAGGGCCGCTCCGAATGCGGCCAACAAGCGATACGTCTTCATGCGAACCCTCCCCTACCAAGTCCGTGGACGTTGCCGAGGAGGGGTTTACGGCGCGTGAACCAGGCGGTCCACCGCCAATCGCCCCCTAGCGGTGCACGGCGCCGAGGACTTGCGCGACTTTGTCGCCGATTTCCTGCACGCTGAACGGCTTGGCAATGAAATGCATGTCGGCAAGGTCGATCTCGCTGCGGAGCTGCTCCTCAGCGTAGCCCGACATGAACAGTACCGGCAGGTTCGGCCGCACCTTGCGGATCGCGCGGACCATTGCCGGGCCGTCCATCCCGGGCATGACGACATCGCTCAGCACGAGATCGAACTCGCCGCCCTCGGCGATCGCGGCGAGGCCCTCTTCTCCGTCGACCGCGGTCGTCACGCTGTAGCCCGCCCGCGACAGCGCCCGCTCGGCGACCGCGCGGACCATGTCCTCGTCCTCGACCAGCAGCACACGGCCGCCGCCCGACCATTCGCTGGTCGCCTGCGGCTCGTCGGGTGCCGGCCGCGGCTCGTGCGGCGCGCCGCCTCCGTGGACCGGCAGATAGATCGTGAACCGCGCACCCTGCGGACGGCCGTCGACCCCGACCAGGTTGTCGCAGAAGATGAACCCGCCCGACTGCTTGACGATGCCGTAGACGGTCGAAAGCCCCAGCCCGGTCCCCTTGCCCTGTTCCTTGGTGGTGAAGAACGGCTCGAAGATCTTGCCCATCAGCTCGGCCGGGATACCGCCGCCGGTGTCCTGGACCACCAGCACGGTATAATCGGCGACCGGGATGATGTCCGACCCCATCTTGCGCACGTCCGCCGCCGTGACCCGCCGCGTCGCCAGCGTCAGCCTGCCGGTCCCGTCGCCGCGCGCCTGCATGGCATCGCGCGCATTGACCGCGAGATTGACGATCACCTGCTCGAGCTGCTGCGGATCGGCGCGCACCGGGCCCAGATCGCGGTCGTGGTGGACCTTGAACGCGATCTTCTCGCCCAGCAGCCGCTTCAGGAGCTGGCTGACCTCGCTCACCACGTCGGGCAGTTGCAGGACCTCGGGCCGGAGCGTCTGCTGACGGCTGAAGGCGAGGAGCTGGCGCGTCAGGCTCGCCGCGCGGTTCGAGTTGGCGCGGATCTGCTGGATATCGTCGTAATCGCTGTCGCCCGGCGTGTGGCGCAGCAGCATGAGATCGCAGTAGCCGATGATCGCGGTCAGCACGTTGTTGAAATCGTGCGCCACGCCGCCGGCGAGCTGGCCGACCGCCTGCATCTTGGTCGCCTGCGCGACCTGGCGCTTGAGGCGCGTTTCCTCGGTCGTGTCGACCAGGCTCAGCAAGACCGCGGCCTCGCCCAGTCCGCGCACGCCGGCGAGGCCGAGCGAGACCGGCTCGTCGGGCTGATGCCGCAGCCGAACCGCCATGTCCGCGCTGGCGATCGACCCCCGGGCGAAGCGCCGCACCGCATCGGCCAGCGCGCTCTTGTCTTCCCGGACCACGAGGTCGGACGGAAACGAGGGCAGCCCTTCCCGCTCGATCTCCGCCGCGCGGAGGAAAGCCTCGTTGGCGAACAGGAAACGTCCGTCGCGGTCGGTCATCGCCAGACCCAGCGGCAGCGCGCCGAGCAGCGCCTCGAGCTGCGGCGTGGCCGCCTGGCCGACGCCTTCCCAGCCGCCGCCGATGCCGATGCCGCTTTCCACCAGCATCATGAGTGAGGGCGCCTCGTCGGCCCGCGCGGGGCGCGCCGCGTCGGGATCGGCGAGCGAGACCTGGATCAGCATCTGCGGCGTGCCGCGCTGCCCCTCGCGCGCGAAATAGATCCGCTCGCGGCTGTCGGAGCGGAGCTGCGCCACGAATTCCTGCCCTGCCAGCGTCGCCGCTGCATCCCCGGTCGCGCGCGCGGCGAAGCCGGCACTGGCGGCGCGGATCGTGCCGTCGGTCCCGACGATCGCCGTCTCGATCCCGGCGTTCGAGAGCACGGCACCGAACGGGCCGGTGATCCACTCCGCGAACCGCGCCACCGGATCTTCCAGCGTCAGCGCGGTGAAACGCCAGACCAGATAGTCGTCGCCGCGCCCCGCGCGTTCGGTCTCCGCCCGCCACGAGCCGCTGCCATCCTCGCGCTCCAGCAGATCCACGGACGACGTGCCGTCGCGCCATGCCTCCCGCGCGGCGCGCACCAGCCGCTCGAGCGAGGGACGGTCGAGATCGAGGTTCGGCGGCGCGTGCGCGATGCCGAACCAGTCGCCGTAGAGACGGTTGGCGCAGACCAGCCGGTTGGCGCGGTCGGTCAGCGCGACGGCCATGTCCGATTGCTCGATCGCGGCGACGGTCACCGACCAGTCGGGCGGGGCAAAAGCCGCCTCGCCCGGACCCGTGCGCATCCGCGAGAACGCATATCCTGCGGCCATGAGCGCGGCGAGGCCGACCGCATAGCCGAGCGTGAGCATGCCATCGCCGGTCGCGAGCCAGATCAGCAGCGCGCTCACCACCAGGGCGGCGGCGATCCACGTGGCAAGCGACAGTCGCCCCTGCCCCTGCCCGATCGGCCCGGCCATCAGCCTTCCTGCGCCCCCAGGCGCCGGTCGAGCCGCGCTTCCATCTGCCGCAGCCGCCGCTTGCGCTTGCGGGCGACGACAAAGCGCCAGACCACGCTGGATATGAGATAGCCGGCTGCCGCCGAGCAGAGCGCCAGTACGATGAAGCCGAAGGCGGTCACTCCCGCGACCTCGACCGCACCGAGCGCCCATCCCTCCCAGCGTCCGCTGGCAAGCTCGTCGTTGGCGACGCCCACGGTCGCCGCGTCCACCTTGAGCACGAAGGCGCCGACCTTGTTCGCGACGACCAGCCAGAACGCGAGCGTGAACGGGTTGGTGACGAAAGTGACGACCGCGGAAAGCGGCACATTCGCACGGGCCGGGAGCGCGAGAAACGCCGCCAGGAAAATCTGCCCGACAGGCACGATGAAGGCCGCGAACAGCCCCAGCGCGACACCGCGCGGCACGGAGCGCCGCGTGAACCGCCATAGCTCCGGGCTGAGAAACCGGTGCGCGATTGGCGCGAGGTACTTGTTCTGCGCCATGTCCTCTCGCGTGGGCATGTTCTTGCGCAGCCAGTCGGCGAGGAAAGTCTTGGAAGGTTTGCGCATCATGATCTCGCCGCCGCAATGCTCGCGCAGGAGGCCGAGGGCAAGTGGGGCGGCGCGGAATCTGGTGAAGCGGTCATTGCGGGCGATATGGGTAGCAGGCCGCGAATAGCCAGCG
Organism: Pelagerythrobacter aerophilus; assembly: GCF_003581645.1. GTDB lineage: Bacteria > Pseudomonadota > Alphaproteobacteria > Sphingomonadales > Sphingomonadaceae > Pelagerythrobacter > Pelagerythrobacter aerophilus. The sequence continues at coordinate 261,876 of NZ_QXFK01000016.1, read as the reverse complement.
GGTGAACACAACACGATCTCGTCATCCCAGCGAAAGCTGCGATCGCTATCCGACAGGTCGTACGGTGCGGCACGCGATCCCAGCTTTCGCCGGGATGACGGAGGTCCGTCAGCGGTTCTCGCGCAGCAGGCGGGCCTTGTCGCGCTTCCAGTCGCGGTCCTTGATCGTCTGGCGCTTGTCCTGCGCCTGCTTGCCCTTGGCGAGTGCGAGTTCGACTTTCGCGCGGCCGGTCGCGTTGAAATAGACGCTCAGCGGAACCAGCGTCATGCCCTTGCGCTCGACAGCGCCGAACAGCTTCTCGATCTCGCGTGTGTGGAGCAGCAGCTTGCGCGGCCGGCGCGGCTCGTGGTTGAAGCGGTTGCCGTGACTGAATTCGGGGATGTTGGCGTTGACCAGCCACACCTGCCCGTCGCGGACCTCGGCATAGCTTTCCGCGATCGAGGCCTCGCCGGCCCGCAGCGACTTCACCTCGGTGCCCTGCAGCGCGATTCCGGCCTCGAACTTGTCCTCGATAAAATAATCGAACCGCGCGCGCCGGTTCTCGGCGACGGTCTTCTGCTTGTCGAACGTGGCGGGTTTGGGACGGGCCATAAGGCCGCGCCATGTAGGCGTTCGCGCGCGCCGGGGAAAGCCCCCGCGGCGCCGGACGCTATTCCGCCTGCTGCGCCATCGCCACGAGGTCCGCCGGCAGTGTCGGTTCGCGGAGCAGATGCTCCATCCGCTCCCATCGCACGTCCTCGCCTGCGTCGCCCGCCTCGATCGCGGCCTGCACCATGTCGTGACCCAGCCCGTAGTTGATGATGTAGCTGCGGTAGGTGTCGATGAAATCGAGCGACTGCTTCGCCCGTTCCGGCGAGACGAGCTGGTAGCGCTGCAGCAGCTCGGTCGCGCGCGCCGCGTCGATCTCGCCGGCGAGATACTGCGAGGCAATCGTGTAGCGCGCCGGCCCCAGCTCCTGCATGGCGTCACGCAGCGCGATGTAGCGCTCCACGTCGAGGTCCGCGAGCCCGGCGATCGGCGCCAACACATCGCGGGTGAAGGCTACGTCCTCCTCGCCCGGGAAGGCGAGATCGATCCCGTAGTTGGCCGAGCCCTCGGCGATCAGCGACTGCGGCGAATAGAGCGGATAGACCGAGAATTCCTGCCATCCGCGCCCGTTCACCAGCTCGCGCTCGAGCAGCGAGTTGAACGCGTGGTGGCCCGGATAACCCTCGTGGCAGCCGAGATCGATCGCGCGGTCGAGCCGCACCGGCAGGTCGGTGTTGACCTCGATCTTCGAATGATAGTCGCCCTGGTAGTAGTTGTAGCCGCTCCACGGCTTGTCGGTCACCAGCGCGAGCGTGAAGCTCTCGCCTTCGGGCAGCGCGATATGGTCGAGCGTGCGCCGCTTGCACTCCGCGATCGCCGCATCCATCACAGGGCGCACGCGGTCCGCCGGCATGTCGAAACGTTTCTGGAAGGTGTCGATCCGCTGCCACAGCGGCCCTTTGCCCGGCACCAGCCGCTCGATCCGCGCCAGCAAAGGGTCGAAGCTCTCGAGCGGCGGCAGCTCGGGCCGCACGCCGAACAGCCCCTCGGCCTCGTCGGCGAACGACAGTTTCTCGCCCTGCATCATCCTGAGCCGCGTGCCCGCCGCGGTAAGCTGCGCGACCAGGAACCGTGCGCGCCGTTCCTCCAGGCTGTCGCCGGGAGCGCCGTCGTCGGCGAATTGGGCCGCGCGCGTCTCCAGCGCCTTGGTGCGGGCGGCGAGCATCGGCAGGGTCTGCCCCGCGGCCTCGGCTTCTGCCTGCGTGCGGACGTCCTCGGGGCCGTAATAAGCGTCGATATAACCCTCTTCCTTCTCACCGATGGTGAGCTGGAGGAGCAGGTAATCGTCGGCGATCGCATCGAGCGTATCGGCCGGCCCGTCCGGGCCCGTCGCACAGGCGCCCAGCGCCAGTGCCGCCAGAACAGACAATCCCTTGCGCATCATCACCTCCCTCGCCCGTGCGAAGGCAGGGGCCTAAACAGCCCCGCCCGCTTGCGCAACTCGGTCGATGTCGGTGAGGGCCGCGAAGCCCGGCGTCAGGCGGCCTGGCGCAGCTTCTGCAGCTTCTTCAGCGCCATCTGCCGCTTGAGACGGCTCAGGTGGTCGATGAAGAGAATGCCTTCGAGGTGGTCCATCTCGTGCTGGATGCAGGTCGCCATCAGACCCTCCATCTGCTCTTCGTGGACGTTGCCCTCGAGATCCTGCCAGCGCACGCGGCAGGTCGCCGGGCGATCGACGTCGGCGTAGATGTCGGGCACCGAGAGGCACCCTTCCTGATAGGTCGCCAGCTCGTCCGCCGGATCGAGAATTTCCGGGTTCACGAAGATCCGCGGCTCGTTCTTCGTCGGCTGGTGGGTATGCTGGTGCCCGCCATGGTCGCACACTTCGGGCTCGGCATCCGGGTCCTCGGGCTGGATGTCGATCACCAGCACGCGCTTGGGCACGCCGACCTGGATCGCGGCGAGACCGATGCCGTTCGCGGCATACATTGATTCGAACATGTCTTCGACGAGCGTCTTGAGCTCGCCGTCGAACGCAGCGACCGGTTCGGACACGACTTTGAGCCGGGGATCCGGCACTTCGAGAATTTCACGGATGGCCATACGCCCTAAAATAGTGCGGCCCGGCGCAAACGACAAGTGAGCTTTCGGTGCGCTACCCCACCGGTCGCCGCGCCCGCAGCGCCTGCGCCAGTGTGCCGTCGTCGAGATAGTCGAGCTCCCCGCCCACCGGCAGGCCATGCGCGAGCTGGGTCACGCGCACCGGAAAATCCTCCAGCCGCTCGGCCAGATAATGCGCGGTGGTCTGCCCCTCCAGCGTGGCGTTCATGGCGAGCACGACCTCGTCCACCCCGCCCTGCCCGACTCTTTCGAGCAGCGCGCCGATGGTCAGGTCCTCCGGCCGCACTCCGTCGAGCGCCGAGAGGCGGCCGCCGAGCACGTGGTACTTGCCGGTAAACAGCTTCGCTCGGTCGAGCGCCCACAGATCGGAGACGTCCTCCACCACGCAGATCGCCCGCGCATCGCGCCGCTGATCGGCACAGATGCCGCACGGGGCCCGGGTGTCGATATTGCCGCAGACCGGGCACTCGACCAGCTTGTCGCGCACTTCGGCCATGGCGCCGAGCAACTGGTCCAGCGCCGTCTCGCGCCGCTTGAGCAGCCACAGCACCGCCCGCCGTGCCGAGCGCGGCCCGAGCCCGGGCAGCCGCGCGAGCGCCGATGCGAGGTTCTCGATCTCTTGCGATGCCATGGGGCGGGAGATAGGGCCTCGCTAAGGCAACGGAAAGCATTTCATGAAGAAGCTCAACGCCAATCTCGCGCTAGTTGTTGTGGTGCTGTTCGTGATCGGTGCCTTACTCTTGAATCTGTGGGCATGGGTTGATTTTCTCTTCAATGATCAAACCGACCTGGATCGCACTGATCTCCTTGGAGGGTTAGCGATCCTTGTGCTAGGTTCGATCATCGGTTGGGTAGTGGTCAAGTTCACCCAATTCATTGCCAAAGACTGACCACGATGCGCATCGTCTTCATGGGAACGCCCGAATTCGCCGTCCCCGCCCTCGCGGCGCTGGCGGAGGCGGGGCACACGCTGGTCGCGGCCTATACCCAGCCGCCGCGCCCGGCGGGCCGGGGCAAGAAGCTCCAGCCCTCGCCTGTCCAGCGCGAGGCCGAGACGCGCGGCATTCCCGTGCGCTACCCCGCTTCGCTGAAATCGGCCGAAGCGCAGGCGGAATTCGCGGCGTTCAAGCCGGAGGTGGCGATTGTCGCCGCCTACGGGCTGATCCTGCCGCAAGCCGTGCTCGACGTGCCGACTTACGGCTGCCTCAACATCCACGCCAGCCTGCTGCCCCGGTGGCGCGGTGCGGCGCCGATCCAGCGCGCGATCCTCGCAGGCGATGCGGTGACGGGAATCACGATCATGCAGATGGAAGCCGGGCTCGACACAGGCCCGATGCTCGCCACCGCACGCACGCCGGTCGAGGACAAGACCGCGGGCGAACTGACTGAGGAACTGGCCGAAATCGGCGCGCACCTGATGGTCGGCACGCTGATCGATCTCCCTGCGCTCCAGCCCGTGCCGCAGGACGACCTGCAGGCGACCCATGCGGCCAAGATCGACAAGGCCGAGGCGCGGATCGACTGGACGGGCGATGCCGAAGCGATCGAGCGCCAGGTCCGCGCCATGGCCCCCTTCCCCGGCGCCTGGTTCACCCTCGGCGGCGAGCGGATCAAGGTGCTGAAAGCGGAGGTGGTCGCGCGCGAGGGGAAGCCAGGCACGACGCTCGACGACGAGCTCACCATCGCCTGCAGCTACGCCGCCCTGCGCCCGACCCGCATTCAACGCGCGGGCAAGCCGGCGATGGACGTCGCGGCGTTCCTGCGCGGAAAAGCGGTGCCGGCGGGGACGTTGGTGGAATGAAACCTCCCTTATCCGTCACCCCCGCGAAGGCGGGGGCCCAGCTACCTTATGGGGCTGGCGAAAATGTTAGCTGGATCCCCGCCTTCGCGGGGATGACGGGCAACTCGGTCGGAATACGAACTTGACCCGCTTCGCCCTCACCCTCGAATTCGACGGTACGCCGTTCATGGGCCTGCAGCGCCAGCCGCACGGGCCGAGCGTGCAGGAAGCGGTCGAGCGCGCCGTCCATGCGGTGACGGGCGAGGAGGCGACGCTCCATTCCTCAGGGCGCACCGACACCGGCGTCCACGCGCTCGCCATGCGCAGCCATGTCGATATCGAAAAGCCGTTCGAGCCGTTCCGGCTGATGGAGGCGCTCAACGCCCTCCTCCGCCCCGATCCGATCGCGGTGATCGCCTGCGCAATCGTGCCGGACGACTGGCACGCGCGCTTCAGTTGCATCGGGCGCGCCTACGAATACCGGATCGTCAACCGGCGCGCGCCGCTCACGCTCGACAAGGACCACGCGTGGCAGGTGCCGCAGCCACTCGATGCCGATGCCATGCACCGCGCGGCGCAGGCGCTGATCGGCAAGCACGACTTCACCACTTTCCGCTCCGCCCATTGCCAGGCGGCGAGCCCGGTCAAGACGCTCGACCGCCTCGCCGTGCGGCGCGCGGGCGAGGAGGTGCTGATCGAGGCCGAGGCGCGCAGCTTCCTCCATCATCAGGTGCGATCAATGGTCGGCTGCCTCGCACTCGTCGGCATGGGCCGCTGGCGGGAAGAGCAGGTGGCCGAGGCGCTGGCGGCGCGAGACCGGCAAGCGCTGGGCCTCAACGCTCCGCCGAGCGGGCTCTATTTCGTGCGCGCGGTCTATCCCTAGATCTCCGCGAGCCGCCCGTTATTCGTTTTTTGGGTATGCTCAAGACAGGTCTCGCGCCCGGCCCCGAACGCCGCTAGGGAGGGTTGCAAACCAAAACCGTTCATTCGGAGGAGGCGATGCCGCGGCAGAGCCGTCTCGATGAACCAGAGAGAGGAGATCGACCGATGACCACCACCGGAAAGCAGCTTTTCACCACCCTCGCGCCCGACGGCACGTTGACGGTGGAGGTCGCCGAAACGCAGTTTCCCGATCCGACCGGCAACCAGGTGCTGGTGAAGATGGAAGCCGCGCCGATCAATCCGAGCGACCTCGCGCTGCTGTTCGGCCCCGCGGACATCGACAATGCCGAATTCTCCGCCGGCAAGCTCGTCGCCAATATGCCCGAACCGTTCAACTCGGGCGCCAAGGGCCGCCACGGGCAGCGGCTGCCGGTCGGCAACGAGGGTGCGGGCACTGTGGTCGCGGCGGGCGATTCGGAAGCTGCGCAGGCGCTCGTCGGCCAGCGCGTCGCCTGCGTGCCGGGCCACGCCTATTCCCAGTATGCGATCGCCGATGCCGCCATGTGCCTGCCGCTGGGCGACGTGTCCGCGCGCGACGGGGCGAGCGCCTTCGTCAACCCGATGACGGCGCTCGGCTTCATCGAGAACGCCAAGATGGACGGGCAGAAGGCGATCATCCATGCGGCCGCCGCGTCCAACCTCGGCCAGATGCTCAACCGCATCTGCCAGGAAGACGGGATCGAACTGGTCAACATCGTCCGCAAGCAGGAGCAGGTCGATCTGCTCAAGGGGCTGGGCGCCAAGTGGGTCGTGAATTCCTCGGTCGACGATTTCCTGCCGAAGCTGTGCGAGGCGATCGACGCGACCGACGCCTATTACGGTTTCGACCCGATCGGCGGCGGGACCACGGTCGACGCCTGCTTCAAGGCGATGGAGCGCGTCGCGGTGTCCAAGATGAAGGACTACAACCGCTACGGTTCCAACCAGCCGAAGCGCATGTTCATCTATGGCCGGCTCGACCTCGGGCCGACGATCCTCACCCCCAGCTACGGCTTCGGCTGGACGCTGTCGGGCTGGCTGCTGACGCCGTTCCTCGCGCAGGCGGGCGCCGAGACTATGGCGCGGATGCGCAAGCGCGTGCTCGACAACATCACCACGACGTTCGCCAGCCACTACAAGCGCGAAGTCACGCTTGAGCAGATGCTGGAGAAGGACGCGGCGACCGACTACCGCGCGATGAAGACGGGCGAGAAGTATCTGGTCACGCCCTGGGGGTGAGCGACCATAGCCCTCTCCCCTTCAGGGGAGAGGGTTGGGAGAGGGGGAATCGCGCGACGCTGGCCCTATCGTCCCTCCTCTCAACTCCGGCTAGCGAGCAAGCTTGCAAGCCTGCGTGTCTCTCCTCTGGACGGGGAAGAGAGTGGATGACGCATCTATTTCATTTTACCGCCGGTCGAACGCCGCCTGGATCGCCGCCGGATCGTCGACCCCGTTGGCCAGCAGCACCTGCAGCAATATCCGCGCCTTCTGCGGGTTGAGCGCGCGCGCGGCGATGAAGCCGTTGGCGTCGTCCTCCGGCTCGCGGTCGACCAGCCCTTCGTCGAGGCGGCTTGAGCGGACGACCGCGACACCGCTCTCGCGCAGGCGAACCAGCTCGGCGCGCAGGGGCTCAGGCATGTTGCCCTCGCCTACCCCGGCGACCACCAGGCCGCGCGTCGCCTCGCTGGTCAGCCGCGCGGCCGCGTCAGGGGCGATTCCGCCGTAGATGTAGAGGATCGGTACCTCCGGCAGCTCGGCGTGATAGGCGTATTGCGCACCCTCGCCCGCACGCCACGGAGCGCCGAACCAGTCGAGCGCGCTCGGCGTGACCAGCCCGACCGCGTCGCGCGGGAAGCCGCGGAAGGCATCGGTCCCGCGCGTGCGGACCTTGCGCACGTCGCGCGCAGCGAACACCCGGTCGCCCATCACCACCAGCACCCCGCGCCCCGCAGCTTCCGGATCGCTCGCCACGCGCACGGCGTTGGCAAAGTTCCGCAACCCGTCGTATCCGACCGCATCCGCCGGCCGCATCGCGCCGACGAGCACGACCGGTTTGGTGGTCGGCAGCGTCAGGTCGAGCAGAAAAGCGGTTTCCTCCGCCGTGTCGGTGCCGTGGGTGACGATCACACCCTCGCATTCGGGATCGGCAAAGGCGGCGGAGATCTCCTCGTGCAGTCGCGTCCAGATCGCCGCGCCGATATCTTCCGATCCGATATTGGCGATCTGCCGCCCGACGAGCCGCGCCTCCAGCCCGAGCGCGCCGACTTTTTCGAGATAGTCCTCCACCCCGATCTGGCCGGGGCGATAGTCGTGCCGCAAGGCGGACCCCGCCACCCCCGCAATCGTGCCGCCCGTTGCGAGAACCAGAAGATGCGCCTGCGCCATGATCCGCCCCTAGACGCGCAGGCGCGGCATTCGCAATTGATTCTCGGCGCGAGCACGCTAGAAGCGCCGCGCACCGTGGGGCGGTTAGCTCAGCTGGTAGAGCATCTCGTTTACACCGAGAGGGTCGGCGGTTCGAACCCGTCACCGCCCACCACCGGATTCCTCGATGTCGCTTTCCGCCGATCGTCCAGCCACGCGTACCGCTACCCGCCTGGCATTCCTGGTCGCGGGTTTCGGGATGGCGTGCTGGGCGCCGCTGGTTCCCTTCGCAAAGCTCCGTGTCGGTGTCGATGAGGGGGAGCTCGGCCTGCTGCTCCTCTGTATCGGCCTGGGGTCGATTTCCGCGATGGTCGCGGCGGGGCCGGTCAGCGCACGATTCGGGAGCAAGCCGGTGATCGTTGCAGGCGGGCTCGCCCTTGCGGCGACCTTGCCGTTCTTGGCCATCGCCGCCACCCCGCTCGCCCTTGGCGCCACGCTGTTCGTCTTCGGCGGCGCGCTCGGTTCCATCGACGTCGCGATGAACATCCATGCCGTGGAGGTGGAGCGAGCGGCCGCCCGACCGCTGATGTCGGGCTTTCACGCGCTCTTCAGCATCGGCGGTTTCGCGGGCGCCGCGCTGATGACGGTCTTTCTGACCGCAGGCATTCCTCCGGTCGCCGGTACGTTGATTTTCGCCGCTCTGATCGTTCCGGCGATCCTGCTCGCGTCGCCGCGATTGCTCGCCGCCACGGCTGCGGAAAACGAGCCGCTTTTCGTGCGCCCGCGCGGTGTAGTTCTGCTGCTGGCCATACTCGCCGCGGCGACTTTCCTTGTAGAAGGCGCGATGCTCGACTGGAGCGCTCTCCTGATCGCGGAGGAGGGGCTGGTCGCGCGCGATCAGGCAGGCCTCGGCTATATCCTCTTTTCCATCGCAATGACGATCGGCCGGCTCGGTGGCGACAGGCTCACGGCGCGGATCGGCGACCGGTCGACGCTCATCGGCAGCGGCACGCTCGCGGTCACCGGACTCGCCGTTCTGCTGACTGCCTCCGCGAGCGCGGTGGCACTCGCCGGTTTCCTTCTCGTGGGGTTCGGTGCCTCCAACATCGTGCCCGTGCTCTTCCGCCGCGCGGGCTCCCAGGACGCGATGCCGCCGGCGCTGGCCATCGGCGCGATCACCACCATGGGCTATGCCGGAATTCTCGCCGGGCCCGCCGTCATCGGGTTCATTGCGCATGGCGTGGGCCTTTCGGCCGCGTTCTGGATGCTCGCCGGGCTGCTCTGCTTGGTGCCCTTGTCGGCGGCGGTCGTGACGAAGGGGACTCGCTGACGGCTAGCGCGTCGCCTCCGCAATCGCCTCGCGCACTTCGGCGCTGGACCAGTCATATTCGCCGACCACGCGCCAGACTTCGCGGCCGCTGGCATCGTAGAGCACGGTGGTCGGCAAGCTCTGGCTTTCGAGCGCGAAGCCCAGTTCGAGGTCCGGTTCCATCCAGGGCTCCAGGTGCTCGAACTGCATCTGCGTGAAGAACGGCTCCACCTTCTCCGCCCCGCCCATGTCCTGGCTGACGGTGATGACGCGCAGCGAGTCGCCATACTCGCCGGCGAGATCGTCGAGCTGCGGCAATTCCTTCACGCACGGTGCGCACCACGTCGCCCATAAGTTGAGCAGCACCGGCGTTCCCTGCGCCGCCGCGAGGTTGAGCTGGTTGCCCGCCGGGTCGGAGACGGTCATGGCCGGCATCAGATCGCCTGCGCGGCTGCGGTCGATCACGCTCGACAAGTCCGCCTTGTCCGCCGCCAACGCGGCCTCGCCTTGCGCCTCCTCGGGCGCTTGCCTATCGCAGCCGGCAACAACCAGGGCCAAGGCGATTATCGTGAGCGAAAAGCGGGACGACAGGGACGGCGACAAGGGCGGTTCCAATGCGATGTGGGGCGGCAGGTTCGCCAAAGGCCCTAGCGCGATCATGCGCGAAATCAACGCTTCCATCCCGTTCGACAAGGCTCTCTGGCGGCAGGATATCGCCGCGAGCAAGGCGCATGTCGCGATGCTCGCCGCGCAGGGGATCGTCTCGCAGGCCGACGCGGCGGAGATCGCGCGCGGTCTCGATGCGGTCGCCGCAGAATACGAAACCAACGGCGTTCCCGAGAACTGGGACCTCGAAGACATCCACATGACCACCGAGAGCCGGCTTGCCGAGCTGATCGGCGCGGCGGCCGGGCGGCTGCACACCGCGCGCAGCCGCAACGATCAGGTGGCGACCGATTTCCGGCTCTGGGTGCGCGAGACCATCGATCAAGTCGACGCGGGTCTCGCCGCGCTCCAGCATGCGCTGGTCACACGGGCGGACGAGCATGCGGGCAGCGTCATGCCCGGCTTCACCCACCTCCAGACCGCGCAGCCGGTGACGCTCGGCCACCACCTGATGGCCTATTACGAGATGGTGCGCCGCGACCGCAGCCGCTTCGCCGACGCACGGGCGCGGCTCAACGAATGCCCGCTCGGTTCCGCCGCGCTTGCGGGAACGGGATTTGCGATCGACCGCCGGGCGACCTGCGACGCGCTCGGTTTCGACCGCCCGACCGCGAACAGCCTCGACGCCGTGTCCGACCGGGATTTCGCGCTCGATTATCTGCAGGCGGCCGCGCAGTGCTCGCTGCACTTGTCGCGGCTGGCGGAGGAGATGATCCTCTGGGCCAGCCAGCCTTTCGGCTTCATCCGCCTGCCCGATTCGCTCAGCACCGGCAGCAGCATCATGCCGCAGAAGAAGAACCCGGACGCGGCCGAACTGGTCCGTGGGCACGCGGGGCGGATCGTCGGCTGCCTCACCTCGCTGATGGTGACGATGAAGGGCCTTCCGCTCGCCTATTCGAAGGACATGCAGGACGACAAGCCGCCGGTGTTCGAGGCCGCGGGCCTGCTCGCGCTGTCGATCGCGGCGATGACCGGAATGGTCGCGGACAGCCGGTTCGACACGGCCCGCATGCGCGCTGCGGCCGAACTCGGCTATGCCACCGCGACCGATCTCGCCGACTGGCTCGTGCGCGAGGCGGACATTCCGTTCCGCGAGGCGCACCATATCACCGGCGCCGCGGTCAAGCTGGCCGAGCAGCGGGGCGTCGCGCTGGACCAGCTCTCGCTGGCGGACCTCCAGGCGATCGACGGGCGGATCGGCGAAGGCGTGTTCGCCGCGCTGTCGGTCGACGCATCGGTCGCGGCGCGGGCCTCCTATGGCGGGACCGCGCCCGATCAGGTAAGGCAGCGGGTGGCCGAAGCGCGCGCTGCGCTCGGCATGGAGGAATGATGCGCCGGATCCTCGCACCGCTCGCCCTCGCCGCCGCTCTCGCCGGATGCGGGCAGAAGGCTGATCTCGAACCGCTGCCGGGGCAATCGCTGCCGCCGGCGCCTTACGGCAGCGAGGTTCGCCCGACCGCGGAAGACCTGCTCGCGCTCGATCCGCAGGCCGCGCCCGAACGCAGCGTCGAACTGCGCAAGCGCTCGGAAGAGCGCGAGGACGATCCCTTCGACCTGCCGCCGGAGTAGCGCCTGTCGCCAAACGCGAAGGGCCTGCCTTTCCCCTTTCAAGCAAGGCTTGCTCGACTGCCGCATGCGCACCGGCTAAGCGCCCGCGCATGGACCATTTCCAGCTCAAGAACGGCGTCCTTCACGCCGAGGACGTGCCGCTTTCCGCGATCGCCGAAGCCGTCGGCACGCCCGTCTACGTCTATTCGCGCGCCACGCTGGTGCGCCACGCCCGCGTGTTCCGCGAAGGGCTGTCGGCGCTCGACCAGCCGCACCTCGCTTTCGCAGTCAAGGCGAACCCCAATCTCGCGGTGCTCAGCGTCCTGCAGAAGGAAGGCTACGGCGCCGATGTCGTCTCGGGCGGCGAGCTGACGCGCGCGCTGGCAGCCGGGATGGCGCCGGCCGATGTCGTGTTCTCCGGCGTCGGGAAGACCCATGCCGAGCTCGTCCAGGGCCTCGAATCCGGCATCGGCCAGTTCAACATCGAGTCCGAGGAAGAAGGCTACGAGCTCGCCGCGATCGCACGCCGCCTCGGCAAGACGGCGGCCTGCGCGCTGCGGGTCAATCCGGACGTCGACGCCCGCACGCACGAGAAGATCTCGACCGGCAAGCGGGAGAACAAGTTCGGCGTTCCGCTCGACCGCGCCGGCGCGATCTATGCCGCGCTGGCGGCGGAGGACGGGCTCGATATGCGGGGCGTGGCCGTGCACATCGGCAGCCAGCTCGGCGATCTCGAACCGCTCGAGAGCGCCTTCACCAAGCTCGGCGCCCTGATCGCGGAACTGCGCGCGGCCGGGCTTTCGGTCACCCATGCCGACCTCGGCGGCGGGCTCGGCGTGCCCTACAAGCCGGGCGAGGTCATGCCCTCCCCTGCCGATTACGGCGCCATGGTCGCGCGGGTGACGAGCGGGTGGGACGTGCGCCTCACTTTCGAGCCCGGACGCGTGATCGCAGGCAACGCGGGCATTCTGCTGACCCGTGTGATCCGCTCCAAGCGCAGCGGCAACGGCCCGCCGTTCGTGATCGTCGATGCGGCGATGAACGACCTTGCCCGCCCCGCGATGTACGGGGCCTGGCACGACATCGAGGCGGTCGCGCCCAACGGAAACAGAATGACCTCGCACGTCGTCGGCCCGATCTGCGAGACCGGTGACACTTTCGCGATGGACCGCGAGATCGACGCGCTTGCGGCCGGCGATCTCGCCGTGTTCCGCACCGCGGGGGCTTACGGCGCGACGATGGCGAGCAGCTACAACAGCCGCGGCTTCGTGCCCGAGGTCCTGGTCGACGGCGACCGGTTCGCAGTCGTTGCGGACCGCATCCCGGCCGACGCGATCATGGACGCCGAGCGGGTGCCCGACTGGCTATGAGGAGCCTGCCGCTCTTCCACCGGGTCGCGGGCGAGCGCGTGGTCGTGCTCGGCGATGGCGATGCGGCGGAGGCGAAGCGGCGGCTGGTCGAACGCGCAGACGGCCAGTGCTGCGGCGAGGCGGAGGCGCATCATGCGCGGCTCGCGTTCGTCGCGCTCGACGACGCGCAGGAGGCCAAAGCGGCGGCCATGCGGCTGAAGGGCAAGGGGCTGCTGGTTAATGTGACCGACCGGCCCGAGCTGTGCGATTTCACCGTGCCGAGCGTGCTCGACCGCGATCCGGTGCTGGTCGCGGTGGGGACCGGCGGCGCCTCGGCAGGGCTGGCCAAGCACGTGCGGCTGCGGCTGGAGGCGCTGCTGCCGCCATCGCTCGGGCGGCTGGCGGAGGGGCTCTATGCCGCGCGCGAGGCGATCCGCGGGCGCTTTCCGGATACCGCCGATCGCCGCCGCGCGCTCGATGCCGCGCTGGCGGAAGGCGGTCCGCTCGATCCCTTGCGGGAGGACTCGGCGGAACGGATCGAAGAATGGCTGGACGATGCCGCCGATGGTGCCGCCAGCTCCTGCGTGGAGATCGTGCTCGCCAGCGACGACCCCGACGATCTGACATTGCGGCAGGCGCGGCTGCTGGGCGAGGCCGACACGATCCTGCACGATGCCGACGTGTCCCTCGCGATCCTGAACCGCGCGCGCGCCGATGCCGTGCGCAAGCCCTTGCCCGGCAACTTTTCCGGACATGGACACACTGTCATCCTGCGCCGAACCACGGCGGGTTGATCTTCACGAACCGCGTGGCTAGGCCCGGCCCGTCATCTGGGGAGTAGCCGACCGCCTGCGGGCGGGCCTGCGCGTCAACATACTCGGCCGAGAGGCCGTGGCGCGCGGGGGACGGGACACCGTTCGGGCGAGACCGATGGCATGGCACCCCGCCTGGCCGGGCGCGCGGTGCGATGCCGTTCGTCTTGTCGCTGCCCGGCCCGGAGATTCATCTTGGAAGCCTTTCTGACATCGACCGCCGTGGTCGCCCTCGCCGAGATCGGCGACAAGACCATGTTGCTCGCGATCGTGCTCGCGGCCCGGTTCAAGCAACCGCTGCCGATCGTGCTCGGCATTCTCTTCGCCACCCTCGCCAACCACGCCTTCGCTGCGTTTCTGGGCGAGGTCGCGAGCTTCCTGCTCGACGGGATCTGGTTCCGCTATCTGGTCGCCGCCTCCTTCATCGTCATGGCGGCGTGGACGCTGGTGCCCGACAAGCTCGACGAGGACGAGACGCCGAAGCCGGCCCGCTTCGGGGCTTTCCTGGCGACGCTGGTGGCGTTCTTCCTGGTCGAGATGGGCGACAAGACGCAGGTCGCCACCATCGCGCTCGGCGCGCAGTTCCAGAACGTGCTGACCGTCACCGCCGGTACCACGCTGGGGATGATGATCGCCAACGTCCCGGCGGTCTTCCTCGGCAACGCCCTGATCGCCCGCGTCCCCCTCGGCGCCGTACGTGCCGCGGCGGCGCTGCTGTTCCTGGCCGTGGGCGTCTGGCTGCTGCTGGAGACTGCGGGCTGGCTCTAGGCGAAACCCCAAGGTTCGTCGCCCCTTCCGCGGCGAACGCGGGGATCCATAACTGACGGCGGACCCTGTGTCCCCGCTTACGGGGGGATGACAAAAGGAGGCGGGAGAAGGCAAAGCGGTGGCACGGCGGGCCTTCCCTTGCGTCGCCCCATCCGCATTTTCCGTTACCTGCATCCTCCGTCATCCCAGCGTGCGCTGGGATGACGAGGGTGGAAACAACGCATCTCACCCGTTTCACCAACCATCTTGACAAAATGAACCATATGGGTTAGTGGGTGCGCGCCTGGTGGCCCTCAACGCCAGGCAACGAGGATCGGGGCAGGCACCTAGTCGACGGTGCCTTGTCTCTCTTCCGCTGGTCGATGGGCTCTGCTCTTCGCTCCAGCGGCGCGGCCGGTGCGACTGGCGTGCGATGCACAGGGCTCAGGTGTACCCCTCAAGGAGCCGGAAGCCTCGCTCCCTTCCGCCGGAAGCCGGGATGTGGATGTCCGCGGTGTCCCCGCGCTGCCCTTGCGAACCCGGCGATCAGCCCCGGGTCTCCCGGCAGCCGGCACACCGCGCGCTGGCGTGGCGGATCAGCCACGGGGCACGGGCGGACTTTTGGCGAGTCCCGGCCGTCTGCGCCCGCCGTTCCCGGACCGCAGGGATCGAACCGGGCCCCACCGCGGCGGCGGCGGGCAAGCGGATCGTGTGCGGCGAACCTCACGCCGCGGCACATCCGTCGGTCGTTCGCAAGCAAACCGCCACCGCCCGACCCCGCGCGCATGCCCCCTGGCATGCCGCACCGGCCGCGCGATCCGAGTTCACCAGGCGTCACGCATCCGGGTTCGCCGCCGGAGGATTTCTCGCGTGGGTGCCGTGGGTGCATTTCCGCCGCTTGCGTCATCCCAGCGAACGCCGGGATCGCGTGCAGCAAAGTCCGACCTGGCCGAGAGCGATCCCAGCTTGCGCTGGGATGACGAGAGGGGCGCGCCGGGACGGGTGGCGGCCCCTTTGGAGAACCCAGCCCCGCCGACACACCAACCTTTAACCGCGCCCTAGACCAGCCCGTCCGCCGCTCGTCCCAGTTCCTCGAAATAGCGGGCCATGGCGTCGGCGGCGCGGTCGCTGAGGGTGATGAAGGCGCGGCGGCGGTCGGTCTGGTCCTCCTGCCGTTCGAACAGCCCGGCCTCGGTCATCTGCCCGATCCAGCGCAGCGCCGTGGTCGGCGGGACGCCGCTCGCGATGCACAGCGAGCTGACCGATACGCGCGCATGCTCGGCCCGCGCCGCGGTGAGATCGAGCAGCATGTCCCACGCGGGATCGGCGAAGAACTCCGCACCGAAGTATTTCGCGCGCAGTCGCCGCTGGCGAATGATCCGGCGGACCAGCCGCGGGTCGGGCAGTGGCGAGCGCGGCTTGCGCAGCAGCTCGCGCTCCGCACTCTCCTCCCCGCCACGGTAATCCTGCGAAGGTGATTCGAACCGGAAGACGTTCGATTTCTCGGGCAGCCCGGCCGACAGGCGATCGAGCCGCGCGGCGATCTCGCCGACCTGTTCGGTCAGGCGGATCAGCGTCAGCCGGTCATCGTCCGAAAGCTCGCGCACGCGCGCACCGGAAATGGCCGAGAGCGCGCTGCCGAGCGCGATCACCCGCTCCGCCCGGGTCGGGGCGACCAGGATCTGCGCACGCGAGAGATCGAGGCAGCCGAAGACCGGCTCCAGCGCGGCCATGCTCGTCGAAACCACCAGCTGCGCACCGGAGCGCGCGGCGCGCACGTCGAGCCGGGCAAGCGCAGCCAGTGTCGCGGCGTCGGCTTCCGGGCAATCGAGCACGACCACGTCGGCTAGCACTCGAACGTCGCCTTCGGCCAGCGATGCGACCGACCCCAGTTCGCCCAGCCGCAAACCCGCGGCCATCGCGTCCTCGCCGATCGCCTGCCGCTGCTCCATGCGGTCGGCGTATATCGCTACCGCGAGCGCCGCTCTCTCCCCGTTCGCCACCATATCGTAGGCAAAATCCACTTGTCCCATGCACTCGTCTCCGCAAGCTTAGCTGCGAACACGAGTAGAACAAAGCGGGGTTAAGTCAAGAATGGAGGTAATTCAGCCCCGGTCGACGAAGGGGTCGCGCACGAGGATCGTGTCCTCACGCTCGGGGCTGGTGGAGACCAGGGCGACCGGCGTTTCGATCAGTTCCTGCACGCGCTGGATGTACTTGATCGCCTGTGCCGGAAGATCGGCCCAGCTCCGCGCGCCCGCGGTGGTCTCGCGCCAGCCTTCCATTTCCTCGTAGATCGGCTCGACCGCGGCCTGATCGGCGGCGTGCGAGGGGAAGTAGTCGAGGATCTTTCCGTCGAGGCGATAGCCGGTGCAGATGCGCACGGTATCGAATCCGTCGAGCACGTCGAGCTTGGTCAGCGCGATCCCGGTCACGCCGCTGATCGCGCAGCTCTGCCGCACCAGCACCGCATCGAACCAGCCGCAGCGCCGCTGGCGGCCGGTGACGGTGCCGAATTCGTGTCCGCGCTCGCCCAGCCGCTGGCCGACGTCGTCGTTCAGCTCGGTCGGGAACGGCCCGCTGCCGACGCGCGTGGTGTAGGCCTTGACGATCCCGAGCACGAAGCCGGTGCTGCCCGGCCCCAGCCCCGATCCGGCCGCGGCCGTGCCGCTGACGGTATTCGAGCTGGTGACGAAGGGATACGTGCCGTGATCGACGTCGAGCAGCACGCCCTGCGCGCCTTCGAATAGGATCTTCGCCCCGGCCTTGCGCACTTTCTTGAGCCGCTTCCACACCGGCTGCGCGAACTGGAGCACGAAAGGCGCGATCTCGCGCAAGTCGGCCAGCAGCTCGTCCCGATCGACCGGCGGCTGATCGAACCCGGCGCGCAGCGCGTCGTGATGCGCACACAGGCGGTCGAGCTGCGGTTCGAGGTGGTCGAGATGCGCCAGATCGCACACCCGGATCGCGCGGCGGCCGACCTTGTCTTCGTAGGCCGGGCCGATGCCGCGCCCGGTGGTGCCGATCTTGCCCGCACCCGCCGCGGTCTCCCGCAGACCGTCGAGATCGCGGTGGAGCGGCAGGATCAGCGGGCAGTTGTCGGCAATCGCGAAGTTGTCCGGCGTGATCGTCACGCCCTGCCCTTCGAGCTTTTCGATCTCCGCCTTAAGCGCCCACGGGTCGAGCACCACGCCGTTGCCGATTATCGAGAGCGTGCCGGTGACAATGCCGCTGGGCAGCAGGCTGAGCTTGTAGACCTTGTCGCCCACCACCAGCGTGTGGCCGGCATTGTGCCCGCCCTGGAAGCGGACCACGGCGTCGGCGCGGCTGGCGAGCCAGTCGACGATCTTGCCTTTGCCTTCATCGCCCCACTGGGCGCCGATCACGGTTACGTTGGCCATTCGGCGACTACCTGCTCCTGTGCGATCAAAACGCGCCGGGCGTTAGGCCGTGGGCGCAGTAAGGGCAAGGCGCGAGGCGCCTATAGCGGGACAACTTCGGTGCCTTCGAGCCGGTGCGTGCAGCCAAGCGCGCGCGCATCGTCCTCCTCGGACAGCGCCGCCACCGTGCGCCAGCCGATCGCCCGCAGACGCGCGGCCGCCCCGCTATCGTGGTCGAGCGGAAGGTAGAGCGTGTCGCGGGGCGGTGTGCCGGTCGCCGCTTCGGCGAGCCCGTCGAGATAGAGCGAGAAGCCGGTCGCGCGCTCCTCGCTCCCGCGGATGCAATATGTGCCGCCCCGGCCGACCGCACCGCGGACACCCGCGGCGTAGAGCATGAAGCCGAACCAGCTCTGGTATTCGAAGCCGTGCCGCTCGGCGGGATCGAGCGTGCAGCGCACCCCGGCGGGCACGCGCGCCGCGGCCTTGCGCAGCCCCTCGATCCGGCTTGCGAGTGCACCGTGATTGTCGACTTCGGCGACCCGGCCGATGGCTTCGCCAAACTCGCCCGCGGCGTAGAGCAAGGGCACGTAAGCCTCGCCGCCCGCCTGCCGCAGGCCGGCGGCATCCTTCATGTCCAGCTCGCGCCGAACAGCCTCGATCTGCTCGGGTGGGATCGGCAGGGCGTCGGCCGCCAGGGTATCGACCAGGTCGGGCATGGTGAAGTCGACCGATATGCCGCGCGCGCCGGCGGCTTCCAGAGCCTCGACCGCCAGGGCGACGATCTCCCCGGCCGCCTCGGCGCTGTCGCTGCCGACGAGCTCCGCACCGAGCTGCAGCTTCTGGCGCGCCGGGTCGAGCTGGTCGGCGCGGATCGTCACCACTTCGCCGGCGTAGCACAGCCGCACGGGGCGCGGCACGCCGGCCAGGCTGGTCGCGGCGATGCGGCCGATCTGCGGCGTCATGTCGGAGCGAAGCGCGAGCGTGCGCAGGCTCGCCGGGTCGACGAAGCGGAACATGCGCCGCGGCTGCACGCCGTCCATCCGCCCGGCCAGCGACCGCTCGAACTCCACCAGCGGCGGCCGCACGCGGTCGTATCCGTGCGAGTCGAGCACGTCGAGCGCACCCCGCATGGCCGCGGTCAGCGCCGCTGCCTGACGCGGGAGACGGTCCTCAAGACCTTCCGGCAGGAGATCGTCGGGATCGGTCACTGTGCTCCCCTCTTCCGTTGGCCGGCGCCAGTCCTTTGCGACGGGCTTGCGGCGAAGCGGCGTCCCGCGGGACGCCGCCCCTCTGCCGCATGGGTCGTCAGAACGCCAGCGGCTTCACCATCCGCACGCCTTCGAGCGCGCAGGCCTGCTTCACTACGTCGTCCGGAATCGGCTGGTCGACCGAGAGCAGCAGCACCGCCTCCCCGCCCGCATCGCGGCGGCCGAGGTGGAAGGTGCCGATGTTGATCCCGTTCTGGCCCAGCAGCGTACCGATGCGGCCGATGAAGCCCGGTGCATCCTCGTTGACGATGTAGAGCATGTTGCCCTTGAGATCCGCCTCGATCGCGACGCCGAAGATCTCGACCAGGCGCGGCGCACCGGCACCGAACAGCGTGCCCGCGACCGAGCGGTCGCCGGCTTCGGTTGCCACCGTGACGCGGACGAGCGTGTGGTACACCCCTTCGCGATCGTGCCGCACTTCGCGCACGTCGATCCCGCGTTCCTTGGCGAGGAACGGCGCATTGACCATGTTCACGCTGTCCGAATACTCTCGCATCAGACCGGCCAGAACGGCGCCGGTGATCGGCTTGCCGCTGAGTTCGGCGGCGTGCCCTTCGCGCTCGATGCTGATCTTGTCGAGATTGCCGTGCGCGAGCTGGCCGACGAGCGAGCCGAGGTTTTCCGCCAGCGCCATGTAGGGCTTCAGTTTGGGCGCTTCCTCGGCGCTCAGGCTCGGCATGTTGAGCGCATTGGTGACGCCGCCGTTGACGAGGTAGTCCGCCATCTGCTCCGCCACCTGCAAGGCGACGTTGACCTGCGCTTCGGTGGTCGAGGCGCCAAGGTGCGGGGTGCAGATGAAATTCGGCGTGCCGAACAGCGGCGAATCCTTCGCCGGCTCGGTCTGGAACACGTCGAGCGCCGCGCCCGCGACGTGGCCGCTGTCGAGCAGCTCCTTCAGTGCCGCCTCGTCGACCAGTCCACCACGCGCGCAGTTGACGATACGCACGCCGGGCTTGGTCTTGCCGAGGTTCTCGCGGCTGAGAATGTTGCGCGTCTGATCGGTCAGCGGCGTATGCAGCGTGATGAAATCGGCGCGCGCGAGAAGCGTCTCGAGATCGACCTTCTCGACCCCGAGCTCGATCGCCCGCTCGGGCGTCAGGAACGGGTCGAAGGCCACGACCTTCATCTTGAGGCCGAGCGCACGGCTGGCGACGATCGAGCCGATGTTGCCGGCGCCGATCAGGCCGAGCGTCTTGCCGGTGACTTCGACGCCCATGAACGCGCTCTTGGGCCATTCGCCGCGCTGGGTCTGCGTGTCGGCCGCCGGGATCTGGCGAGCGAGCGCCATCAGCAGGGCGATCGCATGCTCGGCGGTGGTGATCGAGTTGCCGAACGGCGTGTTCATCACCACCACGCCTTTGGAGCTGGCATAGGGAATATCGACGTTGTCGACCCCGATACCGGCGCGGCCGATCACCTTGAGGTTGGTCGCTGCATCGAGAATGTCGCGGGTCACCTTGGTCGCCGAGCGGATGGCAAGGCCGTCGTACTCGCCAATCACGGCCTTGAGTTCGTCGGGCGTCATGCCGGGCTTCACGTCGACCTCGCACCCGCGCTCCTCGAAAATGCGCGCGGCGTTGGGGTCCATCTTGTCGGAAATGAGGACTTTGGGTTTGGTCATGATAGCTCCCTCTCCCCTTCAGGGGAGAGGGCCGGGGAGAGGGGGACTCGTCACCGGCCCTTGAATAAGTTGCGGAATGGAGAGGAACTTCCCCTCTCCCAACCCTCTCCCTTGAAGGGGAGAGGGCTTGTGTCTCACATCACCCGTTCTTCAGGCTCTCGTAAGCCCACTCGATCCACGGCAGCAGGCGCTTGATGTCCTCCTGCTCGACGGTGGCGCCGCACCAGATGCGCAAGCTCGGCGGGGCGTCGCGATAGCCGTTGAAGTCGTAGGCTACGTCGAGCCCTTCGAGCTTCTTGACGATCTTCTTCGGCACGTCGGCCTGCTCTTCCGGCGAGAGGCTGTCGTACCAGTCGCCCTGGAAGACGAAGCACACGCCGGTGTTGGTCCGCTGAGCGGGGTCCGCGACCATGTTGCGCAGCCAGGGTGTCGCCTCGATCCAGTCGTAAACGATCTTCGCGTTGGCATCGGCCCGCTCGAACAGGGCCTTGCGGCCACCGATCGCCTGCGCCCATTCGAGCGCGGCGATATAGTCTTCGGTCGCCAGCATCGACGGGGTGTTGATCGTCGCGCCTTCGAAGATGCCGCGGTTGATCTTGCCGCCCTTCTTGAGTCGGAACAGCTTGGGCAGAGGCCACTCGGGGTCGAAGCTCTCGATCCGCTCGACCGCCTTGGGGCTGAGAATCAGCATGCCGTGCTGCGCCTCGGAGCCCATGACCTTCTGCCAAGAATAGGTCGTGGCATCGAGCTTGGGCCAGTCCATCTCCATCGCGAAGACGGCGCTGGTGGCGTCGTTGATCGTCACGCCTTCGCGGCCTGGGGCAAGCCAGTCCGTGTTCGGAATCTTCGCACCGCTGGTGGTGCCGTTCCAGGTGAAGACGACGTCGTTGTCCTGCGGGATCGCGGCGAGATCGGGGATTTCGCCGTAATCGGCGTCCAGCGTCGTCAGGCCCTTCAGCTTGAGCTGCTTGGCGGCGTCCTGAATCCAGACGTTGCCGAAGCTTTCCCACGCCGCCACCGTCGCCGGCCGTGCGCCCAGCATCGTCCACATCGCGCATTCGAGTGCGCCGGTGTCGGAGCCCGGCATGATGCCGACGAGGTAGTCCTCGGGAACGCCGAGCAGTTCGCGCGACAGGTCGATCGCGTACTTCAGACGCGCCTTGCCGAGCGCGGAGCGGTGCGAGCGCCCCAGCGAATCGGTCTTCAATTTGTCGAGGGACCAGCCCGGGAACTTTGCCGTGGGACCGGACGAAAAATAGGGGCGCTCCGGCTTCAGGGCCGGAGGCGTAAGGTCAGTCATGTATTCTCTCCTTGCAGAGAGCACGCGCGGCGTTGGGACCGCGTGGCCCACGCGCGGCAATAATGTTGCGCCGCAACAAGTCAAGCACGCATAGGATTGCATCCCCCGATCGCATGACATTTCAATTGCGCCGCCTCTCGCCAAGCGCGCGACATCCCCCTATGGGCTTGCCCGGCCATGGAGACCGCAGACCTTCGCATCGCCCTGTTCAGCGGCAACTACAACTACGTCCGCGACGGTGCGAATCAGGCGCTGAACCGGCTCGTCGGCCATCTACTGAACCGGGGCGCGGCCGTCCGCGTCTATGCGCCGATGGTGCCGGAGCCGGCGTTTCCGCCGGTCGGCGACCTCGTCGGCGTGCCGAGCGTGGCGATACCCGGCAGGTCCGAATACCGCTTCCCGCTCGGCCTTTCGAAGGAGAACTACGCGGACCTCGAGCGCTTCGCGCCGAACATCGTCCACACTTCCTCGCCCGATCTGGCCGGGCACGCCGCGCTCCGCTGGGCTCGCGCGCGGAACATTCCCGTGCTGGCATCGGTCCACACGCGGTTCGAAACCTATCCGCGGTACTACGGGCTCGGTTTCACCGAGCCCTGGCTCGAGGCGTTCATCCGGCGCTACTACAACCGCTGCGATGCCCTGGTCGCACCTTCGCAGAGCATGATCGAGACCTTGCGCGAGCAGGGGATGAACCGCGACATCTCGCTGTGGACGCGCGGGGTCGACCGCACGATCTTCGCTTCCGCCAAGCGCGACATCGCCTGGCGCCGCTCGCTCGGCATAGGCGACGACGACGTGGCCGTGGTCTTCCTCGGCCGACTGGTGATGGAGAAGGGTCTCGACATCTTCGCGGACACCATCATCGAGCTGCGCAAGCGCCAGGTGCCGCACAAGGTGCTGGTGATCGGCGACGGCCCCGCCCGCTGCTGGTTCGAGAGGGCGCTGCCGGGCGGCATCTTCGCCGGTTTCCAGACCGGCGCCGACCTCGGCCGCGCGCTCGCGAGCGGCGACGTGTTCTTCAATCCCTCGATCACCGAGACTTTCGGCAATGTGACGCTGGAAGCGATGGCCTGCGGCCTGCCGGTCGTAGCCGCCGGAGCGACGGGAAGTGCCAGCCTCGTACGCGATGGCGAGACCGGCACGCTCGTCCCGCCCGGCTGCCCGGTCGCGTTCGCCGAAGCGATTGCTCCCTATTGCACCGACGCCGAATTGCGCGCGCGCCACGGCGCGGCGGGCGAGGCGCGCAGCAAGGATTTCAGCTGGGACGCGATCAACCAGACCGTGGCGGATACCTATCTCCGCCTGGTCGAGGCGAAACGCCGCAAGCTTTAGCGCAGGACGCCGCGCTTGCGCATAGTCCAGGCGTACCAGAGCAGCGCCAGCGCGACCGCCCAGATGACCGCGAACATCGCCGGGCTGTTCATCTCGGCGAGCTCCGGCGGAAACTCGATCTGCGTCTGATAGATCGTCGAACCCGCGAGACCGAGCAGCGAGGCGACGAAGCCGGCGATCGCCCAACGGCTGCGCAGCAGCAGCAGGATTGAACCGGCGAGACCGCCCCAGACGCCCAGCGCCCAGGCTGCGTCGGCCCAAGCCGGAGCGCCGGCAAAGAAGGCCAGCGCGGCATCGGTCGTGGCCGCATCGAAACCCATCGCCTCGAAATAGCCGCGGTTGCCTATCTGCGTCTGCGTGTAGTCGTTCGCGCCGAACGCGTTCCACAATGTGGCGAGCACGCCGATCAGCCACAGGTGCCACGGCGTCTTGTTGGCAGCTTCCACCATTTTTCGAACCCCCTCTCCAGGCGACCCGACGGCGAGAATACCACTCCCGCCGCCGGTACGCCAGCCGGGGGTCAGCCGTCGCGCCAGTCGAAGGTCAGCGGTGCCTCGCGGAAGGCGAAGCGGTCGAGATGCTCGGCGACAACGCCCTTGAGCACTTCGAGCTGCCCGGGCTCGCTCGCGTCGATTCGGCATTCGAGCGTCTCGGGCGATGCTTTCAGGAACAGCGTGGCATCGCCCGCCCAACTGCCGCTGCGGCCTTCCGCCGGGAAGGTGACCCGCCCCTCCTCCGCCGAAAACTCGACCGAAAGATTGTGCGACCAGTGCTTGCAGAGCTGCTGGAGATAGCGCGATCCGTTTCCGGTCGGCACTATTGCCGTGCTGGATACTCTCATAGCCGTTCGATCCTCTTCGCCATCTCGTCGATCATATCGACGATGCTGTCGATTGCCTCCTCGTCGAGCTTGCCGGCCCGCGCGTGGTGCTTGAGCACGTTCGCGAGATTGCCCATCGCCCGCCACAGGTGCGGGGAGCGGCCGCGGTGCTCGCGCTCGCCGTGCGCGGAAAGCCGCTCGAACAGCGCCTCGACCTCCTCCGCCTTGTCGGCCAGTTCGGCCCGGCCGGTCTCCGTCGCAGCGAAGGCCTTGCGCGGGCTGTCGTCGCCGCGCTCCTCGATCATGCCTTCGTCGGCGAGAAGCTGGAGCGTGGGATAGACCGCGCCGGGGCTCGGGGCATAGACACCGCCGGTCAGTTCCTCGATCGCCTTGATCAGTTCGTAGCCGTGGCGCGGCTCGTCGGCGAGCATCTTCAGCAGGGCAAGGCGCAGTTCGCCATGTCCGAACATCCGCCCGCGCCGATGCCCGCGCCCGCCACCGCCGCCGAAAGGCCCGCGGGGACCGAACGGGCCGTGCTCGCCGAAAGGCCCTCCCGGACCGAAGGGCCCCTCGGGTCCGAACGGACCGTCCATTCCGAACGCCGCTGCCCAGTGGCGCCCGCCGCGCTTCCAGCCGCGGCCTGCGTGATAATTCATGTGTCGCATTTTCACAGATCCTTCTCTTCGATGCTTCACGATATATCTTAGAGCTATCGAATTTCAAGAACCCCTCGCGGCGACGCGTGCGATTTCCTATCTGCCTGGCTGATGGCCGATCTCTTTCCCGACACCCTGCCCGAGGGCTCCCCACCGTCCGAGCCGCGCGCCGACGCGCCGCTCGCCGATCGCCTGCGCCCGCGTACGCTGGAAGAGGTGGTCGGACAGGAACATCTCACCGGACCGGAGGGCGCGATCGGCCGCATGGTCGCCGCGGGACGGCTGTCGAGCATGATCCTGTGGGGACCGCCCGGCACCGGCAAGACCAGCATCGCACGTCTGCTCGCCGCCGCGGTGGGCATGCGGTTCGAGGCGGTGAGCGCGGTCTTCTCCGGCGTCGCTGACCTCAAGAAAGCCTTCGCCGCGGCCGACAAGGCGGCCGAAGCCGGCCAGCGCACGCTATTGTTCGTGGACGAGATCCACCGCTTCAACCGCGCCCAGCAGGACGGCTTCCTGCCCTTCGTCGAGCGCGGCACGGTGACGTTGGTGGGCGCGACGACCGAAAACCCAAGCTTCGAGCTCAACGCCGCGCTTCTTTCGCGCGCGCAGGTCCTGATCCTCCACCGGCTCGATGCGGCCGCGCTCGAGAAGCTGCTCGAACGCGGGGAGGAACTCGAAGGCCCACTCCCTCTCACCGCCGAGGCGCGCAGCGCTTTGGTCGCGAGCGCAGACGGCGACGGACGCTTCCTGCTCAACCAGGCCGAAACGCTTTACGCCGCGAAGATCGAGAAGCCGCTCGGCCCAGCGGAACTCGGCAGCTTCCTCCAGCGGCGCGTGGCGGTCTACGACAAGGATCGCGAGGGGCACTACAACCTCATCTCGGCGCTGCACAAATCCCTGCGCGGCTCCGACCCTCAGGCAGCGCTCTACTATCTCGCCCGCATGCTGACCGCGGGAGAGGAGCCGCTTTATGTCCTGCGCCGTCTCGTGCGCTTCGCCAGCGAGGACATCGGCCTCGCCGATCCGCAGGCGCTCGTGCAGTGCCTCGCCGCGAAGGATGCGTACGATTTCCTTGGCAGCCCGGAAGGCGAACTCGCGATCGTGCAGGCGTGCCTCTATTGCGCCACCGCCCCGAAGTCCGACGCCGCGTACCGTGCGCAAAAAGCCTCCTGGCGCAGCGCCAAGGAAACCGGCAGCCTGATGCCGCCGCAGAACATCCTCAATGCCCCGACCAAGCTGATGAAGGACATCGGCTACGGCAAAGGCTACGCCTACGATCACAACAGCGAGGATGCCTTCTCCGGGGCGAACTACTGGCCCGAGGAGATGGAGCCGCAGACCTATTACGCCCCGGCAGAACGCGGTTTCGAGCGCGAAGTCCTCAAGCGGATGGAATGGTGGGACAAGCGGCGGCGGGAACTGCGCGGAGAGTGACCTTCCCCCGCTTCTCCCATTTCCTCGCCATCGACTGGTCGGGCGCCGCGGGTGAGCGGCACAAGGGGATTGCACTCGCCCTCGCCGACGCTGCCGGCGGTCCGCCGGTGCTGATCGACCGCGGCCGAGGCTGGTCGCGAGCGGACGTGCTGGCCCTCCTGCTCGAAGACCTGCCGCCCGACACCCTCGTGGGGCTCGATCTCGGCATGTCCCTCCCCTTCGCCGATTGCGAAGGGTTCTTCCCGGGGCTTACAAACTCACCGCCTGACGCGCGCAGCCTGTGGGCGATGGTCGACGACATCTGCGCCGACGACCCGCACCTCGGCGCCTCCTCCTTCGTCGATCACCCGGACCTCAGCACATACTTCCGCCGCCACGGCGGGCGCGAGGGCGAGCGCTTCCGCTGCGACGGCGCCGCCCACGGCCGCGGGCGCTTCCGCGTGACCGAGCACGCGCAGGCCGCGCAGGGATGTAAACCATACTCGAACTTTAATCTCATCGGGGCGGCGCAGGTCGGCAAGTCAAGCCTCACCGGCATGCGCGTGCTTCATCGGCTCGAAGGTGCCCTGCCCGTCTGGCCGGTCGATCCGCTGCCGGAGACGGGCTCCGTGCTGGTCGAGATATATACCTCGCTCGCCGCACTCGACGCCCGGCGCTCTGCAGCACGAAGCAAGATACGCACGATCGTGGACCTCAACCGCGCGCTCGGTGCGCTCGCCTCTCCGCCGGTCGCGGGCGATGGCCCGATCGACGACCACAGCTCCGACGCATTGCTCGCCGCCGTCTGGCTGCGCGACGTGGCAAACGACCCTGCCCGCTGGCAACCCGGCGGCCTCACCCGCGAAATCGCGCGCACCGAGGGCTGGACCTTCGGCGCACTTTGAAGCAAAGGGCGCGCGCTTGCGTCCTTGTCGCATCACGACTTGGAAGCATCGGAGCCGGCTTAGCTCAGTTGGTAGAGCAGTTGATTTGTAATCATCAGGTCGCGGGTTCGATTCCTGCAGCCGGCACCAACCCCTCCCCTTTCGACAATGTGCAGCACATCCGGCGCGCCAGCCCAGTTACACAATCTCTCAGATTGACAACGTAGGACAGTTTCGCCAGCCATTCCGGTATGGCTCGCGGGACAAAACGGTCGACGATCATCGATGTCGCCAAGCTGGCGCAAGTGTCGCCCAAGAGCGTGTCGCGGGTGTTCAATAACGAGCCGCACATCACGCCCGCGCTGCGCAAGAAGGTTCTCAGCGCCGCGAAGGAGCTCAACTATCATCCCAACGTGCTGGCGCAGGGCCTGGTTCGGCGGCAATCGTATCTCGTCGGGCTGATTTATGAGAAACCCAGCCCAAGCTATGTCGTCGAACTACAGCGAGGCGCGCTGGAACGGTTGCACGGCGAGCGTTATCGGCTGGTCGTGCTCCCCGTGGAATCGGTGACGGATCATCCGCAGGAGGTGGTGAGCCTCGTGCGATCGGCCGGGCTCGACGGCGTCATCCTTGCGCCCCCCGCATCCGACCATCCCGAGATCCTCACGGGCCTGCTCGACGCCCGTATTCCCTTTGCCCGCATCGCGCCCCAGTCGCAGCTCGACGTCGGGCAGTGGACCGCAATGGACGACGTGGCTGCGGCGCGAGAGATCGCCGAGCATGTCATCGGCCTCGGACACCGGGTCATTGCCGTCATCATGGGCGACCCGGCTCACGCCGCCAGCGACCAGCGGCTGAGCGGCTATCATCAGGCGTTCGACGCGCACGGAGTAGCGCGGCATCCCGAACTGGTCGAAACCGGCGATTTCAGCTTTGAATCGGGCTATGAGGCGACCAGGCGGCTCCTGTCACGCAAGCTCCGGCCCACCGCGATACTGGCGCAGAACGACGATATGGCCGTGGGCGCCATGTCGGCGGCGCGCGAGCTCGGGTTCAACGTCCCCGCCGACCTCTCGATCGTGGGCTTCGACGATTCCGAAATCGCGCGCATCGTATGGCCCCGGCTGACGACGGTGCGGCAGCCTGTCGTCGAGATGGCGAAGACGGCCACCGACATGCTGCTGGGCGAATTGGCGGGCGATCCGCCGCGTGAGAGGATCATCCACGGGCACCAACTCGTCGAGCGCCTGACCGCCGCACCGCCGCCCAGCTAGGCTCCTCCGCCAGCCGGCTCAGCGTCTGGCCTGTGCCGACACCGCACCTCGGCGACGAATGGCGAACGGCGGCTCTTCGCCTGGAAGAGCCGCCGCCTCGCTCCGATACGGATCAGAAGCTGAATTTCACCCCGCCGTAGAACCGCCTCGAGCCCGATTCATACCGAAAAGGCAGATCCGGGAACTGCAGGTAGACCCGCGTGTCGGCTTTGGTGATGTTGATCGCTTCTGCGAACACCTCGAAGTTGTCGGTGAACTTGTAACTGATCTGCCCGTCGAGCTGGCCGTAGGGCTTCTGGTAGATGCCGAGCGTGCGCGTGACCGACCCGTCGGCAAAGCCGAAGTTGCCGAGATATTGCTTCGAGCGCCAGCTATACGAGGCACGCGCGGCGAAGCCGTACTTCTCGAAATAGACCTGCCCGTTGGCCGAATGCTTCGACACGCCGGGCAAGGGCAGATTGTCGGTGAAGTCGGTGCTGAAATCGGTGCTCGTGTCCGAAAACGTATAGTTGGCGGTGAAACCGAGGCCGAAGTCGAACGCATATTGTGCCGCCAGTTCGAAGCCCTTGACGCGGCCGCCGGAACCGTTCGCGGGCTGCGAGACCGGGCCCAGCCTGCCACCGGCCTGATCGTTCACGAATACGGCGATCGTCTCGTTGACGATAAAGCTGTCCACTTCCTTCCAGAACAGCCCGGCCGACAGCAGGCCCTGGTCTCCGAAATAGTGCTCGAACCCGAGATCGAACTGATAGGCACGGAAAGGCTCGAGCTCGGCATTGCCGCGGCTGCCGTTGGTGAATTTGAACAGGTCGTCCGCCGGGTCGCGGGTGAACTGTGTGGCAAACCCCTGCCCCAGCGAAACGAGCGGTTGCCGCGCGACGACTCGCGCCGCGGAGAAGCGGACCTTGCTGCCCTCGTTCACATCGAACACCACGTTCGCGCTCGGCAGGAAGTCCGTGTAGCTGCGGACCACCCTGTTGGTCGTGAAGTCGCGCAGCACGCCGTTCCAGTTGTCGGTCCCCCAATAGCTGGGGTCGACGCCTTCCGGCTGGTTCTGGTCGACCGTCAGGTTGGTATTGACGATCCGCAGCCCGACGTTGACGTGATAGGGATCGTCGAGACCGCCCATGTCGGCCATGACATAGCCGGACTTCGTCTCTTCCTTGACCCGGTAGGTCTGCAACGGATCGGCAAAGAAGCTGAACGGGGTGTCGGGATAGAGCGACTGAATCCATTCGAGCGCATTGGTCATTTGCGAGCGGTCGGCGACCATCACCGTGTCGCCCTCGACATGCCCGCCACCCGCGAAGTCGGTGATCGTCTCGACCCGCTCCGGATTGCTCTCGAAAGTGGCGTAAGGCGTGATCAGCGCGGGCGAGTTTCCGAAGCGCGTGCACCCGGCAAACGCCGCGGGTTTGTTCGCCTCGGGAAGGTCGCAGATCTTGTAGCCGATCGCCCCGTCCTGGAAGTAGCCATAGGGCGTCCAGTTGTAGGAATAGCCGTCGACGCGCTCGTCCTCGGGGATCGCGGTCGCGTCCATTTCGCCCTTGCCGCTGTAATCGGCGAGATAGCGGCCTGAGGTGAAGTCCACCGTCCGCTGCCCGTAGCGGAACCCGGCACTCAGCGTGATCGTGTTCGTATCGCTGTCGTCGACGTCATAGGCGAAGTCGGCGCGAATTGAGTTGCCCTTGATGTCCGAACGGTCGCCGAACGCCCAGTGCGACTTGAAGAAGCCGTAGGCAGGATTGTTGAACAGATCCTGCGGGCTGCCGTCGGCGATGCCGAAGCTCGGGAAATCGCCATTCCGGTAAGTGAAGTCGAACGTCGGCGGGGCCTCGGAGTTCGGCGTGAAGCCTGGCTGCGGTCCCGAGGTGCCCGGGCCGCGGACGCCGTAGGCGGTGTAGCGCACGTCGTTGTTCGCCACTTCCCGATCCATCTTGGAGGACGAGTAGGTTGCCGTGACAGACGCGCGGAAGTTGGTCTCGTTGTCCCAATCGACCTTGAACTGGAGATTGTCCGATTTGATGTTCGATACGTCGACGAACGAGATGGCCTCGGCCGACTGCGCACGCACCGTTCCTTCGAGCAGGATGCCGTCGTCGTTTATGTTGTAGTCCCCGACCAGACCCTGCGACTCGCCCTGTCCGAACGGGAATTTGACCGACGCTTCGCGCGTGTCGATTTTCAGGTCTGAGTGGAAGTACTGCGCACTGACTTCCAGCTGGTCGGTCGGCCGAAAATTGATACCGAGTGACGCGCCCCAGCGCCGGCGATATTGGTCGCGATCGGTGATGTAGCGATATTCGGGGGCATAGTAGTTCGTGGGCACGGTCGCGGTGTCGCGGCGGCCCTCGTCGAAGGCCCAGTTGCCGCGGTTGTCGCCGCCGAGCACGTTGACGTGATTGTTGGTCTTCTCATAGCTGAACGAGGCAATGACGCCGAGGCGATCGTTGAAGTTGTAGCCGACGACCGCGGCACCGGCCGGCTCCCAGCCGCCGATCTCGCTGCCCTTGCTCATCTTGACGTTTCCGGCGACCGTCAGCCCGTCTTGAAGGTCGAGAGGATTGCGCGTCTTCAGGTTGACGATGCCGCCCAAGCCGCCTTCGAGCAGCGAGGCGTTCGGCGACTTGAATACTTCGATGCCGCCGATCAGTTCGGACGGCACGCCTTCGAGGCTGTCGTTGCGGTTGTAGTTCCCCTCGCCGACTTTGTAGACTTCCAGCCCGCTCACGAAGAGCTCGCCGTTGAGCAGCGTCACGTTCTGCTCGAGCCCGCGAATCCTGACCTTCGAGCCCTGCCCGTTTTCACGGTCGATCTGGATGCCCGGAAGACGCTGGAGCGATTCCGCCACGTTCTGGTCGGGGAATTTCCCGATGTCCTCGGCCGTGACCGATTCGATGATGAGATTGGACTCGCGCTTGGCGTTGAGCGCATTCTCCAGCGAGGCGCGAAAGCCCGTCACGACGATCTCGTTGCTGGCCGCACCGCCCTCGACTTCCGCGCTTTCCTCCGCCGGCTCCTCCGACTGCGCAAAGGCCGGCGTACCCGCACATGCCACCGTCAGCACCGATGCGGCGCCGAGCAAGGTCCTGCGAGTGCACACTGTTCCGCTGATCATATTCCTAATCCTCCCAATCCGCGTCTTCGCGCGCGGAAACTGTCGTTTTCGACCAGTGCGGATCCGCGCGCCCGGCGACCCCGTAGAGAGTCGACTCGGCAGCCGCGGCCCCTGCAGGCTTTTTCTTGCATATCTCTGTCAACGTTGTCAAACAGACTCTCATTCCGGCGGGTTGGGAAGCTGATTTTCCTTGTTTCATGTCAAGGTTGTCAGGGCGAATCCCGCAAGAGGATACGGAAGCGGAACTGCGGGACGGGACACCTTATGCGATCGAGAATTACCTCTTACGCCCTCGCTTGTATGGCGATCGTTTTGCCTGCCTTCTCGGCGACGAGCCTGGCTCAGGATCAAAGCTCTTCGGCGGCGAATGGACAGGTGCATCCCGAGCGATGGCCCGAGGTCGCCTATCCGCGAATCGTCAATGCCGAAGGCGAGGCACGTATCCAGGCATTGCTCTCGCACATGTCGGTCGAGCAGAAGGTCGGGCAGATCATTCAAGCCGATATCGGCAGCGTGACGCCCGATGACGTGTGCAAGTACCACCTGGGCTCCGTGCTCAATGGCGGGAATTCGGGGCCCGGCGGCAACGATCTCGCACCGGCGCACGAGTGGCTCGCGCTTGCCGATGCCTTCTACGCGGCGTCGATGGAATGCGCACCTCGCGACCCGGCCATCCCGATCATGTGGGGCACCGATGCGGTCCACGGGCACAGCAATATCGTCGGCGCCACGCTCTTTCCCCATAACGTGGGGCTCGGCGCGGCGCGCGATCCCGATCTCATCGAACGCATCGGCCGGATAACCGCGATCGAGATCCGCGTGACCGGCCAGGAGTGGACCTTCGCGCCGACCGTAACCGTCCCGCAGGACTACCGGTGGGGGCGCGCCTACGAGGGATATTCCTCCGACCCTGCGCTCGTCGCGTCCTATGTGGGCCGGATGGTTCGCGGGTTGCAGGGTCCGCCGTCCACCGCACCGATCCTTGCGGGGCCGCACGTCGCCGCAAGCACCAAACACTTCCTGGCCGACGGCGCCACGGTCGACGGCAAGGACCAGGGCGACGCGGTCATTTCGGAGCTCGAGCTCCGCCTCGTGCATGGAGCGCCATACATCCCCGCGATGGAGAGCGGCGTCGCGACGGTCATGACCAGCTTCTCGAGCTGGCAGGGCGTGAAGATCGCCGGCAACAAGGGGCTGGTGACGGATGTGTTGAAGGATCGCCTGGGCTTCGGCGGTCTCGTGATAACCGACTGGAACGCGCACGGGCAGGTCGCAGGATGCAACAATGCGAGCTGTCCGGCCGCCATCGAGGCCGGGCTCGACATGCTCATGGCGCCTGATAGCTGGCGCGACCTCTATGCGAGCACTTTGGCCCAGGTGCAGAACGGCACGATCAGCATGGCGCGACTCGACGATGCGGTGGCGCGTATATTGCGGGTGAAGGAGCGGCTCGGCCTGTTCGAAGCCGGCAAGCCGTCTGCGCGTCCTCTTTCCGGCGAGTATGATCTGCTGGGTGCACCCGAGCATAGGGC
Organism: Pelagerythrobacter aerophilus; assembly: GCF_003581645.1. GTDB lineage: Bacteria > Pseudomonadota > Alphaproteobacteria > Sphingomonadales > Sphingomonadaceae > Pelagerythrobacter > Pelagerythrobacter aerophilus. The sequence goes on along the minus strand of NZ_QXFK01000016.1, from coordinate 229,133 downwards.
GGTCGCTCGCGAGGCGGTGCGCAAGTCGCTGGTCCTGCTCAAGAACACCGGCGTCCTCCCCTTGAAGCCGAGCGCCCGCATTCTCGTCGCGGGCGACGGCGCCGACGACATCGCGCGCCAATCGGGCGGTTGGACGCTGACCTGGCAAGGCACGGGGGTCGACAACAGCGATTTCCCCGGCGCCACCTCGCTGTGGCGCGGCATCGAACAGGCTGTCAGCGCGGCAGGCGGCAGCGCGGAACTGGCGCCCGACGGCACCTTCGAGCGGCGGCCCGATGCGGCAATCGTCGTCTTCGGTGAAACGCCCTATGCCGAATTCCAGGGCGATATCCCATCGCTGCAGCTCCGCCCCGAACTGCGCCGCCCCATCGCAACAATGCGCAAGCTCAAGGAAGCGGGAATCCCCGTGGTGGCAGTCATGATTACCGGGCGCCCGCTCTATGTGAATGAAGCGTTGAATCAGGCCGACGCATTCGTCACGGCCTGGTTGCCCGGTTCCGAAGGCGCGGGCGTCGCCGACCTGCTGTTCGCAGGTGAGGACGGTGCGCCTGCCTATGATTTCCAGGGCCGTTTGCCGACGGCGTGGCCGGCGACGGCGAAACATGGCGGGCCGACGCTGTTTCCCTTCGGTTTTGGCCAAACATACGCGGATGGCCCCCAGCCCTGGAAGCCGCTGCCGGAGGACAGCCAGGTCGCGGACGATGGCCTGGGGAAAGGCGTCTATTTCGATCAGGGCGTAGCGGCCGCGCCTTGGTCGCTAATCGTGTCGCAGCCCGATGGCGGCGACACGTTGCGCGTGACGACCGTCCCCGCGACCGGCCTGTCGGGTCGGGCGACCGTCACCGCTACCGATCATGGCGTTCAGGAAGGGGCGCGGCAATTTGCCATCGAGTCCGGTGAAGGCGGTGCCGCAGTCGAGATCAGCAGCCACGATCCGGTCGATCTTTCGCGCGAAACCAATGGGGATGTCCTGATGCTCGCGACCCTGCGGATCGACACGCCGCCCACCGCATCGGTGTCGCTCTCGGTCCGTTGCGGCGATGCCGAATGCGGACGTCCGCTCGCCGTTCCCGAGTTGAGGGGGCTTGAACCCGGGCAATGGCGCGTGCTGGGAGTGCCGCTCAAGTGCTTTGCCGCGGCGGGTGCCGATATGACGCGCATCACCGCACCCTTTCGCCTGACCACCGGGGGCAGGTTGGGCTTCAGCATGTCGCGCGTGGCGCTGGGCAGCGCGGACGAAGCCGACACCGTCGCACAATGTCCTGAGGGCTGACCGCTACTGGCGCCAACGTCCCGCCAGCTCGATATGCGGAGTTCGTACCGCTGGTCGTCAACGGACGGAGACGCAACGGCGGGCTTGCATTGGCCGCAACTTGGACCGCAATAGAGCACGATGCGGATTGCGATCATCGACGAAAGCACCACGAGGGCGTCGATCATCGAGGACGGGCTGGCGCAGCTGGCGGATAGCGAGATATTCATCCTGACGGAGCGACAGGGTCTCATCTCGCGGCTCGAAGCGTTCGCGCCTGATGTCGTGCTGATCGATCTCGGCAACCCTTCGCGCGACGTGCTGGAGGAATACTTCGCCGTCAGCCGCGTGCTCGCCCGACCCATTGCAATGTTCGTCGACGAGTCGGACGACGAAGCGATCGCCGCGTCGATCGATGCCGGCGTTTCCGCCTATGTCGTCGACGGCCTTTCCGCCCACCGGATCAGGCCGTTGCTCGATCTGGCAATCAAGCGCTTCAATGCCTTTGCCAGACTTCAGGCCGATCTGGCGGCGGCCGAAGGCAAGCTCGCCGAGCGCGAAACCATCGATCGCGCCAAGCGCATCCTGATGGATAGCAAGAAGCTCAGCGAGCCCGAGGCCTATGCGGAATTGCGCCGCAAGGCGATGAGCTCGAACCGGCGGATCGCCGAGATAGCGGAAGCGGTCGTGACGGCGCACGACCTTCTGGGAGACGGAACGTGACCGAGCAACTCACCATCGGTTTCCTCCCGCTGGCGGATGCCTGCCTGCCGATCCTCGCGCACGAGCATGGTTTTGCCGAAGAGGAAGGACTCGCACTGAGTTTTCAGCGCGATGTGAGTTGGGCGACCGTGCTCGATCGGCTGCTCTACGGACACACCGACACCGCACACCTGATCGCGCCGCTGGCGATCGCCGCTACTCTCGGCCGTGGCCGTCCTGCGCAGCCACTGGCCGTGCCGTTCGTGCTCGGGCTCAACGGCAATGGGGTCACGATGTCCACCGCGCTGGCCGGCAGGATCGCACGGTCGGGCACGTTCGAGGATCCCCGCCGGCTCGGCGCCGCACTGGCGAGCGAAGCGGCGGAGCGCAAACGCGCCGGGGCGAAGCTCCGCTTCGGTGTGGTCCACCGCTACTCCAGCCACAATTACATGCTGCGCTACTGGCTCGCGGCTTGCGGAATCCGGCCCGACGAGGACGTCGAGATCGTGACCGTTGCCCCTCCCTTCGTTGCGGACGCCTACGCCAATGGGGAGATCGACGGCGCTTGCGTCGGTGAACCGTGGAACAGCCTCGCGGTCGAGCGCGACGTCGCCCGGATCGTGCTTGCCACCGCCCAGATTTGGCGAAGGGGTGTGGAAAAGGTCCTCGCCGTGCGGCGGCCGGTACTGGATGCCCGGCGTCCTGCGTTCGAGGCACTGATCCGCGCCATGCGCAGGGCCGGCCGCCACTTCGTTGATCCGGAGAACTGGGATGCGAATGCGAGGATCCTTGCGCGGCCCGAGTATGTCGGCGGCGATCCGGCGCTGATCCGCCGCGCGATATCGGATCGCCTGGTTCTGCAATCCGGGGGAGAGGCGGTGCACTTCCCGGATTTCATGTTCCAGTACAGCGAGGCGGCCAACTTCCCCTGGGCCAGTCAGGCGCTGTGGCTGTACACCCAGATGATCCGCTGGGATCGCTCCCCCTTCTCCGCCGAGGAGGCCGCAGCGGCCGCGGCGGTCTTTCGACCGGATGTCTACCGCAGTGCAATGTACGATACCGGCGATCCCCTGCCGGGCGCCAGTTCGAAAGTGGAAGGGAGTGTCGCACAGCTCACCTCAGTGGGCACGCAACAGGGCATTATCACATTGTCTCCGAACACTTTTTTTGACGGCGACAGCTTCGATCCAGAAAAGATGGAAGAGTACCTCGCTCGCCTTCTCTAGCAGCCGAGTTTTTGCTGCATCGCAAAAATTGCTTGCGAACGCCCGCTGATTCGATAACATCCCCTGCAGAACGGACGCCGCCCCAACGCTGGGAGCGAGCAACGCTTCCGTTCGGTTCTTACATTGCGTGGCAACGTCGCCGCCCGATCTGGTTCCCTCCCGGGATCCTGTCGAGGCGGCTTTTTTGCGTTGTGCGCTGGTCCGGCGAGGTTTTGATGGGCGATCACAGCGCAGGTTTTCAGACGAAACACGGTCAGCGGCGAATGCGGATCGGGGCGCTGGCTGCGCTCGCGGGCGGGGCCTGGCCGCAAGTCGCAACCGCCGCGCCCGGCGACCCGGTCGAGATCGGCGGCGGCGCAACGCTCGATCCGATCCTTGCCGCACGCCTGCAGCATGAAAGCGTCGATCAGGCCGGCATGCCCGAAGACGCCGAAGCGCTCACCCTGCGCGGCCGCGCCGGCGCCGAACTCGCGATCGACGGTTTCTCGATCCTCGCCGAAGCCGAGGGCACGCTGGCGCTGACCGGCGATTACAACGACACGCTGCCCGGCAACGGTGTGGAGCCCTTCCCGGTCGTTGCCGATCCCGAGAACGTCGAACTCAACCGGCTGCAGGTGTCGTATATGCAGGACGGTACCGGCGTCACCATCGGACGCCAGCGGATCATTCTCGACAATGCGCGTTTCGTCGGCAACGTCGGCTGGCGCCAGAACGAGCAGACCTTCGATGCCGTGCGCGGCCAGGCGAAGATCGGCCCCTTCGCCCTCGACGCGACTTACTCGATCTCGCAGCGAACGGTGTTCGGCGGCGATAGCCCGAACGAACACTTCGACGGCGCTCTCGTCCTGCTCAATGGCGGGATCGATCTCCCCGCCGTCGACGGCAAGGCATTCGCCTATCTGATCGACTACGACACGCGGATCGCTTTCTCGAGCCAGACCTACGGGATTCTCGCCAGGGCCGACATCCCTCTTGGTCCCGTCAAGTTGAATGCCTCCGCTAGCTACGCCCGGCAGAGCGACTACGGCGCCAATCCGGTCTCCTACGATGCGGACTACATAGCCGCACAGCTCGGCGTCGGCGTATTCGGCTTCAATCTCGCCGCCAGTTACGAGGAACTCGGCAGCGACGGCGGTGTGGCTGCCTTCCAGACTCCGCTCGCGACGCTCCACGCGTTCAACGGCTGGGCAGACATGTTCACCACCACTCCGCCGAACGGCCTGCGCGACTATTCATTCACGGTCGGCCGCGCGTTCGGCGTGCCGTTCCTGCCCGGTCTGAAGGCCGGCCTCACTTACCACAAGTTCGAAAGCGACTTCGCCGGGCTCGATTACGGAAGCGAGTGGGATGCCTCGGCCGGCTTCCAGCTCGGCCGGGTCGGGCTGCTGGCGAAGTACGCGAACTATCAGGCGGACGAGTTCGCCGTCGATACCGAGAAATTCTGGCTTCAGGCCGAAATCAGCTTCTAACCGGGGAGTTTTGCAATGTCGTATCTCGCACCGAGTGAATTCGTCACCAAGATGGTCGACGCCGGCGAATCCAAGATCTTCATGTCGACCAAGGATACGTTGATCCGCGCCTTTATGGCGGGGGCGACTCTCGCGCTGGGCGCTGCGTTCGCGATCTCGGTCACGGTACAAACCGGCGAACCGCTGCTGGGTGCGGTGCTGTTTCCGGTAGGTTTCATCATCCTCTACCTGTTCGGGTTCGATCTCCTCACCGGAGTATTCGTCCTCGCGCCGCTGGCGGTGTTCGACAAGCGGCCGGGCTGCACCTGGCGGGGCGTACTGCGCAACTGGGGGCTGGTTTTCACCGGCAACTTCGCCGGTGCTCTTACGACTGCGGTCCTGATGGCCATCTATTTCACCTACGGCTTCCAGGTCGAACCGAGCGAGGTGGGCCAGAAACTGGCCGGGATCGGCGTCGACCGCACGCTCGGTTACGCCCAGTACGGCGCAGCCGGATGGATGACGATCTTCGTGCGCGGCATGCTGTGCAACTGGATGGTCTCGTCCGGCGTGGTCGGCGCGATGGTTTCGACCAATGTCAGCGGCAAGGCGATCGCCATGTGGATGCCGGTCATGCTGTTCTTCTACATGGTCTTCGAACATTCGATCGTGAACATGTTCCTGTTCCCGACTGCGTTGATGATGGGCGGCGAGTTCTCGGTGCTCGATTACCTCTGGTGGAACGAGATCCCGACCGTGCTGGGCAACCTCGTCGGCGGGCTGACCTTCACCGGCCTGACCCTCTACGCCACGCACGTTCGCACGAGCCCCAGCCGGGCAAAGGCCCCGGTGGTTCTCGCCCGGGCCGCGTGAAGCCACCTTCTCCCGCGTCGCAGCACAAGCGCCTGTCAGAAAGGAAACAAAACGGATGAACGCCCCCGCGACTTTCGATTCTGCCAGGCCGGCGCGGGAGAAGCTGGTCGTGATCGGCAACGGCATGGCCGGTTGCCGGGCCGTCGAAGAGATCCTCGAACGCGACCGCGAGCGGTTCGACGTGGTGATCTTCGGCGCCGAGCCGCGGGTCAACTACAACCGCATCATGCTCTCGCCCGTGCTCGCCGGCGAGAAGACCTTCGACGAGATCGTGCTCAACACCGCCGAGTGGTACACGGAGAACGCCATCGAGCTGATCGCCGGCGATCCGGTCGATCACATCGACCGCGAGCGCAAGACCGTGGTCAGCCGTTCGGGCCGGGTCGAGCCGTACGACAAGCTGCTTATCGCGACCGGCTCCGACCCGTTCATCATCCCCGTGCCGGGCCGCGACCTGCCTGGCGTGGTGACGTTCCGCGATCTCGACGACGTCGACAAGATGCTTGCCGCGGCAGATCTGGGCGGGAATGCGGTGGTGATCGGCGGCGGTCTTCTGGGGCTGGAGGCTGCGCATGGCCTGTCCTTGCGCGGGATGAACGTCACCGTGATCCACCTGATGCCGACGCTGATGGAGCGGCAGCTCGACGAAGCGGCTGGCTGGCTGCTGAAGCAGGAGCTGGAACGGCGCGGGCAGACGATCCTGACCGGCGCGGATACCGAGGAAATCGTCGGGAAGGACGGCCACGTCGACGCCGTGCGATTGAAGGACGGGCGCGAGATACCCGCCGATATTGTCGTCATGGCCGTCGGCATCCGCCCGGCGACAAGGCTCGCCAAGACCGGCGGCCTCGAATGCGAGCGCGGCATCCTGGTGGACGATCACATGGTCACGTCCGATCCGGACGTGGTGGCGGTCGGCGAATGCGTCCAGCACCGCGGGCAGTGCTACGGTCTCGTCGCTCCACTGTGGGAGATGTGCCGGGCGCTGGCCGATCACCTGACCGAGCGAAAGCTCGATGGTTCGGGCGGCTACCAGGGCTCGGTCACTTCGACAAAGCTCAAGGTCTCCGGCATCGATGTGTTCTCGGCCGGCGACTTCTCGGGCGGCGGCGAGGGCGAGGACATCGTCATGCGCGACGCGGCGCGCGGTGTGTACAAGCGCCTGGTCCTCAAGGAAAACCGCATCGTCGGTGCGGTGCTCTACGGCGATACCGCCGACGGCAACTGGTACTTCGACCTCCTCAGGAAGGAGGAGGATATTTCCGACATGCGCGAGGGGCTGATCTTCGGCCAGGCCTTCGCGCTCGGCGGGGGTGCCCTCGCAGACTCTAACGCCGCCGTTGCCGCTCTTTCGGACGACGCCGAGATCTGCGGCTGCAACGGCGTATCCAAAGGCAAGGTCGTCGACACCATCCTCGCGGGGGCATGCAGCCTCGACGCGGTCCGTTCGCAGTGCAAGGCCTCGGCGAGCTGCGGGTCGTGCACCGGCCTGGTCGAAAGCCTGCTGGCACTGACGCTCGGCGACGAGGTTCAGGCCGGTGCCTCGACCATGTGCAAGTGCACCAGCTTCGGTCACGACGATGTCCGCCGCCTGATCCTGGAGAAGGAGCTGAAGGCGATCCCGCAGGTCATGCAGGAACTGCACTGGACCACGCCGGACGGCTGCGCCTCGTGCCGCCCGGCGCTCAACTACTACCTGCTTTGCGCCTGGCCGGGCGAGTACGAGGACGACCAGAAGAGCCGCTTCGTCAACGAGCGGCTTCACGCCAACATCCAGAAGGACGGTACTTATTCGGTCGTGCCGCGGATGTGGGGCGGGATCACCAACCCGCGCGAGTTGCGCGCGATCGCCGACGTGGTCGAGAAGTTCGATGCGCGGATGGTCAAGGTCACCGGCGGCCAACGGCTCGACATCTTCGGCATCAGGAAAGAGGACCTGCCGGCGGTCTGGGCCGACCTCAATGCCGCCGGGATGGTCTCGGGCCATGCCTATGGCAAGAGCCTGCGCACGGTGAAGACCTGTGTCGGCTCCGAGTGGTGCCGCTTCGGCACGCAGGATTCGACCGGTCTCGGCGTGAAGCTCGAGCAGATGAGCTGGGGCAGCTGGATGCCGCACAAGTTCAAGATGGCGGTCAGTGGCTGCCCACGGAACTGCGCCGAGGCGACGATCAAGGACTTCGGCGTGGTCTGCGTCGATTCCGGTTACGAGCTACACATCGGCGGCAACGGCGGGATCAAGGTTCGCGCCACCGACCTGCTGTGCAAGGTCGCCACCGAGGAGGAGGCGCTGGAGACCTGCGCCGCCTTCATCCAGCTCTACCGTGAGGATGCGCACTACCTCGAGCGGACCGCTCCGTGGCTCGAGCGCAAGGGGCTCGAGTGGATCAAGGCGCAGATGTTCGACGGTCTGGATGCGGTGCGGCAGCTCGCCGCGCGCTTCCGCCATTCGCAGAAATTCATGCAGGACGATCCCTGGGCTAAGCGGGCGGCGGGTGAGCGGCGCGACCTGCACAGTCACCTCGCCACCGTCGTCCCCGCCGGCATGGAGTACGCATGATGGAGGCGACATGGCTCGACCTCGGCCCGATCACGCAGATCGAACCGGGCATGGCGGCCACGCTGCCCGTGATCGGCGGCGACGAGATCGCCGTCTTCCACACCATGCGCGGCGAGTTCTACGCGCTGGTCAACAAGTGCCCGCACCGGCAGGGACCGCTCAGCCAGGGCATCGTGCACGGCGACAGCGTCACCTGCCCGCTGCACAACTGGCGCATCTCGCTCAAGAGCGGTCAGGTTCTCGGCGACGACGAAGGTTGCGTCCCGACCATACCGCTGAAGATCGACTGCGGCCGGATCTATCTGCTGCGCGAAAGCGTGGTCGGGCAGAAGGCCGCGTGATGCAGCACTTCGCGGGAACGAGCGAGAGGTCGGCCGGGAAGGGTCAGACCATGTCCTCCGGCCGCACCATACGGTCGAAGTCTTCGGCAGTGACGTGGCCACTCCGCAGCGCGGCTTCGCGGAGAGTGAGACCTTCCCGGTGGGCCGTCTTGGCGATTGCGGCCGCCTTGTCGTAGCCGATCGCGGGCGCCAGAGCGGTGACCAGCATCAGCGAGTTCTCGACCCCGCGGGCAATGTTCTCGCGCCGGGGCTCCAGCCCCTCCAGCAAGTGTTCGGTGAAGCTCTCCACCGCATCGGCGAGCAGGCGCACCGAGCGCAGGAAGTTCCACGCCATCATCGGGCGGTAGGTGTTGAGCTCGAACTGGCCCTGGCTGCCGGCGAAGGTCAGCGCGGCGTGGTTGCCGAACACCTCGATGCAGACTTGCGTCATCGCTTCGGCCTGGGTCGGATTGACCTTGCCGGGCATGATCGAGCTGCCCGGCTCGTTCTCCGGCAGCGCCAGCTCGCCCAGCCCGGAGCGTGGGCCCGAGCCGAGGAAACGGATGTCGTTGGCGATCTTGTAGAGGCTCGCCGCCAGCGTGTTGAGCGCCCCATGCGCAAAGAGCAGCGCGTCCTGCGCGGCGAGCGCTTCGAACTTGTTCGGTGCGCTGACGAAGGGCAGGCCGGTGATCGCTGCGATCCGCTCGGCGACCTTCTCCGCGAAACCCTTGGGCGCGTTGAGCCCGGTGCCGACCGCCGTGCCGCCTTGCGCCAGCTCGTAGAGACCGGGCAGCGTGGTCTCAATCCGTGCGATCCCGTTCGCGACTTGCGCCGCGTAACCGGAGAATTCCTGCCCCAGAGTCAGGGGTGTGGCGTCTTGGGTGTGGGTGCGGCCGATCTTTACTAAACTTGCCCAGTTGACCGCTTTGGAGTCCAGATCGGCCTGCATGGCCTTGAGCGCGGGCAGGAGGGTCCGGACGACCTCTCCCGCCGCGGCGATGTGGATGGCGCTGGGGAAGGTGTCGTTGGACGACTGGCTCTTGTTGACGTGATCGTTAGGGTGGACCGGCGCCTTCGAGCCGACCTCGCCGCCGAGCATCTGGATCGCGCGGTTGGAGATCACCTCGTTGGCGTTCATGTTCGACTGGGTGCCCGATCCGGTCTGCCACACGACCAGCGGGAACTGGTCGTCGAGCCGGCCCTCGATCACTTCCTGCGCCGCCGCGACGATCGCGTCGGCGAGCTCCGGCTCGAGAATGCCGAGATCGCGGTTCGCCTGCGCCGCGGCGCACTTGATGGTGCCCAGCGCGCGGATCAGCGGGAGCGGCAGGCGCTCGCCGCCGATGCGGAAGTTCTGCAGCGAGCGCTGCGTCTGCGCGCCCCAGAGAGCATCGACCGGCACCTCGACCGGGCCCAAGGTGTCGGTTTCGGTTCGCGTATCGCTCATCCCCGCCCTCGGTAGCTGGCGACGCCCTGATCGGGAACCCACAGCCCCTCTGGCGGCGCGCCGCTCTGCCAGAAAACGTCGATCGGAATGCCCCCGCGCGGATACCAGTAGCCGCCGATGCGCAGCCAGCGCGGCTTCATCTCGGCCGCGAGCCGCTGGCCGATGCCGACCGTCACATCCTCGTGAAAACCGCAGTGGTTGCGGAAACTGCCGAGGAACAGCTTGAGGCTCTTCGACTCGACGATCGTTTCGCCGGGGGCATAGTCGATCACGAGATGCGCGAAATCGGGCTGGCCGGTCACCGGACACAGCGAGGTGAATTCGGGCGCCGCGAAACGCACCAGGTACAGCGCGCCCGTGCGCGGGTTGGGGACATAGTCGAGTCGCGCCTCTTCCGGCGAGGCGGGCAGGCTGCTCGCCTGGCCGAGATGCATCGTCTGCGGTGTGTCGCTCATAAGCCGCATGTGGTCTCATCGCGTCACGGGCACAAGCCCGCGGGTTTGCCGTTTGCGATTCACAGCCTATTCAGCGCGACCCGGGATTCGGGAACACCTTCGGGATTTATGGACATTCGCACTTCAGTTTCGGCCGCCGTTCTGGCCCTGGCGCTCGCCACACCGTCGCTCGCGCAGCAGACGGGCTCGGTGCGCGACTTCCGGTTGCCGCCCGATCCGGATGCGACGCCGACGCCCGAGGTCCAGGGCCCGGTCGATCCGGAAGCCGAGGTGCGGACGACCCCGCGGGTGATCCCGACCGATACGCCCACGACAAGCACACCGACACCAACGCCGACGCCGACCCTGACCTTGCCCGCGTCGCGCTCCACCCCGGCCCGGCCCGCGCCGGCCGACACGCCGCGGTCGCAGCCGCAACCGGCCCCGGAGACCGCGCCCACCGCCACCCCGTCGCCCTCGCCGACCGCGGCAACAGACGAGCCGGCACCGCAGCCGACCGAATTCGCGCCCTCCATTCCGCCTACGGCTTCCGTGCCCCCGGCGACGATTGCCGAACCGCCGGAAAGCGGCAGCTCGATGATGATCTGGCTCGCGGCGCTGATCGCGGCGCTGGGCCTCGCCGGCGGCGCGTTCTGGTATCTCCGGCGCAGGGAAGCGCTCGCGCCCGTGCCGGTCATCGAGCCGCCGCTGGTGCGCCGCGAGACCCCGCCGCCCCAGCCGGACGGGCCGGCGCCGGCGACAGGCGAGGCACCCGCGCCCCGTCCCGCACCCCCTCCACCGCCGGTACCGGGAAGGACCTCCGGCCCGCCCGTCACGCTCCATGCGCTGCCGGTGCGGGTGAGCAAGAGCATGATGAACGCGACGTTCGCATTCCGCCTCACGCTCGAGAATCAGAGCATGGACCGGTGGGAGGGCGTCTCGATCGAGGCGGATCTCGTCACCGCCCACGGGTCCGCGCCGATCGGCGAGCAGGTCGCCGATCCCGCCACCGCGCTCGCGCCGCTGAGCACGCTCGAAGCCCTCGAACCGGGGGACAGCACCGAGATCGCCGGCGAGGTGCGGCTGCCGCTGGGCCAGGTCCGCGCGATCCCGCAGGGCCGCGCCGCGGTCTACGTCCCGCTGCTGCGTGTTCGCCTCACGGCAAGCGGCAAGCAGCCGATCGCGCGCACGTTCCTGGTCGGCCAGCTTCCCGACCGCCAGGGCGGCCGGCTGCGGCCCTTCCGGCTAGACGAGATGCCGCAAAGCTACAACGCGATCGGGTTGCGCCCGCTCGACTGACCCCCTCGACGCCGCGGACCGCCGCCGCTACCCCTGCGGCATGGACATGCTCGTCTCGACCGACTGGCTGGCGGACAATCTCGGCACGGTGACCGTGCTCGACGCCACCAAGCACCTGCCCAGCGCCGGGCGCGATGCGGCGGCGGAGTTCGCCGAAGGCCATATCCCCGGCGCGCGTTTTCTGGACCTCGCCACGCTGAACGACGACGCCTCGCCGATCGTCGCCGCCCTGCCGACGGCGGAGCAGTTCGCCCTGCGCCTCGCCGCGCTGGGGGTGAAGCCGGGCAGCCGCGTCGTGCTCTACGACGACAGCGCGCCGCGCACCGCCGCCCGCGCGTGGTTCATCTTCCGCCTGTTCGGGTGGGAGGAGGTCGCGCTGCTGGATGGTCGGCTGGAGAAGTGGCGCGCGGAGGGCCGCCCGCTGGAGACGGGCGCGAGCAACCCGGTCCCCGTCGCGCCCGGCACCTATACCGCCGACCTCCGCCGCGCGCGGGACAAGGCCGCCGTGCTCGCCAATATCGACGCCGGTGCCGAGCAAGTGGTCGACGCGCGCGACGCCGGCCGCTTCACCGGCGCGGACAAGGACACGATCCACGACCTGCCCGGCGGCCATATCCCCGGCGCCCGCAACCTCGACTTCCGCTCGGTGTTGAATGAGGACGGCAGCTTCAGACGGGAGGATGACCTGCGCGCCGCGTTCACGGATGCAGGCGTCGACCTGGCGCGGCCCGTGGTCACGAGCTGCGGCAGCGGCGTGACGGCGTCGGTCCTGCTGTTCGCCATGGCCCGGCTCGGCAAGGAGGAGGACACGGCGCTCTACGACGGGAGCTGGAGCGAATGGGGCGCCGACCCGGCCACGCCCAAGGAAACGGGGCCGGCCCGGTGAGCGCTTCGGACAAGAGCCACGGCGCCAACACGCGGCTCGTCGGCGCGGGCCGGCGGGAGGAATGGACCGGCCCCGTCGTCAATCCCCCGGTCTGGCGCGCGAGTACGCACCTCTACCCCGACACCGCCGCGCTCCGAGAAGGCGGCAAGCACAACGCGGACGGCCGGTTCTTCTACGGCCGCCGCGGCGCGCCGACGCAGTGGGCGCTGGCCGATGCGCTGACCGAGCTGGAGCCCGGCGCGGCGGGCACCGCGCTCTATCCGAGCGGCGTGGCGGCCATCGCGGGCGCGCTGATGGCCGTGCTGCGTCCGGGCGACGTGCTGCTGGTGACCGACAATGCCTACGAGCCCAGCCGGATCATGGCCAACGGGCTGCTCAAGCGCTTCGGCATCGAGAGCCGCTTCTTCGATCCGCTCGACATCGACGGGTTCGCGGACCGGTTCTGCGACCGTACCCGCGCGGTCCTGCTCGAAAGCCCGGGCAGCCTGACGATGGAGGTGTGCGACGTCCCCACGCTCGCCGCGATTGCGCGCGACAAGGGCGCGGTCAGCCTGATCGACAACACCTGGGCCTCCGCGCTCGGTTTCCCTGCGCTCGAACGCGGCTGCGACATCGCGATCATGAGCCTGACCAAGCATGTCGGCGGCCATTCGGACCTGATGATGGGCGCCGCCAGCGCGGGCGACCGCTGGTACCGCGCCCTGCGCCAGACCGGGCAGGCGCTCGGCCAGGTCGTCTCGCCCGACGACGCCTCGCTCGCCCTGCGCGGCCTGCGCACGATGGGCGTGCGGCTGGAAAAGTCCGCCGAAAGCGCGCTCGCGATCGCCCGCTGGCTGGCGGGCCGCGAGGACGTGGCACAGGTCCTCTGCCCGATGCTGCCGGGCGCGCCGGGACACAACCTCTGGCAACGCGACTTCAACGGCGGCTGCGGCCTGTTCAGCTTCATCCTGAAGGGCGGCGACGCAGCCGCCACCGCGCGCTTCGTCGACGCGCTCACCCTGTTCGGCATCGGCTTCAGTTGGGGCGGCTTCGAGAGCCTTGCCCTGCCGATCGATCCTTCCGCCATCCGCACGGACAGTCCCTGGCCTCCGGCCGCCTGGGACGCCGAGGATCGCTGGGGCATACGCCTCTCGATCGGGCTCGAGGACCCGCAAGACCTGATCCGCGATCTCGAACGCGGATTCGCCGCAATGGAGCGAGAATGAGTACCCCGACCGCCGCCACCGCCGCCCCGACAGCCACGCCTGTTCCCGCCGTTTCGCCCACCACGGTTCCCTCGGAAGTCGACGCAGTGGTGGGTGCCGAATCGCTGAAGGATGCGGTCGCGGAGCAGAGCCTGACGATCGGCGGCGCGATCGAGTGGCTCGACGCGATGGGCGTCACCATAGGCGACACGCGCATATCGCTGTGGAGCGTGCTGGTCGTGCTGATGGTGATCCTGGCGGTCTACCTGATGGCGCGCATCGGCGTGTGGATCGCACGCAATGCGATCCACCGGATGACCCGGCTCGATGCGACCCAGCGGCTGCTCGCAGAGAAGATCGTGTCGATCCTGATCTGGGCGGTGATGATCCTGATCGGCATCGACATCCTCGGCATAGACCTCACGGCCCTGGCGGTGTTCTCGGGCGCGTTCGGCCTCGCCATCGGCTTCGGTTTGCAAAAGACCTTCGGCAACCTGATCGCGGGGATCATCCTGCTCACCGACCGGTCGATCAAGCCGGGGGACGTGATCGCAGTCAGCGACATGTCGGGCAACGAGAGCTTCGGGCAGATCCGCAGGATCGGCATCCGGGCGATCTCGATCATCACCCGCGACCGCAAGGAATACCTGATCCCCAACGAGAACCTGATGATAAATCAGGTCGAGAACTGGTCGTACAGCTCGCGCGACGTGCGGGTGAAGGCGCCCGTCGGCGTCGCCTACGGCAGCGATCTCGATCTGGTCGAGAAGCTGCTGCTCGACGCGACGGTCGGCACGCCGCGGGTACTCGAAAAGCCGGAACCTGCCGTGCGCCTGATGGGGTTCGGCGACAATTCGATCAATTTCGAGGTCAGGTTCTGGATCAGCGACCCGGAAGAGGGGGTGAACAACGTGCGTTCCGACGTCTTCAAGAACGTCTGGCGCGCCTTCCAGCAGCACGGCGTCGAAATCCCGTTCCCGCAGCGCGACCTCAACCTGAAAGGCAGCGAGCAGTTCGAACAGCTCCTCGCCGCGATCGCGCAGCGGCAGGAAAAGAGCGAAAGCTAGGCTTGCGGTGCGCCTACCGGCGCTATCAAAACCAATCCTTACCGATCTGACATCCATTCTCGTTGGCGCCTGCGCGGCCCCCCGCGCATCTTGCACCCATGGAAAATGTCGGAACCGTCTATCTGGTCGGCGCAGGGCCCGGCGACCCTGACCTGCTGACGCTGCGCGCCGCCCGGCTGCTGGCGAGCGCGGAGCTCGTCGTGCACGACGGGCTGATCGATCCCGCCGTCCTGACGCTGGTGCCGCGCGATGCCGAGCTGATCTCGGTCGCCAAGCGCCGCGCGCGTCACACCTTGCCGCAGGAAGACATCTGCGCCCTGCTGGTGCGCGAGGCGCTTGCGGGCCGCGACGTGGTGCGCCTTAAGGGCGGCGATCCGTTCATCTTCGGCCGCGGCGGCGAAGAGGCCGAGGCCTGCCGCGCCGCCGGCGTGCCGGTCCAGGTCGTGCCGGGCATCAGCGCCGCCAACGGCGCGGCCGCCGCCGCGCAGATCGCCCTCACCCATCGCGATGCCGCGAGCGTGGTCAGCTTCGTCGCCGGCCAGTGCAAGGGCCTGTCCGACCAGAACTGGGCCGGCCTGGCCGGCAAGGGCCGCACGCTGGTGATCTACATGGGCGTGAAGACCGCGCCGCAGATCGCCGAGAAGCTCATGGGCGACGGCCTCGCGCCCGAAGTGCCGCTGGCGGTGATCGAGAACGCCTGCCGCGCGGACATGCGCGTGCTGCGCGGTCCGCTCGCCGGGCTGCCCGAACTCGTCGAGCGCGAACGGGTCAAGAGCCCGGCGCTCATCGTCATCGGCGAAGTCACCGCGCGCGCGGACGCGGCGCTCGCCCGGATCGCGCTGGAGGCGCAGGCATGAAGATTCTGACCGGCAACGACCTCAAGACCGGACAGGTCGTCTGGTGGGACGGCCAGGGCTGGTCGCTCCATGTCGAGGATGCGGTGGACGCGGGCGACAGGGCCGACGCGATCATCGCGCGCGAGGAAGCCGAGTGCCGGGTGAATGGCACCTACGCGATCGACGGCGAGAAGACCGCTGAGGGCTTCCGTCCCGCGCATATCAAGGACCGCATCCGTGCGCTCGGCCCGACCGTGCGCCCCGACCTGACTCTCAAACCGGCCGACCCCAGCGCCGGCAACTGGGTGATCTGATGTACAAGTACGACCAATACGACCAGGCGATGGTCGATGCGCGGGTGGCGGACTTCCGCGACCAGACGCGCCGCCGCCTCGAAGGCAAGATGACGGACGACCAGTTCAAGCCGCTGCGGCTGAAGAACGGTCTCTACCTTCAGCTCCACGCCTACATGCTGCGCGTCGCGATCCCCTACGGCACGCTGGACTCGCGGCAGATGCGCAAGCTCGCGTATATCGCGCGCACCTACGACCGCGGCTACGGCCATTTCACCACCCGCCAGAACATCCAGTACAACTGGATCAAGCTGGAGGACGCCCCCGATATCCTCGCCGACCTGGCGACGGTCGAGATGCACGCCATCCAGACCAGCGGCGAGTCCATCCGCAACATCTCCGCCGACCAGTATGCCGGCGCCACGGCGGACGAGATCATCGATCCGCGCCCCTGGGCCGAGATGATCCGGCAGATGACGACGTTCATGCCGGAATTCAGCTACCTGCCGCGCAAGTTCAAGATCGCCGTGATCGCCGCGGAAGCCGACCGCGCCGCCCTGCGCTGGCACGACTGCGCGCTGCGGATCGTGCAGAACGAGGCGGGCGAGATCGGTTTCCAGGTCTTCGCCGGGGGCGGCATGGGCCGCACGCCGTTCATCGCCTACAAGATCCGCGAATTCCTGCCCACGAACCAGATCCTCTCCTACCTCCAGGCGATCCTGCGGGTGTGGAACCGCAACGCGCGGCGCGACAACATTCACAAGCAGCGGATGAAGATCCTCGTCCACGAACTGGGCGAGGACGAGTTCCGCCGCCAGGTCGAGGAAGAGTTCGAGCATTTCCTCGCGCGCGGCGAGGACTTTCCGCAGGCCGAGTACGACCGCATCGCCGCCTACTTCGCGCCCCCGCCGTTCGAAACGGGTCTCAGCGAGGAGATCGACCGCTCGGATCCGGACTTCGCATTGTGGGTCGATCAACAGGTCGCTGCGCACAAGGCGCCGGGCTATGCGATCGTCAACATCAGCCTCAAGCCGGTCGGGCAGATCCCCGGCGACATCTCGGCCGAGCAGATGGAGCTCGTCGCCGATCTGGCCGAACGCTACAGCTTCGACGAGCTGCGGGCGACGCATGCGCAGAACCTCGTCCTGCCGCACGTCCGCAAGCAGGATCTCCATGCCGTCTGGAGCGCGCTCCACGAGGCCGGTCTCGGCGAGGCGAACCTCGATCTGGTGACCGACATCATCGCCTGCCCGGGTCTCGATTACTGCACGCTCGCGAATGCCCGTTCGATCCCGGTCGCGCAGAAGATTGCCGAACGCTTCGCGGACGCCGATCGCCAGAAGGATCTGGGCGAGCTCAAGATCAAGATCAGCGGCTGCATCAATGCCTGCGGCCATCATCACGCGGGCCATATCGGCATCCTCGGCGTCGATCGCAAAGGCACGGAGAACTATCAGCTCCTGCTCGGCGGCTCGGGCGACGAAGAGACCAGCCAGGCCAAGATCACCGGCCCCGGCTTCGACGAGGCCGGGATCGTCGACGCGGTCGAGCGCGCGGTCGAGCGCTACCGCGAGATTCGCGAGCCGGGCGAGCGGTTCCTCGACACCTACCGCCGCGTCGGAATGGATGGATTCAAGGAGGCGATCTATGGTTGACGGTCCCCGCGCGGGCGGCCCGGGCGGCGGGCCCGGCACCCTCGAACCCACGCCGGGCGGCGAGCGCGACTGGCTGCGCTTCCGCGACGATTCCGCTCCGGACGAGCCGGCCGTCTCGCTCGACGCGTTCCTCGATCAGTCGAACGCCGGCTCGGTGCGGATCGAGGCCGGCGACGACGTGCGGCTGCTCGGCCCTCACCTCGAGCGTCTGCGGCTGGTCGAGATCGACTTTCCCAAGTTCCGCGATGGCCGCGGCTTCTCCAGCGCGCGCATCCTGCGCGAGATGGGCTACGACGGGGAGATCAAGGCGACCGGCGAGGTTCTGGTGGACCTGATCTATTTCATGCGCCGCTGCGGGTTCGACAGCTTCGCGCCCAACGTGCCGCTCGATCGCGCCGACGTGGAGTCCGTGCTCAACCGCTATCCGCACGTGTACCAGCACGCGGCGGATGCGGCGGTGCCAATCTGGCAGCTTCGTCATGGCTGAAGCCGATCCGATCCGCATCAAGGACCGGATCGACACCGGCCCGCGCTTTACGGACGCCGATGCGATCCGGCTCAACCGCATGTTTCGCGGCGCGGACACGGTGGAGATGCTGCGCGCGGTGATCGCGGACGGACTGGTCGGCGAGCTTGCCACCGTCTCCAGCTTCGGCGCGGAAAGTGCTGTTCTGCTTCACCTTGTGGCGCAGATCGACCCTAGTCTGCCGGTGCTGTTCCTCGAGACCGGGAAGCACTTCCCCGAAACGCTCGCTTATCGCGACACGCTCGTCGAGCGGCTCGGGCTGACCGGGCTGGTCAACCTGCATCCCGATCCGGAGCTTCTCGCCAAGCGCGACGAGACCGGCCTGCGCTGGTCCTACGACCCCGACGGCTGCTGCGAGATCCGCAAGGTCCTCCCCCTCGCCGCGGCCCTGAGCGGCTTCGACGCGACGCTGACGGGGCGCAAGGCTTTCCAGTCGGCAACCCGCGCGAACCTGCCGCGGTTCGAGGTCGATACGTCGGACGCGCAGGGCCGGCTGAAGATCAATCCACTGATCGACTGGAGCGCGGAGGATCTCGCGAACTACATAGCCGAGCACGACCTGCCGCCGCACCCGCTGGTCGAGCAGGGCTATCCTTCGATCGGCTGCAGCCCCTGCACGCACAAGGTTGCGCCGGGCGAAGACCCGCGCTCGGGCCGATGGAAGGGCTGGGACAAGACCGAGTGCGGCATCCACACCCCGCTTACCAGCGAGGGTGAACTGCCTCCCGGGTTCGATCCGGCGTTCTAACTCCGCATGAGTCCGCGCGCAGGCGGGGACCTCAGGCCGCCAGGACCTTGGCTGAGCCTGCCAGCCTCAGCGAAAGCTGGGACCTTCCCCAAGCGAACGGAGCGCCAGCGGCACGAGGTCGCGGGGACCTCAGGCGGGGAGCCAGCCTTGTTCGCGATACCAGTCGGCCGTCGCCTTCAACCCCTCGCGCGTGGGAATGCGCGGCGTCCACAGGCTCTCGGGCACCTTGCGCGCCGGATCGGCCACCCAGTCGGGATGGCACATGTAGCTCACCCGGTCGGGCGTGAGCCGGGCACGGTTGCGCCGCACGGCGCAGTCAATGCGCGAGACCCATTCGAGTGTGCCGCGCGAGAGATGCGGCACCCACGGCCGCCGTCCCACGGCCCAGCCGATGGTGCGCGCGAGCTCGCGATGTGGCCAGCCGCCCTCGCGCCCGTCGTCGGGTTCGAACACGGCGCCGGTAACGCTCTCGCCACCCGGCACCAGGGCAAGGAGCAGGTCGGCGAGATCGTCGACATGGATCATCGAGGCATGGCCCGGCGGAGGCATGGGCACCACCCCCCGGCGGGCGGCGCGGAACAGCTCGAACATGTCTCGATCGCGCGGACCGTAGACCGCAGGCGGGCGGACGACGGTCCAGTCGAGCCCGCTGGCGGCGACGACCTTCTCCGCCCGCGCCTTCGATGCACCGTAGACCGAAAGATCGGGACGCCGCGCCGCGAGCGACGAGACGAAGATGAAACGCGGCACGCCTGCCGCCTTGGCCACCTCGATCAACGCCAGCGTCCCCGTGACGTTGGCCGCCTCGAATGCTGCCGGCTCGAGCGTGCTGGTGAGGCCGGCGATATGAATCACCGCCTCCGCGCCTTCCACGAGCCGGGCAAGCGCGGCTCGGTCGGCGAGATTGCCCCCGACCCATTCGATGCCCTTTCGCTGGTCCCTGGGGACGGTGCGAGCCAGCGCGCGCGCCGAGAGCCCGCGCCGCTCGATCGCATCGAGCGTCGCCTGGCCGACGAACCCGGTGCCCCCGGTCAGCGCGAGCGTCATAGCAGCACCATATGGTCGCGATGGACCACGGCCGCGCGCGGGGCGTAGCCGAGGAGTGCCGCATGCTCGCTACTCCGCCGACCCTTGAGCGCGGCGCAGTCGGCCGTGCCGTATTCGACGAGACCGTGCGCGATTGCGCGGCCTTGCGGATCGCGGATGGCAACGGCGTCGCCGCGCTCGAACGCGCCCTCGATCGCGGTCACACCCGCCGCAAGCAGGCTCCCGCCCTGTGCAAGCGCGGCAGCGCAGCCCGCGTCCACGGTAAGCGCCCCTTTCAGTCTCAGCCGCCCGCCGAGCCAGGCCTTGCGGCCCCGGTCACGGCGCGGCGGGAGAAACAGCGTGCCCGTGTCGCCACTCAGCGCACGCGCGATTGGCGCGTCGTGGGTGCCGTTGAGGATCGCCAGTGCGATCCCGGCCCGTCCCGCGATTTCCGCCGCCTGCAGCTTCGACACCATGCCGCCCGAACCGAGGCCGGAGGACGACCCGCCGTCCGCCATTGCGCGCACCGCGTCGTCCACCCCCTCGACCACCGGCACCAGCCGGGCGCCGACCTCGCGCGGGTTGCGGTCGTAGAGGCCGTCGACATCCGAGAGCAGCAGCACGGCATCCGCTCGCGCGGCCTGCGCCACGCGGGCAGCGAGCCGGTCGTTGTCGCCGAAACGGATTTCCTGCGTCGCTACGCTGTCGTTCTCGTTGACCACCGGCACCGCGCCGTTTTCGAGCAGGCGGGCGAGCGTGGAGGAGGCGTTGAGATAGCGGCGGCGATCCTCGAGATCGTCGAGCGTGAGCAGCAGTTGCGCTGCCGTCAGCCCCTGTGCGCCCAGCTTGTCCGACCACAGCGAAGCGAGCGCGATCTGACCGACCGAAGCGGCCGCCTGCGCATCGGCGAGATTGCCGCGTCCACCCTTCTCCAACCCCAGCCGCGCAGCGCCGAGTGCAATCGCGCCGGAACTGACCACGACCACTTCCTGCCCTCCGCGCCGCAGGGCCGCGATCTCTTCGCCGATCGAGTCGAGCCAGGCGCGGCGCGGCTGGCCTTCGCCATCGACCAGCAGCGAAGAGCCGATCTTGAGCACGATCCGCGGGCAGGCGGCCGCATCCGTCAGGTGGCGAAGCGCGAGGGTGGACATGCATGGCGCTTAGCCGAGGCTTTTTCCCCCGTCATCCCCGCGCAGATGGGGGTCCAGCCGACTTCTGCGGCGCTTGATCGAAAGGCTGGCCCGCTCGCCCCGGCGCGTGGCGGCGTTCCGCCGGAATGTCAGTCCAGCGGCGACCAGTCGCCCGCCTGGTCGGCCACGTCGTCCACTTCGCTGCCTTTGGTTTCGGTGGCGGTGCGGTCGGGGAGATAGCCGAGGATCGCATCGAGCAGGGCTTCGACGCCCTCGCCCGTCGCGCCGGATACGCCGAACACCTCGTCGGCGCCCGCAGCGCGCAGTTCCTCGGTGAACCCGGCGACAAGTTCCGGGTCGGCAAGGTCGACCTTGTTGAGCGCGATGAGCTGCGGCTTCTCGGACAGCCCTTCGCCGTAGGAAGCGAGTTCGGCCTGGACGACGCGCATCGCCTCCGCCGGATCGTTCCCCGCGATGTCGATCAGGTGGATGAGCACGCGGCAGCGCTCGATATGGCCGAGGAACCGGTCGCCGATCCCCGCGCCTTCCGCGGCGCCCGCGATCAGGCCGGGGATGTCGGCGAGCACGAACTCGCGCCCCTTGTGCCGCACCACGCCGAGCTTGGGGATCAGCGTGGTGAAGGCGTAGTCGCCGACTTTGGCCTGCGCATTGGTCACCTGGTTGATGAAGGTGCTCTTGCCCGCGTTGGGCAGGCCGAGCAGCCCGACGTCCGCAAGCAGCTTCAATCGCAGCCAGACCCACATCTCGTGCCCCGGCTCGCCCGGCTGGTGCTGGCGCGGCGCGCGGTTGGTGCTGGTCTTGTAGCTGGCGTTCCCGCGCCCGCCCATGCCGCCTTCGAGGAAGACGAGACGCTGGCCGACCTCGGTGAAATCGGCGAGCACCTCTTCCTTGTCCTCCGAGAGGATCTGCGTGCCCACGGGCACTTCGATCACGAGATCGGGGGCGGAGGCGCCGGTGCGGTCCTTGCCCATGCCGTGCGCGCCGCGCTGCGCCTTGAAGTGCTGGGTGTAGCGGAAGTCGATCAGCGTATTGAGGCCGGCCACGGCCTCGAACACGATGTCGCCGCCGCGGCCGCCGTTGCCGCCGTCCGGCCCGCCGTATTCGATATACTTCTCGCGCCGGAAGCTGACCGCCCCGGGCCCGCCCGCACCGGACTTCAGAAATATCTTGGCTTGATCGAGAAAGTGCATTTTTGTTTGGCCTCAAGCGCCGGCGGGGCGTTTTGTTTCCGCACGCACATCCGTGCGCGCGATATCCTCGCGCCTTCGGCGCTGCGGGCGGCCGGTCGGCCTTGCAGCCGGCTGGTCGCCGGCCGGACTAGCGCCACAACGAGACGAAGCGCAAGCTCGGTCGCCGAAGGCGGCCGCAAGCGCGACTGCGCGTCGCGGCCCCTGCCGCGAAAGCCAAGCGGCCCGGATGGGCCGCGCCCGGCGTCTGAGGGCCCACAAAAAAGAAACCAGGTTTTGATGAAATCAAAACCTGGTGGAGCCGAGCGGGATCGAACCGCTGACCTCGTCATTGCGAACGACGCGCTCTCCCAACTGAGCTACGGCCCCGTTCCAGGTCTGTCGCCAAGCGGCACGCCCGCTTGGCGAGGGCGCCCCTTAGCGAATGCGCAGCGCGCTGCAAAGGGCAAAATCGCGGCGCTTCACTCCCCGCCGGTTTCGCTTTCGTCCCCGCCTTCCGGGGTGGGTTGCACCGGGTCCGGCACGGGCGTGAGCACGATGGTGGGCTGCTCGGCCGGCTTCGCCGCCGCAGAAGCGCTTGCCCCTGCATCTTCGAGCGACGACCCGAAACCCGGCTGCGCCGCGCTCTCGCCCTGGACGACGGGCTGCGAAACCATCCGGACCGGCTGCTGCTCGGTGGCGGGAAGCGTAATCGCCTGCCCCGCCGCCGGCGCCGCGTCCATTGGCGGCAGGACCAGCATCCCGTCCGCAGACGGCTGGGCCGTGACGCTCGCCGCCGGATCGGACGTGGCGATCGACTGAACCGTCTCACCGCTGCCCGGAAGCGCATCCGATGTCGTCGCCGCCGCGCTGCTGACGTCGGTGAGCGTGCTGGCCGGCGGGGCCACCGCGCTCGGTGCGGGATCGATCGAAGAGGTCGCCGGCACCGTCTGATCGCCACTCGGAGGTGTATACGAGGCGGATAGCGCCGTACCGCTCAAGCCCGGGAGCATGCCAGCCGGCCGGGCCGCCGCGCTGGGCGAGGGATCGAACGACGCGATCGCCTGCGCGCCCTGATCGTTGCTCGGGAGCACGTCCGCCATCGCGAGTGCCGCGCCGGTCGCACCGGTGAGCCCGTCGGCCGGCTGCGGCGGCCCGTACTCGGCATCCCACGACAGCACGGCCGTGCGATAGCGCTCGAAGGCACTGAAGAAGTTTTCGAACACCGCCTCGATCACCGGCAGGCTGCGCAGCGCGAAGTTGTCGAGGTCGCCCGATTCCACCAACAGCGAATCGCGGGCGACTTTCTGCGAGGCGTCGCAGAAGTCGTCCAGCGCCGGCGGCAGCGCGAAGTAGTTGTAGACCTGCGTCATATAGCGGTCGTAGGCCTCGCGCCCGCTCGAACCATAGTTCTCGCGGTACTCCTTGAGCAGCGCGTCGTTGGTCTTGTCGAGCTTCCGCTCGTGCCGCTCGAGCAGCGACTTGTACGCCGGCAGAATGTCCGCGTGCTCGGCATCCATGCAATTGAGTGCGGCCACATTGAGCGCGGACCGCACGTTCCACACCGTCTGCGCGGTCGAGATGCCGTAGTTGACGGTACGCCGAATGCCATCGGGGCCGACCGGCGGAATGAACATCGAGGCGGTCGCGTTATCGGGCGGCGTCGGGCGCGGCGGAATGACTTTGACCGGCGGCGGAGGCGGCGGAGGAGGTGGCGGCGGAGGCGGCGGTGTCGCGCAGCCTGCCAGCATTGCCATGCCCCCGGCAATCGCCAGAAGCTGAATCCGACCTTTGGTCAGTGCGAACATTACTACGTACCCTCCATTGCCCGCGCCACGATCCCCCACCGTGGATTGCGCTAGCCTGAAGCACTGACTCTAAACGCTGACAGATGCAAAGAAAATGCCCGAGGCGCATGGAGCGCCCCGGGCACGATGAAACGAGTCCTGTACGCGATTATTCGCGCTGGCCCATGAAAGCCAACAGGAACTGGAACATGTTGATGAAATCCAGGTACAGGCTCAGCGCGCCGAGCACGATCGCCTTGCCGGCGAACTCGGTGCCGCGGAGCTGGAAGTACTGCTGCTTCAGCCGCTGCGTGTCATAGGCAGTGAGGCCCGCGAAGATCAGCACGCCGATGAAGCTGATCGCGTACATCAGGCCCGGCGACTGGAGGAACATGTTGATCACCATCGCAACCAGCAGTCCGATGACGCCCATGATCAGGAAGCTGCCGATGCCGCTGAGGTTCTTCTTGGTGGTATAGCCGAACAGGCTCAGGCCCGCGAAGGCCGCCGCTGTGGCGAAGAACGTCGCCGCGATCGAGGCGCCGGTGTAGACCAGGAAAATCGTCGACAGCGACAGGCCCATTAGCGCAGCGAAGGCCCAGAACATCGCCTGGAGCGCGGTCTTGCTGAAGCGGTTCACGCCGAAGCTCATCGCGAACACGATCGCCAGCGGCGACAGGATCACTAGCCACATGAGCGGGCTGCCGACCATCTGTGCCGCGAGGCCCGACCGCGCGGTCAGCGCGGCGATGATGCCGGTGAGCAGCACGCCCGAGGTCATGTAGTTGTAAATCGACAGCATATGCTGCCTGAGGCCCGCGTCGAAGGTCTCGCCGGTGGCGACCTGGCCGCGATAGCCGGGCGATGCACCGAATCCCGTCTGAGACCGGCGGGGTTCGTTCCAATCAGCCATTGTCTTTCAACTCTCCATTGCCAGCCTGCGGAATAGCGGCCGGCTCACCCCGCCAATATCTGCGGTTTGGGGAGGTTTTTCAAGGTCGATGCACGGAAATCGGACACGATTCGCGGGTCACCCGCCCCTGCGGGCGCTCAGGCTTCGCCCGCAGCGTCGATCAGCGCGCTGGCGAGCGCGTCGCGCGGCGCCTTGTCGCTCCACAGCACGAACTGGAAGGCGGGGTAGAACCGGTCGCACTCGTCGATCGCGGTTTCCACCAGCGCCTGCGCCTGATCGAGGCCCAGCAGCCCGTCGGAACCCAGCATCACGCCGTTGCGATAGACCAGCATGTCGCCCTGCGACCAGATGTCGAAATGGCCGAGCCAGAGCTGTTCGTTGACCAGCGCCAGCAGCTCGTAGGCGTCGCGCATCTTCTCGCGCGGGACACGGATGTCGGGCAGGCTGAGCAGCTGCAGCACCCGGTCCTCATGCCGCCAGATCCCGCGCAACTGATACTTGCCCCAGCTGCCCTGGATCTCGCCGAGGATTTCCTCCTCCGACAGCGATCTGCACGGCCACCCGCGCGCCTCGAACAACGCCGCGAGCATGTCCACGGGTGCCGCGTCGTCGCCGTCCAGAATGCCCTTCGCGCCCGTTCTCATGCAGTTAAGTCCCGGTTAGGAGTAACGAGCCGCTCGATGCAGCGAGAGGGGGCGGCGTGGCAATCGCCACCTCGCTTGCTGCTGGGGAGAACCGCACAAGACTGTTCAAAGCTTGTGCAAAAGCCGCGTATCCGGCCTAGCGGAGGGGGACGATCTCCTGTCCTTCCTCGCTGGTGAACGTGAAGCTGTCGAGCCCGGCTTCGCGCAACTTCGCGACCGCTTCCTCGGCAGCCTTCTCGCTCTCGAACGGCCCTGCCAACAGCCGGTTCGCCTCGACCCAGGGCGTCGTCATCGGCTTGAAATCACCCAGGATTTCCGGCGCCTTCCGGCTGATTCGGCGCCAGTCGTACTTGAAAGCGGAAAGATCGCGCCCCGTCGCAACCTGAACCCAGAAGCGCCGCGGATGCGCCGGCGGCTTGGGCTTGGCGGGCGGCTTCTCCGCGACTTCGCGGGGCGGTTCGATCAAGGTGATGTCGACCGCGCCCGTCGATCGTTCGAAGGACGGTTCGGGGCCGAGCTTGAACCCGGCGAAGGCGTCGGCGACGTTGGCCGGAGAGGGGGTGCTCGGGGCCGGGGCGCTGCTTTCTGCCACGGTCGACAGATCGAAGCCGGGCGCGGGTACCGGCGTAGCTGCCAGGGCGACCTGCGCCGGCGCCTGCGCGGCCTGCTGCGGCGCTTGAGCCCCTGGTTGCGGTGCTTGAGCCACTTGCTGTGGTGCCGCAGCTACCTGCTGCGGTGCCTCGGCTACCTGCTGCGGTTGCGCGGGCGGCAACTCGGCCGAGGTTGCACTGGCGGTCCGGGTCGGCTGTGGTTTTTCGGGTTCGGGTTCGGACTCGGGCACTTCCTGCACGACCGGCTGCGAAACCATGGCTTGCGGCGTAGCGCGCGTCGGGGTGTCGCCTGCGCTTGCCACCTGCTGCGCGGGCTGCTCGGCCGCACCCCGCGATCCGAGCGACTGGCCGGTCGGCGCGAGACGCGTGTCCGGCGCTGCCGGTGCACCGCCCGAATACTGCGCGATACGCGGATCGTCGCGGCCGATCTGCGCGGCTCGCGGAAAGACCCCGAGGTTGGCGGCCGCCGCCTGCTGGGCCTTCGTCAGGCGCCGCATGTAGCGCAGGTAGGGCGCGATCCGTGCCGAGAGATCGCGCGGCATAACCGTCTCGGCGATCGCGACCGCTTCCTCCTCGTCACCGAGAATGGCGAGCCCGAAGGCGCGCGTGCGAAATCCGGCGTAGTCCTCGCGCTCGAGCTGCGGGTAAAGCGTCGCCTCGAACCCCTTGCGGTCTCCTGCGATGGCCTGACTGATGGCGAGGCGGCGGACGGTCTCGTCGTTCTGCTCGGCCTCGAGCGCGCGGCGGTACTGCACCTGCGCGGCGGCGTTGTCGCCGACAAGATCGTAGGCAAGGCCCCGCGCGCTTGCGAGGGTCGCCGTCGACGCGCCCGCGCGTTCGGCTTCCTCGAACAGGCGAAGCGCCTCGATCGGACGTCCGGACCGGACGAAGGCACCTGCGAGTCCCAGCTTGACGCGCGCGTTCTCCGGCGAAAGCTCCTGCGCGCGGCCAAAGAACCCGATCGCCGCCTCGATATCGTTCAGGTCGAGCGACGCGTAGCCCGCATCGATCAATGCATCGACGTCGCGCGCATTGCGAGCGAGGCGGCGGAGCGCGTCGCCCAGGTTGCTGACGCTCGGCGGCGGCAGCGGCTGGACGACTTCGCGCGAGACCGGCTCGCCATTTTGCGCGGCGGCCGGCACCGTTCCCGCGAAAACCGCGACCGCGGTCGCTCCAGACAGGATATGGCCGAGATTTCTTCGCATAGCGATGGCGACCGGCCATAGTCGCCCATGGCTTACCTTCATAGGGCGGCTATCGCACAGGGCAGTTGAACCGTTGCGAAACGAAGCCCGGGTGCCCGCCTATTGATTGTTCTGGCGGCCCAGGAAGCGCGGGATGTTGAGCGAGCTGCCATCATCCTCATCGTCCCTGTCCTCGGTGCGGGCCTGATTCTTCGCATCCTTGTCGGCCGAGCCGCGCGAGAGGTTGGCCATGCGCTCGAACAGTGTCGAACCGCCGTTGGAACCGCCCTCGTCGCCGCTTACGAGCCCACGCCGGCGTCCGAGGCCGGGGCCCACGTCAACACGCGGCTGAACCGGGCGATTCTCCTCCGCGAGGCGGTCGGCATCGAGCAGAAGCTCGTCCTGCCGGGCCGACTCGCGTCCGGCGCCTGCGGGGGCTTCGGAAGTCAGATCGAGCGGCTCCTTGCGCGGACGCTGCTCGCCCTGTGCCGGTTCCTCCCGCGCGAAGCCGTGATCGGCGCCCACGACCCCGTGATCCGAATCGTCCGCCGGTTCGGTTATCCCTTCACCGCCGGCCGCACCGTTGCCCCGCGACTCGGCAATCTCGCTGCGCAGGCCAGCCAGCGGGTCGACCACGCCTTCTTCCTCCGCCTGATCCTCATCCTCGTGATCGGTCGAGGCGGCATAGGAGACAGGCTCACGGCTCGGCTCGGGCGCCTTCTCTTCCTCGTATTCGCTCTCGCTCGGCAATTCGAGCACCGGACGCTTCGGTGCGCGGCTGGCGGCGAGCGGCATCGGCCGGCTCTCCGCGCTGACTTCCGCATTCGCGTCGATGCCGGTGGCGACGACCGACACGCGAATCTTGCCTTCGAGATCGG
Source organism: Pelagerythrobacter aerophilus (assembly GCF_003581645.1). GTDB lineage: Bacteria > Pseudomonadota > Alphaproteobacteria > Sphingomonadales > Sphingomonadaceae > Pelagerythrobacter > Pelagerythrobacter aerophilus. The sequence goes on along the minus strand of NZ_QXFK01000016.1, from coordinate 201,020 downwards.
CATTGAAGGCCGAGCCCCAGATGATGTTCGCGTCTTCGTCCACCAGTTCGCGGATGTGGTTGGCGGCCTCGTCGACCTCGAGCAGCTTCATGTCCTCGCCGCCGATGATCGAGATGATCACGCCCTTGGCGCCCTGCATCGAAACACCTTCGAGCAGCGGATTGGCGATCGCGCGTTCGGCGGCTTCGAGCGCGCGGTTCTCGCCCTCGCCCTCGCCGGTGCCCATCATCGCCTTGCCGGCTTCCTGCATCACCGATTCGATATCGGCGAAGTCGAGGTTGATGAGGCCGGGCATGACCATGAGGTCGGTGATCGAGCGGACGCCTTGCTGCAGCACTTCGTCGGCAAGCTGGAAGGCTTCCTTGAAGGTCGTTTCCGCCTTGGCGATCAGGAACAGGTTCTGGTTCGGAATGACGATCAGCGTGTCGACGTGCTTCTGCAGTTCGACGATGCCCGCCTCCGCCGCGCGCATGCGGCGCGTGCCTTCGAACAGGAACGGCTTGGTCACCACACCGACGGTCAGCACGCCCTTGCGGCGGGCGAGTTCGGCGATGACCGGCGCCGCGCCCGTGCCCGTGCCGCCGCCCATGCCCGCGGCGATGAAGCACATGTTCGCGCCGTCGAGCGCGTGCTCGATATCGGTCACCGTCTCTTCGGCCGCGGCCTTGCCCACTTCGGGGCGCGCCCCGGCGCCGAGCCCGCCGGTGATTTCCGGCCCGAGCTGGATGCGCGTGGGTGCGGGCGAATTGCTGAGCACCTGCGCGTCGGTGTTGGCGACGATGAACTCGACCCCCTCGATCTGCGCGGCCATCATGTTGGCGATGGCGTTGCCGCCCGCGCCGCCCACGCCGATCACCGCAATGCGGGGGCGCAGATCTTCGGATGCAGCGGGGCCGATATTGATGCTCATTGGGTGTCGCTCCAAGGGGTAGTATGCGCGAAGGTTTCTGGCCACACAGTTTGGCACAAAGCGAATCCCCGTTGCATAGGGCGCAATCGCTTATCCACAGTGGTTAACCGCCCGGCGTTCATATCAAAAATAGTCCCGCACGGCGCGAGCCACGCGGTTGACGAGCCCCAGGCCGGTATAACGCATGGTCGGCTGGTAGCTCGGACCCACCGAACGGATGTCGATCGGATCGTCCGCGGCATAGAGGCACAGCCCGGCGAGCGTCGCGAAGCCTGCGGTGGAGTGTGCCTCCGGCAAGCCGCGCAGCGCCGGCGGCTTGCCGATGCGCACCGGACGGCCGAGCGCGCTCTGCGCGAATTCCGCGATCCCCGCGAGTTCGGCGCCGCCACCGGTAAGAACGACCTGGCTGCCGCGCGATCCGGAAAAACCCATCGCCTTGAGGGCCTTGCCGACCTCGTCGGTGAGCCGCGCGAGCTGTTCGGTGACGACCGATACGAGTTCCGCGCGCGGAATACGGTTCGCCTCGCCGCCGCCGGCGTTGGCGGCGTCCTCCGCGCCGTCGCCCGGCCCGTTGACCGGGATCATCTCGCGGTGGTCGGTCGGGCTGGCGATCGCCGAGCCGGCAACGCACTTGAGCCGCTCGGCCTGGAAACGGCGGACGCCGAAGCTCGACGCGATCGCATCGGTGATGTCCGCGCTGCCGAACGGGATCGCCTTGAGGCCGAGCAGCATGCCGCCCGCGTAGAGCGACACATTGGTCACTTCGCCGCCGATCTCGATCAGCGCGGTGCCGAGTTCACGTTCTTCGGGCGTGAGGCAGGAGTACCCCGCAGCGACCGGCGCAGCGACCACGGCCTCGACATCGAGATGCGCGTTCTGGACCGCCTCGATCAGATTCCGCACCGGCGCACCGTCGGCGAGCATCACGTGGATGTCGACGCCGAGCCGCTCCGCATGGAGCCCCTTGGGATTGGAGACGCCGTGCGCGCCGTCGAGCGTATAATGCGCGGGCTGCGCATGAAGCACCATGCGGCCATCGGGCTGGATGCTCTCGCGCGCCGCGACGAGCAGGTGCTCGATGTCCTCTTCCTCGATCCGCCGCCCGCCGATGTCGATCTCGACTTTCGCAACCTGGCTTCCCAACCCCGCCCCGGCGCAGCCGATCCAGACGCTGGAGATGCTCGCGCCGGCATTCTTCTCCGCCCGCTCGACCGCATCGCGGATGGCGTAGGTCGCGGCCGCCATGTCGGTCACGTACCCCCGCTTGATGCCCTGGCTGGCCCGGTGGCCGGAGCCGAGCACGACCATCTCACCCGTTTCCGAGAGGCCCATGATCATCGCCGATATGCGGAACGACCCGACGTTGACCGCTCCGAAGACCTTGCCGATGCGCGGCATGCCCATCACTCGCCCCCCTTGGCTTCGAGCGTCTGCGCAGCGCGGCCCGGAATGCGCATGTAGATGCGGTCGGGCGCGCGCATGTCGAACGTCGCGACCTTGCCGCCGAGCAGGCGGTTGACCCCGTCGAGCCGCGCGAAGGCGACCAGCGCGCCGGCGGACTGGTCCTCGCCCTGCGGCAGCGCGAGAATTTGGCCGGTGTCGAACGTCAAATTCCACCGCCGGTTGCCGATCCATTCGGCTTCCTTCACCTGCGGCTCGAGCGCGGGCGCGGCGGCCAGCAGCTCGGACAGGGCCTGGACCTGGTTCTTGGCCCCGGGGCCGGCAATGACCAGCATCCCCTTCGCGTTGGCGGGTGCAATCGGCTCGAGCTCGGCCCCGGTCGGATCGATCAGCATCAGGCGGCCGGGCTTGCGCAGCACCGCATGCGGCGTACGCTCCACGACGTCGATCACGAGGCTGTCGGGCAACTGGCGCGAGACGCGCGCGTCCTCGACCCACGGCAGCTCGAGCAGCTCGGTGCGCAGCGCCTCCAGATCGACCAGCGGCATCGGCATGTCGCGCTGCGCCAGTGCGCGTTCGTAGACCTTGAGCTCGTTCATCCGATCGACGCCGGTCACCTTGACCTTGCGGACCTCGAACCCGGCATCGGACGCGAGCAGCGCCATCTGTTGCTGGGCCATGGCAGGCACGCCCGCGAGATTGGCGACGAACAGCGCCAGCGCGATCGCGCCGCCGAAAATGAGCGCCAGGAAGATGCGGTGAAGCTGCTCTTCGGTGAAGGGCAGCACCGCCATCAGCTTGTCGAGCAGGGAGCCGGTCTTCGCCCGCGCCCGCCGAGCGGTCTGCGCGCGTCCCTTGGCCGCGGCAGAGCGCCGCACGCCTTTCGTGGCCTTGCGGCTAACCGTCGCCATCGTCCCCTCCCCCCGCGTCGCGCCCATCCCCGGCAAGCGCATTGGCGACGATCGCCTCGACCAGATCCTCGTAGCTCATTCCGCAGTGCCGCGCCTGCTCGGGCACCAGGCTGAGCGGCGTCATGCCGGGCTGGGTATTGGTTTCGAGCACGAACAGCCCGTCCTCGCCCTGCTCGTCGTCCCAGCGAAAATCGGTGCGGCTGCAGCCCTTGCAGCCGAGCACGCGGTGCGCGCGTACGGCGAGGTCCATGCACAAGTGCGCGATAGATTCGGGGACCTGTGCCGGGCAGATGTGCTCCGTCAGCCCGTCGGTGTATTTCGCATCGAAGTCGTAGAAGCCCGACTTGGGCACGAGCTCGGTCACGGTCAGCGCACGCGGGCCGTCCGCCGCGTCGACCACCGCGACGGTCAGTTCGCGGCCGCGGATATAGGGCTCGGCCAGCAGATGGTCGAACTCCTGCCACGGGCCCTTCGCCGCGCGGGCGATGGGGTTGCCGTAGTTGCCGCCCTCGGTGACGATGGCGACCCCGACGGAGCTGCCCTCGTTGACCGGCTTGAGCACATAGGGCCGCGGCAGCGGGTCGCGTTCGTAGAGGCTCTCGCTTTCGACGATGCGCCCACCCGGCATCGGTATGCCGTGCGGCACGAGAGCCTGCTTGGTCAGTTCCTTGTCGATCGCAATGACCGAGGTGGCGAGGCCCGAATGGGTATAGCGCACGCCCATCAGGTCGAGCATGCCCTGCACCGTGCCGTCTTCACCGGGCACGCCGTGGAGGGCGTTGAACACAACGTCGGGCGCGGCCTCGGCAATGCGGGCAGCGACCTGCCGGTCCATGTCGATCCGGGTCACCCGGTGCCCGCGCGCTTCCAGCGCCTTGGCGACGCCCTCCCCGCTCATCAGCGAGACCGGCCGCTCGTGCGCCCAACCGCCCATCAGGACGACGATGTGGTGCTTCTGCATATCGCTCACGGCCGGCCCACCCGCTGGATCTCCCATTCGAGCATCACGCCCGAATGCGCGTAGACGCGCCGTCGCACTTCTTCGCCCAGCCCTTCGATATCCGCGCTCGTCGCGTCGCCGGTGTTGATCAGGAAATTGGCGTGCTTCTCGCTCACCTGCGCCCCGCCCATCCTGAGGCCGCGGCAGCCGGCCGCGTCGACAAGACGCCAGGCCTTGTCGCCTTCCGGGTTCTTGAAGGTCGAACCGCCGGTCTTGGTGCGCAGCGGCTGCGATTCCTCGCGCGCCTTCGCGATGCGATCCATCTCCGCGCCGATCTCGGCCGGATCGCCTGGCGTGCCCTGAAGCCGCGCAGCGACGACGACGGCGCCTTCGGGCAGCGCCGAGTGCCGGTAGGTATAGCGCAGGTCCGCGGCCGGCAAGCGAACCAGCTCTCCGCCGGGCATCACCACGTCGCAATCTATCAGAACGTCGGCCACTTCCCGCCCGTAAGCACCGCCGTTCATGCGCACGAAGCCGCCGACCGTGCCGGGGATGCCGCGCAGGAACTCGAGCCCGGCGATCCCGGCGTCGCGCGCCGTGGAGGACACGAGGATCCCGCTGGCCCCCCCGCCGCATTCGAGCACGTGATCGCCCTTCGCCTCGACCTTGGCAAAAGCCTTGCCCAGCCGCACGACCACGCCCGGCACACCGCCGTCGCGCACGATCATGTTCGAACCGAGGCCGAGTGCCATGACCGGCAGATTTCCGTCGAGCCGGAGCAGGAACTCCCGCAAATCGTCCAGATCGGCGGGTTCGAACAGCCAGTCGGCCGCGCCGCCCGTCTTGAACCAGACAAGCTTGGCGAGCGGCGCATTCGGCGTGAGCGCGCCGCGAATGCCCTCCGCCGAGACCGGCCCAGCCACGGCCCCTTCGACCGCGCAGTCCGGCGCCATGCCATCGTCGAGTTCGGCCCAGTCGAACTGGTCCATCGTCATGTCGCCCGCTCCCGGCCGATTGCATCGGCAAGGCCCGCCGCCCACTTGGTGATATCGCCCGCACCGAGGCAGACCACCAGATCGCCTTCCTCGACTTCACCCGCCAGAGTCCGCGCCAACTCGGCCTGATCGGCTATGGTCGTCGCCGCCCGGTGACCGCGCAGCTTCAGACCGGCAACCAGTGCGTCGGAATCGACGCCCGGCACCGGCTCCTCGCCTGCGGCATAGACCGGGGTGACATAAACCTGATCCGCGTCGTTGAAGCAGTTCTGGAAGTCGTCCATCAGGTCGCCGAGCCGCGAATAGCGATGCGGCTGCATGACGGCGATCACCCGCCCCGCGGCACTGCTCGAGACGCTCTCGCGCGCCGCGGCGAGCACGGCACGGATCTCCACCGGATGATGCGCGTAGTCGTCGATGACGATCGCGCCCGCTACTTCGCCGACCTTGGTAAAGCGCCGCCGTACGCCGCCGAACTGCCCGAATCCGTTGCAGATCGTCTCGTCCGAACACCCCATCTCGATCGCCACCGCGATAGCGGCGAGGGCGTTCTGGACGTTGTGCCGACCCGGCATCGGCAGGCGAACGCATTCGATCCTGCGGTCTCCGTCGTTCCGCTGGCGCACCACCACGTCGAATTCGTTTCCGCCCGGTACCGGCCGCACGTTGACCGCGCAGACGTCCGCCTGAAGCGAGAACCCGTAAGTCACCACGCGCCGGTCGCGGACCTTGCCGATCACCGCCTGGACCTCGGGGTGGTCGATGCACAGGATCGCCGCGCCGTAGAACGGCACGTTATGGATGAACTCGATGAAGGCGTCCTTCACCCCGTCGAAGTCGCCGTAGTGATCGAGATGCTCGGGATCGATGTTGGTGACGACCGCGATCGTCCCGTCGAGCCGCAGGAAGCTGCCGTCGCTCTCGTCGGCCTCGACCACCATCCAGTCGCTGTCGCCGAGGCGCGCGTTGGAGCCGTACTGCTCGATGATCCCGCCGTTGATCACGGTCGGATCGACCCCACCCGCATCGAGCAGTGCGGCGATCATGCTGGTCGTGGTCGTCTTGCCGTGCGTACCCGCCACCGCGACGGTGTTCTTGAGCCGCATCAGCTCGGCGAGCATCTCCGCGCGGCGAACCACGGGAATGCGATGCTCGAGTGCGGCGACGACTTCAGGGTTGGTGCGCCGCACTGCCGTGGAGGTGACGACGACCGCCACGCCTTCGACATTCTCCGCCACATGGCCGATCGCCACGTCGATCCCGCGTGCGCGCAGCCGCTCGACACTCGTGCTTTCGGCGATGTCCGAGCCCTGCACGCTATAGCCGAGATTGTGCATGACCTCGGCGATGCCGGACATGCCGATCCCGCCGATGCCGACGAAGTGGATCGTTCCGATATCGGTCGCGACGCCCTTCATGCCGCGCCTCGTCCGGCGGTTACGCCTTGCGTCGCGCCGCGCGGCTTGTCTGCGCCCACCCGGATCACGTCCATCATCTCGGCCCCGCCAAAGCTCTCGACGAGATCGGCGAGGTCCTTCACCGCGTCGGGCCGGCCGCAGTTCCAGGCCGCGTGCGCCGCGTTGGCAAGCGCTTGCGGATGCTGGGCGAGCGCCTGGATCTGCTTGGCCAGTTCCTTGGGCGTGAACCGTTCCTGCCGGATCATCCGCGCACCGCCCGCCTTGGTCAGCTCGCGGGTATTCGCGGCCTGGTGGTCGTCGGTCGCGATCGGCAGCGGGATCAGGATCGCAGGGCGTCCGACGGCGGTCAGCTCGGCGATGGTCGAAGCGCCCGCGCGGCCGATGAACAGGTGCGCGTCGGCGAGACGCGTGGCCATGTCCTCGAAATATGTGCCGAGCTCGGCGGGAATGTCGTGGCTGCGATAGCGCTCGCGCACCGCGTCGATATCCTCCGCTCGGCACTGCTGGGTGATCTGGAGCCGCTGGCGCAGCGCCGGGGGCAGCATGGCGAGCCCGTCCGGCACGATCTCCGAAAGCACGCGCGCACCCTGGCTGCCGCCGGTCACCAGCACGCGCAGCAGTCCGTCTTCGCTGAGGGGCGGAAACGGTTCCTGCCGCAATTGCAGCACCTCGGCGCGCACCGGATTGCCGACGAGGTGGACTTTCTCCGTGTGCTTCGGCTTCAGCCGCGCAATGTCGGGATAGGCGGTCGCGATCGCCTGCACGCGTCCGGCGAGCATGCGATTGACGCGGCCGAGCACTGCATTCTGCTCGTGCACCAGGCTCGGTATGTCGGCGGAGGTCGAGGCGAGCAACGCCGGCAGCGCCGGATAGCCGCCGAAGCCGACCACAGCGCTCGGCTCGAAAGTCTCGAACAGGCGGAGCGCCATCTTGCGGCCTTCCAGCACGGCGCGCGCGCCCTTTATCCAGGTGAGCGGGTTCTTGCCGAAGCGCCCGGCGGGCAGAACATGCGCCGGCAGGAACGACGGCTTGCCCGGGATCACAACGCCCCGTTCGTCGGTGACCAGCGCAACGTGATGCCCGCGCCGTTCGAGCTCGGTCGCCAGCGCGAAGGCCGGAATCAGGTGCCCGCCGGTGCCGCCCGCGGCGAGGACATAATGGCGGTTCGCGCCGGTCATGCCTGTGCCTCCCGCCCCAACAGGCGCTGTTTCAGCCCGGGCGAGGTACGCCGAAGGAACGGATTGCGCCGCGTGATCGCGAGCAGGAGTCCGACCGTGAGGCACACCGCGATGGTCGAAGAGCCGCCGTACGACACCAGCGGCAGTGTCATTCCCTTCGAAGGCGCGAGCTGAAGATTCACGAGGATATTGATGAACGCCTGCCCCCCGACCAGCACCGCGAGCCCGGATCCGGCGAGCAAGGTGAACAGATCCTCCTCGTCCACCAGGCGGAGGAGCACGCGCACGATGATCGCAAGATAGAGCAGCACGATCAGCCCGCAGACGAGCAGGCCGAACTCCTCGCCGATGACCGAGAAAATGTAGTCCGTGTGGGCCTCAGGCAGGCTCATCTTGCGCACCCCGAGCCACAGCCCGCTGCCCGTCCATCCGCCCGCAAGCAGCGTGCGTTCGGCGAGGTCGACCTGATCGTAGGCCGTGCCGCCGGCGAAGAAGTCGTTGATGCGGTTTCGGCCGTTCTCGTAGAACAGGTAGGTCATGCACGAGACGAGCGCGCCTGCGCCGAGCACCATGCCGAGCCGCTGCGTGGACACGCCCGAGAGAATGACCAGCGCGAACCATACGCCGGCGAAGAGCACCGTGTCGCCCAAGTTGGGCTGGAGCATCAGCAGCATGCCGACGGCGCCCATTATGCCGGTCGCGATGGGGATCACCGGCAGGTTCGGATCGCGGGCGCGCCAGGAGATCACCCAGGCGAGCGCGATGGCGAACGCCGGCTTGAGGAACTCGGACGGCTGAAACGAGAAGCCGAGATTGATCCAGCGCTTCGCGCCATTCACCTCGTAGCCGAGGATCGGCACGAGCATCAGCAGGGTGAACATCACTGCGAACAGCATGATGCCGGCGCGGCGTGCATTCTCGCGCGAGAGCATCGCGGCGGCGAACATCACCGTCAGGCCGACGATCTGCCAGCGCAAGTGCGCCCAGTAGAAATAGAGATCGGGCAGCGTCTCCTTGGCGGTCGAGAGGCGGCTCGCACTCGCCGGCGATGCCGCCGCGACGGCGGCCGTGCCGACCGCCATCAGCGCAAGAATAAGGAACAGCAGCACGCGGTCGATCTCGCGCCACCAGATCTTCAGCTCCGCGCGCCGCGTGCTGCGGTAGCGGTCGGCCCGCGGTGCGCGCTCGCCGGCGCGGGGGATATAGGGCGGGCTCGTGGTCATGCCGCCGACTTCCCGGCAAAGCAGTCGATCGGTGAATTCGGTTCACCAATGAGCATGGCGACGAGTTCGCGGAAGTATTCGCCGCGCTTTTCGTAGTCGCGGAATTGGTCGAAACTCGCGCATGCGGGCGATAGCAGGACAACATCGCCGGGGCTCGCTGCGGCCATTGCCAGGCGGAGCGCCTGACACATCAGTTCCGCCTTCTCGACACGCACCCGGCCCTCCAGCAGTTCCGCGAAGCGCGGCCCCGCCTCGCCGATGGTGTAGGCGGAGGCGACATTGCCGAGGAACGCCTCGCACTCGCCGAGCCCGTCTTCCTTCGGCAAGCCGCCGACGATCCAGTGAATGCGCGGACGCGGATCGGGCGGATAGGCCGCGAGCGCCGGCGCGGCCGAGGCGGGATTGGTCGCCTTGCTGTCGTTGACGAACAGCACGCCGCGATGGTCGGCGACGATCTCCATCCGGTGCGGCAGGCCGCGGAAGCTCGCCATGGCGGCGAGGATTGCATCACGCGCCGCGCCCAGCTCCTCGCACAGCGCGGCAGCGATCGCCGCGTTCTCGAGGTTGTGCGGCCCCTGCAGCGCCGGCCAGCGCGCCTGATCCCCGGCGAGATCGGCGCGATCCGCGCAGACCACCCGCCCAGCGGGCCGTCGAGCCCGCTCGGCAGCGAAGACCGCATCGGTCGGCTCGTCCGCGCAGCCGAACACGGCGAACTGGTCCGCCGCCTGCATTGCAAAGAGCCGCGCCTTGGAGGCCGCATAGGCCGGGAAATCGCCATAGCGATCGAGATGGTCGGGGGTGACGTTGCCGAGCGCCGCGGCGTCGCAGGCGAGCGAGTGCGTCAGATCGATCTGGTAGCTCGACAGCTCCAGCACGTAGACGCCGCCTTCGGGCAACGGCTCCTGCGCCAGGATCGGCAGCCCGATGTTCCCGCCCATGCGCGCGGGCACGCCAGCGCTTTCGAGGATGTGGTGGACGAGCGCGGTCGTGGTGGACTTGCCGTTGGTGCCCGTGATGCCGACCATCTTGTGCGCGGGCAGCGACCCGCGGGCGAGCGCGAACAGCTCGATGTCGCCGATCACCGGCACGCCGAAGCGCGCGGCCCGTTCGGCGATCGGGTGGGTGTTGAGCGGCACGCCCGGCGAGACGACCACGCCGTCGAAGCCCGTAAGATCGATCTCCAGCGGATCGGCCAGGCGGGCCCGGCCGCCCACCTTGTCGCGCGCCACGTCCTGCCGGTCCCACGCGACGACCTCCGCCCCGCTGGCCAGCAGGGTGTCGACCGCGGCCAGCCCGGACCGGGCGAGACCGAGGACCGCGTAGCGTTTGCCGCAGAAGGCGCCCGAAACGATCATCGCAGCTTCAGCGTCGCCAGGCCCATCAGAGCGAGCACGATCGCGACGATCCAGAAGCGGATCACGACTTTGCTCTCGCTCCAGCCGAGCTGTTCGAAATGGTGGTGAATCGGGGCCATGCGGAAAATCCGTTTGCCCGTACGCTTGAACCAGAAAACCTGAATGATTACCGAAAGCGCCTCGACCACGAACAGGCCGCCGACAATCGCGAGCACGATCTCGTGATGCGCTGCAACCGCGATCGCGCCCAGCGCGCCGCCCAGCGCGAGACTGCCGGTGTCGCCCATGAATACCGCCGCCGGCGGCGCGTTGAACCACAGGAAGGCGAGGCCCGCCCCCATGATCGCGGCGCAGAAGACCGCTAGCTCACCGGCGCCGGGCACGTAGGGAATGCCGAGATACTGCGAATAATCGACGCGGCCGACGAGATAGACGATCAGCGCGAAAGTGCCCGCGGCAATGATCACCGGCATGGTCGCCAGTCCGTCGAGCCCGTCGGTGAGGTTCACCGCATTGCCGGCGCCCACGATCACCACCGCTGCGAAGACGTAGTAGAACCAGCCGAGCTCGAAACCGAGATTGTTGAAGAACGGCACGTAGAGGAACGTGTTGATCTGGCCCACCACGATCCACGAGGCGATTCCCGCGACGATGAACTCGAGCAGCAGCCGGACTTTGCCCGATACGCCGTGATGGCTCGACTTGGAGACCTTGTCGTAATCGTCGAGGAATCCGATCACGCCGAACCCCACGGTCACCGCGAGACAGGCCCAGACGAACGGGTTCTTCAGATCCATCCACAGCAGCATGGAGATCACGAGCGAGACGAGGATCATCAGCCCGCCCATCGTGGGCGTGCCGCGCTTGGCCAGATGGGTCTGCGGCCCGTCCTCACGGATCGGCTGCCCCTTGCCCTGGCGCACGCGCAGCATGTTGATGAAGCGCGGCCCGATGAGCAGGCCGATCAGCAGCGCGGTCATCAGTGTCGCACCGGCGCGGAACGTCTGATAGCGGACGAGGTTGAGGGCGCCTTCGAAACCCAGCCACTCGGCAAAGAGGTATAGCATTCAGCCGTCCCGGCCGCCGTGATCCCTGGCGGCGAAATGAGTAACCAGCCTGCCGAGACCAACCGAGTTGGAACCCTTGACGAGGATCGCATCGCCAGCCGCGATGCCGAATTCCTCGAGCGCCGCGATCGCTTCGGCAGGCCCATCGCAATGCGCGAACGTCAGCCCGCCCGCAAGCGCACCGCCTGCGCCTTTCCCCAAGTCCTGTGCGAGCGCGCGCATTTCATCGCCTACCAGCACCGCGTGGTCGACTTTCGCCTCCGCCAGCGGCTCGGCAAGCTGCGCGTGGTAGGGCGCGGAGAAATCACCGAGTTCCTTCATGCTGCCGAGCACGGCGATCCGGCGCGAAGCCGGCGTCTGGCCGAGCTGACGCAAGGTCGCGCGCATCGAGGTGGGATTGGCGTTGTAGCTCTCGTCGATCAAAAGCGCGCGGCCGCCGATCGCGGCGATGCGGTGGCGTGCGCCGCGGCCCTTGAGCCCGCCCATTTCCGCCAGCGCGAGCCCGGCCGACCCGAGATCGCCGCCCGCCGCCCGCACTGCGGCCATGACCGCGAGCGAGTTGGCGATCCAGTGTTCGCCCGGCTCGGCGACCGAATAGCACAGCCGCGTATCGCCGAGATCGGCCGTCACCAGCGCCCCCCCGTTGGCGGCGGGGATCGCGTCCAGCAGCCGCAGGTCGGCATGCGCGGCGCGCCCGAACGAGATGATTTTTGCTCCCGCGGCGAGCGCCTGGTCGCGCAGACGCTCGAAATGGGGGGAATCCGCCGGGATCACGGCCGTGCCGCCCGGTTCGAGCGCGGTGAAGATCTCCGCCTTCGCATCGGCGATCGCCTCCTCGCTGCCGAGGTTCTCGATATGCGCGGGCGCGATGGTCGTGATCACCGCAACCTGCGGGCGGACCTGCGCGGTCAGCGCGGCGATTTCGCCGGCGTGGTTCATCCCCATCTCGAACACGCCGTAGCGCGCGCGCACCGGCATCCGCGCGAGGCTCAGCGGCACCCCGACGTGGTTGTTGTAGCTGCGGACCGAGCGATGCGCCTGACCGCGGCTGGCGCGGTCGAGCGCGGCGAAGATCGCTTCCTTGACCCCGGTCTTGCCGACCGATCCCGTGACACCGATGCGCACCGCCGCCGAGCGGGCGCGCGAAGCGGCGGCGAGCGCCGCCAGCGCCGCATTGGTGTCGCGCACCAGAATGTGCGGCCAGTCGATCGGCCGGTCGACGACCGCTGCGGCTGCGCCGTTAGCGAACGCCTTGTCGAGAAAGCGGTGCCCGTCGGTCGCTTCGCCCTTCAGGGCAAAGAACAGGTCGCCCGGACGGACGTCGCGCGAGTCGATCTCGACGCCGGCAACCTGAAACGCGCCGCTGGCGGTGCCGCCCATGGCCTGGGCGAGCGCAACCGAGTCCCACAGCGCCAGTCCGAGGCTGTCGCGCGGGCGGACGGGCCAGGCCCGCAAGGCGCGATGCGCGCTCATGCCTCGGCCCCCTGCGCCGCAGCGCATTCGCGTGCAACGGTAACATCGTCGAATGGCAGTACCCGCATCATTTCCCCCGAACCAACGATCTGGCCCTGTTCGTGGCCCTTGCCGGCGATGAGCACGATATCATCCGCCTCGGTCATTTCGATGGCAGCGCAGATCGCCTTGCGCCGATCGCCGATTTCCATGGCGCCGGGCGCGCCTGACATGATCGCGCTGCGGATCGCGGCCGGGTCCTCGCTGCGCGGATTGTCGTCGGTCACGATCACCGCATCGGAATGCTCGCTGGCGACGCGGCCCATCTCGGCGCGCTTGCCTGCATCGCGATCCCCACCGGCCCCGAACACGGTGATCAGCCGCCCGCGCACATGCGGACGAAGCGCAGCGATCGCCGCTTCCAGCGCATCGGGCGTGTGGGCGTAGTCGACATATACCGGCGCGCCGGACTGGGCGATCACCGCGCGTTCCAGCCTTCCCCGCACCGGCTGCAAACGCCCGACGCCATCCAGCGTCGCTGCCGGGCGGCCGCCGGTGGCGATCACCAGCCCTGCTGCGACAAGCGCATTGGCGACCTGATAGGCGCCGATCAGCGGCAGGCGGATCGTGCGCCGCTCGCCGGCATGCTCGACCGTCAACTCCTGCCCCAGCTGCGTGGGGGTATGCGCGATCAGCCGGATATGCTCGCCCCGCTCCCCCACCGTCAGCACGCGCAAGGAACGCTTGCGCGCATGCTCGATCGCGCGGTCGGCCCACTCGCCCTTGCCCGTCCAGACGACCACGGCCGCGTGATCCGACACCACTTCGTCGATCAGCCGCATCTTGGCCGCGAAATAGTCCTCCATCGTCGCGTGGTAGTCGAGATGATCGCGGCTGAAGTTGGTGAAGGCGGCGGCCGAGACCGGCAGCCCCTCGTTGCGGAACTGCGACAGCCCGTGGCTCGAGGCTTCGTAGGCGACATGCGTCACGCCCTCGCGCGCCAGGCCGCTCATGTTCGACAGGAAGGTGACGATATCGGGTGTGGTGAGGCCGGTCGAAACGCTCTCGTCCGAGGTCGTGACACCCAGCGTGCCGATCGACGCGGCGCGCTCGCCCGCCATGCGCCAGAGCTGCCGGGTCATCTCGACGGTCGAGGTCTTGCCGTTGGTCCCCGTCACCGCGACGATCGTCTGTGGCACGGGTGCGAAGAACTTCGCCGCAAGCCGGGCGAAGGCGCGGCGCGGTTCGGCATCGGCAATGTGGACCGCGCCCTCCACCTGCACGTCCGGGCGGGCGACGATCGCCACGGCCCCCGCAGCGATCGCAGCCGGAATGAAATCCTCGCCGTTGACGGCGCTGCCCCGGAAAGCGCCGAAGACCGTGCCGGGCGCGACCTTGCGGTGGTCGATCGCGAAGCCCGTGACCTGAAGGTCGGAGTCGCCGCCCGGCACCATTCCGGCAGCGCTGAGCAGCCGCGCCAGCCTCACTTGTCCGCTCCGCCGATCAGCGGCCGCAGATCGCTGATGTCGACGTCGCGTGCATTGTCCGGACGCACGCCGAGCAGCGGCCCGATCCGCGGGATGAGATTGCCGACGATCGGCGCGGCATTCCAGGCGGCGGTCCGCTGGAACGAGCTGGCCGTGGTGCCCTTGGGCTCGTCGAGCATGGCGACGACGACGTAGCGCGGGCGGTCCATCGGAAAGGCTGCGGCGAACGTCGAGATGAGCGCGCTGTGCTGATAGCCGCCGGCGCCCGGCTTCTCGGCCGATCCGGTCTTGCCGCCGACGCGGTAACCCGCCGCGTTGGCGTTGCGGCCGGTGCCGTAGACCGCGATCATCCGCAGGAGCTGGCGCATCCGCGCACTGGTCGAAGCCTTGAACACCCGGCGTCCCCGGGGCGCTTCGCCGGCCTCGAGCTTGTGCATCGTCGCCGGCCGCCAGATGCCGCCGTTGACCATGGCGGCGTAGCCGCTCGCGAGATGCAGCGGGGTGACGGCGATGCCGTGCCCGAAGCCGACGGTCATCGTGCGGATGCGCGACCAGTCCTCCTTGGGCCAGAGGGGCATGCCGCGCGCGGGCAGCTCGATATAGGGCCGCTCGTTCATGCCGAGATCGATCATCGTCTGGCGCAAACGTTCCGGGCCGAGCTCGTCCGCGATCCGCGCCGTGACGGTATTCGACGAATGGATCAGCGCTTCGGGCACGTTGAGCGTCGCGCCGAGCGGGTGGCTGTCCCTGATCGTGTAACCGGCGATGGGCACGGGGCCCGCGTCGTAGCGGTAGCCGAAGTCGCGCACCACCCCGGCGTCGATCGCCGCGGCGACAGTGAGCGGCTTGAAGGTCGATCCGAGCTCGTAGACCTGGTTGGTCACCCGGTTGAACATGTACGATTCGCCCTCGGCGTCGATCTTGTTCGGGTTGAACTCGGGCAGCGAGGCAAGCGCGAGGACTTCCCCGGTGTCGACGTCGAGCACGATCCCGGCAGCGCCGAGCGCGTTGACCGCGAGCATGCCGCGGCGCAGCTCGTCCTCCAGCGCGCCCTGCACCCGCACGTCGATCGACAGCGCAGCCGGCTCGCCGCGATGCGCCGGGTCGGTCAGGCGCTTGTCGAGGACCTCCTCCATTCCGACCTGGCCGTTGCCCATCGCGTCGACATAGCCGAGCACGTGCGCGGCCATGCGCCCCTGCGGATAGTAGCGGTCGGTCTCCTGCGGCATCTCCAGCGCGAGCTCGCCGATCGCCTGCACCCGGTTCGCGTCCTCGGGCAGGACGCGGCGCCGGATATAGCCGGGCTTGCCCGAGGCGAGCTGCCCGGCGACCTCATCCACATCGAGGTCGGGGAAGATCGCTGCGAGTTCGGCTGCGACCTGTTTGGGGTCCTTGACCAGTGGCTCTCCGTCCTCGCCCAGCGCATCGGGATTGTACCACAGCGCATAGGCCGGGAAGGCCCGGGCCAGCGGCACGCCGTTGCGGTCGGTGATTTCGCCGCGCGGCGGGAGAAGCGCTTCCTCGAGCGAGGCGACGGTGGTTGCCCGATCGCTGAGGCCGAGGAAGGCGATCCGCACGAGCGCGACGACGCCGATCGCAACGAACAGCAGCGCCAGCCACAACGCCCGCCACCGCGCGACGGTGAGCGAGCGCTGGCGGTTGGTGATGAAATGAACCCGCCCGACCGAAATCGCCGTGCTGACGGTCAGCGCATTCATTCGGAGAACTCTGCGAACGCCGTCTCGAACGCGACCTTGTCGGACAACCGGTCGGAGAGCGAACGCGCGGTGGCGACCCGCTCTCCCTCCGGGCGATCCTCGTCCGTGTCGGCGGGCTGGCCGGTGACGGGAGACACCATCTTCGGGAAGCTCGTCGTCTCGGCAGCGGGCGCGCGGGCCACGCGGATCGGTTCCGGTCCGCCGATCGCGCGCGGCAGACCGAGCGCAGCGAGCTCCCGCTCGTTATCGAGGAACTGGTCGGCCCGCGGCGCCTGATAGCCGAATTCGACCCGATTCCAGTTCGCCAGCTGCTGCTGGTTCGCGCGCGTTTCGAACTCGGTTTCGAGCAGCAGGTTCTCGCGCTCGAGCGCGATGATCTGGCGTTCGGCCAGGCGCACCTCACTCTTCACCGCGTTGACCCGGAAGGTCAGCACGACGAATCCGGCGAGGCAGATGCTGAGCACGACGGCCCACCCGATCTGACGCATGCGGCTACCGACCGTCATCATGCCGCCTCCCGCGCCGGCGCGGCAGTGCGGACCGCGTGGCGCAACACGGCCGAGCGCGCGCGCGGATTGCGCGCGACCTCGGCCTCGCCCGGGCGCACGGCCCGCGATATCTTGGTGAAGACTGCCGGCGCGGCCTGAACCTGCGGCAGATGGCGCGAGCCGGCGGTCACGGCCGAAGCCTCGCGCAGGAAGCGCTTCACGATACGGTCCTCCAGGCTGTGAAAGCTGACGACCGCAAGCCGCCCGCCTTCGCGCAGCAGGGCTTCGGCGGCGGCAAGGCCGGTCATGAGTTCGTCCAGTTCGGCGTTGACGTGAATGCGGATCGCCTGAAAGCTGCGCGTCGCCGGGTCTTTCGGCGCGCCCGCGCGGTAACCGAGGGCCTTGCGCACCACGCGCGCCAGATCGCCCGTCGTTGAAAGCGGCCGCGCTGCGACGATCGCGCGCGCGACCCGGCGCGACTGGCGCTCCTCGCCATAGCGGTAGAGCACGTCGGCGATCTCCGCCTCGTCGGCATTATTGACGAAATCCGCAGCATTGGGCCCGGACCGGCTCATGGTCATGTCGAGCGGCCCGTCGGCCGAGAAGGCGAAACCGCGTTCCGCCTGGTCGAGCTGCATCGAGGACACGCCGATGTCCATCGCCACGCCGTCGACTTGCGCCATGCCCGCCTCGCCCAGCGCCTCGACCATCTCGGAAAAGCGCCGCGGGTGGAGGACGAGGCGCGGGGGCTGCTCGGACGTTTCCGGCCAGGTGCGGCCGGCGGCGATCGCGTCGGGATCGCGGTCGAAGGCATGGACGGTCGCGCCCGCGTCGAGCAGCGCCCGTGTGTAGCCGCCGGCGCCGAAGGTGGCGTCGACGATCACGTCGCCCGCGGCCGGGGCGAGCGCCGCGAGCACTTCGTCGAGAAGCACCGGGACATGCGGAGTTGCGGCGCCGCTCATTTGCGCGCCGCCTTGGCTTCCTGCTCGGCGACGAGATCCGCGCAGGCACCCTTGGCGCTCGCCCAGTCGTCGTTCATCCGCGCCAGTTCGGCCGGGTTCCAGATGGTGAAGAAGCGGCCGAGTCCGTGGAAGTAAAGCTGGTCCTCGATCTTTCCGAGACGCACGAGGTGCGATGGCATGATGAAGCGCCCGCTGTCGTCGAACGGGACGCGCATGTAGCCGAAGAGCTGCGCGGCGCGGGTGTCGCGGTCGAAATCGAGCCCGCGCTTCCAGGCCATGTCCTCTTCCCGGTCGAGCTGCGCCTCGAGCTCGTCATGGCGCGAGAGGCCGAAGCCGACGAGGCAATCGAGCTTGGGATGCTTGTCGATGCAGAGGATCCGGCCGTCGCTCGATTCCTTGACGAGGTTGCGGAAGGCGGACGGCAGGACATAGCGGCCCTTGTCGCCTGCCAGCGACAAGGCCTGACCGCTAAATCCTGTGAATTTCTGCGCCTCCGGCACCGGGTCCGCCCCCATCACCCAAAGGGTTTGCTCCTGCGGACATGCCTTCCCCGCCTCCGCCAGCGCGCAAACACTGGCGGCTCACCCCGCGAATCGGGACGCAGCGCGAGACGACCTGTCCGATAGAAGGCATTTCTAAACCGGGTAGATGCGGGAAGAAAGGGAAATTTAGGGGATTATAGGGGATGAGTCTGTAATCCATTGCTAAACAAGCAAAAATTATGGGCACCACCGCTCTTGCAGGTGTTCGCAAGGGCACGGATTCCCCGCAGATTCCCGCGCGATCCCGCACGGAGCCCCATCCCGTCCCGTAAAATCCCCGGTTGTGCCGATACTCAGCGCCGAGCGTCGCTGAAGGCGCTCGCGGTAAGCCATTCGAGCGCGTCGGCCCGCACCTCGCCTCGCTCGCCGTCCGCTTCCTCGAACAAGGCAGCATCGGCGACCACTGTGGCGACGCCCGCCTCGATGGCGCACTGCGCGAACAGCCGGTCGTAGGCGATCCAGCAATCCTCGGTGCTGGTCGGGTAGCCGTCGACCGGATGGAGAGTTCCCGCGAGATTGACCGGGATCGGCGTGGTGTCGGTGGCGATCGTCCGCTCCCCGGCGGTCTGCTCGGGATCGAAATGCATCTCCAGTCCCCAGCGGCGGAGGATCGGCGAAAGCAGCGCGACGTCCTGCGGCCGGCGCCGATCGCCGATCGCGAAGCGCGACTCCACCGTCAGCATCGGATCGGCGAAGACCAGCACGTGGCCGCCCGCCCGGACCCAGTCGTCGAGCGCGACGTTCTCCTGCGGCGACAGCGCGCGGGGCTGGGCCAGGAGAAGGACGTCGATATCGTCGAGATCGCGCGCCGCGCCGCTTTCCGGTGCGGCGAGCGTATCGAGCGGGAAGAGTTCGAAACGATCGTCCAGCGCGCCGCGGACCCAGCCGGGGTGGGCCTGCCGGTTGAGCATTTCGGACATGTCGGCGGCTTCCGCCCAGTAGATCGGCAGCGTGGTGAAGAGTCCGAGCACAGGCTTGGGGCGCCCTGCACCGGCGAGCCCCCAGCCCGCAAGCGCAATGACGACTGCCGTCGCTGCGGCGAGAATCGCCAGCTTATTCCGGGTCAGGCGCATCGTCCGGATCGAGCACTATCACCGGAACTTGCGTGGACGTCGGCGTCGGTTCCGGACGGACCGGAACGTCGGGAACCACGCCCGCGTCGGCCAGAGGATCGTTCTGCTGGCTGTGCACCGGAGGCAGCACGGTCGCCGCGGCATCGGGCACGCTGGCCGCCTCCGTGCGGTTGGCGCGGTCCATGATCACGTTGGCGAGAGCCAGCATCAGCACGATTGCCGCCAGACCGGAGAGCCCGACCTGCAGCCGGTGCAGCGACTCCGAACGCGTGCCGGCGATGCCCACGGCCGTTTCCTCGGGGCCGCCCCGGCGCCTCGCACCGAGAATGTCGCCTATCCTGCGCATGCTGTCAGGCTACGCCATCGCGCAGGCCAGTCAATCGCGTTCGAGCCAGTCGAACACCGGGAGGCCCTTCGCTTCGAGCCACTCGCGGTTGTAGAGCGTGGAGAGATACCGGAAGCCGGTGTCGCACAGCACGGTCGCCACGCGCGATCCCTTGCCGAGCTGCCGGCCGAGCGCGACCGCGCCGGCGACGTTGATGCCCGACGACAGGCCCAGGCACAGCCCTTCCTCGCGCAGGAGCCGTCCGACCCATTTGAGCCCTTCCTCGTCGGAAACGCGGAACTGGGTATCGATCGGCGCGCCTTCGAGGTTGGCGGTGATCCGGCCCTGCCCGATCCCTTCCGCGACCGAGCTGCCTTCGGCCTTCAGCTCGCCATGCGCGTAGAAGTTGAACAGCGCGGCGCCGTGCGGATCGGTGAGCGCGATGGTCACCGTCTCGTCGAATTCCTTGAGGCCCATGCCGACGCCCGCGATCGTGCCGCCGGTGCCCGCGGCGCAGGTGAAGCCGTCGATCCGGCCTTCGAGCTGTTCCCACAGCTCCGCCGCGGTGCCTTCGATATGCGCCTTGCGGTTGGCGACGTTGTCGAACTGGTTGGCCCAGATCGCCCCTTCGGTCTCCTCCGCCAGACGCCGGCTGGTGTGGACGAAGTGGTTGCAGTCGGAATACTTGGTCGGCGGGACGAGCACGAGCTCTGCGCCGAGCGCGCGCAGGGTCGCCATCTTCTCGCGGCTCTGGTTGTCCGGCATGACGATGATCGTGCGGTAGCCGAGCGCATTGGCGACGAGCGCGATGCCGATACCGGTATTGCCCGCCGTCCCTTCGACCACGCAGCCGCCGGGCTTGAGCTCCCCGCGTGCCTCGGCATCGCGGATGATCCCGAGTGCCGCGCGGTCCTTCACGCTGGCGCCTGGGTTGGCGAATTCGCATTTGCCCCAGATTTCGCAATCGGCCGCCTCGCTCGGCCCCTTGAGCAGAACGAGAGGCGTGTTGCCGATGAGGTCCAGGGTATCGGGAGTAGGCGCAGGTGCGGTCATCAGCCTACAGCTAGGTTTCCCGCAGCGCGCACGCAATGCAATTGCAGTTTGCGCGCGGATATGAGTCCTATGATGTGATGATCCTCAGCTCCTCCCCATTTTGCGAAGCCCAATGGGGAGGATCGGTTCGTCAGTCTTCCTCGGCGATCGTCACCTTCAGACCGTCGAGATCGGCAGTGAAGGGAATCTGGCAGCCGAGGCGCGAATTCTCGTCGCGGTGGTCGCTGCTTTCGAGCAGGTCGTCCTCGTCCTCGCTCATCGCCGGCAGGGCGTCCTTGAATGCCGGGTCGACGTGCACGTGGCAGGTCGCGCACGAGCAGCAGCCGCCGCACAGCGCGAGCAACTCGTCGAAGCCGTTGTCGCGGATGGCCTCCATCACCGTCAGGCCGTCGGCCACGTCGATGGCGGATTCCTCGCCGGCGCGATTGACGACGATCAGCTTGGGCATTGCGTACTCTTCCCCTATGGCCCGGCCAGTACAGGCCGCTTTGCGCGGGCTGCTAGGCAATCGAACGGATGAAGGCAAGCGGCGGACGATGGGATTGACGAGCGAGCAGCTGCGCGAGGGGCTGGACGAAGTGGCTGCGCGCGAACCGAAGCTGGCGGAGGCGCTGTCGCGGGTCGGCTATCCCGAGCCGCGTATCCGCCCGACCGGATACCTCACGCTGCTGCGCACGATCGTCGGCCAGCAGGTCAGCGTCGCGGCCGCCGCGTCGGTCTGGCGCAAGCTGGAGGCGGAACTGGGCGAAGAGGTCGCCCCCACCGAATTGCTGTCGCGCGATTTCGACACGCTGCGCGCCTGCGGCCTCTCGCGTCAGAAGCAGGGCTACGCCCGCTCGCTGTCCGAACTGGTGGTGAGCGGCGAGCTCGACCTGGACCGGCTGCCCGCCGACGACGAGGAAGCCATCGCCGAGCTGACCCGGATCAAGGGCATCGGCCGCTGGTCGGCGGAGATCTACCTGCTCTTCGCCGAGGGACGGCCCGACATCTGGCCGGCGGGCGACCTTGCTGTGCAGGTCGGTATCGGCAAGATCCTCGGCCTCGAGGCGCGACCATCCGAAAAGGAGACTCGCGCACTGGCCGAAGCATGGCGGCCGCATCGCGGCGCCGTGTCGCTCCTGACCTGGCACAGCTACAACAACCCTGCGCTCTGACGAAACGCGGCTGACAAGCCTGTCAGCCCAGTCTATCCCTCCGCCCCGGAGATGGGAGGGAGAATACCGAAATGAGTGAGCGGAAAGCGATCTTCATAACCGGCGGCGGCTCCGGCATAGGCCGGGCGATCGCGCAACTCTTCGGCCAGCGGGGCTGGTTTGTCGGGGTAGGCGACATCGACAACGCCGGCATGCGAGAAACGCTGGCCGGGATCGGCAACGAGTTCACTTACGCGCACAAGTTCGACGTGCGCGACCGCGCCGCCTGGGACACGGCGCTGGAGGCGTTTGCCAAGGCGGCCGACGGGCGGATCGACGTGGTCGCCAACAATGCCGGCATTCCCCTCGGCGGCTCGCTCAGCGAGAACACGGTCGAGGAAATCGACCGCTGCATCGACATCAATCTGAAAGGCGTGCTCTACGGTGCGCAGGCCGCGCTCCCGCACCTGCAGAGGACGGCGCCGGGAAGCTGCCTGCTCAACACCGCGAGCGCCGCCGGCATCTACGGCACCAGCGGCGCGTCGGTCTATTCGGCGACCAAGTTCGGCGTGCGCGGTGTGACCGAGGCACTCGATGCCGAATGGGCCGAGTTCGGGATCCGGGTGCGCTCGTTGTGCCCCGGCTTCATCGACACGCCGCTGCTCGAGCACACGCCCAACGCCGCCAGCAACGAGGCGATCCGCGATCGGGTCAAGGCGGCGGGGCTGGAGATCACGCCGGTCGGCGACGTCGCCCAGGCGGCATGGGATGCGGTGCACGGCGACCGGCTGCACACGCTGGTCGGACAGACGGCGCGCCGGATGGCCTTCGCCTCGCGCTGGATGCCCGGGCGGGTTCGCAAGATGGCGCGCCAGCAGGCGCGTCCGCTCGGCCGCTAGAGCGCGTCGATCGACTTCGCCATGTCGATGTCGCGCTGCGACAGGCCGTCCGCATCGTGGGTGGTCAGCGCGATCTCGACCCGGTTGTAGACGTTCGACCACTCGGGGTGATGGTCGGCCTTCTCGGCCAGCAGCGCCACCCGGGTCATGAAGCCGAAGGCCTCGACGAAATCGGCGAAGGTGAACGTGCGCTCGATCGCGTCGCGGTCGCTTGCGAGCGACCAGCCCTGCAGATCGCCGAGGGCGATCGTGCGTTCTTCCTCGGTGAGTTTGGCGACGGCCATCCGATCTTCTCCGCTTGCGGTCGGCTTGTGAGCAGGCAGCCTTTCGCCTATCGGGCGCGGTCATGCAAGCGATGCTCGCCGCCCGGGACCTGGCCTGCCGCCGCGGCGAGCGACTGCTGTTCCGCGGCCTGTCGCTGTCGTTGTCGCGGGGAGAGGCGTGCCACGTCGCCGGGCCGAACGGGATCGGCAAGACGAGCCTGATCCGCATTCTCGCCGGCCTGCTGCGGCCGTTCCACGGATCGGTCGAATCCCGCGCCTCGATCGCCCTGCTCGACGAACGCCACGCGCTCGATCCGCAGGTTCCGCTCGAACGCGCCCTCGCCTTCTGGAGCGAACTCGACGGCAGCGGCGCTTCCCTGATGGCGGCGCACCGCGAGCGGCTCGGCCTTGCCGAGCTGGCCGACGTGCCGGTGCGCTATCTCTCGACCGGCCAGCGCAAGCGTGCCGCGCTCGCCCGTCTGCTCGGCCAGCGCGCGCCGGTCTGGCTGCTGGACGAGCCGCTCAACGGGCTCGACACCGCCGGAACCGAGCTGGTCGAGACGCTGATCGCGGAGCACCGCGCTGCGGGCGGCACCTGCGTCGTCGCCTCGCACCAGCCGATCAAATTGGTCGAGGCTACCCGTCTCAAGATCACGGATTTCGCGGCGTGATCGGCCGGCTGCTCCTGCGCGACCTTGCGCTGCTGATGCCGGGCGGACGGCGCGGCGGGGCGCTGCTGCCGCTGCTGTTCTTCCTTGCCGTGGCGATGCTCTATCCGTTCGCCGTCGGACCCGACGCGCCGCTTCTCGCGCGAACCGGCGGGGGAGTGATCTGGGTCGCGGCGCTGCTCGCGGCGATCCTTCCGCTCGACCGGCTCGTCGCGCCCGACCTGGACGAGGGCGTGTTCGATCAGCTCGCGGTACGCGGTGTGGCGGAGGAACTGGCGATCGCCGTGCGGATGCTGGCGCACTGGCTCAGCTTCGCGCCGCTGCTGCTGCTTGCCGCCCTGCCCGCTGCCGCGCTGCTGGGGCTGGAACGGGAGACCTTGCGCACGGTGCTCCTCGGCCTGCTCGCGGGCACGCCGGGCCTCGCCGCGATCGGCGTGCTGATCGCGGCGCTGACCGCCAGCCTGCGCAGCGGTGCCGCTCTTTCCGGACTGCTCCTGATCCCGCTCAGCGTGCCGATCCTGATCTTCGGTGCGGGCGCCCTCGCCCGGCCCGACGGCGGCGGACTTGCCTTCGCTGCGGCGATCAGCCTGCTGCTCGTCGCGGTGACGCCGTTTGCGGCGGGAGCGGCGGTGAGAGCTGCTCGGGAGGAGTGATCTCTGTCGTCCTCCCGGAGTGCCAGACCAAGATCACTCGTAAGGCGGCTTGTGCAGGCCCTTCTGGCTCAGGGTGAAAATCTCGTTCCCGTCCTCGGTGATGCCGATCGAGTGTTCGAACTGGGCCGAGAGGCTCTTGTCGCGCGTCACGGCGGTCCAGCCGTCCTTGAGCAGCTTCACCCACGGCTTGCCGAGGTTGATCATCGGCTCGATGGTGAAGAACATGCCGGGGCGCAGTTCAGGGCCGGTGCCGGCCGTCGCCGCATGGACCACTTCCGGCGCGTCGTGGAACAGGCGGCCGACGCCGTGGCCGCAGAACTCGCGCACCACGCCGTAGCGGAACTGCCGCGCATGTTGCTCGATCGCCGCGCCGATGTCGCCGAGCCGGGCACCCGGCTGGGCCTTCTCGATCCCGATCATCAGGCATTCGTGAGTCACGTCGACCAGCCGCCGCGCCTTCAGCGGCACGTCGCCGATCAGGTACATGCGGCTGGTGTCGCCGTGCCAGCCATCGAGCAGCGGGGTGACGTCGACATTGACGATGTCGCCGTCCTTCAGCGCCTTGTCGCCCGGGATGCCGTGGCACACGACGTGGTTGATCGAGATGCAGCACGAATGGGTATAGCCGCGGTAGCCGAGCGTCGCCGGGACCGCCCCGCCCGCCAGCGTCAGCTCGCGGACCTTGTCGTCGATCTCGGCCGTGGTCACGCCCGGCTGCATCAACGGCACGATCGCGTCGAGAATGCTCGCGGCGAGTTGCCCCGCACGGCGCATTCCCTCGAATCCTTCGGGTCCGTGAAGCTTGATGGTGCCGTCGCGGATGACGGTCTCGCGGCTGTCGATCACCTGGTATTCGGTCATGCGGGCCGATGTAGTGCGAGAATGCGCCGATTGCGAGGGCGCATTCCCGCTTTGCAGCCCGAGGGCGCTTACTCCTTCGCGCCGAACGCCTCGCGGTATTCGGGTTTCACGGCTTCGATCACGGCGGCGTCGACCGGGAAGTTGAGCTCGTAACTTCCCTCCGCATAGGGCCCGGCGACATAGGGGCCGAACCAGATGCCGATCCGGTCGAACTTCCCCCCACCGGAGGAGCCGACGAGCACGGTCGCGTCCTTCACGTGCTGGCAGGAGTTGAAGCCGGTGTCATCATCCCCGGCATCGGCCGGAACCGCCTCGCCGCGGCGCTTCGCGCGTTCCGCGTCGAGCGCGTCGCACAGCTTCTGCCCCAGCGCTTCATCGAGCGCCTCGGCCGACTGGAACAGAGCGACTCCGTCCATCCCGGCCTTCGCCTGCTTGTCCCACACCAGCGACTCGAGGCCGTACATCCCGTGCGCCCCGCCCGAGTAAGTCGCGAACTCGCCGGAGAGGCTGAGATAACGCGGGAGATCGGCCACCACCTTCCATTCCTTCGAGAAGCTGTGCGCGCGGTAGGGATAGTCGTTCGCTTCCGCCTGTGTCTGATCGTCCTTCGATTCGGAGACCAGTGTGGCCTTTGCCTCTTCCGCGTCCTGGTCGAGGTGTACGGCGAGTTCGGGAAGCGCGCCCGCAGCCGCCGGGTAGGCGTAGGAGAAACTGTAGAGGTCGTTCTCCTCCTCCACCGTCTTCGCCGCGCCCGCGGCGGCATTGGCGGTAGCGGATGCGGTCGCATCTTCCCGAGCGGCGTCGGAGTCACTCGCATCCTCGGCGGAGGAGCATGCCGCGAGCACGAGCGCGAACGGAGCGGCGGCGGCAAGGGTGCGAAACGACATTGGATTTTCTCCCGAGAATGGCGCTAAGGCCCGAGTATGAGCCATGACACCGACCTTGTTCAAGCAGATCGCGGGCAGGACGCGATTTCCATCCACCTCGTCGCCCGCGACGGCTTCGACAACTGGGTGAAGAAGCTCTCGGCCGGGCAGCGCGCGGCGCTGACGGCGCAGAAGTTCACCGGCGGCGGGTACGAGGTCGGCATCGTGCCCGATGGCGACTCCTGGTTCGCGGTTGGCGGCGTGGCCGATCCGGCGAGCCTGTCGAGCTGGTGCATGGCGAAGCTGGCGGAGTCGCTGCCCGCCGGGACCTATCGCCTCGCCAGTGGAGAGCCCGGCCCCGCGCTCCATGGCTGGCAGCTCGCGCAGTACCGCTTCGACCGCTACCGCAAGGACGACGAACCGACCGGCCCGCGCGTGCTGCTGACCGGCGAGGCCAAGGCGATCGAACCCGCGCTGGCCGAAGCGCGCGCGGTGTGCCTGGTGCGCGATCTGGTCAACACCCCGGCCGAGGACATGGGGCCCGCCGCGCTCGAAGCGGAATGCGAAGCGCTGGCCAAGGCCCACGGCGCGAAGCTCTCGGTTACCAAGGGCGACGCGCTGGAGCAGGGTTTTCCGATGGTCCACGCCGTCGGCCGTGCCGCCGCGCGGCACCACGCGCCGCGCCTGATGCACCTCACCTGGGGCAAGGAGAGCGACCCGGTGCTCGCCCTCGTCGGCAAGGGGGTGTGCTTCGATTCGGGCGGGCTCGACGTGAAATCGGCCGCCGGCATGCTGCTGATGAAGAAGGACATGGGCGGCGCCGCGCACGCGATCGCGCTTGCCGGGCTGGTCATGGGCGCGGGCCTGCCGGTGCGGCTGCACCTGATCGTGCCGGCGGTGGAGAACGCAATCTCGGCCAATTCCTTCCGCCCGGGCGACGTGCTCCGCAGCCGCAAGGGGTTGACGGTGGAGATCGGCAACACCGACGCTGAGGGACGGCTGATCCTTGGCGACGCGCTGGCGCTGGCGAGCGAGCACGGGCCGGACCTGGTGATCGACTTCGCAACCCTCACCGGCGCGGCGCGCGTAGCGCTCGGGCCCGACTATCCGGCGCTGATGACCCGGCGCGACGAGACCGCCGCCGACCTGATAGCGGCAGGCAAGGCGCACGACGACGAACCGTGGCGCCTGCCGCTGCCGGAAGCCTACATCGAATGGCTCAAGTCGGACGTCGCCGACACCAACAACGCCCATGCCAATGCCTTCGCGGGCGCGAGCGTGGCCGGGTTGTTCCTCGACAAGTTCGTCGGTGAAGGCGTCGACTGGGCGCACTTCGACACGTTCGCCTGGCGTCCCGCCGCGAAGCCTGGACGGCCCAAGGGCGGCGAGGCCTACGGTCTGCGCGCAGCGTTCCATATGTTGCGCCAGCGCTACGGCAATCGTTGACGATGAGCGCGGGGCGCTTGCCGGGGGCGCCGGCAGCGTTTAAGCGCGCGGCCTGCCAATTTCCAAGGGCCAAGAAGACAACACGTGAGCGCGGCGACCGAATACCATTTGCCTGACGGGCCGATCGGCCTGGAAGGGTCCGTCGTGCGCCCCGCGCCCGGCACGCTGCCGCTGCGCGGCGATCTGGCGCATATCGCGCTCGCCGGGCGCTATCTGGCCGCGCACTACGTCGTGCCCCAGCCGCGCGAGATCGGGCCGGAGGGTGCCGCGCTGCACCTGATCCCGCGCGACGACTCGGATATCGTCGTCCGGCTCGATGCGGGCACGGCGATCGAGGCGCTCGACTATGCCGGCGACTGGTGCTGGGCCACCTGCGGGCCCGAGGGGCCGAGCGGCTACCTGCGCACCGCGCTGCTGGCGCCATGACCACCACCGTATTCATCGACGGCGCCGCCGGCACGACCGGCCTCGAGATCCTCGGCCGGCTGCAGGACCGCGCCGAGTTCGCGCTGCTCACGCTCGACGACGCGCGACGCAAGGATCCGGCCGCGCGGCGCGAGGCGCTGAACGACTGCGACGTGGCGATCCTCTGCCTGCCCGACGATGCGGCACGCGAGGCGGTGGCGATGATCGATCCGGCCTCCGGCACCCGCGTGATCGACGCTTCGAGCGCGCATCGGACGGCCGAGGGCTGGACCTACGGCTTTCCCGAACTGGTCGGCCGTGAAGCCGTGGCTGGGGCCGAGCGGGTGAGCAATCCCGGCTGCTACCCGACTGGCTTTCTCGCGCTGGTCGCCCCGCTCGTACGCACCGGGCTGATCCCGGCCGACTGGCCCTACACGGTCAACGCGGTGAGCGGTTATTCGGGCGGCGGCAATGCGCTGATCGACCGCTTCGCGCGCGAGCCGGATATCGCGTTCCGCACTTACGCGCTCGATCTGGAGCACAAGCATCGCGCGGAAATGAAGATTCACGCGGGACTCGAGCATGGGGTGATCTTCGCGCCGTCGGTCGTCGCCGCCTATCGCGGGATGGTGGTCGAGGTGCCCCTGCACCTGGGCGCCATGGACCGCGAGACGACCGCCGATCGCCTGCGTGATGCCTTGCGCGAGTACTATGCCGGCTCAAGAGTAGTCCGCGTGCGCGAAGGCGGGGACCTTTCCGAACTCCTGCTTCACGCCGATCAGCCCGCCAATGATGGCATGGAGCTCCATGTCCGCGGAAATGCTGAAGGCTATCATGCTCGCCTGATCGCTGTGCTCGACAACCTCGGAAAAGGCGCCAGCGGCGCCGCGATCCAGTCGCTCAACCTGATGAGCGGACTCGATGAGACTGCCGGCCTGCGCCTCTCTGCCTAAAATTCAGGCAGTCACTGGATTCCGATTGGGCACAAGGCCCGCGAAATCGTCTCCGCGGTGACCGCTACCGCCCTGCGCGCACTCTGGCACGCTTCTTGATTTGGTATCTGAGGTAAGCGATGAGCCGACCGGGCGGACGAAGATCCGCGCGCGTCGGCACATTGCGTAGGATCGGGATGACATGAAGAAGATCGAAGCGATCATCAAACCCTTCAAGCTCGACGAGGTGAAGGAGGCGCTGCACGAGATCGGCGTGTCCGGCATCACCGTGACCGAGGCGAAGGGTTTCGGCCGCCAGAAGGGCCATACCGAGCTCTATCGCGGCGCCGAATATGTCGTCGACTTCCTGCCGAAGGTGAAACTCGAAGTCGTCGTCGGCGACCAGATCGCCGAGCGCGTGGTGGAGGCGATCGCCGCCGCTGCGCAGACCGGCCGGATCGGCGACGGCAAGATCTTCGTCACCAACATCGAATCGGCGCTCCGCATCCGCACCGGCGAGAAGGACGAGGACGCGATTTGAGATTACCCCCTCCCGCTTGCGGGAGGGGAGCGAGACCTGGGTCTGCATAGCAGGCCCTAGTCGCAGCGGGGTGGGAAACCCGGATCGCTGCGACTGGCCCACCCCCGGCCCCTCCCGCAAGCGGGAGGGGGAAGATAAGGAAGAAACCACATGTCCAAGGCCAAAGACGTCCTCAAGCAGATCGAGGAGCAGGAGATCGAATGGGTCGACCTGCGTTTCACCGACCCCAAGGGCAAGTGGCAGCACCTGACCATGACGGCGGCGATGCTCGGCGAGGACGAGCTCGAGGACGGCCTGATGTTCGACGGCTCGTCGATCGCCGGCTGGAAGGTGATCAACGAGAGCGACATGATCCTGAAGCCGGATCTGGAGCGGACCTACATCGATCCGTTCAGCGCGACCCCGATGATGATCCTGTTCTGTGACATCGTCGAACCCTCGACCGGCGACTGGTACGCCCGCGATCCGCGCTCGACCGCCAAGCGGGCCGAGAACTACCTCAAGACGACCGGCATCGGCGACACGATCTACGTCGGCCCCGAAGCCGAGTTCTTCATGTTCGACGACGTGCGCTTCGAGGACGGCTATGCCGGTTCCGGCTTCGCGATCGACGACATCGAGCTGCCGACCAACACCGGCCGCGAATACGAGGCCGGCAACCTCGCCCACCGTCCGCGCGCCAAGGGCGGATATTTCCCGGTGGCGCCGGTCGACAGCGCGGTCGACATCCGCGGCGAGATGGTCTCGACCATGATCGAGATGGGCCTCAAGTGCGACAAGCATCACCACGAGGTCGCCGCCGCGCAGCACGAGCTCGGCCTGCTGTTTTCGACCCTGGTCGAGACGGCCGACAACATGCAGATCTACAAGTACGTCGTGCACCAGGTCGCACATGCTTACGGCAAGACGGCGACTTTCATGCCCAAGCCGATCAAGGACGACAACGGCAGCGGCATGCACACGCACATGTCGATCTGGGACGGGGGCAAGCCGACCTTCGCGGGCAACGGCTACGCCGGTCTGTCGGACAACTGCCTCTACTACATCGGCGGCGTCATCAAGCACGCCAAGGCGCTGAACGCCTTCACCAACCCGACCACCAACAGCTACAAGCGGCTGGTACCGGGCTTCGAGGCGCCGGTCCTGCTCGCCTATTCGGCGCGCAACCGTTCGGCGAGCTGCCGCATCCCCTACGGCGCGGGCGACAAGGCGAAGCGCGTCGAGTTCCGCTTCCCCGATCCGATGGCGAACCCCTACCTCGCCTACGCCGCCCTGCTGATGGCGGGTCTCGACGGGATCCAGAACAAGATCCATCCGGGCGAGGCGATGGACAAGAACCTCTACGACCTGCCGCCGGCCGAGCTGGCCGACGTGCCGACCGTCTGCGGCTCCTTGCGCGAAGCGCTCGAAGCGCTCGCGGCCGACCACGACTTCCTGCTCAAGGGCGACGTGTTCACCAAGGACCAGATCGACGCCTATGTCGAGATCAAGTGGGACGAAGTCCTGCGCGTCGAGACCACGCCGGCGCCGGTCGAATTCGACATGTACTACAGCGCCTGATCGGCGCGATCGGGGAAAGAAAAAGGGCGCCCGGACGTAAATCCGGGCGCCCTTCTCGTTTGAACCGCGGAACCGGTCAGTTGGGCCCGCGAACGAGCAACCCACGGCGCCCCACCTGCCAGAAGCAGCCGACCAGCAGGAAGACGGCGAACATCGTCAGCCAGTCCAGCGGCGCAGGGGCCTCGACGAGGCCGCAATGGGCCAGCAGCGCCCAGCCGCCGCCGACGACGAACAGCAGGTAGAACGCGCTCGCGACCGAATCCCGCGACATCGCCCGCTGAAGCTCGTCCAGATGCCGCGCCTGAAGCAGTCCGAGACCGTTCGCCAGCAGCAGGAGCCCGATGGCGCCGGCCGCCGCCAGCTCGCCCCCGATCGGCCCCACCGGCTCGACCAGCACGAGCACGAACAGCGCTCCGCTCAGCGCCGCCATGGATATGCAGCTGTAGCCGAGCATGCGGCGCTGCTCGCGCAGCTCGTCGGCATCCTCCACATTCAGGAAGCGCGCGCCGATGCCGGGGCGGGCAAGCCCGACGCCGACCCCCAGCGCGGTGAGCAGGTAGAGAACGCCGACGACGCCCGCGATCTCGCGCGACCGCCCCAGGCTTCGCGCACCTTCCCCGTCGACGAGGTTGAAGAACAGCATGGTGGCGGCGAAGCCCGACACCGCCCCCACGACCATCGGGACCGCGAGGCGCCTCGCGAGCGACTTCTCCTGCTTTGCGACATTCATAGCTCGGGCTCCCACTCGTCGATGAACAGATCCGGCACTGCCACGCGGAACAGCTTGGCCATGCGCAGCGCCAGCGGCAGCGAGGGGTCGTACTTGTCGGTCTCGACCGCGTTGATCGTCTGCCGCGAGACGCCGAGCCGCCGGGCAAGCTCGCCCTGGCTCCAGCCCTGCGCTTCGCGGTGTTCCTTCAAACGGTTGCGCACCGATGCGACTCTCCTGCCTGACAAGAGCTCTTTACTGTAAAGACTTCTTGTCAGTCAAGAGCTCTTTACAGGCGCACTGCGGCGGGATGGCCGGTCACAGCTTGTCGCCGCGCCCATAGCGCCCGTGGACATCGCCCTTGATCCAGTCGGCGAGGAGCCGGAGGTAGCCGTCGGTGATCCGGGTTCCCGTCCGCGAGCCGTCGGGATTTTCGCGGAATTCGAACATGCCGTGGTCGGTGTCGGGGAAGAGGTAGACGTCGATCGGCTGGCCGGTCTCGGCCAGCGTGGTGAGCACGGCGCGGGTCTGTTCGATCGGGGCTTCGCGGTCCTTCTCGGCCAGCACCCAGAGCAGCGGGACCTTCAGCTTTCCGAGGGCGGCTGCGGCATCGTAGTCCCAGATCAGCTCGAGGTTGTCGAACCGTGCGCGGCCGATACGGCGCAGGTCCGCGTCGCTCATCCGCAGCATGTCGCCGCTGTATTCGCCCTGGATGGTCGTCGCCCAGGGGGCGCTGCCGATCTCACGCCGCACCTCCGCCAGATCCTCGAAGCCCTGCTGGAAGTGCGTGCGCACCAGCACGGCCGTGGCCCGCGAAAGGCGCTCCACCTGAGCGACCTCTGCGGGATCGAGGCCCATCCTGTGCGCCTCGTCGAGCAATTGCGCGCGGTCCTCCTCGATCGGCGAGACCACCAGCCCGAAACCGATTGCGACGAAGTCGGCCGGTGTACGCGTGGCGGCAAGCGGTGCGACCCATCCGCCCTGGCTGCCGCCGAAGAAACCGGCGCGGCCGAAGCGGCCCGCTGCCAGCCTTCGCGCCTTCTCCAGCGCGGAGGCTGCGTCCTCCGCGAGGAGCTCGAAGTTCTGGGTGTAGGTGCCTTCCGACGCACCGGTCCCGCGCTTGTCGTAGACGAACGCGGAAATTCCCTGCGCGGCCAGCATGTAGGCATAGACGCTGCCGATCGCGGCGGTCTGTTCCGAACCGTGCACCATCACCACCAGCGGCCGTGTGGGATCGGGTGGCCCCGCCGGTTCGATCAACTGCCCGGCAAGGCGGGTGGCGGCGCTGTCGAACGCCGTGTCCGTTTCGCGGGTCTCGCGCCGCGGCCATTGCTGCGTCGTGCCATCGGCTGCGGCGACGGTGGCAATATCGTCCTCGCAGGTGACCATGGCTCCCGCTTCGCCCGTGCTGCCGCGGCGACCGTCACGGAACAGATAACGCCGGCCGGGGCCGGCCGCACTGCCCGCGCCGAGAACGACGAATGCGTCCTCGCCTGCGCCATAGATGCCGGGCCGGCAGTGATCTTGCGCCGCGACTGCCGCGGCCGGTGACGACAGCGCCAGCGTCATTGCCGCCCATCGCAGCGCGACCGACACTCTTGCGTTCCCGTTCGATATTCTCGGCATTCCGATCTCCTTTGCCGGACGGAATAGGCCGTGCGAGGCGCGCGGGATTGAACGTTATTGCTGGCGATAGCGCTGCGGCGACACGCCCACGATCCGCTGGAACCACCGCGTCAGGTGGCTTTGATCGGCAAAGCCGACGTCGAGCGCGACTTGTGCGATGGGCTCCCCTCCGAGCAGGCGCCGCCGCGCTGCGTTCACGCGGCACTGGTTGCGGTAGGCCATCGGGCTGAGCCCGGTGCAGGCCTTGAACACGTGGGCGAACCGAAACACGCTGAGGTCTGCGCGCGCCGCAAGGTCGGACAAGCCGAAATCCTCCGCGAAATGGTCGTCGATCCAATCTCGCACGGCGCGTGCGGCATCTCCGCCCGATTGTGGCCGGGCCGCTCGGGATTCGGTGCGGCCGAGCAGCGCATCGATCAGCGCGGCCAGCGCACTTTGCTGCGCCAGCCGATCGTCCGGTCCCTTGCTCAAGCGTGCGTGGAGACCGGCGATCGTCCCGGCCAACGCCGGATCCGATACCACGGGCGCAGAGAACGTCGGCGGCGCGTCTCCTCTTTCGCCGGCATAGGCCGCGATTGCGTGGGCGGGGAGATAGAACACGCGATAGCGCAGCGCCTCGCGCCCGAGGCTGCGGTTGGCGTGGGGTTCGTGCGGGTGGAGCAACAGGGCGTCGCCGCGGGAGACGGTGTACGTTCGCCCGCGCACGCTGAGCTCCTCTGCGCCCTCGATCACGGTTCCGACGACATAGCCCTCGTGCGTGTGCACCGGAAAGGCGCGATCGCGATACGACACCGTGACCAGTTCGACGCCGTCGAGGAAACGGGGCCGCGCGAAGGCCACACTGTCGCGGGATTGCGCTGGTCTCATGTCGTCTCCGGTCGCGCCATATCGCTAGGCGTCGCCCTCGTCCTTCTGCGCTTTTGCCTTGCCGGCCACCGCGCCCAGAAGCAGACCAAGCAATATGCCGAGCGCAACCTGGTCGAAGATAACGCCGGCGATGATGCCCAGCATCAGCCCCCCGCCCGCGAATGTCTTGTCCATCCAGCCTCCCTGCGTTGCGCAAAGCTAGGGGATCACCGCGGCCGGTGCAAACGGACACATGCCATTTTCCTACACGGCCTGACTATGCCACACAGTGTGGATGCGCATTTCCCGATTCGTTTCTTTACCGTGCAGTGTATCGGGCGAGACGGGGCCGGAAAGTCCCGGCAGTGTGGCTTTAAGAAAAGCGAAGTGCACACATGGCCCGGCGATCTCTTTTGTAAACTCCTGACGGGAAAAGAAGAAGCCGCAAGGTTACACTTTGCTAATCCTGGCATGGACGTCAACACCCGCCGGGCTGCACGAAAAACCATTTTCCTACACGGCCCAATCCTGCCTAATTGCTTCGCCTCGATTCGTTTTCGACGAGGTGAGTTCCATGAGACGCAAGACGATTTTCGATGCGGTCCGGCGGATGCTCGGGCGCGGATTCCGGCAGGTGGAGGTCGAGCGGCTCGACCGGGCGATAGACCGGGCGCTCGGCGCCGAAGGTGCGCCTGAACCGCCCCCGTTCCGCTCCGTCGGCCCGTCGGGCGTCGCCCTGATCAAGCAGTTCGAAGGGTGCGAGCGGCTGCGGGCCGACGGACTGGTCGAGGCTTACCCCGACCCGGCCACCGGCGGGGCGCCCTGGACCATCGGCTGGGGCGCGACCGGGCCGGAGATCGGCGCCGGAACGGTCTGGACCCGGGCGCAATGCGACGCCCGGCTAGAACGCGATCTGCAACGCTACGCCGCCGAGGTCGCGGAGGCGATCGGCGAGGCTCCAACAACGCAGGACCAGTTCGATGCGCTGGTCTCGTTCCACTACAACACCGGCGCGATCGCGCGGGCCACGCTGACGCGGAAGCACGTCGCGGGCGACCATGCCGGCGCCGCGCGCGAGTTCGCCCGCTGGAACCGCGCCGGCGGCCGCGTACTCAGGGGACTGACCCGGCGCCGCGCCGCCGAAGCGGAGCTCTACGGCCGGTGAGCGGCCAGCGCTCAGTAGTCGCGGCTGATCTCCGCCCGGACGCTTTCGCGGCCGATGGTCGAGATACTCGCGAGCAGCGACAGCCACGAGGTCACGCGGAACTCGACTTCGGTCGCGCTGTAGCCCTGCCCGTCGGTGATGAGCTCGGCATAGAAGCGGCGCCCGAAGTTCTTGCCCACGGCGACCGCGGTGCCGCGGTCGAGCGCCGGATCTGGCCCGACGATGCGCAGCCGGTCGAGCCCGATCGCGGTGCGGAGCTGGTTGATCGGGTCGAGCCCGCCCCCGCCGCGCAGCGATGCGACCGCCGCGCCGAGTTGCAGCGCATCGGTCGCGGAAAGCTCGGTGATCGAGCCGCCGAACAGCAGCCGGGCGAGGATCTCCTCCTCGGGCAGCGCCGGATTGGAGGTGAAGCTGATCTCCGGCTGCAGGGCGTTACCCTGTACCTGGACGATGACGTTGAGACCGTCGCGCTCGGTCTCGGCGCGAATGTCGAGCCGCGGATCGATCGGGACGGTCTCGTCGAACTCGATCCGGCCGCGGGTCAGTTCGAAGCTGGTGCCGGCGAAGTTGTACTCGCCGCGTACCACCCGCGCCTCCCCGCCGATGCGCGGATCGTCGGTCGTGCCGCGCACGCGGACGTTGGCGCTCCACTCGCTATCGAGGCCCATGCCGTCGACGTCGACGCGGCTCGGCGCCCGCGCATCGATCAGGTAGCGCCACGGCGCGCTCGCCGCGCGGGTGGGTGCGATATCGGCCGGCGTATTGATCTCCCGCGTTTCGATCTGCGGCAGGTCCTGCGCGGTGGCGGCGGTGCCGAGGCTCCAGCTCGCCCGGTCGACCAGCAGGCGCCCGGCGATCGTGCCCCCGATCCCGTCGGAGACGATCCGCAGCGGACCGGTGACGGTTGCCGAAAGGCCGTTGGCGTTGAGCAGGCGCGCGTTCCTTGCCGCCGCGCGGATGTCCATCTGCGGACCGCGGACGCCGAGATCCCGCAGCGTCACCGTGCCGCTGCCCGAGACGGTCCCGCCATTGGGTGTGGTGCCGCTGAACCGGGTCAGGCGAAGGCGCGAGCCTTCGAAGTCGCCGCGCGCCGTGACGCCGGTGATGTCGGTACCCGAAAGCCCGCTGCGCACGCGCAGGTCGTCGCTCGCCATCGAGCCGCGGACGCGCGGTTCGGCCAGTGTGCCGGTGACGTTGGCTGCCAGCGAGAGCGGACCGGTGAGATCGAACGCATCGATCGCCGCGAGGCGCCAGAGCGCGTCGGCCGGACCGGCGTAGCGGAGCTGCGCGAACAGGCTGCCGGCGCGGAGGCGATCGAACAAGGCGCCCGATCGCGGCAGGCCGGAGATCCGGCCCTGCAGCCGCCCGCGCCGTTCCTCGCCCTCGTCGATCACCGCGCGCGTCTCGAGCCGATCCTCGCTCAGCCGGGCGACCAGCGAGAGGTCGATCGGGCGCGAGGACAGCACGAGGCCGGAGCGGGTCAGCCCATCGACCTGCACGCGCACGCTGCCGACCGGCAGACCGCTGGCGCCGGCGCTGAAGTCGATGATTCCGGAGACCGTGCCGCCGAGACCCATGTCCGCCACCACGACGTCCACCAGCGAGAGCGGCATGCGCGCCAGTTGCACCTGCATCGCGGTCGGGTCGTCGCCGCCGAAGCGCCCCTGGGCGATGGCGATGCCGCGGCCGTAGCTGAGCTGCGTGGGCTGGAGGGCCCAGCCACCGCCGTCCTGCGCGATCAGCACTGCGCGGCGCGGCATGCGGATGCGCCGTCCGGCGAAGTCGCCGCGCGCGGCCACGGCGATGCGGTTCGCGGCGACCTGCGCTTCGACCTGCATGTTGAAGCGGCTTCCGCGGCGACCGGAGAACGCCGCACTGACGTTGCCCTCCCCGTTGCGCAGCCGCGCGTTCGCAGCCAGCCGGCCGAGGAACAGCGTGCCGTACTGCACGCCCTGCGCGGAGACGCTGCCTTCGATCGTGCTGTTGCCGTCGACCAGCAAGCCGCTGCCTTCGATCTGTGCGCGCCCGATGGCGATCGTCGTCTCGCCGCCGAAGCGGGCATTGTTGGCGGCGAGATCGACGTCGAACGCCTGCCCGCCGCCGCGCGGGGCGAGCGCGATCGTCCCGTCGAGCCCGCCGCCCGACAGCGCGAGGTCGCCGGTGATCCCGCCGTCGCCAAGCAGCAGATCCCCGCGCACGCTGGTCTCCCACACGTCGAGGCGATTGATCGCGATCCGGGTCGGGCCGCCGGCGGGCATGAACAGATCGAGCGTCCCCTCGAACGGCCCGAGCATCGAGCCGCCTTCGGTATCGATCTGGAAACCGTCCTCGATCGGCGCGATGGCGACCCGCACGTCCTCCAGCCCCGCGGCCGGGAGGGGGCTGGCGAAGACCAGTTCCGCCGTCGGCCCTGCGCCGGTCAATGCAGCCTCGACCGTGAACGGCCCGTATTCCGTATGCGACCCGCGCCCGGCGAGCGTCGTACCGCCGTCGCGCACCTGCCCGTCGAGCGCGAGCTGGAGCTTGGCGGCGTCGAGCGAGACGTCGCGGAACACGATCGGCCCCGCACCGCTCAGACCCACGCCGCCGCGGAAGCGGATCGAGGGGCCGGCGAGGTTCGCGAGGGTGGCGTTCTCGACGTCCGGGATGCGGCCGGCGAAATTGGCGTTCAGCATCCAGGGTACGCCGGACGCGGTCTTGAACAGGATCTTGGCTGTGCCGTTGACGGTGCCGATGTTCTCCAGCTGAAGTCCGCGGAGCGCGATCGGCCCGGCGATGGCATAGGCGCCGGTCCTGGTCTCGCCCCGCAGCGAGAAGCGCGCGCTGGCATCGGGGAAGACGAGCCGCAGATCGTCGGACACGACGCGCGTGCCGCTGTAGGCGACGGTGCCGGCGAGCCGCCCACGCACCAGCCGCGGGTCGATCAGATCGTTTCCGGCGACGACTTGCTGGACCCGCGCATCGAGCGGAAGGACCCAGCGCGCGCCGTCGTACGTTGCGGTCCCTTCCTGAACCAGGCCGCGCACTTCCGTCGTTCCGCTGGCGAAGCGATCGACCACCAGGCGGTGACCGATCGTCAGGTCGCGGAAAGCGCCGTCGAGCGTGGCGAGCACGCGCGCGCCTTCGATCCGCATGTCGGGCCCGAACCCGGCCTCCGCGAGCCGGAGGTCGGTTACCAGATCGTCGAATGCGTTGTTCGCGAGGTCGACCGTCCCCTCGGCCTCGCCGTCGATCGCGCGCGAGCGGACGGCGAGCTCGCCGGACAACACGCTGTCCTTCAGCGTGCCGAACGCTGCGAGCGAGACCGCGCCGTCAAGCAGTTCCGCGGCCTGTCCGGTCAGCGCCGGTGCGGGGGTCGCCTGCCCGACGACGCCGTAGCGCCCGTCGCGGTTGGTGAGGCGGAACGCGGCGAAGCGCTCGCCCTCGCGCTGGACGAGCAGCGCCCCGCGCCAGTCGCTCCAGGTGCCCTCGCCCTTGATCAGCGCGCGGTACCCGGCGTCGGCGCCGACGAGGCCCGCGATCACGCCGTCCTGGGGCGCGAGGTAGTCGAGGTCGATATCGAACCGGTCGCCGTCCGGCTCGGCGTCGACCAGCAGGTGCAGCCGGTCGTGCTCTCCCAGCCTGCCGTCGGCGGTGAGGAACACGCGCCCGTCGCGGATATCCGCCTTGGCGGCGAGATCCACGCGGTGCTGGCGGTCGTCGACCACGCCGCGCGCGACGCGGAAATCGTCGAGCTCCAGCCGGTCCACACGAATGTCGAAGTTGGGCAGGATCGGCGCGTCGGGATCGCCGGGGAGCAGCTCGGGCGTGCGCAGCAGCGTGCCGCGCCGCGCCGTGAGATTGCGCACGTCGAGCCCGCTCCACAGCCAGTTGAGCGGGCGCCAGTCGAGCTCCGCCACCGGCACGGTGAGGAAGGGTCCCTGGGGGTCGGACAGGGTGACGTCGTGCAGGGTCGCACTGCGGTAGATGTCGCCTTCGATCCGGCCGATCGAGATCCGCAGGCCCGATGCCGGCGCGACGTCCGCGATGCGGTCGACGATGAAGCGCTTGCCGATCGGGCTGTTGAGCACCACGAGCGCGAGCAGAACGATCGCCACGAGACCGGCGATGATCCCCGCGCTCCACCGACCCAGCCGGACGATCCGCGAGCGACGCCGACGCGGCGGCGCGGCGTCCTCGGGGGCTGCGATGCTCTCGTCTTCGGCCATCAGAAGGCCTGCCCCAGCGAGACGTAAACCGCGACCGGGCTGTCGTCGGGCCCGGGGTTGAGCGGCGCGCCGACGTCGATGCGGATCGGGCCGAAGCCTGTCTGATAGCGCACCCCGACGCCGGCACCGATGCGGAAGGTTTCGAAGTCCGGCGTCGTGCTGGTGCTCACCGTGCCGGCATCGATGAACGGCACGACCGAAAGCGCACCATCGAAGAAGCCGGTCTTGATCCGGGCTTCGAACGCCAGTTCGGCGAGCGAGCGGCCGCCGGTCGGATCGCCGTTCTCGTTGCGCGGGCCGATCTTGCGATAGCCGTAACCGCGCACCGACCCACCGCCACCGGCGTAGAACCGCCGCGACGGCGCGATGTTCTCGATCGCCGTACCCGGGATCGAACCGAGCCGTCCGCGCCCGGCAAGCACGACCGTGTCGCTGACCTGCTGGTAATAGCTCGCATCGATCTGCGTGCGGACATAGAAGCTCTCGGTTCCGTTGCTGCGCGAGATCTCGGGCGAGATCCGGCCGCCGAGCCGGAAACCTTCGGTCGGGTCGAGCAGGTCGTCGGTCGAATCGTACAGGATCGACATCGGAAGCGCGCCGACGAAGTAGGTCTGGCGCGGCTCGGGCGGCTCATCGTCGGTCACCGGCGGGCGCTCGCCGGTCGCGATCGCTTCGAACCCGACGCTCCAGCCGATCGGCTTCTGGAACAGCAGCGTCGAGGAGCGCGAGTAGGTCGCAACCAGGGCGACCGTACGCGCGTCGAACGCAGGACTGTCGATCGTGCTGGCATAGGCATCGATGTTGAGGATGCGGTCGCGCCCGCCGAAGTTGTTGCGGCGGAAGGTGACCCCGGCGAGCTGCTCTTGCGTCCCCACGATCCCGCGCACGCGGAGCGCGCCTTCGGGCGGGAAGAAGTTGCGGTGCTCCCAGCTCGCCTCGACCCGGTAACCCTCTTCCGAACCGTAGCCGATCGCGCCGGCGATCGTGCGCAGCTCGGCCTCGGTCATCTCCACGTCGAGCGCGACCTCGCCCAGCTGATTGCCGGAGGGCGGCGCGACTTCGCGCTTCTTGATCGTGACCGAGGAGACCAGGCCCGTCGCCAGGATCGCCTGCCGGAGATCCGTTTCCAGGCTCCGCTTGTAGGTGTCGCCCGGATCGAACCGCGCGATCGTCGCCAGATGCTCGCTCGAGAGGAAGTCGGGCATGCTGCTGACGACTTCGCCGAACACGTACTTCCCGTTGGGCCGGACCGGCAGCGTCAGGTCGCCCTCGGTCCGCGCGTGGTCGATGAGCAGCTCGGGCGCGTCGATCGCGGCGAAGGGATAGCCGGTCTCGCCCAGCGCCCGGTCGAGGTCGAACTGCTCCTCGACGATCTTGTCGCTCGACAGCGGATCGCCCGGCTGGATCTCGAACGCGGCGCGCAGGCTTTCGTAGTCGATCGCCTGGTCGAGCTGGCCGAGATCGATCGCCCCGAAGCTGTAGCGCGGCCCGGGCACGATATCGAAGCGCACGTTCGGCCCCTGCGCCGCCTCCTCGCGTCCCGGACGGATACCGCCGACGGTGCGGATCACCTGCGCGTCGTAGTAGCCATAGACGCGCAGCAGCTGCGCCAGAAGCGCCTCGTCCTCGCGGGCACGCGCGGCGAGCTGCGCGATGTTGTCGTCGGTATCGCCGTCCTGCAGTTCCTCGATCGTGGACAGCGATTCGAAGCGCTCGGCGAACTCGCCGCGCATCGGGAAGCTTTCATCGTCCGCCGGGAAGCCCAGCGACAGCTCCGGACCCAGCGTGACCACTTCGGCATCGGCGGCGGCGGCGAGCTCGCCCTCCTCATCGTCGAAGTCGGCGAACTGGATGCTTTCGTCGCGCGGCAGCCGCTCGGGCTCCGGAATGTCCATCTGGTCGGGCCAGGGAACGGTGATGGCAACGTCCTCGTCGAGCGGCGAATCGGGTGCAAGATCCGGCATCTGCTCGGCGATCTCGCGCGCTTCGGGCTCGACGCCCTGCTCTGCCCACCCTTCGGGATTCTCGACCGCCGAATCCGGGATCAGGTCTTCGAGGCTTGCGGGTGCGCCGGAATCCTGCGCCCGCAAGGCCTGAGGGGAAACCGCCAGCGCGAGCGCGAGCGCCGCCGCGAGGTTATTTCGGCAGACGATACTGGTGCGCGGTCCCGTCTTTGGCCGGCCGCCCGTCGACGTCCGCGTCGGGCTTGCGGGCGACGGCCGCGGCGATGAGGGCATCCTGCTGCTCGGCATCGAAGCGGCGCCAACCGTCGTGCCCCAGCCGCTCCATCGGACGGAAGCGGATCTTGTACTGCATGCGCTGCGAACCATCGACCCAATAGCCGAGATAGACGTAGGGTAGCCCGTCGGCGGCAGCGCGCCGGATGTGGTCGAGGATGATGTAGGTTCCAAGTCCAGACCGCGCCTCGTGCTCCGGGTCGTAGAAACTGTAGATCATCGACAGGCCATCCCCCTGCCGATCGGTCAGGCACGCTCCGACAAGGCGACCCGGCCTTTGGCCGTCGGAGGGCTCCCGATATTCAACCACATAGCTCGTTACGGGAGTGTGTTCCACCATATCAGCGAAGTCGAATTCGTCCATCGACGCCATGCCCCCGCCGGGGTGGCGCACGCCGAGATAGCGCTGCAGCAAGGCGAACTGCTCGTCGGTCGCCCAGGGGCGGCATTCGGTGGTGACGAGATCCTGGTTGCGCCGCATGATGCGCCGCTGGGTCGAGGATGGTTCGAATTCCCCCGCCACGACCCGCACCGATACGCAGGCCTGGCAGTCGAGGCAGCTCGGGCGGTAGGCAACGGTCTGGCTGCGGCGGAAACCGATCCGGCCGAGCGCTTCGTTGAGCTGGTCGGCGTTCGCGCCCTTGAGCTCGGTGAACACCTTCCGTTCGCTGCGGCCGGGCAGATAGGGGCACGGCGCGGGACTGGTCACAAAAAACCGGGGAAAGCGAACGGGGGCCGTCACGGTGTGAAATTTACCTCTCTGACAGCAGAATCGAACGGGGCTGCAATTCGATCCCGACTATGCCGACAAGTGCCGCGCGGTAAAAGTCCCTTAACCATGTATCCTGGTTCGGAGCGGCTTCTTTTGCACAAATGGAAGCCCGTGCTCTCCGGTCAGGCGAGTTCCACCTGGCTCACGGAATAGCCGTTGGCGCGCAGTGCCTCGATCAGCGCGTCGATCTGCTCGCGGTCGCGCGCTTCGCATTCGATGTCCGTGATCAGACCCTTCGCCGGCAGG
This sequence comes from Pelagerythrobacter aerophilus, assembly GCF_003581645.1. Classification (GTDB taxonomy): domain Bacteria; phylum Pseudomonadota; class Alphaproteobacteria; order Sphingomonadales; family Sphingomonadaceae; genus Pelagerythrobacter; species Pelagerythrobacter aerophilus. Next base: position 158,486 of record NZ_QXFK01000016.1, on the reverse strand, counting down.
CTGGTGAAGATGCGCTGGTGGTAGATCTCGATGATGTTGACGTTGTGCGCCTCGAACTCGCGCATCACGCGGTAGAGCGCACCCGGGCGGTCCTGCAACGTGATGCGCAGCCGCGAGAGCCGACCCGAGCGGGCGAGATCGCGCAGCAGGACGTTGGCGAGCAGGCGCGTATCGATATTGCCGCCGCACAGCACCAGGCCGACCTTGCGCCCGGCGAAGCGCTCGCGGTGCTCGAGCATGGCGGCAAGGCCGGCCGAGCCCGCGCCTTCGACCACGGTCTTCTCGATCTGAAGCAGGAGCGAGACCGCCTTTTCCAGCGCTTCCTCACTCACCAGCAGGATGTCGTCGACCCGCTCGGCGATCACCTGCGAGGTGAAGACGCCGGGCGCCTTGACCGCGATCCCCTCGGCCAGGGTATCGCCGCCGCAGATCGGATTCTCGCCCTTGATCTTGGCGTACATTGAGGGGAACAGCGCCGCTTGGACGCCGATCACCTGCATGTCGGGGCGCAGTGCGCGCGCCACCGTCGCCATGCCCGAAATCAGGCCGCCGCCGCCGATCGGGGTGACGAGGCAGTCGATCTCGGGCGCATCTTCCAGCATTTCGAGCGCGGTCGTGCCCGCCCCCGCCGCGACGTTCGGATCGTCGAACGGATGGACGAACGTGAGGCCGAGCTCCTGCTCCAGCTTGCGCGCATGGGCATAGGCTTCGTCGAACGTCTCGCCCTCGAGCACGACGTTGCCGCCGACGCTCTCGGTCTGCATGACCTTCACCGTCGGAGTAGGCCGCGGCATGACGATCGTGACCGGCACGCCCAGGCGCGTGCCGTGATAGCTGAGCCCCTGCGAATGGTTCCCGGCCGAGGCCGCAATCACTCCGCGCTCGCGCTGTTCCTGCGACAACAGCAGCAGCGCGTTGAGCGCGCCGCGTTCCTTGTAGGCGGCGGTGAACTGCAGGTTCTCGAACTTGAGCCAGATGTCGGCGCCCGCGATCGCCGAAAGTGTCTGGCTGTACATCGTCGGCGTGCGAACCACTGCGCCCTTGATCCGCTCAGCGGCCGCGCGGACATCGTCGATGGTCAGGCTCTGCGCCGCGGATTCCGCAGCGGAAACGGTTTGGGTCTGGTTCATGGCCAAGCGCCCTAGGGCAAAACCCCGCGGCAGGAAACACGGCTTGTTACAGGGCCGCGCGGGCATTTGCTTTGGCGCCGACTTGCCCTAGTTGCCCGCCCATCCGGGTCTCACGGCCCGCCTGCGACAGAGGAATGCCTGCATGATCCGTCTCGCCACGTCCGTCCTCGCCCTTGCCATCGGCTGCTGGAGCGCCGCGGCCGCGGCCGACACGCTGATCGACAACATCCAGGGGATCACGGTCGACGAGGACGGCAAGATCGACAACTTCACCGGCCTGGTGATTGGCGACGACGGACGTATCCGCGAAGTGCTCGACCGCCGCGACAAGCGCCCGCGCGATATCGACTTCCAGGTCGACGGCGAGGGCCGCTTCGTCATTCCCGGCATGATCGATTCGCATCTCCACGTCATGGGTCTGGGCTTCGCCGCGATCACGCTGGACCTGTCGGACACGAACTCGCTGGAAGAGGCGCAGGCCAGGATTGCCGAATACGCGGCTGCGAATCCGGGCCGGCGGTGGATCATGGGTCGCGGCTGGAATCAGGTGAAGTGGGGCCTCGACCGGTTTCCCACCGCCGCCGAGCTCGACGCGGTGGTGGCGGATCGCCCCGTGTGGCTCGAGCGAGTCGACGGCCACGCAGGCTGGGCGAACTCGGCGGCGATGCGGATCGCCGGGGTCACGGAAGCTACCGCCGACCCCGCGGGCGGGCGAATCGAGCGGATCGCGGGAACGCGCAAGCCGGCCGGCGTGTTCGTCGACGCCGCGACTGACCTGATCGCCGCCAAGGTTCCCGCGCCGCGCCCGGCCGATCGCGACCTGGCTCTGCAGAAGGCGCAGGAAATCCTGCTGCGAAACGGAGTGACCGCCGCGGCCGACATGGGAACGACGATCGAGGACTGGCAGTCCTATCGCCGCGCGGGCGATGGCGGCTGGCTGAAGGTCCGCATCATGGCCTATGCGGCCGGGACCGGGGCGATGGAACTGATCGCCGGCTCCCGCCCCTCGCCCTGGCTCTATGACGACAAGCTGCGGCTCAACGGGGTCAAGATCTACCTCGATGGCGCGCTCGGCTCGCGCGGGGCGTGGCTCAAGCGCCCCTATGCCGACGATCCCGACAACACCGGACTGCCGCTGCTCACCGGATCGCAGCTGCGCAATCTCATGAGCCGCGCCGCGCTCGACAAGTTCCAGATCGCGGTCCACGCAATCGGCGACGCCGCGAACGGCGAAGTTCTTTCGGCGATCGACGAGCTCGCCGGCACTTATGAAGGCGACCGGCGCTGGCGGATCGAGCACGCGCAGATCGTCGACCCCGCCGACATCGCGAAGTTCGGAGAGCACGGCATCGTCGCCTCCATGCAGCCGGTACACCAGACCTCCGACCGGCTGATGGCCGAGGCACGCCTCGATCCCGCCCGGCTCGAAGGCGCCTATGCCTGGAAGAGCATTGCCGACGCCGGCGCCACGCTGGTCTTCGGATCGGACGCCCCGGTCGAATCGCCCGATCCCTTTGCCGGGCTCGCCGCCGCCTTCACCCGCCAGGGCGCGGACGGGCAGCCGTTCGGCGGCTGGCGTCCGGAAGAGGCGGTCACGCGCGAGCGGGCCCTCGCCGCCTTCACCAGCGACGGTGCCTATGCGGCGTTTGCGGAAGGTCGATTCGGCCGCCTAATCGAAGGCGAACGCGCGGACTTCGTGATGATCGACCGGGATCCGCTTCTGGCGACTCCGGACGAGCTGCGTGCCACCCGCGTCCTGGAGACCTGGGTCGGCGGCGAGCGATACTACTTGGCGGCGAACGAGAGCGAGGATGCGCCGGGCAACACGTCGGCGCGATAATCCCCCGGAGCGGCGCAAAGCACGAGAAATCGCTGGCGATTTAAGGTTTTTGCAACGTCGGAGAACTAGGCGATGCGAGCGTTCGACCGGGCTGTAGCGGGTACTCCCGCACCAGCGCGGGGGTGCGCCGGTTTCTGGTGCGCTGATGAAGAACGTCCGGTTTCGCCTCGGCCTTTCGGCCGCAAAGGTGTTACAGTTGGGTAACAAGTAACGAGAAAATCTAAATGTTACGGGTTGCCAGCATCTTCTGTCTGCCTTAGGGGGGACAGCGAGTTTGCACGTTAATAGAGAATTCGGAGGAGACGAATCGATGAAGTTCCGTAATCTTGTTGCCGCGACGGCAGCCCTTTCCCTGGCCGCGTCGCCGGCGATTGCTCAGTCGGCCGTCAGCGCCGATCGTGCCTCGGCTCCGGTCGAAGGTGAGAGCAAGCTGAGCGGTGGTTCGAGCGTCGTTCTCGCGATCCTCGCGGCTGCCGCGGTCATCGCCGGCATCGTGATTGCCGTCGACGGCGGTGACGACGATCCTGTCAGCGTCTGAACGACGTTTCAGAACGAAGTTGAAAACGGGGCCTCACGGCCCCGTTTTTTTATGTCCGAACACGATGTGCCGATGAACCGGCCTCCGGAAGAGAGTAAAGGGTCGCTCTCTCCGCCGCGCCGCTAGGGCCCAACTCATACCTCCCCCTTCCGAAACCGACGGGACAGAAGAGTGTCGCAGGACGGGCCGACCGCCCGGAAATGGCTCAGGCGTTCACGCCTATTCTTCGGTAGCCTCGTCCGGGTTCTCTTGATCGGCGGCGGCTTTGCCTTCCGAGAAGCGCATCAACAAGAGCGATCCTTCGAACAGCAGCAGCAGGGGCACGGCCAGGATCAACTGCGACCCGGGATCGGGTGGCGTGACGACGGCGGCAACCGCGACCACCGCTACGATGACGTACCGCCGCGCGGAAACGAGCTGCGCGCGCGTAACGATGCCCGCGCGGTTCAGCAGCAACAGCAGGACCGGCAGCAGGAAGCTGATCCCGAATGCCAGGATGAACTGCATCACCAGCGAGAGGTAGTTCCCGGTGCCCGGCAGCGCCTCGATGTCGAGTCCGCCGACCGTTCCTTCGAAGCCCAGGAACCAGCGAAACGCCGTCGGCATGACGACGTAATAGGCAAGCGCCGCCCCGCACAGGAACAGAATAGGCGTCGCGATCAGGAACGGCAGAAAAGCCTTCTTCTCGCGCGCGTAGAGCCCCGGCGCGACAAATGCCCAGAGTTGATTCGCGATGACTGGAAAGCTGACGAAGAAGGCCGCGAAAAGGGCCACTTTCAGTTCGACGAAGAACGCCTCGTAGAGCTGCGTGTAGATCAGCTTCCCCTGCCCCTGCGGAAAGGCGAGCGTGAGAGGCCGCACGAGAAAGCCGAAGATGTCGTCGGCGAAATAGAGGCAAACGGCGAAGGCGATCGCCAGTGCGACGACACATCGCATCAGCCGCGCGCGCAGTTCGATCAGGTGATCGAGCAGCGGCGCCTGCGTTTCGTCGAGGTCGCGCAATTGAAAGGCCATGGCGCGTTACTCGGATCCGGGCTTGCCGAGGGGCAGTTTGGGTTGATCGTCCGCTTCGGGCGGCGACGCCGGCGGCTCGGCTCGCGATTCGGCAGCCGGCGCGGCCGTCGGTTCAGTCGATTCAGCCGGCTCGGCCGCTTCCGCCGGATGTTCGGCCATGATCTTTGCGTTCTGCTCCCTCCATTTCTTTTCCATCTCCTCCATTTCCGCCTCGCGAATCATGGTCTCGATCCCCGAGCGAAAATGGCCGGACACACGGCGGATCTTACCCATCCACCGGCCCGCCGTGCGCAAGGCAAGCGGCAGGTCCTTCGGGCCGATCACAATGACCGCCACGATCACGATGACGAGCAGTTCGGTGGCGCCGATATCGAACATGGCTCAGGCGGCGCGGAAATTCGGGATCAACGGTTGCTGTCGCGGCTTTCCGCCGGCTTCGCGTCGCTGGCCGCTTCGGATGCCGGCTTCGCCTCGTGCGCGGGACCTTCGATTCGCGGCGACGGCTTCGAAGTGCTGCCGTCCTCCTCGGTCATGCCTTCCTTGAAGCTTTTGATGCCTTTGCCGAAATCCCCCATCATTTCGGAAATGCGCCCGCGTCCGAAGAGGACGAGGATGACAAGCGCGATGATGATGAGCTGCCAGGGGCCGAGCGACATGGGAAACCTTTCGTTTGCTTGGGGGCGATATAGGCCTTTCCACCGCGGTATGCCAGCGCCGCGCAGCCGAGGATTCAAGCGGATGGCGGCGTTTGCCCCTGCGTTTCCGTTTCTGAGCCGACATCCTCGCCGGCCGCAATCGCTTCGTAGGCATCGTCCACCGGATCGAGCAGGCCAGCGGCACGCAGTTCGTCGATGCCGGGTAAGTCACGGCGCGATTCCAGGCCGAAGTGCTGCAGGAACTCGGGCGTCGTCGCGTAGATCACCGGACGCCCGGGCACTTCGCGCCGCCCCGCAACGCGCACCCAGCCGGCCTCCATCAGCACGTCGAGCGTGCCGGAGGATGTCTGCACGCCGCGGATCGATTCGATCTCCGCGCGGCTGACCGGCTCGTGATAGGCGACGATCGCCAGCACTTCCGTCGCCGCACGACTGAGCCGGCGCACCTGCTCGCGCTCGCGTCGGAGGAGATGCGCGAGATCGGGCGCGGTCTGAAAGTGCCAGCGCTTCGCCCGCTCCACCAGGCGGATGCCGCGCGGCTCGTAGAACGCGGCGAGCTCGCATAGCGCGTGGCGGACCTCAGCCGGATCGGCATCGCCCAGGTGCCCAGCCAACGCCTCAACGGTCATCGCCTCCTCGGCGGCGAACAGCGTCGCCTCGATGGCGCGCTGAAGCTCGTCGACGGCCACGGTCATGCGGTCACTCGCCGCAGGCGAAGCGGGCCGAACACTTCCTCCTGCGCCAGCTCCGCCTTGCCCATCCGCGCGAGTTCCAGCGCGGCGACGAAGCTCGAAGCGAGCGCCGAGCGGCGGAGGCGTGGCTCGGCATGGGGCGGCAGGAAATCGCGCAGTTCCATCCAGTCGAGCGTGACGCCGAGCATGGCCGAAACACGGTCGAGCGCCGATTCGAGCGTCATGACCGGCCGCTCCCGGACCATGTGGATCGCCGGCGCCGTGCGTGCCTTGACCTGTCCGTAAGCCTGGACGAGCGCGTACCAGTCGCAGGTCCATTTGGTTGTGCGGTCGATCCGCAGCCCCTCGGGGGCGGGACGAACGAAGACATCGCGCCCGATCCGGTCGCGCGCCATCAATCGCGCAGCCGCCTCGCGCATCGCGCCCAGCCGCTGAAGCCGCAGTTGCAGCCGCAGCGCGAGTTCTTCGGGGCTCGGATCTTCCTGCTCGTCCTTGGGCAGCAACAGGGCGGACTTAAGATAGGCGAGCCAGGCCGCCATCACGAGATAGTCGGCCGCCAGCTCCAGCCGCAGCGCTTCCGCCCGTTCGATATAGCCGAGGTACTGGTCGACCAGCGCGAGAATCGAGATCGAACGCAAGTCGACCTTCTGCCGCCGCGCAAGGTCGAGCAACAGATCGAGCGGCCCTTCCCACCCGTCGAGCTCGAGATAGAGCGCGGTGTCCTCAGCCTCGCTCCCCGCGGCGCCGGGCCAGACCTCCTCGCCATCGTCGTCGATATCGAAGAGGAGACCGTCTTCCGTCACGCCGCCTGTCCCACGAGGGCGAGCAAGGCGTCCCGTTTGGCCAACAGCTCCGCCGCCTGTCCGTCGTCCTCGCGCACCTGTGTGCCGGTGAGAGCATGCTCGAGACGTTTCTGGCCCCGTTCGGGCAAGCCGGGCAGGCGCCCGGCGATCGCCGTCATGTCGCCCATTTTCGCCCAGCAGTTGAGCACCAGATCGCAGCCCGCGGCGATGGCGCGTTCGGCGCGCTCCGGAACCGAGCCCGAGAGCGCCTCCATGTCGATGTCGTCGGTCAGCAGAAGGCCGTCGAAACCGATTCGCCCGCGGATCACCTCGTTCACGACCGTGGGCGAGAGCGTGGCCGGGTTGTCGGCATCCCACGCGGTGAACAGCAGGTGGCCGGTCATGCCGATCGGCGCGTCTGCCAGTGCGCGGAACGGCGCAAGGTCGGTTTCCAGCTCCGCCTCGCTGGCGGTTACGGTCGGCATTTCCTTGTGGGTGTCGGTGCTCGAACGCCCGTGCCCAGGCATGTGCTTGATGCATCCAGCGACTCCGCCCCGCGCGAGCCCATCGAGAATCGCGCGGCCGAGAGCTGCAACTTGCTTCGGTTCACTGCCGAGCGCGCGATCCCCGATCACATCGTGGGCGCCTTCCTGCCGCACGTCGAGCGGGGGGTGACAGTCGACGGTGATGCCCATCGCGGAAAGCTCGAGCGCCATGGCCTCCGCATTGACGCGCGCCGCCTCGATCGCGCTCGCGGGTGCGATGTTGTAGAGCCGGTCGAACGCCGCGCCGGCCGGATAGCCGGCCCACTGCGGAGGGCGCAGGCGAGCAACGCGGCCACCTTCCTGGTCGATGCAGACGAGCAGGCGCTCCCGCCCGTGCAGGTCGCGCAGAGAGTCGGTCAACGCGCGCAGTTGCGCGCGCGTTTCGCAGTTGCGACCGAACAGGATGTAGCCCGCAGGATCCGCCTCGCGGAAGAAGTCACGCTCTTCGGCGGTCAGCGTAGCCCCGGACAGTCCGAAAATTGCGGGCGTCATGAGCGAGGAATCGCAGCAATCCGCGCCTGCCGCAAGCACGGCGGCAGGCTACAGTGTGGATAGCGGGTCCGACAGCTCAGCGCTTGACCTGGCAGGCGACCCCGTCCGCCTCCAGCGCGTCGCACAGCCGCTTTGCGGCAGCCACGTCGCCGGCAACGGCCTGAAGGCGGTAAACAGTGCCGATATCGGCTTTCCCCTCGACGATGCGATGCTTGACGCCATTCAGCACGTCGGTTTGGCGAGTCAGCGTGGTCCAGCCGCGTTGTGCGGTCTCGCGGGTCGAGAATGCGCCGACCTGCACCGCAACGCCGGTGGAGGACTCGGCCTGGCCGGTTTCGGAGTCGGCAGCGTCGGCCGGCGGCACGTCCTGCTCCTGTGCGAGACGACCCTGCTGGCTTTGCCCGAGGCCGACGGCCGGCGCCACGTCGCCGGTCCCTTCGGCGATACGGCCGCCGGGGTTTTCCGGCCGCTCCTTGTAAGGGCCCTCCGGCGCCTCGATGGTGCTGCCATCCGCCACAAGCTCCGGATTGCCGCGCCCTTTCAGCAGATACCAGCCGCCACCGAGAAGGACTGCGAGCACGAGAAGCGCGATGAGCACGAAGCCAACGATCCGGCCGGCATCGACGCCCTGCTCGTCGCCCTCGTCATCGGCTGATTCGAGCCAGGGGAGTCGTTCGTCATCGTCGAGTTCGAGTTCCTGAGTCTCCATGGCGTCGCCATCCTCATCCCACTCGTCGGCGATCGGTCCGCCGTCTTCGATGTTTCCGCCCCGCCCCGTCATCGTCACATCTCCTCGACGGCCTCCACCCCCAGCAATGCGAGGCCATTGCGGACCACTTGCCCGATCTGCGCGGCGAGGAAAAGCCTCGCGCCGCTGAGCTCGGCATCTTGTGCCACGATGAAGCGCTTTGCCGGGGCATCGTTGCCGAGGTTCCAGTACGCGTGGAACGCCGCCGCCAGATCGTAGAGGAAGAAGGCGATGCGATGCGGTTCACGCGCCTGGGCGGCCGCTTCGACCATGCGGGGGAACTGCGCCGCCTGCTTGACCAGCGCGAGTTCCTCCGCACCCAGACGGGCAATCGCGGCATCGGACGGCACCACGCCTTCCGCAGCACCCTTGCGCAGCGTCGAGCTGATCCGGGCATGGGCGTACTGCACGTAGAAGACTGGGTTGTCCTTCGACGCCTCGACCACCTTGGCGAAGTCGAACTCCATCTGCGCTTCGGGCTTGCGGGTGAGCATGGTGAAACGGACCACGTCCTTGCCCACTTCCTGCACCACGTCCGCCAGCGTGACGAACGTCCCGCTGCGTTTCGACATCTTCACCGGCTCGCCGCCGCGCATGAGCTGGACCATCTGCACCAGCTTGACGTCGAACGGGATCGGCTTGCCCTCCTCCGCGCTGAGCGCGGCGACGGCGGCCTTTATCCGCTTCACCGTGCCCGCGTGATCCGCGCCCCAGATGTCGATCAGTGCGTCAGCGCCTTCGGCCTTCTGCATGTGATAGGCGAGGTCGGCACCGAAGTAGGTCCAGCTTCCGTCGCTCTTGCGGATCGGGCGATCCTGATCGTCGCCGAAGCGAGTCGAGCGGAACAGCGGCAGCTCCACCGGCTCCCAATCCTCGGGCGTCTTGCCCTTGGGGGCCTCAAGCAGGCCGTCGTAGACGAGATCGTGCTGGCGCAGCCATGCTTCCGCCTGCGCGGGCTTGCCGGCGCGCTGCAGTTCGGCTTCGGAGGCGAATACGCCGTGGTGGATGCCGAGCAGAGCGAGGTCGGCCTTGATCAGGTCCATCATCGCCGCGACCGCACGGGCGCGAAATTCGGGCAGCCACTCGCTTTCGGGAGCGTCGCGATACTTGTCGCCGAGTTCCGCCGCGAGCGTTTCGCCGACCGGCTTCAGATAGTCGCCAGGATAGAGGCCTTCCGGGATTGCACCGATGTCCTCACCCAGTGCCTCGCGGTAACGCAAGTGCGCCGAGCGGGCGAGCACGTCGACCTGGCCGCCGGCATCGTTAACATAGTATTCACGGACCACCTCGTGCCCGGCGAATTCGAGCAGCGCCGCCAGCGCGTCGCCGACGACGGCCCCGCGGCAGTGCCCCATGTGCATCGGGCCCGTCGGGTTGGCCGACACGTACTCGATATTGACGCGCGTGCCGGTGCCGAGCGTCGAACGGCCGTAGTTCGCTCCGAGCTCCGCGATCGCGGCCAGCTCCTCGCGCCACGCCGCGTCGGACAGCCGCAGGTTGATGAAACCCGGGCCGGCGATGTCGGCGCTTTCGATGTCCGGATCGCGTTCGAGATGGGCGACGACCTTCTCCGCCAGCGCGCGCGGGTTGGTCGCGGCGTGCTTCGCCAGCACCATCGCGGCGTTGGTCGCGAGATCGCCGTGGCTGGGATCGCGCGGCGGTTCGACCGCGACGTTGGCGCGCGGACTGCCTGCGGGCAGCGCGCCTTCGGCTTCGAGCGCGGCGAGCACGGCATCGACTTTCGCCGCAAAGGCGGCGTGCAGGGTCTCGCGTTGGGAAATCTTGTGTTCGGGCATGGCCCCGCGCGGTTAGACGAAATGCCGCAAAGCGCAAGCGCTCGCCCCGGCGAGCGGCCTGCCGTGGGCCGCTGGCTCAGGACCTAGCGCGTGGCGTTGTAGGTCAGTTGGTCCTGCGTGAGCTGGAAACCGATCAGCAGCTCGAAATTCGCCCGGTCGAGCGCGGCACGAACCTTGGGATCGGCCAGCGGATCGAGCGCGGCGTCGGGATCGCCGGGCTCGCGGCGGCGCGTGATCTGCTCGCGAATGTCCTCGGGCAGCGTCGCGGCGCCCCGGTCGATGAACGCGCCGGCCACGCCGTGACCCTGCGCCCGCTCCTGTCCGGCCGCGAAATCGATCACGACGGTACCGACTCGCTTCGACTGCACCGCCGAACCGCCGCGCAGGACGGTGGAGAAATAGGGCAGCTCGACCCGGCGCGCTTCGCTCGCGTCGGTGCGGCGCGCAAGCACGTCGAACGTCGCTTCGGAATAGATCCGCTCGCCGGTTTCGTTGCAGGTGCTGCGCACGTTGGTAATCGCCGCAGTGACGTCGATATTGGCGGCGGTGGGCTGGCCGGGCGTGCGGAACAGCGTGATGTCGCCAGTATAGTCAGGCACGCCCACGGCCGGGCATGCGGACCGCACGGCGGTGATGCCGACGCCCTGATTGATGACGAGATCGCCTTCGCCCGCGCAACCCGCCAGCGCTGCTGCGAGGGCAATCGGGGCGAAGAGGCGGCGGCTCGGTGTCATGCAAGGCTTCCTTCGAATTCCAATCTCGCCGCCCTAGCGAGGCGCGCGGCAAAGCGCTAGAGGCGCGGATATGAATGCCCCATTGCAATCCCGCGACCGTGCCGAGGAGCGCGACGCATTGACCTTGCTGATCGCAGCGCCGCGTGGGTTCTGCGCAGGCGTCGACCGGGCGATCGAGATCGTCGAGCGCGCGCTCGAACGTTACGGGCCGCCGGTCTACGTGCGTCACGAGATCGTCCACAACCGTTATGTGGTCGATTCCCTCAAGGCGAAGGGCGCGGTGTTCGTGGAGGAACTCGATTCGGTGCCCGACGGCGCACCGGTGGTGTTCAGCGCGCACGGAGTGCCGAAAGCGATCCCCGCCGAGGCGGAGCGGCGCGGGCTCGACTATCTCGACGCGACCTGCCCGCTGGTGAGCAAGGTCCACCGTCAGGCCGAACGGCAGATCGAAGCGGGGCGCCATATCGTATTCATCGGCCACAGGGGACACCCGGAAGTCATCGGCACCATGGGCCAGGTCCCGGAGGGCAAGATGACGCTGGTCGAAACCGTTGCCGACGTCGAGGCACTCGACTTTCCCCCCGACCGGCCACTCGCCTTCCTGACGCAGACGACGCTTTCGGTCGACGACACCCGGGCGATCGTCACGGCGCTCCAGGCGAAGTATCCGCACGTGGTAGGCCCCAAGGCCGAGGATATCTGCTACGCCACCTCGAACCGCCAGGCGGCGGTGAAGGCGATAGCGCCCGACAGCGATCTGGTGCTCGTGATCGGAGCACCGAACAGCTCGAACTCGCTGCGGCTGGTCGAAGTGGCGGAGCGCTGCGGTACCGACGCCAGGCTGATCCAGCGCGCGAGCGATATCCGGCCCGAGTGGCTGGAGGGCGTTCGAACGATCGGCCTCACCGCCGGCGCCTCGGCTCCGGAGGAGTTGGTGCGCGAAGTGGTCGAGCAGCTTTCGCAGTGGCGCACGGTCGAGGAACACACTCTCGTCACCGCCGAAGAGAAGATGGTGTTCAAGCTGCCGCGCCAGCTCGTCGACTAGAAGCCATGGCGGTCTATACCCACCTCGGGGCCGAAGATCTCGCCGATCTGATCGCACACTACGATGTCGGAACGCTGGTTTCGGCGAAGGGCATTGCCGAAGGCGTGTCGAACAGCAACTGGCTGATCGAAACCGACCGCGGCCGGTTCATCCTGACGATGTACGAACGGCGGATCGATCTCGACGACCTGCCCTTCTTCCTCGGCCTGCTCGATCATCTCTCCGCCGCCAGTTGCCCGGTGCCGCGCACGATCCACGACCGCGACGGGCAGGCATCGCGAATTCTGGACGGTAAGGCTGTTGCGCTGATCGAATTCCTGCCCGGCGTTTCGGTCGAACGGCCGACGCCTTCGCAAGCGCGGGCGGTCGGAGCGGCGCTGGCGCAGGTCCATCTCGCCTCGCGCGATTTCCCGCTCGAGCGGACCGATCCGCTTGACCCCAGCTTCAACTGGCACACACTCGAACGTTGCGGAGAGCAGGCGCTGGCGTCGATCGATCCCGAGTTGCCCGGAACGATAGATCTGGCCCGGCGGATAGCCGAGAACTGGCCGGCGGATCTCGACCGTGCGATCATCCATGCCGATCTCTTTCCCGACAACGTGCTGATGCTCGGCAACCGGGTCTCGGGAATGATCGACTTCTATTTCGCGTGCAGCGGCGCGATGGCCTACGACCTTGCCGTGACGCATGCCGCCTGGAGCTTCGATCCTCGCGGTGCCGACTACCGGCCCAGGGTCGGAGCAGCCTTGATCGAGGGCTACGAGTCCGTTCGGCCGCTCACATCTCGCGAGCGTCAGGGAATGTCGCTGCTTGCGCAGGGCGCCTGCCTGCGCTTCACGGCAAGCCGCGCCGAGGATTGGCTCGACACGCCTTCCGATGCGCTCGTGACGCGCAAGGACCCGATGGATTTCGCCCGGCGCTGGCAGTTTTATGCCGAAGCGGGCGATGCGCCGTTCGCAGCGCGCGATTGAGGATGTACGGACGACAGCAATGAAGCAGGTCGAAATCTTCACCGACGGCGCGTGCAAGGGCAATCCCGGCCCGGGCGGCTGGGCCGCGTTGCTGCGCATGGGACGGCACGAAAAGGAACTCGCCGGCGCCGAGAGCGACACGACCAACAACCGCATGGAACTGACCGCAGCGATCCGCGGGCTTCAGGCGCTGACCGAGCCCTGCCGCGTAACGCTCCATTCGGACAGCAAGTACGTGCTCGATGGCATTACCAAGTGGGTCGAAGGCTGGAAGCGACGGGGCTGGACGAATGCCAGCAAGAAACCCGTCCGCAACGCCGATCTGTGGCACGAGCTGATCGAGGCCGCTGCGCGCCACGAGATCGTCTGGCGGTGGGTCAAGGGGCACTCGGGTCACCCCGAGAACGATCGCGTGGACCAGCTCGCGAGCGACGAGGCCGATCGGATAGCGCGCGAGGCGATCCGCTGACGGCGCGCGCCGGCGTCAGCTTTCGTCGACGGTGTCGGCGCCGGGGCCGTTCTTCTTGATCGATTCGATCGCGTTCTTCGCGCTAGCCTTGCTCGTGTAACCCTCGGTCCAGAAGATCGCCTCCGAGTTGTACATGAAGTAAGCCACGAACTCGCCGGCCTTGTTCTTCTTGATCTTGAAGTGATGAGCCATCTGTGCGTCGTCTCCTGTCGATTGCGAAGCATCGGCAGACTAACAAATGATATGCGAATGGCCAGGGCTTTATCGGCCCAACCGCGCCGGAGAGTAGAGCGCCGGGTTCAATCCTTCCGTCATCTCGTCGCGAGTCGTGCCGAGCAGCAGTTGCGCGCCCAGGCGCGCCGCGGCGGGCGCCGTCTGGATGCCGAAGCCACCCTGCCCGGCGAACCAGAAGAACGCCGTGTCGGCCGGGTCGAAACCGTAGACCGGTCGCCGGTCGGGCGCGAAGCTGCGCAAGCCCGCCCATTTGCGTTCGACCGCTTCGACGTGCCAGTCGACCACGTTCTGCAGCCGGTCGATAGCTTCGGCCACCGCCAGTTCCTCCGGTGCGGCATCGCACGGCTGGGATGGCGCCTCGTCCTGCGGACTAAGCCAAAGGCGCCCGTTCTCGGGCCGGAAATAGAAGCCACCCTCGATATCGAGAACCAGCGGCATATCGTCGGGCGGCGGCGGATCGACGCGAAGTTGCACGACCGTGCGCCGCATCGGCGAGATCCCAGCCGTCGGCACGCGGGCCATTCCGGCGACGCCATCCGCCCAGGCGCCGGCGGCATTCACCAGAATGGCCGCTTCGAACTCCGCGCCTGCCGACGTTATCGACCATCCGCCGCCGGTGCGTTCCAGCCGTTCGACCCGCGTGCGCGTCCGGAGCGTACCCCCCGCACAGGCAAAGGCTGCAAGATAATGCGCGTGAAGCCCGGCGACATCGATATCGGAACAGGCGGGTTCCCACACACCGCCCGTCCACCCAGAGCGAAGGCCGGGGATTTGCGCTTCAAGCGTTCTCCGGCCGATCCGTTCGAGGTTCGCGCCTCTGGCGCTGAAGCGCGCGAGAAAGGCATCGAGCGCCTCGTCGTCGCTGTCGCGCCCGACGTAGATGGCGCCGCGACGTCTCAGGAATCCGTGGTCGCGCAAATAGGGGCCCGATGCGAGCGTGAGCGGGACCACCTCCGCACCCCCGTAGCATTCCTCCCAGAACGCGGCCGAGCGGCCAGTCGCGTGGTATCCTGGCCTGTCCTCCGCCTCGAGCATGAGCACGCGCGCGTGCGGCGCAAGTTCGGCGCCAAGGCTCGCCCCGGCCATGCCCGCGCCGACGATCGCGATATTGAACCGTTCCGCCAAGCCCGACCTACACTTTCGGTGGAGCGGTGCGATCGAGGAATTCGGCGATCGCGTTCATCGCACGGTCGCGCACGGCATCCACTTCGCGCAGGATTTCATGCCGCGCTTCCTTCCCGAAGGCGAGCAGTTCGCCTTTAGGCAGGCGCCGTGCGGCGGCCTCGATCGCGATCATATCGACCAGCCTGTCGCTGGTGGTTCCGATCAGGAGCACGGGCGTACGGATCGCCTCGAGCGTGCCCGGCGCATAGAGCAGGCGCATCGATTCGTAGGCGCGCTCGACCCAACCCCAGCTTCCCGGCCCCATGACCAGCTCGGGACGCTTTTCCCGCCACCAGAGTTCGTCCTGATAACGCTCCGCATCGTGGGTAAGCAAAGCCACACGGGTCGCGGGGACCTCCCCTGGCTTCTCGCTCCATTTCCACGCCGGCCGCGCGGGATCGCCGAAGCGCAGCATCGCCTTCGCCACCCGGTGCATCCAGCTTACCGGTAGAACGCTGCCGAAGAAGCCCAGCATCGGTGCGGACAGAACCACCGCATCGGGATCGGCGCGTTGCTCCGCCACGGTGCGCAATACCAGATGGCCTCCCATCGAATGGCCGATCAGTATGTGCGGCCCCGGGGTCTCGGCCTTCCACCGAGCCCAGAGATGCGCGAGATCGTCCACCCAGCGCGAGAAGTCGTCAACATGACCGGTGACGGCATCGGTGCCGAGCCGGCCCGAACCCGCCTGCCCGCGCCAGTCCGACGCGGTCACGCGCCAGCCGGCGCGGTGCCATTCCTCCAGCGTCTCGAGATACTTCTCGTAGCAGTCGCCGCGGCCCGGCAGGAACAGGATCGAGCCCCGCAGCGAGGCCGCCTGGCCGGGCCAGTCGATCCGGCGGATGGCATACTGATCGGGCGCCATCCAGCGGCTCTCGACCGCGTGCGGCGGGATCGCGCGGCGGTCGATCGCATCACGGTTCACATCGGCTTCCTGCACCTGGCTAACGCCGCCCTCCTGCGGATGGTTACTCTTTGGTAAGCCATCTTCTGTAGCACCGGCGCTTGACGGGGGACCATGGGGGGTTTCGATGCCGGACGGCTATTTCCACTACGGGCTGCTCGTAGCCTTGGCAATCGCGCTGGTTATTGCAGCGTTTACCGATCTTCGCCGACGGCAGATCGACAACTGGCTTACCGGCGCGATCGCGCTCGGCGCACCGCTGTTCTGGTGGGCCGGCGGGATTTCGCTATGGCCGGGCGTGGCGATCCAGCTCGGCGTGGCGCTTGCCGCCTTCGCGGTGCTCGCCGGTCTCTTCGCGCTGCGCATGATGGGGGGCGGCGACGTGAAGCTGCTGACCGCACTGGCCCTGTGGATAGCGCCGAGCCTGTTCCTGCAACTGCTGATCGTCATGGCGCTGGCAGGCGGGATCCTGACCATCGTGCTCGGCGCCTGGCATGTCATGCGGCGCCAGCGTGATCGGCTCGCGATTCCCTACGGCGTGGCGATCTCCGCCGGCGGCCTCTGGGTTCTGGGCATTCACTACCTCCCGGCAGCCGCAACCGCTGCCAATTTGGGGTGAACTCCATTTTAACCAGTTCGATTCTAGGACGAAATCTGGACTCGCCCGCAATCTGCCGGGCATGACGAGGGGGCTTCAAAAGCCATGGACAGGAAGAAGCTGGTTCTGCTGCTCGGCGCGCTGATCATTGCGATCGGCACGGCCCTGGCGGCCCGCAGCATGTTTGCCGGGGCTGCCACGCCCCAGGCCGAAGCCGCACCGCCGGTGCCCCAGGGACCGCGCGTGCTGGTCGCCCAGCGCGCACTGCCGGCCGGCACGATCATCACAGCCGACGCGCTCGGCTTTCAGATGTGGCCCGAGGACCTCGTCCAGGACGCCTACTTCCTCGATGGCGAAGCGGATATCTCCAAGCTGCTCGGCACCGTCGTGCGCCTGCCGATCACGGCGGGTGAGCCGGTGACGCAGGGCTCGCTGGTCAAGCCGGGCGATAGCGGTTTTCTCGCTGCTGCGCTGGGCCCGGGGATGCGCGCCGTCACCGTACCGGTGTCCGCGCAGACCGGTGTGGCCGGTTTTGTCTTTCCGGGCGACCGCGTCGACCTCATGCTGACGCAGACAGTGAAGGGCGACGACGGTCAGTCTCTCAAGGCATCGGAAACGATCCTGCGCAACCTGCGCGTGCTCGCAACCGACCAGTCGACCACGCAGGAGATCGTCGACGGCCAGACGGTGGTTCGCGCATTCCGAACGGTGACGATCGAGGTTACACCCAAGATCGCCGAGAAAGTCGCCGTGGCGCAAACCATCGGTACGCTGAGCCTCTCGCTGCGCTCCATTGCCGACAACGAATCCGAGCTCGAACGTGCCGTCGCGGCCGGGGAGATCAAGATCCCCGACGACGCGACGCCCGAAGAAGAGGAAAAGCTGCTGCGCCAGGCGATCGCTCGTCCCATCGACCAGAGCTCGTCCTACGTCACCGGCGGCGATGTCTCGCGCTTCCAGCGTTCGTCGATGCCCCCGGCGCGCCCGGTAATGTCCGACCCTTCGTCGGCGGGCATCTCCCGGTCCAGTCCAGACGGCGAAGCCGCCCCGATCCGCAGCGGTCCGAGCGTGCGCGTCACCCGCGGCAAGACCACGGTCGAAGTTCCGGTCGGGAAGAACTGACATGCACCGTATCCACGCATTTTCCGCCTGCCGCACCCGCGGCATGCAATCGAGGGGCAAGACGATGAAACGCCGCCTTATCGCAACCGCGCTGTTTGCCGGTGCCGCGCTGGCCCCGATCGGGAGCCTGCCCGCGAACACCGCCAATGCGCAGACCATCTCCACGCCCGCACAGAGCATCGTGCTCTCGATCGGCCGCGGTGAACTGATCAGCGTCCCCGGCGCGATGGCCGACGTGTTCATCGCCAACGAGGCGATCGCCGACGTCCAGGTGAAGTCGCAGCGCCAGCTTTTCGTGTTCGGAAAGTCGGGCGGCGAGACCACGATCTATGCCAGCAACGCAGCGGGCGACATCATCTGGTCGGCCAACGTGCGCGTCGGATCGAATATCGACAGCATTCCCCAGATGCTCGCGCTGGCCATGCCGGAGGCGGAGATTTCCGTCGCGACCATGGGCACGAATACCGTGCTGCTGACGGGCACCGTCGCCGCGCCGGAAGACGCCGCCGAGGCCGAGCGTCTGGTGCAAGCTTTCGTCGGCGAAGAAACCAACGTGATCAGCCGCCTCAAGATGGCGACGCCGCTGCAGGTCAACCTGCAGGTTCGCTTTGCCGAGGTGAGCCGTTCGCTGGTCCGCGCAATTGGTGCCAACCTGGCCAGCTTCGATGGCACGAATGGCTTCAAGTTCGGTGTGACGACCGGCCGCTCACCCTTCCCGCAATACGCGCCCGGCGGTGGTGTATTCACCGGGGTAACAGAAGCGACGGAGGGCTCGTCCGTCGTGACCGGTATGGAAGGCGGCACGACGCTCGCGGGCTTCGGCCGCTTTCTCGGCCTCGATCTTGCCGGCGCGCTGGATCTCGCCGAGCGGAACGGCCTGCTGACCACGCTGTCGCAGCCCAATCTCACCGCGCTGTCGGGTGAGACGGCGGAATTCCTCGCCGGCGGCGAGTTCCCCATTCCGATCAGCCAGGGTCTCGGCACCACGGCGATCGAATACCGCAAGTTCGGCGTCAGTCT
Source organism: Pelagerythrobacter aerophilus (assembly GCF_003581645.1). Classification (GTDB taxonomy): domain Bacteria; phylum Pseudomonadota; class Alphaproteobacteria; order Sphingomonadales; family Sphingomonadaceae; genus Pelagerythrobacter; species Pelagerythrobacter aerophilus. Next base: position 139,992 of record NZ_QXFK01000016.1, on the reverse strand, counting down.
CGCCTACACACCGGTCGTGCTGGCGAACGGACGCATCTCTATCCGTGTGCGCCCCGAAGTCTCCGAACTGTCGAGCCAGGGCGCGGTGATGATGGATAATTTCCAGATCCCCGCGCTCACCATTCGGCGCGCCGAAACCACGGTGGAGCTCGGCTCGGGCCAGAGCTTCATGATCGCCGGTCTCATGAGTAACAGCGCGCAGAATTCGATCGACAAGGCCCCTGGTCTTGGCGACGTGCCGATCCTCGGCAACCTGTTCCGCTCGCGCCAGTTCCGCAAGGGCGAGACCGAGCTGGTAATCGTGGTGACGCCATATCTGGTGAACCCGGTCGACGCCAATGACATCAAGCTGCCGACCGACGGCTTTCACGCCTCCAACGAGATCGAGCAATTGCTTGGCTATCAGGAAAGCGCCGGCGTCAGCGGTGAAGCGCGTCCGGCGCCCAGCGCGGTCGATCGCGATGCACCTGAGCCGGACGTCTCGCGGATCGATCCGCAGGCCATGCTGCCGGAAACGAGTGGCCGTCGTGAGCGCCGCGCGGAAAGCGCCGCACCCGGCTTCAGCCTGAAGTGAGAAAGGTGATCACCATGCCCAAGGCTATCAATCGCAAATTGGCGGGCGCGATCGCCCTCTCGCTGGGTCTGTCGCTCGCGGCGTGCGGCGGAATGCCGGAGAACCGCAGTCTCTATTCGACGAAGCAGCCGGTGGTCGAGAGAACCAATTACGTACTGGACGTTCAGGCGAACGCCGGCGGGTTGCCGATCTCGGAACAGCAGCGCCTCGCCGAATGGTTCGACGTGATGGATCTCCGCTACGGCGATCGTGTCGCGATCGACGATCCCGTCGCCAGCGGCGCGACGCGCGAAGCCGTCGCCCAGCTCGCAGCACGTCACGGCATTTTGCTTAGCGAAGGCGCGCCGGTGACCGCCGGTTATGTCGAGACCGGCAAGGCCCGCATCGTCATCACCCGTTCGAGCGCGCATGTTGCCGGCTGTCCCGACTGGTCGGCCAAGTCGGACATGAACTACACCAACGCGACCTCGCCCAATTACGGATGCGCCGTGAACGGCAATATGGCGGCGATGATCGCCAATCCCGAAGATCTGATCAGCGGCCAGAAGGGCACCGGCGAAACCGTGGTCATGAGCTCGAGCAAGGCCATCAACAGCTACCGTGAACAAGCACCGACGGGCGAAGGCGGCCTGACGGCGTCGAGCACCGGTACCGGAGGAAACTGAACATGAACGCCCCCTGGAAAGCCGGTGGAAACCGCGATCCGTTTGCCGCCTTCATCTGCGACGAGGCTGCGCTCGACGTGCTGCGGCCGGTGGTCGTCGAAATGGGCTGGCAGCCCGAGAAATGCGCCAAGGGCGGGTTGCGCAACGCCGTGCAGTCGCTCTCGGTCACCGCGAGCCCGAACATCCTGCTGGTCGATCTGTCCGAAAGCGGCGACCCGCTGAACGATATCAACGCGCTGGCCGAGGTTTGCGAGCCGGGAACGGTGGTTATCGCGATCGGCCAGGTCAACGATGTACGGCTCTATCGCGATCTGCTTGCGAGCGGCATCCACGACTACCTGCTCAAGCCGCTGTCGGCCGGGCAGTTGCGCGATGCCTTCAACCAAGCACAGGCGGTGTTCGCTGCACCGCGCGCAAGCGATCCGGATACGGCCAAGCGGCATATCTCGACGGCGGTCGTCGGCACACGCGGCGGCGTGGGTGCGTCAACCTTGGCGACGTCGCTTGCCTGGCTGTTCAGCACCGATCACAAGCTGCCGACCGCGCTGCTCGATCTCGACGTGCATTTCGGTACCGGTGCGCTGGCGCTCGATCTGGAACCCGGCCGCGGCCTGACCGATGCCATCGACAATCCGAGCCGCATCGACGGACTGTTCATCGAGCGCGCGATGATCCGCGCGAACGACAACCTCGCGATCCTCTCCGCCGAAGCGCCGATCAGCACACCGCTGATGACCGACGGTTCCGCCTTCGTGCAACTGGAAGAGGAGTTCCGTCAGGCATTCGAGATGACGGTGATCGATCTGCCGCGCAACATGCTGATCAACTTCCCCCATCTGCTGGCGGAAGTGAATGTTGTAGTCCTGGCCACCGAGATGACGCTCGCCTCGGCGCGCGATACGATCCGCATCCTCTCGTGGCTGAAGGCCAACGCCGCGCATGTGCAACCCATCGTGGTGGCGAACAAGGTGCAGACGGCGATCTCGGAAATCGGCAAGGCCGACTTCGAAGCGTCGATCGAGCGCGAGATCGATTTCGCGATGCCCTATGATCCCAAGGCCGCGGCCAATGCCGCCAAGCTGGGACAGACGTTCGTCGACTCCAATCCGGCCAGCAAGGCCTCCGCAGCGATGCGGCAGGTGGCCGAGCGGGTGCTCGGAGCGAGCGACGAAGGGCTGGACGATGGCTCGTCGGAAAAGAAGTCACTGCTCGGCAGCTTCGATTTCAAGTCGCTGCTGGTGAAGAAGGACAAGAAGGTCGCGGCCACGGCCGATTGACCGTGCGTGATCTCGCCGCGGCGCAGGTGTCCGCAGCGCGAGCCAGGAAGGGCAGGACACGAGCATGAACATCATCCAGCTCCTGCTGGTCGGTTGTGGACTGATGAGCCTCATGGTTATCGGCTACATGCTGCTGGCCGGACCATCTGCCGCCAAGGAGGCGCAGCGGCGCATGGACGCGCTGCGCTATCGCCATTCCGAAAGCACCGACACCAAGGTGGAATCGCAACTCAAGAAGGCCATCGCGTCGCGCAAACCCCGGATGCACAAGGTTGCGGGGTCGGAATCGCGGTCGGAAGCGCTTGCGCTCAGGCTTGACCGGACGGGCAAGAAGTGGACCGTCACGCAGTATATCTACGCGTCGCTCGGCATCGCGCTCGCCGTCGCGGTTATCGTGTATCTGCGTTCGGGCGCGGCGATGCTCTCGCTTGGCATCGGCCTGCTGCTCGGTGCGGGAATTCCTCATATCGTCGTCGGTCATTTCATCAAGAAACGGACCAATGCCTTCAACGCGCGGTTTCCCGATGCGATCGAACTGCTGGTGCGCGGCCTGCGATCGGGTTTGCCGGTTACGGAAACGCTGCAGGTGGTGGCACAGGAAGTCCCCGGCCCCGTGGGGATCGAATTCAAGGGCGTGGTCGAGCGGATCAAGATCGGGCGCTCGATGGAAGAAGCCCTGCAGGACACGGCCGACCGCCTCGGCATCCCGGAATTCAATTTCTTCTGCATCGCGCTGGCTATCCAGCGGGAAACCGGCGGCAACCTAGCGGAGACGCTCGGCAATCTCGCCGACGTGCTGCGCAAGCGCGCCCAAATGAAACTGAAGATCCGGGCGATGAGCTCGGAATCCAAGGCATCGGCCTACATCGTCGGCGCCCTGCCGTTCATCGTCTTCGCGATGATCTGGTGGATCAACCCGGGCTACGTCGGCGGCTTCTTCGAGGATGACCGGCTGATCGTCACCGGCCTCGGCGGATTGGTGTGGATGTCGATCGGCGGCTTCATCATGGCCAAGATGGTCAGCTTCGAGATCTGAGCGAGAACAGGACATGCCCGACACGCCCGCCGGCCCCACCCTCCTCGGTTTCGACGTCATTCTCGTCGGTTCGATCCTCGCCGGGATCGCCGCCCTCGCCGTGCTGCTCGCCATCTATGCCGCGCTCACGGTCAAGGACCCCATGGCGCGCCGGGTGAAAGCGCTCAACGCGCGCCGCGACGAACTGAAGGCCGGTATCGTCAAGGCCAATGCCCGCAAGCGCCAGAGCCTCCTCCACAAGACCGAGGGGACCGAAAAGCTCAAGGACACGCTGGCGGGGATGAAGGTCCTTCAGCAAAGCCAGATCGAGGTCATCCAGCAGCAACTCGCCCACGCCGGCTACCGCAACAGGGAGCTGGCGGTCTACGTCATCGCAGGCCGTATCCTGCTGCCGCTGCTGCTCGGCGGGCTGGGCATCATGCTGATCTACGTGATCGACTACTTCCCGGATTGGGGCGTGATGAAGCGCACCGGCGCCATGGGCGCGCTCCTGTTCGCGGGCTACAAGGCGCCCGAGATTTTCCTCAAGAACAAGGCGACCAAGCGTACCGACGCGATCCGCAAGGGTCTCCCCGACGCGCTCGACCTGCTGGTGATCTGCGCCGAAGCGGGCCTGACGGTCGATGCGGCCTTCAACCGGGTCGCCAAGGAACTGGGCCGCGCCTACCCCGAGCTCGGCGACGAGTTCGCGCTGACCGCGATCGAGCTTTCGTTCCTCACCGAACGCAAGATGGCGTTCGACAATCTCGCCTACCGCGTGGACTTGGAATCCGTGCGCGGCGTGGTGACGACGATGGTGCAGACCGAACGCTACGGCACCCCGCTCGCATCGGCGCTGCGCGTGCTCTCGGCCGAATTCCGCAACGAGCGCATGATGCGCGCGGAGGAGAAGGCCGCACGCCTGCCTGCGATCATGACCGTGCCGCTGATCCTGTTCATCCTGCCGGTGCTGTTTATCGTGATCCTGGGCCCCGCGGCCTGCTCGATCAGCGACGCTTTCGCGACCAACCCCGGCCAATAAGCAGATCGCCCGAAACCTGAGCGGCGGAGGTCGCTAGACGTTCTCGCTTGCGGGATCGAGAGCGCCCGCCTGTTCGCGCACGCGGGTCAGAAGCCGGACGAAGATATCGCGCTCGCTAGCGGAGAACGATGCGAAGAGCTGCTGCTCCATCTGCAAGGTAAGGGGCATGATCCGGTCGTAGATCGAGCGGCCCTGCGCGGTAAGTTCGAGATGGTGCGAGCGGCCGTCGGTAACGTTGGGTTCGCGCTCCACCAACCCGCGCTCGGCGAGGGTGCGGCAGGCACGATTGACGGCGACTTTATCCATCAGCGTGCGCTCCGTCAGCTCACGCTGCGTCGCCGGCCCGGTGTCGCCGAGCACAGCCATGATCCGCCATTCGGGAATCTTGAGGTCGAACCGGTCGCGATAGATCTCGGCAATACGGTTGCTGACCGCGTTCGATGCGATGGAGAGCTGGTACGGCAGAAAACGGTCGAGCTGGAGCCGGCCGGGGCGATCGTCGGGTTCGGTCATGGAACTCGTTTCTAGTGCAACCGCCTGTGTTGACAACCGGGTCGGGGTCCTTGCCGACCGTTATCGGTAATCGGGCTCGTCCCACCACGGATAGAAGTCCGGCATGTCGCGCGAAGGCTTCATCGGAAATTCCGGCGGCCGCTTGTCGAGAAAACTAACGATACCTTCGGCTGCATCAGGTGTCCTCGCCATGCGGTATATCGCGCGGCTGTCGATCCGGTGGGCCATCATCGGATGGTCCGCGGCCGACAGGCGCCACATCATCGCCCGCGTCAACGCGATCGATACGGCCGAAGTATTCTCCCCGATCTCGCGTGCCAGCGCCCTCGCCTCGCCCATCAGCTTGTCCTGCGGGTGAACCGAGCGGACGAGCCCCGCTGCAAGGGCTTCCTGCGCATCGAAGATGCGGCCGGTGTACGTCCACTCGAGCGCCTGCTGAATGCCCACGAGCCGCGGCAGGAACCAGCTCGAACACGCCTCAGGCACGATCCCGCGCCGCGCGAACACGAAACCGTACCGCGCGGTCTCCGCCGCCAGGCGAATGTCCATTGCGAGTTGCATCGTCGCCCCGATGCCCACGGCCGCACCATTGCACGCAGCGATCAGCGGCTTGGTCGAATTGAACAGGCGCAGGGTCACTTGCCCGCCGCCGTCGCGCACGAGCGGATGGGACAGATCGTCGACCGCTTCGTTGCTGGCGAACGGCTTGGCACCGTCCTCCGGTGTAAGATCGGCGCCAGCGCAGAATGCACGGTCGCCGTATCCGGTGAAGATGACCGCCCGCACCGCGTCGTCAGCATCGATCGCGTCCATCGCAGCAATGATTTCCGCCATCATCGTGCGGGTAAAAGCGTTCATCTTCTCCGGCCGATGGAGCGTGACCGTCGCAATGCCGTCGTCGATGTCCAGTTTGATCTGCGTGAACTCGGGCACCGCTTCCTCCCCACACCTTGCGCGAGCCCCCTCGCAGGCTTGGACCTCCCTCGGTCTCGGGCGAGCCGAGGGAGGCCCCTGCCTGTGCAAGAGCTCATACCATCGTCACCGCGGCGCCATCCGGATTCCGCCGTCAAGCCGCACGTCCTCGCCGTTGAAGTAGCCGGTCTCGATCATGCACAGCGCGAGTTTGGCATATTCCTCGGGATTGCCGAGCCGCTTGGGGAACGGCACCGAGGCGGCCAGCGCCTCTTTCACCTGCGGCGGTGCGGCGTTCATCAGCGGCGTGTTGAAGATGCCCGGCAGGATCGTGTTCACCCGAATGCCCTCGCCCATGAGGTCGCGGGCGATCGGCAGCGTCATCCCGATTACCCCGCCTTTCGACGCGGAATAGGCCGCCTGGCCGATCTGCCCGTCCTCGCCGGCAACGCTGGCCGTGTTGACGATCGCGCCGCGGTCGCCGTCCTCCGACAGCGGATCGAGCGTCATCATCCCCGCCGCCGACTTGGCGATACAGCGGAAGGTGCCGATGAGGTTGATCTGGATCACCCAGTTGAACGCATCGAGCGGGAAATGGCTGATCTCACCGGTCTGCTTGTCGCGCTTGGCGGTCTTGATCGCATTGCCGACACCGGCGCAGTTGACCAGGATCCGCTCCTGCCCATGCGCCTCGCGCGCCTTGGCGAAGGCGGCGTCGACCGACGCTTCGTCGGTCACGTTGCATTCGCAGAATGTGCCGCCGATCTCCGCGGCGACCTTCTTCCCCTTCTCCTCCTGCAGATCGAAGATCGCGACTTTTGCGCCTTTCGCGGCGAGTGCGCGCGCGGTCGCTTCGCCGAGACCGGAGGCGCCGCCGGTGACCACTGCGGGAGTGTTGCTGCCGATTTCCATTTTTGTCTTCCTCTTCCTGATCCCCCGCGCAGGCGGAGGTCTCGTGTAATACTTGCCGGAGGTCCCGCCTTCGCGAGGACTCACAACTCGATCAAAGCGCCTCGATGATCGTCACGTTGGCGATACCGCCGCCTTCGCACATCGTCTGCAGCCCGTACTTCTTCCCGCGCGCCTTGAGCGCGTGGGTCAGCGTCGCCATCAACTTGGTGCCCGAGGCGCCGAGCGGATGGCCGAGGGCAATGGCGCCGCCGTTGACGTTGAGCCGCTCCGGATCCGCACCCGTATGCTTTAGCCACGCGAGCGGTACGGGCGCGAAGGCCTCGTTCACTTCGTAGAGGTCGATATCCTCGATCTTCATGCCTGCCCGCCGCAGTGCTTTGTCGGTCGCGAACAACGGTTCCTCCAGCATGATGACCGGGTCGCCCGCCGTGACGGTGAGATTGACGATCCGTGCAAGCGGGGTCAGGCCCTGTTCCTTCAGAACCTTTTCGGACACGATCAGCGCCGCGCTGGAGCCGTCGCAGATCTGGCTGGCCGTGGCCGCCGTGATCGTACCGCCTTCGCTGAGCAGCTTGACGCTGGCGATGCTTTCGAGCGTCGCGTCGAAGCGGATGCCTTCATCGACCCTGTGCATCTGCGGTCCATCGGGGGCCTCGATCTCGACCGGCACGATCTCGGCGTCGAACGCCCCTGCCCGGGTTGCGGCGATCGCTTTCTCGTGGCTCGCAAGAGCGAAGCGATCGAGATCGTCCTTCGTGAAGCCATGCTTCTCGACGATCATCTCGGCGCCCATGAACTGCGACCACAGGACGCCGGGATACTTCTCCTCCAGCCCCGGCGACTTGTAGGTGCCCAGGCCTTCCTTCATGTGGAACGTCAAGCTCGAGCCCATGGGTACGCGGCTCATGCTCTCGACGCCGCTGGCGATGACCACGTCCTGCGTGCCGCTCATCACCGCCTGCGCGGCGAACTGCACCGCCTGCTGGCTCGACCCGCACTGGCGGTCGATCGTAACCGCTGGCGTGGATTGCGGCAGCAGCTTCGAGGCCAGCACCGCATTGCGCCCGACGTGCATCGACTGCTCGCCCGCCTGGGTAACGCAGCCCATGATCACATCGTCGACACTCTTCGGGTCGACCCCGGTGCGCTCCACCAGCGCATCGAGCGCCTCCGCTGCCAGATCGACCGGGTGGACACCGGCCAGCTTTCCGCCCCGGCGCCCTCCGGCCGTGCGAACGGCATCGACGAGGTAGGCAGTGGTCATCCAACTCTTCCCAACCGGTTTCGCATTGCAACCCGGTTAGGAAGCCTGCGGTACGCGGTCAAGCGGGACACGAATTGGAGCGCGGAAACGGGCGGATTCGCCCAACTTCACACATGTTGCAGAATGGCGACAATGCCGGTCAATCTTCCGAGTTCGCCCGATTAGGATTTGCGGCGCGACACTGTGAGAGGCATCCCATTGAGTAGCTGGCGGAGTGCGTGCTTCACGCACGCCTCGCTGCAGCTTCAAGTAGCAGCGCCCCGTGCCCGGGCGCATCAGAGGGGAAAGAAATCACATGAGGAATCTAACCATTCTCAAGGCTGGCGCAGCGCCTATCGCGCTCGGCTTGGCTCTGGCGAGCGCGCCCGCGTTCGCGCAGACCACCGAGAGCGAAGACGTTGGCGTTGGTCCGGCTGAAGCGGTTGATGACGCTTCGGCGCCGCAGACCATCGTCGTCACCGGTTCGCGCATCAAGCAGCCGAATCTCGAATCGGCCAGCCCGGTCACCGTCGTCACCAGCGAGGAAGTGACCCAGACGGGCACGACCCGCGTGGAAGACCTCGTCAACTCGCTGCCGCAGGTCTTCGCCGGCCAAGGTGCGAACGTCTCGAACGGCGCGAGTGGCACCGCCACGCTGAATCTGCGTGGTCTCGGCTCCGAGCGCACGCTGGTTCTCGTCAACGGCCGTCGCCTCGTCCCCGGTGACCCGACCACGTCGGCCGCCGACATCAACGTGATCCCGGCCGCCCTGATCGATCGGATCGACGTGCTCACCGGCGGCGCCTCGTCGGTGTACGGCGCCGACGCCGTCGCGGGCGTCGTCAACTTCGTGATGGATACTGATTTCGAGGGCTTCAAGCTCGACACCCAGTACTCGGTCTACAACCACGACAACCGCAACAAGAGCAAGTACACCGACGCGCTTGATGCGAAGGGCTTTGGCTATCCGCGCGGCATGTCAACCAACGGCGGCGCGTTCGATATTACGGCCTCCTTCGGCGCCGGCTTCGACGATGGTCGTGGCCACGTCATGGGCTATGTGGGGTATCGCAAGATCAACCCCGTGCTCCAATCGAGCCGCGACTACTCGGCATGCGCCCTCTCGGCGACTGCGAGCGGCAACCCACCCTATACTTGCGGTGGTTCCGCGACGTCGCCACAGGGCACACTGTTCTATTTCGACAACTTCGGCGATCCGACGGATGCAGATGGCGACGGTGTTGCGGATTCGTTCACCTCGACGATCGGTCAGTTCGGTCCGAACCGCACGCTGCTTCCCGGCTTTACGCAATACAACTACGCGCCGCTGAACTATTTTCAGCGTCCGGACGAGCGCTACACCGCCGGCGTGTTCGCCGACTATGAGATCTCTGAAGCGCTGCATCCCTATATGGAGTTCATGTTCATGGACGACCGCACGGTCGCCCAGATCGCTCCGTCGGGTAACTTCGGTAACACCGTCTCGATCAACTGCGATAATCCGCTCCTGTCGCCCGAGCAGAAGGCTGTGATCTGCGACAACGAGAACCTGCTGGTCAGCCCGCTTGCGGCAGACGCCTTCACGGTGGTTGGTAACGTTGCAGCCGAGAATCAGGCTCGCATCGATCGTGGTTTGGGCGAGCCGCTGTTGCCGACGACGCCGTACATGTTCGGCCCAGCAAGCGGCCAGTACACCCGCGGCTTCGCGCAGATCCTGCGCCGTAACGTGGAAGGCGGCGGGCGTCGCGACGACCTCCAGCACACCAGCTATCGCGCGGTGCTCGGAACCCGCGGCGACCTGAGCCCGGTCTGGTCGTATGACATGTACTATCAGTACGGCCGGACCAACTTCGCCGAGACCTACTTCAACGACTTCTCGGTCACACGCATCTCGCGTGCGCTCGACGTTGTCACCGGTCCCGACGGCACTCCCGTCTGCCGCTCGACCCTTGATGGAACCGACCCCAACTGCGTCCCATGGGATATCTTCTCGCCTGGCTCTGTCACGCCATCGAACGAAGCGATCAATTACCTGCAGACGCCGGGCTTCCAGCGCGGTGTCGTAAGTGAGCAGGTTGCTTCCGGCTACGTCTCGGGTGCGCTCGGTGAATACGGCATCCAGAGCCCCTGGGCTTCGGAAGGCGTTGGCATCGTGCTCGGCGCCGAATACCGAAAGGAAAAGCTCGACTTCTTCGCGGATAGCGCGTTCCAGACGGGCGATCTCGCGGGCCAAGGTGCGCCGACGCTGCCGGTTGCGGGCTCGTTCGATGTGAAAGAGTTCTTCACCGAGGTCCGTCTGCCGATCGTCCAGGACAGCTGGCTGCATGACTTCAACATCACGGGCGGCTACCGTTATTCGGACTACAACACCGGGTATTCGACCGACACCTACAAGATCGAAGGCGAGCTCGCCCCGACCCGGGACATCCGCTTCCGCGGCGGCTACAACCGCGCAGTGCGTGCCCCGACGGTACAGGATCTCTTCGCTCCGCAACGTGTCGTTCTCGATGGTTCGACCGACCCGTGCGCCGGCTTCGCCATCACGGCGGCGGACACGGGCTGTCTCGCCCAAGGTCTTAGCGTCGGCCAGACCGTCGCTCCGAACCCGGCGAGCCAGTATAACGGCCTGATCGGCGGTAACCCAGACCTGGTTCCCGAAGTCGCCGACACCTACACCGTGGGTGTGGTACTGACTCCCGGCTTCCTGCCGGGCTTCAATGCCAGCGTTGACTACTTCAACATTAAGGTTGAAGGCGCCATCCAGGGCATCGGTGCGGACACGATCATCGACCAGTGCACCAACAACAACGACCAGTTTTTCTGCGATCTCATCCATCGCGATGCATCGGGTTCGCTGTGGCGCACCTCGGCAGGCTACATCGAGGACCTATCGCAGAACATCGGTCGTCTTGAGACGTCGGGCATCGACGTGCAGGCGGGCTACAGCCGCGAGATCGGCAGTGCGGGTCGGCTGGGCCTGACCTTCGTCGGCACCTGGCTGGACACGCTGACCACCAATCCCGGCGTGGGCGACGATGTCGAGTGCGTTGGCCTGGCGGGCAACCAGTGCGGCACGCCGAACCCCGAATGGCGCCATCAGGCTCGTCTGAGCTTCGATTGGACCAACGGGATGGGTGCGTCGGTCCGCTGGCGCTACTTCGGTCCGGTGGACCTCGACAGCACCAATCCGGGTGCATCGCACTTCAATGCCGTCAACTACTTCGACCTCGCGTTCACCTGGGAGGTTGGCGATCACTACGACTTCCGCCTGGGCGCCAACAACGTGCTCGACAAGGAGCCGCCGATCACCGGTTCGCAGACCTGCCCGGCCGGGTTCTGTAACGGCAATACGTTCGCGCAGGTGTACGACGCTCTGGGTCGTTACATCTACGCTGGTGTGACGCTTGAATTCTAAGCGTAGCGCAGACTAGACAGGGGATGGCGGGCCGAAAGGTCCGCCATTTCTTTTTGGGCCGGTCTGGCCGGATCAAATCAAGCAGGAGGGCTGGGCCGTGCGTCCAAAGGAAGCGCAGGCAATAGCAGAGGGGCTCGTGCGGTCTTCCTCCGAAGCTGCCTTCCGCGGAGGCCTCGATCTACTGAAAGCGGACTATCCCGAAGTTCTTCTACCCACAGCGAAGCGCCTCTCTGAGCGGAATCGCGCGGATCCACGGCTCGCTCAGTTGCTCGGACTCGCCGCACGCGCGGCGGGAGACGGGCCCCTCGCCCACTCCGCGTTTTCCAGAGCAGCACGTCTCGCGTCGGCCGACCCTCTTATAGTTCATTCGCATGCGCGAACCGCACTTGAGGCGGGCAAGCCTGCGGTGGACCTGTTCGAGCGGGCGGTGAGCCTTGCGCCGCAAGACGGATCGGTGCTGCTCGGTCTCGCCGCGGCGCTGGTTGCCGAGCGGCGTGGGCAGGAGGCCATCGAGCGCCTCGAAGCCATATTGACCCGTAACCCGCTATGGATCGATGGACACCGAACACTGGCGCACATTCGAGGCCAGCTCGGCTTTGATCCTGTCGCGCATATCAATACCGCACTCGCTACGATGGGAGCGCGGCACGAGCTACACCGCTTACGCATTCTGACGCTGTTCGAAGCCCGGCGCTACAGCGACGCCACTGTGGCCGTCGCCAAGGCGCGCGGGCTGCTCGGAGACCTGGGTTGGCTGCGACAATTCGCCGCCCATGCGGCTTCCGAAATGGGCGACATCGACACGGCCGAGAACGAACTCGCTGCCGCGCCGCTGCCCGCATCACAAGAAGAGTTTGCGATGCATGCTCGGCATTTGCTGCGCGTGGGTCGCCCGGCAGAGGCGGCCGAGCTGCTAGAGCCGCGCGTTGCGGAGGATCGTGACCATCTCTTCTGGCCCTATCTCTCGCTCGCTTGGCGCCTTCTCGACGATTCGCGAGCGGACTGGTTGGAAGGGGATGAGAGCCTCGTGGGCCTCTACGACCTTGGCGACCAAGTTGGCGATCTGGAAGCGCTCGCCACTGACTTGCGACATCTTCATGTTGCAGCCGAAGCACCACTCGACCAATCGGTGCGCGGTGGCACTCAGAGCGACGGTAATCTGCTACTGCGGGACACTCCCCCAATTCAGAGGCTGCGTAAGACGCTGCTTGAGACCGTTGCTGCTCACGTCGAACGTCTTCCCCAGGCACGCGAGGGCCACCCCACTTTGTTTTCCCGCCGTGCACCGCAGCGTGTTGCCGGATCCTGGTCGGTTCGCCTGCGCGAGGCGGGCTTCCATGTCGATCACGTCCACAGCCAAGGTTGGCTGAGCTCGGCCTTCTATGTTGCCCTTCCTGAAACGCTCGCTCGCGATGATCCCGCAGATTTGACGGGGAAAGATGGGGGTACTCACGAAGGCTGGCTCACGCTGGGCGAATGTCGTGACCTCGTTCCGGACCTCGCGCCAACCCGCCTGATCGAACCACGGCCGGGTCGCCTCGTCTTGTTCCCCTCGACCATGTGGCATGGTACACGCCCCTTTTCTGCAGGCGAACGCCTGACGGTCGCTTTCGATATCGCGCTGCCCAGACAAGAAACGGATCAATGACAGAGACGAAAAGCTCCGCCCCGCCGCCAGACCTGTTGGCTGCGATGCAACGCATGCGCCTTGCGGATAACCGCGGCGCTTTGGAACTCGCGGAGGCGGCAGTCGCGACGGCAAAGGACCGGGCGCCCTATCTGGCACTCGCAAGCCTTGCTGCCCTGCGGCTTGAAGAGCCGGCCAGGGCCATCCCCCACCTACGCGCTTTGCTGGCCCTGAACCCAAACGATCGAGCCAGTCGTGCCAATCTCGCCAATGCTTTGGTTGAGACGGGAGACATGGACGGTGCGATAGCCCTGATCGGTGGAGCTGCCGAACCAAATCTCGCACGTATCGAGGGCTATGCGCGTCAGCAACGCGGCGACATCGAAGGTGCGATCGCAGCCTATCTTCGCGCGCTTGCAGGCGACGGGGCGGATCTTGCAAGTCTGAACAATCTCGGAAACCTATATGCCGCCTGTGGCAAGTACGACGAAGCCATCGGGTACTTCGAGCGTGCAATTACGCTCGCGCCACGAGAGATCGATATCTACCTCAATCTTGCCGAGGTACTTCGGCAGGCTGATCGTGGCCGAGAACGCCTGAAGGTCATGCGCGACGCGCAGGTCATCGCCCCCGGCAACCGCAAAGTGCTGACCGAACTGGCCTTGGCTCATGTACACGCCGACGGAAGTGCGCCCTCAACGTCGATCGACTCGAAGGACGGGATCGATGGAATCGAAACAGCGATCGCTATTCTCGAAGATGTTGTTGCGCGGTTTCCCGAATTCGGCGAATCGCATATTGAGCTCGGTCGTTTGTACGAGGCGCTTAACCGGGTTGACGATCTGGCAGCGTTGATCAACCGGATCGACGGCGTAAATGCACCGCCTGAAGCCGCCTTCCTCCTTGCTTGGCAGGCGCAACGCGAAGGTCGCTTCGATGACGCTGCGGAGTTGGCACGGGGCATTCCGGAGACGGTCCATCCCATGAGGCGCCTGCACTTGATCGGGGCGATCGCTGACCGCCGTGACGACACGGCCGCTGCATTTGCCGCCTTCGAGCGCATGAACGAAGCGGCTGTCACTGATTCGGCTCCAGTCCAAGGCCCGACCTTCCGCGAGACTGTGGAGCGCAACGCGGAGCGCTGGACGCGTGATTGGTTCGAAAGTTGGACCGAGGTCGACCTCGCAGGTGAGCAGCAGGATCCGGTATTTTTGGTCGGCTTTCCACGCTCGGGTACGACGCTGCTCGACACCATGCTCATGGGTCAGCCAGAGCTTTCCGTATTGGAAGAGCGACCGATACTGGCGAGCGTGGCGAACGCGCTGGGCGGGGAAGATCTGGCAACGCTCTCATTGGACCGGACGAAAGAATTGCGGTCGCAGTATTTTGCCACCGCACGCACCTGTGGTTGGGACGAATCGCTGCGACTTGTAGACAAGCATCCTCTCAACATGACCCGTCTGCCGCTCATTCACCGCCTCTTTCCCAACGCAAAAATCGTGCTCGCGGAACGGCATCCCTACGATGTGGTGCTGAGTTGCTTTATCGCGAACTTTCAACAGAACTTCGCGATGCGTAGCTTCACCTCGCTGGAAGAGAGTGCGCGCACGTACGACGCCGTGTTTTCTGCATGGGAACGAGCGCGCTCCCTATGCGACGCGGATATTCGACCGATCCGGTATGAGCGACTACTGGACAACACCCGCGACGAACTCGAGCCACTGATCCGATGGTTGGGGCTCGAGTTCAACGAGCGGTCGCTTGCGCACGAGGAAATCGCAAAAGCACGCGGACTCGTGCGTACCGCCAGCTACTCACAGATTGTCGAGCGCCTCTATATACGCGCCCGCGATCGCTGGCGGCGCTACGCCGACCACCTGACGCCCGTTATACCCATCTTGCACCCTTGGGCGGAGCGGATGGGTTACGCTACCGAGTAAGGACCGGGGTCCTTACTCGGTAGAATCAGTCGCTTTTCCAGCGCGCCGACTGGGTGCGCTCGGTCGCTTCGCGCTGATCACGCTTGAGTTGCGCCCACTGAGCAGCTGTCAAGCATATCTTTTCTGCACTCAAACGCGATCCCGTGTTCTTCTGCCGCTTGCAAATCACGCGATTTTGCGAAGCCTCCGTGTCGTCACCCGACGTCCGGGGGGCATCTTCAGCCTGGCCGTGTGCGGAAGCCGCGGCTGATACTGTAAGCGCGACTGTTGCAGCGACTGAAAAGAGATACTTCATCCAACTTGCCTTTCCGATCCAATGTTTTTCGGATGGTAGACCCTTCCAGCAGGAATAATGCGTACGAGATCTCGAGATCTCCAAAGGGTCACGCCGATGCTTTATACTGGAATTTCGCGTAGCATGCGAATAGTCTTTTTGCACGACGTCGTTGAGCGGCGGGTAGTCGAAACAGGGCGGGGGGAAGGGATGCCAGGATTGCAGCCAACGGGAAAGCATCTCCTCCGACCGATCATATGCGCGGGGATAGCTCTGTTATGCCTTTCCGCACCGTCGGCCGGGCAGGAGAGGGGGCAGCCAGATCTGCTGGCCCCTCTCAAGACTTGTCAGGCTGAGAGCGACGCCATGGTCCGGCTCGCCTGCTATGATGCAGCCGTCAAGGATATCGTGGCAGCGTCGGACCAAGGGGAACTACGAGTTATCGACGCTGAAGCGGTTCGCAAGACGCGCCGCGGTCTATTCGGCTTCTCGCTTCCCGACCTGGGTATATTCGGGGGCGATGATGGCGAGAAGGACGAACTCGACAGGCTGGAAACGACCGTCAGTAGCGTCCGCTATCTCACACCGAACTCATTCGTGTTCAGAATCGCGGAAGGCGATGCCCTTTGGCAGGTAAGCGATGCGCCCAGGCGTCTGCTGAGAGTCGAGTCCGGCGATCCCGTCGTTATCGAAAAAGCTGCACTCGGCAGCTACTTCATCCGTTTCGATGGCCAGAACGGCGTGAAGGGGCGACGGGTAGAGTAACCGCCAAAGATGCTTGCACACCATGATGTGTTGCAATTTAGCGACAGACCGTGCCGAACGGCGCAAAAGAGCTTAATTTCATTTGCGACTATCCACCCCGTGTCGCATCGGGACAGAATAAATGCCGCGCAGGCCGCTGCACGGTCACACTAACCTTACGTCTAACGCCGGCACACATACCGGCCTTCTTAGGGGGACTGAGAAAATCATGAACAATGCTTTTGTAAGCAAGGCCCGCTTGTTCGCTGGCGCCGGAGTGGCAGCGCTATCGCTCGCAGCCTTTACGTCGCCCGCTTATGCCCAGGATGCCGAGGATGATAGCCTCCAGGCACCGGCCGAAGAAGAGGTGCAGGAAACCCCTGCGACAGCGGAGCGGGATACGATCGTCGTGACTGGCTCGCGCATTCGTCGCGACGAATATTCGACGATCGAGCCCATCACTGTGGTTACGGCGGACGAGATCACCCAATCGGGTTTCAACAGTGCTGGGGACGCCCTGCAGAGCGCCGAAGTCACCGCTGGCTCGGGCCAGATCAATAACTACTACGCCGGCTTCGTTACGGACGGCGGGACCGGCGCCAATACGCTTGGCCTGCGCGGCCTCGGGCCCGCGCGTACACTGGTTCTGCTCAATGGCCGCCGTCTCGCGCCCGCAGGTACCCGCGGTGCGGTTCTCTCGGCCGACCTCAACGTGCTTCCGACAGCCATCGTAGAGCGGATCGAAATCCTGAAGGCAGGCGCTTCCTCGGTCTATGGATCCGATGCGATTGCCGGGGTGGTGAACATCATCGCGGACCAGGAAGTGCGCGGCCTCACGCTCGACGCGCAGGTCAATGTGCCGGAAGTGGGCAGCGGCATCGATCGCCGTATATCCGCCACCTTCGGCCTGGGCACTGACCGATTGAATCTCATCGGCTCGCTCGAGTATCGCAAGCGCAACGGAATTCGTCTCGCGGATGCCGACTTCACGCAGTGCCCGATCCCCGGCAACATCGATGGTGAGGGAGCCCCGCTCGGCTCGGCTGACCCTTACCCGCTTGGCGATCCGCGGAACTGCTTCACCATCGACAACGGGGGTGTAACGATCAACACGATCGGTACCGGCAGCCGGTCAGGCATCGGCCGTACAAGTGGTGCGCTTGGCACGTTCAACCGCTTCGTTCCGGCACCTGGCCAAGGCGGCGGCGCCACCCCGGGTTACTTGGGTGTCGGGCTCTACGATCGTGACAGCTTCGATCCCGCGAGCCAGCAGGAATACCTGATAACCCCCGTCGAAACCTACACTGGTTATCTTTCGGGAACCTACGAGCTTGATGCTCTCGGCAACGCTGAACTCTATGCAGAAGTTCTGGCCACCCGCCGGAAGTCCGAAGCGCCGCTCTATCGGCAGCTTTCGCTGGATTATCCGGTGTATCTGGTCGACGATCGCTGTGACGCGGTGTCCTGCTCGATCGATCCTGCCAGGCCCAATCCCCTCGTTCCCGAGTTTCTGCGGAACTCGATCCTTGCGTTCCCCAATGAAACGACTGGTGTCGGGTTCCTCGGTGTTCGGGCGTTCGTCGGCTTCGGTCTGACCGAGTCGAGCCAGGAGGTTGATTACGTTCGCGCGGGCGGCGGCATTCGTGGTGACTTCGTATTCCCGGGATGGCGTTACGATTTCTACGTGGGCAAGTCGTGGACCGACGGCACCTACGAGATCGAGTCGTTCCTGACCGACCGTATCGCGAATTCTTTCGACGTGGTTCAGAACGCTGACGGCACCATCAGCTGCGCGAGCCTGGCAACCAACCCGAACTGCGTCGCAGCCCCGCCACTCAATGCAGACACGGTGGGGGGTCGCCTGCCACAGACATATCGTGACTACATTCTGCAGAACACCGTCGGAACCAACAAATTCCGCGAGACGACGTTTGCCTTCGCCGTCGATGGTCCGCTGTTTGCTCTCCCCGGCGGAGATGTGCAGCTGGCCTTGGGCGCCGAATATCGTAAGCAGCGGATCGATGACACGCCGGATGTGAATGCGATTCAGGGCAACCTGCTCGGCCTGACTTCATCGGAGCCGACTCGCGGTACGGACAGCGTGCGAGAGGTCTTCGGCGAACTCTTCGTGCCGCTGCTGGCCGATCGTCCGTTCTTCGAGAATCTGAATCTGAATGCTTCAGCGCGCTACACGGATTACAAATCCTACGGCAGCGACGTCACATTCAAGATCGCGGGCGAGTGGGAACTGTTCCGTGGCTTCGGGTTCCGCGGCAGCTACGGTACGTCCTACCGCGCTCCGGCGCTGGCCGAGCAGTTCCTGGGCGCGACAAGCGGGTTCTTGGGAGGCGGTTCCGACCCCTGCGATAGTGATAACTTCCCGGACGATCCGGCTGATTATACGCCGAATGATACAATCACCGCGCAGAATTGCGCCCAGATTGGGATCGACGTAGCCACGTTCAGTCAGAACAACAGCATTACGACCTACAGCCTTGGCGGTGCGGAGTTCGGTCTCGAAGCCGAGACTTCCACCAACTGGTCGGTCGGGGCTGTAGTTCAGCCTCAGCTTCCGGCTGCAGTGGGTAGCCTTAGCTTGGCGCTCGACTACTTCGACATCAAGGTTGAAAACGGAGTTGCTCAGCTTGGAGCGGGGAATATCCTCAACCGTTGCTACAGCGATCCCGCTTTCGATCCGGATGCGGGCTTCTGCCGACTGCACGAACGTGACGCCAGCAACCGGCTGACTGTCAACAACGGCTACGTTAACCTCTCTACAGACATCGTGAAGGGCTTCGAGTTCAACGGTCGCTTCGCGACTGAAGCACTCTTTGGTAATCGGTTGGTGCTGAACGCCAGCGTCACCAAATACACCGAACAATCCAGTCGGCTGTTCGAGGATGAGTTCCTGACGGACGCGAACGGCACCTACGTCACCCCTGACTGGGTTGGCACTTTCGACGCAACCTACGATGTGGGCTCGGTGCTCTTGCGTTACGGTCTGACTTGGATCGACGGCAGTTCGGGAACGTACGAATACTTCGCATACGATGAGCAGACCGGGACGGTGGACGAAGACCTGGCGCAGCTCTATCGCGACAACTACATCCTGGAAGTGCCGGATTACTTCCTGCACAATGCCTCGGTACAGTTCGATGTGGCCGAAGACTTCGAGTTCACCATTGGCGTTCGCAACATCTTCGACAAGCAGCCCCCGCGGATCTCCGCAGCTGTTACGACGATTGGGAACGCCCCACTTTACTCAGGCTTCGACTACTTCGGTCGCCAGTTCTTTGTGAACACAACGTTCTCGTTCTGACGTGATCGTTGCCTAAAGATAAAGGGCCCCGGTTTCCCCGGGGCCCTTTTTTGTACTGCTTCGCTGCGTTTGCGGGCCCTAGCCCACCACCATCTCCAACTCCCCGTCGCCCTCGTCCACCTTCACCGTCGCGCCATCCGGCACTTCGCCTGCCAGCAGCTTCTCGGCGAGCGGGTCCTGCAGGTACCGCTGGACGGCCCGCTTCAGCGGCCTTGCGCCGTAGACCGGATCGTAGCCCACGCGGCCGAGCCAGCGGCGGGCGGCGTCGGTCAGATCGAGTTCGATCTTGCGGTCCTTCAGCAGCTTCTGCACGCGCGCGACCTGAATATCGACGATCGGCGCCATGTGCTCGGGTGCGAGGCGGTGGAACAGGATAATTTCGTCCAGCCGGTTGAGGAACTCGGGGCGGAAGTGTCCGCGCACGACGTCCATCACTTGCGGCTCGACGCTCTCGACACCCTGTCCGTCCTCGATCTGGGTCAGGAACTGGCTGCCGAGATTGCTGGTGAGGATGATCAGCGTGTTCGAGAAGTCGACCACCCTGCCCTGCCCGTCGGTCAGGCGCCCGTCGTCGAGCACCTGGAGCAGAACGTTGAACACGTCGTTGTGCGCCTTCTCGACCTCGTCGAACAGCACGACCTGATAGGGCCGGCGGCGAACCGCCTCGGTCAGCACGCCGCCTTCCTCGTAGCCGACGTAGCCCGGCGGCGCGCCGATCAACCGGGCGACCGCGTGCTTCTCCATGAACTCGCTCATGTCGATGCGGACCATGGCGTTGTCGTCGTCGAACAGGAAGCCGGCGAGCGCCTTGGTCAGCTCGGTCTTGCCGACGCCCGTGGGGCCGAGGAACAGGAAGCTGCCGAGCGGCCGGTTCGGGTCCTGCAGGCCGGCACGCGCGCGGCGCACGGCCTTGGAAACCGCCTGCACGGCCTGCTCCTGGCCGATCACCCGCTTGCCGAGGATCGATTCCATCTGGAGCAGCTTCTCGCGCTCGCCTTCCATCATCTTGTCGACCGGCACGCCGGTCCAGCGGCTGACGATCGAGGCGATGTCCTCCTCGGTCACTTCCTCGCGCAGCAGAGCGTTCTCGGCCTGGCCCTGGGCTTCGGCGAGCTGCTTCTCGAGCTCGGGGATGCGGCCGTAGGATAGCTCGCCGGCTTTCGCGAGATCGCCTGCACGCTGCGCCTGCTCGAGTTCGATCCGCGCGTGGTCGAGCTCTTCCTTGATCCGGCTCTCGGCATGGATCTTGTCGCGCTCGTTCTGCCAGCGCGTGGTCAGCTCGCTCGACTGCTGTTCGAGATTGGCGAGTTCCTCGCGCAGCGCCTCGAGCCGGTCCCTGGAGGCCTGATCGCTCTCCTTGCCGAGCGCCTGCTCCTCGATCTTGAGCTGGATGATCCGCCGGTCGAGCGCCTCGATCTCCTCGGGCTTGGACTCGACCTCCATACGGATGCGGCTCGCGGCCTCGTCCATCAGGTCGATCGCCTTGTCGGGCAGGAAGCGGTTCTGGATGTAGCGGTTGGAAAGCTGCGCCGCGGCGACGATCGCGCCATCGGTGATGCGCACGCCGTGGTGCAGCTCGTACTTGTCCTTGATCCCGCGCAGGATCGAGATCGTATCCTCCACGCTCGGCTCATCGATATAAACGGGCTGGAACCGCCGCTGGAGCGCCGGGTCCTTCTCGATGTACTTCTGGTATTCGTCGAGCGTGGTCGCGCCGATGCAGTGCAGTTCGCCGCGACTGAGCGCGGGCTTGAGCAGGTTGGAAGCATCCATCGACCCTTCCGAAGCGCCCGCGCCGATCAGCGTGTGCATCTCGTCGATGAACAGGATGATCTGCCCTTCCGCGCCCTTCACTTCGTCGAGCACGGCCTTGAGCCGTTCCTCGAACTCGCCGCGATACTTGGCGCCGGCGATCAGCGCGCCGAGATCGAGCGCCATCAGCGTGCGGCCCTTGAGGCTGTCGGGCACGTCGCCGTTAGCGATGCGCAGCGCGAGGCCTTCGGCGATCGCGGTCTTGCCGGTGCCGGGCTCGCCGATCAGCGCGGGATTGTTCTTGGTTCGGCGAGCGAGGATCTGAACGGTCCGGCGAATTTCCTCGTCGCGGCCGATCACCGGGTCGAGCTTGCCGTCGCGCGCCGCTTCGGTGAGATCGCGCGCATAGCGCTTCATCGCGTCGTAGGCCTGCTCGGCACCGGCGCTGTCGGCGGTGCGGCCCTTGCGCAGCTCGTTGATCGCGGCGTTGAGCTTTTGCGCATCGATGCCCGCTTCCTTGAGTGCCTGCCCGGCAGCCGTGGTCGAGGCCAGCGCCAGCGCCACCAGCAGCCGCTCGACGGTGACGAAGCTGTCGCCCGCCTTGCTCGCGATCTGCTCGGCCTGGTCGAGGACGCGCACGGCATCGTTGTCGAGCCCGGGCGTCTGCTGCGCACCGCCGCCCGACACCGCGGGAATCTTCGCCAGCTCGGCATCGACGCGATCGACCGCACGGCCGACGTCGCCCTCGGCGCGCTGGATCAGGCCCGCGGCCATGCCCTCGCTATCCTCGAGCAGCGCTTTCAGGAGGTGCAGCGGCGTGATCCGCTGATGGCTCATGCGGATGGCGACGGTCTGCGCGCTCTGCAGAAAACCCTTCGCCCGATCGGTGAATTTTTCGAGATTCATCGGTGATCCCTCATGCTGGTTACCGGCTCGATATGATGTTGCTAATTTGCAACACAAGAACACACCATAGGGAAATTTCGCGGTGTGTTAGGGAGATATAGGACCTTCTCCGCCTTGCGCGAGAGAGAGAAGGCGAAATTTTTTGCTTTTCGCCTGGGTATGGTGGCGATGGCTTTTAGGCCTCGAAATCGGCGGATGTGAGGGTTGATAACCTATTTGGTTATCTATGTCAAGAAAAATGCGCGTTCCGGCTAATCGCCGAGTGGCGGAGTCACCGGGGCTCGCCCGAAACCGCCTCGATCCCCGGCACGATCAACGTCCGCCCACCGCCGAAATCCTGCCGCACGACGATCAGCCCGAGCCGTTCCATATGATCGAGCAGGCGGCGGATGCGGCCCGGCGAGTTCGAGCCATAGACCCGCGACAGTTCCTCGTCGTCGGGCGCCGACAGGCCTTCTGCCGCCGCGGCGGCGACCGCGAGGTAAGGAGCAAGCACGTCGTCGGGCACGGCCTCGCCGAGCTGCAGGATGCGCGCACGGACCGGCTCGTCCAGTCGCTCCAGCCCTGCGCTGGCGATGGCGAACCGGCGGCGGAACGCGACCATGTCCGGCAGCGGACCGACCAGCCGCTGCTGGCGGCAGCGAACGAGGAAGCCCTGGTAGAGCGCGGAGGCGGACTGGAAGGTACTGCCCTCGTCGCGCGCCATCTCGGCGATCACCGCCTGGATCTGCTCGCCCGCCTCCCCGTTCGTGTCGGATGCCTCGGCGGCCGGCGCACGATCGGCCTCTTGCCGTGCAATGCTGGCTTCGAGCTGCTCCGGCTTCGGGGCGGGCGGAGGGGGCGGCGGCGGCGCGGCCTTGGCAGCTTCGCCCGCCAGCTCGTCGAGCAGCAGCGCCTCCATCTCGTCGGGCGCGGCGCTCGGCAGGGGTATGAGCCCGTCCTTGCGCGCGACGCTGCCCGACTTTACCGGCCCGATCTTCACCGCCACCGGCCGCCGCGTGATCGCCGGACCGAGCGCGAGGAAGTGCCCGCGCTCGAGTTCGCGGATACGCTCGGCCTGGCGGCGCTCCATCCCGAGCAGGTCCGCGGCGCGCACCATGTCGATGTCGAGGAAAGTCCGGCCCATCAGGAAGTTGGACGCTTCGGCCGCCACGTTCTTGGCCAGCTTCGCCAGCCGCTGGGTCGCGACGATCCCGGCCAGCCCGCGCTTGCGCCCGCGGCACATGAGGTTGGTCATGGCCGAGAGCGTCATCCGCCGCGTGTCCTCCGCGATCTCCCCGGCGACGGCGGGGGCGAACATCTGCGCCTCATCGACCACTACCAGCGCCGGATACCAGTGCTCGCGCGGGGCATCGAACAGGGCGGTGATGAACTGCGCGGCGCAGCGGATCTGCTGCTCGACCTCCAGGCCCTCCAGCGCGAGCACGACCGAGGCGCGGTGCGCGCGGATGCGGCGGGCGAGCGTCTCGACCTCGGCCGGCGAGTAGGCGGCGCCGTCGATCACCACATGGCCGAATGGCTCGGCGAGCGTGACGAAATCGCCCTCCGGGTCGATCACGACCTGCTGCACCATCTGCGCGCTCTCCTCGAGCAGGCGGCGCAGCAGGTGCGACTTGCCGCTGCCCGAGTTGCCCTGCACGAGCAGGCGCGTTGCGAGCAGTTCCTCGATGTCGAAGGCGACGGGCGCGCCGCCCGCATCATGGCCGATGGTGATCTGCGGTTTCACGGCCCATGCGCCTAGCCATCCGACCCCGCCTACCGGAAGGGGCGAAGATTACTTATCCCGAGCGAATCGCATGCGGCCGTGATGCGCCGGTATGCCCGGCAATGCCGTTCGCCGAAAAACCGTGTCGAATCGCTTGTCCCTGCCTAGTGTGCGTCCACAGGAACGAATCCATTCCGGGGGAAAATCATGCGTTTGAAACTCGCCGCGGTCAGTCTTGCCGCGCTGTCGCTCGCCGTATCGGTGGGGGCTCAGGCCCAGAACGCCGCGGATCCTGCCGCTCAGGCGGCGGCCGCAGCGACGGGCGAACCCGCGCCGGTATCGGAGCTGATCGAAAGCGTTTCGATTCCCTACGAGCAGTTCCAGCTCGACAATGGGCTGACCGTGCTGGTGCACGAGGATCGCAAGGCGCCGGTGGTCGGCGTTTCCGTGTGGTACGAGATCGGCTCGAAGCACGAGCCCAAGGGCAAGACGGGCTTTGCCCACTTGTTCGAGCACTTGATGTTCAACGGCAGCGAGAACGCGCCGGGCGACTTCTTCGAGCCGCTTCAGCAGGTCGGCGCGACCGACTTCAACGGCACGACCTGGTTCGACCGCACCAACTATTTCGAGACCGTGCCGACCGGCGCGCTCGACCTGGCGCTGATGCTGGAGAGCGACCGCATGGGCCATCTGCTCGGCGCCGTGACGCAGGAGAAACTCGATAACCAGATCGGGGTCGTTCAGAACGAGAAGCGCCAAGGCGACAACCAGCCCTACGGCCTCGTCGAATACGAGCAGCTCGAGAACCTCTACCCCTCCGGCCATCCGTACCACCACTCGACCATCGGCTCGATGGCCGACCTCTCGGGCGCCACGATGGAGGACGTGCAGAAGTGGTTTCGCGACCACTACGGTCCCAATAACGCCGTGCTGGTGCTGGCGGGCGATATCGATACCGCCACCGCGCGGGAGAAGGTGACCAAGTGGTTCGGCGCGATCCCTGCCGGGCCGGAGATCCACCCGGTTGCCGCACCGGTGCCGACGATGCCGGAACCGCTGTCGAAGACGATCTACGATCGCATCGCCAGCCCGCGCCTCTACCGCATGTGGGCGGTGCCGGGGCTCGACGACCCCGAGTACCTGCCGCTTTCGATGGGCGCGACGGTGCTCGGCGGCCTCGCCAGCTCGCGGCTGGATAACGCCCTCGTGCGCGAGCAGCAGCTTGCCGTGCGCGTCGTCGCCAGCGCGCAGATCTTCGCCCAGGCGGGCCAGTTCGTGGTCTATGCCGACGCCAAACCCGGCGTGAGCGAGGAACAGCTCGCCGCCGCGCTCGATGCCGAGATCGCCGAGTTCATCGCCGAAGGCCCGACTGCGGACGAGCTGCAGCGCGCCGTCACCACCTATGCCGCCGGGCAGATCCGCGGCCTGGAGCAGGTCGGCGGCTTCTCCGGCAAGGCGCCGACTTTGGCCGAGGGCCTGCTCTATTCGGGCAATCCGGCCGAGTACAAGGAAGTGCTCGAAACCGCCGCTGCAATGACGCCCGAGCGCGTGCGCGACGTCACTGCCAAGTGGCTCTCGCGCCCGGTATTCGAACTCACGGTCGAACCGGGCGAGCGCAAGGAAGGCGGCGAGGCTCGCGGCGGGTACTTCACCGGCGGCAGCGACAGCGGCCTTGCCGGTCCGGCGTTCTACTCCAGCCCGCTTTCGATGCAGGGCAGCACGGCCGCCGCGGAAGTCGACCGGTCGACCCTGCCCGAAGTGGGCGAGCTCAAGCCGCTCGACTTCCCCGACATCCAGCGCGCGACGCTCTCGAACGGGATGGAAGTCTATTTCGCCCAGCGCGACGCTGTACCGGCGGTCAGCGTGCGGGTGAACTTCGACGCCGGCTATGCCGCCGATCCGAAGGACAAGCTCGGCGTCCAGTCGCTGATGCTGAGCATGATGGACGAAGGCACGACCAGCCTCGATTCGAACGCGCTGGCGATCGCCAAGGAGCGGCTCGGCGCGAACCTCTACACGTATGCCGACATGGACACGACCGCGGTCGGTCTCGATGCCATGGCGCCGAACCTGGCGCCCTCGCTCGAGCTCATGGCCGACTATATCCGCAACCCGGCGTTCGATCCGAAGGAGCTCGAACGCGTCCGCGCGCAGCAGCTCACCCGGATCCAGAACGAGCTCAACAGCCCCGGCGCCATTGCGCAGCGTGCGCTGGCCCCGGTCCTGTTCGGCGATGCGCATCCTTACGGCATTCCGCCGTCAGGTACCGGCAATCCCGATGTCGTCGCATCGCTGACCGCACAGGAGCTGCGCGCCTTCCACGACACCTGGCTGCGCCCCGATCTGGCGCGCATCTTCGTGGTCGGCGACACGACGCTGGCGGAGACGACGCGTCTTCTGGAGCAGGCGTTCGGCAACTGGCAGGCACCGGCCACGCCCGCGCCGGAGAAGAACTTCGACGTCGCGGTCCCGGCACAGACGTCCCGGATCATCCTGATCGACCGGCCGAACTCGCCGCAGTCGGTGATCCTCGCCGGACGCGTGCTGGAGCAGAAGGGAACCGACGATCTTCTCGTCCTCAACGCCGCCAACGAGGTCTTCGGCGGCAGCTTCCTCAGCCGCATCAACATGAACCTACGCGAGACCAAGGGCTGGTCCTACGGCGTGCGCAGCATGGTCCAGCAGCCGCTCGATCGCTCGAGCTTCATGATCTACGCCCCGGTCCAGGCCGACCGCACCGGCGACTCGATCGTCGAGCTGCGCAAGGAACTGACCGCCTATACCGACGACGGCAAGGGCGTGACCCAGCCGGAGCTGACCCGCCTCATCAACGGCAACGTGCGCGAACTGCCGGGCCAGTTCGAGACCTCCGGCGACGTGCTCGGCGGCATCGTCAACATCGTCACCTACGGCCGGCCGGACGACTACTACGAGACGCTGAGCGAGCGCTACTCGGCTCTTACCGCGGCGGAAATCGATGCCGAGGCGGTCGAGACGCTTGAAGGGAACGACCTGGTCTTCGTGGTGGTCGGCGATGCCGACGTGGTCCGGCCGCAGCTCGAAACGCTCGGTCTGCCGGTCGAAGTTCGGGAGGCCGAAACCTCAGCCGGCGAATGAGCTTGTTGACATCAGTGTAAGCAATCGCGATTGCTGATGCACGTTACAAACGAGGAGATGACTATGTCTGTTGGCGGCACTTACGACTGTGTGACCAAGACCCCGATGGGGGAGCAGAAGAGCACTTTCACCGTGGTCCCGAGCGACGACGGCACGACCTTCACCGGCAGCAATGCCGGCACGCTCGGTTCGATGGAGGTCAAGGACGGCAAGATCGACGGCAACACGCTGACCTGGAAGATGGACATGACCGTGCCGATGCCGATGACGCTGGAAGGCACGGCCACGATCGACGGCGACCAGCTCACCGGCTCTGTCAACGCCGGCGCTTTCGGCGCCATGCCGATGACGGGCCAGCGCCAGGGCTGACATCGCCCTTCGCGAAGGACACGAGGGCCGCCGGAGCGATCCGGCGGCCCTTTTCTTTTCGTGCTCGGCCCGGCAAACTCGACTTTCCCGGAGGGCACCATGGCCAAGCACCGCATATATTCGATGAGCGTGGCGAGCGTGTATCCCCACTACGTCACCAAGGCGGAGAAGAAGGGGCGCACGAAAGCGGAAGTCGACGAGATCATCCGCTGGCTGACCGGGCACAGCCAGGCGTCGCTGGAGGACGAGCTGGCGAAGAAGACCAGCTTCGAGGATTTCTTCGCGCAGGCGCCCCACATGAACCCCGCGCGGTCGCTGATTACCGGAACGGTCTGCGGCGTGCGGGTGGAGGAGGTCGAGGAACCGCTGATGCGCGAGATCCGCTACCTCGACAAACTGATCGACGAACTGGCCAAGGGCCGTCCGATGGAAAAGATATTGCGCGCCTGAACCGCGTCCGCGAGTGCTAGCGATCGTCTGCCGAGGGTTCCCACAGCTCGATCGGGTTCCCTTCGGGATCGTGGATGCGGCAGAAGCGGCCGGCTTCGGAATCCCACTCCGGGCGCGTCTCGACCGCGATCCCTGCGGCTTTGAGATCCGCCATCGCGGCGTCGAGGTCCTCGACCCGGAAGTTTATCATCCACTGTTGTTCGGATCGGCCGAAATAATCGGTATCGGCACCGAATGGAGCGAACACGGTCGGCCCCGCCTGCTGCTGCCATACCGCCTTCACCATGTCGTCGATCCCGAGGTGCTTTTCGTACCACGCGGTGAGAGCGGCCGGGTCACGTGCCCGGAAGAAAAAACCCCCAATGCCCGTAACCCTGGTCATCATGCCCTCCCCTGTTGATCGATCGAAGCTACCCCAGCTTCGCCTTCAGCAGCTCGTTCACCACCGCCGGATTGGCCTTGCCCTGCATGGCCTTCATCGTCTGGCCGACGAAGAAGCCGAACAGCTTGTCCTTCCCGCCGCGGTATTCCTCGACCTTGTCGGCATTGGCGGCGAGGACCTTGTCGATCTCGGCCTCGATCGCGCCGGTATCGCTCTGCTGCTTGAGACCTTCGGTTTCGGCGATCTCGGCCGGCTCGCGGCCGGTCTTGAGGACGATCTCGAAGATCTCCTTCGCCTGCCCGCCCGAGATCTCGCCCGCGGCCTGCATCTGCAGGATCACGGCCTGGGCCTCGGCCGTGGCGTGCGCCGGATTGGCCTCGTCGCCCAGTGCGTTCATCACGCCCGGCGCGACCGACAGCGACCAGTTGGCGACCTGCGTGGCGACATCCTTCTCGCCTTTGCCGAGCCGCTTGGCGGTTTCCGCCAGCAGCGTCTCGAACCGGGCAAAAGTCTCGACCTCGGCCGTCAGAACCGCCGCGTTGTAGTCCGACAGACCCAGTTCCCCGACATAGCGCGCGCGCTTGGCGTCGGGCAGTTCGGGCAGCGAGGCACGGCATTCCTCGAGAAACGCATCGTCGAGCTCGAGGGGCAGCAGGTCCGGATCCGGGAAGTAGCGATAGTCGTGCGCGTCTTCCTTGCTCCGCATGGAGCGGGTGGTGCCGGTGTTCGGATCGAACAGCCGGGTTTCCTGCACCACCGTGCCGCCATCCTCGATCAGGTCGACCTGACGGCGCGCCTCGTGCTCGATCGTCTGCATGACGAAGCGCACCGAGTTGACGTTCTTCGTCTCGGTGCGGGTGCCGAACTCCTCGCCCGGACGGCGGACCGACACGTTCACGTCGGCGCGCATGGAGCCTTCCTCCATGTTGCCGTCGCACGAGCCGACGTAGCGCAGGATGGTGCGCAGCTTGCGGACATAGGCGCCCGCTTCGGCCGGCGAGCGCATGTCGGGCCGCGAAACGATCTCCATCAGCGCGACGCCGCAGCGGTTGAGGTCGACGTAGCTCATGGTCGGGTGCTGATCGTGCATCAGCTTGCCCGCGTCCTGCTCGACATGGATGCGCTCGATGCCGATGACCTTGTCCTGCGAGATGCCGGCCTTCTCGTCGGCTTCGATCAGGAGCTGCCCCTCGCCCACCAGCGGATGGTAGAGCTGGCTGATCTGATAGCCCTGCGGCAGGTCCGCGTAGAAGTAGTTCTTGCGATCGAACCGGCTCCAGCGGTTGATCTCAGCCTCGATCGCCATGCCCGTGCGTACCGCCTGGCGGATGCACTCGCGGTTCGGGACCGGCAACATGCCCGGCATCGCCGCGTCGATCAGGCTCACCTGCGTGTTCGGCTCCGCCCCGAACGCGGTGGAAGCGCCCGAGAACAGCTTGGCGTTCGAGGTGACCTGCGCATGGACCTCGAGGCCGATCACGACCTCCCACTCGCCCGTCGCGCCCTGGATGCGGTAAGTGCTCATCGTCTCGGCCCCCGTCACCACCACTTCTCCGGCTTCGCATCGAAGCCCGCGCGTTGCTGGATCGCGAGCCCGGCATTCAGCACGCCCTGCTCGTCGAAAGCCTTGCCGATAAGCTGGAGGCCGAGCGGCAGGCCCTCGCCGTTGAGCATCGCCGGCACGCTCATCGCGGGCAGACCGGCAAGGCTGGCGGGAACGGCGAAGACGTCGTTCAAGTACATCGCCAGCGGATCGTCCATCTTGTCGCCCAGCGCGAAGGCCGCGGTCGGCGTTGTCGGAGCGAGGATCACGTCGCACTGCGCCCACGCCTTCTCGAAATCGCGCGCGATCAATGTGCGGACCCGCTGTGCCTGGTTATAGTAGGCGTCGTAGAAGCCCGCAGAGAGCACGTAGGTGCCGATCAGGATGCGGCGCTTGACCTCGTCCCCGAAGCCCTCGGCGCGCGTGGCGGCGTACATATCCTGCAGCCCGGCCCCGTTCGGCAGCTCGCGCAGGCCGTAGCGAACACCGTCGTAGCGGGCGAGATTGCTCGAGGCCTCGGCCGGCGCGATGATGTAGTAGGCCGGCAGCGCATACTTCGTGTGCGGCAGGCTGATGTCGACCACTTCGGCGCCCGCGTCGCGCAGCCATTCCTTGCCGCGTTCCCAGCTTTCCAGGATCTCCGGGTCGGTGCCCTCCATCCGGTATTCCTTGGGAATGCCGACTTTCTTGCCGCGCAAGTCGGCGGAAAGGTTGGCTTCCCACTCGGGCACCGGCAGGTCGAGCGAGGTCGAATCCTTCGGATCGAAGCCCGCCATCGCGCCGAGCATGATCGCGCAGTCTTCGACGCTTCGCGCCATCGGCCCGGCCTGATCGAGGCTTGAGGCGAAGGCAACGACGCCCCAGCGGCTGCAGCGGCCGTACGTCGGCTTGATCCCGCAGATGCCGGTGAACGCCGCGGGCTGGCGGATCGAGCCGCCCGTGTCGGTGCCCGTCGCTGCCGGTGCGATCCGCGCGGCCACTACCGCCGAAGAGCCTCCCGACGATCCGCCCGGCGCGAGATCGGCATTGCCCCCAAAACCATCGGCACCCTTGCGGCGCCAGGGGCTGATCACGTTGCCGAAGTAGCTGGTCTCGTTCGAGGAGCCCATCGCGAACTGGTCGAGGTTGAGCTTGCCCAGCATGCCCGCGCCCGCGTTCCACAGGTTCTGCGAAACGGTGCTCTCGTACTCGGGCGTGAAGCCTTCGAGGATGTGGCTCGCCGCGGTGGTCTGCACGCCCTGGGTGGCGAACAGGTCCTTCATCCCGATCGGCACGCCTGCCATGGCGCCGAGCTGCTTGCCCGCGGCACGGTCGGCATCGACCTTCTCCGCGGCGGCCAGCGCGTGGTCGGGCGTGGTGACGATGAAGGCGTTGAGCTCGCCTGCGGCGGCGACGGCGACGTTGTGCGCCTCGGCCACTTCGCGCGCGGTGAAGTCGCCCGCGGCGACGCCGTCACGGATCGCCTTGACGCCGAGTTCGGTCAGTTCGGTCATTATTCGATCACCTTGGGCACGCCGAAGAAGCCGTGCTCGGCCGCGGGTGCGTTGGCCAGCACCGCGTCGCGCCGGTCGCCACCCGTCAGCGGGTCGGCGTCGATCACGTCGTCACGCAGGCGCAGGGTATTGGGAATGACGGCGGTCATCGGCTCGACCTGCGAGGTATCGACCTCGCCGAGCTGTTCGACCCAGTCGAGGATCTGCGAAAGCTCGGGCGCCATGCGCGCGAGTTCGTCCTCGCTCATTTTGATAC
The DNA here is from genome assembly GCF_003581645.1 of Pelagerythrobacter aerophilus. Classification (GTDB taxonomy): domain Bacteria; phylum Pseudomonadota; class Alphaproteobacteria; order Sphingomonadales; family Sphingomonadaceae; genus Pelagerythrobacter; species Pelagerythrobacter aerophilus. The sequence goes on along the minus strand of NZ_QXFK01000016.1, from coordinate 108,547 downwards.
GGGCCAGCGAGGCGATCTTCGCCACGGTGGTCTGGTCGACGGACATGCGAATTGCCCTTCGTTGGGAGGGTGATTGTCGAGAGCGGCGCTAGCAGCGCGCCCCCGGGCGTTCAAGCGGCGGCAGTGCGCCTCATTGCCCGGGTTGCGGCGCGCCTTCCTGCATCTGTTGCTGCTGCATCATCTGCTGGACCATCGCCACGCGGCGCTGGAAGTCCTCGCGGCTCATGATCTCGGTCACTTCCATGTCGAAGACCAGATCGGCCCCGGCCGGAATGCCCGAGCCCGGCGGCGGCTCGTCGCCGTAAGCGAGTTCCGACGGGATCTCGAGCACGTACTTCCCGCCCTTCTGCATCTGCTGCAGCCCTTGCTCGAAGCCCGGAATCGTCGCGCCCTCCTCGATCGGGAAGGGATTGCCGTCGGGCAGGAGCCCCGGGGGAAGCGGCAGCGACTGCGACTGGTCGAACACGGTGCCGTCGGCCAGTTTGCCGGTGTACTTCACGAACACGACGTCGCCCACCTGGGCAGTCGGCCCGGTGCCGGCACGCACCTCTTCCACGTCGACGCCCTGCGGCACCGCCGCCCAGGCGATTCCCGCCGCAAGCAGCACCGCCGCGGCCACGCCGAGCCAGAGCTTGGCGAGCGAGCCTTTCGCGATGGGCTGGAGAGGGACGCGGGTGACTTCGGCCATGTCGAGTTCCTGAATGCAAAAGGGCGCGGGGATCGGCCCGCGCCCTGATGGCTTATCGCTGTGATGTCTTCAAGCGTTCCGGCTTACTTCGCGCCGTCGCGTTCCAGCCGCTTGCGCTCGAGCTTGCGGGCGCGGCGAACAGCGGCGGCCTTTTCACGGGCGCGCTTCTCGCTCGGCTTCTCGTAGTGGCGGCGCAGCTTCATTTCGCGATACACGCCTTCGCGCTGCAGCTTCTTCTTGAGCGCGCGAAGGGCCTGGTCGACATTGTTATCGCGAACGACGATCTGCATAAATTCAAATACCTCACAGCAACGGCGCGAAACCCGCACAACGCGAGTCGCGCCTTTCGAAATCAACGAAAAGTGGGCCGAATCCGTTCCGGACCGGCTCGAACCGGGGCGCGCATAAGCGAACTCGCGCCAATTGGCAAGCCGCGACGCCTCCAGACGTCGCAAACGCGCTGCGGGATGACGAACGAACCAATGCCGTCTAAGGGGCGGCCATGTCCGCTGTCTCACCCCTTGCCGCTTCGCTCTATGTCTTCGCCGGAGGCGGAGCGGGTGCACTGCTGCGCTACCAGGCGGGCCGGCTCCTGACCCACCTGCTCGGGCCGCAGACCGTCACCGCCTTTCCCTGGGCCACGCTGACGGTCAATGTCATCGGGAGCTGCGCCATGGGCTTGCTCGCCGGCTGGCTGGCGCGGCACGGCGAGACCGGGGGCGAGCAATGGCGCCTTCTGATCGGTGTGGGCCTGCTGGGCGGCTTCACGACTTTCTCCGCATTCAGCCTCGAACTGATGCTGCTGATCGAGCGCGGGCAGCCGTGGCTGGCGGTGAGCTATACGCTGATTTCCGTGCTCGCGGGCCTCACCGGGCTCTACATCGGCCTCATTGCGATGCGGATAGCGGCATGAGCGATTCGGTTCGCCAGTTCACCGTCCAGCCCGACGACGACGGGGTGCGACTCGACCGCTGGTTCAAGCGCCACCTGCCGCAGATCGGCTTCGCGACGATCTCCAAATGGGCGCGCACGGGCCAGATCCGCGTCGACGGCGGGCGCGCGAAGCCCGAGGACCGGCTCGCCGCCGGCCAGGTCGTGCGGGTCCCTCCGGGCGGTGAGGCGCCTCACCGCAAGCCGGCCTCGAAACGCGAGCTGACGGCGGACGAGATCGCCGAAGCGCAGGCGATGGTGATTGCGCAGACGCGGTCCGCGATCGTATTCAACAAGCCTCCCGGCCTCGCGACGCAGGGCGGCACCAAGACGCATCGGCACGTCGACGGGCTGCTCGACGCCTTCGCGCCGGGTGAGGACGATCCGCGCCCGCGCCTCGTCCACCGGCTCGACAAGGACACCAGCGGCGTGCTGCTCGTGGCGCGCACTCCGGGGAGCGCGGCATCGTATTCCCGCCGCTTCTCGGGCCGCAGCGCGAAGAAGGTCTACTGGGCGCTGGTCGTCGGCGTGCCCGACGTGCCCGAGGGCACGATCGACGCGCCGCTGGCGAAGCAGCCCGGGACCGGTGGCGAGAAAATGCACGTCGACGAGGAGAACGGCCAGCGCGCCGTTACCCGCTACCGCGTGGTCGACAAGGCCGCGAAGAAAGCGGCATGGGTCGAGCTGGAACCGATGACCGGGCGTACGCACCAGCTCCGCGTCCACATGGCCGCGATCGGGCATCCCATTCTCGGCGACGGCAAGTACGGCGGGCAAGATGCGTTCCTGACCGGCAGCGTGAGCCGCAAGATGCACCTCCACGCGCGGCGGCTGATCATCGAGCAGCCGGAAGGCGGAAAGCTCGACGTGACAGCCGACCTTCCCGAGCATTTCGCGGCAAGCATGGAGCAGCTCGGCTTCGATCCGGCCCTCAGCGAGGCCGAACCGCTGCGCGAGGAATCGAACGAGCGCACGCCCGCGGAGAAGAAGCAGGCGGCCCGCGCGCATGCCAAGCAGTACCGCCGTGGCCGCCGGGGCGAACGCCGGTCGCGCGGTGCCGCTCCGAAGCCCAAAGGCAAGGGCAAGCGCAAGTGACCGTGCGGCTGGCGATCTTCGACTGCGACGGGACGCTCGTCGATGGCCAGGCGGCGATCTGCAACTCGATGGAAACGGCCTTCGCCAGTGCGGGCCTGCCTGCCCCCGACCGGCACGAGGTGCGCCGCATCGTCGGGCTCAGCCTGCCGCAGGCGATCCGCCTGCTCGCGCCCGATGCCGACGACGCGCTCCACCGCCACGCCGTCGACGCCTACAAGGAGGCATTCCGTGCCTGCCGGCTCGAGGGAACGCTGGAGGAGCCGCTGTTCGAAGGCATCGCCGATGTCCTGGTTCGCCTGGCGGAGTGCGGCTGGACGCTCGGTGTCGCGACCGGCAAGTCGGACCGGGGGCTCGCGAGCTGCCTCACCACCCACGGGCTCGCCGACCACTTCGTCACGCTACAGACCGCCGATCGCCACCCCTCGAAGCCGCATCCCGCGATGCTCGAAGCGGCGCTGGTCGAGGCAGGCGCGGAACCCGCCGATGCGGTGATGATCGGCGACACGACATTCGACATGGAGATGGCCCGCGCCGCCGGCGTGCGCGCGATCGGCGTCGCCTGGGGTTATCACACGGAACACGAGCTGCGCGATGCAGGCGCCGAGCACGTCGCTGCGACTCCGGCCGAACTGGGAGACCTGCTGTCATGAACGATCCTGCACAGTCGTCCCGCTATTTCGCGATGGTCGCGGTGCGCTTTGCCGGCGTCGCGCTGATCCTGCTCGGCATCCTCATCGTGCGGCGCGTTCTGGAGCTGCCCGACGCGCTCGGCTACGCGCTGCTGGTCGCCGGGCTGGCCGGCTTCTTCGTCATGCCCACCGTTCTCGCGCGGCGCTGGCGGAGCCCGAAGGAATGAAGCGCTTCTACCGCGAGGTCACAGTCGAGGAAACGGAGGGCGGATGGCGCGTCACGCTCGATGGCCGCGCCATCAAGACCGCCCTCGGCGCCCCGCAAATCGTGCCGACGCGCGAACTCGCCGAAGCCCTGGCCGCAGAGTGGTCGCAGCAGGGCGAGGAGATCGATCCCAGCACCTTTCCGCGGCGCGACATGGCCGACTACGCGATCGATGTGGTTCGCGCGGATCGGACGGCGGCGGTCGGCAAGCTGATGGCTTTCGCCGAGACCGATACGCTCTGCTATCGCGCCGATCCGGACGAGCCGCTCTATCGCCGGCAGCAGGAGATATGGGAACCGCTGGTAACCGCGCTGGAAGGCCGCGAGGGCATCCGCCTCGACCGCGTGAGCGGAGTGATCCACCGCCCTCAGCCGCAGGCCAGCCTCGACGCATTGCGCGCGCGGCTTGGCGCACTCGATGACTTCACGCTCGCGGCCTTACAGACGATGGCCTCGCTCTGCGCCTCACTGTGCATTGCTCTGGAGGCGCTGCAAGCGGATGCCGATGCCGAGACGCTCTGGTCGGCGGCCCATCTCGAAGAGGATTGGCAGGCGGAGCTATGGGGCCGCGATGCCGAAGCCGAGGCTCGGCGGGAGAAACGACGGGCGGAGTTCCTAGAAGCATTCCACTTCGCGAGGGTCGTGGTCTAGGTCGAATAGCGACCCGTCACCCGATCCATTCCGCAACCTGCCCGGCAACATCGTTCGCCGCACGATTGAGCGCCTCGCCCACCGGTCCCGCTTCGGCTGCGACGCCCGGGATCACGCTCTCGAAGCGGCGCGTCTCGATCGCGTCGCCTTCCGCCTCGCGGATCGCATCGAACCGCACGACGACGGAGGATGTACGGGCATCGTAGCCGAAATCGCGCAACACGCCGCGAAGCTGGGTCTTCGGCGTGAGCGCCGGATCGTCGGAATCGATCACCACCCGGTTGCTGCGGGTACGGATCGTTTCCGCAAGCAGCCCGCGGAACAGGCGTGCGGGCTTGTCCACCCACACCGCATCCTTGAGGTAGGCGATATTGGCGTTATCGACCTGCACCGGTACGCGCACCACGTCGAGCCGCGCCGGCGCATCAGGTACGAGGATCGCGAGCGCCCCCGCCTGGCTGCCGGTCGTGCCCGAGCCGGCCGGCGCCTCCGCCGTGGGAGTCAACGTCAGCAGGCTCTCGGGCGGCTCCTTGCCGAAGCTCACGCAGCCGGCGAGCACGGTGAGCGCCGCCAGCGCCGGAAATATCCTGATGGCTGTCGCGCGCATCGCGTTCCCCTGTCTCTTCACGCCGGTCATGGCTCGTAATCGGGCAGCTTCTGCCCGCCGATCAGCGAGCCGGCGCCTTGCGTCTCGATCTTTTCGGTCACGTTGCGCAGCGCCTTGCTGGTCGCGCGCAGGTCCTGCATCGCCGCCTCGGCCGCGGGCAGCGTGCTTTCGTTGAGCTGGCGCGCTGCCGGCTGCACTTCGGTCAAGGTCGTGCTGAGCGCCTGCGCCGCGCTGTCAGCGGACTTGAGCGTCGTGCGGAGCTGATCCGCCAGCCCCTGCCCTTCCTTGTTGAGCAGCTGGTCGGCCGACCCCATCACCTTCTCGAACGAATCTAGCGCCTCGCTCGACTCGCGCAAGGTCACCTGGAGTTCGGCGAGCGTGCGCTGCACTTCGGGCGCCGTCTGCGCGAGGTCGGCGGTGATCCGGTTGGTGTTGCGCAGAATACCGGCGATCTCGCCCTGGTTCTCGTCCGACAGCAGCATGGTAAGCCGCTCGGTAAGCGTGGCGAGCCGCTCCAGCAGCAGCGGCGCGTTGGCGAGCAGTTCGCCGAGACCGCCGGGCTTGGTCGGGATCACCGGCACGCCTTCGGGGCACGCGGTATTCCCCACGCCTTCTCCGCAGGTAATTGGCGGCGCATCGCGGCGCGCGCCGTCGAGCAGGATCGTCGAAACGCCGGTGAACGATCCCTGGATCGTCGCCGTCGTGCCGACGCGGATCGGCACGTCTTCCTTCACCTTCACCCGCACGCGGACGAACTGCGGATCGGTCTCCCACAGCGAAATCTCGCTGACCTGTCCCACCGGCACGCCCGCGAAGGACACCTGCGAGCCGTTGGCAAGCCCGGCGACCGACTGCTTGAAAAAGATGTCGTATTCGTCCTGCTGTCCCTGCCCCAATCGGGCGAGCCAGACGAAGAACAGCGCAAGCCCGGCCAGCAGCACCAGCGTGACGGCCCCGACCCAGACGTGATTTGCGCGCGTTTCCATTCGCTTGCCCTAATCCCCGCTTTGTCCGCGTTTGTCCATGCTCTCGGCCCGGCGCTTGCTCGCCTGGGCGGCGCGGCCGCGCGGTCCGTTGAAGTATTCCTCGATCCACGGATGGTCGGTTTCGAGCAGTTCCGGGATTGTGCCGACCGCGATCACCTTCTTGTCGGCCAGCACCGCGACGCGGTCGCATATCTCGTACAGCGTATCGAGATCGTGGGTGATGAGGAAGACCGTGAGGCCGAGCGTCTGCTTGAGTTCGCGCGTCAGCCGGTCGAAGGCGGCGGCACCGATCGGATCGAGCCCGGCAGTCGGCTCGTCCAGAAACAGCAGCTCCGGATCGAGGGCGAGCGCCCGCGCCAGCCCGGCGCGCTTCTTCATCCCGCCCGAAAGCTCCGCCGGATACTTGGTCACCGCATCTTCGGGAAGGCCCGAGAGCATGACCTTGTAACGCGCGATCTCGTGCATCAGGTCGGGTTCGATCTCGGGGTAGAATTGCTTGAGCGGAACCTCGACATTCTCCCCCACGGTCAGCGTGGAGAACAGCGCGCCGCCCTGGAACAGGACACCCCAGCGGTTGCGGATGCCGAGGTTCTCGTCAGGCTCCGCATTGGTCATGGAACGGCCGAAAACCTCGATTTCCCCCTCGTTCGGGGTTTGCAGGCCGATGATCGAGCGCATCAGCACCGATTTCCCGGTGCCGGAACCGCCGACCACGCCGAGGATTTCGCCGCGGTTCACGGTCAGTGAGAGATCCTCGTGCACGGTCTGCTCGCCGAAGCGATTGACGAGTCCCTTCACGACGATCGGATGATCCCCGCGGAAGCGCTCGTACCGGCCCAGGCCCCGCTCCTCGAGCTCCTGATCGAGATCGTCGGTCATCTCAGCCCCAGCCGATCTCGGTGAAGAACACGGCAAAAAAGGCATCGAGCACGATGACCATGAAGATCGCCTGCACCACCGCCTTGGTCGTCTTCAGACCGACTTCCTCCGAATTGCCCTGCACCTGCATGCCCTGATAGCAGCCGGTCAGCGCCACGATCAGGCCGAAGACGGGCGCCTTGGCCAGCCCGACATAGAGATCGTAGATCGGCACGACCTCCTGAATGCGGGTAAGGAAGGTCAGGAAGGGGATGCCCAGCATCAGATCGCCGATCACGGCGCCACCGATGATCGCGATGCAGGAGGCGAAGAACCCGAGCAACGGCATCATCAGCACCGCTGCGAGGATGCGCGGGATCACCAATGCTTCCATCGGCGAAATGCCGATCGTGCGCATCGCGTCGACTTCCTCGGTCAACTTCATCGTGCCGAGCTGCGCAGCAAAGGCGGAACCCGAGCGGCCGGCGACCATGATCGCCGTCATCAGCACGCCGAGTTCGCGCAGGGTGATACGGCCGACGAGATTGATGGTGAGCGTCTCTGCCCCGAACTGCGCGAGCTGCACCGCGCCCTGCTGCGCGATGACGATACCGATGAGGAAGCTCATCAGCCCGATGATCGGCAGCGAGGAAACACCGACCAGCTCGAGCTGGCGCACCAGCGCCTTTCCGCGAAAACGCGAGGGATGACGGATCAGGCTGCCCGAGGCAGCCAGGATCTGGCCGAGAAATCCGACCATGCCGACCATGCCTTGGCCGAATTCATAGACCAGCTCGCCCACCCGCCCGGGCACGCGTTCCCACGCCGGAGGGCGCGGCGGGTGGATGTCAGTGCCATCGCCTGCGGGCTCGACCGCCTTCAGCAACCGCTGCGCGCGTTCGCTGGCGCCGACGATCTCCGCGTTGTGCCGTTTGGCGAGACTGCCGGCGACCCATGCGCCGACGGTGTCGATCTCGCTGACGTCGGACAGGTCGACGGTGGCGAGATCGCCCTCGATCGATCGCAGGTCCCTGTCGACCGCGCCGATCGTGGAAACCAGATAAGGCCCCGAAAGGACGAGCCGCGCGCCATCGGCGCCGCCATCCTCGACCTCGAAGAACGCCCCATCCTTCATCTCGGCGACCTATGCGGCGAAACCGTGTGCACTACAAGCGCGCAATCAGCCGTGTTGCGCCACAGCGCACCCGCTGGCAAAGGCGGCGAACCTATGAACACCGAACTCTCCAAGACTTTCGACCCCTCCGAAATCGAGGCGCGCTGGTACGCGCATTGGGAAAAGGGCGGCCTGTTCCGGCCCGAACGGCCCGACGCCGAGCCCTTCACCATCGTCAATCCGCCGCCCAACGTGACCGGCAGCCTCCATATCGGTCATGCGCTCGACAATACGCTGCAGGACATCGTCGTCCGCTACGAGCGGCTGCGGGGTAAGGATGCACTGTGGGTGGTCGGCACCGACCACGCCGGCATCGCGACGCAGATGGTGGTCGAGCGCGAGCTGGAGAAGCGCCAGGACAAGCGCACCAACTACTCGCGCGAGGATTTCGTCGCGAAAGTGTGGGAGTGGAAAGAGGAAAGCGGCGGCACGATCACCCGCCAGCTTCGCCGGCTCGGCTGCTCGATGGACTGGAGCCGCGAGCAGTTCACGATGAGCCCCGAGTTCACCCGCGCGGTGACCAAGGTCTTCGTCGACCTCCACAACCAGGGCCTGATCTACCGCGACAAGCGGCTGGTGAATTGGGACCCGAAGCTCAAGACCGCGATCAGCGATCTCGAGGTCGAAACCCAGGACATGAAGGGCCATTTCTGGCACTTCAAATACCCGCTGGCGGACGATGTGACGCTCGACAACGGACAGGACTACATCGAAGTCGCGACCACGCGGCCGGAGACGATGCTGGCCGACATGGCCGTGGCGGTTCATCCGTCGGACGAGCGCTATGCCAGCGTGATCGGCAAGGAGATCGTCCAGCCGATCACCGGCCGCCGCTTCAAGGTGATCGCCGACGAGCACGCCGATCCGGAACTCGGCTCGGGCGCGGTCAAGATCACGCCGGGGCACGACTTCAACGACTTCGAAGTGGGCAAGCGCGCGGGGATCGCGGCGGGCGAGATGCTCAACATGCTCGATGCCGAAGGCAACGTCTGCCAGACCGCCGACGGGCTGGTGCCGGACGAATTCCTCGGCCTCCACCGCTTTCGCAAGGATGGCGTGGACGGCGCGCGCGAGCTCGTGGTCGCGCGAATGAAGGAACTCGGCTGCCTGATCCCGCATGTCGACAAGGACGGCGAGGCGCGCGATGCCGAACCGCGCGTGATCGCCACCCCCTTCGGCGACCGCGGCGGCGTGGTGATCGAGCCGTGGCTGACCGACCAGTGGTACGTCGACGCCGAAAAGCTCGCGCAGGCCCCGATCGAAGCAGTGCGTTCGGGCAAGATCGAGATCGTCCCCAAAGCTTGGGAAAAGACCTTCTTCAACTGGATGGAGAACATCCAGCCGTGGTGCGTCTCGCGCCAGCTCTGGTGGGGACACCGGATTCCGGCGTGGTATGGGCCAGACGGCGAGGTGTTCGTTGCCGAGAGCGAGGTTCAGGCTCTTGAATTGGCGCTTGATCACTTTGGCGCCGAGCGGCCGGAAGATCTGCCGGAACTTAGCCGCGATCCCGACGTGCTCGACACTTGGTTCTCCTCTGCGCTGTGGCCTTTTGCCACGCTTGGCTGGCCGGACGCCGCGAAGGAGCGACCAGAAGGCGTCAACGACAACCTCGGCACCAACCTGCTCGCCAAGCACTATCCCAACGACCTGCTGATCTCGGGCTTTGACATCCTGTTCTTCTGGGATGCCCGCATGGCGATGCAGGGGATGCACTTCATGGGTGAGGCGCCGTGGAAGCGGCTCTATCTCCATGGCCTCGTGCGCGCAGCGGACGGGCAGAAGATGTCCAAGTCCAAGGGCAACGTGGTCGATCCGCTGGGCCTGATCGACCAATACGGCGCCGACGCGCTGCGCTTCTTCATGGCGGCCATGGAAAGCCAGGGCCGCGACGTGAAGATGGACGAGAGCCGGGTCGAGGGATACCGCAACTTCGCCACCAAGCTGTGGAACGCGACGCGTTTCTGCCAGACGAACGGCATCGGCGGTTCGCAGTCGATCGCCGCTCCGCAGGCGACCAGCGCGGTCAACAAGTGGATCGTCGGCGAAGTGGTCGAAACGCTCGCCGCGCTCGACAAGGCCATGGCGGACCTGCGCTTCGATGCGGCCGCGAACGCGATCTACCGCTTCGTATGGGACACGTTCTGCGACTGGTATCTCGAGCTGATCAAGGGCCAGATCGACGACGAGACCAGGGCGGTCGCGGGCTGGGCGCTCGACCAGATCCTCGTCATGCTGCACCCGTTCATGCCCTTCATCACCGAGGAACTGTGGCACGCGCAGGGTGAGCGGCCGTACGAGCTGATCCTCGCGAAGTGGCCCCAGCCTTCCGCCGAGGTCGACACCGAGGCCAAGGCCGAGATCGAGTGGCTGATCGACCTGACGCGCAATCTGCGCGCGGCGAAGAACGAGATCGGCTTGGCACCCGGGGCGAAGCTGGAAGCGTGGCTTGCCGAGCCGTCCGCGATCGCGAGCAAGGTTCTCTCGACCAGCGCAGCGGCGCTCGACCGCGTGGCGCGCCTGTCGGCGGTTCATACCGACGTGGCACCGGACGGCGCCGCGCTGCAGGTCGGCGTGGGCAGCGATAGCCTGGTGATTCCGCTGGAAGGCCTGATCGACATCGAGGCGGAGAAGGCCCGTCTCACCAAGGCGCTCGCTGCTTCGGAAAAGGAGGCCAAGTCTCTCGAAGGCCGGCTCTCCAATGCGAACTTCGTCGAGCGCGCGAACCCCGAGGCGGTCGAGAAGGCCCGCGCCGATCACGCGCACCATACAGCGGAAGCGGAGCGCATCAGGGCTGCGCTGGACCGGTTGGGATGAACCGGATCCTCCCCACCCCTGGGAGGACCCGGTGCTGACTCTCGCCACTCAGGAGCCCGGAGAGCCGGAGATCTTCGCCTCTCTGCAGGGCGAGGGGCCGAGCGCCGGCGTGCCGGTCGCGTTCCTGCGCCTCTCGCGCTGCAATCTCGCATGCCAGTGGTGCGACACAGCCTACACCTGGCATTTCGAGGGCGACGAGCGGCCGCATCGCTCCGGCGAAACCTTCGAGCGCAAGGCCAATCAGATCACGCTAGGCGAGGAGGAGGTTGCCCGGCGTATCGCGGCACTCGGCCAGAACCGTCTCGTGATCACCGGCGGCGAGCCGTTGCTGCAGGCGAACGCGCTGGCGAAGCTGCTCGAGCTGTTGCCCGACATGACGGTCGAGATCGAGACCAACGGCACCGTCGCCGCCCCGCCCCGGCTCGATGTGCGGGTGGACCAGTACAACGTCAGCCCCAAGCTCGCGCACAGCGGCAATCCGGCCGAGGTTGCGCTGCTTCCCGAGCGGCTCGACGCCTATGCGACCGATCCGCGCGCCTGGTTCAAGTTCGTGATCGCCGCGCCCGAGGATGTGGCCGAGGTGCTGGCGCTTCAGGCGCGCTATCGCTTCCGGCCCGGGCACGTTTTCCTGATGCCCGAGGGCACCGACAGCGCGACGCTGCGTGCGCGGCAGGAATGGCTGGCGCCGCTATGCCTTGAACACGGATTCAGGATGAGCGACCGGCTGCACATCCATCTCTATGGGGACACGCGGGGTACATAGAGGACCTAGCGGCCCTGAGAGCGCCAGCGGCGCACTACACGCTGCACAGCCTCTTCCTCCCCGCCGCTTTCGTTCCACAATTCGACGAAACTCGGATCTTCCGACGCCGGGCGCTTGGTCTCTTCCAGGCTGTCGAAGCTGACGCGGATCGGGATCGCGACGCCCTCGCCGCAGATGATGCATTCCCGGTTGCGCAGCGCCGGGATCGAATCGAGGAAGCCGCGCGCGCCTTCGGGCATGGCGGCTTTTACGAACGCCTGGTCGCGGTCGTTATTGAGGCGCATGGCGATGATCGTGCCGCATTGCGACAGCACGCCCTCGGCCAGGTCCGACGGGCGTTGGGTGATAAGACCGAGGCTGATGCCGTACTTGCGCCCTTCCTTGGCGATACGGCTGAGAATGCTTCCGACCGACGAGCCGTCCGCATTCGCCTCGTTGGGCACGTAGCGGTGCGCTTCCTCGCAGACGAGCAGGATCGGCCGGGTCTTCTCCTCCCGTCCCCAGATCGCGAAGTCGAACACCAGACGGCTGAGCACCGCGACGACGGTGGAGGTGATGTCCGACGGGACGCCGCTGACGTCGATGATCGAGATCGGCTTGCCGCCGCCCGGCATGCGGAAGATCTTGGCGATGAACTCGGCCATGGTGTCGCCCACCAGCATGCCGGAGAACATGAACTGGTAGCGCGGGTCGCCCTTGAGCTCATCGAGCTTGCTCTTGATCCGCATGTAAGGCGCCGAGGAGGTCGCCTTGTCGAGCTTGCCCATCTCGTTCTGGAGCTCATTCGAGAGGTCCGAGAGCAAATAGGGGATCGGCGAATCGACCGTGATCTTGCCCATCGTTTCGGCCAAACGATTCTTGCCCCGCGCCCTGAGCAGGCACTTGGCGAGGATGTCCATGTCCGTCTGCCGCTCGTTGCCGCTGGTGGTCAGCAGCGCCTCGCAATGCTCCTCAAAATTCATCAACCAGTAGGGTAGCTGCAGGTTCGAGACGTCGAGGATCATGCCGGTGTCACGGAACGCCGCGGCATATTCGCCGTGTGGGTCGATCATCACCACATGCCCTTCGGGCGCCGCCTCGCAGATGCGATGGAGGATCAGCGCCGCGCTGGTGGATTTGCCGGTGCCGGTCGAGCCGAGCAGCGCGAAGTGCTTGCCCAGCATGGCATCGATGTAGAGGCCTGCGCGGATGTCCCTGGTGGGATAGACGGTGCCGATCTGAACGCTCGCGCGCCCGTCGCTGGCGTAGATCTGCCGTAGATCCGCCGTGGTCGCCGGGTAGATCTTCGCTCCGGGAATGGGAAAGCGGGTTACGCCGCGGCGGAAGCCATGGACGCGGCCGGTGGCCTTCTCCTCCATCCCTTCGCCGAGAAAGTCGACATCGGCGATGATTCCGCCGCCTGTCCGGCGATCCTGCCGCTGGTTGCGGACGCTGGCGAGCAGCCAGGCATTGCCGGCGCGGATCTTGATCTGGCTACCGACCTGGCCGGCCAGCGCGATCGAAGGGTCCTCGTCGGCCATGCACTCGTTGAGCCGCTGCATGTCGAGCGCGATCTGCGAACCCGAACCGGCGACTTCGACGACTACGCCGATCGGCTGAACCGCATTATCGGACAGCACCGCGGGGGTGACGGTCTGCGGGTGCACGCCGGCGCCGCCCTCGCTCTGCGTCGCGGCCGAATCCAGCGCCTGGCGCCGGTCGAGGTTGCCGTGGCCCATCTCGGTCATGAAGTCGTCGATTTCCTGCATCTGCCCGGACGCACGGCGTAAGGCCGGTTGGTTAAGATCGGGTCAATGGGGATCGGAAGACGGGCTAGATCAGCGCGAAAAGGCGCCCGGCCACCCATCCCATCCCGACCGACAGGAATACCGCCAGGAAGCCGTAGAACAGCGATTGCCGTTCCGAAAACACCTCCACGAACCGTTCGAAGCCGACCTTGCGCACTTCCACTTCTGCGATGGCGGAAGCGATCACGCGGCCGCGTGTGATGGCGAATGTCTCGGCGGTGTAAGTGCCGGTCTGAACGTTCGAGGGCAGCGAGATGCGCACCTGATAGAGCACCTGCTCGCTGATCTGCACGCCGCGCGGATCCTCCTTGTAGAGCCCTTCCCGGCTGCGCAGATCGACCAGCCCGGCGGTAAAGCGTGCCTGCTCTTCTGGATCGATCGCGCCCGTTGGGGAGAGCTGCAGATAGTTCAGGCCGAGCTCGTAGATCGCCGCGGTCCGCTCGTCGACGATCTCCTCGATCGGCCGCGACGACGCGACAGCGAAGAACGAGGGGGCGGACTGGAACGCCGTGCTGTCGGCATTGACCCAGATCCCGCCGACGCGCGCCTTCTCGCGCACGGTGATCGGCTCGGTCGGTCCCTTGAGCACCACGACGATGTCGTAGTCCTGCCCCGCCCGCGCGCCGGTGGGGTCGAGGATCACTCCGAACAGGAGCAGCTCGGTGCCGGTGAAACCCTGCTGAACCTGCACGTCGTCCTGCGACACCTCGGGCACCAGGATCGGGTCCCGCTGGGCCGAGAGCATCAACAGCGCGACGAGGAGGAACAGCCGCTTCACAGCGGCACCACCGTGTAGATTTCCTCGGGCCGGACGAACAAGCCGAAGAACATCCTCGCGGTCACCAGCAGGACGATCGCGGCGAGGGCCAGGCGCAAGTATTCGGGCTTGAACTTCTGGGCCACCTGCGTGCCGAGCTGCGCCCCGGTCACCGACCCGAACAGCAGCAGCGCGACGAGCACGATGTCCACGGCATGCGTCGTCAGCGCGTGCATCATCGTCGTCGCCATCGTCACGAACAGGATGTTGTAGAGCGATGTGCCGACCACGACATTGGCGCTCATGCCGAGGATGTAGAGCATCGCCGGCACGAGAATGAACCCGCCGCCCACACCCATCAGCATGGTCAGCGTGCCGACCGCCACGCCCAGCAGCAGCGGCGCAATGGGGGAGATGTAGAGGCCCGATCCGTAGAACCGCCAGCGCAGCGGCAAGGCGGCGATCAGCCGGTGGTGCCGGCGCTTCATCGCGGGCTTCGCCGCTCCGCCCTCCCGCGGACGGACCGCCTGCCACGCCTCGCGCGCCATGAGCGATCCGACGGAGCCGAGCAGGAACACGTAGAGGACGTTGATGACCGTATCGATCTGGCCGATCGACTGGAAGAACCGGAACAGCAGTGCACCGATCCCGGCGCCGAGAACCCCGCCCGCGACCATGACGGTGCCCATGCGGTAATCGACCCCGCCGCGCCGACCGTGGGCGAGCACGCCTGAGACGCTGGCGCCGGTGATCTGCGTCGCGGCCGAAGCCGCCGCGACCGTGGGCGGGACGCCGTAGAAGATCAGCAGCGGCGTCGTCAGGAACCCGCCGCCGACGCCGAACAGGCCGGAGAGAACCCCGGTGAGTGCCCCCAGCCCGACGATGACCAGCCCGTTCACCGAGAGGTTCGCGATGGGGAGGTACACGTCCATGACGAAGCCCTAACCGAGGGCAGCGACGGTTGAAAGCGGGCGGATTAAAATCCGGTCGAAAGCGTGACCGCAATGCCTCGCCCGGGCGCGGCTTCCCCCGCGATACGCCAGCGGTAATCGAGCGCCAGCCGCGCGGGCGCGTCGCCGATCTCGAGATCGAGGGAGGCCGTCGGGCCGACATCGAGCCGCGCGGCCCCCTTCTGTGCCCCACCCCAGACGCCTGCCCCTGCGCGCACTTTCGCCAGGTCGAAGCGGGCGACCTCGCGATCGACCCGCGCCTGCCCGTCGGCGAAGGCGGTGGCGAACTTGCCGCCGACATAGCCAGCCTGGGCATAGGCCTCACCGCGAAGCCCGAGCGGTAGATCCACCGGCGGGAGTTCGGTGACGGCGAATGTAGCCGGCCTAAGCTCCACCTCGCCGCCGCCGTGCCGCGTCACACGCAATTCCGAATAGACCGACACCGGAACCGCCGCGAACGGGCGTGCGGCTAACCCAGCCGCGAATTCCGATTCCTTGCCCGCGGCCAGCGCCTGTGTCGCGCGGGCGTAGGCGGCGGGGCGGTGCGGACTGCCGGGCGCGAGGTGGTAACGGATCACCGCGCCCGCCTGGCTCGCGCCGTAGCTCGCCAGCCGGCCGCCGGGGGCAGCCTCGCCGGTCTCTCCGGGCCGCAGAAGCAGCCATGCATCGAACGACCATCGGTCGGGCTTCCGCACCGCGAGAGGCGGCCGCGCACGGCTCGCGGGCGCTGCTGCCCTCGCCCGAAGGAGCGCGGCTACGTCGGACGGAACGGGAAGCTGTGCGGTCGCAGCGAGCCAGAGGAGCTGATGGCTGGCCATGACTTCGCTGCTGGCGGGCGGTGGCGGTTCGGTGGCGGCCTGAGGATTCCAGATCGGGAGCCGTTCGAGCAGCACGATCTGTTTCGGAGGTAGCGGCCCTGGGCCAACCAGCGGCCGGTTCGACTCCGGTTGCGTCGCGATCGTGAGTGGGGGAGCGGCTCGAGGCGCGGCGCCACGCGCCAGCACGGGCCGGGTAACGCCATCCAGCATCGCCTCCAGCGGGCCCGGCGGTGCCTCCCACATCATCGCGCGCCCACCGATCCAGGCGGTCAGCAGCACCACCAGTATCAGCAAGGGCTCGCCCCGGCGCCGGTCGGCCATGCCGCTCATGACGTGATCCGGCGGGGCAGGAGCGCGGGATGCGCGTCGTGCTCTGTCTTGTCCCATTGCGGCCGCGTGCCGCGCAAGCTTCGGACATAGGCGAACAAGGCACGCCGCCCCGCCAGCATCGCGATGAAATTGGCAACCGGCAGGCGCAGGACCGCGCGAACGCCCTCGCCAAAGCCATGCTCGCGCGCGGTGAAGGCGAAGCGGAAGGCGCAGCGCCACAGCAGGGCGGCGATATTGGCGATGAGTATCGTCTCGAGCGCCGGCGAGAGTTCGGGCACCGTAGTCCAACCCGCGAGGCTCGCCGCCGAACCGATCCCGCCAAGAAAGAGGATCGCAAGGGCGATACCCAGCAGGAGCGCGGCGAACGGCCCGCGTCGGTCGCGCAGCCGCATCCAGACTTCGACCGGCCTGCCATGCCAGCCGAGCCGGTCCCACCCCTGAAAGGCAATCCCCAGGATCCACCGCGTCTTCTGGCGGACGGCCTGATGGAGCCGGGAAGGGAAGAAGGCACGCGTCGCGATGAGTCGCCCGTCGGCAGATCTTCGCCGCACGAAGCGCGTACAGCCGCCCAACTCCGCGATACCGAGGCCAAGCTCGTAGTCTTCCGTCAGGCTGTCGGTGGCGAATGGTGCTCGGAGGCCCCGGCTGCTCGCGAGGCGGGCCAATGCGTCGCGCGCGATACCGCACCCGACGCCAGCGAGCGGGATGCCCGCGCCGAGCGCGTCGCGGACCACGAGGCCCTTGCTGTGGCTCTCGGCGAACTCTTCGCAATAGTGGCTGCCGACCCAGCGCGACTCCGCTTGCGGCAGCGGCAGAACCGGCAGTTGCACGAGGTCCGCATCGAGCAGGCATTCGTCGATCAGCGACAGCGCCGCGGGATCGACCATATCCTCCGCGTCGTGCAGCAGGACGCTGACGGTGCGCGCGCCGCCGCGCGCCTCATCGGCCTCGATCGCGGCGTAGAGGCGGTTGAGGCAGTCGGCCTTGGTGGTTGGCCCCACGGCTTCGTTGATCACCAGCCGTACGCGGTCGTCCCCACTGGCGGCGGCCGCGACCGCCTCGATCGTTGCGTGATCGTTGCAGTAGCAGCCGACGTAGATGCGCAGGCTTCGGTCCGGCCAGACGCGCAGCATGTGCCGCACCGTCGCGCCGATCACGCGATCTTCATGCCAGGCGGGAATGAACACGGCGGCCTGGCGTAGTGGTGGACGATCGGCGCGCGTGGGATCGTAGACCGCGGGCCGCGCGCGGCCGCTCAGCCGCAGCCACAGCCATGCGAAATCGATCGCGAACTCGTCGAGAGCGCCGATCAGAAAAAACACCGCTGCGAAAAGAAGCAGCTCGCGCTGGACGAGCACCACCCACTCGAGCAGCGGTAACCCCCCGAATAACATCCCTTTCCCCCCGCGCGCATTTCTATCCAAGACCCAGTAGACTTGCAACGCGCAACGAAATCCGAAATGGAGCGGTCCGATGGCCATTGCACCCCGACCGATCCGCGCATTCTTTGCTCCCGTCCGCTCGCTGTTCGTCGGCGACGCATCGGCCGGAGTGCTTCTCATCCTGGTGGCTGCCGCGGCGATGCTGCTCGCCAACTCGCCGATGGCGCACGAGTACCATCAGCTGTTTCACGGAACTCTGTCGCTAACGCCAGTTGCGAAGCTCGATACGCTCCACCTGTGGGTGAACGACGGGCTGATGGCGATCTTCTTCTTCGTCGTCGGCCTCGAGGTGAAGCGCGAGTGGATCGAGGGGCAGCTCAGCAGTGCCGAGCAGCGGCGCCTGCCGGTGCTCGCGGCGGCCGCAGGGATGATCGTGCCCGCACTCGTCTATCTCTTTTTCGTTCAGGGCGATGCCCAGCAACTGACCCAGGGGTGGGCGATTCCGGCCGCGACCGACATCGCCTTCGCCATGGGGGTGCTGGGCCTGCTCGGCAACCGGGTCCCAGGATCGCTGCGGCTGTTCCTGCTGACGGTGGCGATCGTCGACGACATCGGTGCCGTGCTGATCATCGCGATCGCCTACACCGCGGGCATAAAGCTGGGGTGGCTGATCGCGGCGCTGGTGGTCGTCGCCGTCATGCTGACGCTCAACCGGATGCGGGTGAAGACGGTAGTGCCGTTCCTGCTGCTGGCGCTCGTGCTTTGGTACTTCGTGCTCAATTCGGGCGTTCATGCGACCATCGCGGGCGTGGTCGCGGCGCTGACCATCCCGATGCGAGGGAAGGACGACGACACGATGCTCGAGCGGCTCGAGCACGGCCTGGCGCCCTGGAGTGCCTATCTGATCGTCCCGGTCTTCGGCTTCGCGAACGCGGGCGTGAACCTGTCCGGGATCGGGTTGGAAGGCGTGTTCGCGCCGCTCCCGCTCGCGATCGCCGCAGGCCTGTTCCTCGGCAAGCAGACGGGTATCGTCCTCGCGATCTTCATCGCCAATCTTATCGGCTTCGCGCCGCGGCCGCATGGGGCGAGCTGGCCGGAAATCTGGGGCGTGTCGATCCTGTGCGGCATCGGTTTCACGATGTCGCTGTTCATCGGCGAACTGGCGTTCCCCGGTTATCGCCTGTTGATCGACGAGGCCAAGATCGGGATCCTGCTCGGCTCCGTCTGCTCGGCCGTCGTGGGATACGCGATCCTGCGTATGACCACCGCGCACCCGGGCGACGAGCCCGGAAGTGCCCGGAGCGCCTGATCCGGCCCCTTACCAGCTACCGGTGTTCTCCATGCTCGCCCAGGGCTCCTGCGGCGGGAGATGGCCTTCCTGCAGCAGCTCGATCGAAATGCCGTCGGGCGAGCGGACGAAGGCCATGTGGCCGTCGCGCGGCGGGCGGTTGATCGTCACCCCCGCATCCATCAGCCGCTGGCAAGTCTCGTAGATGTTCTCCACGCGATAGGCGAGGTGCCCGAAGTTCCGTCCGCCGGTGTACTCTTCCGGCGCGCTGCCGTCCTCCGCCGGCCAGTTGTAGGTCAGTTCCACTTCTGCAAGCCCCTCCTGCCCCGGCGCGGCGAGAAAAACGAGCGTGAAGCGCCCCTTCTCGTTGTCGAACCGGCGCACTTCCTCGAGCCCGATCATACGGAAGAAATCGACCGTCGCGTCGATATCCGCGACACGGATCATGGTGTGCAGGTACTTGGTCATGGGGAACTCCGTTCATCTACATTAAAGCACGGTTCATCGTGCGTAAAATAGACCCTCTACATGGGTCACCCAGCGCCGAAACGAAAGGGTCAATCATGGCCGAGAGCAAATCCGATGCATCGCCCACCTCCATCCCCATGTGGCGCGAGCCCGCGGCGCGGCGATGGCTTGCCAGTTCGGCGATCGTCGCCATCGGCCTGATCGTCGGCGGCTTCCTGCTCGGCGACGGATTGGTCCGGGCAAAGCAGGCGGACCGCGCAGTCACCGTCCGCGGCCTTTCCGAGCGCGAGGTCATCGCCGACCTTGCGACCTGGACGATCTCCTACTCCTCGACCGCAACCGATCTGGCGACAGCGCAGGCGAGCGTCGACCGCGACACGGCCTCGATTGAAGCGTTCTTTCGCGATCTCGGCTTTCCAGCGGACGCGCTTGAACCGACGGGCGTCAACGTCAGCTACTTCACAGATAACCAGGGCATCGGGCGCTACACCGTGCGCCAGCGCATGTCGCTGCGAACGAACGACATCGAACGCGCGCAGGACGCCGTGAAGCGGCAGGCGGAGCTCGTCCGCCGCGGGGTCGTGCTCGAGGATGGCTCGGGCATGGCCTACACCTTCACCGAGCTGGACGCGGTCAAGCCGGCGATGATCGCCGAAGCGACCAAGGACGCGCGCGCCGCCGCCGAGCAGTTCGCCGAGGACAGCGGCGCGAATGTCGGCAGCATCCGTCATGCGACGCAGGGCTATTTCACCATCGAGGCGCGCGACGGCGAGACCGCCGGCTGGGGCGTCTCGGACAGCCCCTACAAGAAGGTGCGGGTCGTCACGACGGTGGACTTCTCGCTCGACTGAAGTCCTCCGGCCCGCCGCGAAACGGCGGGCCTTCGGAGGAGATTCAGAAGCTCATGCTGAGGGTCGCGACCACTGCGTCGTCGGTAAGCCCGTCCACCGAAGGGCCTTCGACGCCAACGTAGGAAACGCCTAAACCCAGCCCGCCGAGCACCGTCGCGCTCGCTCCGAGCGACCAGTCGAGCCCCGAATCATCCGTGCTGCCAGCCAGCATCGGCGGTGCGAGCACACCGTCGGTATAGCCGAGGTGGCCGCTCAGCGTGATCGGAGTGTTCGGAATGCCGACGCCGAGGTCGGTATAGACATAGAGATTGTCGTTATCGCCTAGCGCGTCCTGCTCGAATGCGTAGGCAGCGCCGACCGTGGCCTCGGCCGGGCCGAGTGCGAACGCGAGCGAGGCGTAAGGTTCGAAATAGTCGGTATCCGCGCCGAGATCCTCGGTCGGATACATGTAGTACAGCAGCCCGACGTCGAGCGTCAGCCCTTCCGCGACGGCGCCGCTCCAGCCGCCGTAGAGATCCAATTCGACATCGCCCAGGAGATCGGTGCCGCCGTCGTCGATCGAGCTGCCCCAGGTTCCGACGTAGAATCCGCTCTCGTGCGTGACATCGATGCCGCCCTGGATCGCCGGATCGCCCCCCGACAGCGAAACCCCGCGGAAACGGTAGTCACTGACGATCGCAACGTTGCCCGACACCTCGACCGCGCTCGGCGGGTCGGTTTCGCTCTGCGCCTGTGCCGGCGCGGCAGCCATGACAGCGGATGATAGAATAGCTGCGGCGGTAAGACCGCGGATGGACGTGAGCATGACAAACTTCCTTGCGTTTGCAGTTGTGCTTCGTCCCACCTGCCGGTCCGCCGGATGCTTCGTACTGTCGAGCACACTCTTGCGAACGCGAAACGATCGTGCAGCATCATGCTGCGATGCACAAGGAATATTTCACGCCGTCTGCCAGCAGACATAAACCTGTTGAATTTCTGCATCGGGCGGCGCCGGTTCAGTGGCGAGTCATCGGTTGCCGTGCAGGCGCCGCTGGCCTATCGGCGCCCGTACTCCACCGCAAAAAAACACCCGATGTTCGAACCGCTCCGCAAGATCTTTCGCGCCCGCTCCGAGACGCCGCGTCCCTCCGTTCCCGACGGCGAGCGCATCTATGTGATCGGGGACGTGCACGGCCGGGCCGATCTGTTCAAATCTCTGATCGGTGCGGTCGAAGACGATGACCGCCAGACTTCGCCGGCCAAGACAACCATCGTCCTGCTTGGTGATCTGGTCGACCGCGGTCCCGACAGCGCGGGCGTGGTCGCGCAGGCGCGCGAATTGCAGGCGCAGCGCCCCGTGCGCATCCTCGCCGGCAATCACGAGGAGATGTTCCTCCAGTCGTTCGAGGAACGCAGCATTCTGCGCCATTTCCTCAAGCATGGCGGGCGCGAGACGCTGTTCAGCTACGGCATCACACGCGAACGCTACAACGAGAGCACGCTCGACGAACTGCAGGATCTGATGCGCGAAGCCGTCCCGCAAGCGGACCGCGATTTCCTGCGCGGGTTCGAGGAATATGTGATCGCCGGGGACTACCTGTTCGTCCATGCCGGCATTCTTCCCGAGGTCCCGCTGGAAGAGCAGTCGCGGCACGACCTGCTGTGGATCCGCGACCGGTTCCTGCGCCACTCCGCGCCGCATTCGCATGTCGTGGTGCACGGCCACACGATCTGCGACCCGGTGGCCGAGTGCGCGAACCGCATCGGAATCGACACCGGCGCCTACCGCACGGGCAAACTGACCGCGTTGGTTCTGGAAGGCGAAGCGCGCCGCTATATACAGGCGGTCGAGGACGCCGGCACGATTACAATCCGCAAGATGGGGACTGCGTAATGAAGATCGCTATGGTCGGTTCGGGCTACGTCGGCCTGGTGTCGGGCGCCTGCTTTGCCGACTTCGGGCATGACGTGGTCTGCATCGACAAGGACCAGTCGAAGATCGACCGCCTGCACGAAGGTGTGATGCCGATCTACGAGCCCGGGCTCGACGCGCTGGTCCAGAGCAACGTCGCCGCCGGCCGGCTGTCGTTCACGACCGATCTGGCCGAGGGCATCGCCGGGGCGCAGGCAATCTTCATCGCGGTCGGCACGCCGAGCCGCCGGGGCGATGGCCACGCCGATCTCTCGTTCGTCCACGCGGTCGCACGCGAGGTCGGCGAGAACCTGGCCAACGATGCGGTGGTGGTGACCAAGTCGACCGTTCCCGTGGGCACCGGTGACGAAGTCGAGCGGATCATTGCCGAGACCGGCTGCAACCACCGCGTCGCGGTCGTTTCCAACCCCGAATTCCTGCGCGAAGGCGCAGCCATCGGCGATTTCAAGCGCCCCGACCGGATCGTCATCGGCACGGACGATGAGTTCGGCCGCGACGTCATGCGCGAGGTCTATCGGCCGCTGTTCCTCAACGAATCGCCGATCCTGTTCGTCAGCCGCCGCAGCGCGGAACTGATCAAATATGCGGCCAATGCCTTCCTCGCGACCAAGATCACTTTCATCAACGAGATGGCCGATCTGTGCGAGAAGGTCGGCGCCAACGTGCAGGACGTGAGCCGTGGGATCGGAATGGACAACCGCATCGGCCCCAAGTTCCTTCATGCCGGTCCCGGTTACGGCGGCTCGTGCTTCCCCAAGGACACGCTGGCCCTGCTCAAGACCGCCGAGGACTACGACAGCCCGGTGCGGATCATCGAAGCGGTGGTGAAGACCAACGACAGCCGCAAGCGGGCGATGGGCCGCAAGGTGATCGACGCGCTCGGCGGCATGGAAGCAGCGCGGGGCAAGAAGGTCGCGTTGCTGGGCCTCACGTTCAAGCCGAACACCGACGACATGCGCGACAGCCCGGCGATCGCGATCGCGCAGGCGCTCGGAGATGCCGGCGTGAAGGTCGCCGGATACGATCCCGAGGGTATGACGCAGGCCGCGCCGCTGATGCCCGACGTGCAGATGTGCAAGAGCCCCTATGAGGCGATCGATGGCGCCGACGCAATCGCCATCGTCACGGAATGGGATGCCTTTCGTGCGCTCGATCTGGAGCGCGTGAAGGCCCTGGCAAACTCCCCCGTGATGGTCGACCTGCGGAATATCTACAAGCCCGACCACATGCAGGCGGCGGGGTTCATCTACGTCAGTGTCGGGCGCGGCTGAGAAGGCCTTAGCGCCCATTCCCCGCAACAGTCGTCGATACGGGTCGCGGACCTGCACCGAAGCCGGAATGGGAGAAATGCCAGGGGGCCTGTAAGCCGGGTTCTGTCTCGCGGGCGGTATCCCGTCCCTAGTTTCCTTGGGAGGGACCGGCCCCCGCGAGGGCAGCCATTCGTCTAGGCGACGGATTGCTCCGTGCGCTCAAGCAGCCAACCCGGGCGGTCGCAGCTTGCGCTCGGGGCGAAACACCCCGGCCCGCATTCGCGGGCGCGCCGCCCCTATTCGGCCTTGCTCCGGGTGGGGTTTGCCATGCGGGCCGCGTTGCCGAGACCCCGGTGCGCTCTTACCGCACCCTTTCACCCTTGCCTGCGGCCTTTAGGGCCGCGTCGGCGGTATACTCTCTGTGGCACTTTCCCTGAGCCCGCTTGCACGGACCCGGCGGGCGTTACCCGCCACCCTCGTTTCGTGGAGCCCGGACTTTCCTCGCGTGCTTTCGCACCCGCGGCTGCCCGGCCCCCTGGCGCGCTCTATCTAGCGTGTCCG
Source organism: Pelagerythrobacter aerophilus (assembly GCF_003581645.1). Taxonomy (GTDB): domain Bacteria; phylum Pseudomonadota; class Alphaproteobacteria; order Sphingomonadales; family Sphingomonadaceae; genus Pelagerythrobacter; species Pelagerythrobacter aerophilus. The sequence continues at coordinate 84,733 of NZ_QXFK01000016.1, read as the reverse complement.
CGGTCGCGATCCAAGAGGAGCTGGAACAGGATCGCACGGATCTGCCCGTCGATCTCGCCATCGATCCGCTCGGGCCGCCAGCGCCGCTGGAACGCCTCGACCGCCTTGCGCCCGTCGGTCACGTCATAGCCGAAGCGCTCGAGCGCGAGGTAGAACGCGCCGTCGTTGTCGAACGGATCACCGAGATCTAGCTTTTCCGGACGCGGCAGGCACAGGCCGTATTCGGCGAGCCGATCCCACGGAAACAACTCGCCCGGATCGATCTTACGCGCGGGCGCAACGTCCGAATGGCCGACGACATTCGCGCGCGGAATGTCGTGATCCTTCACGATTCTCGCCACCAGCGGGACGAGCGCGGCAAACTGCGCTTCCGAGAAGTCGCGGTAGCCCAGCGCGTGCCCCGGATGGTCGAGTTCGATCCCGACGCTCGCCGAATTCACATCCTTGTGCCCGCGCCAGTAGGAGGCGCCCGCGTGCCAGGCGCGTTTGTCCTCCGACACCAGCCGGGTGACCTCGCCGGCTTCCGAGATCAGGTAATGCGCACTCACGCCCGCATCCGGATCGCACAGCCGGTCGAGCGCGGCCTGGGCGTTCTCCATCTCGGTATAGTGGATCACCACCATCGAGATCAGCAGCGTCCGTTCGTTGAAATTGGGCGACGGCCGCTCGTGGTGAACGAGTTCGTCCATCAGCCGTTCGGCAGGACCGCTCCGAGAACCAATGCATCGCCGGTCTGCCGGTATTGCAGGCCCCCGCCCCCATCCTCGGCCAGCAGGCACAGCATATGCGCCGGCGCGGTGCGGCTCGAAAGTCTGTCTTTTGCAAGATTGCCCTCGAGCGCCGCGCCGATCGTTTCGTCGAAGGCGATCCTGGCGCCGGCCGCGCGAACCACGATTTCGGTCGCCCCGTCCCGCACTTCTGCCCCGATGTCGATCGTTCCGCCGCGCACTAGCGCCTCTATCCCCATGTGGGCGAAGTTGAGCAGCACCTTCACCGCCGGCTTGGACATGCGGCTTTCGGCAAGCGCCCAGTTCACCGCAACCCGCTTCGCATCGCGAGCCAGCGCGTCGATCACCGCGCGGGCCTCGGCCACGTCCACCTGGTCGCCGAAGCCGCCCGCCGCACCGTAAGCGAGGCGGAAGAACTTGAGCTTGTCGGCGCTGATCTGCGCGCTCTGCTCGAGCAGTTCGAAGCAGCGCTGACGCATTTCCGGGTCCTTCTCCCCGGCGAGGAGTTCGAGCCCGTTGGAAAGCGCCCCGACCGGGCTGAGCATGTCGTGACACAGGCGGGAGCAAAGCATGCTGGCGAGGTCGATGGCGTCGGAATCGGTCATGGAGTGAGAAGCGTCGTCCGTTCTGCGAAAGTCTGGCTAACCGCCGCCTTACCGATCAATGACTCGCAGGGAAAGCGGTTCGAAGCCCGCTTCGTCGTCGCGCCAGAACCGTACCTCGCCTTCGCCGGCAATCGCCCAGATGCGCCCGTCGCGCGCCGCCGAGGCCCGGTCGGTCGCCGAAGGCTCCGCCGGGCCGTGCGGGTGGGAGTGGTAATATCCCATGACCTGCGGCCCGCCCCCGCGCGCCGCCCGGTACGCATCGATGAGCGCGCGCGGATCGATCTCGAAATGCGTCTCCGGCGCCGGATGGACGTTGCGCGCCGGTGCGAGGGCGCGGACAGTTCCCCCGTCGCCGAGCAGAATACCGCAACACTCGCGCGGATCGGCCGCGGCCGCCTCGGCGCGAATGCCTTCCAGGACCGCACTTGTGACTTCGGCAATCATCGCGCATTGGCCTAGCATGGCGGACGATCAAGTCATCGGCGGATTTCTCGCGCCCGGCCTCCGCCTCGACAAGGCGTTGGCCGACGCATCCGGGCTTTCGCGTGAACGGGTCAAGGGGCTGATCGGCGAAGGCCGCGTAACGGTCGATGGTATGGTGGTGCGCAGCGCTTCGGCGAGGACCGGCGAAGGCGCCGCGTTCTCCATCGCCGTTCCTCCGCCCGAACCCCTCGCCGCCCGGGCGCAGGACATCCCGCTCGACGTCGCGTTCGAGGACGATTACCTGATCGTCGTGAACAAGCCGGCAGGGCTGGTGGTGCATCCGGCGGCCGGAAACCCGGACGGCACGCTCGTCAATGCCCTGCTCCACCATTGCCGCGGGCAATTGTCGGGCATCAACGGCGTGGCGCGGCCGGGGATCGTGCACCGGATCGACAAGGACACCTCCGGCCTGCTGGTCGTGGCCAAGACCGATGCGGCGCACGAGGGGCTGGCGCGGCAGTTCGCCGACCACTCGATCACCCGCGCCTATCTCGCTGTCTGTGCCGGGCAGCCAGCCCCGCCGATAGGCACGATCTCGGGGCGAATCGGCCGGTCGGACGCGAACCGCAAGAAGATGGCCGTGTTGCCACCGGATTCGACTCGCGGGAAACATGCCGTCACACATTACAAGACGCTGAAATTGCTGCGAGATTGCGCATTGATCGAATGCCGGCTGGAAACCGGCAGAACCCACCAGGTCCGCGTTCACTGTGCGTCAATCGGTCATCCGCTATTGGGAGACCAGACGTATGGACGCACACCGGCAGGGCTTCGCCCGCTCCTCAAACAACTGGGCTTCGCGCGGCAGGCGCTCCACGCCGCACTGTTGGGGTTCGAGCATCCGATCACTGGCGAGAGGGTGGATTTCCGGGCCGAATTGCCGGGGGACATGCGGGAACTCATCGACGAAACCGCTCGTTGAAATCGATGAAAGTCGGTTCAATCCGCCCCACCAACGTCCTATATGCAAATGCGTGGCCCGCACTGCGGATGCCCATCAGGGGTCCGTCACCGCGCGGTCGACACGAGAAAGGTCAGGGTAGACGTGAGCAACAACAAAGCATTGACAGTCCCGGCGCTCGGCGGTGAGCAGAGCCTCAACCGCTATCTCGCCGAGATCAAGAAATTCCCGGTGCTGACGGCCGAGCAGGAATACATGCTCGCCAAGCGCTACGAAGAGCATGAAGATTCGGAAGCTGCTGCGCAGCTCGTCACCAGCCACCTGCGGCTCGTGGCCAAGATCGCCATGGGTTACCGCGGCTACGGCCTGCCGGTCAGCGACCTCATTTCCGAAGGTAACGTCGGCTTGATGCAGGGCGTCAAGAAGTTCGAGCCCGATCGCGGCTTCCGCCTCGCGACCTACGCGATGTGGTGGATCAAGGCTTCGATCCAGGAGTTCATCCTGCGGAGCTGGAGCCTCGTGAAGATGGGCACCACCGCGGCGCAGAAGAAGCTGTTCTTCAACCTGCGGCGGATGAAGAAGAACCTTGAGGCTTACGAGGACAGCGACCTTCATCCTGACGACGTCGCCAAGATCGCGACCGACCTCGGCGTGCCCGAGCAGGAAGTGATCAACATGAATCGCCGCATGATGATGGGCGGCGACGGATCGCTCAACACGCCCATGCGCGGCGGGGAAGAGGGCTCCGGCGAGTGGCAGGACTGGCTGACCGACGATCGTCCTCTGCAGGACGAGACCGTTGCCGAAGCCGAAGAGGCGAACGTGCGTCACGAAATGCTGGTCGAGGCGATGGATAGCCTGAACGAGCGTGAAAAGCACATCCTCACCGAACGGCGCCTGACGGACAATCCCCAGACGCTGGAGGAATTGAGCCAAGTTTACGACGTCAGCCGCGAACGCATCCGCCAGATCGAGGTGCGCGCGTTCGAGAAGCTGCAAAAGGCGATGCAGCGCATCGCCGGCGAACGGCTGCTGCCGGGTATCGCCTAAGCAAGATCTCCGGCGGGCGACGCGCAAAGCGTTGCCCGCCCTTGCTGCTTCGCCGCGAAGCCGGCAACCTGGCGCGATGACCGGTCTCGTGTCTTTGCCGCGAAGCCGTCCCGGATGGATCGCATTCGTCCTCTCCGGCTGGGTGATCGTCGCCGTCGTCCAGGCTGCTCAGGGGTCGTTCCTCGCCGCGCACGCGGGAACACCGCAGCAGTGGTGGCCGACGCTTGCCTACACCTTGGCCATTTATTCGGTGTGGGCTCTGCTGACTTGGCCGGTCGCCGCAGCCATCATGGCGATCGAACGTGCCGTGCAGCCGCGCGCGCTGCGGATCGCCGCCTACCTCGCGTTATGGCCGGTCGTATCGGCGCTGCACGTACTTGTCTTCGCGGGCCTCTACTGGCCGGCCTATCGCGGCGAGGGCGTGCCGACGCGCTGGGCGATGGCCGATCGCATGTTCGTGCGCAATCTCGACACCAACACGCTGCTCTATTTTGCGCTTCTGGGCATTGTTCTGTTTTGCCTGCACCTGCGGCGACGACAACGCGCTGCGGCAAACGCCGCATCCTCGGCACCCGACGACGCGCTGCTGATCCGCAGTCGCGGCCATATCCGCCGCATTCCGCTGGACACGATCGACTGGATCGGCGCGGCAGGTGACTATGTCGAGGTCCATGTGGCGGGGAGCGTCGAGTTGCTCGACGAGTCGCTCGCGTCGTTGGCGGCAAGGCTCCCCACAGAGGCCTTCGCCCGCATCCATCGCGGCGCGCTGGTGCGCCTCGACCGCATCCGCAACATAGAGCCGATCGGGCGCGGGGATGCGCACGTTCGCCTGGTCACCGGCGAGCGTTTGCGCCTCAGCCGCCGCTTCCGTGCCAACCTCGCAGCCCTGATCGCACCCGCCTGACGGGCCGCGCAGTCCCGCTCGCAGATCGCTGCTCGCAGACCCGTGCGTGGCGGAGGCAGAACCGCGTCATCACCGTCGTTCGGAGATCTGCCTCATGCTTCTCGCCCGGATATTTCTGATGCTGTCGTTGCCGCTCTGGTCCATCCAGGCGGCGCCAGCGCCTGAAGTGCGGCCCTATCAATCGCTGCACATCGAAGTGCCCTATACGCCGCCGGTCGCGCGGATCGACGGGCGCGATCGGCTGATTTACGAAGTTCACGCGACCAGCTTTTCCAGCAAGATCATCGTGCTCGATGCGATCGAGGTCGAAACGGCGAACGACGGCGTGGTGCTCGCGCGGGTCGATGCCGCCAAAGCCGCCCGCTGGGTCGGCGCGCCCCGGAATCCGGCACAGCGCCTCGCCCCGGGAGAACGCGCGATCCTCTACCTCGACGTTCCCGCGCCCCCAGGAACCGCAACGCTGCGGCACCGCATTCGCTTTACGGCAGCATCGAAGGACGGGTCCGCCGAAGCGGTCACGATCGTGGGCGGCGCCGCGACGCCGCGCGCAGCCTTCCCTCTTCCGCTCGGCGCACCGCTACGCGGCGGCCCCTGGACCGCGGTCGCGCTGCCCGATCATGCCAACGGCCATCGCCGCTACCCCTACGCGGTCAGCGGCCGTGTCCGCCTGCCCGGACGGCACGCGATCGACTGGATGCCGGCGCGCGGGTTCGATCCTGCATCGGCCGGACGCAGTGTGGCCGCGGACGGCACCGGCGCCGACGTCCTTGCCGTTGCCGATGGCGTGATCGTGGCAGTGAAGGAAGAACCGAAGCCGGGAGCACGCCCGAGCGTCGAGGACGAAACCGGCGCAATGGTGGTGCTCCGGTTGCCCGACGGCCGCTACGCCTTCTACCAGCACCTCGCCCCCGGCATCCCGGTTCGGGTTGGAGACCTGGTCGCGAAGGGGCAGGTGATCGCACGGCTTGGCGCCTCCGGCCACGTGACCCAGCCGCACCTTCACTTCCACGTGGCGGACGGCGCAGCCCCTTTCGATTCGGAAGGCCTGCCCTACGAGTTGGGCGCTGGACAGGTGCTCGGCCGCTATGCCCGCTTCGAGGACTTTACCGAGGGCAAGGCATGGCAACCGGAGCGAGCGCGCGCGATGGACGGTTTACCCCGCGCCAACGCGGTTCTGCGCTTCGCCCCATGAAGGAGGGACGCGGGGACCGGCCCCTCGCGTCCCTCCTGCAGTCGTGGCGGGTCAGAAGCCCTTCGTCATCGCGAGCGCTTCCTCGAACCGTCCCTCTTTCTCCGCGTTGCGCAGGATCAGGGTGTTGGGCACGCACACTTCGGCCGGCGGATTGCCGCTTTCGAACTGCGCCATGACCTGATCGATGAAGGTGCCGAGCGGCAGATAGCCCTCGCGCGTCGATTGCCCCGGCGTCAGCTCGGTCTGCACCGCGGGCGGGGCGAGCTCGATCACCTCGACCATACCCTCGAGCTTCGCGCGCAGCGAGATCGTATAGCTGTGGATCGCCGCCTTGGTCGCCGAATAGGTCGCCGCCTTGGGCATCGGCACGAAGGCCAGACCCGAGCTGACGTTGATGATCGCCGCGTCATCCTGTCCCTTCAGATGCTCGACGAGCGCATCGATCAGACGGATCGGGCCGAGCAGGTTGGTGACGACCGTCGCTTCGACATCGGCGAGATCGCGCCTCGCCGTTACGTCCTCGTAGCGCATGATGCCGGCGTTGTTCACCAGCACGTTGAGCCCGGGGAAACGCGCCGCGACATCGCGGGCGAAGCGTTGGATGTCGGCAGGATCGGACACGTCGAGCGTCATGACATGGATGTTCGCGTGGCCTTTGGCGGTTTCTGCGAGCGGGCCTTCGCTGCGTCCGGCGACGACCACGGTATTGCCGAGATCGTGCCAGCGCCGGGCGAGCTCGCGGCCGATTCCGCTGCCGCCGCCGGTGACGAGGATCGTATTGCCGCTGGTTTTCATGAGAGGAACCTTCCTTGCTTGCGTTGGAGAGGGACTCCATCTAGTCCCTTGCTCTCCATTGGGAAGTAGGCACCGAAACGTGCGGTAGTTACCGAAAGGAAAGAAATGGGAAAACCGCCGCATACGAGCTACCATTCGGATCCCCGCGTCGATGCGCTGGTCGATGAAACGATCGGCCGGGTGGCCGACAAGTGGACACTTCTCGTACTGGAAGCGCTGGAGGAAGCCGGCGAGCAGCGCTTCAGCGCGATCGGGCGCGCGGTGCCGGGAATCAGCCAGAAGATGCTCACCCAGACCCTGCGCCAGATGGAGCGCGAGGGGTTGGTCACCCGCACCGTGCACGCCGAGGTCCCCCCGCGGGTCGAATACCGGCTGACAGTACTCGGACACGACCTGGCCGAGGCGTTCTGCGGCGTATGGCACTGGGCCGAGCGCAACATCGAGACAATCGAGGCGGCCCGCGCTGCATTCGACGCACGCCAGTAAGGCGATTGCGCCCGGACGCCGCCGTCCTTATCCGGTTCCCCCATGCGCTGGTTCCTCATGCTGCTCGCCAAGCTGGTTCTATGGTTCGTGGGGCTCAGCCTCGCGCTGGTGGTCGTCTACAGGTTCGTGCCTCCGCCGGTGACAGTGACCATGCTGCTGGACGAGCGCGGCATGACCAAGGACTGGGAGTCGCTCTCGAACATCGACCGGAACCTGGTCGCCGCCGTCATCGCGGCGGAAGACGGGAAATTCTGTAGCCACGACGGCTTCGACACCGAGGCGATCGAGAAGGCCATCCGGCACAACGCGCAGGGCGGCCGCATTCGCGGCGCGTCGACGATCAGCCAGCAAACCGCCAAGAACGTGTTCCTGTGGCAAAACGGCGGCTTTTTCCGCAAGGGGCTGGAGGCCTGGTTCACCTTCCTGATCGAGACCGTCTGGGGCAAGCGGCGGATCATGGAAGTCTACCTGAACGTCGCGGAGACCGGCATCGGCACCTACGGCGCGGAAGCTGGGGCACAGCGCTATTTCAATCACTCCGCCGCCCGCCTCAGCCGCACTGAGGCCGCGCGCATGGCCGCCGCGCTGCCGCTGCCCAAGCGGCGTTCGGTGGTGAACCCCACCGGCTTTACCCGCCGCTACGGCAATACGATTGCGGCGCGCATGGGCGTGGTCAGGCGTGACGGGCTCGACGCCTGCGTCTATGAGTGACCGCAATGGGCGCGGGTCACTCTCACAGTCATCACGGACATTCGCACGGGAATTCGCATGGTCATGGCCACGCGCATGCACCGGCAGACTTCGGCCGCGCTTTCGCGATCGGTATCGTGCTCAACGGTGTCTTCGTGCTGGTCGAGGCCGCCTACGGCTTCCTCTCGGGCTCGATGGCGCTCGTCGCCGATGCCGGGCACAACCTGTCGGACGTCCTGAGTCTGCTGCTCGCCTGGGCGGCTGCGGCCGCAGCGCGCAAGCCGCCCTCCGACAAGTTCACCTACGGCTACAAGAGCTCGACCATCCTGGCCGCGATGGCCAATGCCGGGCTGCTGCTGGTCGCGATAGGGGCAATCCTGTTCGAGACCCTGAACCGCCTGAGCAACCCGGCCGAGGTGGAAGGGTGGACCATGATCGTGGTCGCGAGCATCGGGATCGTGATCAATACCGCAACCGCCCTGCTGTTCCTGCGCGGCCGGCACGACGATCTGAATATCCGCGGCGCGTTCCTGCACATGGTCGCCGATGCGCTGGTTTCGCTGGGTGTGGTGATCGCGGGCGTGGCGATCCTGCTGACCGGCGCGACCTGGATCGATCCGGTAACCAGTCTCTTGATCGTGGCGGTAATCGCCTGGGGGACCTGGGGGCTGCTGAAGGACAGCGTGAAGATGGGTCTGCTGGCGGTACCCGAGGGGATCTCGGAAGCCGACGTGCGCGCTTATCTCACCCGTTTGTCCGGCGTGGCGGCGGTCCACGACCTGCATATCTGGCCGATGAGCACGACCGAAACCGCGATGACCGCGCATCTCGTCATGCCTGCCGGACACCCTGGAGACGAATTCCTGCGCGCAATCGCGCATGAGTTGCAGCACCGGCACGGGATCGGTCATGCGACGATCCAGATCGAACGCGACGCGGACTGTGCGCTGTCCTCGGCGGAGAGCTGTTAGAGGTGCCGGGACTGCTGTGAGAGGCGGCGAGCGGCGAGGAACCCCATTTGTCTCCTCGCCGCTCGCCGGAAATCTTACCCTTCCTGCGCGGGAAGCTCACCGTTCGGATCGTTCTCGACCAATTCGGCGACCTGCTCGTAAACCTGCGCGTTGTCGTCCATCTGCTGCTGGAGCTGCGGGTTCTGTTCGCCGACATTGCGGAAGAAGCCGCTCGCGTCGCGCAGAAGCTTCGCCGCGAGCTGTGCGTTGGTGGCCATATTCGGAAATTCCTCGTATTCGCGTGACAGTGCGGTCCGGGCCCGAATACGGCCCGGCCCGGGGCGCAACCGCGTGTCGCGCCACTTGCGCCCGGTAAGGCGATGAACGGCCCGCCCGGGGCCGATTATGTCCGCAGCGCCATGCGCCGCGGAGCGGCGCCTGTCAGGCCGCCGCTTCTTTCTTCTCGCCGCCGAGCACCCGAATCGGCTCCTTGCGGCCTTCGACCACGTCCTTGTCGATCACGATCTCGCTCACCCCGTCCATGTCGGGAAGGTCGAACATCGTGTCGAGCAGGATGCCTTCGACAATCGAGCGCAGGCCACGCGCGCCGGTCTTGCGCTTGATCGCCCGCTCGGCGATCGTTTCCAGCGCATCGTCGGTGAAGGTCAGCTCGACATCCTCGAGCTCGAACAGCTTGCGGTACTGCTTGACCAGCGCGTTCTTCGGCTCGCTGAGGATCTGCACCAGCGCGGCCACGTCGAGATCGCGCAGCGTAGCGATCACCGGCAGGCGGCCGACGAATTCGGGGATCAGGCCGAACTTGAGCAGGTCTTCCGGCTCGCACTTCTCGAGCAGCTCGCCCACACGGCGCTTGTCCGGATCGGCGACATGCGCACCGAAACCGATCGAGCGCTTCTGCAAGCGATCGGCGATGATCTTCTCCAGTCCGGCGAAGGCACCGCCGCAGATGAACAGGATGTTCGTCGTGTCCACCTGCAGGAATTCCTGCTGCGGGTGCTTGCGGCCGCCCTGCGGCGGGACCGAGGCGGTGGTGCCCTCCATCAGCTTGAGCAGCGCTTGCTGCACGCCCTCGCCCGACACGTCGCGTGTGATCGAGGGATTTTCCGCCTTGCGCGTGATCTTGTCGATCTCGTCGATGTAGACGATGCCGTGCTGCGCCTTGTCGACGTTGTAGTCGCTCGACTGGAGCAGCTTCAGGATGATGTTCTCGACATCCTCGCCCACGTAGCCGGCTTCGGTCAGCGTGGTCGCATCGGCCATCGTGAACGGCACGTCGAACGTGCGCGCCAGTGTCTGCGCCAGCAGCGTCTTGCCCGAACCGGTCGGACCGACGAGCAGGATGTTGGACTTCGCCAGTTCGACGTCGCCCGCCTTGCCCGAATGCTTGAGCCGCTTGTAGTGATTGTGCACCGCGACCGAGAGCACGCGCTTCGCGCGGTCCTGCCCGATCACGTAATCGTTCAGAGTCACGAAGATGTCGTTCGGAGTCGGGACTTCGCCTTCCTTGCGGCCCGTCAGCCCGGCCTTGGTCTCTTCGCGAATGATGTCGTTGCACAGCTCGACGCATTCGTCACAGATGAACACCGTCGGCCCCGCGATGAGTTTCCTCACCTCGTGCTGCGATTTGCCGCAGAAGCTGCAGTACAGCGTGGACTTGCTATCGGTTCCGCTCAACTTGGTCATTTCCCGTGGTTCCCGAACCCCCGGCCCGAATTCCAAGGCCGGATTCGGCCGACTCTAGAGCCGGCTGGTCATTAATCAACACATCGGGTTTAGCATTCACGTATTGCCACAAGCTGAAGTGGCAGGGTTGCCCGAATGCTATATCAACCGCCCTGCGCCGGGTTTTGTGCCCGGAAGGATCGGTTACTCCGGCGCTCCGCCGGAACCCGTCTCGTCACCCGGCTCCTCGTTTTCGGGCCGGGTCTCGAACACCTTGTCGACGATGCCGAACTTCATCGCTTCGTCGGCTTCGAGGAAGGTGTCGCGGTCCATCGCCTTCTCGATGTCGGAGAGGCTCTGGCCGGTGTACTTGACGTAGAGATCGTTCATCCGCTGGCGGATGCGCAGGATCTCGCGCGCCTGGATCTCGATATCGCTCGCCATGCCGCGCGCGCCGCCCGAGGGCTGGTGGACCATGATCCGCGCGTTGGGCAGCGCGATGCGCATCCCCGGCTCGCCCGCGGCGAGCAGGAAGCTGCCCATCGAAGCGGCCTGACCGACGCAAACGGTCGAAACGCGCGGCTTGATGTACTGCATGGTATCGTGGATCGCCATCCCGGCGGTCACCACGCCGCCGGGTGAGTTGATGTACATGGAGATCGGTTTGGAAGGGTTCTCGCTCTCGAGGAACAGCAGCTGGGCCACGATCAGCGACGCCATCCCGTCCTCGACCTGACCGGTTACGAACACGATCCGCTCGCGCAGCAGGCGGCTGAAGATGTCGAAGCTGCGTTCCCCGCGGCTGGTCTGCTCGACGACCACCGGCACCAGCGCACCCGTCACCGGATCGCGGGTGAACTGGCCCTGCGAAGCGTGGGCATCGGTGCCGAACAGGTCGATCATGCGAAAATTTCCTCTCGTCAGAAGTGCGACCGGCTATGTCGCGATAGCCGGCGCGATGTTCAAGGGGGTTAACCTTGTGGCCGGGGAAATCGGCACTCTCGCCGGTATGCCGCCAGCCGCCCCGGACGAGAAAGGGCGGCGAGACTCGCCCGCCGCCCCTGTTCGTCACCCGGCGCGTGGCCGGACAAATCACTTCTTGGCGGCAGCCTTCTTGGCCGGAGCCTTTTTAGCCGGGGCCTTCTTGGCAGCCGGCTTCTTTGCGGCCGGCGCCTTGTCTTCGGACTTCGCCGCAGCTTTCTTGGCCGGGGCCTTCTTGTCCTCGTCCTTGGCTGCGGCCGTCTTGGCGGGAGCCTTCTTCGCCGCCGGCTTCTTGGCCGGGGCCTTCTCCTCGCCTTCGTCCTTGGCGGCGCTCTTCTTGGCAGCGGCCTTCTTCGCCGGCGCCTTCTTCTTCGCGGCCGGCTTTTCGGCGGGCTCGGTCTCTTCCGCTTCGATCGCGGCCTCGAGTTCCTCGCGCGTCACTTCACGCTCGGAAATCTCGGCCTTGTCGAACAGGAAGTCGACGACCTTGTCCTCGTAGAGCGGCGCGCGGAGCTGGGCGGCAGCCATCGGCTCGGACTGGATGTATTCCACGAACCGCTGGCGGTCTTCGGCACGATATTGCTGCGCCGCCTGCTGGACGAGCATGCTCATTTCCTGCTGGCTGACCTCGACGCCGTTCTTCTGGCCGATCTCGCTCAGCAGGAGCCCGAGACGCACGCGGCGTTCGGCGATCTTGCGGTAGTCGTCCTTCTCCGCCTCGATTTCCTTGAGCGCCTTGGCCGGATCCTCATCGCGCGAGGCTTCCTGCTGGAGCTGCGCCCAGATCTGCTCGAACTCGGCGTCGACCATGCCCTGCGGCACGGCGAAGTCGTGGCCCGCGGCGAGCTGGTCGAGAAGCTGGCGCTTCATCTGCGTGCGGGTGAGCCCGGCGGTCTCCTGCTCGATCTGGCCGCGCAGCAGGCCCTTGAGCTGGTCGAGCCCTTCCAGGCCCAGGTTCTTGGCGAAATCGTCGTCGATCTTGGTCTCGCCTTCGACCTTCACCTGCTTCACCGTGACGGCGAACTGGGCTTCCTTGCCCTTGAGGTGCTCGGCCGGATAATCGGCCGGGAACGTGACGGTGATCGTCTTCTCGTCACCAGTCTTCACGCCGGTGAGCTGCTCTTCGAAGCCGGGGATGAACTGCCCCGCGCCGAGCACGAGCGGCGCGTCCTCGGCCTTGCCGCCTTCGAACTCGGTGCCGTCGATCGATCCGACGAAGTCGATGATGATCTGGTCGCCTTCGGCGGCCTTCCTGGTCTTCGGTGCGTCCTTGTAGCTCTTCTGCTGACCGGCGACGCGCTCCAGCGCCTCGTCGACCTCCTTGTCGCTCACCGGCACGACCAGCCGCTCGAGCGCGAGGCCTTCGATCTCGGGAGCCTCGATCGCCGGCAGGACTTCGAGCTCGACGTCGAGCACTGCATCCTTGCCCTGCTCGTAGCCTTCGCCGAGCTCGACCTTGGGCTGCATCGCCGGGCGAAGCTTCTTCTCGCGGATCAGTTCGTCGACCGAGCCGCGAATCGCGTCGTTGAAGACCTGCGCATGCAGGTTCTCGCCATGCATCTTGCGGACCAGGTTGGCGGGCACTTTGCCCGGGCGGAAGCCGGGCATGCGCACTTGCGGGGCGATCTTCTTCACCTCCGCATCGACCTTGGCCTCGATATCACCGGCCGGAATGGTGAGCTGGAAGCCGCGCTTGAGGCCCTCGGCGGTGGTCTCTTTGATCTGCATGTGCGAACTTAAGCCTTTTCAAAATCACGTTTTGTCGAAGGGCGTCGGGCTGGTCACTGGTGCGGGCGAAGGGACTCGAACCCCCACATCTTTCGATACTGGTACCTAAAACCAGCGCGTCTACCAGTTCCGCCACGCCCGCAACCCGAACGAAGCCGCGCGTGGGAAACCCACACGAACAGGGGAGCGCCCTTAGAAGGGCGGGCCGAAAAGGGCAAGCGCTGCGATTTGCGGCGCGCAGCGGCGGAACGCACAGACGGCGCGAGGCGTTGATTTCGCACGACGCACCGCACGAAGGATTCCGCCATGGCCACCCAGCCCGATCCCGCTCCCGACAGAATCGAACCCGGCTCTCCGCCGGAGACCCCGCCCGACAGCCCGCCGCTGGAAGATCCGATGCAGGAGCCGGACGAGATCGAGCAGCCCGATCCCGATTTCGACCGCCCTGACCGCAGCCCCATCGAAACCCCGCCCCCACCCGATTGAATATTGCAGCGCTCACGACGGCGGACTAGGGCGCGGGCATGAGCGACGACACCAGCAACGACACCCCGCCCGACCGCATTTCGGTCAACCCGCGCAGCGAGCACTTCGACGCCGACAAGCTACGGCGCGGAATCGGCATTCGCTTCAAGGGCCGCCAGCGGACCGATATCGAAGAGTATTCGATCTCCGAAGGGTGGGTCCGCGTGCAGGCCGGAAAGACAATGGACCGCAAGGGCCAGCCGTTGACGATCAAGCTCAGCGGACCGGTCGAGGCGTGGTACGAGGATCTGGGCGACGACGCGCCCGTAGCGAAGGCCTAAGGCGGCTCAGTTGCCGTAGCGGGCGACGGCTGCCGCGATCGGATCGCGTGGCGCCGGGGCCTCCCTGCGCCGCGGCATGGCCTTCTCCGCCGGCATTCGCGCCGGAGCCTGCGCCGCGAGATTCCTGCGAGTATCGGAAGCAGGCTTCGCCATTTCGGCGAAGGCGTTGAGGAATGTCCGCGAAGGTGTGGAAGAAAGGGGCCGCGCGGGCGCCAGGGGGGATGGCGCCGCGCGCGACGGGGGAACTGCTCCGGCGAGGCGCGTTTCGGGAAACCGCGCTTCCTCGCCATAGATGAAACCGTGCACCGGCCAGACCGTGGTGCCGAGCCCCTGGATCGGATCGTACCACACGCGCACCTGGCTCCAGTCGTTCGCCGGCGAGACGTCGATCGCCTTGACGTCGCGCTCGATCTGCCCGCGGCGCCCGTTGATCGGCGACCAGTTCGCATGGTCGAGCAGCACTGTGCGGCTGTCGATCACCTGGCTCACGGTCGCGACGTGGCCCAGCCGCATGCTGCCATGCGGTACGAACGCCATGACCGCGCCCACGCGCGGCTCGTCGCCCCGCTCGTAGCGACCCGCGGCCTGGCTCCACCAGGTGTGCGCATCGCCGTAGATCTCGACGCCCGAAAGCTCGCGTGCATAGGGAACGCACTGGAGATAGGCTGGCAGTTCGTCACGGCCGGGCCGATCGAAGCCCGGGCTGGCATCCGCCAGCGCCGGCCCGTGAAAGGCGCAGAGGCCCGCTGCGGCCAGGATCCAGAGATTTGCCCTCATGCGGCAAGAAGCTGCCGAATCATCGTTAATGCGACCCTGCTGGTTATGGTTAACGGATCTTTACCTTTGCACCGAGTGGGGCGAGCGCGCTTGCCAAGCGCCGCAATAGGCTCCACCTGCGCAGCCGTATGGTCACGAAGCCGCAAGTCATCATCATCGGCCGCCCCAACGTCGGCAAATCCACGCTATTCAACCGGCTCGTGGGTAAGCGGCTCGCGCTGGTCGACGATCAGCCCGGCGTGACCCGCGACCGTCGGTTCGGCGATGCCTCGATCGCCGGGCTCGATTTCACGGTGGTCGATACCGCCGGGTGGGAGGACGACGATCCGGAAACCCTGCCCGGCCGCATGCGCCGGCAGACCGAAGTCAGCCTGGAAGGCGCCGACGCCGCCCTGTTTGTGATCGACGCACGCGCCGGTCTGACTCCGCTGGACGAGGAAATCGCTCGCTGGCTGCGCAGCCAGACGGTGCCCGTGGTCCCCGTGGCCAACAAAGCCGAAGGCGCCGCCGGCGAAGCGGGGGCGATCGAAGCATGGTCGCTCGGCTTCGGCGAGCCGGTTCCGCTGTCGGCCGAACACGGAGAAGGTATCGCCGATCTGTTCGGCGCACTGTGGCCGATCATCGGCGAGAAGGCGGAACGCAAGGACACCACTGGGGCAGAGACCGCCGATGCCGAGGAATCGGATGAGGATGCCCCGCTCGGCCCGCTCAAGCTCGCGATCGTCGGGCGGCCGAACGCCGGCAAGTCCACGCTGATCAACCGCCTGCTCGGCGAAGACCGTCTCCTCACCGGGCCCGAGGCGGGCATTACGCGCGATTCGATCGCGGTCGACTGGCGCTGGACCGATCCCGCCAGCGGCGAGGTGCGCGATATCCGCCTGATCGACACCGCCGGAATGCGCAAGAAAGCTCGGGTCACCGAAAAGCTCGAGAAGCTCAGCGTGGCCGATGCGCGGCGGGCGGTCGACTTCGCCGAAGTCGTCGTCCTGCTGCTCGATGCGACCAAGGGTCTCGAGCTTCAGGACCTCAAGATCGCCGACGCGGTGCTGCAGGAAGGCCGCGCGCTGATGGTCGCAATTAACAAGTGGGACGTGGCCGAGAACGCCTCCTCGCTGTTCAACGGCATTCGCGAGGCGCTCAACGAAGGGCTCGCGCAAGTCCGCGGCGTGCCTCTGCTCGCGGTCAGCGCCAGAACCGGCAAGGGACTGGACACGATGCTCGCCGCCGCGTTCGAGATACGCGAGACCTGGTCGAAGCGCGTGTCGACGGCGGCGCTGAACCGCTGGTTCGACGATGCATTGGCCGCCAATCCTCCGCCAGCGCCCGGGGGCAAGCGGATCAAGCTGCGCTACATCACCCAGTCGAGCACGCGTCCGCCGCGCTTCGTGGTGTTCGGCACCCGGCTCGACATGCTGCCCAAGAGCTACGAGCGCTATCTGGTCAACAGCATCCGCCGCGAACTCGGCTTCGACGCAGTGCCGGTTCGGGTTGTTCTCAAGAGCCCGAAGAATCCCTACAAGAGCGAATGATGATCGATCTGCTTGCCATCGGCGGAAGCCTCGCCGGCGAGATCCTCGAGCGCACCTCCAGCACGCCGCGCGTGCAGCAGATGGTGCAGCTCTCGCTCGCCCCCGCCTTTCTCCTCGGCGGTATCGGCGCGATCATGAACGTGATGATGAGCCGCCTGATCTGGATCGCCGAGCGCAAGGAGCGCATCGAGCGCCGGATCGAGGACGGCAAGGCGGGCCCGGAAGTGCGCGAGCTCCCCTGGCTCGCTCAGCGCCGCCGCCACGCCCAGACCGCGGTCGTGTTCAGTACTGCTTCGGCCGCGGTGATCAGCGTCGTGATCGTGCTGCTGTTCATCAGCGCCTTCATCCGCCCGCAGATCGGCACGCTCACCGCCCTCGCCTGGATCCTGACGATGATTCTCCTCCTCACCGGGCTCGGCTTCTTCCTGCTCGAAACCCGTCTCGCCGCCCGCGGCGTGCCGGCATTCGAGGAGGATCGGGCGGAGGACGAGGAATAAGGGCCGAGGGCGCCCTCCTGCCATGTCCCCTGGCCGAATCACGCCAGGCCGGCCTTCCAAAAGTGTGGAGCCGGCGCTTTCTCCACCGACGCCGCAGAGCTCCGCGCGGAAGCACTGACCCTACTCGCCTTCCTCCGCCGGCTTGCTCTGGAGTTGGACGTAGTTCTGCAGGCCCATCCGCGCGATCATGTCGAACTGGGTCTCGAGGAAGTCGACGTGCTCCTCCTCGCTTTCGAGAATGCGTTCGAAGATCTCGCGGCTGACGTAGTCGCGGACGCTTTCGCAATGCTCGATGGCGTCGCGCAGGAGCGGGATCGCCTCCTGCTCCATGGCGAGGTCCGCCTTGAGGATCTCCTCGACCGTCTCGCCGACCTTGAGCTTGTGAATCGCCTGGAAGTTGGGAAGCCCGTCGAGGAACAGAATCCGCTCCGCCAGAATGTCGGCGTGCTTCATCTCGTCGATCGATTCGTGGCGTTCGTATTCGGCCAGCCGCTCGACGCCCCAGTCCTTCAGTACGCGGTAGTGCAACCAGTACTGGTTGATGGCGGTGAGTTCGTTGGTGAGCGCCTTGTTGAGGAACTCGATGACTGTCGCGTCGCCTTTCACGGGGCGTCTCCATCGCTCGGGGAATATGCGCGCAACTATGCGCCCCGATCACGTGACTGGCAAGGGCGCGGGGTCGAAAAAATGGCGGAATTCCGCCATTTGCGAGCGATTTGCGTTAGCCTACGCGAGCACGAAAATCAGGCTGCGCGAGCCGGTAGAAGCGCTCCTTCGCGCTCTTCGAACAGGATCTCGTTCGCCTCTTCCAGGCACTGGCCGCAGTTGGGGCGCTTGCCCATCGCGGCGTAAACCGCCTCCGCATCGCCCGGGCAGCATCGCGCGGCGCGACGCACGTCGCATTCCCTGATGGCATTGCAGATGCAGATGTACATTGCGGCTCCTGCGATCGATTCGCAGGCCTCAATTTATGCGAACTGTTCGCAATATCAACCCCAGTCAGCGCCGCAGGCGAAACAGACGTCCGTAAGTAAGGCAGCGCCAGAGCCATTCGAGCGGTCCGTAGCGAAAACGCACGAGCCACGGCTTCGACCAGGCGAGCATGATCGCCCAGCTCAGCAGCGCAACGAGATAGAGCTGCGGGCGATCGAGCCTTCCGAACAGATCGAGCGCCCAGCCGGAAAACACGAACAGCATCACGAAAGACGTGCCGAGATAGTTCGAGAATGCCATTCGCCCGGCGGCTACCGTTCGCTGCCCGAGCCATCCCGTCGCCCGCGGCGCCCAGAGCGCGAGCAGCGCCGCCAGACCGAGGATCATCGGCAGACGCGTCAGCATCGAAGGGCCGAGGAAAGCGAACAGCGTCGTGAAGTAGGTGAACCCTTTCGCCTGAACCCACAGCGCGAGCAGCAGCGTCGTAAACGCTCCACCGAGCAGGCCGGCCCATCCCCACAGGCGCTGCTTGCGCGGGTCGAGCCGCCCGTCGAACAGACCCATCCGATAGAGCGCCATGCCCAGCAGCATCAGCGGGATCGTCTCCCACGCGACCTGCCACAGCACCGTGAGCCAGCCGAAGCGGTGCTCGCTCAGCCGGTGCGCGACGTTGGCGATCCAGCTTCCGTCCTGCATGAGCGCGGCCTCGGTGGCGGCGTCGGCGACGGGCACGCCCTTC
This sequence comes from Pelagerythrobacter aerophilus, assembly GCF_003581645.1. GTDB lineage: Bacteria > Pseudomonadota > Alphaproteobacteria > Sphingomonadales > Sphingomonadaceae > Pelagerythrobacter > Pelagerythrobacter aerophilus. The sequence goes on along the minus strand of NZ_QXFK01000016.1, from coordinate 66,276 downwards.
GCCGCGAGAATCTCCGTATGCGCCTCGGCCAGCATCGGATTGGCGCCGAGCGGGGTCTCGGCAATCAGGTAGAAGTAATAGAACAGCGCGGTCCACAGCAGCGCGCCGACGACATAGACCACCAGCGCAGCGACCAGCTTGGTCTGCACCTCCCACCGGAGGCAGGCGAGCACGGCCAGCCCGCAGAGTGCATAGACCGTCAGGATGTCGCCCTGCCACAGCAGGAAGTAGTGCAGCAGCCCGAACATCAGCAGCCAGCCGAGCCGCCGGGCCTGGAGCCAGCCGGTCGCTCCGCGCGCCCAGGCCTTCTCCATGAACAGCATGAGCCCGGCGCCGAACAGGAGCGTGAAAAGCCCGCGCATCTTGCCGTCGATCAGGACGAACTGCGCGATCCAGAGCCACCCTCCGGGATCGTTATCCGGCCCGATGAAACCGCCCGGCCACATCACCGCGGTGATCGGCTGTCCGAAGATCACGATATTGGCGAGCACGATGCCCATGACGGCAATGCCGCGGATGAAATCGAGGCTTTCGATCCGCTCGGCGCCGGCGGCAGGCAGAGGGCGCGGCTGGTCGGGTGTATGCTGCAACTGCGGATCGTCCGGATTGCCCGCCATCGGTCCCTCCCCATCTTCGACGAGCGGTGTTAGCAGCCCGCGACGCGCAGGGAACCTTGCTTGGGCGAGACCTTAGCGCGTGACGAGGCAGGCTCGCCCGGCGGCCTTCAGCTTGTCGCAAGCGGCCTGAGCCGCCGAACGGGTCGAGAAGCCGCCGGCCTGCAACTTCGTCAGCTTGCCGCCACGCACGAGGAACTTCTCCTTTCCGGAGAGCGGCGCCAGGCCCGCGACATCGCGCCACAACCGGTCGGCATTGCCGGCCACCGAGAAGGCGCCGAGCTGAACCCGCCAAGGTCCGTCCGACGAGGGAGAGGGTTTTGCAGCGGGCGCCGGCGTCGGCGTCGCGGCTACGGTGCGCTCCGGTTCGGGGGCCGGCTTCGGCGTCGGCTGTGGTTGGGGCTGCGATGGGACCTGCGGAGTGGGGGTGGCTACCGCAGCCGGCCGTGCGTAGTCCGCACCTGCCTGGGCCGGGCTGGTCGTGCCGGTGACGCGGCTCGCCTCGACGATCGCCGCCTGTGCAGCAGCCACCGATGGCGGAACGCTTGCCGATGCGATCGGCGTCGGCACGCGGCTCCGGGCCGGTACCACCGCGACCGGAGTCGGCGCTTGCGGCTCGTGAGTCGAAGCTGCAGGCATGTCGCCCCCGAGCGCGAGGTCCGCCGCGGCAAGCTGCTGTGCCCGCACCGCATCACTCTCGCGCTTGAGCTGCTGGGCGAGCACCTGCGCCTCCTGGCGCTCATCGAGGGGAATGTAGCTGTCCATCTGCTGGATCGCAGGGCTCGCCTGCGGCAGTCCGGCAGAATTGGCGAGCGTCAACAGCGCATAGGCGCGGACCCAATCCTTCTCCACCATGTCGCCGTTGAAGTGCGCGATGCCGAGAAGGTATTGTGCCCGAGGGTCGCCCCGGTCCGACGCTGCGATGACGTACGGCATCGCCTCTTCCTGCCGCCCGGCCTGAAACAGCATCAGGCCGTAATTGTCCGCGGCCTTGATATGACCTTGCGCCGCTGCCTTGGCGTAGAAGATCTCGGCCTGCTTCAGATCGCGCTCCACCCCCCGGCCGAGCCGGTAGGCCTGCGCCATGTTGAACTGCGCGTCGGGATTGCCCTGTGCCGCAGGCTCGCGCCATTCGCGCACCGCGGCAGGATAGTCCCCCCGGCTCCAAGCTTCGACCCCGGCCTTGACGTCCGCGAGCGCAGGCGCAGCCGCGGCAAGCGCAGCGCCGGCGGCGAGCAGCGACAGTGCGTGTGCGAACCTCATAATCCGTTCCGGTCCCCCGAGTCCCTCCTGCAGGAAAGACTGACATAGTGAACGGTCCGTTAGCAAAAGGTTTCTAACCCGGCCTCACCCACCCCCGCACGGAGGTAACAGTCGTTAACCTTAAATTAGGGGTATCCTGCGATCTCGGCATCCAGCCCGCGTTCTCGCGGCGCAGGACAGGAACAGCAGGGGGGACCGGCCTGTGCGAGTATTGGCATTGGCTTCGCAAAAGGGGGGATCGGGCAAGACGACGCTTTCGGGTCACCTGGCCGTGCAGGCGCAGCGCGCCGGCGCCGGTCCGGTGGTGCTGATCGACATCGACCCCCAGGGCTCGCTCGCCGATTGGTGGAACGAGCGCGAAGCCGAATATCCCGCATTCGCCCAGACCACGGTGTCGCGGCTCGCCAGCGACCTTCAGATTCTGCGGCAGCAAGGTTTCAAGCTGGCCGTGATCGACACGCCGCCCGCGATCACCATGGCGATCCAGTCGGTGATCGGCGTGGCCGAACTGATCGTCGTGCCGACCCGCCCCAGCCCACACGACCTGCGCGCCGTCGGCGCCACGGTCGATCTGTGCGAGCGCGCCGGCAAGCCGCTGGTCTTCGTGGTCAACGGCGCCACGCCCAAGGCCAAGATCACCTCGGAAGCCGCGGTCGCGCTGAGCCAGCACGGCACCGTCGCGCCGATCACTCTGCACCACCGCACCGACTTCGCGGCCTCGATGATCGACGGCCGCACGGTGATGGAGGTCGACCCCGACAGCCGCAGCGCTGCCGAAGTCACCGCGCTGTGGAACTATGTCGCCGACCGGCTCGAGAAGAACTTCCGCCGCACGGTATTCGCCGTCCCGCATGCCGTTTCTCCGCTGCCGGGCGCGCATCGCCCCGCCGGAGGCTTCGGCCGCCGGGTCGCGCAGTAAGGACGGGGCGGGACATTGCCATGAGCGACGCCAGCTTCGCCTCCCTCAATTCCTCGCTGCTTGCCCGCAAGGGTGGCGCGCGCCCTGCCATGCGGCCCCAGTCCGCACTGATGGGGGGCCATGCGGCCGCCCTGCCGGACAATATCGAGGATCTCGGTTGGAACGACATGGGCACCGAAGAGGAGCCCGCGCGCGAAGCCGAAGTTCTCCAGTTGACGCCCTTCCCCGCCAACCCCGCAACCGCGGCCGAGGCGCGCGAAATCGATCATACCGCGCACGGTCAGCTCGACGAAAGCGCCCTGCCGGAACCGCCGGTCCGCAAGCAGCAAACCGTGCTCGCCGAGCGCATGAACACAGTGGTAGAATCGCACGACACGCCAGTCCGCCGCTCCGCGCTGGATCGGGGCAAGCGCGCCGCCTTCACGCTGCGTCTCGATGCCGACCGGCATCTCAAGCTGCGGCTCGCCTGCACCGTCCGCAATCGCAGCGCACAGCAGATCGTCACCGAAGCGCTCGACGCGCTGCTCGCCGGAATGCCGGAGCTCGACAGCCTTGCGGCACAGATCGAGCGATAGTGAGAAATCTGGGGGGACACACTTCATGATCCGCACCGCCAAGACCACCCGTCTCGCCGTACTTGCGCTGACCACGGCGCTCGCGACTTCGGCGCTGAGCGGCTGCACGACGAAGGCCGCGCCACCCGCGACTCTTTCGGCGAGCAAGGCACAGAGCGCCCTCGGAGAGGGCGAGGCAAGCAAGGCCGTCAGCCATGCCGAAGCCGCGGTTCTCGCCGCGCCGCGCAACGCGCAGTACCGCGCCATGCTCGGTGCCGCCTATCTCGAGGCAGGCCGGTTCCAGTCGGCCGCGACAAGTTTCCAGGACGCGATGTCGCTCGGCGACAATTCGCCGCGCACCGCCCTCAGCTATGCCCTGGCCCAGACGGCGGTCGGAAATTATCCGAAGGCCGTCGCCGTGCTCGACGACTGGCGCGACGATCTCGACCCGGCCGACCTGGGCCTGGCGCTGGCGCTGGCGGGACGGCCCGACGAAGGGTCCAGTGTGCTCGCCAACGCACTGCGCAGCGGGCAGAACACGGCCAAGGTTCGCCAGAATCTCGCCTATGCCTACGCCCTCCAGGGTAATTGGCGCGCCGCGCGGCTGATGGCTGCGGAAGACGTTCCGGCCGACCAGCTCGGCGCGCGCATGGGCGAATGGGCCCGTGCGGTTCAGCCGGAGATGTATCAGGTGCGCGTCGCCAAGCTGCTGGGCGCCCCGGTCGTGCGCGATGCCGGCCAGCCGATCGGCCTCGCGCTGAGCAATCATCCGAGTTCCGAACAGCTCGCGGCCGAAGCCGCGGCTCTCGCCCAGCCCCCAGCCCACGAAACACCGGCCGTCCTAGCGTCCGCCGCGCCGGCGGGCGAACTCGAGCCGATCGACCCGACACCGCAGCTTGCGGTCGCCTCGCCGGAGGTTGCAGCACCTGCCGACGTGCACAGCGCTTTCGCCGCGCCGGCACCGGCAGGCGCGACACCCGCGCAGATCACCGAGAGCATGGTCGCCTTCATCTCCAATCCGGTCGTCCAGAAGATGCCGGCACGCTACGGCGTGGAAGTGGCGCCTGCCCGGGAGAGTCGCATCGCCTCCCGCGTGCCTGCCGCCGCTGATACGCCAGCCGCGGCTCTCGCAGCGGCGGACGGCAAACACCTGGTCCAGCTCGGTTCGTTTGCGAGCCGCGAAGGCGCACGGCGTGCCTGGGGCATCTATGCCCGCGAGTATCCGGGGCTCGACCGCTACCGCATGGTCATCACGGAAGCGCAGGTGCGCGGAAAGACTTACTACCGCGTCTCCGCCGGCGGCCTCGAACGAGCCGACGCCCGCTCGATGTGTTCGACCGTCAAGGCGCGCGGCCAGGGCTGCTTCGCGTGGGCCGAGGGTCGTCCGCTGCCCGGCGCAGTCGACACCAGCGTGCGCATGGCGCGGCGCTGAAGCCAGCCGATAAAGTCCCCTTCCTTCCGGGAAGGGCTTCGCAGTTCGCTAGAGCGCCACCCCGCCCTTGAAGAGGGCGAGGATGCGGCCCTGCGTGGGTTGCCCATCGAACGGCGTATTGCCGGCGGTGGCCTCCATCTTGCGGCTGTCGACGACCCACGGCTTCTCCGGGTCGATCAGCGCCACGTCGGCCTCGCAGCCCTCCTGCAACACGCCCGCATCCACGCCGAGCAGCCGCGCCGGTGCGGCCGCCAACAGATCGAAAGCGCGCGGCAAATCGATCACGCCGTCGCGCACCAGCGTCAGCGTCATGGCAAGTAGCGTCTCGGCCCCTGCCATGCCGGGCTCGGCATCGGCGAAGGGCAGGCGCTTGTCCTCCGGTCCGCGCGGATCGTGGCCCGAGGCGATCACATCGATCATGCCGTCGCCGATCGCCTCGATCACCGCCTTGCGATCGTCCTCGCACCGCAGCGGCGGCGAGAGGCGCGCGAACGTGCGGAAATCGCCGGTCGCCAGGTCTGACAGCATGAAGTGCGCCGGCGTCACGCCGGCAGTCACTGCCACGCCGCGGCGCTTGGCCGCACCGACCAGATCCAGCGCTGCACGGGTTGTGACCTGGCGCAAATGCAGCCGCGCGCCGCTCAGTTCGGCCAGGGCGATATCGCGCGCCACGGCGAGCGCCTCCGCCTCCGCAGGCGCGCTGGGCAGGCCGAGGCGGGTCGCGATCTCGCCTGCCGTCGCCGCCGCCGAACCGACCAGGCCGCCATCCTCCGCATGAGTCACCACCACGAGATCGAGCATCGCGGCATATTGCAGCAGCCGCAGCATCACACCCGAATCGGCGATCCACCGCCGCCCCGTGGCGACTCCGCGTGCACCCGCGTCCTTCATCAACGCGATTTCGGCGAGCTCCGCTCCGCCAAGGTCCCGCGTCGCGGCGGCGAAGGGATGGACCCAGAGGTCGGGCTTGCCGCTCTTGGCGATAAACGAGACGCGGCTCGGCAGATCGAGCGCGGGGTTCTGGTCCGGCATCAGCGCGGCACGTGCGACGCCGCCGAAGCGGAACGCCGGCTTGTCGATCGCGAAGACGCCGAAGTCGATCAGCGCCGGTGCGACGAGCTTGCCCTTCGCGTCGAGCGTCTCGTCGCCCTCCTGCGGGGCGACATCCCCGAGTGCCGCGATCCGCCCGTCCGCAATCCGCACCGAGCCTGCGTGAACGCCGCCGGGCGTGACCAGCTTGCCGCCGGTGATCGTGAGAGGCCGCACCTGCTTCATACACCCGGCCTCATACCCATTGCCCGTCATTCCAGCCCGGCACGCCGCGCGCCTTGCGGGTCAGTACGTCGAGGCAGGCCATGCGGATCGCCACGCCCATTTCGACCTGGCGGGTGATGATCGAGCGGTCGAGCATGTCGGCGACCTCGCTGTCGATCTCCACCCCTCGGTTCATCGGGCCCGGGTGCATGACGAGCGCGTCGGGCGCGCACCGCTCCAGCCGCTCTCGGGTGAGGCCGTAGAGGTGGTGGTACTCGCGCGCCGAGGGGATGAACTGGCCGCTCATCCGCTCGCTCTGGAGCCGCAACATCATCGCCACGTCTGCTCCATCGAGCGCGGCGTCGAAGTCGTGAAACGGCTGCGCGCCGATCGCCTCGACGCCTGCGGGCATCAGCGCGGGCGGTGCACAAAGGCGCACGGAGGCACCGAGGGCCTGCAGACACAGCACATTGGAGCGCGCCACGCGGCTGTGCAGGATGTCGCCGCAAATCGTCACCGTCAGCCCGGTGAAATCCTCGCTCCCCTCGCCGCGATCCTCCAGCGCATGGCGCAGCGCGAGCGCGTCGAGCAGCGCCTGCGTCGGGTGCTCGTGCTGGCCGTCGCCGGCGTTGAGCACCGGACAGTCGACCTTGCTCGCGATCAGGTCCACCGCGCCGCTCGATCCGTGGCGGATCACGATCGCGTCGGCGCGCATGGCGTTGAGCGTGATCGCGGTGTCGATCAGCGTCTCGCCCTTCTTCACGCTCGACTGCGCGGCATGCATGTTGACCACGTCCGCCCCGAGCCGCTTGCCCGCGATCTCGAAGCTCAGCAGCGTGCGCGTCGAGTTCTCGAAGAACGCATTGATGATGGTAAGGCCGGCCAGCTCGTCGCAGTGCTTGGAAGGCTGGCGATTGAGCTCCACCCACTGCTCCGCCTCGGCCAGCAGGAAGAGAATCTCGTGCCGTTCGAGATGACCGATACCGGTCAGATCGCGATGCGGGAAGGCGCGCGCGCCTGCCGGAAAGCGGCCCGGTGTGTCGTGAGTGCCCGTCGATGCCATTGAAGCCATGCTCTTAGGGTCGCGCGTCATGGCTGGCAATGGCCCGCAGCATCGAGCCCTTCGTCGAGCCTCATGGGCCACTCGCGCGCTTTCCGGTGGAACCTTTCGCCCACACCCCCTAGGTTCCCCGCGGGGACGACACTTCCGGAGAATTCGAACAGATGAGCTTCGCAGGCAAGGTTTGGCGGTTGCTGGTGGGCATCAAGGACGGGATGAGCCTCGTCTTCCTGCTGCTGTTCTTCATGGCGCTCTATGCCATCCTCACCGCCCGGCCCAGCCCTGCCCAGGTGCGCGAAGGCGCGCTTCTGCTCGAGTTGGACGGCGTCGTGGTCGAGGAAAAGGCGGAAATCGACCCGCTTACCGTCCTGCTGAGCGGAGAGCCGCCGATCGCGGAATTCCAGGCGCGCGATCTGGTCCATGCGATCGACGAAGCGGCGACCGACGACCGGGTCAAGGCAATCGTGCTCGACCTCACTTCGTTCTTGGGCGGCGGGCAGGTGCACCTGCAGGACGTCGGCGAAGCGCTCGACCGGGCACGCGCGGCCGACAAGCCGGTGCTGACCTATGCCGTCGCCTACGGCGACGACGCGATGATGCTCGCCTCGCACGCCAGCGAGGTCTGGGTCGATCCGCTGGGCGGCGCCATCATCGCGGGCCCGGGCGGTTCCAACATCTACTTCGGCGAACTGCTCGAGAATCTGCAGGTCAACGCCCACATCTACAAGGTCGGCGAATACAAGTCGGCGGTTGAGCCCTACTCGCGGTCCGACATGTCCCCCAAGGCGCGGGAGAACTATCAGGCGCTCTATGGCGCGCTGTGGGAAGAGTGGCAGGCCAACGTGAAGAAGGCCCGCCCGCAGATCCAGCTCGACCGGGTCACCCAGCAGCCGGTCGAATGGCTCGAGCAAGCCGGCGGCGACATGGCGACCGCCGCGATGGAGGCGGGCCTGGTCGACAAGCTGGGCAGCAAGACCGAGTTCGGGGAGCGCGTGGCTGAGATCGCCGGGGCGGACACCTGGGACGACACGCCCGGAAAGTATGCTCACACCGAACTCGACCCATGGCTGGCGGAGATCGAACCGGAAGAACCGGGCAAGAAAATCGGCGTGGTCACGATCGCGGGCACGATCGTCGACGGCGACGCCGGCCCCGGCACCGCGGGCGGCGACCGCATCCGCGACATCCTGCTCGACGCGCTCGACGAGGATTTGGCGGCACTGGTCGTGCGCGTCGATTCGCCCGGCGGCTCGGTCACCGCCTCGGAGGAGATCCGCCGCGGCATCCTGCGCCACAAGGCGAAGGACATTCCCATCGTCGTCTCGATGGCCAATGTCGCGGCGAGCGGCGGCTATTGGGTCTCGACTCCCGCCGATCGCATCTTCGCCGAGCCCGAGACGATCACCGGCTCGATCGGCATCTTCGCGGTCATTCCGACGTTCGAGAATGCGGCGGCCGAGTGGGGCATCCACGCCGACGGCGTGCGCACCACGCCGCTGTCGGGTCAGCCGGACCTGATCGGCGGGTTCACGCCAGAGATCGAGACGATCCTGCAGAGCTCGATCGAGAACGGCTACCGCGATTTCCTCACCCGGGTCGCCGAATCGCGCAACATGACGCCCGAACAGGTCGACGCCGTCGGCCAGGGCCGCGTGTGGGATGGCGGCACAGCCCGCCAGATCGGCCTCGTCGACCAGTACGGCGGGCTCGATGATGCGGTCGCCTGGGCCGCCAAGCAGGCCAAGCTGGAAGAAGGCGGCTGGCATCTCGAATATCTCGGCGACGACGTCCAGCCTTTCGACTCGCTGATCCGCCAGATCGTCGCGGGCGAAAGCGCGCGGAGCGGTGACATCTTCGCGATGGTCGCGCGCCGCGAGCAGGCGCTGCTGGCGCGCGTCGCGAACGACGTGGACCGGCTGCTGTCGGTGAGCGGAATGCAGGCCTACTGTCTCGCCTGCCCGCCCTCGCCTGAGGTACAGGCGCGGGCCGTCGAGCCGAAAGGCTGGCTGGCGCGCGTGTTCGCCTTTCTGAGCTGACGCACCAAGGCTTCAACCCGATCCGTCAGGAAGGAACGACGGGCGACATTCGCGCGGCGCAGAGCCGTGAATCACCACGCTTGCCAAGCCCGGCAACGCATGGCAAAGGCGCGCCCCTGCCGTAGAGGCATGCCGCGAGGCACTCCGGCGGGCGCGTAGCTCAGTGGTAGAGCACACCCTTCACACGGGTGGGGTCGCAAGTTCAATCCTTGCCGCGCCCACCATTTTCCTTCGATTTCAAATCCCGCACAGCCCGTTCACGCGGCGCTTCGCCTTATGGGCTATGGTTGCGGGGTCACGACAAGAGGTTGGTGCGCAGCGACATTGCGTCGCGCCCGGGCGGCGCGCCGAACACCCGCCGGTAGTCGCGATTGAACTGCGACAGGCTTTCATAGCCAACCGAGTAGCCCACGGTAGCCACCCCTTCGGCGCATAGCAGTCGGCGGCGCGCTTCCTGGAGGCGAACCTGCTTCTGGAACTGCACCGGCGTCATGGTGGTCACGGCCTTGAAATGCCTGTGAAAGCTCGGAATGCTCATGTGGGCGATCGCGGCGAGATCGGCGACGCGGATCGTGTCGGCATAGTGCTCGCGCAGCCAGGCGGTTGCACGCCCGATGCGCGCGGTATGGCCATCGGCGAGGCCGATTTGCCGCAGCAACGGGCCCAGCCTTCCGCGAAGCAATCGCCAGACGATCTCGCGCCTGATCAGCGGTGCGAGGACCGCTATATCCTGCGGGCTATCCATGAGGCCGAGTAGTCGCCTGAGAGGATCGCACAGGTCCCGGTCGAGATCGCTCGTCGCGATGGCGGGAGGACTTGATCCGTCGCCGAGCTTCTCTGCATGCCCGTTCACCAGCTCAGCGACGGTGGCGGGATCGATGGCCAGGCTCATCGCGAGATAGGGCCGCGAAACGCTCGCCTCGGTGATCCTCGCGGTCACCGGAAGATCAACGGAAGCGAGCAGGCATTGTCCCGCCGCGTAGAGATACGGGGTGCCGCCGAGCATGGTGGCCTTGGCCCCCTGCACCACCAGACAGAACGACGGGCGGTAAACCGACCGCATAATGCCGCTCGGGCTTTCCGCCCGGGCCAGCAGCAAGCCGTCGACAGGCGTCTCTCGGCCATAGCGGCTCCAGTGACGTTCGATGCTCGCGGCGAGAGCTGCAAGTTCGGTGCGCATGCACTGCCACTAGCCCATCCGCGGGCCGGACGCACCCGGCGAAACGCATCATTGATAGGATCGGGCAGATTATTGAGACAATGGGCCTAGCCCGCCCGCTGGCATCGGCTTAGTCCGGACGGCCAGTTTACCACGTTCAAGGAGCCTCCTATGCGCATGCGAACGCTTGGCCACAGCGGCCTTTTCGTGTCCGAGCTTTGCCTCGGCACCATGACTTTCGGCGGCAGCGAAGACATGTGGGGTCAGATCGGCCGGCTCGGCCAAGGCGACGCCGACGCGTTGGTCAAAACCGCGCTCGACAGCGGCATCAACTTCATCGACACCGCCAATATCTATGCCGGCGGGCAGAGCGAGAAAATCCTCGGCCAGTCGCTCAAGAACCTCGGCGTGGCCCGCGACGATGTCGTGATCGCCACCAAGGTGATGGGGCCGATGGGCGACGGCGCCAACGCGCGGGGCGCCTCACGCGGACACATTCTCAGCCAATGCAAGGCGAGCCTCGAGCGGCTCGGGCTCGATCACATCGACCTCTACCAGATCCACGGCTTCGATCCGGCCACGCCGATCGTCGAAACGCTGGAGGCGCTCGATACCCTTGTCCGGCAGGGCTACGTCCGGTACATCGGGCTGTCGAACTGGGCGGCTTGGCAAGTCGTCAAGGCAGTCGGCATTGCCGAGGCAAGGCGGCTCGCGCCGATCCTCTCACTCCAGGCGTACTACACCATCGTGGGCCGCGATCTCGAGCGGGAGATCGCGCCGATGCTCCGGTCGGAGAAGATCGGGCTCATGGTCTGGAGTCCGCTGGCGGGCGGCTACTTGTCCGGCAAATACGATGGCGAGGGCATCTCCGCCGACGGCCGCCGTGCCACCTTCGATTTCCCGCCGGTCGACCGGGCGCGTGGCGGCCCGCTGATCGCGGCGATGCGCGCAATCGCGGAAACAAAGGGTTGCAGCGTTGCCCAGGTGGCACTGGCCTGGCTCCTGCATCAGGACGTTGTCACCAGCGTCATCGTGGGGGCCAAGCGCGTAGATCAACTGACCGACAACATCGCAGCGACAAAGGTCCGCCTGGACGCCGACGAGCTCGCCACACTGGAAGACCTCAGCCGGCTCCCGGCCGAGTATCCCGGCTGGATGCTGGAGCGGCAGGGCAGTTATCGCAGCTGACGGCAGGCGGCCGTGTCCTCGTCTGATCCCGGGGGCGCGACGCTCGACGGTGCTGCGCGCGCCTCAGGGGACATTTCGGCGCCGGGGTTGGCCCGAATTCGAATTCGTCTATGAAGGCGGCGGAACCACGGGCCTGTTGATCCGCCGCAAGAAGGAGCGCGCGTGACGATCATCGCAGCGCGCGAATATCGCGCAGGCGAACCAGTGACGGAGGGCGCAGCCGCTGTGCTGGACGCGGGGGCGCAGTACACCGCGATCGCCGGGATTTATGGCATGAACTTCGACAACATGCCCGAGCCCAGGATGGAGTACGCCTATTTCGTGGTGCCGGGCATTATCGCGGTGATCTGCATGCTTCTCTATCTCCGATTCAAGAGGGTGGGCTGGCTGTGACCACGGCTGACGAACCGCTACCGACGGGCGAACCCGCGATCCGCACGCGGGCCATGCCCCGCGACACCAATCCCTCGGGCGACATCTGGGGCGGGTGGCTGCTCGCACAGATGGACCTTGCCGGCGAAGTCGCCGCACGCCAGCGGGCGCGGCGGCGGGTAGTGACCGTCGGCATCGAGGCCATGGAATTTCACAGGCCGGTCAAAGTCGGCGATGTGGTGAGTTTCTATTCCGAGGTGGTCCGCGTCGGCCGCACTTCGCTGACCGTGCAGATCATCGCGGTGGCGATGAGCGAGGTTACGGGGATGCGCACAAGAGTCACCCAGGGGCGGTTCAGCTTCGTGGCTCTGGACGAGGACGGGCAACCGACGCCGATCGCTCCCAATCACAAATGAAGGCCATCCACGATCCGCATGGCCTGCTCGCCGGGCGCATCACCGCGCTGAACGAGCGGTTCGACCTGCCGGAAACCTTTCCGCCTGCCGTCTTGGCCGAGGCCGAGAACGCCGCCGCCATGGCCGTGGGCGCCGATACCCATCGCGACCGCACGGACGAGGCGTTCGTCACACTCGATCCGGCAAGCGCAACCGATCTCGACCAGGCATTCCGGGTGGAGATGGCCGGCCGCGACGTGCTTCTGCATTACGCCATCGCCGATGTCGCCTGGTTCGTGCGCCCCGGAAGCGCGCTGGAAGAAGAGGCCTGGGCGCGCGGCATGACGATCTATCTGCCGGGCGACAAGGTGCGGCTCTATCCGCCGGTGCTTTCGGAAGGCGCCGCCAGCCTGCTGCCGGACGGGCCGCGCCCGGCGGTAATCTTTGCGGTCCGGGTCGATCCGGCGGGAACGGCGCGGCTCGATGGCGTGGAGCGGGCGATCATTCGCAGCCGCGCCAAGCTCGCCTATGAAGCCATCCCGGAAGCCGCCCTGCCGCCAGCGGCCGTGGAACTGACCCAGCGGATCGAAGCTGCCGAGCGGGCGCGCGGCGCCGCACGGGTCGATCCGCCCGAGCAGGAGTTGGAGGCGCTGGCAGGTGGCGGCTACTCGCTGCAATTTCGCCCGCGCCGCCGCAGCGAGGAGGTGAATGCGAGCCTCTCGATGGCCTGCAACCTCGCAGTCGCACGGCTTTTCCAGGATCATCGCACCGGGCTGTTCCGGGTGATGGAGGAACCCGATCCCGAGGCGGTGACGCAATTGCGCCAGCAGGCGGCGGCGCTGGAACTGGCCTGGCCACGAGATGAAGACCTGCAAGCCTTCGAGCGGCGGCTCGATCCGCAGGACTGGCCGCAAGCGGCGATGATGATGGCCATTCGCCGCGCGGGCAATGGCGCAGGCTACGCCGCATTCGATCCCGCCGCGCCGCCCTGGCACGCCGCGATCGCGGCGCCCTACGCCCATACCACTGCGCCGCTCAGGCGTCTGGCGGACCGCTATGTGGTGGAGGCGGCGCTGGCGCTGGCGAATGACAGGTCCTTGCCCGACCATGTCACTCAGGCCTTCGCAGCATTGCCCCCCGTCATGGCCCGCGCCGCCTCGCTTGCCGGGCGTGTCGAACGTGCCGCGCTCGATCTTGCCGAAGCCATGATCCTTGCCGATCGCGTGGGTCAAAGGGCCGCAGCGCGGATCGTTGCCGCCCGCCCTGGGCGCATCACGGTCCAACTGCTGGACCACCCGGTGATCGTCAACGTAAACGGCATGTCGGGCGTGCCGGGCGAGATCGTCGACCTGCGACTGGCGCGTATCGACACCGCTAACGGGCGGATCGAAGCCGAGCCCGTCTAGGGCGTTCGCTCTGCCCTCACCCTCTCGCGGTCGGACTCCTCCGAGCGGGTAACGATTCTTAACTTTCTTATACCTTGGGTGAATGTCACCGCGAAGCTATGAAAGCCGGCGAGGCGAGCGGATGCCTCGTACCCGGCTCGTACTTGCCTTGACCGGAGTTTATCCTCCGGTCGGCGGAATACTTGAGACGGACAGCGGCCCTTGCGACCCGGCTGCCGTCCGTCTCACCGCCAAGTCCCGGGAAGTTGCCTCTCCACCCATGGCCCCCGCATGCCGCGTGGCAGAACGTCGACCGCAGCAAGGTGTTTTCGCGCCGCTCGGAACGCGGATCGCAGCGTCAGCCATAGCCGGCCGAACGAAGGCACCCGCGGTCAGCCGGACCGCGGCGCGCCCATGCCGGGGCACCACGGTCCGGATACTGCCCGAGATCCTCGAGAGCCGGGGATAGCCTGCCTGCGCACCGCCGGTCGCGATGCGCCGCAGCACCGATCAAGGGGTCAGGTGATCCGCGGTGATCGTCCGACCGTCGAGGGAAACCGACGCGTAGCCGCTTTCCTTGATGTCGTTGGACGCGAGACGCCCCTCTACGTCGAGACGCAAGGTGTGCTTGTCGTTGAACGCGTCGGGTGCGGACAGGCGCACGCCCAACCATGCATACCGGCTGTAAACGTCGCCAAGCTTGGACTTCTGCGCCTCCATCACCGAGGCCAATCCCGATGCGTTGATCTGCGACAGGGGAACCAGATAGTCCTCAAGATTGAACTCGGCCGCATTGCCCATCACCGTGATCTCGATCGGCTGCGGCGGACTGAATTCCCCGCTCGCAAGGTCGAGCCGCGTGCTTACCAGCTTTCGCGGATCATCGGGGCTCTGATACTCGACCGTGCAAATGGTCATCTGGCCCTGTGGCCGGCTATCGCTGCTGTCGATCTCGCTGCCGGTGCTGAAGAACGACGTAATTTCGGACACCTTGGTGTCGGCGCCCAGATGCTTGGTAATCGCTTTGAAGCAAACGTCGGGTCCGTCCGCGAGGGTTGGAGTTCCGGCAAGGGCGCCGTTCTCACCCGATGTTTCTGCCGGATCGGCCTGAGCGGCGTCGACTGCCGCGTCGGAAGCATCCTCGCTCCCGCTGCAAGCGGACACGCCGAGAGAGAGGACGACGGCCATGCAAAGCATGCCGGACTGCGACTTCGGTATCATCATTTGTTTCTCCTGCTCGGGGGTACGAAGCGCCGGCGAACTCGAAAGTCCGCGTCGCGGCGCTAACAGTGGTTGGGCTGCCAGCCGCGTGGATCACGCGGCCGGGATTGCGCATCGCTCGGAAAAGGGAAGACCGCGGGAAGAATAAGGCTCTCTCTTTTCGAATCCCGCACGCTCATTAACAAATATCATAAGCGGCTGGGCGCCGTCCGGTACCCCTTGCCCGCACCCTGTCCCATGAATGTCTCAGCTCGCCGGATTCTCGTTCCCGCCTTGAGAGGAACGGCGCGCTGGCGCACGCCTCAGGAAGAAAGTCCCGATCTTTGAACGCAGGGTTCGCTCGCGTCAGGTCTTGCCCGGTGCGAACCGCCAGCGATTGACTTGGCAGGGACGCTTGCCTGACAGTGACAAGGGGCGGACCCGATGCGATTGCCGCCGGCACCGGCGGTCCGCCCGCCGTCCGCCACGCGACGAGGAGATCATTTTGCGGAAGATTCTGATTGGCTCGCTGCTCATGTCCATGCCGCTCGCCGGGTGCGGAAACAGCCCGGAAGGACCGATGAAGCCGGGCATCTACGCCTATGAAGCGCCCGACGGTTCCACACACCGCATGGTTTTCCAGGAAAGCACCTATGCGGACATGGCGGACAATGTACCGAAGCCTGTCGAAGAAGGGACGTGGAAGCGCCGTGACGCGCAGCTTTGCATGACATCCGCCGCCAGCGGCGCGGAACTGTGCTTCGATGAGAAAGCCGAAGCGGATGGAGGTTTTTCCCTGTCGGCGAATGGCGTCACGACCCGCTTCAGCCTCCTCGCGAACGCCCGGTAAGGTGGCACGCGATGGGCGGCAGACGGACCGTCAGGCGCTATCGCCTTCTCCTCCGCGAGGTTTCGCAGCCAGCGCCGCCGCGCCTTTCGGAGACGAACTGGCGCATGCCGCTGCCCGGTTCCTGAAGGCAAGCCAATGGTTCGGCGATCTCGGGGCGATCGTCCGGGCGCATCGGGATTATACGGGACACGGCCTTTTCCACGATCGTTCGACGGGCGAGTTCTTTCTTGCCGCTTCATTCGACAGCCTGCCGAGCGGAGAGCCGATCGCTACCTTTTCCGACGAGGCGAGCTTCACGCGGTGGCTGGCCGCCCAAAGTGACCGGAGCCTGTCCGGCGATATCCCAACGGGTATGCCGCAATTCGACAGGGATCCGGGAAATCAGCGGGTCACACGGCACCTGATCCTCCAGCACGTCTCCCCCGAAGAAGGGCAGTGAGAACGGCTGCCGGGCGCCTCAGAACGGAATATCGTCGTCCAGGTCGTCGAAGTTCGATCCGCCGCGCGATCCCGAGCCCTGACCGCCGCCAGAGCCCTGGCCGCCGCCGCCCTGATTCCAGCCGCCGTCGTTACCGCCCGAAGAACCGCCGCCGCGGTCCCAGCCGCCGCCACCGCCGCTACGCTGGCCGCCTCCGCCACCACCGCCGCTGCCGCCGGGCGCACCGTCGAGCATGGTCAGCGTGCCGTTGAAGCCGCGCAGCACGATCTCGGTCGAATAGCGGTCCTGCCCGTTCTGGTCCTGCCACTTGCGGGTCTGGAGCTGACCCTCGATGTAGACCTTGCTGCCCTTGCGCAGGTAGTTCTTGGCGACGTTGATCAGCCCTTCGGAGAAGATCGCCACGCTGTGCCACTCGGTCCGCTCCTGCCGTTCGCCGGTGTTGCGGTCCTTCCACTGCTCGCTGGTCGCGATGCGCAGGTTGCACACAGCGCCGCCGTTCTGAAACTCGCGCACTTCGGGATCGGCGCCGAGATTGCCGATGAGCATGACTTTGTTGAGGCTGCCGGCCATGGATTCGCTTTCCTCTTTCGGGTGTGGCGAACGGCTTAACCAATGGGCCGAGGGCGCGCTACCCTAAGACCGGGCCAAAATCGAATATCTCCACACCAACACACGATGAGGAGTTGGCCCCGCCCACACCGTTGTAGAAAGCCGCTACAGCCCCAGCGCCACCGCGATCCAGTAGGTCAGCCCCGCGAAGACATAGGCAAGCACGAACAGGTAGCCGACCATGAACGCCGGCCATTTCCAGCCGTTCGTCTCCCGCCGAGCGACGGCAATCGTCGACAGGCACTGCGGCGCGAACACGAACCACGCGAGGAACGCGAGCGCCGTCGGCAGGCTCCAGCGCGCGGCGACTTCGTGCTCGAGCGCGAGCGCGGTCTGCTCCTCGCTCTCCGAGTCGACCGCGTACGTTGTCGCGAGCGAGGACACGGCGACTTCGCGCGCGGCCATCGCCGGCACCAGCGCCAGCGCCATCTCGCGGTTGAACCCGATCGGCTCAACCACCGTGTGCACGCCGTCCGCGACCATGCCGGCGAACGAGGCGTCGATCTGGCTCTCGCCCGGTTCGGCCTGGGGGAAGCTCAGCAGCACCCACAGCGCGATCGTCGCAGCGAAGATGATCGTGCCTGCACGGCGCAGGAAGATCCACGCGCGCTGCCACAGTCCGATCGCGAGATCGCGCAGGCGCGGCATTTGGTAGCGCGGCATCTCCATGATGAAGCCGCTCGCGGCCCCCTGCGTCACCGTGCGCCGCAGCAGCAGCGCAGCGGCCATCGCGCCGACGATCCCGGCGACATAAAGCGCGAACAGCACGAGGCCCTGCAACCCGATGCCCGCCCCTACCGTCGTCTGCGGAATCACTGCGGCGATGATCAGTGCATAGACCGGCAGCCGGGCGGAGCAGGTCATCAGCGGCGCGATCAGGATCGTCGTCAGCCGGTCCTTCGGATCGGCAATGCTGCGCGTCGCCATGATCCCCGGAATCGCGCAGGCGAAGCTGGAGAGCAGCGGAATGAAGCTCTTTCCCGACAGGCCGACGCCGGCCATCATCCGGTCCATAATGAAGGCCGCGCGCGCCATGTAGCCGCTCGCTTCCATCACCAGGATGAAAGCGAACAGGATCACGATCTGCGGCAGGAACACGACCACCGAGCCGACGCCCGCGAGAACGCCCTGGGTCACCAGGTCGCGCAGGAAACCGCCCGGGAACGTCGCAATCACCCAGTCGGAGATCGCGGTCACCGCGGCCTCCAGCCCGTCCGCGAACGGCGTCGCCCAGGCGAACACCGCCTGGAACATCACGAACAGGATCGCGAACAGAATCACCGGCCCGATCCACGGATGAAGCAGCACGCGGTCGACTTGTGCATGGATGCGGTGTCCCGCCGATTCGCCGACGATCGCGGCCTTCGCCACCTTCCGCGCGGTCTGCCGCCGCTCGGGCAGGGTCGTCGCCCGGGCAGGGGTCGCCGGAGAGGCGTCGATCACGCGCGCTTCCGCCTGTTCGATCGCCTCGGAAAGCTCGGTCAGCCCCCTGCGCCGCACTGCGACGGTCGGGATCACCGCAACGCCGAGCGCCTTTTCGAGCGCCGCCGGATCGAGCGTCAGCCCGTCGCGCTCGGCAAGGTCGAGCATGTTGAGCGCGACCACCGTCGGCCGGCCCAGCGCGATCACTTCCTGGGCGAACACCAGGTGCTGCTCGAGATTGGCGGCGTCGAGCACCAGAACCAGCACTTCGGGCTGCACCTCGCCGGGGAACTCCCCGTGGATGACCTTGCGGGTGACTTCCTCGTCCGGGCTCGCCGCGTCGAACGAATAGCTGCCGGGCAGGTCGATCAGCTCGACCGGCGCGCCGGAGGGCAGGATCAGCCGCCCCGCCTTGCGCTCCACGGTCACGCCCGGATAGTTCGCGATCTTCTGGCGCGCGCCGGTGAGCGCGTTGAACAGCGCGCTCTTCCCCGAGTTGGGATTGCCGACGAGGGCAGCCCTGCGCTGGCGGCTCATATCGCTTCCACCGTCATCGCCGCCGCATGGACCCGGCGCACCGCCACCGTCATGCGGCCGATGGTCACCGTGAGCGGATCGACGCCGCCGAACACGCCGCGGTGCGCCACAGCCACGTGCGCGCCCTGGTCGAGCCCCATCGCCTGCAGGCGCTTTGCGTCTTCGGGGGCAAGAATGGCCCAGTCGACCGAAAGGACGGTCGCTCGCTGGCCGCGATCGAGCTGGTCGAGAGTCATGCCACGCGCGCTATGGGATGTGCGCCCCATTTGCAACTGATTATCAATAGAGCTTCTGGACTAGCGCGCCGGATAGCGCAGCCGCCCGAGGAAGCGGGCCACGTTGAAGCCATCGCGGCCGCTGCCCAGAAGCTGGGCCTTGGCTTTCTCGAACCGCATCACCCCGTCGATTCGCCGGTCGAGGAAGGCGCGCGTCTCGGCCTTGCCCTCGCTCTCGTCGTCGACGAACACGGCCACGGTCGCGGCGTAGATGGAAGCGAGCAGCGCGCGCTTGGTATAGTGGTTGTAATCGGTCGCGGTATCGCCGGCGAGCCGCCACATGACATCGGCGCTGCGCCAGCCGAGCTTGAGGCTCCGCGCGGCGTTCTGCGGCATGGCCATGATCGACAGCGCGCGCCGCAGCGCTTCCTCCCGCCCCAGCATGGCGTCCAGCCGCGCTTGCACGAGGCCGGCGATTCGGGCGCGGATCTTCATGCCTGCGAGCCGTTCCGGCGGCAGCGCCGCGGCCATCGCCGCGTCGACCGACTCGAACCACGCGGCGATCATGTCCATCGCCCCGCCGGGGTAGGCGAGCGCGGCGACATCGGGGTCGACCCCTTCGATTTCCGCCGCCACGCGCACCGCGGCCTCGGTCCAGCCGTCGAAGATCGCCGAGTCGGCGACCGCAGGCGCCAGCGCGAGCCGCAGTTCGTCCAGCGTCAGGTCGGCGGACAGCGCCATGTCAGAGCTTCGGCCCGTAGCTCTGGCCCTGCGCGGCCTTGGTCTCGTCGGCCGCGGCAATCGCTTCCGCGATGCGGCTGTCGGAGCCGAGCAGTTCGGCATAGTCGCGCGCGGAGCGGCCGGAAGTGTCCGTCCGGTCGGGATTGGCGCCCTTCTCCAGCAGGAGCCGGACCATCGCCATGTCGCGCCGGTGGATCGCCGCGATCAGCGGCGTCTCGCCGGTATCGCCGGTCACATCGACATGGGCGCCGGCTTCGATCAGTTCCTTCGCCCCTTCGACGAGGCCGAGACGCACCGCGATCGACAGCGGCGTGTTGCCCGCCTTGTCGCGCACGTTGGGATTGGCGCCCTTGGCGGTCAGGAAGCGGATCCACACCGGATCGCGCCGCTCGGTCACGATATGCAGCGCCGTCTGCCCGGTGGAGATGTCGCGGGCGTTGACCACCACTGCGCCCGGCTGGCTCAGCGCTTCGGTGACCTTGGTCCCGTCGCGCTCGCGCACGGCTTTCAGGAACTCGTATCCTTCCGACATCATCTGGGCGGTGGCCGGCGCGGCCACGATCGCGGCTGCCAGTCCGATCGCCAGGGTCGCCTTGCGCAGAATGGCGCGGGCCATGTCTTCCCTACCTTTCGTCGTCGTGTCTTGTCGTTGTCGTGTCCGGGGGCCCTTGCCGCCCCCTTGCGGAAGCCCGATTAGCAGAGCATGAAGCGCCGCGCCATGCCTCTCCCCAGAACTCTGATCGCTCTCTCCGCCGCCCTGGCCCTCGCGGCCTGCGACAACCAGCCCGCGCTGGACACCGCGCCGCTCCACGGCGCCGCCATCGGCGGCCCCTTCGCGCTGACCGGCGGAGATGGAAAGGTCCACCGCTGGGCCGATTACGACGGCAAGTGGCGGATCGTCTATTTCGGCTACACCTATTGCCCGGACATCTGCCCGACCGACGTGCAGCGCTTCTCGCAGGGGCTGACACAGTTCGAGAAGGCCGAGCCGGAGCTCGGCGCGCAGGTCCAGCCGATCTTCATCACCATCGATCCGGCGCGCGACACGCCCGAAGTGGTGGCCGAGTTCGTCTCCAACTTCCACCCGCGGCTGGTCGGGCTGACCGGCACGCCCGAGCAGATCGAGGAGGTCGCGAAGACCTTCGGCGTGTTCTACTCGCGCGGCCGCGAGGGAGAGGGCGGCGCCTACGACATGAACCACTCGAACGTCGTCTATCTCTTCGCGCCCGACGGATCGCCGGTCGCGATCCTGCCGGCGGCCGAAGGTGCGGACGCGATCGCCGCGGAACTGGCGCGATGGGTGCGCTGAGGGACCGGTTCTGGGAGCGTCCGCTCGCCGAGCTGTCGCGCGAGGAATGGGAGGCGCTGTGCGACGGCTGCGGCCGCTGCTGCCTGCACAAGATCGAGGATGCCGACACCGGCGAGATCGAGGACACCAACGTCGCCTGCAAGCTGCTCGACACCGGAACCGCGCGCTGCCGCGACTATCGCAACCGCAAGGCCTTCGTGCCCGACTGCCTGCGCCTGACGCTCAAGATCGTCGGCACGGTAAGCTGGCTGCCCGAAACCTGCGCCTACCGCCGCCGCGCCGCGGACGAGCCGCTGCCCGAATGGCATCCGTTGCTGACCGGCGATCCCGACAGCGTGAAGCGCGCCGGCGCCTCGGTCGCGGGGCGCGTGGTGAGCGAGACCGACGCAGGTCCGCTCGAACACCATATCGTCGACTGGAGCGACGTATGATCGACTGGCTGCGGCGCGACGCGCGGGCCGCACCGGAGATCGTGCTGGGCGAGCGGCGCCTGCCGATCGTGGTCCTGCGCCATCCGCGCGCCCGGCGCATGGTCCTGCGGCTCGCGCCGGAGGGCGATGCGGTGCGCGTCACCCTGCCGCGCTGGGGCCGCACGGCGGAAGCGGTCGAGTTCGCGCAGGCCCGCCGCGAGTGGCTCGCCGCGCAGCTCGACGCCCTGCCTCGCGCCGCGCCGGTCGAGGCCGGCGGAACGCTCGCCTACCGCGGCGCCGAGCTCGCCATCGCCTGGTCGCCCGAGGCCTCGCGCCGTCCCGCCTTGAGCGAGGGTGCGATCGCGATCGGCGGGCCCGAAAAGCACTTGCCTCTGCGCCTGCGCCGCTGGCTGGAGGGCGAAGCGCTGCGGCTGATGACGGCCGATCTCGCCGAGTTCTGTGCCGCCGCCGGCGTACCCGTCCCCGCCCTCCGCCTGTCGCGGGCGAAGCGGCGCTGGGGAAGCTGCGCGAGCGACGGCACGGTGCGGATCAACTGGCGGCTGATCATGGCGCCCGACGCGGTCCGCCGTTCGGTCGTCGCGCACGAGGTCGCGCACCTGCTGCACTTCGACCACGGCCCGGCGTTCAAGGCGGCGCTGGCGCGGATCTACGACGGCGACCTGCCCGCCGCCGACCGCTGGCTGAAGGACCGCGGCCGCACGCTCTACGCCGCGTTCGGCTGAGTTCCGGACTGGCGTTCGCGCGCGGGAACGCCTATCTTGGCACCATGCGTTTGATCAGCCGCCTCAATCCCGCCGAGGGAGTCGGTGACTTCTGGGAATATATCCGGCGCCCCCAGCCCTATCGCTGGCCGATTCTCGGGCTCTCGATGCTGATGACCGGGAGCCTGCTCTTCTGGGTCTTGCAGGAGCGGTACTACCTGCCGCCCGAACGGCCCCAGGTCAGCTTCATCACCACGTTCGCGCCCGGCCGCACGGACGAGGAGATCATTGCCTCGAACATCGCGAACCAGGCCCGCAAGGAAGCGCTCGCCGCCGAGCAGGCCGAGCGCGAGGAGCTCCGCCGCGAGATCTACCGCAGCTTCGGCCGCGCGGCGGGCATGGACGTCGAGAAGATCGAGCGTGAAGCTGCAGCCGAGCGCGCGCGCGAGGAAGCCGCGGAAAAGGCACGCCGCGAGGCGCTGATCGGCGACTCCATTGCCGACCCCTCCGAGTGACGCAGCCTGGCTCGCGGCTGCCGCCCGCCTCGCGGCGCGCGGCCGGCCGCTGAGCCGCCCCAACCCCGCCGTCGGATGCGTTATCGTCAAGGATGGCAAAGTCGTCGGCCGCGGATGGACCCGGCCCGGCGGCCGCCCCCATGCCGAGGCGATCGCGCTCGCCGAAGCGGGGGAGGCCGCACGCGGCGCGACCCTCTACGTCACGCTCGAACCCTGCGCGCACCGCTCCGAACGCGGCCCGGCCTGCGCCGACCTGATCGCCGAAGCCGCGCTTGATCGCGTGGTGATCGGCGCGCGCGATCCGGACGAGCGCACCCACGGCCGCGGGATCGAGCGGCTCGGCGAAGCGGGCATCGCGGTCGAGACCATGGACTGCCCCGCCGCCCGCGCCAGCCTCGCCGGCTACCTGACCCGCGCCGAGCACGGCCGCCCCCACGTCACGCTCAAGCTCGCAACCTCGCTCGACGGATGCATTGCCACCGCGAGCGGCGAGAGCCGCTGGATCACCGGCGAGGCGGCCCGCGCGCACGTCCATTCGCGCCGCGCCATGGCCGATGCGATCCTCGTCGGCGGCGGCACCTGGCGCGCCGACGCGCCGCGGCTCGACGTGCGCCTGCCCGGTCTCGAAGCGCGCAGCCCGCGCCGGGTGGTCCTCTCGTGCATGGTCGAGGACGACACGGTCGAAATGATCGCCGCGCCCGAGGAGATCGCAGGGCTCGAAGCCGTCCAGTACCTCTATGTCGAAGGCGGGGCGCAAACCGGCGCAGCTTTCCTCGCCGCCGATCTGGTCGACCGGCTCGAGCTTTACCGCGCGCCGGTCCTGATCGGCGGGGGCACTGCCGCGCTGGGCGACATCGGCCTCCCCGCGCTCGCCGAAGCGCACGGCCGCTGGCGTCTGGCGGAACGGCGACAGCTTGGCAGCGACACCTACGAGGCCTATGAGCGCGCCCGGATAGGGAGCGAACAATGTTCACCGGCATAGTCAGCGCGATCGGCACCATCGAGGAAGCGCAGCAGCGCGGCGACCTGCATTTGCGGATCGCCTGCCCCTACGATCCCGAGAAGATCGCGATCGGCGCCTCGATCGCCTGTTCGGGCGTGTGCCTGACGGTGGTCGAGCGCGGCGGCGAGCCGGGAGACGCCTGGTTCGCGGTCGACGTTTCGGCCGAAACCGTCTCGCGCACCGTGCCCGGCATGTGGCGCGCTGGCCGCCGGCTCAACCTCGAAACCGCGCTCAAGCTCGGCGACGAGCTCGGCGGCCATATCGTCACCGGCCACGTGGACACCGTGGGCGAAGTCCGCCTGGTCCGCGCCGAGGGCGGCTCGACCACCGTCGCGATCCGCACCGGCGCCGCCTTCGCCCCGTTCGTCGCGCCCAAGGGCTCGATCACGGTCGACGGCGTGTCGCTCACCGTCAACGACGTGCGCGATCAGGAAGACGGCGCGTGCGACTTCCTCCTCAACCTGATCCCGCACACGGCCGAAGTCACCACGCTCGGCGACCTGGCCGAAGGCGACCGCGTGAACCTCGAGATCGACGTCCTCGCGCGCTACCTCAAGCGGATGCAAAGCCTCCAGCGGTAGCGTCCGGGCACGGCCCCTCCCGGCCTTACTCGCCCCATTGACGTTATGGTATATCATCATCTATCGACCCCGCGCCAATCAGAAGGGGTCAACACACGATGATTTTGCCAGCACTCGCCCAGCGGACGCAGCTTTGGTTGTCCGCCGCTTCGATCGCGCTTGTCTCGCCCGCCGCAGCCTGGGCCCAGGACACGGCGGGCGAGGACAAGCCCCGCGAGCGGGCCACCCGGTCCGACATCGTCGTCACCGGCGCCTCGCTCGAGCGCGAGGAGACGAGCGAGCCGCTACCGGTCCAGGTCCTCGCGGGGGATGAGCTCGTACACCGGCGCCAGGGCGGTCTCGGCGAGACGCTCGCGGGCCTGCCCGGGGTGCATCTCGACAGCTTCGGCGGCGGCGCCTCGCGCCCGGTCATCCGCGGCCAGACGGTGCCGCGCATCGAGATCCTGACCGACGGCGCCAACCTGTTCGACGCCTCGTCCGTCTCGCCCGATCACGCCATCGCCGCCGATCCACTGCTGCTCGACGCGATCGAGATCCAGCGCGGCCCCGCCGCGGTCCGCTACGGCGGCAACGCGCTCAACGGCGCGATCAACCTGATCGACAGCAGAGTGCCCAAGACCGTGCCCGAGGGCGGCTTTGCCGGCGCGACCGAAGTCCGTTACGGCACCGGCGACGAGGAAAAGACCGTCGTCGGCCGCGTGACCGCCGGCATCGGCTCCTTCGCCGTCCACGCCGAGGGATCGCGCCACGTCAGCGAGGACTACGACGTTCCCGATGCCTTCGGCAGCGACAAGCTCAAGGACTCCTACGCCGAAGGGTCGAGCTACGGCTTCGGCGCCTCATGGGTGACGGACAAGGGCTATATCGGCGCCGCCTATACCCGGCAGGACAGCGAATACGGCCTGCCCGGCCACAGCCACGCCAACGCCCCGTGCCACACCCACGGCCTCGATCTGCACTGCGGCTCGCACGGCACCCCGCCGCCGCTGGTCTCGGCACCCGACGATCACACCGCCTACATCGATCTGCGCAGCGAGCGCTTCGACATCCGCGCGGACTACGACCGCTTGCTACCGGGGCTCGAGCATACCCGCCTGCGGCTGTCCTACACCGACTATACGCATGAGGAGATGGACGGGACGTTCCTGTTCGCCCGCTATGGCAACAAGGTTTACGACGGGCGGCTGGAGCTGACCCACGCCCCGCTGCTCGGCTTCACCGGCACGTTCGGCGTCCAGTACACCGACGGCACCTTCAGCGGTCTCAACGTCAACGACGTCTATCGCGGCTACGACAGCATCTACGACATCAAGACCGAGAACGTGGGCCTGTTCCTGACCGAGCGGCGCGCATTCGGCCCGGTCGATATCGAGCTGGGCGTGCGGCAGGACTGGCGCACGATGCATGCGGTGAAGAAGCACTGGACGTCCTACTACATTCTTCCTCCCGGCTTCGAGCTGACGCCGGAAATCGAGGAGATGTATTCGGGCTTCTACGACGACTATTTCGCGTCGAACTATCCCGCCTCCGAGCACAACCCGTTCTCGGTGTCGGCGAGCGCGACCTGGAACATCGATGCCGGCTATTCGCTCGGCCTGACGCTGGCCCGCTCGCAGCGGGCGCCGAACGTGCGCGAGCTCTATGCGCGGGGGAACAATCTCGCGACCAACAGCTACGAAGTCGGGCTGGCGCGCACGGCGGCCCTTTCGGCCGAACTGCCCGCACCGGTGACCGACCTGGTCGAGACGAACAAGTCGGTCGACCTGACCTTCCGCAAGACCGACGGGCGCACCCGGTTCGAGCTGGGCGCCTTCTACCAGGACGTCGACGACTACATTTTCGCCCGTCTGATCGAGGAGGAGCGCGAGACCGGCCGCCCCCATCTCCTGCTCGTCTACACGGCGGCGGACGCGCGGTTCTTCGGGATCGACGGGCAGATCAGCCATCAGGTCGCGCCCGGATCGCTGGTCACGCTGTTCGGCGACTATGTCGACGCCGAGCTCAAGAGCGAGGACGACAACCTGCCGCGCATCCCGCCGGGACGCCTCGGCGCGCGCTACGAGTGGACCTCCGGCCCGGTGTCGGCGGACGTCGAATACTACCACACCTTCAAGCAGGACCGAGTGGCTTCCTACGAGACGCCGACGGACGGCTACGACATGCTCAACGCGACGCTTGCCTACCGGTTCGACGTAGGCGGCGGCAAATCGGTGGAGCTCTACGCACGCGGCACGAACCTCACCAACGAGCTGGCCTACGTCCACACCTCGTTCGTCAAGGATCAGTCGCCGCTCCGCGGCCGCAGCGTGGCGGTCGGGATGCGGCACAGCTTCTAACCGCCGGCTGGATGCGGCCACGCCGCGAGTTCGTCACGCGAAAGCGAGGGCGCGCGGAGGGAGGGGCGAAGGGGGACGTAGCCCTCCCTCCGTCATCCCGGCGAAAGCTGGGATCGCTCTCGGCTAAGCCGAACACCGTCGCACCCGAACCCGGCTTTCGCCGGGACGGCGAACAGGATCGGCACCGTCCAGCAGAGTCCGATCAGGGCCGGCCGGGCTCCGCCGCGCCCTGCGCCGCCTTGACGTGGGCCTCGGCCGCGGTCTGAATCCGCTGCTTCAGTTCCGGGTCGCTCTGGCTGCCCATAGCGATGGCCTGGAACTCCTGCGGCGCCATCCCCGATTCCTGCACCGCGGCCATCATCTTGGCCTGCTTCTGCTGCTCGTCGACAGCGGTATCGCGGGCGATCTGCTGAACCTTCAGAACGGCGAGAGCGAAGCGGTCGACCTGGTCGTCCGAGACGTCCGCCGACTTGGGAGCGGCTTGCGCTGGCGCGGTCTGCTGCGCCGGGGCGGTTTCCTGGGCCCCCGCGGCCCCGCCCATCGCGAGCGATGCGGCGGCCAGAGTCAAAACGGTCTTCATGCGATCCTCCATAATGAAGGCCGCGAGGTACGCGTCGCTGCCCGGGTTTATAACCGTCAGCGAGACGGGTCGTGTGAGGTGCGGGGTGGCGCGATCCTCGAACCAAGACGCGGCGTCAGAACAAATCACGTACAAAAAGACCTTTCCTACATCGCGAAAATCTGCCTTATCCTTTCGGATGAAGCATTATCCGCCTCTTCTCCCGCGCGAGCGGAAGCCGGCGCCGCCCCGGATCCCGCTGTTCTATGCCGTGCCCGGCCGCACCCGTGCCGACGGGTGGACGCCGCGGCGGCAGGCCGCGTTCATCGGTTACCTCGCCGAAACCCGTTCCGTCACCGAGGCCGCGCGGCGCGTGTCGATGGCGCGCGAGACCGTCTATCGCCTGCGCGGCCGCGAAGGCGCCGAAAGCTTCAATCGGGCATGGGATGCGGCGCTCGGGATCGCGCCGGCGCAAGGTGACAGCGAAAGGTCACAGACCGGCGTGACCCCGTCACGGAAGGTCACGAACACGGCGCTCATGTGGCGCGTGAAGACCGGCCTGTGGCAAGTGCGGATGCACCGCGGCCGCTTCGTCGCCCTCTGGCAAAAGCCGGACAATGCCGCGCTGTTTCAGCTACTTGCGCGGCTCGACCGGGCGAAGACCAGCAGCGAGCGCGCATGGCTGGAGGGAGCAGCGGCATGAAAGGTCACACCGCGCGAATACCCCGTCCAGTGTCAACGAATACCCGGTCAGCCGGTGACGGCGGCGAGCGCCTGGACGAACTTCTCGATGTTGCCGCCATGCAGCCCGGCGACGTTGATCCGGCCCGATCCGGCCATGTAGATCGCATGCTCGGTCCGCAGCCGCTCGACCTGCTCCTTGCTCACCGGCAGGACCGAGAACAGCCCGTTCTGGTGCGCCAGCGGCGTCAGGTCGATCGCGCCTGCCGTCCCCGCATCGGCGAGCGACCGGCGCACCTGGCGCATCCGCTCGCGCATCGTCTCGAGCTCGTCGAGCCACAGCGCGGTCAGGTCCGCGTCGCGCAGGACGATCCGCACCGCCGCGCCGCCGTGATCGGGCGGCATCGACCAGGCCGCGCGGGCCAGCGCGTTGAGGTTCGACTGGATCGCGTCGATCTGCCCGGCATCGCCGGCGAGTGCGTAGAGCGCGCCCACCCGGTCGCGGTACATGCCGAAGTTCTTGTCGCAGCTATAGGCGATCAGTGCCTCCGGCACCGCTTCCAGCACGCGGCGCAGACCGTAGGCGTCCTCCTCCATCCCGTGGCCGAGGCCCTGGTAGGCGAGGTCGAGGATCGGCAGCGCCGCGCCGCCCGCGAAGGCATCGGCGATCGCATCCCATTCCTCGGGCGTGTAGTCGATCCCGGTCGGGTTGTGGCAGCAGCCGTGGAGCAGCACCGCCTCGCCGTCCTCCGCCCCGCGGATCGCGGTCAGCGCGGCCTCGGCGTTGGCGGTGCCATCCGGATTGGCGTGATCGAACGTCGCGGTCTCGACGCCCACGTCGGCGAGGATCTGCGCGTGGTTCGGCCAGCTCGGCGCGCCGAGGTGGATGCGGCTGACGCCCGCGCGCTGGGCCACCGCGACGGCGAGGCGCACCGCGCCGGTGCCGCCCGGGGTCTGCATGCCCTGCAGCCGTCCGCCCATCGCGCCGTCGCTACCGAAGACGTGCGGGACCAGCGCGTTGACGAAGCCCATGTCGCCCTCGGGGCCGAGGTAGGATTTCGACTCCTGCTCCTCGACCAGCCGCTGCTCCGCCTGCTTGATCGCGGTGAAGACCGGGGTGTCGCCCTGCCCGGTGCGATAGACGCCGACGCCGAGGTCGATCTTGTCCGGCCGATCGTCGTCGGCATAGAGCTTGATCAGCGCCAGCAGGGCGTCGGGGGCTTGCGGTTCAAGTCTGTCGAGCATGTGCCGCCCCATGCCCAGACACGCGAGGGGCCGCAACAGGAAATCCTGTCGCGGCCCCTGCCCCTCCAAGCAGTTTTGCTTGTCAGGTCAGAAGGGCATCCACTTCTGCTCCTTCGAGAACTTCATGTAGCCCGCGTTGATGCCGAGCCGCAGGCCCGCGCCCATGCGGATCGGGATCAGCACGACGTTGTCCTTGCGCAGGTAGCTGGCGGTGAGGCCGCCCACCACATAGGCCTGCCCCTCGCCCGCCGGATAGCGTTCGTAGAGCTGCTCGGTATCGTAGAGGTTGTAGACCAGCACGAAAGTGTTCGCCGCGTTCGCGCCGACGTCGAACCCGATCGACGGCCCGGTCCAGTAGACCGGGCGCTGGCCCTCCACCTTGTGGTAGAGCGTGCCCGAGCCGTAGCGGGCGCCGACGATGAACGCACCGCCCGCCTCGCGGCCGACGATGTAGGCGTTGGGCTCGCCCTGCTCCTTCAGAAGATCCTGGATCATCCGCGCGAGCCCTTCGGCGCCCTTGCCGAACAGGCCCTCGGCAGCGCCGATCAGGTCGTCTTCCTTGAACGTCTCGCTCTGCGCGCCGGCGACCTGGGTGGTGCCTGCGGCCTGGCTGTCCGCGACCGGCGTCTCGCCGCTCGCCGCGGGGTCGGCCCAGGCGGGGGCGACGGGCGCGCCGTCCGGCGGCGTCTCGCTGTAGGTGATGCTGTTGTCCTGCGCCGGCGCGGTCTGCTGCGGCGCCGGGGCGGAGGTATCCTGCGCGGGGATCTCCTGGCTGTAGTCCGGCTGCGCGCCGGGGCTCTCGAGATCGGCGTCGATCGCCGTGTCGGGATCGAACGTCTCGATCGATTGCGCGGAGAGCGGCGCCGCGGCCAGCGCGGCAACCGCGGCCGCGCCTGCGATCGCGCGGCGGATGATGGGAATGAGTTGCATGCGGCCCCTCCTGGTCCGAAATCGGGCCCGAAACCCGGACCTGTCCAGTACCGAACAGAATCCTTTGCGGCTGAAGCAGCAATGAACCGGCGACGAATCGAATCGGAAACGCGGCGAAACGAGTCGGATCGTCCTCATTTCAAAGGTTTTGCGAAGGCGGAGAGAGGCGGCTTGCAGCACTCACCCGTGCCCGTTATAGCGCGCCCCTCGCACGCCGCCGGGCATGCGGAGACGTGGGTGAGTGGCTGAAACCAGTTCCCTGCTAAGGAACCATACCCTATCGGGTATCGAGGGTTCGAATCCCTCCGTCTCCGCCACCCGGGCCCTTTTTGGCGGCGGCCTGTGGATTCGATCGCACCTCCGCCACGCGACCTATGCGTAACCGGATGCCCCCTTGCTCCGGTAAGATGAACGCGACATCGTGCGATGTGGCCGGCATTGCCCGTTTTTCTTCAAGCCAGGCCGCGTTCTCGACTCTGCCGCGGAGTCGCGGAGCTGATTTAAAGGCGTGACCACTATGACGCCCATCCTCTTTGTGCCCGGCCTCCTCTGCTCGGCCGAGATATTCCAGGCGCAGGCGGCGGCACTCTGGTCGCTCGGCCCGATAACCGTCGCATCGACCCTCCAAGGCAAGACCATCGGCGAGGTCGCGAAGAAGATCCTCGAGACCGCTCCGCCCCGCTTCGCATTGGCCGGGATCTCGATGGGGGGATATATCTGCCTCGAAATCATGCGACAGGCGCCGGACCGCGTCGTGAGACTGGCCCTGCTGGACACCACAGCGCGGCCCGACACTCCCGAGCAGACTGCGCAGAGACGGCTGACACTTGAGCAGGCGCGTACGGGCGACTTCCTTTCAACCGCCCTGGCCAGTCTTACCAGCCTCGTTCATCCGGCGCGTCAACGCGACACCGTCTTGCAGGTCATCAACGAGCGTATGGCGCTGGCAGTGGGCCTTGAAGGGTTCGCGCGCCAGCTCGAACTCATCATATCGCGCCCCGACTCTCGCCCTTCGCTGGCAGCAATCGCAGTCCCGACACTGGTTCTCGTCGGCGACGCGGATGCGCTGACGCCCGTCGATCGTGCCCAGGAAATCGCGGAAGCTATTTCGGGGTCGAAGCTCGTGGTCGTGCCGGAATGCGGACACCTTTCGACGATCGAACGGCCGCATGAGGTGTCCAGCGCACTTCTCGATTGGATGGGGTGGCCATAGCCCGGTATCCGGCCGGCCGACTGATTGTCCGGTGGACGACGCGCCCATGAATCTTTCTGCGACACTGTAACCCAGGCGCGGCCACTCGCGAACTAGGCCCGTATCGCGATTAGAGGCGGCCTGGCCGATCAGCTAATCCGTGTTCGTCAACCGGCGGGGATGCCAGTGCTTAGTCAGACAGTGTTCAATCGGCTCTCCGCTTCGCGGATCGATATCCATCTAATGCGGGCGGCGATCGTCTTCATTTTCCTTATGTTCGGGATCGCCAAGTTCGCGCTCTACGAAGCCGAGGGCGTCGCGCGAACTGCGGAACATTATTGGCTGTTCTCATGGATGTATCCGCTCTGGGGCGTGGAGGGCGCCAGCAATGCCATCGGCACGCTCGAGCTGACCACCGGCGGGCTGATCGCTTTGGGTGCGATCTCGCCGCGGGCGGGTCTGCTGGGCGGATTGATGGGCATTGCCACTTTTCTGGTGACGCTGAGCTTCTCGTTCGGCGCCGATTTGTGGGAAGAAGGCTACGGCTTTCCGTATATGGGAGGGACGGCGCAGTTCCTGTTCAAGGATGCCGGGCTGCTAGCCCTGTGCATTGCGCTGACACTCGACTCGATCAGGAATCTCCGTCCGAGCCCTCGCACACCGGCCCCATGACTTGATCATCAATCCGAACGGCCGGCCCAATACCGCCGCCTTTAGATCAAAGCTGAGGTTCGCCTTGGCCTGTGCCACTGGATGTCCTCATCGGACAGGCGAGCCTGAAGGCGCCTCACGCCAGTGTGCAATTCCGGATGTAACTTCCGTGGACGTCGTCACGAGTCAACCGTGGGACCAGCGGCGGCCGCTCCGTCCTTCCTGCGCCGTCGCTGGCCCGCAAATTGGGAGCAAAGTCGATGGCGCCCCCCGTCAGCACGCCCAAGTTGAGTGAATTTAAGCGTCCATAATGCAGGAAGATGCCAAACTGCGGAAAGAGATTTCGGTCTGCGCGATCTGCGCTCCGTATCTCGCATTGAAACTATAGTCCGGGCGTATTGGACATAGCCCGGTCCAATCTCCATCTTCGAGACCAGGATCTAGAAGGAGGTTTTCATGGCGAAATACGAGAAAAACCAGGCCGCTATCGACAAGCTGACCCCGGAACAATTTCGCGTCACGCAGGAGAGCGGGACCGAGCGGCCCGGGACTGGCGAGTATCTCAACAACAAGGAATCTGGAATCTATGTCGATGTCGTGTCGGGTGAGCCGCTGTTCGCGTCTTCCGACAAATACGAGTCCGGCTGCGGATGGCCGAGCTTCACCAAGCCCATCGAGCCGGCGAATGTGGACGAGCTGAACGACACGAGCCACGGAATGGTTCGCACCGAGGTGCGTTCGAAGCACGGCGATAGCCATCTTGGGCACGTTTTCCCCGACGGCCCGCGGGACCGCGGCGGCCTGCGCTACTGCATCAACTCAGCTTCGCTTCGCTTCGTGCCCAAGGCCGAAATGGAGGCCCAGGGCTACGGCGATTATATCGATCAAGTGGAGGATATCTGATGAACACCGAACGTGCAGTGCTGGCCGGTGGCTGCTTCTGGGGTATGCAGGACCTGATCCGCAAGATGGAGGGGGTTGTTTCGACGCGCGTCGGCTACACCGGCGGCGACGTGCCGAACGCGACCTATCGCAACCACGGCACCCATGCCGAGGCGATCGAGGTCATCTTCGATCCGGAGAAGACCTCGTATCGCAAGCTGCTGGAATTCTTCTTCCAGATTCACGACCCCAGCACACGCAACCGTCAGGGCAACGATGTGGGTTCGAGCTATCGCTCCGCAATCTATTACGCGAGCGATGAGCAGAAGGCGGTGGCGGAAGAGACGATTACCGATGTCGACGCCTCCGGTTTGTGGCCGGGTAAAGTGGTGACGGAAGTAGAGCCCGCCGGGCCGTTCTGGGAAGCGGAGCCCGACCACCAGGACTACCTCGAGCGGTTCCCCAACGGGTACAGCTGTCACATCGCTCGTCCGAACTGGGTGTTGCCGCGCCGATCTGAGGCAGCCGCCTAGCTCATATTATAGCCTGCGGTCCTCTCCGGGCCGCGGGCACTCGCAGGAGGTCAGAATGCAGATAGGTATCGTGGGTCTTCCCGCGCCGCCGTTGCGCGGCATCCGGTGGATCGACAGTGCCGGCGAGGAACGTGGCCCGCTGGAACTTACCGATCTCGGCAACAAATACCGGATCCTGTACTTCTTCCAGGATTGGTGCGGAGGTTGCCACACCCATGGTTTCCCTACCCTTGTCAGGCTCGTCGCCGAGCTGTCGGGCCACGATGTCGGGTAGCGGAGCAACTCAGAACGCCTCCTGATCTCAGTGCCGAAGCTAGGAGTCGCCATTTCCCCTGGAGTGAAGCGTGGACGCGGAGGAGATCGGCGGCAGACCAGCTCGTTTCGAATCCCCGGCTTAGAGATTGGTATGACAGATTGGATATCATGGGTATGCGTTTGCGGTTGACATATTTGGCCTAGGAGATATCTCGCCTCCCATAACCAAGCCCTTTGGGAGGGATCTCATGTCGAAGTTCGCCGACCGCGGCCTTGCAGCCGCGACCAGTTCTCGTCTCCTCGCAACGCTTCTGGTGGGGACCGCGCTGTCGGCCCTCGCCCTTCCCGGCGCGGCATTCGCTCAGACCGCGGAAGCGGAAGAAGAAGCCGGTGCCGAGAGCGAGAACGTCATCGTCGTCGAGGGCATCCGCAGCTCGCTGCAAAGCGCGCTGGCCGAGGAACGCCGGGCGGACAACCTCATCGAGGTCATCCAGGCCGAGGATATCGGCAAGCTGCCGGACCAGAACCTGGCCGAAGTGCTCGAGAACATCTCGGGCATCCAGATCACCCGGGAAGCCGGCGTCGGCACCGCGGTGCAGATCCGCGGGACGGACGAGAACCGCACCGAGATCAACGGCGTCTCCACCGTCGGCTCCGGTGCCGGGCGCGGGGGCATCAGCTTCGAGGATCTGTCCGCCTCGATCGTCGCATCGGTCGAAGTGACCAAAGTGCCGGAGGCCAGCACGATCGAGGGATCGGTCGGCGGCACTATCAACCTGCGGACGATCCGTCCTCTCGACCTGTCGGAGCCGCTCATCGCCGCCCGTGCGCAGGTCGAGCACAGCGACTTCTCGGAAAGCTATCTGCCGCGCTTTTCCGGCACGATCGGCAATCGGTGGTCGACGGGCGCAGGCGAGTTCGGCGTCGTGCTTAGCGGAAGCTACGCCCGCCAGGACGTCACCGCTTTCCGGCCCCGCGCCGATCGCGACGCCGTCGTCCTGCCCACCGACGCCACCGCGAGCGCCGAGGACTTCCCGTTCCTCCGCGCCCAGTTCTTCGACCAGGACCTCAACAACTACGAATACGAGACGCTGAACCTCGTCGGGTCGCTGGAATGGTCGCCGAGCCCCGAGCTGAAGTTCTATTTCGACGGCATTTACAACGATCAGAAGCGCCGGCAGGAAAGCTCCAGAGCGCAGCTCTCCGGCGTGTCGGCGAGCGACGTGGTCGACAACACCACCAACACCTCGTTCGAAACCATCGATTTCGGCAGCCTGGACGGACCGAACGGCCCGATCGACCTGGGCACGGTCGAAGCCGCGCTGACCGGCGTGATCGAACCCGGTGCGACCGACCCGAACCTGCGGACCTCGAGCAACACCGGCGCCCGCCTGACCAAGAGCCACGTCTGGCGGCTCGGCGGCGAGTGGGAGCGCGACCAGTTCAAGGTCCGGCTGGAAGGCGCACTTTCGACGTCGGACACTGTGAACCCCGATTTCACGACCACGCTCGATTTCATCAACCCAAACCATGCGCAGCCGGTTTTCGGCGGCAGCGTCGACAACGGCGTCCCGGTGGAGTTCGACCTCAGGGACCGGACGCTTCAGTTCGGCATCGCGCAAGGGCTCGCGACCACGCCGACGACGGCACAACTGCTCGATCCGGCGAACTACAAGCTACGCCAGGTGCAGCAGAGCCATGACATCTCGGAGAACCGCGAGCTCGCGCTCCGGTTCGATCTCACCTACGACATGGAAGGGTCCATGCCGTTCATCACGTCGATCGATGCGGGCTATCGCTTCAACGAAACCTCCAGCCTGAACGACGATTTCTCGCAGAACTTCAACTACACCAGCGCCACGGCCGACTTCGCCAGGCCGGGTGCCGATCTCTTCTCCGACATCGTCGTGCCGGGCCCGAGCAACTTCGGCGCGGCCGATGGCCGGGACCTGTTCATCGGCGATTTTCTGGTTATCGATCCGGAGCTCTCGTTCTCGGATCCGGACGCGGTTCGCGATGCGTTCAACGCGGCGATCGCGGCCAGCAACGCGGCGAACCCCGATCTGCCGCCCGTCAGCCCGATCACCGAGCCAACGCAATCGGCGAGCGCGTTCTTCGACATTAAGGAACAGACCCACGCCGCCTACCTGCAGGCCAATTTCGACGGTTACGATCTCGGCCTGCCGGTGCGGGGCAATCTGGGCGTGCGCTATGTCCTCACCGACGTGGATTCGCGCGGGAACACGATCGTCAACGGAACGGCATCGCCGGTGCTCCAGACGGGGTCGTATAATTTCTGGCTGCCGCGCTTCAATCTCGTGATCGAGCCGGCGCAGGATTTCGTGATCCGTGCCGGCATCGCCCGAGACATCAACCGCCCCGACTTCGACGACCTTTCGACCTCGGTCAGCTTCAGCACCGGTCCGAATACGCCGGTCTCGGTCGGCAACCCTGCGCTGGTGCCCGAAGCCGTGTGGTCGTTCGACCTTTCGGGCGACTGGTATTTCGCCCCGTCGAGTCTCCTGAGCATTGGCGTGTTCCACAAGATCCGTACGAACCTGTTCTCCAGGTTCCAGGACGATCCGGCGCCTAACCTCGATGCCGACGGTAACCTCAACATCGACATCACCCCGCCGTGCGAAGACGGCGGCATCTTCAACCCGATCGCCGATCGCAACATCAACAACCCGACACCGGGCGACGGGATCTGCGTGCCGCGGGTCACCACCATCAACGGCGAAGGCAATACGACGCAGACCGGTATCGAAGTCGCCTTCCAGCACGATCTGTCGGCTTACGAAGACACGCTGGGCTTCGCTTCTGGGTTCGGCTTCATCGGGAACTACACCTACCAGCTCACCGGAGGCACCGCGGCGGACTTCCCGACGAACT
The DNA here is from genome assembly GCF_003581645.1 of Pelagerythrobacter aerophilus. Lineage (GTDB taxonomy): Bacteria > Pseudomonadota > Alphaproteobacteria > Sphingomonadales > Sphingomonadaceae > Pelagerythrobacter > Pelagerythrobacter aerophilus. Next base: position 29,936 of record NZ_QXFK01000016.1, on the reverse strand, counting down.
TCCGCGAAGCCGATGGCCCCCGCGACGTCTTCACCCGGCTGGGAATCGTCGGGGCTCAGGATCGGATCACCCTGCCCAACCTTTCCAAGCACTCGTTCAACACGACGCTGTTCTACGACAAGTATGGGCTGAACGCGCGGGTGCGGTACACTTGGCGTTCCAGCTACGTGTCGACCGATTCGTTCTTCTTCGGCCTCCCGCGCATCAACGGCGCGCGCGGACAGCTCAACGCGAGCGTGAACTACGACATCACCGACAACATCAACATCGGCGTCGAGGGGATCAATCTGCTGCAGGAAGATCAGTCGCAGTTCTGCGTGAACAACAACGCGCTGCTCTGCTTCCAGGGCCTCACCGATCGTCGCCTGATCGGCAGCATCAGCATCACGATGTAAGCCGATCCTGCGAAACGTGGTCTCGCCGGTGCCGAACTCTCTTCCGCGGCACCGGCGGGGTCAGTAGCCGAAGCGGAGCCCCGCCCACACGGTGCGCGGCGCGCCCAGATCGATCGACCCGCCGTCGTTGCGGGTCACCACCTTCTCGTCGGTCAGGTTCTCGCCGCGCAGGACCAGCGACAGCCGCTCCGTCAGCGGCATCTGGGCGTAGGCGCCCAGCGTGGTCGCCGCAGGAAGCACGTCGGTTTCCCGATCGTCCTCGAACTGCGCGCCGATATGCCGGATCGAGGCGGAGAGCAGCCAGCCGGGCGAAGGCGTCCACGTAAGCGAAGCGCCGGCGGCCCAGCGCGGGGTCTGCGCCGGGCGGTTGCCGTCGAGATCGGCCGAGGAGCTACCATCCTCCACTTCCGCATCGGTCCACGCGAGCGTACCGTCGAAGCGCAAGGCGCCGCGCGTAACCGACAGACCGCCCTCGATGCCGCGTGAGGCGATCGCGGGCAGGTTCTGCCGCTGGCGCAAGTCGGGCGCGAGCGTGACATTGGCGATCGCACCCTTCACCTTGTTGTCGAACGCTGTGACGGCGAGCGCGACACCCTCGGCCGGGGTCAGGTCGAAGCCCGCCTCGAAACCCTCGAGCCGCTCGTTCTCGAGCGCGGCGTTGGCTTGGGTGACCACGGGGAACACGACAAAGGGACGGTAGAGTTCGTTCAGCGTCGGCTGACGCAAACCGCTATAGGCCGCAGCCCGCAGGTGCAGCGCGTCGCTCAGCCCATAAGTAGCGCCGGCCCGCCAGCCCAGCGTCCAGTCCGCACGACCGGGAGGGATCGTCTCCTCGACCGGCGCACCATTCGCGTCGACCGCCCGATAGAATCCGTCCGCCACCGTCGTCCGGTCGGCGCGCAGGCCGCCGGTGAGAACGAGATTGCCGAGCATCCAGTCGTCTTCGAGGAACACGCCGAAGTCGGTGTTCGTGCCCCCCGCGCGGCGGCGCTCGGTCAGCGCGCCGGACATGGCGCTGTAGGCCTCTTCCTGCAGTTCGCCCGAGGCGCGGCGGTAGTCGACGCCCAGCCGCAGAACGTGATCGTCGCCTACCGGCGGCCGCAGCTCGAGCTTGCCGCCGAGCCCGGTCGACGGCGTGTTGCGCTGGTCGAGCACGCGGGTGAACTGCGAAGAACTGATCACGGTGTTGGAAAAATTGCGCGCCTGGACATAGGCGAGCGCCTCGAACTGCCAGTCGCCCCGGCCGACCACTCGCAGGCTCGCGTCCTGACCCTCGCTCGATGAATCGGCGCCTTCGAAGCGCAGCGTGCGGTCGTCGCGGAACACCAGACCGCGCGCTTGCAGTTCGATCGTCTCGCCCAGGGGCGCGACCCCGCGCAGCCCGACCGACCAGCTATCGAACGCCGCACGCGCGGTCGCCGGCACGCGGTCCTCCGCGGGGGTGGTGAAAAAGCCTTTGCCGCGGTCCCACCGTCCATCGACGACGACGAAGCCGGCGCCGAGGTCTTCGGCCAGGCCCAGGCTCGCCTCGGTCCCGCCGCGGTCGTTGGCGAGCAGCGAGGCGGATAGCGGTCCGAGCGCCCACGGATCGGCACTCTCGAGCTCGATCCGGCCGGCCAGCGCGCCGGCGCCGAACGGCCCCGAGCCACCGCCGCGCGTCACCCGGACCGATCCCAGGCGCTCGGGCACGATGGCGCTCAGCGGGATATAGCCGAAGAACGGATCGGCCATCGGCACGCCGTCGAGCAGGACCAGCGCGCGGCTCGTCGCGTTGCCGCCGAGCGCCCGCAGCGTCACGCCCTGTGCGCTGGGGTTCGATGACCGGCTGTCGGAGCGGCGAAACTGCTGGAAGCCCGCGACCGCGCCCAGCACATCCTCGATTCGGCCGGAGGGCGCGCTGACGATCTGCTCGCGCCCGATCGCGATCGTGTCGTAAGCCGGGGCCGCCGGCGTCTCGTCGAGCCCCCGGCCCAGCACGACGATCTCCCCGGCCTTGGACTCCTCGGCGGTCTCCTGCGCCAACAGCGGCGCGGCAAGTGCGAGGGACGGCGAGGCGAGAATCGCAAGGCGGGAGGGCAGCATGCGTGCCGCCCTAGCCAATCCCGCGGTGGCAGTCAGGTTCAATCTGTCATACGCTAAAGCCATCGCGCCCGAGCGCTGGCGCGGCAAGGGGCGCTTCGTCGTTGGCGATACGACATCCGAAGCACCAACCTGGGAGAAGCTCATGGCAGAGGAAGCGCGGCTCGCGAGTTCGAAGGACGAACCGACCAGCGGTGTGGTGCTGGTGACCGGCGCAAGCGGCTTCATCGGATCGGCTGTCATCGAACGGCTTGGCGAGAGCTACACGTAAGACGTCGCGATGTTCGAGTGCGTATTGTAAAATGCGCTACAGAAGTCTATATCCGTCAACGGAGACAAACCATGCCACGCCAAGCCGAACGCAAGGAACATCCGCTGTCCATGCGGCTTCCGGAAACCGATATAGCCATCATCGATCGGGCGGCCCGGTTGCGCGGACGCTCGCGCACGGACTTTGTGCGCGATGCGGCCGTGCGCGCGGCCGAGGACGTGCTGATGGAAGCGATGCCGATCCGCATGAGCGAAGAAGGCTTCGAGGCCTTCATGGCGGCGGTCTCCGGCCCTGCGGCGCCCGTCCCTGAAATGGTCGAGCTATTCCGCCGCAGCGCGCCCTGGGAGAGCGGCACGGCGGCGTCCAAGGAATAAGCCTTGGCGATTTCCGGCCCGGAGCCCCTGACCCGGCGTCATGACGTATCCGTATTCTCTTGCGGCAAACCCTCGCTCGACCACTGGTTGCAGGTCCGGGCCCTCTCCAATCAGGAAAAAGGGTTCACTGCAGTCATGGTGGTCCACGAAGATGGCCGCGTCATCGGCTATTATGGACTCGCGCCGACCTCGATCGTACCGGCGCAGCTTCCCCGGTCGATCCGCACCGGTCAGCCGCCTGATCCCGTTCCCTGCTTGCTGCTGGGGCAACTCGCCACGGACGAAAGCTGGACTGGCAAGGGCATTGGCACCGGTCTGCTGAAGCATGCGCTGCAACGGTGCGTGACGGCCGCCAGCCTGATCGGTGGCCGCGCATTGGTGGTCAATGCCCTGGACGAGGATGCTGCGGCCTTCTGGAAGCGGCGCGGCTTTATGCCTTCCCGGGACGATCCGCTGGTCCTGTTCCGGTCGATCGCCGACATAGCGGCATCGATCGAAGCAGCATATCTGTAAGGCGGTCCTGGGATGGCCTCGTCAGAACATTTTATCGAGGTTGCAAGCGCCCCACATAGTCGCCGTCCAGCCTCGCCAACCCGCCCTCCGCTGATCCGGAAATTCTGATGCGCAGGAAATGGAGAAATCAGCACGCGCCGATCTCTGGCACGCACCTGAGCAACAAGGCGTTCTGGACCGTCACCGCGATTATGTCGGCGAGCGTCTTTGGCGCGATCTTCCTCTGGGACGGCTCACCATCCGCTGCAACGCCGGACGATCCGGACGCCTTCTCCTGCTCTGCGCCCTATATCCATGACGGAGATAATATCCGCTGCAAGGAGATCGGCCGCGGAAGATTGTACGGCATCGATGCTCCGGAAATGCCGGGCGCCTGCCGGCCCGGCCGACGTTGTACACCCGGTGACCCCATCGCCAGCCGCGATCATCTTCGCAGCCTCGTCGCCTCTGGGAATGTCCGCTGCCGAAGGATCGAGACCGATCGCTATGAGCGCGCGATTCTGCAATGCTGGGCCAACGGGATCGATCTGGCCTGCGCACAAGTGAAAGCCGGCCATGCTGTCGAGCGCTATGGAAATCTCAGGTGCTCGTAGCCCGCTTGGGCGAATATTTCTGCGATCTCCTTTGCCGAAACGCTCTCGCGTAATTTATGCGCGACTAGAGACGGTGTGGCTGGTCCCGCCCGAAATCGTCCGAGAGCGCTCAAGAATCAGGAGGTATGGAAATCCTCGGTATCGATGGTTTCGCGTATAACCTCGGGATAGCGGTGTCCCGATACGGTCCGTTGGTTCACGATTTCGCCTGCTCGCGCCAGCACGTCGACGCTGACCTGGACGTCCGCCGCCGCTAAGTTTTCAGCCAGATGCACTGTATTGGTCGTGCCCGGGATAGCATGGAGATGATCGCCGCGCGACAGAACCCACGCAAGCGACAATTGCGCGGCCGTGACACCCGCTTCGTCGGCGAGCCTGCCATAGGCACGTATCAGCTCCATATTGCGCCGCCAGTTTTCCTTGCTGAAGCGAGGATGAGTGGCGCGTAAGTCCATTTCTTCCAGCACCAGCGGATCCCCCAGTGCGCCTGCCAACGCCCCGCGCGCGACGGGCGAGAACGCAACCAGCGCGATGCCGAGTTCGCGGGTCGCGTCGAGCACGCCCAGCTCGACATTGCGGGTCCACGGCGAATATTCGGTCTGCACCGCCGCCATCGGATATGCGGCATGGGCCTCACGAATGTGCGCGGCGCTCCATTCCGACACGCCATAGGCGCCGATCTTGCCTGCGGCGATCGCCTCCGCCAGCGCGCCGACGCTGTCGGCGATCGGCACCTTGGGATCGAACCGGTGCATGTAGAACAGGTCGATGCGATCGGTGTTCAGCCGCTTCAGGCTCGCGTCGATCGAGGCGGCTAGCGTGTCGGGACTGCAATCGATGCCGCGGCGCGCTCCATCCACAACAATACCGGCCTTGCTGGCGAGCAGGAATTCGTCCCGCCGGTCCATGATGGCCTCCCCCAGGATCTCCTCCGACGCTCCCTTGCCGTAGATGTTGGCAGTATCGAAATGATTGTACCCCAAGTCGAGCGCCCGCCGGAACAGGCGCACCGCCTCACTGCGCGAGGGTGGCGTGCCATAGGCCCAGGCCACATTCATGCAGCCCAGGCCGATGGCATTTGCCTCACGTCCTGCCAGAGCCCGCTTCGTCATGACCAGCCGTCCTGTGCCTCCAGGCTGGCGGCCAATTCACCGATGACGCGGTAGCAATCGAGCACGCCTGCGACGGAGCTGTTCGGCTCTCGGCCCTCGCGGATCGCTCCGACAAACTCACGGTCCTGCAGTTCGATGCCGTTGATCGATACGTCGACACCGGAGACGTCGATCGGCTCCTCGCGCCCGGTGACGAGATCGTCGTAACGCGCGATATAGGTGCCAGTGTCGCCAATATAGCGGAAGAAGGTGCCCAGCGGCCCGTCATTGTTGAACGAGAGCGCGAGGGTGAGGATCTGGCCTTGGTCCGTTTTCATTTGGATCGACATATCCATGGCGATGCCGAGCTCAGCGTGTTTCGGGCCCTGCAGCGCATTGGCAGCGATGACCTTTGCGTCGGTCATATACTGGAAGATGTCGATCGTATGCGCGGAATGATGCCACAACAGGTGGTCGGTCCACGAACGCGGCTCGCCCTTGGCGTTCATGTTCTTGCGGCGGAAGAAGAACGTTTCGACGTCCATGGCCTGGATATTGAACTCGCCCGCGTCGATCCGCTGCTTCACCCACTGGTGGCTGGGGTTGAAGCGGCGGGTGTGGCCCACCATGCAGACAAGGCCTGTCTCCTTCTGCTTCTCGGCGACTGCCTGTGCATCGGCCCAGCTGTCGGCCAGCGGTATCTCGACCTGCACGTGCTTGCCGGCATCCATGCAGGCGATGGCCTGCTGGGCGTGCATTTGGGTGGGGGTGCAAAGGATCACCGCGTCCACGTCAGGCAGGGCCAGCGTCTCGGCAAGGTCGGTGCCCGAATGCGAAGCGCCGTATTTCTCGGCCACTTCGGCGGCCTGTTCCGCCTTGCGCGAGACGACTGAGGCAATTTCCACCCCTTCGATGTTCTTGAGGCCGGCGAGATGCTTTTCACCGAATGCGCCGGCGCCGACGAGCGCGATCTTCATGAGATTACTCCTGGATGGTTCCGGGGAAGGGAAGGGGCAGGTTCAGGCAACAAGCGTCTGGGCTGCCGCGTTGCTTTGCTCGAGCGTGGGACTTGGCGGCACCGAGCCGTCGACCGGCTCCAGCACCAGGTGTCCCAGCGCTGTATTGCTCACAGGAACATGATAGTGGCGATGGAGTGCCCTCGTGCTCCTGCCGAGTGCCCCGCGCATGATCAGCCACATCACCATCTCGATCCCCTCGCTGCCAGTTTCACGCAGATATTCGATGTGGGGGATCTGGCGCAGGTCCTGACTATCGCCGATCAGCCGGTCGAGGAACATATTGTCCCATTCCGTGTTGATCAGCCCGGCGCGCGGGCCCTGCAGCTGGTGGCTCATCCCGCCGGTGCCCCAGACCTGCACCTTCAGGTCCTCGCCAAAACTGCTGACGGCGCGTGCTATCGCCTCGCCCAGCGCCCAGCAGCGATTGCCCGAGGGCGGCGGATAGGTGACCACGTTGACAGCGAGCGGGATCACCTTGACCGGCCATGTGTCGACGTGGCCGTACATCATCGAAAGCGGGACCGTCAGCCCGTGGTCGACTTTCATCTCGTTGATGATGGTCATGTCGAATTCGTCGAGGATCAGCGACTGCGCGATATGCCAGGCGAGATCGGCATGGCCCTCTACCGGCGGCACAGGGCGCGCGCCGAAACCTTCGTCGGCGGGCGGGTAGCTTTCGCCGCAGCCGATGGCAAAGGTAGGGATGATCTTCATGTCGAAGGCCGAAGCATGGTCGTTGTAGACCAGCACGATGACGTCGGGCTTTTCCTCCTTCATAAATTTGCGCGTCCATTCAAACCCTTCGAAGGCAGGGCGGAAATAATCCTCGCCCTCCTTGCCATGGTCGAATGCATATCCCAGCACCGGGATATGACTGCAGGCGATACCGTGGGTGATGCGCGCCATCAGTTTCCATCCCTGATCGACCGAACCCCTTCGGGCGAGCGCCCGCCAGCATTCATCATCGCCTGATAGTCGTCGACGCTCATGCCGGTCATGGTCGACACCGCCTGTACGAAGGAAAGCCCGTCGGAGGAAAACACCTTAGCTAGGAAATAGATGTTGCCGCCAAGGTCGAGCAGGCGATTATAGTCTCGCTCCAGCACGGCCTGCTTCTGTTCGGGGGTGATTGGCCATTCGTCGAGATAGGCGCTTTCGTCCGCATGAAATCGCTTGCGGTTCTGTTCCTTCATCAGGCTCATGGCGAACTGGTTGAGATGGTATCCCTGGCGCGCGCGGGCGGCGGTGTAGACCCGCGTGCCCGGAATATCGTCGAACTCGGCGAGATATTGATGGATGTCGCTCACAGCCCTCTCTCCTTGAGCATCTTGTCGAGACGCGGGAACACCTTCCGCGCATTGCCCTCGAAAATGGCGGCACGCTCTTCATCGGAGATGTCGAGTGCATCGACGTAGCGCTTGGTATCATCGAAATAATGGCCTGTGGTCGGGTCGATCCCGCGCACCGCGCCCACCATCTCACTACCGAACAGGATGTTCTTGCTGTCGATCACGTCGGCGAGCAGGTCGATTCCCGGCTGATGATAGACGCAGGTGTCGAAGAACACGTTGTTCATGATGTACTCGTCGAGGCTGGGCTTGTTCAGCATGTCGGCGAGCCCGCGATAGCGCCCCCAATGATAGGGCACCGCGCCGCCGCCATGTGGAATGATGAACCGCAGCTTAGGGAAGCGACTGAACAGGTCGCCCTGCATCAGCTGCATGAAGGCAACCGTGTCGGCGGCCAGATAGAAGCCGCCGGTCGCATGCATCGCCCGGTTGCAGCTGCCCGAGACGTGGATCATCGCGGGCACGTCCAGTTCCTCCATCACTTCGTACAGGGGGAACCAGTATTCGTCGGTCAGCGGTGGATGATCGAAATGGCCGCCGCCCGGGTCAGGGTTGAGGTTGCAGCCGATGAAGCCCAACTCCTCGACGCAGCGACGCAGTTCGGTGACGCTGGCGGCCAGGTTCGCTCCGGTGCTTTGCGGCAACATGCACACGCCGACGAAGGTCTCGGGAAAAAGTCGGTTCACCCGATGGATCAGGTTGTTGCAGTGCATCGCCCAGGTGGCGCTCACCTCCTGGTTGCCGATGTGATGCGCCATTGCCGATGCGCGCGGGGAGAAGATGGTGAGATCGGCGCCGCGTTCCTTGATGAAGCGCAGCTGATTGTCCTCGATCGTCTGGCGGATCTCGTCATCGCTGATCTTCGGGTAAGGCGGCGGAGCCTTGCCTTCGTGGTAGGCCGTTTTCTGCTGTTCGCGCCACTGGTCGTGCCCCTTGGGCGGGACGGTGTAGTGGCCATGGCAATCGATAATCATTTTTCGCCTCTCTCCCGGTCTAGCGGCTGTAGTCCTCGGGCTTGCACCCGGCCATCTCGTGCTGCCGCCGCACGGTGCCCGCAGTCATCAACGGCTGGATGCCGAGTCCTTCAAGCGTGCGGGCGCTCTCCCGCATCTCGGCCGCGCGGCGCAAACCGTGGGTCATCATGCGTTCGAGGTTGTAGGCGGCGCGCTCGGACCAGCTGATCGCCTTCTCGCTGGCGTCGAGCGAGGCAAGCACCTCGTCGGTCACCCCTGCACGTTCGGCCGCGATCATCATTTCGGCAGTCAGCGCCTCGATCCCCTTCACCATGATCGAGCGGATCATCTTGATGGAGGAGGCGCGCCCGATCTCGTCCCCCACGATGCGAAGATCGGCAAAGCCCGCATCCCTCAGCGCCGCATGGGCATCTTGCGCCGCGGTCCCGGCGATCAGCAGCGGGACGCGCAGACGCGCAGGATCGACCGGCGCCAGCACGGCGACGTCGACATAGCGTCCGGCGCCTTCGTTCACCGCCTCTGCCGCGGCCCGCTTGGTGTCGGGCGCGACCGAGTTCATGTCGCAGAACAACGCGCCCGGAGCGAGCAGCGACGCCGCGTCGCGGGCCGCCTGCAACGCCCCGTCGGCGGTGACCAGCGAGAGCACCAGACGCGCGTCCTTCAGCGCCTCAGCGACACTGGCGCAGGGCCTGACGCCATCCGCCTCCATCGCCGTGCGGCGCACGCTCGCCACGTCGAAGGCGCAGGCCTCGTCTTCCCAGCCCGCCGCATTGGCGAAGGTTCGCCCGGCCTCGCCATAGCCGATAAGGGCGATCGATGATGAAGCCTGTCCGCTCATGCCCCATCCCTGATCGCGCCGCCGATCCACCGCCAATGGAAAGGTGGCAATCCTGATAAGCTGACGCTAATCCTCGCTTCCGGCCATCCGTCCTTCAGGTCAGTTTGCCGCCACCTGGCGCAGGACCTCGATAAAGGTATCTTGCACGCTGGTCGGGCGCCAGCCCAGGCGCCGGGTGATGCCGATGGTGCGGTACATGCCCTTCACCGGATCGGCGATCCGGGTGAGCAGCCCGGCCTCCAGTTCGACTGCGAGCTGATGCGGCGAGAGGACCGTCAGCCTGTCGCTGTGCAGTAGCATCTGGCGGATCATCATCACCGAACCCGTCTCGATCGGCACGACCGGCGGGGCAAGGCCAACATCGACGAAGCATGCGTCCCAGGCATTGCGCAGCGGCGTGCCCGCCGGGGGCATCACGAATTCGCACGCGGACAGCGTGGCCAGTGCTGGTGCGCTCCCGGCCAGCGGATGGTCGCTGCGTCCGATCACCACCGGGCGGTCGGTGAACAGCGCTTCCTGCGACAGATCGGGTTCGGGCAGCGGATCGCGCAAGGCACCGAGGGTGAAGTCGATCACGCCGTCGCGCAGTGGCTCGACCAGTTCGGCCCGCGATCCTTCCACGATGGAGATCTGCACCTGCGGATGATCGCGAGCGAAACGGACCACAGCCTCAGGCAAAACCCGTGCCCGCGAAAGTGGCATCGCGCCGATGGCGATGACCCGCGTCTCGCGGCCCTTCAGCGCCTCGATCTCGGAGAGGCCGGCAACCAGCTCCGCGCGCGCCAGGCGAAAGGCGCGCACCATGCGCATGCCAGCATCGGTAAAGCCAAGCGCCCGGCCCCGTCGCTCCACCAGCCGGCGCCGCGTCGCGAGTGCGAGATCACCCACGGCGCGGTGCAGAGAGGGGACCGACAGTCCGGTTGCGCGAGCTGCACCGGTATAGCTTCCCGCATCGGCAAGCGCGAGCAGCGCGCGCATGCGCGCCATGGTGACATGTGGGCTGACGATCTGCGCCATCGCCGCCTCCACCCGCGGGGCGAGCAGCAGGGCAGGCTCAGTCGGGCTCATGCCGTCGGAGCGCCGCTCAAAGAGGGCGACGCTCAGTTGCCGCTCCAGCCGGGCCAGCGCCTGGGTAATCGCCGGCTGCGTGAGGTTCACCGCGCCTGCGGCGGCATTGATCGTGCCGAGTGACGCGATCTGCGCCATGGCACGCAGGTGCCGCAAGTTGAGTTCCCAAATGTCCACGATCGCTGTTTTAGCGAGAACTAATAGCCATGCCAGTATTTCCGCTTTTCCAATGCGATTTCCCCCAGCCAAAGGAAGCCTGAAGGAAATGGGGCCCAAAAGGAGCTTTGCCGTGGTAGGAGTCGTCGTCCGGAACATCGAACGCGCCTCGCGCGAAATTATCGACGGGTTGGCGGCCTGCGGCGTCGCCACTGTGCACGAGGCGCAGGGGCGCACCGGCCTCCTCGCGAGCTACATGCGTCCGATCTATGTCGGCGCGCGCATCGCCGGCAGCGCCGTCACCATCAGCGCGCCTCCAGGTGACAACTGGATGGTGCATGTCGCGATCGAGCAGTTGCAGGAAAGCGACATCCTGCTGCTCGCCCCCACCTCCCCCTGCGAAGACGGCTATTTCGGCGACCTTCTCGCCACTAGCGCGCAGGCTCGGGGGTGTCGCGGCCTGGTCATCGACGCAGGCGTGCGCGACGTGAAGAATCTGACAGAGATGAACTTCCCCGTCTGGTCCAAGGCGATCTATGCGCAAGGTACGGTGAAGAACACGCTGGGCAGCGTCAATGTGCCGGTCGTGTGCGCCAATTGCGCGGTCAATCCGGGCGACGTGATCGTCGCGGACGACGACGGCGTCGTCTGCGTGCCACGCGAAACGGCCGGCGAGGTTTTGGAAAAGGCCCGGGCCCGCGAAGCCATGGAAGACGAGAAGTGCCAGACGCTGGCTTCGGGTGTGCTCGGCCTCGACATGTACAAGATGCGCGAGCGGCTGGAGAAGGAGGGTCTCAGATATGTCTGAGGTCCTCACCCGGGCACGGGTGATGTGGATGCGCGGCGGAACCTCGAAAGGGGGCTATTTTCTCGCCGGGGACCTGCCTGCGGATACGGCTGCGCGCGATTCCTTCCTTCTGCGCGTTATGGGCAGCCCCGATCCGCGTCAGATCGACGGCCTGGGCGGTGGCGATCCTCTGACCAGCAAGGTCGCCGTGGTCAGACCGTCCGAGCGCGACGGCATCGATGTCGATTACCTGTTCCTGCAGGTCTTTGTCGATCGGGCGCTGGTGTCCGACCAGCAGAATTGCGGCAACATCCTCGCGGGCGTCGGGCCGTTCGCGATCGAGCGGAGGCTGGTGGAGCCAACCGGAGATGAGACGCGGGTGTCGATCTACATGGAAAACACCGGGCAGGTTGCGGTGGAAACCGTGCAGACGCCGGGTGGATCGGTCAAATACGCAGGCGATGCCACCATCGATGGCGTGCCCGGCACTCACGCCCCGATCCCGGTGGAATTTCGCAACACCGCCGGGTCGTCCTGCGGGACGCTGCTGCCCACCGGCAATCCGGTCGATATGATCCACGGCGTGTCCTGCACGCTGATCGATAATGGCATGCCCTGCATCGTCTTCAAGGCTGCGGACGTGGGCGCCACCGGCTACGAAACGCGAGAGGAAATGGAGAGCGAGGGCTTCGCCTCCATCCGTGAGAAGATCGAGGCGATCCGTCTTGCTGCCGGGCCGATGATGAATCTCGGCGCCGTGGCCGAAAAGTCGGTCCCCAAGATGACGCTGGTTGCCCCGCCCCGCAGCGGCGGTGCGGTCACGACACGAGTATTCATCCCGCACCGCGCCCATGCCAGTATCGGCGTCCTAGGCGCGGTAACCGCAGCGACCGCCTGCCTCCTCCCCGGCTCGCCCGCCGCCCAGGTGGCGGAGATCCCCCAGGGCCGACGCAAGACGCTGAGCATCGAGCATCCAAGTGGTGAAATGAGCTGCGTACTGGAATGTGACGAAACCGGCGCGGTGATCTCCAGCGCGCTGCTCCGAACCGCACGCAAACTGATGGATGGCACCGTCTATGGCTGATCGAATCTTATCCTGGCACCCTGCCCCGTCGAAGCCCACGTTCACTCCGCCGCCGGGCGCTGTCGATGCCCATTGCCACGTTTTCGGCCCGATGGCGAAATTCCCTTTCAGTGCCAAGACAAAGTACCTGCCTGAAGACGCGGGCCCCGACATGCTGTTCGCACTGCGCGACCGGCTCGGCTTTTCCCGTAACGTGGTCGTGCAGGCCAGTTGCCATGGAACCGACAATGCCGCGATGCTGGATGCGATCGCTAGGTCCCATGGCCCAGACGGAAAGGCACGGGCGCGCGGCGTAGCGGTGGTCGATCCCGACATCTCAGACTCAGAGTTGATCGCGCTGCATGAAGCGGGCATTCGCGGTATCCGCTTCAATTTCCTCAAGCGCCTTGTCGATGACGCACCGAAGGACAAGTTTCTTAAGGTTGCCGCGCGCCTGCCCGAAGGCTGGCATGTGGTCATCTATTTCGAGGCCGACATCCTGGAAGAAATGCGCCCGTTCATCGCGTCCATCCCGGTGCCGGTGGTGATCGATCACATGGGCCGCCCCGATGTGACGCAGGGCCCCAACAGCGCGGACGTTAAGGCCTTCCGCTCGCTTCTCGACAGCCGCGTGGACATCTGGTTCAAGGCCACCTGCCCCGAGCGGCTCGACGCCAAGAAGGAGGGCGGCATGGGCGATCCATGGAACAATTTCGCCGTCGCGGTCGCGCCGCTCGTGGCCGACTATCCCGATCGCGTGATCTGGGGCACCGACTGGCCGCACCCCAACATGCAGGACGAGATCGCAGACGACGGCCATATCGTCGATATGATCCCGCGCATCGCACCCAGCGCTGAACTGCAGCAGAAACTGCTCGTTACCAATCCCATGCGCCTCTACTGGCCCGAGGAACTCTGATCTCGCCGATGCAAAAAAGGCCGCGCCGGAGACGATTCGGCGGCGCTTCGCGTTCAGGTCGCGCCAAGCTTTTCAGATCGGCAGGCCGAGCGGAACCGGGGCTTGGCCCGAAGATGCCCGATGCAACACCAGTATCTCAAGATCGTCGAACGCGCATTCGGCGACCCACTTTCCCGTACCCGTGACGAGCGTCTTGGTCTGCGCCCGCATCAGAGGGTTTTCGCGCGGCAGCCGACGCACGGCCGCGATTGCCTCTACCCGTTGATCGCCATTGTCCGCAGCGGTCCTGCCGTTACGCTGGGCCTGAGGAATAAGACCTCGCGCAGGTAAATGCGGTATTTCGCGGTTGACCCGGAGTCATCTGCTCCGGTTCCTTCTTCATGCAGCGATATACATGTTGTCGGACTCCGCAGTTTCGCTCGACCGCCCCATTCGCATTGCTGCAGATCAATGCCGCTCCCGGCATCTTAACTTATCGGTTCAAAGGCTAGTGGTGGGACCATTGACCCACCCCTTGTCTGTGATCGCAACACGCAATACCGAGAAACAGAAAAACAATACAAAGGCGAAAACGGCGATGGCAAAACCGGCAGGAAGCACAGCTAACGGCTTCAAGCCTATAAAGACGCAGCGCGCCTTTGAGGCAGTGTGCGACCAAGTCCGTCAGATGGTTGCCGATGGCACGCTCAAAGCCGGTGACAAGCTCCCCGCCGAGCGAGAACTGGCCGTTCGCTTCCAGATCAGCCGAAATGCTGTGCGCGAGGCGCTACGCAGTCTCGAGATGTCCGGTATCATCCGGAACGAAAAGGGCGTTAAAGGTGGCGCATTCATCCAAGCTGCGGAAAACGATCCTGTCGCACAAGCGATGCAGGACTTCGTTCATCTGGGAAAAGTGTCGCTCGACGAACTGACCGAAGCGCGTCTCGGCATACAGGCAATTGTCGTTCGCCTCGCCTGCGAGCGGGGTACCAGTGCACATTTCGACCGATTGGCCGAAATCGTGGAGCAGACCCGTATGGAAACCGATGTAGAGGCGCGCTATCGATGCGCGGTCGAGTTCTACCAGGTCTTGGCTGAAGCCACCGGAAACCGAATCTATGCACTCTTCGTGGGGGCCTTGTCTTCGATCCTGCAGAACTTCGTTGCCGGCCCGAATTACAAGACGCTTCAGGAAACACTGATCGATTCACGTTATCGGCTTGTCAGCGCATTGCGTGAGAGGGATTGCGAGGCAGCAGCGCTCGAGATGACCGCCCATCTCGATCGCATCCACACTCACATGCAAGAGAACGCCGCCCGTTAGTTGCGTCATCGCCGTGGAATTCGCGGACACTTCGCAAGGCCTGCGCTTGCAACGCAGCACATGAAATCTATAGGTAGGACCATTAGACCGCAGACAAAATGGAGAGCAGTGCGTGGCGGAAACGATGGTAGGTGCGCTGGATGGGATCAGGGTTCTTGATTTCACCGCCGTGATGGCCGGACCCTATGCCACGCGCATGCTGGCAGACCTGGGGGCGGAAGTAGTCAAGGTAGAGACCATGACCGGGGGCGACCAGGTCCGCGCCCGCCCGCCCCTTCGCGACGGCAAGAGTCGGTATTTCGCCCAGCTCAACGCCGGCAAACGCAGCCTGGCCTGCGATTTGAAAAGCCCTAAGATGCAAGACACAATTCGCGCGCTGGTGGCGAAATGCGATGTGCTGGTCGAGAATTTCAGGCCAGGTGTGATGGCGCGCCTCGGCCTCGATCATGAAACGTTGCTGAAGGTCAATCCACGCCTCGTCTATTGCTCGATCTCGGGTTATGGCCAGAAGGGGCCGAAGGCGCATTCCCCCGCCTATGCCCCCGTGATCCATGCGAGCAGCGGTTTCGACCTCACCAATCTGGAATATCAGGACGGATCGGAGACACCCGCAACCGGCGGTATATTCATCGCCGATGTGCTCGGCGGAACGCATGCCTTCGGGGCCATCCAGACCGCGCTTTTTCAGCGCGAACGCACCGGCCTCGGGCAGTTCATCGACGTTTCGATGCTAGAAGCGATGGTAGGTATGCTGGTCTATGAAATGCAGGTCGCGCAACAACCGCTGGATGAGCGGCGCCCGCTGTACAAGCCGCTGCGCACCCGTGATGGCTTCATCATGGTTGCGCCGACCAGCCCTGGCAACTTCCTCAGTCTCATCAAGGCGATGGGTCGTGATACGCTGGCGCAGGACCCGCGCTTTGTCACCAATGCCGACCGCAATCGCAACTGGGATGATCTTTTGGCCGAAACAGAAGCATGGACAATACAGCACAGATCGCAAGAGGCGGAAGCGATCCTTTCCGCCAAGGGCGTGCCCTGCGCGGTCTATCGAACCGTCGAGGAAGTAATGGAAGACGACCAACTGGCCGCCCGCAACGCATTCACCACGCTCGACGATGGGGCAGGACCGTTCAAGGTTACCAACCCGCCGTTCCAGATGTCGGCCTCCACCGCCCATGCCCGTGCGCATTTGGCAGCGCTTGGCGAAGATGGCGCCAACGTCATGCGCGAGATATTGGATATGCGGGACGAGGAAATCGAAAACTATCGTAACGAGGGACTGATGCTATAAGCATCGTGCAAAATCGATAAATGCCTGGCCGCCATTAGGATGATAGAATGGCCGAAGTCTTCGAAATCAACATCCGGCATCTGCGTGGTCTTCTGGCGATACACGAGCACGGCAGCATCACGGCGGCCGGATCGCTGGTGAATCTTTCGCAGCCCGCGTTGACCCAAGGCATAGCCAAGCTGGAACGCCAGTTCGGATACACGCTGTTCGAACGGCGATCAGGCGGGATGGTCCCCACGGCCATGGGGCGGATTGTGATCGAACGGACAGAGGCCGCGCTGAAACACTTGGGCGAAAGCGCGCAAGATCTCACCAACGTCTTCAACAATCCCGAACGATTGATGACGATGACCCAGCTTCGCGCCTTTCTCGCCTTGGCCGATGCGGGCAGCTTTGCCGCAGCGGCACGAACCATCGCGATCTCGCAAACCGCGGTGCACCGCGCGGTCGGCGATCTCGAACTGGTCATCGGCACCAAACTTGTGGAACGGCGCGGCCGGGCGGTCTGGCTGAACGCGGCCGGCAAGAGGCTGGCGCGTGGTGCGCGGCTGGCGGTGGCCGAGATCCAAGCGGCTCTGGTGGATCTTGCGCTGGACAGCGACAGCCGCAGCGAGATGATATCCTTTGGTGCGCTCCCGCTGGCCCGTCCGTTCCTAGTGCCGCGTGCGATGGCAGACATAGCCAAGGAGGTGCCGAAAGCCTCTTTCAGGGTTCTGGAAGGCAACTGGCGCGAATTGGTCGAGCCGCTGCGCGACGGCGCAATCGACATGATCGTCGGCGCTCTGCGCCCGCATGAGATCGCCGACCTTTATCAACGCCCCTTGCTGGAAGACATGCTGGTTGTCGCAGCGGGAAGCCAGCATCCGCTCGCCTCGGTTGAACGACCGACGATGGAACAGCTGCGATCGTACCCCTGGATTGTGGCACCAGCCAATTCTCCACTGAGGAACCATTGGGAAAAATTCTTCGCCGAAGGCCAGCGTCCGGAAACACAAATCGAATGCGGATCGGTGATGATCATCGGCCGTTTGCTGACCTATGCCAATCTGCTCACGCTCCTGTCGCCCGATCAGGTCGCACTGCAGATCCGCAGCGGGCTGCTGACCCAGATCGGCAGACCGCTTGAAGGCAGCCGCCGCATGGTAGGCATTACCACGCGGCGTAGCTGGCGCCCCACAGCGACGCAGCGACTGTTCATCGAAAAGCTGGAGCACGCAGCGCGCGAACGCATCTCGAACCCGGACCTGACGGGCACGTGGATCTGATCACGCGCCGCGCTCCCTTAGTCGAGATTGATCCACACGGCCTTGGTCTCCAGATACTCCTCGATATGGTGCGGCCCGGACTCCCTGCCAAACCCGCTCATCTTGTAGCCGCCGAAGGGCACACCAGGATCTAGCATCTGGTAGCAGTTCACCCAGACCGAACCCGCTTTGATGCCGCGCGCCACGCGGTGCGCGGTGGCGAGATCGCGGGTCCACACGCCACTGCCGAGGCCAAAACTGGTGGCGTTGGCACGCCCGATGACTTCCTCCGTCGTGTCGAACGAAAATGCCGAAAGGACAGGTCCGAAGATTTCCTCGCGCGCGATGGTCATGCCGTCGGTGACATCGCCGAAAATCGTGGGTTCGATGAAATAGCCGGCGTCATAACCTTCGCCCGCCTTGCGCGTGCCGCCGAGTAGCGGACTTGCGCCCTCGCTTTCGGCGCCATCGATGAATGACAGGATACGCTCCATCTGCGCCTGCGACACGACCGGCCCGATCTGCGTTTCGGGGTCAAGCGGATCACCAACGCGAATGGTGCGGGTATGCTCGACCAGGTGATCCATGAATTCGTCATGGATCGAGGACTCGACGAACAGCCGGGTGCCTGCGCTGCAGATCTGGCCTGCATTGGCGAACACTGCATTGGCCGCCGCCGGTACCGCCTTTTCAAGATCGGCATCGGCAAAGACGATATTGGGCGACTTGCCGCCCAGTTCCACGGTGACGCGTTTCATCGTCGGGGCTGCCGCCTCGATGATCTTCTGGCCGACACCAGTCGATCCGGTGAAGGCAATCTTGTCGACATCAGGATGGGACGAAAGCGCCGCTCCCGCATCGCCCATGCCAGTCACCACGTTGATCACACCTTCGGGCACGCCTGCATCCAGACATAGTTCAGCAAATCGGAGAGCCGAAAGGGGTGTCTGTTCGGCGGGTTTCATCACCAGCGTGCAGCCCGTGGCCAAGACGGGGCCCGACTTCCACACCGACATGCCGATCGGGCCGTTCCAGGGATTGATCGCGGCGACCACCCCGATCGGCTCCTTCAGCGTATGGCTCAGCACATCTCCGGGCGCTGAATTACTCAGAGTCTCGCCGGAAATTAGTGTGGCCTGCCCGGCGTAATAGCGCAGCAGCGCACCTGACCGGACCTTGCCCAGCCGCGTGCGCGACAGCGGCGCGCCCAGATCGAGCGTGTCGAGCATCGCTAGCTCGTCCCAGTTCTCTTCAATCAGGTCGGCGAGGCGCAGCATGATCGCCTGTCGCTCGGCGGGCTTCATGCGGCTCCACGGGCCGCCCAACGCTTCGCGCGCGACCTTGACGGCGCGGTCCACGTCTTCGACGCCACCACGGGCGACATTTGCCAGAAGTTCACCAGTCGCGGGGTTTCGGGTCTCGAACCGGCGGCCCGAAATCGCCGGCACACGCTGGCCGCCGATCAGCATGTCCTGTTCGCGTTGGGTGATCACGAATTGGACGGGCGTGTTTGCGTTCATGACTGAAACTCCGTTTCGGCAACCCGGGAGGGTCCCTGGCCGGGCGTCCGGCGCTCTTCCAGAATGAAGTCGGCGGCGCGCTGTGCGATCATCATGGTGGGCGCGCTGGTATTGCCGCTGATGATGGTCGGCATTACCGAGGCATCGATGACGCGCAGCCCCTCGATGCCGTGCATCCGCAGCTTGTGGTCGACCACGGCCAGGGGATCGCTGGCAGGGCCCATCTTGCAGGTTCCGGTTGGGTGATAGGCGGTGTTGACAATCCTGCGCAGCGCCGTGTCCAATTCGGCATCGCTGACATGCTCGGCGCCGGGTTCCAACTCCTTGCCGCGCTTGGCCGCAAGGGCGGGCTGGTCGAATATGCGGCGCGCCTCGCGGAAGCCGGCGATCAGAGTCGCCATATCGCGCGGATCGTCAAAGAAATTAGGCTCGATTATCGGCTTGTCCTCAGGCCGGTTGCTGGCAAGCCGCACACGGCCTTCGCTGTTGGGGCGAAGCAGCTGGATCAGCGCCATGAAGCCGTGGTTGCTGGGAACCACTCGGGCATTTCCTTTCAGCCCGACTAGGAATGTCATCTGGATATCGGGCCGTCCGCTGCCGTCAGTCGATACGAAGCCGCCGCATTCCGCCACGTTCGAAGCGAACATGCCCTGGCGGCGCAGTAAGTACCTAAACGGCGCCAAGGCATTTCTCAGAAAGGAGGAGCGCGACATCGCATAGGATTCGCCGCTGGGATTCTCAACCGAGAGATGGACGGTGGGATGGTCCTGCAGATGCGCGCCCACGCCGGGAAGCTCGTGTTTCGTCTCGACGCCAGCATCGGAAAGGGCGTCGCGATCGCCGATGCCGGACAGCATCAGCAAATGCGGCGAATTGGTCGCGCCGGCACTGACCAGTACCTCGCTTTTCGCATGCAGGATGTCACGCTTTCCATTACGTTCGATCTCGATACCGGTCGCGCGGCCATCATCGACGACGATCCTGCGAACCAGCGTTTCCTCGAACACGCTCAGGTTCGCACGTCCCATCGCGGGATGAAGGAAAGCGCGCGCCGCGGAAAGCCGCGTTCCGCGCCGCTGGTTGAGATCATAGCGGCCGAAACCGTCCTTGCGCTCGGATGCAAAATCGTCGTTGCGGTAATGTCCCGCCTGGACGGCCGCCTCGATGATGGCGGTGGTAAGAGGATTGTATGATGTCGGCTTTTCGACATCCAACTCCGCCCCCTTTCCGTGCCATGGCTTGTCCGGCCCGTGATAGTTTTCCAGCCGTTTGAAGGCGGGCAGCACGTCCTTCCAGGCCCAGCCAGGATTCCCCGCCTGCACCCAGCCTGCGTAGTCCTCTTCCTGCCCGCGAATATAGACGCCGCCATTGATCGCACTGCAACCGCCGAACAGCTTGCCGCGCGGAAAGCCGATGACCCGCCCGTCGATGGCCTCTCCCCCGCTCAACTGCTGTTGCCAGTTGTAGCGGGCGTGCGGGATCAGGAAGATATTGCCGATTGGCATGATAGTCTTGATATTGACCGGCCACTTACGGTCCGACGGTCCTCTCTCAATCAGCGCGACGGAGATGTTGGGATCGGCAGACAGGCGGTTGGCCAGCACGCTTCCGGCAGAGCCCGAGCCGATGATGATATAATCGAAACTGCGCGTCATGCAGGTGTGTCCTGCTTGCGGGTCAGCCGCGGGATATGGCTGCGCACGACCAGAAAGCCGATCGCGTTAACCAGCATCAGCACGGCGAGCGAACCGAAGAACATCTGCGCGCCGCCGCCAATCAGCCAGGCACCGGCCACCGCGCTGACAATGGCACCCGCACGGCCGGCAACGCCCATCGTGCCAAGCCCGCGTGCCCGGACGCCGGTCGGAAAGGCGTGCGCGCCCACTGCGAACATCGCCGATTGCGCGGCGCTGGCAAACAGCCCCATCGCGATGAGAAGGCCAAGCATCGGAGTTTCATTGGCTCCCCCCGTCATCGGCATGACCGCAAGCGCGGAGCAGACCAGCATGCCAACGGTCGCCATAGTGACCAGCGTCACGCGCGATCCCAGCTTGATGATGGCGAAGGACGCAAGGATCGCACCGATGACCCCGCCCATATTGAAACTAGTAAGGCCCAGGCTGGCCGCCTGCAGGTCATAACCGCTGCTAGTAAGCATGGTCGGGGCCCAGTTGAACATGAGATAGATCATGAACATGCCCGAAAACATCGCCAGCGCCAGCGCCAGCGTGTCACGCAGATGTGCTGCCCCGAACAAGGCAGAAAAGGGCATCTTCTCGACCTCGCCGCCGGCGCCCTGCGGAACCAGCGATGCGGGATCGGGGTGGCCGATCCGCGCCATCACCTTCTCGAACTCCGCCCGCCTGTTCCCGCGATCAAGCAGGTATTGCGGCGATTCCGGCAGGACCAGCCACAGGTAAGCGACAAAGGCCATTGTGATGCCCCCGCCCAGATAGAACAGCCACCGCCAGCCAAGCGAGGGCAGGATCGCCGCCGCGGCCAGCCCTCCCAACACACCGCCGATCGAAACGCAGACCACGCCGAACGTTACCGCCTGGCTGCGCCAGCGAGCAGGCGTGAATTCCGCGATCATGGCAGATGCCGTACCCGGCACGCCACCTAGGCCGACGCCGGCAAGGAACTTCAGGAAGGCAACCTGCCATAACGACGCCGAAAATCCGGTCACCAGCGTAGCCACGCCAAAGATACCGACGCCAATCAACAGTGCCCCGCGCCTGCCGAATAGATCGCCAATCACGCCCGACACCAACGTGCCAATTGCCATGCCCACGAAGCCAAGCGCAAACACCATGCCCAGCGTGTCACGGCTGATGCCCCATTCTGCGATCAGCGAAGGGGCGGCAAGACCCAGCATCTGGTTGTCGAGCCCGTCCAGCACGACGGCCGCCGCGGTCATCAGCACCGACCATATCTGGTAGTAGGACAGCGGCAGGGCATCGAGAAATCCGCCCTGCTGACTGCTGCTTAGCGAAACTGCCAAAATCCTCTCTCCTCAATGAAACCGGACGGCCACCTTGCGGCTCTTTCTGCCGGTTATGGGTGCGCCTTAGAGGTCGAGCACCAGCTTCGCCGAATTGGAGCCCGAGCAGCACACCATCACCGAAGAATTCGCTGCCTTTTCCGCATCCGTCAGGAAATGGTCGCGATGGTCTGGCACGCCATCCAGAACCTTGACCTGGCATGTGCCGCAGACGCCTTCTGAGCAGGCAAAACCAATATCGACGCCCGCTGACAGCAGTGCATCAAGCATGGTCTCGCCCTCTGCCACCTGGATCGTTTTCCCACTGCGAGTGAGCTCGAGCGAATAGCCGCCCTCGGTGGCCAGTTCGGTCTCGGCCGAGAAATATTCGATGTGGATATGGTCCGCCGGGCGGCCCTTGGTGAGCGCTACGAAAGCATCAAGCATTCCGCCCGGACCGCAGCAGTAGAGATGAGCGTCTTCACGAGTGCTTTCACTGAGCGCGGCAAGGTCGAGCTTGGCCCCTCCCTCAATCCCGTCGAACACGATCTTCGCGGCTGGATATGCCGCAAGCCTGCCGACATAGGCGGCCCGTTCAGGAGTGGCGGCAACATAGTGCAGTTCCCAGCTCCGTCCCAACTCCTCAAGCCGCGCGATCATCGGAAGCATGGGCGTGATGCCGATGCCGCCTGCGATGAGCACGGTATGCGGGGCGTCCTCGTTCATCGGGAAATTGTTCTTGGGGACTGAAATCTCCACCACCTCACCCACGCGCCAGACTTCGTGAATGTGGCGTGAGCCGCCGCGGCTGTCGATCGCGTGATGAACCGCGATTTCGTAATAGCTGCGCTGCTTCGGATCATTGACCAGCGAATAGCTTCGCGTCAGCCCGGGTTTCAGTTCGACATCGACATGTGCGCCCGGTTCGAACGCAGGCATGTCCTGGCCATCGAGAGAGGTCAGGAAATAGGAATTGATCCCATCCGCCTCCCACTCGATTTTCTTGATTCTTACTTTCATCTTGCTTTTCTGGCTGTAGGCGGGCGCATCGTCGAAGGCGAGCGCATCGCCTTCGGCCGCATACGGCATGTCTTCCGGATCCCGCATCTGTCTCTCCCGCGAAAGGAAGGGCCTATTCGGCCGCCTCCACTTCCTTGCCCCACCGCGTCGCCTTGGAAAGCGCGGTCTTGTACGCGCGATCAAGGCTGTCCTTGGGATCGTGCAGGAAAGAACCGGCGCGAGCAGCATAGAATACTTCAGGCTCTTTCACGCCAGGTGCGGGCGCCTTGCCTTCGGCTACAGAACGGGCGGCCAGCAAGGCGCGACGGCGTACGCGTGCGATCATCTGGTCGGTCGGAGCCAGGTTCTCGAAGCTGTGGTCAGTAATCGGCCCCATGCTCTCGGTCACGGCCTGGTCCTGCATTGTAATGTTGGGGATGCCGGTGAACTGCGTGCCGTTGCGCTGAGAATCGCGGTCGATCGCCCAGTCGTTCGCCTGGCTGTCAGTCGAGCGCCAGCGACCGTACCAATCCGTGGTGTTCGGCTGGTATTCGATCTTGTCGAAAAGCGGCGTGCCGTCTTTCAGCGTCGAGGTATAGGCCGGGTTGCCCGCATCGGTTCCGCAGGTGATGTCGAATAGCATCGAGTGTTCGTCATCGATCGGCACCCATGCGCGGGCGATGGCACGGGTCGCGAAACGGTTGTTGGGCGTCTGCGTCCAGAATGGAAACATGTAATGCGCCACGCGCCATGACATCTGCCCGTCGTCATTGGGACGATAGCCGCCATACATCACGCCCCAGTCGGATTGCTGCACCTCATACTCAGGCGCACGGTTGAGGACAGTCGGGCGCATCGGGTGGTCCTCGTCCAGATCCTCCGCCTTCAGCGAACCAACATGCAGGAAGCCGACGTGGCTGGTGTCGAGGTCGCCTTCCAGCGCCTGGAGCCAGTTGCAGTCGCGCTGCAGGCACCAGATCTCGGCATCGGGCGACATGGCTGCCTCGATCTGCGGGCGCGGCGGCGGTGCATCCTGATCAGCGCCCATGTAGACCCAAACGAGGCCATTCGATTCATAGGTCTTGTAGGCCTTAGCATGGACGCGTTCCTTGAAATCCATTCGCGCCGGGACAGAGGGCATGTCGACGCACTTGCCGTTCACGTCGAATTTCCAGCCGTGATAGACGCAGCGGATGCCGCTTTCCTCGTTACGGCCGATGAACAGCGAGGCGCAGCGATGCGGGCAACGGTGGTCCATGATGCCGACCCGACCCTCGCTGTCGCGGAAAGCGATCAGCTTCTCGCACAGCAGCATCAGCCGAACCGGGTCGCCATCGGCCACCAGCTCCGATGAGAGACACGCCGGAATCCAGTATTGGCGCATGAAGGTGCCCATAACGGTGCCGGGGCCCACGCGGGTCAGGTCTTCGCTGTCCTTGGTCTGCATCTCATCCTCACAGTTTTCGTTTTGGCACGCCTGCGACCCTACCCGCGGCCGGAACCCGCCTCAGTCCAGATGGGCCGGAAGTCATTTTCCAATGCCGAGCTAGATTGTCTGTCGTCCCATCCCCAATCGGATTATGGTTGTACCATTCAAAAAACGGGATGATGCTATTGCTATTATTGCTCTTCATCGCTCTTTCTCGGCTCCAGAACAAACTTGCCTGCAAAACCTCAGGGAGAGGAATCCGAGAATGGCCAATATATTTCAGACAGTTGCATCATGTTTTGCCATCGCATCGTGCTGGGCGGCGCCAGCCTTTGCGCAGGACGCCGGGGACCAAGCACCATCGGATTCGGTCGGCAATGCCGATCAAGAGGAGTCCGCGCGGGTACCCGTTCGCCGTGATGACACGCAGGAAATCATCGTCACTGCGCAACGTCGTGAATCGACCGTTGGCGACGTTCCCTTCTCGATCGCAGCCTTTGGTGGTGCCCAGCTGGCCGAACAGCAGGTATTCAGCCCCACCGCACTGACGACCGAACTTCCCGGCATCACCGTCAACACATCGGACAAGTCGCTGTCGATCCTCTCGATCCGCGGCAATGTCTCGACCTTCCGTACCGCCACGCTGGATACGCCCGTCGCCTATTTTCAGGACGACATCTACTACGTGTTCAACAATGACCTGAACGCCAATTTCTACGACGTGAACCGCGTCGAGGTGCTGCGCGGCCCGCAAGGCACGCTATTCGGACGCAATGTGGTGGGCGGCGCAATCGCTGTCGTCACCAATAATCCCGAATTCGGCGAAGACTACGCGATGCAGGTGACCGCCGGTAATGGCGGCTACGTCCGCACGGAGGGCATGATTAACGGGACCGTGGTCGAAGACAAGCTGGCCGCCCGCGTTGCATTTTCGACCGAGAGCTCGGACGGTCTGATCGACACGCCCAACCAGTCGGGCAGCTATGGGAAGACCGACGGCTATGCCGCGCGCGGCAAGCTGCTTTTCACGCCGACCGACACGCTCGAGATCGTTCTTGCCGGCGATTATTCGTACACTAAGGGCAATGGGGGTTCGATCCAGTTGGGGATCGGCGGAGAGCAGGTTGTGCCGGACACGTTCGGCGACTTCACCAATGACGAGTGGACGAACAATGACTATGCCCGCTCACCTTATCGCCAGCGGCTTCGCGGCGGCTATCTGCGCGGCGACCTTGAACTGTTTGGCGGTACGCTGACTGCGATCACTGGCTATCGCATGAACGACAGCCACGCAATCAACGATGATATCCCGGTCGGCACTGTGGTCCCGGTCTTCGATCGCCGCCAGGACGTGAAGAATCGCAGCTTCACCCAGGAAGTCCGTTTCGCATCGGCGCCCAATCGCCTGTCTTATGTCGTCGGCGCCTACTACCTGAACGCCGACGTCTCGACGACCAACATCTTCTATTACAGCCCCCTGCCCGGATCGGTATTCGACGGACGCATCCGTACTAACCCGGGTGTCTCCCACATCACGCGTGTGCAGGACGGCAAGGTCCAGTCCTATGCAGTGTTCGGCGAGCTGACCTTCGAAGTTACCGACCGCCTCTCGGTGGTTGCCGGTGGCCGTTATACGAAAGACAAGAAGTCGATCGACTACCGTGCCTTCTCGACCACCGACCCCGACGGCATCCCGGGGCTTGGCTACCCGGGCGATGTCAGTGCGTCAGGCGGTGAGAGCTGGGATGCGTTCACGCCTCGCTTCACCGTGAAGTACGAGCCTGTCCATGGGGTGAATCTGTATGCGACCTATGCCAAGGGCTTCAAATCGGGCGGCTTTGTCGACAATGCCTATCTCAACCCCACCATTCCGCTCGACCCAGAAAAAGCCCGCAACTACGAAATCGGCGCGAAGAGCCGCCTCTTCGGCAACATGCTCGACCTCAATATCGCGCTGTTCGACCAAGAGACGAAAGATCTCCAGAACTTTTCGGGCGCGGGCGGTGTGGCGCATACCTTCAACGGCACGCTCAAGATGCGTGGGCTTGAACTGGAATCGAAATTACGTCCCGTCGACGGGCTGCAGTTTACCTTTAACTACACGCATCTCGATGGCGAATATTCCTCGCTGTACGATCCGCTGGTCGATGTCGACTATTCGGGCAATCCCGCAAAATACGCACCAAGCCACTCGTTCCTGGCTCGCGCGAAATACGATGCCTACCTGCCCAATGGCGCCACGCTGTCCCCACAGGTCGAGTTCAACTATTCGTCGCGCATTTCGACCGACGATGCGAACAATCTTTCGAGCTTCCAGAATCTCTATGACGACACGCGAGGTCAGACGGTCAACGCACGCTTGAATTACGAGAGTGCGGACGGTCACTGGAATCTGGGTGTATGGGGCAAGAACCTCACCAATAACTACCAGATCATGCATGCCGACGACATTACGGCCTTTCTCGTCGTGCCGACCGGCCAGACTCGATACTGGAAGATCTTTACCAACACACCGCGCAGCTATGGCCTGACGCTGGGTTACAAGTACTGAATTCTTGGGGGCAGAACTGGACTGCAATATGTCTCTAACCGAAATCCCCAAGCCCGGTTCTTTTTCGTTCGAAGGGCGAACCGCGATGATCACCGGCGGCGCCAAAGGCGTTGGCGAGGCGATCTGCCGCGAAATCCATGCGGGCGGTGGGCGCGTTGCAATCTGCGATATCGATCTGGCGGCGGCTGAGGCCGTCGCCAGGTCACTCGACCCGTCGGGGGAGACCGCGACGATCCTCAACCTCGACGTGCGCAGCAAGGATGACTTCATCGCCGGACGCGGTGCGATGATCGAAAAATGGGGCAAGGTCGATATATTGGTGAACAATGCCGGCTTCGCCAAGCGAACATCGGTGGACGACATCACCCCTGAGGAGTTCGACGAGATCGTTGCCATCAACATGCGCAGCGTTTTTTTGGGCTGCCAGGTTTTCAAGGATCACATGTCGGCGAATGGCTATGGCCGCATCGTCAACATCACCTCGCTCGCGGGCCAGAACGGAGGCACAGTCGCGTCGCCACACTACGCCTCGTCCAAAGCCGGCGCGATCATGCTGACGAAATATTTCGCACAATTGCTTGCAGACTCCGGCGTGACGGTGAATGCTATTTCGCCTGGCCCCATCGCCACGGCCAAGGCACGGCTGTCGGACGAACAGATTGCAATGGTCGAGGGCAAGGTCCCTGTCGGGCGTTTCATGGAAGTCAGCGAAATCGCCGCCGCTGCAGCGCTGCTCGCATCCGACCGTGGCGGCTTTTTCGTGGGCGCGACATTGGACATGAACGGCGGACTCTATGTCCGCTGACATCCCATACATGTGGGGATAGTTTGGCCCCGCTGCCACCCTCTGGGCGACCCAATTGATGTCGTAGGTCCTGCAGTGGACCCAGTTCTGGGCATTGATCACGACTTGGGCTCGCCCTCTTCGGCGCGCGGGTATATTCATAGTGGCCGGCCGGAGGTAATGTTCGGCGGGGCCTGCGAAAACGGGCAAGTTGGTCTTCAGCAGAACTTCGAGTTCGTTCAGTTGAAGTCGGCAGGGCTGGCCTTTCTCTGATTGGTGTCGACAGGAACACGGACGGCAGCCGGTCGAGGCTGATCTTGCTACCGGGCTTGGAATAGTCGATCGGCTTGAGCAGGCTGGCCCCCTGCAACTGGTCGCAGTTGCGGTGGTGCTTCATGGTGACGGGCAGGCTGATCTTCAGCGTGCGCATCCACATATCGACACGGGCGATCGCCGTGCCCAGCGCGCCGCCGATCTTCCACTGCTTTGGCCGTATCGCCGGCGCCAATCCCGCAACGCCGCCACCGACGATCACGAGGGATGAATTTGCGTGTCGTCATAGAGCGTCAGTCAACGATGGGACGGCCTCGTAGAGGTCGGCGACGAGACCGATGTCGGCGACCTGGAAGATCGGCGCGTCCTCATCCTTGTTGATGGCGATGATGGTCTTGGAGTCCTTCATCCCGGCGAGGTGCTGGATCGCGCCGGAGATGCCGATCGCGATATAGACTTCCGGTGCGACGATCTTGCCCGTCTGGCCGACCTGGTAGTCGTTGGGGACATAGCCCGCATCGACCGCCGCGCGGCTCGCACCCACGCCCGCGCCGAGCTTGTCGGCGAGCGGCATGATATATTCCTCGAAGGTCGCTGCGTCCTTGAGCGCGCGGCCGCCCGAGACGATCACCTTGGCGCTGGTCAGCTCGGGACGCTCGCTCTTGGCGAGCTCCTGGCCGACGAAGCTCGAGATTCCCGCATCGCCGGCGCCGGAGACCGCCTCGACCGTGCCCGAACCGCCTTCGGCGCCGGCCTTGTCGAAAGCCGTGCCGCGCACGGTGATGACCAGCTTGGGATCGCTCGATTCGACCGTCGCGATCGCGTTGCCGGCATAGATCGGACGAGTGAAGGTCTTCTCCCCCTCGATCGACAGGATGTCGGAGATCTGCATCACGTCGAGCAATGCGGCAACGCGCGGGGCGATGTTCTTGCCGGTGGTCGTGGCAGGAGCGAGAAAGGCGTCGTGGTCCTTCATCAGCTCGGCCGCGAGCGGCGCGACGTTCTCGGCCAGCTGGTGCTCGTAGGCGGGATCGTCGGCGACGTGGACCTTGCCCACCCCTTCGATCTTCGCGGCCGCCTCGGCCGCCGCGCTGCAGCCGCTGCCGGCAACCAGCAGGTGCACTTCGCCGAGCTTGGCGGCGGCGGTGACCGCGGACAGCGTTGCGTCCTTTACCGAAGCGTTGTCGTGTTCGACCAGAACCAGCGTTTTCATCGTCTCTTCCCTAAATTCCGTTGTCCCGCAGCGCTCGAGGTGGTGAGCGGCCCTTCGATCCTTCGGCGTGGCTCAGGATCCGGGGCGAACGGGAGCAGACCTGCTAAGCTCAAGCGATCCCAAGCGCCTTGATCTTGGCGACCAGCTCGTCGACGTCGGCGACCTTCACACCCGCCTGCCGCACCGGCGGTTCGGAGACATTGGTCGTCTTGAGACGCGGCGCAGTGTCGACGCCGTAATCGGCGGGGCTTTTGGTATCGAGCGGCTTCTGCTTCGCCTTCATGATGTTCGGCAGCGAAGCATAGCGCGGCTCGTTCAGGCGCAGGTCGGTGGTGACGATCGCCGGAAGCGTGAGCTTGACTGTCTCGAGGCCGCCGTCGATCTCGCGCTTCACGGTGACGCTCTCGCCGTCGATCTCGACGTCGTTGGCGAAGGTGCCCTGCGGCCGGCCGGTCAGCGCGGCCAGCATCTGGCCGGTCTGGTTCGAATCGTCGTCGATCGCCTGCTTGCCCAGGATCACCAGGCCTGGCTGCTCCGCCTCGTAGATCGCCTTGAGGATCTTGGCGACCGCCAACGGCTCGACCTCGTCATCGGTCTGGACCAGGATCGCACGGTCGGCGCCCATCGCGAGCGCGGTGCGCAGCGTTTCCTGGGCCTTGGCCGGACCGATCGAAACCGCGACCACTTCCTCGGCCTTGCCGGCTTCCTTGATTCGCAGCGCTTCCTCGACCGCGATCTCGTCGAACGGGTTCATGCTCATCTTGACGTTCGCAAGATCGACACCCGTACCGTCCGCCTTCACCCGAGGCTTCACGTTGTAGTCGATCACCCGTTTCACGGGCACGAGGATCTTCATG
>NZ_QXFK01000015.1 GCF_003581645.1 Pelagerythrobacter aerophilus | reverse complement strand
AAACCAGATGAGGTGGATGGCTCCCGCTCACGGCATCTAGGTGCCAAGGTGTGAAGACCGTCAGGTATTCACGAGCAAAATGGGAGCCACCCAGATGGATATTAGCACGATCGGTCTCGATTTGGCCAAGAACGTTTTCCAGGTTCACGGCGTAGATGCACAGGGCACGGCCGTTGTTCGCAAGGCATTGCGGCGCTCGCAGATGCTTCCCTTCTTCGAGAAGCTTCCGCCTTGCGTGGTTGGCATGGAGGCCTGCGGCACGTCGCATTACTGGGCTCGGGAGCTGATCAAGCTGGGCCATGAGGTTCGGCTGATGCCGCCGGCTTACGTCAAGCCCTACGTGAAGCGCGGCAAGACCGATGCTGCGGATGCGGAAGCAATCTGCGAGGCAGTGACGCGCCCCACGATGCGCTTTGTGCCGGTGAAGTCAGCGGAGCAGCAGGCGGCGCTGTCGATGCACCGCACGCGGGATCTGTTCGTCAAGCAGCGCACGCAGCTAATCAACATGATGCGAGGGCTTTTGGCCGAGTTCGGCATCGACATCCCCCAAGGCATCAATCGAGCTTTGGAGAAGGCACGTGCGATCGTCGACGGGGAAGCGCCTGACGTGCCGTCCGATGCTCTTCGCATCGTTGAGCGGCTGTCGCAGCAAGCCCTCGATGTCCACGCCCAGGTACGGGAGATCGAACGTGATCTGATCGGGTGGCAGCGCAAGAGCGACGTTGCCACCCGCCTCATGACGATCCCGGGCATTGGCCCGATCGGAGCGACGGCACTCGCAGCGTCGGTCAGTGATCCATCTCAGTTCCGCTCTGGCCGGCAGTTCGCGGCCTGGCTGGGGCTAACCCCGCTTCAGAAGTCCAGCGGCGGCAAAGAGCGGCTCGGCCGCATCTCGAAGATGGGCGACAGGTATCTTCGTAAGCTCCTGGTGGTCGGCATGACGGCAGTGGTGCGGAACGCGAAAAGAAAACCGGAGGCGGTCGATCCCAACGTTCTCGCCTTGCTGGCGCGCAAGCCCGCACGGGTGGTCACCGTGGCTTTGGCAAACAAAACAGCGAGAATCGTCTGGGCCATCATGACCCGCGGGGAAGTCTATCGTGAGCGCCACGTGCCTGCGTTGGCGGCGTAGAGGCAAAACGGAATAGCGGCGAAAGCCACTTCAGGAGTTGTGAGAGCAAAGCGAGATGATGGCGAACCGGTCAGACCGGGAACCGGGACAACCCAGCGAATGGCCGAGGCGATACAGCCTGTAAACCAGTTCGGGACCCAGTTCGCGGACACCATCAGGGCCAGCAGTCTACTTCATGGCTGCATCAACAGGCCGGACAGAAGTCTGCACCCGACCCAAGCGCCAGCACATCGCATTTGCCCTTGCAACGCGGGAGCCATCCACAGAAGCCATTCGCCAGATATTACGGCAACGCGGCATTCACGGTCGCTAGGCTTCCGAGGCCACTGACGAAGGCGGCCATCTGCCCTCCGCCCCGCACATTTCACAGGAAGCAACATATTCTTCTTCGTCGGGGCGCCATGTCACGTTGATCTTGAACGAGCTGCAACGCCCACACTTCTCGGGGCTCCGCGCTTTCGATTTAAGCGCTAGCGTGATCAGCTCGTGGACTAGGTGTTCCGTCGCGGAAAGACACAGAGCGGCGTCGGATCGCGTAGCGTTTTTAGCATGGGTAAGCCAGTTGGCGAGTTGCCAGCCTTTTTGGCAGATGGCCTTGAGATAGCCGCGCACATATTCTGCCGCACCGCCAGCCGCCCTGGCTCCGATCACGTGATCCGACCATGCAATGAAATCGCCCTTCTTGGGCGGTTCTCCTAGGTCGTCGAACAATCCAGCTGCGACGACTTCTCGCGTGAATGAGGTCATCGCCTCGCGGCACTGCAGGCCGATGCCTTGGAAATCCTCGATCTCGTCAGCTTCGTCGAACGCGAGTTGGGCCTGATAAATTTTGCGCTGCGTGATCGAGAGGAAGTCGAAAACTTCGTCTCCACCGGCAATCTCCCGACGCGCCTGAACCCGCGCCATCAGTCCAATATGGAACGACAGCGTGTAGTCGAGGCTGGGCATGAGGATCTGGGAATAGAGGTTAGTAGGGTTTGTGATGACCCACCAGCGATTGAGATTCGTGTGCACGTCCCAAACGCTGTAGTCTGTCCCCATTACCCGTTCGGTTTTGATCTTCTCGGCGTGCTGAACGATCTCCTCTGCAAGTTCAGTGGTCCCGGTTTCCTCCAACTCGTGCTCGCGCTTCTTGTTGCACTGCCATTCAATGTAATCGACGATTTCCCGGACTTCATGCTCGGATTGCTCAGACACAAGGTTCCGCAGCTCGGTTTTGGGAAGCTCCGGCGGTATGATGCAGTCATTGGGGTTTTCGGCGTCGGGCTTGTCATTCATTCTGCCGGCATACCTCGTGATCAGATGCGTCGCGAGTCCGCTGCCAGTCTTGCGCAGTCGCAGGCGGACATTCCGGAAGCCGCTCATCGTCGCCAACTCGCGCGCGGCCTAAGTGGCGACCAAACGGCGGGTTTTCACAACAAGGGCGCAAAGCACGCAGGCCGCGACCGAAGGGAGCGGCCCGCGCATTAGGGCGGGCCGGACGGGTCAAACGAAGCGGCCGCCCCGTCAGGGGCGGCCTCGACCGTCGGCGGCTAAGCCGCCTCTTTCCCTTCCTCGAGATTTGCCAGTTGGTGCAGGAAGGCAACGGCGCGCTCGGCGTGAGCAGCGGCTTGGACAATGGCGCGAGCGTCGTTTTGCAGCACTTTGATCCAGCTCGCGATGTAGCTGGCATGATCGGAGCGCGGGTCAATTGCCAAGCCGAGGTCGGCAGCGAGGAAAGCCGCGCCAAGCTCGGCAACCAGTTCCTCGCGCGCGTAGCCTTCATCGCCCCATTTCTCGCGGCCGAAGCTGCGATCAAGGCGGCTCTCATGGCGAGTCCAATGCACGGTTTCATGGCCCCTCGTGGTGTAATACCCGTGGGCATCGTGGAACACCGCGAAGGGCGGTAGCTGGATGCGGTCGGGGCCGGGCGCATAGAAGGCACGGTCGCCGCCGTGGTTCACGGTCGCGGGGATGGCGGCAAAGAATGCGTCCGCCGCCTCGATGCGCTCTTCCTCCGGCGCGGGTTTCGGCACGATGTGAAAATGCTCGGGCAATCCGTCGATCTGTGCCACGTTGAACACGGTGTAGGTCTTCAGGAAGCGGAACGCCTGTTCCCTGTCTTCTCCGGTTTCCTCGTCGCTCACGGTCTTGCGGCTGTCGCCGTAGTAAACAACTGTCGCGCCCGTTTCGCCCTTGCGCACGTTTGCGCCGAGCGCCTGCGCCTGCCGGTAGGTCATCCAAGAGGGCGACACAAAGCCCGACGCTTGCGCCTCGATCCACAAGAGCAGAACGTTGATCCCGCGATAGGGCTCGCCGGTGGCGCGCAGAGGCCGGGGCTGCCCCGATGCGGCCATGTCGCCGCCGCTCCATGGTTTCAGCCAAGGGCGGGTGCCTTGCTCCAGCTCGGCCAGAATGCGGCCGGTGATGCGGTGGTGGGGGTCTTGCTTGGCGGTTCGTTTAGTCATGTTCGCCTCCTTCCGATCCGCGGCAAGCGGGTCATGCCGCGCATGACCCCTGCCGACCCGGCGAGGGGCGGAGAGAGAGGGGGCAAGGTCCGGTGCCGGGGGTGGTGCGGGCGCAGCGCAGCGAGCCTCGGCCCCAAAGCGGCACCTTGCAGGGAGAGAGAGGCAGAGCCTCTTTTTTCCTCGAACTGGAGAATGCGCGACGCTGGCGGCGCTCAACGCAGGGCGGACGAAGCCGCCCTATTCCGCGTCAGGGATGGCAACCCGCATGGGCGGAAACCACCCCTCCGGTTTGCGCGGGGACCGCGCGGCGGGTTCCGTCGCGGCAGCGATAGAGCCCGATCCGAAGGAGACGCCAAAGTAACAAATTGGGCGTAGGTAAAGTATAGGCGATACTAAGCTGGTTCTGAGAGACCCGATTCCTGCCCCGGCGAGGAGGCAAACGGGCAAAGCAACACAGGGGGAAACAAATCAGATGGCCGGATCGACGTTCCAGACCAATCCCATCGACTTGGACGAACTGCTTAAGAAATGCCACAAGGGCGAAATTCAGTTGCCGGATTTTCAGCGGAGCTGGGTCTGGGACGAGGATCGAATCAAGAGCCTGATTGCCTCGGTCTCGCGCGCTTTCCCTGTCGGCGCGCTCATGTCACTGGACACTGGCGGCCCGGTCAATTTCAAGCCGCGCCCCGTCGAGGGCGCACCGGCCGAGGCCCGTCAAACGGCGCCACAATCTCTGCTGCTCGACGGTCAGCAACGCATGACGTCGCTCTATCAGGTCACACTGCGCGGCAAAGTCGTGGAGACCGTCACCCCGAAGAAGAAGCGGGTGAAGCGCTGGTTCTACATCGACATCGCCAAAGCGATTGACCCGACGGTGGACCGCGAAGAAGCGGTGGTCGGCGTACCCGAGGACCGCATGGAGCGCACGGCTTTCGGGCGGGAAGTCACGCTCGATCTGTCAACGCCGACCAAAGAATATGCGGCGCTGATGTTTCCGGTCACCCAGGTGTTCAACTGGGATACGTGGCAGGACGGCTTCAACGATCACTGGTCGGGCGACGAGCATAAGGAGGTGCGCGAGCAATTCCGCACCTTCAAGGAGGAGGTGCTCAAGAACTTCTCCAAATACCGTGTCCCAGTGATTGCGCTCGACCGCTCGACATCGAAGGAAGCCGTCTGCGTCGTGTTTGAGAAGGTGAATACGGGCGGCAAGCCGCTCGACGCCTTCGAGCTGGTCACGGCGATGTATGCGGCGTCCGGTCACGAACTGCGCAAGGACTGGTATGGCGATGAAGGCATCAAAGGCCGCCGCCAGCGTTTTGTCGATACCCTGCGCCCAGCGGATTCCGATGCCGGCATTCTGGCCGGTGTCGGCAATACAGATTTCCTGCAGGCCATTTCCCTCTTCTTCACCCGTGATCGGCGGCGTGCCGCCGAACAGGCGGGCAAAGAAGGCAAGGAATTGCCCGCAGTGTCGGGCAACCGGCAAGCTCTGCTCGATCTGCCGCTCGATGCCTACAAGAAGTATGAAGCGCAGGTGGAGCGCGGCTTCGTCCAGGCCGCGAAGTTCCTGCACATGCTCCATATCTACCGGATATTCGATCTGCCCTATCAGTCGCAGATCGTGCCATTGGCGGCGATCCTCGCCGACATCGGCGATGCGTGGGAGCATGAAGCCAATCGGGCAAGGCTGGTTCAATGGTACTGGAACGGTGTGTTCGGCGAGCTGTACGGCTCCGCGGTCGAAACGCGCATCGCCAAGGATTTCATCGAAGTGCCGCGTTGGCTGAGCGGCGGTCCGGAGCCCGCGACGGTTAGCGAAACAATTTTCCGCTCCGATCGCCTGAAGACCATGCGAATGCGGCTTTCAGCGGCCTATAAGGGTATGAACGCCCTGCTGATGAAGGAGGGTGCGCAGGATTTCCGGTCAGGCCAGGAGTTCGACCACACCGTATTCTTCGGGGAGAACGTGGACATTCACCACATCTTCCCACAGGACTGGTGCAAGACGCGAGGCATCAAGCCGGCCGTGTATGATTCCATCATCAACAAGACTCCGCTATCGTATCGCACCAACCGGATCATCGGCGGTGTCGCGCCAAGCGAGTATCTGGCGAAGCTGGAAAGCGGAAACAGCTCCACGCCGCCAATCGCCAGCGAAAAGCTGGACAGCTATCTGCAATCTCACCTGATCGACCCCGCTCTCCTGCGTGCCGACGAGTTCGAAGCCTTCATGGAAGATCGGCAAAAGCGGCTGCTTGGTCTGATCGAACGGGCGATGGGCAAGGCCGCCTATAGCGGCAACGTGCCGGAAGAGGGCGAGGATGCGGAGGAAAGCGAGGATGGGGCGGAAGCCGCGTTGGTCGCGGCCGCCTGACAGGTCTCGTTTCAGGAATCGGGCAGCACCAGGGGCAAGAATATTCGCCGCACCGTGTGCGGCGAATATGGCGGCTAATCCCCGCAGCGCCAAGAGAGCATGATATTCCGTAGGCAAAAATTCACGAAAGCCGCGAACTTGGACAATCGCGATACAACGGCTGGCGCCGGGGGCTATTGGCCCCCGGCGTCCTCGACCTTGGCTTCCCGCTTCGGCGTATAAGCCCGCATCACGATGCGGCCTTGCAGCGGAACGGCGTCGCAGAGGAGGTTGAAGCCCTTGCCGTCCTTGTTCGGCCAGGCCGCGCCGATCTTGGTCCAGTTCGCATCGCTGCCGTTGCCGGTGACGCGGTAGAGCATGAAAGCGGGGCTGTTGGTTTCGGTGGTCATGTCAGTTCTCCTTCTCGAGGCTGAGCCGCAAGCGTTGCGGCCGGTGTGGAGAACAAGGCGCGGCGAATAGGTCGCGGGGTCATGCCAGCCGCCAGGCTGCCCGGCAGGGGAAGCTGCACAAGACGATAGTCGCGGAAGCGCCCGCAATTGACGCCCGATCTGGCCAAGCCAGTGAATCCACGAACGAGGCCGTGACGCTTGCGGCTGCTCAGAAATGAAGGGAGCGACCGCCCAACCAGCGGCCGGCCTATCCTCTGTGCAAAAGCACCGTCACCATTGCGAGGAAGCTGCCCTGCGGCACCGGGCCAATGCGCGCATCATGTGATGTTGAACACCTTTGTCGCTGATGCCGATCTGCTCGGCGATTTCCCGATAAGTCATGCCTTTCAGGCGGTGCATGAGGAAGATGCGGCGAGTCCTGCGCGGCATGGCCCTGAGCGTCCGCCGATAGATCCGCCGCACATCTGCCTCTTCGATCCGCCATGCCTGTTCGGCATGCACCGGGGCGTCGCGTTCGTCGTCGTAGGGGAGGGCGATACACTGCTCCCGCATCTTCCGGCGCGCGCGCTCGATCAGCAGGTTGCGAGCCGACCGCATCAGATAGGCCGTCGGATTCTCAACCCGGTCGAAAACCCCGCTGCGCAGCAGCCGCGTGAAGGTTTCCTGCACCAGATCGGGGGCTTCGTCGCGGCCAACCTGCTTTCTGAAATAGCGGAGGAGGCGCCCGTGCTCTGCCCGATAGAATACCTCGAACGCGGCGGTTGGATGGGGAGCTGTCATGGCCGGGCTCCCCGGCGCTCGCGTGCATTCAAAGGCGCGTCGCGCGAGGCGCGATAGAGGGTGATGCCCGCTTCGATCCGATCGAGAATGAAGGTGTCGCGCTCGGCCCTGGCGATGCGAATGTCGGCCTTGGAATAGATTTCAAGATCGACTGCGCAGCGGTCGCCGAGTTCGCGGTGTATGATCCAACGGGCGCGATCCCAGCAGCTCTCCTCTTTGAAGAGCGGGTGATTGACGATGACCCAGAGTTCGTAATCGGAGAAGCCGATCGTGCGCCGGTCCTCGTACCATGATCGCCGCGCGTAGGGGCCGATCAGGACGATTTGCTTGATCCGGCCGGGCTGGGGCGACTGGACCTGCGTTGGATCGAAACAACTCCGCAGAATGCGCGTGATCCGTTCGATCTCGTGCTGCTTGCGGCGAATGAGATGGCCGACGCGCGCCATCACGACTTCGCGCGCATACACGTCGAATGGGGGTGTCATGTCGAACTCGCACACTGGCGGTCCACGCATTCGTGCGCGGATGTGCAAGCGGTGTCCGCTGTGCCGGATTTCGGCTTACAACAACTGCCCGACCGTGGTGGCCGGACCTACATGATGCCTGGCAAGGTTATCCTAGAGATGGCCGCCAGTCGTTCCATCCCGTGGCAGCGAATATGCCAGAATCGCGGAGTCCCGGCAAGTTGCCGGACGCGCGGCGGCTATTTCTGCGCGGCGGCTTCCAATTCGGCGATGCGCTCCGAACAGACCTGATGGACGACGCGCCCCAATTCCTCGACGCGCTCGCCCAGCCATTCCAGCTCTTCTTCGCCGATCTTGTAGTGCTTGGAGTATCGGGCCTTGGTGTAGGCCTCCTTCAGCTTCTGGAACATCGCGCGCTCGCGACGATTGGTCTCGGGCCAGATGCCATACAGCCGCCGATCCAAGCCTTCGGCAAGCGATCGAAGGAAGGCGATGTTATGGTTGTAGGGCGCGTAATATTTTAGAGTTAGCAGAAGGCAGGAGTAAAGCCGCTCTGTCGTCTGATGGAAATCAAACGCAGCATCTTTCAGCAAACCTTCCGCCAGGGCGTATCTTGCCAGCTTTTGACGGGACATCGCTCCTGCCATGCCGTCCTCGAAGTATTCCCGCGCTGCCACCAGCGCCTGCTCCGGTGTCTTGGGCTTTGGCGTCGCCAATTCGCGCTCATCGGCCTCATAGAGCGCGATCCCATCCTTGGCGACTTCCATGAAGAAGACGCGGCCATGCGCGAGGCCGTCGTTCACCTCGTGCAGCGAATGGACGATAAAATTGACCGGAGTGCGGAGCGCCTTCTCGATCGTATAAGCTCGGATCAGTCGTTCTTCTGCCTTCGCCCAATAGGTGGCGCGGTCGGTTAGCTCCTTCTGGCTGACGATGATGAGGATGTCGTAGTCGGACTTATACTGGTTTGCCGAAAGCGGCGCATCGACCCAATCGCCGCGCGCATGGCTGCCGAACAGGATGATCTTCAGGATACGCGCACCCTTTCGGCGCCCGGTCGCATTCTCCGTCGCCTGACCGAACTCATCGAAGAT
Source organism: Pelagerythrobacter aerophilus (assembly GCF_003581645.1). Lineage (GTDB taxonomy): Bacteria > Pseudomonadota > Alphaproteobacteria > Sphingomonadales > Sphingomonadaceae > Pelagerythrobacter > Pelagerythrobacter aerophilus. Next base: position 215,144 of record NZ_QXFK01000015.1, on the reverse strand, counting down.
GATTTCGACGACACGCTCAAGCTCGCGCTGCTTGGCGCTAGGCAAATGATCGAGGTCGGTGCGCATTGCTAGGAACCTTCAAGCAATGCCTGACCATTGGCAAGCGCTATCAGGGCACCCGAATGGGCCGGGACCACGGGCCCGGCCACGACCCTACTTTCACCCAGTTCGGACGTTTCGCCCGTCAGGCATCATCCTGGGCGACGAACTCCGCCCTTACAGGATCATAGACGTACTGCGTGATAGTCCCATCGCTGATCCGGGAGATCAGTTCGCTGATTATCGAGAGTGGCGCAAAAAACCACTCGCGTGGTTGAACAGTCTTGCCGAACCTGTCTCCGGCGGAGAGGTCGAGACGAGCAGGACCGAGCGCCCGGTGGATCAGCCTTTCCAGCTTGGTCCGATTGATGTTGTAGAGCCGGTATTGGTCGACGATTTCGACATCCGCGAGGAGGAAGGTCGGATCGTTTCGTGCATTTGCGATGCGACTGGCAACGGGCTGACCAGTCACTCCGATCTTATGAATCAGCTCGCGGTGCTCGTCGATGTAAGGATGCGAAGACTTGCTGCGCAGGACATAGATCGTGCCGCTCTCCAGATCGTCTGGCTCAGCCGTGTCCCCAAAGAGCGGACCCGCGCTTTGCTCGCTCACGCGCCGGGCAGACTCATCCCGGTAGAGCGATTTCTGGAACGAGCGGGAGAGCACGGTTGCCTCGGTCGCATTGTCGTAGATGATCCGAACCCGCCGATCGGCGCGCTCGTACTGTGTTGTGAATGCGTCTGTCGACGCAGCGACGTAAGCCAGCTGCCCGCCGACGATAAAAAAGTTTCCAGGCTGAATCTCCGCCAGTGTGACCTCTGAGTTTCCGAGCGGTTTGGTTTGGCGGAGCCCCCCCTTGAGGTCGGCCTCAATGCCCTCGAACAATGGCCTGAATTCCTCGAAATCTTCGCATTTTTCACGGTTGGCGATCTCTTCGGCCGCGCGCTTTTCCGCACGCGAGCTTACGTGACGCAGCTTGGTGATGTCGTCATCGGCGTCTTGCTCGATGCCGAGCTCGGCCAGAAGCGCGCTATCGTCGAGTTCGCTCGAAACTCTCCCCACTGGTTCGGCCGCGTCCAGAATCCCCTCAGAGTCTAGGTTGGCCAGGAGTTCGCGCGCTTCCGGAAGCGCGCGCAGCCTTTCAAGGCGCACCGCATAGAGCCGTTCGAAGATGTCGCGATCCTCGCCGTGTTGCGGCAGGCGGCCGTTTTCCTTCACGAAACGCTGGATGTCCTCGAAGCCGGCAATGATCCGCTCCTGGAGGGGTGTGAGCGTACGCACCGGCTCAGGCGCGGTATCGACGCCAAGCTCGGCCAGCAGTTCGAGATCGCTCAGCTCAGCCATTGCCCGCCTCTTTGGTCGCATGGCGCTGGAGGAAGGCGACACCTTCGGCCATCTTGCGCTCCCACGCGTCCTGCGACGTCAAAGACGGAAGGCGACCGCGCTCGCGCTTAAAGTCGAGCGCTCGTTCGGCAAGCGCGCGGGCTTCGTCGTAGGTCAGCTTCTCCTTCTTCGCGTTGATGACCGCTTGCACTTGCAACAGCGTCTTTGCGTCCATCGCCTTGGCGAGCACGGCATAGGTCGCGCTGAAAGGATTGACTCGGTCGATGAGGTCGATGTCGAGGTCCGTAACGCTAAGTGCGAATTTCCGCACGCCGTCGATAAAGGCGGTGGTCGGCTTGAGTTCTCCATTCGCATCGGTGGTCAGCGCGACCTTCGCCTGCTGTGTCAGCGTCATCGCGGCGATGGCCTGCTGGCGGATCGCTTCCTGATCATGATCGCTCAGTTCCGGATATTTCTCCCGGATGATCTTGCCCATCTTGAGCTGAGTAAGCTCTTCAGGAACGACGTCGGGATCGAACACGCCGCGCTCCACCACCGACTTGTCTTGGACGAAGGTGGCGATGACCTCATTGAGGTCTTCGCGGCAGATGCGCGTTGCCTCGACGCTTTTCGGCAGTTTGAGGCCCTTGATCTCGAAATGCATCTGGCCGTGGTCGTTGACCCCGAAATTCGTTTCACCTTCCTTGTACCCGCCGGGACCATAATCGAACCCCGGCTTTGGTCCGGCATCCTTGGGCGTGAAATCGAACCGCGGTGCAAGCACCTGCTCCATCAGCAGGCTGGCGGCGATCGCCTTCAAATAGTCGTTGATCGCGTCGACCACGAGCGGGTCGTCCGCCGCAGGTTCGGCGATCAGATTGGTGAAGCGCGCGCGGGTCTTGCCGGGTGCATCGCGTGTGGCGCGACCGATGATCTGGATGATTTCGGTAAGGCTGGAGCGATAGCCAACGGTCAATGCGTGTTCGCACCAGATCCAGTCAAAGCCTTCCTTGGCCATTCCAAGCGCGATGATGATGTCGACGAAGTCGCGGTCCTCGCGCGCATTGGGCGATTTCAGGGCTGCGGCGACCCGGTCGCGCTTGGCGGCATCGTCGTCGACGAGGTCAGCGACCTTGATCACATTCCCCGCAGCAGTTCTGATAAGGTGGAAGCCTGTCTCCGGATCGATGCCCTGCCAATCGCCGAGGTGGTTCATGATGTCTTCGGCCTCGCGATGCTTGTCCTTCAGACTCTCGCGCGAGTTGACCGAGGGAATGTGGACGATGGTCTTCACCGTCGGATCAAGCAGTGCCGAGATTTTCTCGGTGTAGGGACCAGTGTAAAAGCTGTAGCCGATATCGAGCGTCTTCAAATACTCGTAGCCGTTGAGCTGTTGGTAGTAGGTGTAGGTGACCGTCTCGAACTTGGCCTCGTCCTCGGGGGCGAGCACCGGAATGGCATCGCCTCGGAAATAGCTTCCGGTCATCGCGACCACGTGCGCCTTGCCGCGGCCGATCAGCTGCGCAAGCTGAGCGCCAAGTCGGTTGCCGGCATCGGCGGAGACATGGTGGAACTCGTCGATCGCGACGAGGCGATCATCGAAGGCTTCCGGTCCAAGCTCGTCGAAGGCGAAGCGGAACGTCGCGTGGGTGCAGACCAGCACCTTCTCGTTGCTCGCAAGGAATTCACCGACCGCCTTGACCTTCGACTTGGCGACCTTCGGATCATCCGCGCCCGGCGTGTTGCACAGGTTCCATTGGGGAGCGACGGTCCAGTCAGTGAAGAATCCGAACCTGCTCAATGGCTCGCTGCCGAAGCTCGCGCCGATTGAGCGCTCGGGCACGCAGATGATGGCCTGCTGGACGTTCTGGTTCGCCAGCTTGTCGAGGGCGATGAACATCAGCGCGCGTGACTTGCCCGAGGCGGGCGGGGACTTGATCAGTAGATATTGCTCGCCGCGCTTCTCATAGGCCTGCGCCTGCATCGGGCGCATGCCCAGCTCGTCGGACTTGGCCGATGCACCTGTCCGGGCGGTATTGAAGGAAACCGCGGGAATGATTTTGTCGTTGGCGCTCATTTGAAAAGCTCGCTGTGTGTTCCAGCCCGCGTGAAGTAGATCGTTCCGGCCCTTCCGATCTTCTCGTCGACATCGTAGATCAGCAGGAAGTCGCCACCGATGTGACATTCACGGTACCCCTGCCATTCGCCCTTGAGGGGATGATCCAGCCATTCGGGGCCGAGGGGCGCGTCATTGGCGACGAGAAGGAGCATAGCCTCCTTCAACCGGTTCATGTCATATCTGCCGGAACGCGAAAGCCGCTCCCAATCTTTCAGGAACGCCTTCGTGTATTCGATCTGGCGCGGAAGAGCCGCGCGCTTGCTCGCGGCGGGCTTTTTCAATTGCCCGGTTTTTCGTTCGCGCGCAGCTTGCCGCTCTCTTCGTCCAGCGAAGCAAACATATCATCGGCGTTGCCGAAACGAGCGCGACCTTTGGCCTTCATCTGCTCGACCTCTTCCATTGCCGCGCGGGTTTCCGCATTGGGAACCTTGAGCTCCAGCGGGAAGGCCTGATCGGCGGCGATGCGATGGAACAGCAGGCGCACGGCATCGGCGGTCGACAAGCCCATTGCCGCCAGCGCCTCGGTCGCGCGCTCCTTCAGATCATTGTCCATCCGGACGTGAATCATCGAGCTATGAGCGTTCATGACACCTCCTGTATCTCAAATGAGATATATGCTTTCTGAGGTTTGGGAGTCAAGATATCTCAGTGGGAAGCGAGCCTGAAAAACGGAGTGCGACGAGCCGCAGCGAGGTCAAAAGGCTTCCGTTCCCCTTTTGCTGGATTGAAAAAGCGCGCCTTGTGCTGCTTTCTGCTGATATCGACCGAGATAGGCGAAAAGCGGGCAAACCATGCCCGAAGGTTTTCTCTTCTGGCTGGAGATAGTAGCTTGGCTAGTTCGGCTGCATGAGAACAATCTCCATGCTTCTCTGCCTTTTCGAGGATCATCACTGCAGCCAAATGAGCAGCTTCGTCTTTCTCGCGCCCCTTCAGGATTGCGATCAGCTGCAAGAGATTTGCTAGTTTCCATTTCCCGCCGCCACCCGGCGCTTTGTACTTTGCCAGTAGTTGGCGCTGCTTCCCGCTCAGCTCGCCTGGCAGCGCTGGCTTGATGGTAGATCGAAGTTTCTTTGCCTTTGATGAGCCGAGCAATTCGGGCAGGTCGATTCCGGCATCAATGAATGCTCGTGGAACTGAAAGCGCATTGGGGATCGAGAACGCAAAGCGCCTCTCGTCTGCGCAAAAGATTAAACGCTGTGGGCCGTCCACGATGACGATCTTGCCGACGAAAGAATCTGCGCCACCCTTAACCAGAACGACCAGGTCCTCCGCTTCACCCACTTCGATCGTGAGAAGAGTGCGTCGTCGATCTTCGCTTATCTCGGAAATCTTGACGACGCCGGTAATGATGCCCTCGCGTTCGCCCAGCTCATCAAGCAATCCGACATCGACGATCGAAGTTCGTTGGTGCGGACCTTCCGAATCTGATCGACCGTCAACATCCATGCAACCGTGCCGGTACCATGGTGGGCCGAGCGGTGGATCGATCCAGACGCTGCCTCCGTTGTGGCGGATGAAGAAGACGGCATCGGAGCACTTCGGGCACTTCGTGCGGATGCAGCTACTCTCGTCACTCCTTCGCACCCGCTCACTGCCGGCAGTTCCTCGACCGCCCGAGCATCCACCTTCGAAATGAAGGGGCGTGGGTCGCCCGTCGATGAAACGGAATTCTACCGGCTGGCCGCACTTGTCGCAGACCTTCATTCCGGGATCGCTCCCTTGGAATGTGCCTGCGTCGTCATCACGCCGCCGTTGCGCTGGTCATTTTGGTGTAGAGTTCGAACAGTTTTTCGAGGCGCTCGGTGTCGTTCTTAAACCGGCGGCCGATGTAGATGCGCTCCAGGACCTCGTCATTGCGATCGTGTGCATGGCGGAGGTTTTCGGGCATCTTCTCCGGATCGTAGAGTTCGGCGATGGTCCTGGGGAAATGCGCCTCGCGGGCGAGGAGGATGTCCTCGGCGCAGCGGGTCAGGTCGGCTTTGTGCTGTTCGGTGAGCTTGGGAATTGGGAAAGCGTTGTAGCACAACGCTGATGAATATCGGAGGTCAGTTTTTAGTCTTCCTGCTACGACACGGACCCATGCCATATGCATCAAGCTCAGGATTATGGACAGGTTCCAAAGCTCTGGATCGTAGATCGCTTGAGCGGAGTCGCTGATAATACTGTTCTGGTCAAGGAGGCCGAATGGGATATACTCGCGTCTCTCTGACGAAACGCGCGGTGCAATGACTGCATAGCGATCAGCTCGGTGGGTATACCTGAATTGATGGGGTCGTGCAGCCAAACTCCTAGCTACATCGCCGCCGCCCTGCCTTGATAATTTAACGTTATCGATCCGCTCGCTGATCTTTGGAATCTGCTTTGCTAACTGCAACTTTCCTTCGTCTATCCAAATGCAAAAACGCTGCTCTCCGTTTAAAAAGTCACGCGACCCGCAAAGCCGTTTCACAAATTGGGCAGCTTCGGGTTCGCTGGCAATTAGCGCATTCTTTTCTTCGTTTGAGAGGACCAAATTTCCGCCGTCATAGGGGCTATTTCCTGTGATAATTGGCGCCATTTCAGAAATGGGCGAAAGCGTCTGGGTTACGATGTCCTCGCTTCCCGGAATTAAATACGGACCAATAAGGTCCACCTGCCGTGCAAGACCATCCGAATACAATGTCTTCCCGCCACCTTGCCTTTTCCTAAGTCCGATAATCGAGCAAATCACTGCAGCATTGCGGGTGGCATTGTTGCTCCATTTGAAGTCTCGATGGGCGAAGAAGATTTCTACGTTCAAACTATATATGTGTGGCCAAAGCTGGTGGACTTGCGCACCTTGGTTGACCGAATTCGTAACCACAAATGCGACGCTTGCAGCGGTTTCTTCTGCGTACTTTGCGCCCTTAATCAACCATCCTGAGACATAATCAAGCTCTCCGATTTTTTTCTTCGTCCCAAACGCTTGGGCGAGTTCGTTCTTTTGTTCTAAAGTCTGCCCTTTGCCTCCCAAATAGGGGGGGTTCCCGCACACATATGTTTCAGCGCCCTCATTTTCGAAACGAATCGTGCCCCTGTCCAATGGGGCGCCATAGAGATCGTCGACGAAAATTTTCCCTCCGCCTCTGCCGCGCGGTTCGCATACGCTGAGCCAGTCCATGCGAAGCGCGTTGCCGCACTTAACCCAGTTCTGGCTATCGAGCGGCAGGAAATCAGCGAGTGCCTCTTTCTGGCCGCGGTAGAGTACATCGCACTGGAACTCGGCGATGATCAGCGCAAGGCGTGCGATCTCTGCCGGGAAATCGCGCAATTCGATGCCACGAAAGTTGGTGAGCGGGATGTCGCTGTCGCGTTCGCTTTCGCCGCGCCGCTTGTTTATCTCGGCCTCGATTGCGCGCATCTGTTTATAGGCGATGACGAGGAAATTGCCCGATCCGCAGGCCGGATCGAACACCCTAATCTTGGACATCCGGGTGCGCAGGTTGAGCAGCTTGCGGGTATTGTCGCCCGCTTCCTCCAGTTGCTGGCGCAGGTCGTCGAGAAACAACGGATTGAGCACCTTCAGAATGTTCGGCACGCTGGTATAGTGCATGCCGAGCGCCCCGCGCTCCTCGTCATCGGCGACCGCCTGGATCATGCTGCCGAAGATATCAGGGTTGATCTGTTTCCAGTTCAAACCGCCAATGTGCAAAAGGTAGCTGCGCGCCATCCGGCTGAAGCGCGGAACCTCCACACTACCGGAAAACAGCGCACCGTTCACATAGGGAAAGGCATCGGCGTGAGGCGGGATATTTGCCGCCTTGCGATAGCGATCGTCCAGCTTGCCCTCGTGTCGCGTGGGCGTGTCCATCGCTCGGAAGATGTTTGAGATGATCTCGTGCGTGTTGGAGCTGTCACGGTCGCTGAACCGCTCGACGGTGGAGGTGAATAGCCCCTCTCCATTAAAGATGTCGGTATCCTCTGCGAAGAAGCAGAAGATCAGCCGTGCCATGAAATGGTTCATGTCGGGCCGACGCTCCGCCGTGGCCCAATCGGGGTTTTTCTTCAACAACTCGACGTAGAGCTTGTTGAGCTTGCTGGTGGCGCGGATGTCGAAGCTGTTCTCGCGGATTTGCTTGACAGTGGTGATGCCCGCGAGCGGCAGGAAGGCGCCGAAGTGGTTCGGGAAATCGGTGTAGGCGCAGGCGACGGATTCGCCGTTGACCAGATCCTCCGCCTGCAGATCGACGCCGTCCGTGGCGAGGATGAACTTCGCCTTCGCCGCGCTCGTCTTGGGGCTCCCCCGCAAGGCCTTCAGCGTCTCGTCGACCGTTCCCGGGTCGCAGGTGGCGATATGGATATTGTTGCGCTGGAGGACGCCGCCTGGAAGGTCCGAGGCATTTGTTGTCCCTGCCCGCAATTGCTTCAGCGTGTTCGCCTTCCGTCCGAATGCCTCGAGAAACGCGAAAGGAAATTCTGCCTGGTCAAATGGCTGGGCAGCCAGCTCCGATATTGCCTCTTCGATTTCCACTGCATTCATGGCGTGACACTACGCCGAGTGCTTGCAGATTCACAAGATGAGAGAGGGATGTGCGGGAGGGAAACGGTGGCGGCTTTGGCGCCGCTTGATCGTTTGCTGGCTCAGTGACGCCGCAGTGAAGAGTAACCGACGTTCGCGATCCTCTCTTGGCGCGAAGCTCGTGGATTGCTTGGCGCTGTTTCCACAACCGAGTGAAGCTGAGGCCGGAGTTTTCCCTATCTGTTCCGCCTGCTCCTGTGGTAGCTCTGCGTCCTATTCGACTCTTCCAAGATTGCGACATGGCGAAAACAATCACGTCCAATCAGCTGATAGGCGAAATCGGCGAAGCGGCCGTCCGGCTGAAGTTCCTTGGCATCGGTTTCCAGTTCGATGCCCGCTCACGTCTCGAAGCCGGCATCGACGGCATCGCCGAAGTCATGGTGCAAGGGCAGCCCACCGCCCGCATGATCGCGGTCCAAGTCAAGAGCACCGCCAGGGGACGCTATTCCTCGGAGACCGACAATGGCTTCTGTTATTTGGTCCGCAGCGCCGATCTCGCTTATTGGCGGGGCTCGAACCTACCTGTGATCCTGGTGCTCTATCGGCAGGATGACGAGAGCTTCTTCTGGAAGGCGATCCCCTCCGACCTCGGTGATGGTGAGCGCCGGCTGCAATTCGACAAGCAGACCGATTGCCTCGACAGCGCGGCGGTGGACCGCCTCGCCGACCTCACAGTGCCAAAGGCCGGCTTCGGTTATTATGTGCCGCCGCTAGGGGGCGGCGAGGAGGCCCTGGTCAACATCCTCCCTCTCACACTGCCCACCGAGCTGTTCGTCGCCACCACACCATTCACCCCAAACAAGGCGGTCGCGACCCTGCTGGACGGCGACGAGACGCCGCGCTTCGATTGGGTCATGCGCGGCGGACGCTTCTGGTCCTTTCATGACCCCCGCACCTCGGCCTGCCGCGAACTCGTCGACGAAGATCAGGTCGAGGCTATTGAGACCGAATATTTCGCGTTTCACGACGACGAGGACGAGCGGCATATTTTTTCGCATCTGCTGCGCGACACGCTGCGCCACCAGTTTCGGGACGATCTGTGGTGGTCGAAAACGCGGAAGCTGCTCTACTTCTGCGCCTTGGAGGAAGGCGTTTCGCGCACCTTCTACTATGAGTCAGCGAAGAAGAAGACCGACGCAGATGTCGTCAATGTGGTGCGCAGCAAGACCGATCCGGACCGGGTCGATTTCGTGCGCCATCACGCCTTCTCGCCGCGCTTCGAGCTCCTCGCTGGCCAATGGTATCTGGTCGTGAATCCGAGCTATTATTTCACCACTAATGGGTTCCGGCCCCATCCGCATCCCGCCGCCCTCCTGGCCGGAAAGAAGCGCCTCGACAACAGCAGCGCGCTACGCGGGCAGGTCATCATGTGGCACCGCTTCCTTTCCGCCAGGCAATCCGAGAAAGGCGATCTTTTTGCTGCCGCACCCGTCATTGAACCTGGCCTGATTTTCGGCGCGCCGCCCAGCATCGAGCTCAGCACGCGCGTACCCGAAGATGTCTGGGGAAGCCCGAAGCGCAGGGTAGAGGACGCCGACGAGCAGGAGGGGCTGTTCGCATGACACCGTTCCCTACAAAGATTTTCGACGAACCAGAGCTCGAATTCGGCGACAGGCACCATCATCCCGATCCTCGGCTCGGTCTCATGGACGCGGGACCGCTCCAGACCTTCGTCGGCGACGTGATCAAGGTGGCTGTGGTCGGCAGCGCCAAAACCGTCGAAGATGCGAAGGGCTTCATCGACACCGCGTCAACCGGCATCGAAGGCAGATCGGAGAAGCATCCCAACCTCCATCCAGCGTTTCCCGGGCTGAGCAATCAGAATCCCTATCGCTGCCGTTTCGAGGTTGATGACGGTGCCACCGCCATTCTGTCGCAGGCACAGATCGACAAGATCGCCAAAGAGCCGAGCCACGAAAAGGCCGTCGAGATGGCAGTCGACGCCATCGTCGAGCAGCTTCAGATGCTCGATGATGGAGGCAGCCGGCCACATGTCGCCTTGGTCGCGCTGCCGGTGCGGCTGATCGAACGAGTCTGGAGCGCCAAGGTCGACTCAGATGGCACTACCGAGGAAGAAGACAGCGCGGGATCCGACGCTCCAAATTTTCGCGGGCTGCTCAAGGCCAGAGCCATGGGCCTCAATTTTCCGATCCAAATCGTCTGGGAGGATGTGCTCGACGACAGGGCCATTATCCCGCGCAAGATCAAGGAAACGAGCGCGCGCAAGATCCAAGACATGGCAGGACGCAGCTGGAATTTGCTGACCACGCTCTATTACAAGGGCAGCGGCCGTATTCCTTGGCGCCGCTTGCCCAAGGAAGGCGAATATACCTCCTGCTATATCGGGATCAGCTTCTACCGTGAGGTCGGCGGCCAGCAGCTTTTCACGAGCTCGGCCCAGATGTTCGATGAACGCGGGCGTGGCTTCGTGCTGAAGGGCAATCGCGCCCATACCGAGAGCCGTGGGCGCCATCCTTATATGGCCCGCGACGACGCCAAGGAACTCGTCGGCCGGGTGCTCGCCGCCTATCGCACCCATCACAAGACGCTGCCGGCACGTGTCATCGTGCTTAAGACTTCCCGGTTCCGTCAAGATGAAGCAGAGGGAATCTACGAAGCGCTCAGCGAGGCCGGCACCGAGCTGCGCGATCTCGTGTGGGTGCAGGAATCCTATTCGGTGAAGGTGCTGCGCGACGGTAACTATCCCGTGCTGCGCGGCACGTTTGTCGATCTCGGCGGAAAGGGCTTGCTCTACACCAATGGCAGCATGCCCTATTACGGCACTTATCCTGGCATCTACGATCCGAGGCCGTTGCTCCTCTGTCCCCATCCCGGCAGCGACAGCACGATCTCGCAAATCGCCGAGGAAGTGCTCTCCCTCACCAAGATCAACTGGAACTCGACCCAGATGAACCAGCGGCTCCCGATCCCCATCCGTGCCGCGCGCATGGTCGGCGAGGTTCTGAAATATGTGAAAGAGGGTCAGGCCGTCAGCACGGACTATCCCCGCTACATCTAGTTTGGTGATGTCGTCGGCCATCGCCTCGGTTTCGCGCTACCATTGTCGCAGCGCCGCATCTCGCGGATAAGGGAGGGTGACTGTCTGGCGATTAAGGGGTTCTCGACGCTCCCGCTGAGGGCGCGATGCTCGCCTCGTCTTTGGAGGCTTTAAAGCGCGATAGGGCTCGAACCTAGTAGTCGCGACCAGGAGTTTGCATCCGTGGGTGTCGAGGAGAACGACACTCACGGAGGCCCACCTTCATCCCAGCCCGGCCATCGCCACCTTGCCGTTGGCGGGAGTCGGCATGAGAGCCTGCGCGATGGCAGTTTGCACCTGTCCCGCTCGTTCGCTGATCGCAGTAGTCAGCTTGCCGCGATCATCGGTGAAAATCGCGACCGACTCCTTCGCGCGAGAAATCCCCACATAGAAGCTCTTTTGATCGACCAGATTGGTCGCCCGACTGTCGGCGTGGATCATCACATGTGTCGCCGTGCGGCCCTGGGCGGCAAAGGCGGTGTCCACGTAGGCATGGGCAATATGCCTGTCGCGGGCGACGTCGAGATTCAGCGTTTCGGTTTTACCGTCGGCGGTCTGGATGGTGGCGGTGCTGGCCTGCCCGTCCAGCGCGATAACTTCACCGCGTTCACCGTTGATCCGGCCCGCCTCCCGGTCATTGCGGGTGAAGCGGACGGTGTCGCCGGTTTTGAGTTCCAATGGCTGTGGTGTGAAGGCCTGAGCATGGCCCGCGCCCCATTGTCGCAATCGCCAATCCACCTCGCGCCCGTTTTCCGATTTCAAGGTGATAGCCGATTTGGCCGGGTCGATGCTTTCGACGCGATATGCTTCGCCGCGCGTCACGCCCTTGGCGGCGTAGTCGCGGGTAAAGCGCACCACATCGCCTTTGTCGTAGCTCAGGGGATCGCGCGCCTCGGCGCGGGTCAGCCCCTTGTTGGCGAGACTCTGCATGGTGACGGCGGGGCCGGCGAGAGCGCCCGATCGGGTCAGGGCGGCACGGATATCCGCAGTCAGGGTATCGCGCCCTTCGCGTGACGGCTCGATCACAAGAGTGCGAGCCCGAACTGCCTTGTCCAAGCGAGCGTATCGCTCGGCGAGGGCGGCGAAGCGAGCTGCCCGATCGGCATGTTCGATGATCTGGCCGCCGCCCCGGTCCAGCGCGGCCAGCGCCTTCTTGGCATCCCCGTCGATCGACGCCAGCACCGCCTCTTTAGTGGCTTTATTGGTTTGCCGCACGATCTCAGCGAGCTTGGCGGTCTCCATGCCAGCAGTCTGCAGCTGCCCAAATGCTGCGCCGGCCTCAACCGAACCAAGCTGCTTTACGTCGCCGACGAGGATGACGCGGGCGTCATGCTTAGCGGCAAGGTCGAAGAGGCGGGCCGTGTCGCGGGCGGACAGCAAAGACGCCTCGTCTACGATCCATGCGGTGGGCTGGCCGGGTTGGGGCCGCTCGGGCGATAGCAGGTGGCGCGCCACGGTATCGCCGCGCGTGCCCAGCGCTTCACCCAGAACCATTGCCGCCGATGCGGTGGGTGCCAACGCGATGACGGACACACCCTGTGCCTCGGCTTCGCGGGCGACGGTCGCCAGGACGGTCGTGGTCTTGGCTGTGCCCGCGTAGCCTTGCAGGGAGGTGATGCGATTGCGGCTGGTTAAAAGGTGCTGGGTCGCGGCACGCTGGTCGGCATTCCAGCCGAAGCCCGCTCGTTCGGCCTGCACTGCTGCGCTGGCGATAGCCTTGGCGGCGGCAAGCGGCGATGCGATGGGGGCGAGGGTGCCGCGCCCTTCGGCCTCGATCCGCAGCATCCCGGCTTCGGTTTCGACATTCGAGCGCGTGGTGAACCCGGCGAACTGTGCACCGCGCCGGTCCAGGAATGTCCGATCGATCAGCTCGCCCTGCTTGGTCGCCGTTTCGATGGCGGCCTCGATCTGCGCGTAGCTGACCTTGCCAAGCCCGATCCGTCCGGCTTCCTCCTGCAAGGCGGCAGCGGAGAACACCGATTGGCGCTCGCCGAGCTTGTCGCACGCCTGAGCGACAGCGCGAACTGCGGCCTCATCTCCCTGTGTGTCGAGACACAGCCGATGGGAAGGCGCGGCGGCCCTGGCCTCGGCTTGCTCGATCATCGCCAGCCGCGCCGCCGGGCCGAAACCGGCGCCGCTCGCCGTCTCCCGCCACTGCGCGACAAGCGAGGCATGGTCGGCGGTAACCTTCGCCTCACGGGTGTCGAGCGTGGCGACCTGCTTTTGGGCGGCGCTGGCGGCGTCACGGGACGCGCCGCGTTCGGCAAGTGCCGCCTCGATCTCGGCGCTGCGGGTGCTGAACGCGGCCATCGCCTCGGCGGACACGCCCTTGATCTCGAACAGCGAGTCCTTTCCCGCCTCGATCGCATAACCCAGTTCGCGCACTTTCAGCGCGAGTTCCTGCCGATAGATTGCGCCGATCTGTTTCTGGAGTTGGTAGATGGCCCGCGGCTCGAGGCTGCGCCAGGTGCCCTGCTCGTCCCGCGTCGCATTCATGATGACGTTGTGGGTATGAAGCTGCGGGTCCTGGGCCCGGCTGGTGCCATGCTGGAAACTCGCGATCACGAGATTGCCGGTGGCCTCGCGGCTGACGGTGCCGCCGTGGCGGATGCGGGTGGCGGCCATATGTTTCTCGACATGGGCCATCGCGGTTCTGACCGCTTCGCCATGCGCGGCGATCAATCGCCGATCGCCTGCGACCTCGGCCATGATGGAAACCGACTTGGGTGCGCTCAGCGTCACGTCCCATCCCGGCCGATGCTCAAGCTGGCCATCGCGGAAGGTGCCAAGCTGCTCACCCGCCACCTCGCCGTCCAGCAAATTGCGAAAGCTGTCGCGATCCACCTCGCCCGACAGGCCTAGCGCTTCCGCGCCCGTGCCCTGCCACTCGGAAGGCGAAAGCCCGCCTTCGGCATAATAGTCGTCCGCCTCGTAATAGCTGCTCGCCTGCGCCGAACTGGTCAGGGCCGAAACCGACGCCACCATCACACCGGTCCTTGGCTGGCGGGCGGGGGTGAGGACGGGGGCAACAGCGCGGGTGCGGCGCCGCCGGTTTGCTTCCAAAGCATGGTTCCCGGATCACTAGCGACAAATCCCGGCTGGCTTGCGGGACCGCGCCGCACGATGTGATCGGCGGTCAACCTGATCCGCGCCACCGGCAAGCCATCGGGAAACAGCAAATACCCTTCGTGCCTGGCCAAGCGCAGTTCGCTTTCCAGTACGGCGGGTCGCATCTTGCGCATCTGGCCCAAGGTGGTGCGCATCCTTTCATCGCCGTCGGCGAGCGCGTCGGTCATGGTCTGGATTTCGATCTCGCACTCGCCGATGGTCCGGCTGGCCCATTGCCGGGTTTCGCTGTCGATGGTCTGCAGGAACAGCTTGGTGTTGCAGCAGCCCAGCATGGATTCGGCGAGCTGCGGGCCATAGCGGTGTCGCATCTGACCAAGCGCCTGGAACGTCAGCACGACCGCAGCACCGAACTTGCGCCCTTCGGGCAGCAGGCGGGCGAGGTTATCGACGCGCGGCAGGTCGGCCAGCTCGTCAAGTACGAACCAGATGCGCCGGTCGGACGACGGAGCAAGCCCCAGCACGGCGCTGGCGGCACATTCGAGCCAGCAGGCGAGAAGGGGCTTCGATGCTTCGAAATAATCCTCTTTGCGCGGCACGAATATCCAGGGTTTCGCGCCCCGGCGCTTGTCCAGCCCATGAATGAAGTCGCGGAACGCGAAGGGCTTTGCGCCGCTGCCCTCCACGCGAAGAAACTGGATCAGGTCGGCCGCCTTGGCGAGCATGAACAAGACGCTGCCGGTCGCCCGGTCGGCATCCTCGGCGAAGGTTCGCGCCGACGACGTGTTCTTCAGCCGCTCCTTGAGTTCTTCCTTGGTGCTGATCTGGAACATGGCCAGCAGTTTGGACAGGCTAGGCGCGCCCTGCTGCCAGAGTTCACGAAGCATGTTGGCGACAAGGATGCGGGCGGTTTCCAGCCACACATCGTTATCATGCTGGCCGGTTTCGGTGACGAACTGATGTGCGATGCGGGCGGCGTCGGCGGGATGGGCGATCTCGGAGAAGGGCGTCCAATAAGCGCAGCGGGCATCGAACGGATTGAGTATGATGTCGCCGCGTCCGGGCCGGTAGTAGTGCGCAACGAACTCGCCGCTGGTGTCATAGACCAGTGCGGCTTCGCCGCGCGCCTCGATCGCGTCGAGCAACTGGCGCAACGCCGTGGTCTTGCCGCTGCCGGTCGTGCCGATCATCGCCATGTGCCGGGTTTCCAGCCGTGTTGGGATCGGCACCTTGCCTATGGCGAGTGAGCGGGCATCGGCGTCGCTGCCGGTCAGTGCTGCCAGCTTCTTCTCGGTCGTAACCAGGGTTCCGGCGATGATGCGATCCTGCAAAGCGCGCTCGCGCCGCCGTTTCACCGCCTGACGAAACAGGATCAGGCATACGAGCCAACCCGCAAATCCGAACTGAGCGCCTCGGATCACGGAGGAGAGGGCGAGGCCGACAGACTGCCGATAGTAGGGGTGCGCGACGACTGCGAGAGCAGATCTACCTTCATATGTCTGGCCGTCGATACGAACGCTGACCTCGGCATCGGCAGCCATACCAGCCATGGCCCAAAGCTTGGCCTTCGCCATGCAAAAGGCGGCGATCGCGTCTATCCTGTCCTGATCCAGCATCGCGTAGGGGACGACCGCCGCGCCTAGGGCGACCGATGACAGTATGATGGCGCAATGCCGTTTGAAACGTGACCACTGACTTTGGCGATGCTGTCTGCGAACGGCGTCGGCATGGATGCGGCGATCATGGGATTGGAGCCCGCCCGTCATTGGCGCTTCTCCCGCGAGAGTTGCCGCTGACGCTCATAGGCCGCGTTGACCTCGGCCGTCACAGCCTCGTCGTCCGTGCGCATTCCCAGCGCCGCGCTGCGGGCATAGCAATAGGCGGCGCAGGCGGTGAACAACGCCCGGTCCAGCACCCGTTCGACATCCACGATGCGGGTGCTGACGGACGCTAGTTCGGTGACGATCTCTTGGGGCGCCGTGGACGGTGCGGGCGGGGCGGCAAGCGTCGCGACCCCGGCCTTCACGCTGCGCTGGAGCATGGCGTAGACGCTGACACCTTGCTGTTCGGCAAGCGAGCGAAGTGCCTTGTCGAGCGAGACCGGCAAGCGGACTGTGTGGCGGACGAGCCTCATCGCCTGTCTCCACCGCGACAGCGATCCGCTGTCTCCGAAAATGGCAGAAGTTCGCCATTCTTGGCGAAGCAAACAAAGGTGCTGTCGGATAGCCGTCCCGAAAAATGGCAGAAAAGCTGGATGCACCCGTGCGTGAGGTGTGTATCCAAATTGCGGGTCCGATGCGCAGCATCGTGGCCCTCCAACATGGCCACATGGGCGATGCTCTCAGTCATGATTGGGCCGATTCCGGCAAGCGCGGCACAAGCTGCCCGAGGTTTTGCCGGAGCAGCAATCGTGTGAGCTGCTGACGCTCAAACCCGAGGTGTTTCCGGCCTCTGGTTTCGAGGAGTGTTCTGCGACCCAGCGGTCGATGACCGCGCGGGCTGCACGGTCTGCTTTCGCGCGGTCGATCTCACGCCGCGCACGCGGCCGATCGTGTAGCCGATGCTCGCAGATCCAGTCGGCGATTGTCTGCTCGATGGCCTCCTGCACCCGGCAATCAAGGCGCTGGGTTTCGACCGGATCGAGATGCGCGGTCACGAAGGGGGCTTCGATCAGCCCGCCGAGTGGGAGGTAGGTTTTGCCCGCAGCCTGCAGAGGGCCATCCACCCGCAATGTCGAGACCACACCGCGGTGGACATGGAGCGGCGGGCGCTCGTTGAAGGGCCATTCGGCTATCGAGCAGCGGTAGGTTTCGCCGTCGGCTGTGTCGGCGAGGAGCCGTTTGATGAGCGGCAGGCTGAAAGAGGCGATGCGAAAGTCTGCGGTAAAGCGCAGCGTGACTTTGCGGCTTGCCCAGAAATCGGCAATCCGGCCCAGGGCACGGGAAATGGGCATGTGGTGTCCTTTCGTGAATCTCACGTTTGCGGGTCCGTGGGGGCGCGAAATGGTGGGGGCGCGGATCGGCCTTGGGGGTTACGGGATCGCCGCAGAGCGAGGGCGGCTCAGTAGCGGCGGGGCTGGAGGCTGTTCAGCCATTCCTCGACATCGCCCGAACGCCAACGAATCTTGCCGGCGCCGATGTGGTAGGGGCAGGGGAAGCTTCCTTTGCGCACGCGGCGGTAGATGGTCGTGCGGGACTTGAAGCCGGTGACATTGAGCACGTCGGTGACGGTCAGAAGCTGGTCTTGATCCGGAGGCATTGCGTCGTCCTTTTATTCACTGGAATGCTGGACGTGCCGCCGGGAGGCGTTGAGCGCTATTCAGTTCCCCATTCACGGGAATTCATGCATCGGCAGCCTGCGCAGAAAGTTATTGAACGGCGGGTACACGCCCGCGTGAATCTTCTCCATCCGGCTGTCGCTGAAGCCTTCCTCGCGGAGCACCGCCTTCTTGTCTTCGAATGGCCTTCCGTCGAGGTCCGGCCGTCGCAGTGCGACAATGATCGCGATGGCGTCGCGAAAGGCGCGAGCGTTACCCGATCGATCCAGGAGCCATTGGATGCGCCGGTCGAACAGATCACGATCTACGGTGTCGAGCAATGTCCTCGATGTGACCAGTGTCGGGGCAACGCGGCTGTCCGGTTTGATCCATAACTGGCTCATCGGGAGTGGGCGATGCGGAATACAGCGCCACAGGCTCTGTTCGCGGCTGAGGACGAGCAGCGCGCCGTGATCGGCGAGGAACGCGCGGCGAGCGCTGCTTGGCAGCGGCCTGATCGTTCCATCGGGAAGTCGCTCCTCACAGGCAATGTCACCGCAGGCGATCAGATGCCGAAAGTCGTCGAGCGCCCGTAAGTTGTGTTCAAGCGCCGTGCCGGGGCCGGTTGCGAGTTCGTCGATTTCCGGCTCTCGGCGCACCTTCAACTGATCGTGAGCCCATAGGAAGGCCACGCCGCCGCCGAGCAGAATGGCCACTCCGATAACCATTGGGGTGAACGCGATAGCCACAATTGTACCGGCCACTGCGGCGGTCGCTGCCGCAATCCGTGCTACCTCGAGCCTGCGGCGGCGCTTGCTCCCGTTCTTCGCCGCCGTGGCCATCGCATCTATCGCGCTCTGGGGAATGATGGTTTCAAGCGGCGTTCCTGGCGGCTGCTTCAGAAACGCGATGAAGCCATCCCGAATTCTGACGAACCCCGGGCGAAGAGGCGACTGCTCTTGCATGTGCCCCATGATCTAAGCGCAACGGGTGCGAATCTTCAATTGAGAATGGCTTGGGCAGGGTCTGGTGCGGATGCATTTTGTAGAGTCGCGTTGCGTTTTATTGCACGGCATCTGCACCACCAGCGCACCACCAGCGGCAAAATCGGGCTTGGAAAAGCCAAACGGGCGGCTCGCGCCGCCCGCTTAAATTATTGGTTTTGCTTGGAAACCACTGGTCGGGACGACAGGATTCGAACCTGCGACCCCCACACCCCCAGTGTGATGCGCTACCAGGCTGCGCTACGTCCCGTATCCAGTGGAGGGCGGCCCTATAGGGCGGGGGTTCGGAGCTGGCAAGCATCGATCTTCGGGGTGTGGCGCCAGCGCGATTCGTTGCCCTGCACTTGCAATGCTGCTAGGCGCGCCCACCTGATCGCCGGGGAGGCGAGGGGTCCGGGAACGATCGGGCCGCGCGTGTTCCCGGCAAGCTCCTGGTCTCAACCTCGATAGGTTCATTTTTCATGCTCGATTTCCTTGCCGCGGCAGCCAGCGCAGATGCGCCGCCTGCGTGGATCAACTGGCTCCCGATCGTCGGCATGATCGCGATCTTCTGGTTCCTGATCATCCGCCCGCAGATGCGCCAGCAGAAGCAGCATCGCGAGAAGATCGCCGGGATCAAGAAGGGCGATCAGGTGGTCACCGCCGGCGGCCTCGTCGGCAAGGTGATCAAGGTCGACGAACACTATGCCGAGATCGAGCTGGCCCAGGGCGTTCGCGTCAAGGCGGTGAAGAGCACGATCGGGGATATCGTTCCGCCCGGCGGCACGGCCGCCAACGACTGAGCGGGAGATAGCGAATGCTCGATTTCCCGCTGTGGAAGAAGGGATGGTTCTGGGGCCTGACGCTGGCTCTCTCGGTCCTCGCGCTTCCGTCGCTCTTTTCGCTGTCGGGCGCTCGCTGGCCGGCGGCGCTGCCTGATCCCGAGGTCAATCTCGGGCTCGACCTTGCGGGTGGCAGTCACATTCTGCTCGAGGCCGACCCGGCCGAGATCGTCACCCAGCGCCTGCGCAACATGGAGGAATCGGTCCGCTCGACCCTCCGCCGCGCAGAGCCGCAGATTCGCGTGGGCGACGTGTCCACCGCCGACCGGCGGCTGAGCTTCATGGTCGAGAGCGTCGCCGACGTCGACCGTGCGCGCCAGCTGCTCGAGCCGTTGCTGAATGGCGAAGGCCTGGTGCGCGAATGGGACCTTTCGGTGGTCGACGAGACGCGGATCATCCTGACCCCGACCGACGCCGGTCTCGATGCCGCGCTCAACGCGGCGATGGATTCCTCGCAGGACGTGATCGACCGGCGCATCAACGCGCTCGGTACGCGCGAGCCGACCATCATCCGGCAGGGCGACAACCGCATCGTGGTGCAGGTGCCCGGTCTGCAGGATCCGGAGCAGGTCAAGGAACTGGTCGGCCGGACGGCCAAGCTGGAGTTCAAGCTCGTCAACGAGAACGCGCTCCCCTCCGACCTTGCCCAGGGCATCGTCGAGCCGGGGCAGCAGATATTCCCTTACGCGCCCGACAGCGGTTTCGCCGGGCAGAGCCTCGCGGTCTATCGTCTCGGCGGGATCGACGGCAGCACGCTGGTCCGGGCTCAGGCGAGCCGCAACCAGGAAAACCAGGACGTCGTCGTCATCCAGTTCGACCAGCAGGGCGGCAATCGCTTCGCCAAGCTGACCTCCGAGAACGTTGGCAAGCAGTTCGCGATCATCCTCGACGGCGAGGTGATCTCGGCGCCGGTGATCCAGGATCAGATCCTGGGCGGCGTGTCGGAGATCTCGGGTAACTTCACCCCCGAAACCGCGCAGCAACTGGCGATCTCGCTCCAGTCGGGCGCGCTTCCGGTGGACCTGACCGTGGTCGAGGAACGCACGGTCGGGCCGGACCTCGGTGCGGAATCGATCCGCCTCGGGATCATCGCGATGATGGTCGGCTCGATCGCCGTGGTCGTGCTGATGATCGCCACGTACGGCCGGTTCGGCGTCTATGCGACGATCGCGCTTATCTTCAACGTGCTGATGATCCTCGGGATCATGGCGGCGATGAACACCACGCTTACCTTGCCCGGCATCGCCGGCTTCGTGCTCACGATCGGCGCCGCGGTGGACGCCAACGTGCTGATCAACGAGCGAATACGCGAAGAGCGCAAGCGCGGGCGGCGCGTGATCGCAGCGGTTGAGAACGGCTACAGGGAAGCCAGCCGTGCGATCTTCGACGCCAATATCACCAACTTCATCGCCGGCGCGCTGCTGTTCATGTTCGGGACCGGGCCGGTGCGCGGCTTCGCCGTCGTGCTGGTCATCGGCTTGTTCACGAGCGTGTTCACCGCCGTGTCGCTGACCCGCCTGTGGGTCGCCGGCTGGCTGCGCAGGGCGCGGCCGCAGGACCTCCATCTGTAAAGGGGATCGGGAAATGAAACTGCTCAAGCTCGTCCCCGACGACACGAACATCAAGTTCCTCAAGTGGCGCATCCCGTTCTACGTGATCAGCATGGTGCTGATCGCCGCGAGCTGGGGGCTGGTGCTGACCAAGGGGCTCAACTACGGCGTCGACTTCGCCGGCGGTCTCAACATCACCGCGACCTTCACCGAAAGCACGGAAGCGCCGGTCGGCGACTTGCGCGACCGGGTGGCCGGCCTCGGCTACGGCGAACCGGTGGTGCAGCGCTTCGGCGAGGACAACCAGGTCTCCATCCGCGTGCCGCTGCCCGAGAGCGCCGAAGGCAACCCGGAGGCGGCGCAGGCGATCGCGAACGAGATCGTCGACGAGTTGCAGACGAACTTCGACGACTTCCGGCTCGACGGCAACGAGAACGTCTCCGGCAAGGTCTCCGACGAGTTCCGGCAGGATGCTGCCCTCGCGCTGATCGCCGCGATGCTGGCGGTGGCGCTCTACATCTGGATTCGCTTCGAATGGCAGTTCGGCGTGGGCGGCCTGTTCGCGCTGTTCCACGACGTGTCGCTGACGCTGGGCATGTTCGCGCTGTTCCAGATGGAGTTCAACCTGCAGAGCATCGCCGCGATCCTCGCGATTATCGGTTACTCGCTGAACGACACGATCGTGATCTACGACCGCATCCGCGAGAACCTGAAGAAGTATCGCAAGATGCCGCTGCCCGAACTGCTCGACCTCTCGGTGAACGAGACGCTGGCCCGCACGGTGATGACTTCGCTGACGCTGTTCATCGCGCTCATTCCGCTGCTCCTGTTCGGTCCGGCGAGCCTGTTCAGCATGGTCGCCGCGATCACGCTCGGCCTGTTCGTCGGCACGTACAGCTCGGTCTACATGGCGGCGCCGATCCTGATCTGGCTGGGGGTCGATTCGCACAGCTTCGTGCCGCAGGAATCGGCGGCCGACCGGCAGGAGAAGGCCGCGCGCGGGGAGGTCTGAGCTAGATCAGACCTTCGTAGCGCCGCGCCAGTTCCGCGGCGTGCGCGGGCCAGCCGAAGCGGTCGACCGTCGCCGCCACGCGCTCGCGCGGCGGCGGGTCGGCGAACAGCTTGCGTAGCGCCGACGCGATCGACTCGATATCGCGCGGAACGACATACCCGGCCTCCGGCCCGGTCACGAGTTCGCGCGCGCCGCCGGCATCGGAGATCACGATCGGCGTGCCGCAGGCGAGTGCCTCGACCCAGGCATTGGCGAGGCCTTCCTTCTTCGAAGGCAGCGCCATGGCGTCGGCGGCCGAGAGCACGACCGGCAGCATGTCGTGGTCGACGGAGCCGAGGAAATGCACCCGATCCTCGACCCGCAGATCGCGCGCGAGGCTGCGCAGGTGTTTCTCGTCCTCTCCCCTGCCGACCAGCAGCAGCCGGGTGCCCGGGATGCTCGCCACGGCGCCGATCACCAGATCCTGACCCTTGCGGTCGATCAGCGCTCCGACCGTCGCGACCACCTTCTCCTTCTCGCCCAGCGGGATGCCGAGCGAAGCGCCCAGCTTCGTGCGCAGACCCGAGTGGGCGAGGGGGCGGAAGCGGTCGCGGTCGAGCCCCGTGTAATGGATCGCGATCCGGCCCGGCGGCATGCCGAGCGCGATCATGTCCTCCTTCAGCGCCTCCGACACCGCGAGCAGGCCGCGCGCACCGGCTGCCGCCTCGAGCATCTGCTCGCGCGCGAAGGATCGGGCGCCCCAGTAAGTGATGTCGGAGCCGCGCGCCTTGATCGCGCAAGGCAGGCCGAGCTGGCGCGCGATCCATGCGGCCGCGGGCCCATCGGGGTAGAAGAACTGCGCGTCGACCAGATCGAACGGGCGCTCCTCGTGCAGCCGGCGCACGAGCGGCAGCACCGCGCGCGCGATCATGCTCGGATTGATGCGCGCGCCGACCCGCGGGACCAACATATAGCTCGGCCGATGCACCTCGACGCCGTTTTCGATGCCGTCGGTCGCGGCCTTGGCCAGCGCGCGATAGCGGCCGAGCGCGAGCGGCGGGATGCCGATCGGGTTGATCACCGTGACCTGCCAGTCGCCGCGCGCCGCCAGTGCTTCGAGCGAGCGGGCCACGAAGGTGCCGAACTGCGGGGTGTGCGCGTTGGGATAGAGCGTCGCGATCGAAAGCAGGCGACGAGGGGATGTCACAGGCGCCGCACCAGCATCTCCGCAACGGCGATCCAGGGCGGCGATTCGACCACCTGCTGCTTTTGCCCCGGGCCGGGGGGGAGAACGCCGACGAGGCCGCCCTGCCGATCGATCAACCGCCCAAAGGCGAAGCGCCCGCCCTTGCGTGGCACCAGCACGTCGCGGTTGATCGCCCGCGACGCCTCGTCGGGGTCGAGCTGGCGCATCCAGAGCTGATCGCCCGCGAGATAGGGACCCGTCGAAGCCTCGACGGTCAGCACCACGAGCGGGGCATCACCGCCGAGTTCGGTCGGCGGAATCGCGTCCCGCGGGCGAGGAACGGCGTCCGCGCCGTTCGCCCCCAGCGTGGCGACGACTTGCGGATGCTGCGACTTGTCGGACCGAACCAGCGTTTCCGGATCGACGCCGAGCGCCTGGCCGATCCGGTCCATCCACTTGGTCGAGAGATTGCGCATCCCGGTTTCGAGCCGGCCGATCGTCTGCGCGGTGGTCGGCGGATCGCAGGCGGCGGCCAGATCGGCGAGCGTCAGGCCTTTCTCCCTGCGAATGTCCCGGATTCGGTTGATCATGACACTTCCCTGCTTAACCCATCTGGTTTTCACTTTCCTACATGCGTGTCGTTTTGGCAAGTGATGATTCGCAGGTCGCCAAGGAGACAGTCATGCCCCGCAAGCTCGCCGAACGTGAATTCACTCCCGAAGGTCCGGGCCGTCGCGCGCCCGCCCGGGCAACCCGGCGAACGGTGACCGTAAACATCGCCGAATCGCCGCTTGCCTGGCTCCATGCACGCGGCCACCTCACCGACCGGCTGTTCGCCGCGGGCGAGTGCCTGCGCGCCGATTACGAACGCGCGGGTCTGGGGCCGAGCGTGACCATGCGCTGGGATCCGGTCCGCATCAAAATCCAGGGCCGCGGGCCGGGGCTCTCCCCCACCGAGGGCCAGATCGCGGCCAAGCAGCGTTTCGACGGCGCCATCGCGCTTGCGGGAAGCGGGCTGGCCGACATCCTGTGGCGCGTGGTCTGTGGCTGCGAGAGCCTCCCCAATGCCGAACGCGCGCTTTCCTGGCCCGCCCGCAGCGGCAAGCTCGTGCTGAAGATCGCGTTGGAGCGGGTGGCGGATTTCTATGGCATCCCCTGACACGCTCTGATCCTCCCCATTTGGCTTTGCAAAATGGGGAGGATTTCAGCCCTCGACCATCTCCGCCAAGCTCAGCCAGCGCTCCTCCGCAGCATCCTTCTCGGCGCGGGCGTTCTCGAGGCCCTTGCTGATGTTGGCGAACTTCTGCGGATCGCGCGTGTAGAGTTCTGGGTCGGCGAGGATTTCCTCGCCGCGGGCGATGGCCGTTTCCAGTTCCTCGATCCGCGCGGGCAGAAGCTCGTAGTCGCGCTGGTCCTTGTAGGAGAGCTTCTGGCTCCCCTTTCCGCTTGCGGGAGAGGGCTGGGGGGTGGGCGTGTTCGGAGCCTTGGCAGACCCACTCCCCGTCCGTCCCGCACGCGGGAGAGGAGACTTGCGCTCCTTCCGCTTGGCCTCCCAATCCTCGTAGCCGCCGGCGACGATGTCGACCACGCCGCTGCCGTCGAGGCCGAGCGTCAGCGTGACCGTGCGGTCGAGGAAGTCGCGGTCGTGGCTGACGATCAGCACGGTGCCTTCGTAGTCGGCGATCACTTCCTGCAGCAGGTCGAGCGTTTCGAGGTCGAGGTCGTTGGTCGGCTCGTCGAGCACGAGCAGGTTCGACTTGCGAGCGAACTCGCGCGCCAGCAGCAGCCGGCTGCGCTCGCCGCCCGACATGATCCCGACTTTGGTGTCGACGACCTTGGGATCGAACAGGAACTCCTTGAGATAGCCCTGCACGTGCTTGCGCACGCCGCGCACCTCGATCCAGTCGCCGCCCTCGGCGAGCACCTGACGCACCGTCTTGTCGCCTTCGAGCAGGCTGCGCTGCTGGTCGATCATCACGCCGGTGAGCTTTTTGGAAATCTCGACCGTACCTTCGTCGGGCGCGATCTCGCCGGTCAGCAGCTTGAGCAGCGTGGTCTTGCCCGCGCCGTTCGCTCCGACGACGCCGATCCGGTCTCCGCGCTGGATGCGCAGCGTGAAGTCGCGGATGATCCTGCGCTCGCCGTAAGACTTGGAAACGTGCTCGGCGACGATCACCGACTTGGACTTGAACTCCTCCTCGGTCGCGAGGCCCAGCTTGGCGGTGCCCTTGGGCGCGATCATCGCGGCGCGCTGGGCGCGCATCTGCCACAGTTTCTCGAGCCGTCCCTGATTGCGCTTGCGCCGCGCGGTGACCCCGCGTTCGAGCCAGTGCGCCTCGATCTTCAGCTTCGCGTCGAGCTTCTCCGCCGCACGCGCTTCCTCGGCGTAGACTTGCTCTTCCCACGCCTCGTAACCGCCGAAGCCGACTTCCTTGCGCCGCAGCGTCCCGCGGTCGAGCCAGATCGTCGCGCGGGTCAGGCGCTTGAGGAAGGTGCGGTCGTGGCTGATGACCACGAATGCACCCTTGTAGCGGTCGAGCCAGCCTTCGAGCCAGTCGATCGCCGCCAGGTCGAGGTGGTTGGTCGGCTCGTCCATCAGCAGCAGGTCGGGTTCCTGCGCCAGCGCCTTGGCGATCGCCGCGCGGCGCCGTTCCCCGCCGCTCGCGCCCTTCGCCGGCGTGGCCATGTCGATGCCGAGCTGGCCCGCGATCGCCTCCACCTCGTGCTCCGCCGGCGCGTGCTCGCCGCGCAGGGCGAAGTCCATCAGCGTGTCACAGCCGGTGAAGTCGGGATCCTGCTCCAGCAACACGATCCGCGTCCCCGGCTTGACCTTGCGAATGCCGCGGTCGGCCTCGATCTGGTCGTCGATCAGACGGAATAGTGTGGTCTTACCCGCGCCGTTGCGGCCGATCAGCGCCAGCCGGTCGCGCGGGCCGATGTGCAGGTCGATATCGGCCTGTTCGGGCCCGCCGAACAGCCAGCGGCCGCCCTGCTGCAGCCCGAGGCCTTCCCAGGAGAGGATCGGTGGTTGTGCCATGAGGCGCGCGAGGTAGGCGAGGGCGCGCCGTGCCGCAAGCGGCGAAGGGCTACTGTCCCTGCGCCGCCCGCTGCTCCTCCACCATCCGCGCCACGCTTTCGAGCAGGGCGGGCGCGTCGTAGACCACGCCGTCCTTGATCGTCCAACGCACGCCGCCGACGGTTTCGATCTGGTTCGTCTCGCGGTTCAGGCGCTTGTGGCCGGTGCCGTAGAGTACCTTCAGATTGTCGAGCGGGTTCTCGGGCACGATCACCAGATCGGCCAGCTTGCCGGCGCGGATGCTGCCGATCGGGGGCTCGATCCCCTTGGGCTCGTAGATTTCGCGCGCACCGTTGATCGTCGCCGCCTGGATCACCTCCAGCGGGCTGAGCCCGGCTTCGCGCAGCATTTCCAGCTCGGCGATATAGGCGAAGCCCCAGGTCTGGTAGATATAGCCCGGGTCGGAGCCCGCGGTGACGCGGCCGCCCTTGTTCTTGAACTCGTTGGTCAGCCGCATCCACGGACGGTAGAAATGGCGCCAGGCCACTTCGTCCTCGGTCGTCCAGTCGTGGTAGTAGCTGCCGTGGTTGGTCAGGCTCGGCTCGTAGAAGTTCATCAGCGAGGGCAGGGTGTACTTGTCGTGCCACTCGAGCGTGCGGGCACGCATCACGTCGCGGCTGGCAGAGTAGATGTTGAACGTCGGGCTCAAGGTCACGCCGCTTTCAACCAGGAAGTCGACGTACTCGTCCCACTTCTCGCTGCCCGGCGCGACGATCTGGTCGGCGAGGTCGGCGACCTCGCCGAAGCGGTCCTGCTCGTCGAGATAGTTGTAGCCGGCCGGATACTGCGGCACGGTGCCGTCCTTCAGCAGGCTCTCGAAATGGCCGTAGAAGTGCGTCACCCCATCGAGCCCGAGCTCGACCGCCTTGCGCGCGTTGACCTGCGCCACGCCGACTTGCGCGAGGTGCGCGACACTGCCGAGGCCGAGCTTGTCCGCCTCGTCCAGCGCGGCGCCGAGCACTTCGGGCGTTTCGGAGTTGAAGAACTTCACCCCGTGGAAACCGGCCTGCTTGATCCAGCGCACCCAGGCGCGCGCCTTCTCCGGCGTGTCGGGCGTGCCGCCGTCCCACTTGTCGCCGAACGCCGCGTAGGGAATCAGCCGCGGGGCGGCGATCGTGTTCGCTTCGCTGCGGGCCGCGTCGCTCAGGTCGGGCTGGTCGGGGCCGAAGTAGAACGAGACGCCGCGCACCGTCGTCACCCCGTGCGCCAGCCACAGCTTGTAGCCGTAGGAGGGCTGCGGTGCCTTGCCGGGATCGCCGTTGTGCCCATGCACGTCGA
Organism: Pelagerythrobacter aerophilus; assembly: GCF_003581645.1. Taxonomy (GTDB): domain Bacteria; phylum Pseudomonadota; class Alphaproteobacteria; order Sphingomonadales; family Sphingomonadaceae; genus Pelagerythrobacter; species Pelagerythrobacter aerophilus. The sequence continues at coordinate 187,860 of NZ_QXFK01000015.1, read as the reverse complement.
CGAAGCCCGGGAGCACGTACATGCCGCTCGCGTCGATCGTGCGGCTGGCGCTGTCGAGCACCTTCTGCGGCGCACCCGTCAGATGGACCTCGGCGATGCGGTCACCCTCGACCACGATGTCGACCGGCCCCATCGGCGGGGCGCCGGTGCCGTCGATCATCGTCGCGCCGCGGATCACCAGCGAGGGGTAGGGGCCTTCGCCTTCGCCTGCCGGCCGGTCGGGCACCGGTTGCATTCCGGGCTGCGCGGCGGCCGCGGCGCTCCACGCCAGCGCGAAAATCATGGTAAGTGCGCGCAAGATCGTCATTCTGACCCTTCCTCCCTTTGTGCCCCCTATTGCCGTGAAGGCGCTTCGGAACAACCCGGTTCAGCCACGCGTAAGCGTGACGGACCCAACAAAAGGCGAGAATTCGCCAAGGAGCTTCCAAATGATCCGTTACGCCGTTCCCGTGCTTGCCATGACCGCGCTGGCCGCAACCACCGCCCACGCCGCCGAAGTCCAGATCCAGGCTCAGGGTCCGGTGATCGAGCTGACCGTGAACGAGATCGTCCACTCCGCGCCCGACGTCGCCCAGATCGGCGCCGGGGTGACGACCCGTGCGCCGACCGCGCAGGAGGCGGTGAAGCAGAACGCGCAGGCGATGGAACAGGTGATCGCGAAGCTGCGCCAGCTCGGCATCGCCGCGCGCGATATCCAGACCTCCAACTTCAACCTCAACCCGCAGTACGACTTCGACCGGAACGGCGGCTCGCGCACGTTCGTCGGCTACGACGTGAACAACCAGGTGCAGGTCAAGCTGCGCGATCTCGAACGCGCGGGCGAAGTGCTCGACGCGCTCGTGTCGGCCGGGGCGAACAACATCTACGGCCCCAACTTCATGCTCGAAGCGGACGAGGCCGCGAAGCGGGAGGCGCGCACCAAGGCGTACCAGAGCGGTCAGGCCATGGCTCAGGAATATGCCCGTATGGCCGGCTTTTCCGGCGTGCGCCTGCTGGAGATCTCCGAAACCTTCCAGAGCTATGGCGGTCCGCAGCCGGTCATGATGCGCGCCAGCGCGGAGGCGGCCGACGCGGGCACGCAGATCGAGCCCGGCGAAGTCGGCACCGGCGTGACCGTCACGGTCAAGTACGAGATGACCCGCTAGAGCGCTGGTTTCGTTGCTGAACGCTACGCCGTGCGTGCATTCAGAGCTTGTTCAATCCGTGCAGTCTAGGCAGGTTGGCACTATGCGAAAGCTCATTGCCTCCTGCCTTGCTGCCACGCTGGTGGTCTCCGGCCTTGCGGCCGCACCGGCGTTTGCCCAGTCGCGCAACGACCAGGGCGAGGCGCGCAAGGAAATGCGCGCGGGCAACGTGCTGCCGCTGCGCGAGATCGAACGGCGCGTGCTGCCGCAGATGAGGGGCGCGGAATATCTCGGCCCGGCTTACGATTCGACGGCCATGATCTACCGCCTCAAGTTCATCCGCGACGGCCGCGTGACCTTCATCGACGTCGACGCGCGGACCGGCCGTGTCGTGCGCCGCAGCCGCTGATGCGGGGTGGGTTTCGGCAGGGGAGGGAAACCTGCTCCCTTGTTGACGCGTTCACCCCGAAAGCCCACTTAGCGTCAGCCTGATCCAGGGGGAACGAACCAGCAATGCGCATCCTGATCGTCGAGGACGAACCCACGCTCGGCCAGCAGCTCAAGTCCACGCTCGAACAGAACGGATATGCCGTCGATCTCTCGACCGATGGCGAGGACGGTCACTTCCTCGGCGCGACCGAGGACTATGATGCGGTCATCCTCGACCTCGGCCTGCCGGAAATCGATGGGCTCACCGTGCTCGGCATGTGGCGCCGGGAAGGGCGCGGTTTTCCCGTGCTCGTGCTGACCGCGCGCGATAGCTGGTCCGACAAGGTTGCCGGGCTCGACGCCGGGGCCGACGACTATCTCGCCAAGCCTTTCCAGACCGAAGAGCTGATCGCCCGCCTGCGCGCTCTGATCCGCCGCGCCTCGGGCAATACCTCCAGCGAACTGACCGCCGGCGACGTGCGGCTCGACACGCGCTCGGGCCGGGTCACGCTCAAGGGGGAGCCGGTCAAGCTGACCGCGCAGGAATACAAGCTGCTGAGCTACCTCATGCACCACAAGGGCAAGGTGGTCAGCCGCACCGAACTGATCGAGCATATCTACGATCAGGATTTCGACCGCGATTCGAACACGATCGAGGTCTTCGTCACCCGCATCCGCAAGAAGCTGGGTGCGGAAGTCATCACGACCATCCGTGGCCTCGGTTACAGCCTCGACGACCCCGCAGACGCCCCGCGCGCCTGACGCCCCGAAGTCGGCGCCCGCCTCCGGCGAGCCGGAGGCTCCGTCCGGCGACGGCGCCGTGGACGGCGAGAGCGACGGCCAGACGCCGCATACGGGCAGCCTCGCGCGGCGCATGCTGCTCATTGCCGCGGGCTGGATCCTCGTGCTCCTCGTCGGCGGCGGGATCGCGCTCGAACGCACGCTGACCAATCAGGTCCAGAACAGCTTCGACGAGCAGCTCGGCTACCTGCTCAACACAATGATCGTGATTTCCGAAGTGGGCCCGGACGGCGAGGTCTACTTCATCCGTCCGATCGGCGAGCCGCGCTTCCTCGAACCGAACAGCGGCATGTACTGGCAGATCACCGCCGAGGGCCGCGAGGGCTTCGAATCGTTCTCCCTCGGCGCGCAGCCCTCGCAGTCGCTGTGGGACCGGACGCTGAAGCCGCAGGGCGACCACGTCGATCACGAGCCGCACTTCTACGACAACAACCAGTTCCCCGAAGAGCCGCTGCGCGTGGTCGAGCGCACGGTGATCCTGCCCGAAAGCAACACGCGCTGGACCTTCATGGTCGCCTCCGCGCGCGAGAATCTCGATGCGCAGATCGCGCGCATCCGATCGATCCTGGTGTGGAGCTTCGCCGCGCTTGGCCTGGGCCTGTTCGCCATGGCCGTGCTGCAGAGCTACTACGGCCTGCTGCCGCTGCGCCGTATCCGCGCGGCGATCCAGCGGATCCGCACGACCGGAAGCAACCGGGTGTCGGACCCGCTGCCGCTGGAGGTCCAGCCGCTGGTGGAGGAGATTAACATGCTCCTCGCCCATTCCGAGCGGCAGGCGGAGGAGGCGCGCACCCACGCCGGCAATCTCGCCCACGCGCTCAAGACGCCGCTGACCGTGGTCAACAACGCCGCCACCGCGCACGCGCCCGATCTCGCCGACACGGTGATCCGCGAGGCGCGCGCCATGCGCCGCCATGTCGACCACCACCTCGCCCGCGCGCGCGCCGTCGGCCGGCGCTCGGTCGGCCATGCGCGGACGACGGTGTGGGACAGCGCGGAAGCGGTGCGCCGCGCGGTCGAGCGGCTCTATCCGGACGTTCGCTTCGACATCGACGGCAACCGCGAAGTGCGCGTCGCGATCGAGCGGCAGGACCTCGACGAGATTCTCGGCAACCTGATCGAGAACGCCGCCAAGTACGGCGGCGGCAGCGTGTTCGTGACCATCGACGCCGAGCCCGAGGCCGAACGCTGCGTGATCTGGGTCGAGGACGACGGCACCGGCATTCCCGAGGAAGAGCGCATCCGCATCTTCGATCGCGGCGCGCGGCTCGACACCGACAAGCCGGGCACCGGCCTCGGCCTCGCCATCGTGCGCGACGTGGCGGAGATCTACGGTGGCAGCGTGGACCTTGGGGAGAGCGAAGACCTCGGCGGATTGCTGGTCAGACTGCTGCTGCCCCGCAGCGGGTAGCCCTTCGGGCGCGGGTTCACGCCGGGTTCAATACGGAGCGCGCAAGCTCCTGGCTTCAAAAAGCAAATTCGCCCGGGTCGACTCGGGCCGAAGAGCAAAATCGCTCGGGAGAGAGCAAATGGCATCACCCCTCACACGCTCCGCGCTCGCCGTGGCGGCGACCTTCGCCGTCGCGGGATGCAGCACTTACGGCGACGGTTATGGATACGGCAGCGCGTCGTACGGCTATGGCGGCTATTACGACGGGTATTACGACGGCTACGGCTCGTCGTACTACGGCTGGTACGACGACTATTACTATCCGGGCACCGGATATTACGTCTATGATCGTAGCGGCAGCCGTCATCGCTGGAACGATTCCACGCGCCGCCACTGGGAAGCGCGCCGCCGGGCCTATCGCGAGCGGTATCGCGATCACGAATGGCGCGACAATTGGTCCGATTATCGCCGCGACCGCCGCCGTGATTGGCGGGAAGACCGGCGCGAGCGTCGCCGGGACTGGCGCGAAAACCGCCGCGAGCGGCGCGAGGAGTGGCGCGACGATCGCCGCGACCGGCGTGAAGATCGGCGCGACCGCCGTCGCCACCGGCGCGACCGCGACGACTGACGCGGCGCCTAGCCGCCGCGCGCGCGTTCGTGGTGGCGGATCACTTCATCGATGATGAAGCGCAGGAACTTTTCGGAGAATTCGGGGTCCAGGCGGGCTTCCTCGGCCAGCTTGCGCAGCCGTGCGATCTGCTTCTGCTCGCGCCCCGGGTCGGCCGGAGGCAGCGCATTGGCGGCCTTGTACTCGCCCACGGCCTGGGTGATGCGGAACCGCTCCGCCAGGATGTGGATCAGGGCGGCGTCGATATTGTCGATGCTGCGGCGGAAGGCGGCGAGCTGCGCATCGCCTGCAGAGTTGGAATCGGGCATCACGGCTGGGCTTATCACGCAGCAGCGCGCAATTCCAAGCTTGCCAAGCTCTGTTTGCCGCAGCAATGCGTGCGCCCCATGACAGCCGACGTCGTTCCCCTGCCGCGCCGCCGCCCCACGCTCGACCCGATGCTTGCGCTGACGGCGCACGGGATGAACGCGGTCAATGCCGTGATTCTCGAGCGGATGCAGAGCGACATTCCGCTGATTCCGCGCCTCGCCGGGCACCTGATCTCGGGCGGGGGCAAGCGCCTGCGCCCGATGCTGACGCTCGCGGGGGCGGAGCTGGTCGGTTACCAGGGCGCGCGCCACCACAAGCTCGCCGCGGCGGTCGAGTTCATCCATACCGCCACGCTGCTGCACGACGACGTCGTCGACGGCAGCGAGCTCCGGCGCGGCAAGGCCGCCGCGAACATCATCTTCGGCAATCCGGCGACGGTGCTGGTCGGCGACTTCCTGTTCAGCCGCGCGTTCGAGCTGATGACCGAGGACGGTAGCCTCAAGGTGCTCAAGATCCTCTCCGGCGCGAGCGCGATCATCGCCGAGGGCGAAGTCTCCCAGCTCACCGCGCAGCGCCAGATCGAGACGAGCGAGGAACGCTACCTCCAGATCATCGGCGCCAAGACCGCTGCGCTGTTCGCCGCCGCCAGCCGGATCGGCGCCGTGGTCGCCGAATGCGGCGAGCGGGAGGAGCAGGCGCTCGACGATTACGGCCGCAATCTCGGCGTCGCCTTCCAGCTCGTCGACGATGCGATCGACTACGATTCCGACGCTGCCGAAATGGGCAAGGACCAGGGCGACGACTTCCGCGAAGGCAAGATGACGTTGCCGGTGATCTTCGCCTACGCCCGCGGCACGCCGGAGGAACGCAAGTTCTGGCAGGCCGCCATCGCCGGCCACCGGACGTCGGACGACGACCTCGCCGAAGCGATCGCGCTGATCGGCAAGTACGACGCGGTCGAGGCGACCCGCGACCGCGCCCGCCACTTCGCCGCCCGCGCGGTCGACGCGATCTCGATCTTCCCCGACGGCAAGGCCCGCGCAGCCATGGCCGAAGCCGCGCATTTCGCGGTGGCGCGGGGGTATTAGGGGGTCACGCTCTCTCCCCTTCAGGGGAGAGATACGGAGGCTTGCGAGCTTGCTCGCTAGCCGAAGTTGAGAGGGGCTGAAGCCGCAACGGACGGCGAACGTTGCGCGGGTCCTCCCTCTCCCAACCCTCTCCCCTGGAAGCGAAGCTCACCCGAAGGGTCAACGGGAGAGGGCTTTGGTCGGGCGATCCGCTTTCCCCCGAATGGCGAGGTCGGTAGAGCGGACGAAATGCCAGACCACCTCCCCATCCATACCGTCCTGCCGGACCTCCTCGCCGCGCTGCGCACGTCCGGCGCGGCGGTGCTGGTCGCGCCGCCGGGCGCCGGCAAGACGACCGCCGTAGCGCCTGCGCTGCTTGGCGAGCACTGGTGCACGGGGCAGGTGATCCTCCTCAGCCCGCGCCGGGTCGCCGCGCGCGCCGCGGCCGAGCGGATGGCCGAGCTGCTTGGGGAGAAGGCGGGCGAGACGGTCGGCTATCTGACCCGGCTCGACAGCCGCACTTCGGCCCGCACCCGCGTGCTCGTCATGACCGAGGCGATCTTCGTCAACCGGATCGTCGAGGACCCGGAGCTCGCCGGTGTCTCCGCCGTGCTGTTCGACGAGGCGCATGAGCGGCATCTCGACAGCGACCTCGGCCTGGCGCTCGCGCTCGAAAGCCGCGCGGTGCTGCGCGAAGACCTGCGCCTCTGCGTCATGTCCGCGACGATCGACGGTGCGCGCTTCGCCCGCCTGCTGGGCGAACAGGCGCCGGTGATCGAGAGTGAAGGCAGGGCCTTTCCGCTGGAAATCAGATGGTTGGGATCGTCACCCGACAAACGGGTCGAAGACGCCATGGCGCAGGCCGTGCTCACCGCCTGGCGCGAGGAGAGCGGCGACGTGCTCGCCTTCCTTCCCGGGGTGCGCGAGATCGAGCGCACGCGCGAGCGGCTGGCCGAGCGCCTGCCGGACGTGCCGATTCTCCCGCTGCATGGTCAGGTCGAGCCGGCCGGGCAGCGTGCCGCCATCCGCCGCGATCCGCAGGGCCGTCGCCGCATCGTCCTCGCCACGGCTATCGCCGAGACCTCGCTGACGCTCGACGGCGTGTCGGTGGTGGTCGACAGCGGCCTCGCCCGCCATGCCGAGTTCGACCGCGCGGCCGGCACCACGCATCTCGTCACCCGCCGGGCGAGCCAGGCTTCGGTCGGGCAGCGCGCGGGCCGCGCAGCGCGGCAGGGACCGGGCGTCGCCTACCGCCTGTGGGAACAGGCCGCGCACCCCGGCCGCCCGGAATTCGACCTGCCGGAGATCGCCACGGCCGACCTCGCGCCGCTCGCGCTCAGCCTCGCGCGCTGGGGCACGGCGGACCCGGCCTCGCTCGCCTGGCTCGATCCGCCGCCCGCCGCCTCGATCGCCTCCGCGCGCGAGCGCCTGATGCGGCTTGGCGCGCTGGACGGGGAAGGGCGGATTACCCCGCGCGGCGAAATGCTTGCGGCCCTGCCGCTCGACCCGGCACACGGCGCGATGGTCCTGTTCGGCGCGGAGCAGGGCGCAGCGCGCGAGGCCGCGAAGATCGCACTGCTGCTGCAGGAACGCGGCCTCGGCGGGCGCGGCGAGGACCTCGGCGCGCGCCTCCAGCGCTGGAACGCCGACCGCTCCCCCCGCGCCGAGGCGAGCCGCAAGCTCGCGGCGCGCTGGGCGGAGCGGGCGGCGCGGCAAGTCGCCGGGCCGGCAGATGGCGACGTCCCTTCCGCCATTCTCCTCGCCGCCGGCCTGCCCGACAACGTAGCGCGTCGCCGCGATCCCTCGGGCGAGCACTGGCTTTCGGCGGGCGGGCGCGGCTTCGTGCTCGATCCGGCGAGCCCGCTGGCGCGCGCGGAATGGCTGGCGATCGGCGACGCGCAGGGGCAGGCGAAAGGCGCGCGGATCACCGCCGCTTTGGCGCTGGAGGAGGCGGACCTGGAACGCTGGCTGCCCGAACGGATCGAGCGCCGCTCGGTCCTGCGCTGGAACGGGGGCGAGGGCAGGGTCGAGGCGCGGCTCGAACGCCGCCTCGGCGCGATCGTGCTCGCCAGCGGCCCCGATCCCGCGCCGGACCCGGCAGCGGTTGTGGATATCCTTGTGGAAAAGGCGGTGGAGAGCCTGGGGACGCTGCTCCCGCCCGAACTCCTCGCCCGCGCGCGCTACGCCGGGATCGAAGCGCTTTTGCCGGAAGCGCTTGCGGAAACGGCCGACCTCTGGCTGCGGCCCTTGCTCGAAGGGCGCCGCGATCTCGCGGTGTCGCGCGGCAAGCTGGTCGACGCGCTGCTCGGCCAGCTCGACTGGGACAGCCGCCAGCGCCTCGACCGCGCCGCTCCGCGCGAGTTTGTCTCGCCCGCCGGCACGCATCACGCGATCGACTATACCGGCGACGACGCGCCGAGCGTCGAGGTGCGGGTGCAGGCGCTGTTCGGGCTCGAGCGGCATCCGATGGTCGGTGATACGCCGCTGCTCCTCAAGCTCACCAGTCCTGCCGGGCGGCCGATCCAGGCGACGCGCGATCTCCCCGGCTTCTGGCGCGGAAGCTGGGCCGAGGTGCGCAAGGACATGAAGGGCCGCTACCCCAAACACCGCTGGCCGGAGGAGCCGTGGGCCGAAGCTCCGAGCCTCAAGACGAAGAACGCCTTCTCGAACGGAGGCGCTTGATTTTGGCGGCCTCGGGCCGCAAAGACGGCCCGCAAGCGCGACTGCGAAGCCAAGACGGGCGGATGCCCGCCGCCCGGCGTTTGAGGACGAAACGAGAATGTCTGCACGAATCTATCAGCGACCCAAGAATGCGATGCAGTCCGGCAAGGCGCGCACCGACGAATGGGTGCTCGAATTCGAACGCTCCGAAGCGCAGCGCCCGGACCCGCTGATGGGCTGGACCGGCAGCGCCGACACCCAGTCGCAGGTCGTGCTCACGTTCCCCGACATGGCAGCCGCGCAGGCCTATGCCGCGAAGTACGGCATTCCCGCCCGCGTTCATGCGACGCCTCCGCGCCACCTCAAGATCCAGGCCTACGCGGACAATTTCCGCTAATGAGGTGAAAGCGTAGGGCGCACCGGTTACCCCTCCCGCCTGCGGGAGGGGCGCGAGACTTGCCAGCTTGCTGGCTAGTCGCAGCAGGGTGGGCCTCGACGGTTGCAATTCGCCCGGTCCCCCGCCATATGCGCCGCGGGAGTCGGGTGGACGTTCGCGTCCGCCAACCTGGTCAGGTCCGGAAGGAAGCAGCCATAACGGATGGCAGCGGGTCGCTCGGCTCCTTTTTCACCCGCTTTTCACACCCCGCCGTCGCGCACGGCCGTTTTCACCGCCGGTTTGAGCCGCCATGCATGACATTGGCGGCGGTTGGCCCTACCTAAACGCGCATGGGTGATTCACCGGACACTTCGGGCGATCTCCCCTGGGATACCGGGGAGGAGGACCAGACCGAGCCGAGCGCCGCCGAGCTCGAGGCGGCGGGCCAGTCGGCCATGTTCGGCGACGCGCCGCCACCGCCGCCCGAACCCGCGTCTGCGCCCGCCGCCAAGCCCGAGACCTCCGCGCAGCCCTACCGCGTGCTCGCGCGCAAGTACCGGCCGCAGACCTTCTCCCAGCTCATCGGGCAGGAGCCGATGGTCCGCACGCTCGCCAATGCGATCGCGCGCGACCGGCTGGCCCATGCCTTCCTGATGACCGGCGTGCGCGGGGTCGGCAAGACCTCGACCGCGCGCCTGATCGCCAAGGCGCTCAACTGCGTCGGGCCGGACGGTGAGGGCGGCCCGACGATCGATCCCTGCGGCGTGTGCGAACCGTGCAAGGCGATCGCCGAGGGGCGCCATATCGACGTGATCGAGATGGACGCCGCCAGCCATACCGGCGTCGACGACGTACGCGAGATCATCGAGGCGGTCCGCTACGCTGCAGTCAGCGCCCGCTACAAGATCTACATCATCGACGAAGTTCACATGCTGTCGCGCAATGCTTTCAATGCCTTGCTGAAGACACTTGAGGAACCTCCGGCGCATGTGAAGTTCCTCTTCGCGACAACCGAGGTCGACAAGCTGCCGGTCACGGTGCTCAGCCGCACCCAGCGCTTCGACTTGCGCCGCATCCCGACCGAGCTGCTCCAGGCGCACTTCGCCTGGGTTTGCGAGGAGGAAGGCGTGGCGGCCGAGCCCGAGGCGCTGCACATGATTGCCGCCGCAGCCGAAGGCTCGGTGCGCGACGGGCTCTCGATCCTCGACCAGGCGATCGCCCATGCCGACATGGGCGAAGAGGGCAAGGTGACGGCGGCGCTCGTGCGCGACATGCTCGGCCTTGCCGACAAGAGCGCCCAGCGCCGCCTGCTCGGCACGATCCTCGAAGGCGATGCCAAGGGCCTGCTCGCCGCAGTCGCCGACCAGTATGCGCTCGGGGTCGAACCGCTGGCGCTGATGCGCGGGCTGATGGACCTCGTTCACCGCATTACCGTCGCCCAGATCGGCGGCGGCGAGCCCGAAGCGCCGAGCGCCGAGGAGCGCGCCGCGCTGGCCGAATGGGCCGGCCGCCTGTCCGCCGGGCAGCTCCACCGCCTGTGGCAGCTCCTGCTCAAGGGGCATGAGGAAGTGCGTCAGGCGCCAGATCCGCTGGTCTCGGCGCAGATGGCGCTGCTGCGCGTGCTCCATGCCGCCGACCTGCCCGACCCGGGCAAGCTGGCGAAGAAGCTCGATGAAATGGCTGCGAACGGCATCGCCGTGCCTGCGGGCGGCGGGCAGGGCGCGGGCGGCGGTGCCCCGGCGGCGGCGCTCGACTGGCGGCAGCTGGTCGATCAGGTCCGGGCCGCGGGACACCACCACGCAGCGAGCATCATGGAACTGCAGATCCGCGTGGTCGCGCTCGAAATGGGCACGCTGCGCTACGCTCGCGCCGCCCATTTCCGCGACGACATCGCGCCGCAACTGCGCGATGCCCTGACGGCCGCGACCGGTCAGCGCTGGATCGTCGAACAATGCGAAGAACAAGGTGCGCCCTCGCTCGTTGAGCAGGATGAGGCCGCCAAGGCCGCGGAGCAGGCGAAAGTGCGTGCGCACCCGCTGGTCGAGGCTGCCTATGCCGCGTTTCCCGAGGCCGAACCGGTCGAGGAAGCCGAGATCCACAGCTCCGGCCGTGCCGCCTGGGGCCGTTGACGAGACGAAAGAGGACTATTCGATGCAATCGATGGAAGAGATGATTCAGGCCGCGCAGAAGGCCGCCGAGACGATCCAGAGCCAGATGGGCGAGATGCAGGCCAAGCTCGACGCGATCGAGGTCGAGGGTGCCGCCGGCGGCGGGCTGGTCAAGGTCCGCGCCAGCGCCAAGGGCCGTATCCTGCGCGTGGAGATCGACGAGAGCCTGATGAAGCCGGAAGAGAAGCAGATGGTCGAGGACCTCGTCACCGCCGCTTTCAACGACGCCCGCGACAAGGCGGACCGCGTCTCGGGCGAGGAAATGAAGAAGATGCAGGGCGGCCTGGGGCTGCCGCCGGGATTCAACCTGCCGGGAATGGGATGATCGCCCGGGGGGCAGACCGATCCGGCCGGAGGTGCGTGTGAGGCCCGCCGCAGGCGCGAGCCTCGCGGGCGCCGCGGCCTGCCTGCTGGCCGCTTGCGCTCCACCCGCTCCGCCAGTGGATACGCCGCCCGCGCCCGCCGCGATCGAGGTCCAGACCGAAGACGTCGCGCGCTTCTACGATCTCTACGAAGCCACCGGCGGGCAGCCGAGCGCCGAACAGATCCAGCGTGACTATCTCGACCGGGGATCGACCGGCCTGCGTCACCTGCTCGCGGCGCGCAACGTCAACGCCGAGAACATCGCTCGCGCGCTTGCGGAAAGGCCCGAACTCTACACCAACGCGCGGACCTGCCTCGCCTCCCTCCCACGGATCGCCGACCGGCTGGAGCGGACCTTCCGCAACCTGCTCGAGATCTATCCCGAAGCGGAGAAGCCGCCGGTGACGATCCTGGTGAGCCGCGGCAAGCCGATCGCCATCGCCGAGCGCGGACACGGCGTGCAGGTCGCGCTCGAAGGGATGTGCTCCGACCTGGCGGCGAAAGTCCTCGGCGGCGATGCCGACGACCGCTTCGTCAACGTGATCGCGCACGAATACATCCATGTGCAGCAGCCCGCCGAGCGCGACGCGCCGACCGTGCTGCAGCGCACGATCGCGGAAGGCGTGGCCGAATTCGTGGGCGAGCTGATTTCGGGCGGCCTTGCCAACGTTGCGGTCCACGCCTCGGCCGAGGGGCGCGAGCGCGAGATCGAAACCCGCTTCCTCGCCGACGTCGGCAAGACCGACCTGTCCGCCTGGTTCGACAACACGACCGCGGAGGATCCCGGCCAGCTCGGCTACTGGGTCGGCTACCGCATCGCCAAAGCCTACTACCGCCGCGCACCCGACAAGCGCGCCGCAATCCGCGATCTGATCGAGGCCCCCGACGCGCGTGCGCTCCTGGCGCAGAGCGGATGGTATCCGGGGATCGCGCTGGACTGACCGGGCGAGGGCCGGGCGATCGGACCTGCCCGCCACGTGCTCACCTCACGGCGAATTCAGCATCTCGAGCAATTCCGCCAGCCGCTGCCGGCGCGGCAGGAGCTCCTGCCGGGCCGTGCGGCTGCTTTCGTAAGTGGTCGCCGCGATGGAGACGATCAGGAAGGCGGCGGTCCCGGCAGTCAGCCAGAGGTCCTCGATCCCGTTGATCTCCATGATCAGCCAGACGATCAGCGAGGCGCTCGCCACGATCGGAGCCGACCAGAGCAGCAGGTTGCTCCAGCGCCCGACCTGCGAGAGCCGGTAGTCGATCAGCGAGAGGTTGCGGCGGACCTCCTCCTGCAGCGTGCTGCCGAACTCGCGTTCCCGCACGGACTGACGGCGGCGGCTCAGCCACAGCGCCCCGATCCACAGCATGGCGGCGCCCAGCGCGGCCGACATTGCCGCGACGGCCGGAACCGACATGCCGCGAAGATGGAGAAACGCCCATAGCGAAGCGATCGCGACCGCCGCCATGACCGTTCCGACCACGTACGTCGTCCACTGGTCCCAGCGCAGCGCGCGGCGGATATCGGCCTGCTCGTGCCGGAGGACCAGCCGCAGCAGGTCGCCGTTGACGCCGTAGAGCGGCCGCTCGTCCTGCGATTTCCAGGCGTCCATCATCTGGTCAAAGTCCATCGGTCTGCTCCTTCGCCAGCCGGGCGGTCAGCGCCGCCTTGATGCGGTTGATCCTGACCCCGACGTTGCTCTCGCCGAGGCCGAGGATCTGCGACATGTCGCGGTAGCTGAAGCCGTCGAGCATCAGCAGCGCGAGCGACCGGTTCACCTCGTCGAGCTCGGCGATTTGCCGGTAGATCCACTCGAGCCGCGGATCGCGATCCGGCGGGGCAACCAGCAGCGCGGTCGCCGCGTCGAAGTCCTGTCGCCCGGTGCCGTGCTTGCGCTCCTTCCGGCTCCACGCGAGGGCGGTGTTGAGCGCCACGCGGTAAATCCAGGTGGCGACCGCGGAATCGCCGCGAAATGCCGCGACCGAATGCCAGACCTGCAGTGCGATCTCCTGGAACAGGTCTTCGCGGTCCGCATGCGTCGAGCCGTAGGCGCGCGCCACCTTGAACAGGATCGCCTTGTGCGCCTCGATCCACTCCTCGAAAATCCGGTTGCGTTCGGCGTCGGTCATTTTCCCCACCTTCGCGCCGTTAGTAGCAGGCGGGAGGGGATTTCTTACACGCGGCCGAAAGCACCGGGCGGCCGGCGCTAGGTTCCGATTGCCATTCTGATCGCCTGCTCGACCGGCGAGTAGGCACCGTCCTCCCGCTCGAGACGGATCGGCTCGCGCGGGAGGAGCGGGGGCTGGGCCATGAAGCGGGGCTCGGTTCCGCGATGGCGCTGCGCCGCATGGACCAGGAACGGGTGGCACAGATACACCGTGCCGGCCTCGCCGGTGGCGAGCACCTCGGGCCGGTCGGCCGATGCCGCAAACCCATCGGCGGCCAGTTCGCGCAGCGTCAGCCCGACCTCGCCTGCGGGGGCGAGCCGGCGCGCGACGTCGATATGCGACCCGGCACGAATGCGGGTCGGCGCATCCTCGGGCCCGACGTCGGAGAACAGGAACAGCATGAGCAGCGCGCGGCCTTTGCTGTGGATGTTGACGCGCCATTCCATGAAATCCGGATTTTCCTCGCCGAAGCTGACGTCGACGTGCCAGCCGTCGTCGCCCGAATCTTCGGGCGAGGGGAAGCGGACCGGAAACGTGCCGAGTGCCATCGGGGGCAGCCACCGCCCGGGCCCGACCAGCGCGTCGAAGGCCGCGTGGAGCGCGGGGCCGTTCGCCGCATCGCGGAACGGCGGCTGCGCATAGTGGCCGAGTCGTACGACGGGTCGGGTCCAGGTCGAGCGGTCGTGCGGATCGCAGCCGGTATCGCGCCAGAGGATCGCGCGGGCTTCCTCGGCCATCGCCTGGGAGAACGCGCGGTCGATGCGGATGAAGCCGTCGGCAAGGAACGCGGCAATTGCGTCGGCATCGGGCGCAGCGGTGGTGTCAGGGGTCATGAGGGACTTCCAATCGAATGTGCAGGAGTTCGCGGCGCCCGCTCATCGTGGCGCCGATCGGTTCGCTATCGCGATCCGCTCAAACGAGCGGGAATGCCGCTGCGCGATGGAAGATCATGAACGTCATGCGGTGATATTAGGCGCTGCCGTGCCGGTTGCAAAGCCGCTTCGCCCTAAACCATTTTCCTACATGGCCCCGATTTGCCATCGTCATCCGATGCCGAGTCTCGTTGCCTCGTCCCGCCGAGCCAGCTCCCCCGCGCCTCCAGTATGCGCGGACCGGCTCGGGGAAAGCGGCGCCACAAGGTGACACTTTGCCCCGCCACCGCGTCACATGTGTCAACAGCTTCGGCCATCGCCGGCATTGCGGCCCGCGCGGCGGGTTCCCATATCCAGGGTCAAACGGGGCGCGCTGTCCGCGCTCCACGGACGGATTGACAGCATGAACCAGCAACACCCTCTCCTCCCCCTGCGCGACATCGTCGTCTTCCCCGGCATGGTCGTCCCGCTTTTCGTCGGCCGCGACATGTCGGTCGCGGCGCTGGAAGCGGCGATGGAGGGCAGCAAGGACATCTTCCTGCTCTCCCAGCTCGATCCCGGGTGCGATGATCCCGGCGCGGACGATCTCTACGACGTGGGCGTGGTCGCCCAGGTGCTCCAGCTCCTCAAGCTGCCCGACGGCACGGTCCGCGTGCTGGTCGAGGGCACGGCGCGGGCGCGGCTGGAGGAGATCAGGCCGAACGGTGATTTCATGGTCGCCGAAGTCTCCGTGCTGGAGCCTGAAACCGCCTCGGGCAGCGAAGTCGTCGCCATGATGCGCCAGGTGGTCGAGCAGTTCGGCGAGTACGCCAAGCTCAACAAGAAGCTGGGCGAGGGCGCGGGCGACGATCTCGAGGAGATCGACGACGCCGGCCAGCTTGCCGACACGATCGCCGCCGCGATCAGCGCCAAGGTCGCCGACAAGCAGGCCGTGCTGACCGAGCGCGACCCGCTCAAGCGGCTGGAGATGGTGCTCTCGTTCATGGAGGGCGAGCTCTCGGTCCTGCAGGTCGAGCGCCGGATCCGCGGCCGCGTGAAGCGGCAGATGGAGAAGACCCAGCGCGAATATTACCTCAACGAGCAGCTCAAGGCGATCCAGAGCGAACTCGGCGGCGGCGACGGCGAGGAAGGCGACGAGATCGCCGAGCTGCAGGAGAAGATCGA
This sequence comes from Pelagerythrobacter aerophilus, assembly GCF_003581645.1. Taxonomy (GTDB): domain Bacteria; phylum Pseudomonadota; class Alphaproteobacteria; order Sphingomonadales; family Sphingomonadaceae; genus Pelagerythrobacter; species Pelagerythrobacter aerophilus. The sequence continues at coordinate 172,354 of NZ_QXFK01000015.1, read as the reverse complement.
CACGCTCGAACTCTCCGCGGAAGCCAAGGCCAAGGCGCAGAGCGAGCTCAAGAAGCTCAAGTCGATGCAGCCGATGAGCGCCGAGGCGACCGTCATCCGCAATTACCTCGACGTGCTGCTCGGCCTGCCGTGGGGCAAGACGAGCGAGCTCAAGAAGGACATCGCCGAAGCGCAGGCGATCCTCGACGAGGACCACTACGCGCTGGAGAAGGTCAAGGACCGGATCGTCGAATACCTTGCGGTGCAGGCGCGCACGCAGAAGCTCAAGGGCCCGATCCTGTGCCTCGTGGGCCCTCCCGGCGTCGGCAAGACCAGCCTCGGCAAGTCGATCGCCCGCGCGACGGGCCGCGAATTCGTGCGCCAGAGCCTGGGCGGCGTGCGCGACGAAGCGGAGATCCGCGGCCACCGGCGGACCTATATCGGCTCGCTGCCGGGCAAGATCGTCACCAACCTGCGCAAGGCGGGGGCGAGCAATCCGCTGTTCCTGCTCGACGAGATCGACAAGCTCGGCCAGGATTTCCGCGGCGATCCCGCCTCGGCCCTGCTGGAAGTGCTCGATCCGGAGCAGAACTCCAAGTTCCAGGACCACTACCTGGAGCTCGACATCGACCTCTCCGACGTCATGTTCGTGACCACCGCGAACAGCCTCAACCTGCCGCAGCCGCTGCTCGACCGGATGGAGATCATCCGGCTTGAGGGTTACACGGAGGACGAGAAGGTCGAGATCGCCCAGCGTCACCTGATCGCCAAGCAGATCGAGGCGCACGGCCTGGCCGAAGGCGAGTTCGAGCTGACCGAGGACGGGCTGCGCGACCTGATCCGCTACTACACCCGCGAGGCCGGCGTGCGCACGCTGGAGCGCGAGATCGCGCGGCTGGCGCGCAAGTCGCTGCGCCGGATCCTCGAGAAGAAGGCGGAAAGCGTCGTCATCACGCCGGACAACCTCGGCGAGTTCGCCGGCGTGCGGAAGTTCAAGCACGGTATGTCGGAGGAAGAGCCGCAGGTCGGCGCGGTCACCGGGCTTGCCTGGACCGAGGTCGGCGGCGAGCTGCTGACGATCGAGAGCGTGACCACGCCGGGCAAGGGCGAGATCAAGACGACCGGCAAGCTGGGCGAGGTCATGACCGAAAGCGTCGCGGCCGCCTTCAGCTTCGTGAAGGCGCGCGCACCCGCTTACGGGATCAAGCCGTCGATCTTCCAGCGCAAGAACATCCACATCCACCTGCCCGAAGGCGCCGTGCCCAAGGACGGGCCCAGCGCGGGCATCGGCATGGTCACCTCGATCGTCTCGATGCTGACCGGCATCGCGGTGCGGGCCGACGTTGCCATGACCGGCGAGGTTACTTTGCGCGGGCGCGTGCTCCCGATCGGTGGGCTGAAGGAGAAGCTGCTCGCGGCGCTGCGGGGCGGGATCAAGACTGTGCTGATCCCGGAAGAGAACGTGAAGGATCTGGCCGAGATTCCGGACAACGTGAAGGACGGGCTCGAGATCGTGCCGGTCAGCCACGTCGACCAGGTGCTGGAGAAGGCGCTCGTCGCCGTGCCGGCGCCGATCGAATGGACCGAGGCCGACGATATCGCCAGCCAGCCGGCCCATCCGGGCCATCCGCTCGGAGACCGCCCCGCCACGGCGCACTGAGCGCAGTAGCCTCGTCGGGACCTCACGATCCGGCGCGATTTGGGACGAATCGTGCCGGATCGCGGGCGCGTATCCGTATTCGGCGGGATTTGCCTTTGACAGCCTCGTCAAAAACGCGTTCAAATCGCTCCTTTCGGAGAGGCGATTCACCGAAACCGGTTTTCATCGAGACTTTAGGGGGTTCCCAGAATGAACAAGAACGATCTGATCAGCGCCGTCGCCGATTCCAGCGGTCTTTCGAAGAGCGATGCCTCGAACGCGGTCGAAGGCGTGTTCGATTCGATTACGAAGGCCCTGTCCAAGGGGGATGAAGTGCGACTGGTCGGATTCGGAACGTTCTCCGTCGCGCGGCGCAAGGCGTCGACCGGGCGCAACCCGCGCACCGGTGAGCCGATGACGATCAAGGCCTCCAATCAGCCCAAGTTCAAGGCCGGCAAGGGTCTCAAGGACAGCGTGAACTGAGCCATTCGCTCTGATTTCCCGGGCCGCACCTCGCGGCCCGGGCGACGAACACGCCGCGCCGTCACCTGACGAGCGCGGCGTTTCTGTTCCTACCTTTGGGCTAGGGGGTTCAGCCCGCCTTCGCCCGCTCGATATACCGGCCGACGTTCTTCGCCATGACGTCGAGCGGCGCATTGCCGCCGAGCACCACCGCGTCGTTGAACGCCTTGAAGTCGTAGGCATCGCCCAGCGCCTCCTGCGCGCGGGTGCGCTGGCGGACGATCTCGCTGTGGCCGATCTTGTAGCCGCAAGCCTGGCCGGGCCAGGAGCAGTAGCGGTCGACCTCACTCGCCACTTCGTCGGGATGCGAGCCGTTGCGCTCGACGAAGAACTGGCGGCCCTGCTCGCGGGTCCAGCGCTTGTGGTGGAGGCCGGTGTCGACCACCAGCCGGCAGGCGCGGAAGGCGAGGCTCTGGAGATAGCCGAGGCGGCCGACCTTGAAATCGTCGTAGGCCCCGAGCTCGTCGGCGATCTGCTCGGCGTAGAGGCCCCAGCCTTCGGAGAAGGCGCTGAACGAGAGGATCGAGCGGATCAGCGGCAGGCGGTTCGAATATTCGCCTTCCCAGACGTGCCCGGGGATCGTCTCGTGATAGGTGAGGTCCGCGAGGTCGTATTTGCGGTGCATGTCGGTCGAACGGAGATTGATCCACATCCGCCCCGGGATCGTTCCGTCCTTGCTCCCCGCGCCGCCATAGGCGCCCGGCGCGCCGGGTTCCTCGGCCGGGGGCAGGCGGCGGACTTCGAGGTTGGGATCGACCAGCGTGTTGAACGCGCGCGGCATCTGCGCGGTGATCCACTCGATTCGCTCGTGGATGAAGTCCATGATCTGCTTGCGGCCGGGATCGCCCTCCGCGAACTTGTAGCGCGGATCTTTCGCCAGTGCCCGCATCCGCTCGCCGACCGAACCCGAGGTGTACCCGATCTCCTTCAGGATCGGGTCCATCCGGCCATGCAGTTCGTCGAGCTCGTCGAGGCCGATCTGGTGGATTTCGTCGGGCGAGAGCGTGGTCGTGGTCGCCGCCTTCAGGCCCCAGGCATACCATTCCTCACCCTGCGGCCGCGCCCACATGCCGGCGTCGGACTTCGCCACCGCCCGCTCGGCCTTGAGTTCCTCGAGCTGGCGCTTGAGCGCTTCGGTGACCGGCCCGGTAACCAGCGGCCGTGCCTGAGCATCCCAGTCCCCCGCCAGGCTCGCTTCCTTCGCGCGCGTCACGAGCGAATCGACCATCGTGCCACCGCCGGAGGTCTCGGCGATCGACTGCTCCATCTGCGAGATTGCCGCATCGAGCAGGAAGTCGGGCGGCACAAGGCCCATGTCCCGCGCGGCCTTGATCCGCGCGAGCTCGCCGTCGAGCGCGGCTGGCAGCGCTTCGAGCCGAGCGACATAGGCCTCGGCATCGGCGGCCGTCTTCACCGGATGGCTGGTGTCCAGGAAGCGCGGCATGTCGAGGTAAGTGCCGACGTTCTGGATCACCACGTAAGGCGAATTGCGCCAGCTCCCCACCGCGACGTCGCCATAGGGCAGGGCGAACCCGTCGAGCGCGGTCGAATAGGCGCTCTCGACCACTTCGAAACTCGTCCGGGTGTCGGCGTCGAGCGAGGCGGTGTCGAACGCGCGCACGCGCGCGAGATCGGTGCGCAGCGTCTCGGCATAGGCCTTCTGGCCGGCCGGCGACTGGTCCTCGAGCTCGGCCCGCAGCGCGGCGTGCGCGCCGGTGTCGACGCCGAGGCTGGTCGCACGCTCGGGCTCGTGGCGCAGCAGGTTCCAGGCGACATCCTCCAGCAGCGCGGCGCCTTCGCCGGATTGCGTGGAGGCGGACTGGCTGAGCACGCGCTCGCATCCGCCGAGCGCGAGCAGGGAGGCGCCGGCGCCGAGGCCTGCAAGTGCCTGGCGGCGGGTGATTTCGGTGGTGATGTGAGTCATGCGCAATGTCTGGCGCGCGCTCGCCCGGCTGTCAAACCAACTGGCGGCGGGCGCGCGATGCGGTTAGGCGGAGCGGCGTTAGCGGAGGAGTATCGCGCACATGATGGGTACCGTACTGTCGATCGTCATGCTGGCGGGTCTGCTGCTGCTGCTCGGCGCGTTCGTGCTCTGGCGCCGGGGCGGCTCGCGCAAGCAGGTGCTGCTGATGGTGCTGCTGGCGGTGATCTGCTTCGTCAACATCGCGATCTGGACGGTGCCCGACGCCGGGGGCGAGGCCCCGCTCGACCGGGTCGAGCAGGGCCAGGCCGGATAGGTCAGTCCGGCAACTGCCAGGACACCGCACTCGACCAGGTCGCCGCGGTTTTCGCGCCAGTGCCGTCCAGGCCTGCCTCGAACCGCGCGCGGCGGGTGACGAGATCGCAAGTGGCCCGGTCGAGCTCGGAATGTCCGCTAGAGCCGGTGATCGTGCAGCTCTTCACCCGCCCGTCGGTGCCGACCTCGACCCGGAAGCGGGCGACGCCGGTGAGTTCGCGGTTGATCCAGCTACTGCGGTAGTCCGCGGTGGTTACCCACTGCCCCGGATCGTTGCGCGGGCGGGGTGCGACCGGATCGAACGCCGGTGTCGCCTGCGCGGCTGGCGTGGTCTCTGGCTTGGGGAACAGGTTGGGGACCACCTCGGGGATCGGCGGCAGCGGAACGTCGCGCACCTCGATCGGCGGCATTTCGGCGGTCAGGTCGAGCGGCGTCTGCGGAGCGTGGACGGAGGTCGGCGGTGTCGGCGTGTTCTCCGGCGTGACTTCGGGTTTGGGCGGGGGCAGGGGCTCGATCGGCACTTCCACGACCGTTTCGCCGGTCAGCCTCGGCACATCCTCGATCACCCCGGTGACCTGCAGGCCGACCAGCAGGGCGTAGGCGACTGCGCCGTGAACCACGATCACCCCGGCGACGGACTTCGCCCGGTCCCGCGGCGTGCGCGAATCGATATAGGCCATGTCGTTCTCCTCTCCTCGACGCGCCTCCGAGGATCGGGGCACGCCCTCACTGAGAAGAATGATACAACATAACTAATGTTCCAGCCAAGCGCTTTCGCGTTGCGAGGCGCAACCGGACTTAGGATCGGCGGAAAGCCGCCGTGCGGCAGTCAGTCGTGGTCCGGGTGCTGCCGGCTCGTACGCCGTATTGCGGCGGCCCATTCGGCGTTGTCGCCCGCCTCGGTCTCACCGCCGTCCTGGAGCGAGGGGAGCGTATCGAACCACGGCATGCGGGCCTCGGTCCCTATCTGCGACTGCGGGGCGAAGGCCGCGGGATCGTCGAGCGAGCCGATCGTCAGGTTCGTGCGCCCGTTTGCATGTGCATGGTAGAACAGCGGCGTGCCGCACTGCGCGCAGAAACCGCGTTCGACCCCGGCGCTGCTCTCGAACGTCGCGGGCGTACCACGCGTCCATTCCAGGGCGTCGTCCGGAGCGGCGACGAGCGCGGCGAACAGATTGCCGGTCGCCTTCTGGCACATGCGGCAGTGGCACAAGTGCGCGTTGTCGAGCATGGCCGTGGCGCGGTAGCGCACCGCGCCGCACTGGCAGCCGCCCGTTGCCGTGACCAGGAGCCGCTGCATCCCGGTCACTTGATCGGGCAGGCCGGATCCAGCCGGAAGTCGAGGTAGTTGTCGACCGACCCCATCAGATCCTCGATCTCGTTCTCGAAGAAGTGATTGGCGCGCGGGATTTCCTCGTGGTGGATCGTGATGTGCTTCTGCGTGCGCAGCTTCTCGACCAGCTTGGTCACCGCGCCGGGCTGCACCACGGTGTCGGCGGCGCCCTGGATGAAGATGCCGCTCGCCGGGCAGGGGGCGAGGAAGCTGAAGTCGTACATGTTGGCCGGCGGCGCGATCGAGATGAAGCCACGGATCTCCGGTCTGCGCATGAGGAGCTGCATGCCGATCAGCGCGCCGAAGCTGACGCCAGCGACCCAGGTGGTCTGCGCCTCCTGATGGATCGACTGCACCCAGTCGAGCGCGGCGGCGGCGTCCGACAGTTCGCCCACGCCGTTGTCGAAGCTGCCCTGGCTTCGCCCGACTCCGCGGAAGTTGAAGCGCAGCACGGCGAAGCCGCGGTCCACGAAAGTCTTGTAGAGCCGCTGCGTGATGCGCTCGTTCATTGTGCCGCCGCCCTGGGGGTGCGGGTGGAGGATCATCGCGACCGGCGCGCGCGGACGCGGCGGAGGAGAGAAACGGCCTTCGAGACGGCCTTCGGGGCCGGGAAAGATCACTGAGGGCATTGGGGAATCCTGCCGGAGATGTGGGTTCCGCTGCAGACCGGGTGGCGTGCGCGAAGTCGGTGGCTATATAGTGCGGCGACCCGAAATCGCAATTCTTTCGAGCATCGCCCCATCCCGGACCGCATCTATCTCGATCATGCCGCCACCACACCGCTGCGCCCCGAAGCGCGCGCGGCGATGGAGGAGGGTTTCGGTCTGTGGGCCAATCCCTCCAGCCCGCATGCGGAAGGGCGCAAGGCCAAGGCCGCGCTGGAGGACGCCCGGGCACGGGTCAAGGCAGCGCTTGGTTGGCCGGGAGAGGTCATCTTCACCTCGGGTGCGAGCGAGGCGCTGGCCATCGCCCTGCAGCGGGCGAAGGCCGATCGCCGGATCGTCTCGGCGGTCGAGCACGACGCGGTGTTCCGGGCGGCACCCGATGCTGCGGTGCTGCCTGTCCTCGCGGGCGAAGTCGATCCCGCCGCGCTGGACGCCGCGCTGGCGCAGCCTGGCCGTGCGGTCGTAGCGGTTCAGCAGGTCAATCCGGAAACGGGAACGCTCGTCTGGCCCAGCGATGCCGGCACGCTTCGGAGCCGTGTCCACGCGGCGGGCGCACTGCTGCTTGCCGATTGCTCGCAGTCCGCAGGGAAGCTGCCGCTGCCGGATGCCGACATGGTGGTCGTCTCGGCGCACAAGCTCGGTGGGCCGGTCGGTGTGGGGGCGCTGCTCGTGCGTGACTTCGCCATGCTCGAACCGGTCGGCGGGCACGAGCGGGGCTATCGCGCCGGGACCGAGAACCTGCCCACAATCCTCGGCTTTGCCGCCGCGCTGGAGGCAGGCAGGCTGGGCGGCTGGACGACCAGCGAGGCGCAGCGACAGTCGTTCGCCGCTGCTCTGGCTGATCGGCGGGTCATGCCCGGCGCGGTGCAATGCGGGCATATCCTCGCTCTCACGCATCCCGCCCTCAGCGCGCAGGCGCTGCTGATCCGGCTCGATGCCATGGGTTTCGCGGTCTCGGCTGGAAGCGCCTGCTCGTCGGGCACCCTGAAGAAGAGCCGCGTGCTCGAGGCCTTCGGAGTGGACGACGAGACCGCCGCCCGCACGATCCGCGTCAGTCTCGGCTGGAGCACGACGGCGGAGGAACTCGACCGCTTTGCCGAGGCCTGGGCGGAGCTGTCGAACGCATAATCCCTCACGTTTCGTCATCCGGCGTTCGCTGGGATGACGGAGAGCGCAATTGATGCCAAAGGGCGCCGCATGATCTATCTCGACTACCAAGCTACCACCCCGCTCGCGCCCGAAGCACGCGAGGCGATGCTGCGCTGGCTCGATGGCCCCGACAGCACCGGCTTCGCCAACCCGCACAGCCCGCATCGCATGGGCAGGCAGGCGGCGGCGGCGGTCGAGGTGGCGCGCGAGCGAGTCGCGGCGCTGCTCCCGCCGGGCGGCCGGGTGATCTTCACCGGCAATGCTTGCGAGGCGGTCAATCTCGCGATGCGCGGTTCGGCAGGCCGCCGGAAGGCCGGGATTGCCTGCTCAGCGATCGAGCACGCCTCGGTGCGCGACACGGCCCGGGCGCTCGGCCGGGTGACGGAGATTCCGGTCGACCGAGAGGGGCTGACCGATCTCGCGACTGAGCTGCCGGAGGATATCGGGCTCGTTGCCGTCATGTCGGTCAACAACGAGATCGGCACCGTTCAGCCGGTCGCCGAGTGGCACCACCGCGCACAGGAAAAGGGTGCGCTGTTCCTGTGCGACGCAGTCCAGGCCTGCGGCAAGCGGGAGATCGCCGGCGCCGACATGATTGCGATCAGCGCGCACAAGATGCACGGGCCCAAGGGTATCGGCGCGCTGTGGGTGCGTGATGGGCTGGAGCTCGATCCGCAGGTCACCGGCGGGCTGCAGGAAGGCATCCGCTCGGGCACGCTGAGCCCTGCGCTCTGCGCAGCCTTCGGCGCGGCGGCCGAGCTTGCGAAGGCGCGGATGGCGGAGGACGCCGCGCATATCGAAACGCTCTGGCGCCGTGCGCGCGAGCTGTTCGCCGACTGGACGCTCAACGGCAGCGCGGAGGCGCGCTGGCATGGCAACCTGAACATCCGCAAGGACGGGCTCGACGTCGCGCGGCTGATGAGCGACTGCCGCGAGGTCATGTTTTCTGCCGGGTCCGCCTGTGCCAGCGGCTCGGGCGCGCCGAGCCACGTACTGCGCGCGATCGGCCTCACCGATGCGCAGGCGAAGAGTTCGATCCGGCTCGGGTTCGGCCGCTACACCACGCTCGCCGAGATCGAGGAGGCCGCCGGTCTCATCAATGCGGCGGCGGAGGCGCAGGGCGTGTGAGCGTGCGCGTGCGCTTCGTCACGCCGCGGGGCCGCGTGGTAGAGGCCGAGGGCGAGGCGGGCACCCCGCTGCTGGAGGTGGCGCAGGCGGCCGGAATGCCGCTGGAGGGAACCTGCGAAGGGCAGATGGCCTGCTCGACCTGTCATGTGATCGTTGCCGCCGAATGGTTCGCTCGCCTGCCCGACGCGAGTGAGGACGAGGAAGACATGCTCGACCTCGCCGCAGGGGTTCAGCGCACGAGCCGCCTCTCGTGTCAGATCGTGCTTTCGGACGAACTCGACGGCCTGGAAGTCCGCGTTCCGGCGGAGAGCCGGGACATGAGCGTGATCTAGGCGCGCAACGCCGCGAGCAATTGCTGATAGAGCCACTCGCGCGCCTCGGGCTCGACATAGGCATGCGTCGCGCCCTTGCAGTAGCTCACGCGCTCGTCGGCCGAGTCCCAGGCGGAGGCAAAGGCCTGCGCGGTCCGGTCCGCGTCGGCCAGCAGAATTCGAACCGGCCCGTCGAATGCCTCCAGCCCGGCCTTCATCTCCTGCGCCAGTGAGCTGGGCGCCGACTTCGGCAACGCCGCCTTGGCGATCCCGCGCGCGAGCTTGCCGAGATCGACCTTGCCGGTGACGAGCCGCGCCAGCTCCTTCGGATTCTTCAGCTTCTCGGCATAGCGAGCCCGCACCGCCTCGGGCGGGGGGATGGCGTCGTCGTCGCCCTCGACCGTCCACGGATTGGAAAGCACCAGCGCGTCGAAACCTGCGCCCCTCGCGAGCATCAGCGCGCTGGCGGCGTCGCAATTGCCGAAGCCGATCACCCGGTTCATCTGCGGTGCAATGGCCCGGAAGGCGTCGAGCGCGGCGACGATGTCCTTGCGGCTCTTGCGAAAGCCGCGGTTCTCGCCCTCGCTGTCGCCGACGCCGCGGCGGTCGAAGCGGAACACTGGGAAGCCCGCCTTCTGGATGCGTGCGGCGAGCTGCGCCTGGCCGGAGAATGCACCCGAGCGGATCTCGTTGCCGCCGCTGACCATCAGCAGGCCGATCGAGGCGGGCGCCGTGTCCAGCGTCCCGGCCAGTATCGAGTCCTCGCACGCGAAAGTGAGCGGTAGGCGCTTCATACCGTGCTGATGCCCATCGCGACGGCTGCCGCCAGCGTATCGGCCTGCTCCGGCGCTTCGTCGGGCTCAGCGCGCAGCCACAGGCCGCCTCCGCCGATTGTTCCCTGATCGATCTCGACCTGAGCCGAGTCAGGCTGCGGCGCGGCGTCCTCGAGCTGCGCGAACAGCTTGGCGCCGAGCGGCCAGCCGGCCAGCTCCACACCTTCGCGTCGGCCGAGTTGCTGAAGCGCCTCGATCGTCTCCTCGCGGCCGGCCTCGCGCGCAGCGATCGTGCGGGCGCGCAGCATCGAGCGCAGCACCTGCCGGCCAGCGACAGGGGCGTAATTCCAGCCCGGCATTTCGGGCGGAGCGGCCAGCACCCCGCCGCGCAGGGTCAAGACATGGGTGGCGGAGAAATGCGCCGCGGCAGCCATTGCGCACGCGCGCCAGTGGTCGAGCGACTGCGCGTCCAGTGGCTGGCGGCTCTCGTTGCAGCCGGGGAGGTCGGGCAGCGCCGAGTCGATCCCTGCCGCATCGAGGCGCTGCATGACCTCCACGGTCAGCCGCCGCAGCTTGTTCGCCTCGTCGAACAGGGCGGGCAGCACGAGCACGCGCGCGGCGCGCTTGCCGCCGAAGGTGAGCGCGATTTCCTCGTGCGTGCCGCCCCCGATGCTCGGGCAGGGCCAGGTCGTGAAAGCACGTCCCGTCAGTTTTCGACGACTTTCGCCTCGGCAAAGGCGAGCAGCCCGCCGTAGGTCTCCAGCATTTCGCCATCGACGTCGTCATCCTCGATGATGATGTCGAGGCGGTCTTCCATCTCGGTCAGTAGGCCGGCGACGGCCATCGAATCGAGCTCGGGCAGATGGCCGAACAGGCCGGTGCCGCCATCGAAGCGCTCGACCCGTTCCGCATCGAGCCCGAGCACGTCGCGCAGAATCGCGCGCAACTTTGTGTCGATATCGCTGCGGCTTGGCGCAAGTTCGGTCATATTCGGGCTCGTCCCCTGAAATTTGGCCCTGAAATTTGGCTCTGCAATTCGGCGCGCCGCCCTTAGCCTCGCCCGGAAGCGGGTGCAAGGCGGCGAACGAAGCGCTTGGCCAGCGCGGGCCAGGCGCGCGGCTGCCGGGGATCGAGGCAGTCGAGCCGGAAGCGCGGGCGGACGATCTCCATCCAGTCCGCCTTGTAGCCGTCGTTACCGGTCCCGAAATCGACCAGCGCGACACGGTCGCGGTCGATCACGTGTTCGAACAGCGCAGCGGTCAGCGTGGTGCCGGCCGAGAGTTCCTTGCGGCTTTCGAGGTGAGCGAGCTTGTGGATGTAGGCGGTGCCGTTCTCGACCGTCCAGAACTGCGCAGCCACCGGTTCGCCCTCATGCCGTGCGACCGCAAGGCGGATACGGCCCGCTTCTCCCTCAGCCTCGGCAAAGCGGCGAAGCAGGTCGGGCGTGCCTTCCTCGGGCTTCCAGCTTTCGGCGTAGATTGCCTCGTAAGCCGCCCAGTCGGCCGCGTCGAAGTGTTCGCGTATGGTGACTTCGACCTTCTTCGCCTTGCGCTTGAGTGTCGTCCGCATCCGGCCCGGCCGCGACGCCCAGTATTCGGCGAAGCTGCGCCCGTTCACCTCGAGCACGTGATTGTGATCGCATTGCTCCCGCGCGACCAGCCAGCCCGCCTTGCGGAATGCCCGCTCGAGCCGGGTGGCGGAGCCGTCCTCGTCCGGCACCGGCCATAGCGTGACGCGGTGTGCCTGCCGCTTGAGATCGCGGGCAAGGCCTGCAAGCAGCTGCTCCGCCTGCGGCCCGTCCGGCGTAAGCTGACGCCAGGTGAAGCTGTACCAGTTGCGCAGCGGTTCCAGCCGGCCGTTGGCGCGGGTGAGCGCAAGCGCGGCGGTCCTCTCCTCGTCCCGCGCCAGCGCGATGAAGGGGCTGATCCCGCTCTCGGCCAGCAACGCGAACCACTCGGGCCGCTCGAAGGGCGAGGACGCCTGTTGGATCGTCCCTTGCAAGACGTTAACCTCATCGTGATAGCTGGCGGCGATCACTTCCTATGCGTTCCTCGAAAGCTCAGATGTCCCTCGCACCAGACCCAGTCCCCCGGCCGCTCGACCATCTCGCCGAACGTGGTGAGCCGGATGCACCCGCGCTGGTGCTGCGCGAGGGCACGCTTACCCACAAGGACTTAAGAACCCGTGTCGCTCGCATGGCGGCATGGTTGCAGAGCCAGGTACCCGGGCGCGGGGAGCGGGTGGCGAGCTGGGCGGCCAAGGGCGAACTGACCTGTCTGCTGCCGCTCGCCTGCGCACGCGCCGGGCTCGTCCATGTCCCGATCAACCCGCTGCTCAAGCACGCGCAAGTCGCGCATATCCTCGCCGACAGCGGCGCGCGCCTGCTGCTCGCGACCGAGGCACGGTTGAAGACGCTGGAGCAGGGCGATCTGCCCGGGCATTGTCGCGCTTTGGCGGAAGACGGCGCCCTCGCGGCAATCGGGGCGTTCGAGGGTTCGCTGGGACCCTCCGAGGCCGATCCGGACGAGCTTGCCGCCATCCTCTACACCAGCGGTTCTACCGGACGCCCCAAGGGGGTGATGCTGAGCCACGCGAACATGTGGCTTGGGGCGGTCAGTGTGTCGCACTATCTCGGGATCGCGAGCGACGACGTGACGCTCGCGGTCCTGCCACTGTCGTTCGACTACGGGCAGAACCAGCTCCTCAACAGTTGGTACGCGGGCGCCTGCGTGGTGCCGCTCGACTATCTCTTTCCGCGCGACGTTGCGAAGGCCTGCGCGCGCCATGGCGTCACGACGCTGGCTGCAGTGCCGCCGCTGTGGGTGCAACTGACCGATCTCGACTGGCCGGCAGATGCGGTGGCGCCTCTGCGACGCCTGACCAACACGGGCGGTGCGCTGACCGTCGATCTCGTGCGAGATTTGCGCGATATCTTCCCGCAGGCACGACTTTTTCCCATGTATGGCCTGACTGAAGCCTTCCGTTCCACCTACCTCGATCCGGCGCTGGTCGATACGCATCCAACCTCGATGGGTAAGGCGATCCCCTTTGCCGAAATCCTCGTGATCGGCGACGATGGCAAGGTTACTCCAGCTGGCGAGGAGGGCGAGCTGGTGCATTGCGGCCCGCTCGTCGCGCAAGGTTACTGGCAGGATGCCGAGCGGACGGCGGAGCGGTTCAAGCCCGCTCCGGCGGAATCCGAATATGGCGGCACGGCCGTGTGGTCGGGCGACCGCGTCCGACGCGATGCGGACGGGTTCCTCTATTTCGTCGGCCGGCGAGACGCGATGATCAAGAGCGCGGGCAACCGGATCAGCCCGCAGGAAATCGAGGACGCGGCGATCGCAACCGGGCTGGTGGCCGAAGCGGTCGCGCTCGGCGTGCCCGATGAACGGCTGGGCCACGCCGTGCACCTTGTCGTACGCGCCGCTGCCGGGGCGGACGATGCCGAGGAGCGGCTGCCCAAGGCGCTGGCGAAGGACCTGCCCAACTTCATGCAGCCCAAGGTCATCCACTGGCGCGAGGCGCTGCCGACCAATCCGAACGGCAAGCTCGACCGAACTGCCATTGCACGGGGGATCGTAGGATGAAGCCTCTTGGTCCCATTCCGGACGGTTTTGTGGCAGTCGACGGCGAACTCGCCATCGGTGGGCGCAAGGCAAGCGATCTGGTCGCGGAGGCAGGGGCGACGCCCCTGTTCGTCTATTCGCGCGACATGCTGCGCGGCCGGGCGGCGGCCCTGCGGGACACCATGCCCGAGCGGCTGGGGATCAACTACGCGATCAAGGCCAATCCTCACGCGCCCGTGCTGGAATTCATGGCCGGACTGGTCGACGGTTTCGATGTCGCGTCGGCGGGCGAACTCGCGAGGCTTGGCGAGGCGGGCATCGATCCCGCATGGGTGAGCTTTGCCGGTCCGGGAAAACGCGACGAGGAACTTGAGTTCGCGATATCAGCCAGTTGCACGATCAACCTCGAATCTGAGGGAGAAGCACGACGCGCGCTGGCAATCGCCGAAAGGCGCGGAGTTCGGCCTCGCCTGGCGATCCGCGTGAACCCCTCATTCGAGCTGCGCGGATCGGGTATGAAGATGGGCGGCGGCGCCAAGCAGTTCGGGATCGACGAGGAGCGAGTGCCCGCTCTCGCGCGCAAGATCATTGCAGCGGGCGCGGAATGGCGCGGGCTGCACATTTTCACCGGCAGCCAGGCGCTCGACGCCGAGGCGATCATCGAGACCCAGGCCAACGTGCTTGCACTGGCCGACCGGCTCGCGGGCGAGATCGGCGCGGCCTTGCCCAAGCTCAACATGGGCGGCGGCTTCGGCATCCCCTACTTCAATGGCGACACGCCGCTCGACATCCAGGCAGTCGGCGCGGCGCTCTCCGATCGCTTCGCGGAACTGCCGGACAACCTCGCGGCAACCGAGCTTTGCATCGAACTCGGTCGCTATCTCGTGGGCGAGGCGGGGGTCTATCTGACCCGCATAATCGACCGGAAGATCAGCCACGGCCAGACCTTCCTCATCACCGACGGCGGCCTGCACCACCAGCTCGCCGCCTCGGGCAACTTCGGCACCGTCGTCCGCCGGAACTATCCGCTGGCGATCGCAACGCACTTCGACGCCGTGCCCGAGGAAGAGGCCAACGTCGTCGGATGCCTGTGCACGCCCCTCGACCGGCTGGCCGACCAGGCCCACCTGCCGCGCGCCGAGGTTGGCGATCTCGTCGCCGTGTTCTGCGCCGGAGCCTACGGTGCGACGGCATCGCCGGCGGACTTCCTCGGCCACGGTCCCGCGCGGCAGATGCTCGTTTAACCTTTTCGCCCTGGCTGTCCCGTATCGGGACCGTCCGTCAGAAGGCGAAGAAGGCTAATAGTATTTTCACCCTTTTTGGCGAGGAAGCGTCCCTTGAACCGCGGGTGCGGAAAGGGAGGTCGCTCCTCCGCTCCGCATGTCGTGCCCGCAAGACAGGCAAGGACGTGCATCGATGCCCATCGCCCGACTTTCCAAAGCGCTCGCCGGCACCGCGCTGGCAGCTTTCTCGCTCGCAGGCTGCGCCGGCGGTGGCGGCGCGCAGCTGCCCCCCGCTTCGTTCGTCGCGATGCAGGAAGGGCCGGGCGAGGAATATGTCATCGGGCCGCTCGATGAGTTGACGATCCACGTCTGGCGTAATCCCGAACTGGGCGCGGAGAAGATCCAGGTCCGCCCCGACGGGCGCATCACCACACCGCTCGTCGCGGACATGCCGGCGGTCGGCAAGACGCCGGCGATGCTGGCCGAAGATATCCGCCTGCAGCTCTCGCAGTATATCGAGGAGCCGCTGGTCTCGGTGATCGTGACGCAGTTCGCCGGCACGTTCAGCCAGCAGATCCGCATCGTCGGCGCGACGGAACAGCCCGCCTCCATCCCTTACCGTGCGAACATGACGGTGCTCGACGCGATGATCGCGGTCGGCGGCCTGAGCGAGTTCGCCGCCGGCAATCGTGCCAAACTGATCCGCTTCGACAAGCAGGCCGGGCGCCAGCGCGAATTTGCGCTGCGGCTCGGTGACCTGCTCAAGGACGGCGACAGCCGCGCCAACGTCATGCTCCAGCCGGGCGACGTGATCATCATCCCCGAAAGCATGTTCTGAGAAAGGCGCCGGGCGGATGAACGAGGTCTTCGAGGAACTGCAGGCGGCGCTCTATTCGGCGTGGCACCGGCGCTGGCTGGTGCTCGCGATCGCCTGGGGCGTGTGCATCCTGGGATGGTTCGCCGTCGCGATGATCCCCAACACCTATGAATCGAAGGCGCGGGTCTTCGTCCAGCTTGACGACGTACTCGCGCAGCAGATCGGCGTCGCCAGTGCCGGCAAGGACGAGATCGAGCGCGTGCGCAAGACGCTCCTCAGTTCGGTCAATCTCGAGAAGGTCGTGCGTTCGACCAAGCTGGGCGAGGGTGTGACCACGCCGTCGCAGATGGAGCGCGCGGTCGGCAGTCTGGCCGAGAAGATCAAGGTGGTGAGCACCGAGGGCAATCTGTTCGAGATCACCGCACAGATCGGCAAGTCCAGCCTTTCCGATGCGGAGAACGCCGCTCTGGCGCAGGATGTCGTGCAGAAAATGATCGATATCTTCCGCGAGGAAAACATCGCCGGGAGCCGCGGTGAGCTGGCCGAGACGCTGATCTTCATCGAACAGCAGCTCGAAGACCGCAAGCGCGAGCTCGAGGCGGCCGAACAACGGCGCCTCGCGTTCGAGGCCCAGCATCCCGACCTGGTCGGTGGCACGACCTCGCTCTCGACCAAGGTCCAGACGCTTCGCGCGGAAATGCGCGGCGTCGATGCAGACCTCGCCGCGGCGCAGAGCGCGCTGGCCGCGATCCAGGGGCAGATCGCCGGCACGCCGCGCACGCTGGTGACGGCGGGTGAGGCCGGCGGCGCGCGCGGCGCGCTGATGCAGGCCCGCTCGCAGCTCGCAGGGCTCCAGGCGCGCGGCCTGACCGACAACCATCCCGACGTCGCCGCGCTCAAGCGGCAGATCGAGTTGCTCGAACGGCAGGCGGCACGCGAAGGACCGAATGCTTCGGGTACCGCAAACCCCGCCTACAGCTCGCTGGTCGCGATCCGCGCCGAGCGTGAGGCCAATGTCCAGGCGCTGATGGCGCGCAAGGCGGCGCTGCAGGCCGATCTCACCGGTATGATGGCGATTCAGGCCGACGAGCCCGCGGTCGCCGCCGAAGCCAACCGGATCAGCCGCGACTACGAAGTGCTCAAGCAGAAGTACGACGAGCTGCTGCAGAACCGGGAAGAGATGCGGCTGCGCAGCCAGGTGGAGAGCGAGCGTAGCTCGTTCCGCTTCGAAGTGGTCGATCCGCCTTCGACGCCGCGCGCACCCGCTGCGCCCAATCGCCCGATCCTGCTGATCGGGGTGCTGATCCTGGGGGCCGGTGCCGGCGTTGGCGTTGCCTTCGCGCTCAGCCAGGTACGCTCGACTTTCGCCACCGGCGCCAAGCTCGAACGGTCGCTCGGCCTGCCGGTGATCGGAACCATTTCGCACACCTTCACCGACGCGACGCGGGCGATCGCACGCAAGCGGATGAAGATGTTCGTCGCCGGCTGCGCCTCGCTGGGCGGGCTCTGCGTGCTGCTGCTGGCGGTCGAGTTCGTCCAGGTCGGCATGGTCGGGTGAGGAGGGGGACATGACCGAACACAAGAAGATTCCCGTCCCGCCCGAGGGGCCCAAGGAAAGCTCGTTGCTGGAGCGTGCGAGCGGCGCGTTCGGCTTCGACCCGTTCAAGGCCGCGCCGGTGCCGCATCGGCTGCCTGATGCCCCGCTGAAGCACGCGAAGGTGCGTCGGACGGAAGAGGCCGCCGCTCCGAGCGGCCCCACGCCCGAGCCCGCTGCCGAGCCACAAGCGGAGAAGCCTGCGCCCGAAACCCTTCCCACACCTGTTGCACCGTCGCAGGTGGTGGTCGAGCGGCAGGTCGGCGCGGTCGCCCTTCAGGGAAAGCGCTTCCCGGTCGACCGGGAACTGCTGCGCGAACAGGGCCTGATCGTCCCCGACGGCGCGGTGAACGCGCTGATGGAGGAGTTCCGCATCGTGAAGCGCCGCGTGCTCGAAAGCGCGCATGCGGCGGGCACCGCGCGCTCGCGCCGGATCCTCGTCTGCTCGCCGCATCCGGGGGAAGGCAAGACCTTCTGCGCCAGCAATCTCGCGATCGCGCTCGCGGCCGAACGCGACAGCGAGGTCCTGCTGATCGACGCCGATTTCGCCAAGCCTTCGATCCTCTCGACGTTCGGCCTGCCCAAGGGCCCGGGCTTCATGGATTGCCTGGCGAACGACAACGTCCCGCCCGAAGACCTCGTGATCGGCACCGACATCCCGGGCCTGTGGGTGCTCCCCGCTGGCAACCAGACCAATGCCGACAGCGAATACCTCGCCAGCCGCCGCACCGCTGAGGTGCTCGACCGGCTGAGCATGGGCGCGCCCAACCGCATCCTGATCTTCGATTCGCCGCCCGCGCTTGCGGCCTCCCCGGCGGCCGAGCTCGCCAAGCACGTCGGCCAGGCGATCCTGGTGGCCCGTGCGGATTCGACGGCACAGAGCGCGCTCGAGGACGCCGCCGAGCTCCTGTCCGGCTGTCCCGACGTCAAGCTCGTGCTCAACGCCGCACACTTCAGCCCCAGCGGCCGCAAGTTCGGCACCTACTATGGCTACGGGGAGTAAGGCGATGACCCGCACTTTCCTCGCCCCGGCCTGCGCGATTGCCGCACTCGCTCTGGCGGCGCCGGTCTGCGCGCAGCAGACGGCGACCGAGGAAGCGAGCGAAGGGCGCGGCGACCGGCGTGTCAGCGTCGAGCCCTATATCGAGGCCTCGCAGGTCCTCGTCGCGGAGCTTTCGCCGGGCGACGATACGGTGACTTACACCCAGGTTGCCGCGGGCGTGGACGCCAGCGTGACGGGCCGCAACAACGGTGGCTCGGTCTCGCTGCGCTACGAACGCAACATCGGTTACGGCGATGATGCACTCGATTCCGATACGCTGAGCGGCATCGCGCGCGGCTATGCGACGATCGTGCCCCGCGCGCTGACCGTCGAAGGCGGGGCGCTCGCCGCGCGCACGCGGGTCGACGGCAATGGCGGCGCGACGCTCAACCCGCTGGTCGGCGACGACAGCGAGAGCCGCGTCTACTCCGCTTATGCCGGACCCAACCTCCACACGAGCGCGGGCGATGTCGAGATCAACGCCAACTACCGCATCGGCTACACCCGCGTCGAAGCGCCGGACGCGGTGGTCGTCACGCCCGGCGCCGCGCCGGTCGACGTGTTCGACGAGAGCGTGGTCCACGCCGCGGGCTTCCACGTCGGAACGCGCCCGGGCGAGCCGCTTCCGGTCGGCCTGGGCGTCGGTGGCGGCTGGGTGCAGGAAGACGTCTCCAACCTCGACCAGCGCGTGCAGGACCGCTTCGTGCGCGCCGACGTGCAGGTGCCGGTGTCACGCGACCTCGCGCTCGTCGGCGGCGTCGGGTACGAAGATGTCGAGGTATCGAGCCGCGACGCGGTGCGCGATGCCGACGGCGTTCCCGTGGTCGGCAGCGACGGTCGCTTCGTCACCGACGACAGCGTGCCCCGCCGCATCGCCTACGAAGCGAACGGCCTGATCTGGGACGTCGGCGTCATGTGGCGCCCGAGCACGCGCACCGCGCTCGAGGCGCATGTCGGCCGGCGTTACGATTCCACCACCTACTACGGCACGTTCGCCTGGGCGCCGAACTCGCGCAGCAGCGTCAACGTCGCGGTTTACGACACGATCTCCGGCTTCGGCGGGCTGCTCAACACCGCGCTTGCCAACCTGCCGATCCAGTTCACCGCCGCGCGTAACGCGCTCAGCGGAGACTTCACCGGCTGCGTCGGGGGCGAGGAGGGCGCGAGCTGTCTCGCCGGCGTGCTCGGCTCGGTGCGCTCGGCCGTGTTCCGCTCGCGCGGCATCGCGGCGAGCTACGGCGTGCAGCTCGGCCGGATCAACACCGGCGTCGGCGCAGGCTATCAGCGGCGCAAGTTCATCGCCGCACCGGGCACCGTGCTCGCCTCGGCCAATGGTGTGGTCGATGAAGCCTACTGGGTCAGCTACTACCTGTCCGCGCAGCTCGGCCGTAACGCGGGCTTCGACGCCAACGCCTATGCGAGCCGGATCGACAGCGGCTTTGTCGATAGCGGCGAGGTCCTCGCACTCGGCGCATCGGCTGCCTACCGCCGCGCGATCACCGACAGCCTGTCGGCCCGCGCCGCCGTGGCGATCGACCACCTGGATAGCGACGCGGCGATCGAGAACTACACCTCGGCCTCCGCACTGCTCGGCCTGCGATACGATTTCTGAGGGGTTTGAAGCGATGTTCGACGACTTTTACGGGCTAACGGGTCGCCCCTTCCAACTGACCCCCGACCCCAATTTCTATTTCGAGAGCACGACGCACCGTAAGGCGCTGTCGTACCTCGGCTACGGCATGGCGCAGGGCGAGGGCTTCATCGTCATCACCGGCGAGGTCGGCGCGGGCAAGTCCACGCTCGTCGCGCATCTGATGCAGAAGATCGATCGCAACCACATGACGGTCGGCCAGGTGGTCACCAGCAACCTCGACGGCGAGGAACTGGTCCACGTCGTCGCGCAGAGCTTTGGCCTCGATGTCCAGGGGCACGACAAGGCCAGCGCGCTCGGCGCGATCGAGAGCTTCCTGCATGAAGAGGCGCGCGCGGGCCGGCGCTGCATGCTGGTGGTCGACGAATCGCAGAACCTCAGCGTCGAGGCGCTGGAAGAGCTGCGGATGCTGTCGAACTTCCAACTCGGCGCGCACCCGCTGCTGCAGACGCTGCTGCTCGGCCAGCCCGAGTTTCGTCAGGTGCTCGCCGAGCATCAGGATCTCGAACAGCTCCGCCAGCGCGTGATCGCCGCCCATCACCTCGAGCCGATGGAGCCGGGGGAGATCGAGCCCTACATCAAGCACCGCCTCGAATGCGTCGGGTGGCAGGGCAATCCCGAGTTCGACCAGCGTGTCTTCGCCGAACTGCACCAGGCGGCCGGCGGCATTCCGCGCAAGGTCAACCAGGTAGCCACGCGGCTGCTGCTGCTTGGTGCGGTCGAGCAGCGCACGCGGATCGACAGCGCCATGCTCAGCGCCGTGCTCAAGGAAATGCAGAGTGACAACGCCTTTCCCGAGGCGGCACCGAGCCCGCTGCCGAAGCTTGCCCCCGCGCCCGGGCCGGGCCCGGTCAAGCACGCCGTCTATCCCGAGGCCGCGCAAGCAGCGCCGGGGCAGGCGCCTGCGGTGGATTTCGAGGCCATGCTGGCCGAACGCGACGCGCAGATCGCGGAACTGCAGCAGGCGGTGATCGAACTGTCGCAGGCGGCGGAGCAGGACGACGGCGCACAAAGCGAGGAACTCGTGGCCCGCATCGACGCCTTCGGGCGGCGGCTGGACGAGCAGGAGCGCTCGGTGCGCGAGGTTCTTACCATGCTGATCGAGTGGGTCGAAACCGGGCAGCTCCCGCGCGCCGCGGCCTGAGGAGGCGCGTGTGGAGGGGCATCGCATCGTCAACGGCCTGTCCGTCGACGTCGAGGACTGGTTCCAGGTCGGCGCGTTCGAGAAAGTGATCGCACGCGGCGACTGGGACGATCTCGCGCTGCGCGTCGAGGACAACGTGCTGCGCATCCTCGATCTCTTTGCCGAGGCGGAGGTCAAGGCGACCTTCTTCACCCTGGGCTGGGTGGCCGAGCGCAACGGCGCCTTGATGCGGCGGATCGTCGACGCGGGGCACGAGCTTGCGAGCCACGGCTACGACCATGCGCGGGTGTTCACTTTCGACCGCAAGCAGTTCGCCGACGATATCCGGTGCGCCCGCGAGACGCTCGAGGACGCGGGCGGCGTGGCGGTGACCGGCTACCGCGCGCCGAGCTTCTCGATCGACCAGCGCACCCCCTGGGCCTACCTGGAACTTGCCGAGCAAGGCTACGCCTACTCTTCCAGCGTCGCACCGATCGTGCACGATCACTATGGCTGGCGTGAGGCGCCGCGCTTCGCGTTCCATCCGCTCGCAGGGGCCGATCTCGTCGAGATCCCGGTGACCACCGCGACATTCGCCGGCAAGCGTTTGGCTGCAGGGGGCGGCGGGTTCTTCCGCGTGCTGCCGTACGCCTTCTCGCGCTGGGCGATCCGGCAGGTGAACCGCCGCGACGGTCGCCCGGCCGTATTCTACTTCCACCCGTGGGAGATCGATCCCGATCAGCCGCGGGTGCCCGGCGCACCGCTCAAGTCGCGCCTGCGGCACTACACCAATCTCGAGCGCATGGCGCCCAAGCTGCGGGACCTAGTGCGTGAGTTCGCCTGGGGGCGCATGGACGAGATCGCGCAGCGCGAAGCCGCGCGCGTGGTGCCGCTGGCGGCATGAACGCGCCGTTCGCTCCGGCTGCCACCACTGTCTCGCTCGCGGACTTGCGCGATGCGGGCGAGGTCGCGCGGATCGAGCGCTTCGTCGCGGAGTGGGGCGAGGCACTGTTCCATCGCCCCGCGTGGCTTCGCGTGGTGGAGCGCGGCACGGGCCAGCATGCGCTGGGCCTCGTGGGGGAGCGGCACGGCACTCTCGTCGGCTGGCTGCCGCTGAGCGAGATCCATTCCCCGATCTTCGGCCGTGCGCTGGTGTCGAGCGGCTTCGCGGTCGGCGGCGGCATTCTGGCCGAGGACGAGCGCGCCGCGACCATGCTCGTCCGCGCGGCCGAGGAACTGGCGCAGCGGCGCAGTTGCGCGACGGTGGAACTCCGGGGCGGGGCACTCCCGCCGGACTGGGACCTGCGCGACGACGCGCACCTCGGGTTCGTCGCCGATCTCGCGGCGGACGACGAGGCGCAGCTCCTTGCCGTTCCGCGCAAGCAGCGCGCGGAAGTGCGCAAGAGCCTGCAAGGCGATCTCGAGGTCCGTATCGGACGCGGCGAGGCGGACCGGGCGGCCCACTACGCGGTCTATGCCGAAAGCGTCCGCAACCTCGGCACGCCGGTGTTCCCGCGGGCGCTGTTCGACGCGGCGCTGGACGAGCTCGACGGTGACGTCCTCACCGTCCTCCATGAAGGGCAGGCGGTTGCGAGCGTGTTGTCGTTCTATCATTCCGGCACCGTGCTCCCATACTGGGGCGGCGGCACGTTCGCGGCGCGTGCGCTGCGGGCGAACGAGCGGATGTACTTCGAGCTCATGCTGCATGCCCGCCGGCGCGGATGCCTGCGGTTCGACTTCGGCCGTTCGAAGACGGGCAGCGGCCCGGCGGCCTACAAGAAGAACTGGGGCTTCGAGCCGCAGCCGCTCGCCTATGCGAGCTGGACCGCGCCGGGCACCGCCAGGCGCAACATCGATCCCAACAGTGACGCCTACTCGGCCAAGATCGCACTGTGGAAGCGCCTGCCGCTCGGCATCGCCAACCGTATCGGTCCGTCGATCGCGCGGGGGCTGGGCTAATGCCGGGCGAAATCCTCTTCCTCGCGCACCGCGTGCCGTTTCCGCCCGACCGCGGCGACAAGATCCGCTCGCATCATCTGCTGAAGCGGTTGGCCGAGATTGCGCCGGTCCACGTCGGCTGTCTTGCCGAGACCGACGGCGACATGGCGCAAGAGAGCGAACTGGCCGGGATCGCCGCGAGCCATTTCCTCGCGCGCCGGGCGAAGCCGCTGCCGCTCGCTGGCTTCGAGGCGCTGGCGAAAGGCCTGCCGGTCAGCCTCTCGGCCTTCGACCACGCCGGCCTCCGCCGCTGGATTGCGGGCACGCTCGCCGAGCGGCCTATCGGCACCGTCTTCGTGTTCTCCGGACAGATGGGGCAGTACGTTCCGGCTGACTTCGGCGGCGGCGTGATGATCGACCTGTGCGACGTCGATTCCGCCAAGTTCGAGGCCTACGGCAAGCAGGGCGGCCTGCGCGCCTGGATCGACCGGCGCGAGGCGCGCCTGCTTGCGCGCGAGGAAGAGGGGCTGGCGCACCGCGCCCATTGCACACTGTTCGTCAGCGAAGCCGAGGCGGCGCTGTTCCGCTCGCGGCTGCGCGATCCGGCGGGCGTGCGTATCGAAGCGCTGCGCAACGGGATCGATACCGCGGCCTTCGATCCGCTGGCGGTCGCCCCGCATCCGGAGCTTGCCGCGCAGGCTGGGCCGCACCTCGTGTTCACCGGGCAGATGGACTATGCGCCCAACGTCGCCGCGGCGCTGCGGACGGCGGAGCGGCTGCTCCCGGCGGTCCGAAAGGTGCATCCCGACGCGACGTTTCATGTCGTCGGCCGCGCGCCTGTGCCGCAACTGCGGCGGCTCGATGGGCAGGGTGGGTTACGCGTCTGGGGCGAAGTACCCGACGTGCGGCCTTTCCTCGCCGCCGCCGATGCCGTGCTCGCCCCGCTGGAGATCGCGCGCGGCATTCAGAACAAGGTGCTGGAGGCCATGGCCATGGCGCGGCCCGTCGTACTTTCGCCCGAGGCCGCGACCGGAATCGACGCGCGTGACGGGGAGCACTTCGCCGTCGGGCCCGACGACGGGGCGTTGATCGACCGCACGCTCGCGCTGCTCGATAACCGAACCGCCGCCGAGGCAATGGGCGCCGCCGCGCGCCGCTACGTTGTCGATCATCAGGGCTGGGCCGCCATGCTCGCCCCGCTGGACGGGATTGTCGGTGCGCGCCGCGCGGAGGCGCACCGCGATGCCGCCTGAGGTCAGCCTCCCGTCTGGGGGGGAGGGGCTACTCGCTCGCGTTCCCGCCGTATGGCGCGGTCCGCTGGTCCGTCTTGCCGCCGCCTGGCTCGCGCTCGGGCTCCTCACGAGCCGCGACTGGCTGGCGATGGTCGACAAGTGGTGGAACGTCTCGACTTACAACCACGTGCTGTTCGTGCCCCCGATCGTCGGATGGCTGGTGTGGAACCGCCGCCGCGAACTGGCGGAGCTGACGCCCCGTGCCTGGTGGCCCGGGCTTGTGCTGGTCGCGGGATCACTGTTCCTCTGGCTGCTCGGCACGCTTGCCGGGCTCAACAGCGCGAGCCAGCTCGGCGCGGTCCTTGCGCTTCCTTCGGCGGTGATCGCGCTGCTCGGCCCGCGGGTCGCGGCGGGGCTGGTGTTCCCGCTCGTCTACATGCTGTTCCTCGTGCCGTTCGGCGACGAGCTCGTGCCGACCCTGCAGATGGTGACCGCTGACATCGTCATCTGGCTCACCCATGCCAGCGGCATTCCCGCGGTCATCGAGGGCGTCTTCATCGACACCCCCGTCGGCCTGTTCGAAGTGGCCGAGGCCTGCTCGGGGGTGCAGTTCCTCGTCGCCATGCTCGCGCTCGGTGTGCTGATCGCGCAGACCTGCTTCCGAAGCTGGACCCGCCGCGCGGCGTTCCTCGCCTTCGCGCTGGCGCTACCGATCCTCGCCAACGGCGTGCGCGCCTGGGGGACGATCTATATCGCACAGTCGCGGGGAATCGCCTTCGCCGAGGGGTTCGACCACATCGTCTACGGGTGGGTATTCTTTGCTTTCGTCGTCGCAGTGCTGCTTGCCGTTTCCTGGCGATGGTTCGACTGGGAACCGGATGAGCCCGCGATCGATCCCGAGGCGCTCCGCCGCTCGCCGTTCCTCGGCGGGCTTGAACGTGCCTCGTTCGGCGCCAGCACGGCGCTTGGCGCGATCGTCGCGATGGCGCTCGGCTTTGCCCTCTGGGCCACCCTGGCCTCGCGAGTGGAGGCGCAAGTGCCGCCGATGATCGCCTTGCCCGACGTCGCGGGTTGGCAGCAGGTCGCTTATGCCCCCGAAGTCGCGTGGCAACCCCGTGCAAGCGGCGCGGCGCATCGACTGATCGGCCGCTACCGCGACGCCGCCGGGGAAGAGATCGACGTGTTCTACGCGCTCTACCCGGCGCAGGACGACCGGCGCGACGCTTCGGCCTATGGGGAAGGCGCGCTCGTGCCCGACACGCCGTGGCGCTGGCTGGAACCGGGGCGGGCGTCGCCGGAGGCGGCAGGTGAGGTCCTTCTCGCCCACGGACGGCTCGTCCGGGTTGCCGAGACGAGTTACCGCAAGGGAGATCTTACAACCGGTAGCGCGGCGCGACTCAAGCTCGCCACCATGCGCGACCGGCTGCTGCTGCGCCGGCACCCGACCGCGACGCTGATCCTCTCGGTCGAGGGCCGCCCGGCAGCCGAGGGCGCGCAGGTCATCGACCGGTTCACCGCCGCCATCGGCGAGCGCGGCGCGTGGATGGACCGCGTCGCCGGCCTGCGATAGAGGCCGCGCATGTGCGGCATCGCCGGGATCTTTCATTGCGGCATTCCCAAGCCGGTCGATCCCGAGCGGGTCGGCCGCATGTCCGACGCGCTCGCGCATCGCGGCCCTGACGGTTCGGGAGTCTGGACCGGACCGGGCGTCGGCCTCGGCCATCGCCGCCTCTCGATCATCGACGTCGCGGGATCGCCACAGCCGATGCATTCGGCGGACGGGCGCGCGATGATCGTCTTCAACGGCGAGATCTACAACTACCGCGAGCTGCGGCGTGAGCTTGCGAGCGAAGGCGCGCAGTTCCGCACCGACGGCGACACCGAGGTGATCCTCGCCGCCTGGGCCCGCTGGGGCGTCGAGTGCCTGCCGCGCCTCCACGGCATGTTCGCCTTCGCGCTCTACGACGCGCACCGCCGCGAACTGCTCCTCGCGCGCGACCGGCTGGGGGTGAAGCCGCTGTTCATGGCGCACCTGAGCGACGGAAGCCTCGCCTTCGCCTCGGAACTCAAGGGCCTCCTCGCGCACCCCCTGCTGCGGCGGGAGGCCGATCCTCTGGCGATTGAGGACTATCTCGCCTGGGGCTACGTACCCGACCACCGCTCGATCCTGAGAGGCGTCGAGAAATTGCCCGCCGGCCACTATCGTGTGCTCCGGCACGAGGCCGCGCCGCCGCCGCCGGTGCAGTGGTGGGACGTCGATTTCACTCGCCGCCGCTCGGGCGCGACAGCGGATCTTTCCGCCGAACTCCTGCACCACATGCGCGGGGCGGTGACCTCGCGCATGGTCGCCGATGTGCCGCTCGGCGCCTTTCTGTCGGGCGGTGTCGATTCCTCCTCGGTCGTTGCCCTGATGGCGGAATCGAGCCGCGATCCGGTGAAGACCTGCTCGATCGGCTTCGACGTCGCGGCGCTCGACGAGACGGCCTACGCCGAACAAGTCGCGCTGCGTTTCGGCACCGATCACAGCAGCCGCACGGTCGATCCCGACGACTTCTCCGCCGTGGACCGGCTCGCGACCATGTTCGACGAGCCCTTCGCCGACGCCTCCGCGCTGCCCACCTGGCGGGTGTGCCAACTTGCACGCGAGAAGGTGACAGTGGCGCTTTCGGGTGACGGGGCGGACGAAGCCTTCGCCGGTTATCGCCGCCAGATTTTCCATGCCCGCGAAGAGCAGGCGCGCGCTGTGTTACCCGCCGCACTGCGGCGGCCGGTGTTTGGCGGCCTCGGCGCGATCTGGCCCAAGGCCGACTGGGCGCCGCGCCCCCTGCGCGCCAAGACCACCTTCCAGTCGCTCGCCGATGACGGCGCGGCGGGATACGCGCGCGCGCTCGGCGTTGTCCCACCGGAGCTCCGCGGGGCGCTCTACACGGACCGCTTCGCGCGCGAGATCGGCGGCTACCGCGCCGAAGATCCGCTGATGGAGATGATGCGCGCTGCGCCCGCCCGGAGCGGGCTCGACCGCGCGCAATATGCCGATCTCAAGTTCTGGCTGCCCGGTGACATCCTGACCAAGGTCGACCGCACGAGCATGGACGTGAGTCTCGAGGCGCGCGAGCCGCTGCTCGACCACCGGCTGATCGAGTTCGCGGCGCAGTTGCCGCAGCGCGAGCGGATCAGGGGGGGACAGGGCAAGTGGCTGCTCAAGCACACGATGCGCCGCTACCTGCCCGACGACGTGCTATTCCGTCCGAAACAGGGCTTCGTCACACCCATCGCGCAGTGGCTGCGCGGGCCGCTGGCCGGTGAGGCGCGGGCGATCGCGACCGGCGCGCGATTGGCCCGCACCGGCTGGTTCGACGAGATCCGGCTCGGCACGATCGCCGAGGCGCATATCGCCGGACGGTCGGACCATTCGCGGCTACTGTGGCAGCTCCTGATGCTCGACCGCTCGCTCGATCGCCTGGGCATATCGGGCTAGCGGACACGCGATTTTGGGGTATGCCCCGGATCGGGACCGGCCGTCAGCAAAGTTAATTAATCGTTTGCCAATTGACTCGCGTGTCGATTACGCTTCCCGAAAATCGGGGGGTGCCGCAGAAAAGCGGGGGGATCCTTATGGATCATGTGAGTTCCGGAATCGAGAATGTCGAACCTGAAACGGGTTCGGACCAGCCAGCTATTCCGCTTGGTGCAGGCGACGAGATGCTGGTCGCGGAAAGCGCGCGACACGCGGCAATTCCCGAAGGTCTGTTCCAGCTTCACGAGCTCGACGTCTTCTACGAGGACGCGACGCAGACGCTCTGGACCTACATGAACCCGGAGGGACGGCCGAGCTTCACGCCCACGATGCTCGGCGATTTTGAGAATTGGCAGGTCTATATCGAGCAGGGGTTCGGGCCGGAGAAAGTGCCGCTGCGCTTCCTCGTGCTTGGCAGCCGGGCGCCGGGCGTGTTCTGCTTCGGCGGCGATCTCGACCTCTTCCAGCGCCTGATCCGCGAGCACAATCGCGACGGATTGGTGCGCTACGGCCATCGCTGCTGCAAGATCCTCCACCGCAACATCGCCTCGCTCGACCTGCCGATGCTGACCGTCGGGCTGGTCGAGGGCGCGGCGCTGGGCGGCGGGTTCGAGGCGCTGCTGTCGTTCGACTACATCGTGGCCGAACGGGGTGCGACGTTCGGTTTGCCGGAGATCATGTTCGGCCTGTTCCCCGGGATGGGGGCGCACGCCCTGCTGAGCCGCAAGGTCGGCAGCGCTATGGCCGACCGACTGATCGTGTCGAACGAGACCTATAGTGCGGAGCAGATGTACGAGATCGGCCTCGTGCATCACCTCGCCGAGAATGGACAGGGCCTCGCCGCCTGCCGCGAATTCATCAAGAAGTCCGACCGCCGCCACGCCGGGCTGGTCAATTCGCGGCGCGCGATGAAGGTTTCCTGGAACCTCGAACTGGCGGAACTGAACCGTATCACCGAGCTATGGGCCGATTCCGCGCTCCAGTTGCGCGAGCAGGACCTGAAAGTCATGGGCCGCCTCGTGGCCGCGCAAGCACGGCTCGCCAAGGCGGCCTGAGCTTCTAGCGGGCGTCGACCAGCACGACCTGCGCGTCGTCGATCGCTTCGACGACGATCTCCCGTTCGCCTGTGACGGCCACACCGTCGCGTGGATCTGCCTCGAGGCCGTTCACGCGAATGCGGCCGTTCGGGGCGACGAGGTACTGGTGTCGCTCTCCGGAGGTGCGCCATGTCGCCGACTGGCCTGCCGCGAGGGTTGCTGCGGCAACTTTGGCGTCGGTGCGGATTGATAGGGCGTCGTCCGCATCGGGCGTACCGCTGGCGACGATCTCGAACCCGCCCTCGCGCGCGGCCTTGGGGAACTCGCGCTGATCCCACGATGGCTGCTCACCGCGCCGGTCCGGGATGATCCAAATCTGGAACAGCGTTGTGGCCTCATCCTCGAGGTTGTACTCGGCATGGGTGATGCCGGTCCCGGCGCTCATCACCTGAACGTCGCCCGCTGCGGTGCGGCCTTCGTTACCGAGGCTGTCCTTGTGGGTGATCGCACCGGTGCGCACGAACGTCACGATCTCCATGTCGTTGTGCGGGTGCGGCGGAAAGCCGCTCTTCGCCGCAATGGTGTCGTCGTTCCACACCCGGATCGCGCCCCAGCCCATGCGATCGGGATCGTGGTAGCTGGCGAAACTGAAATGATGGCGCGCGTCGAGCCAGCCGTGATCGGCTGCGCCCAGCGTGGCGAACGGTCTCACGTCGATCATCGATTTTCTCACCTCGGCGGGATGTTATCGCCGGAATAGTCGATAAGTGGGGCTCCGCGGCCCCCTTTCAACCCTCGCTGCCGTGGCCCCGTGCCATGTAGTCGGCGCTCTGCATTTCCTCGAGCCGGCTGACCGTGCGGGCGAACTCGAAACTGCCGTCCCCTGCGGGATAGAGCCCCTCCGGCTCCGCGTCGGCGGTGGCGAAGAGCTTGACCCTGAATTCGTAGAGCGCGTCGACGAGCTTGGTGAAGCGGATCGCCTCGTTGCGGCGGTCCGGGCCCATGACCGGGATGCCGACCACGATCACTGTGTGATAGGCGCGCGCGATCGCGAGATAGTCGGCCGCACCCCGGTTTTCGCCGCACAGTCGCTTGAAGCTGAATACGGCGACGCCCTTGAGGCTCTTGGGCACATGCAGCGTGCGCCCGCCGCCTAGTTCGAGCTCGGCGCTTGGCACATGCGCCGCATCTTCGGGCTTGTAGTCGGTCAGGCGGAAGAAGGCCTCGCGCACTTGCGCGGTCGCCTCGGCCCCGAGAGGTGTGTGCCAGTTGTCGATCCCGCCGAGCCGGTCGAGCCGGTAGTCGACCGGGCCGTTGAGCGGGATCACATCCAGCTCGGCCTCGACCAGATCGATGAACGGCAGGAACAGCGAGCGGTTGAGCCCATCCTTGTAGAGATCGCGCGGGGGGCGGTTGCTGGTGGTGACGACGGTGACGCCCTCGTCGCGGATCAGCGCGGTGAACAGGCGGCTCATGATCGCGGCGTCGGCAGTGTTGTTGACCACCATCTCGTCGAACGCGAGGCAGCGCACCTCGCGCGCGATGCGGACGGCCGCAGGGCCTACCGGGTCGCCGCTTTCCTTCGCCCGTTCCTCGCGGATCAGCTTGTCGACTTCGAGCATGAAGGCGTGGAAGTGGACCCGGCGCTTTTCCGCGATTCCCAGCGTCTCGACGAACAGGTCCATCAGCATCGACTTGCCGCGCCCGACGCCGCCCCACATGTAAATGCCGCGCGGAGGCGAGGGCTTGCGACCGAGGAGACGACCGACGAAGCCGACGTTCTGTTCGGTTTCGAGGGCGCCCTGCAGCCTGTCCAGCGCCTCTGCGGCAGCGCGCTGCTCGGCATCGGGGCGCAGTTCTCCCGCGGCGACCAGCGCTTCG
This sequence comes from Pelagerythrobacter aerophilus, assembly GCF_003581645.1. Lineage (GTDB taxonomy): Bacteria > Pseudomonadota > Alphaproteobacteria > Sphingomonadales > Sphingomonadaceae > Pelagerythrobacter > Pelagerythrobacter aerophilus. Next base: position 141,995 of record NZ_QXFK01000015.1, on the reverse strand, counting down.
TAGCGCGCGAGCATGCCACTCACTTGCGGCTGGCCTTGCGCACCAGCGCGGTGAAGCCCGCCACCAAATGGTCGTCCTGAACGACCTCGCCGCGCAGGAACAGCAGCCGTCCCGTCTCACGCAGAACATCGACCACCGCGTCGAGCGGCTGGTCGGGCTTGCCGGCGCCGATGAACTGGGTCGAAAGTTCGAGCGTCACCGCCGGGCCGGCATCGCCGCCGGTCAGCGTCCGCATCGCGGCGAAAAGCGAGATGTCGATCAGCGACAGCGTGACCGCGCCGTGGATCATCTCCTGCAAGTTGGTGTGCTTGCGCTCGGGAAACATGCGCAGGCGGCACTTCTCGCCCTCGGTGCGCACGAGCATGTCGCCCATGACCACCGGGTTGAAGCGTGTCGGGTCCCGCAGATTCCAGGTGTGCCAGCCGGGATGGTCGGGATGCTCCCGGTAGTCGAAGACCGGCTCTTGCGTGTCCACGCTCAGATCTGGCGCTCGGCCAGCATCTTCTTGGTCTCGGCGATCGCCTTGGCCGGGTTGAGGCCCTTGGGGCACACGTTCGCGCAGTTCATGATCGTGTGACAGCGATAGAGCCGGAACGGATCCTCAAGCTGGTCGAGCCGCTCGCCGGTCATCTCGTCGCGGCTGTCGGCCAGCCAGCGATAGGCCTGGAGCAGGATCGCGGGGCCGAGGAACTTGTCCGAATTCCACCAGTAGCTCGGACACGCGGTCGAGCAGCAGGCGCACAGGATGCACTCGTAGAGGCCGTCGAGCTTCTCGCGTTGCTCGGGGCTCTGCAGGCGTTCCTTGCCGCTGGGCGTGGTCGAGACGGTCTGCAGCCAGGGGCGGATCGAGGCGTACTGCGCGTAGAAGTGGGTGAAGTCGGGGACGAGATCCTTGACCACGTCCATGTGCGGCAGCGGCGTGATGCGGATCTCGCCCTTCAGATCCTCGATCGCGGTGGTGCAGGCGAGGCCGTTCTTGCCGTTGAGGTTCATCGAGCAGGAGCCGCAGATCCCCTCGCGGCACGAGCGGCGGAAGGTCAGCGTCGGATCGATCTCGTTCTTGATCTTGATCAGCGCGTCGAGGACCATCGGGCCGCAATCGTCGAGGTCGATCTCGAACGTGTCGTAGCGCGGGTTCTCGCCGCTGTCGGGATCGTAGCGGTAGATCTTGAACTTCTGGACCCGGCCAGCGCCTTCGGCGCGGTGGGCGCGGCCCTTGCCGCTGATCTTCGAGTTCTTCGGAAGGGTGAAGGTCGCCATTGCGTCCGTTGTCCTGCTGCGTTTCGCGGCCTATCTAACCGGTTCGGCGACAAGAGCAAGGTGAAGCGGAGCGCAGGGCAAAGTTGAAAGGGCGCGATCTTCGGTGAAGATTGCGCTAGTGGGCCCGCGAACGTGGCAAAGCGGGAGCGCAAGTTGCGCATGACGATCTACGACCTGGACGGCACGCTGCTGTCCGGTTCGACTTTCACGCCTTTCCTGATCTTCGGTGCACGGCGGCTCGCTCCGTGGCGGCTCCTGCTGCTGCCGGTCTGGGTGGCACTGATGATTGGGCACAAGCTCGGGCTGATCGGCCGCACGGCGCTCAAGCACCGCGGAATGCGGCTGATGCTGGGGCGTCCGCAACCCGAACGGCTCGCCGAAGTAGCGCGGGCCTTTGCCGAAGCGCGCGTCGCGCGGCTGCATCCGGGTGCCCGACGGGCGATGGAGGAGGACGTGCGCGAAGGGCGCCGCGTCCTGATCGCGACCGCCGCCTATCTGCTCTATGCCGAACACATCGCCCGGCTGCTCGACGTGGAAGAGATCATCGCCAGTCACTGGGCGCTTGAAGGCGAGCTGCAGCCCAACTGCTACGGGCCGGAGAAGCTGGCGCGCGTGCGGGCGTGGCTGGCGGAACGCGGCATAGCGCGCGAGGATTTGCACCTGCGGTTCGTCAGCGACAGCTTCGCCGACGCGCCGCTACTCGACTGGGCGGACGAGGGCTGGTTCGTGACCGCGCGCGCCGGGACCGCCAGGCGTGCCGGACAGAGGGGCTGGCGCCCGGTCGACTTCACTCGCTGAGCTTTCCGCTGCCACATCGCGCAAGACCAGCGCGATATGGCGGTCCCAGCGAAACGTGCATTCGGCGTGGAGGCGCGCGGCGCTGGCCATAGTGCGGCGTTCCTCCGGGTTCGAGAGCAGACGGTGAAGGGCGCCGCGCAACTCGCCGTGATCGGTGCCGTCCACCGCGATTCCGTTGACATCGTTTTCGATCAGCTCGATCGCGCCGCCGGCCTTGCCAAGGACCACGGCGGTTTCCGCAACCATGGCATCGGCGATGGCGATGCCGAATCCCTCGAAATCGCGTCCATCGTCGATCTCGATCTGCGGATGGAGGAAGATGTCGGCCTGGCCGTAGAGCGCGGCGACTCGCTCGGCCGGCATGAAGCCCGCCACCTCCACCATGTCTCCGAGAGCAAAGTCCTCGACGAGCTGCTGCACTTCGGCCAGGGCCGGGCCGCGTCCGCCGATGATGTAGCGGAACGGCAGCCCTTGATCGCGGATCTCAGCCAGGGCCCGAACGCATGCGGAGATGTTCTTGCGCGGCTCCAGGCGGCACAGCGAGAAGATGAGCGGCGGATCGTTCTTGGCAGACGATCCCTGCGCGGCACAATCGACCGGGCTGTCGCCGAGCCCGTTCCAGGCGACGATCGGCTCCGGCAGGTCCTCGCCCAGTCGTGCGCGGAGCTTGGCCGCGCTGTAGCCGCTGACGGTCACGATCGCGCGGGCGCGGCGCGCGACCATCCGCATGAGCTGCTTGGTGCGCGTACCGCCGTACATGAACTCGCGGCCGTGAAAGGTCGTGACGTAGGGCAGGCCGGCCAGCATCGGCAGGATCGACGTCCGCCAGGTGGTGCCGTGGACCAGGAAGGGCGCGCCGTTCCGGGCCTTCTCGCGCCGCATGGCCGTGCGCAGGCGCAGCGGCATCAGCGGCGATTTGGGCCGGCCCACGTCGACCAGCACGACCGGCCCGACGCGCATACGCCGCGGACCGAGCGCCGTCTGCGTGAACACGGTCACCTCGGCGCCGGCTTCGGCATAGGCTTCGGCCACGCCTTCGGCGTAAGTCTGCATGCCGCCTTCTTCGGCAGCATAGCCCTTCGCCATGACCCAGATGCGGCGGCCGTCGAGCCGAGCCGGTTTCAGGCTGGTTTCGTGCGGGATGACGGCTTCTCTTCCATGAACGAGGTGACGGCGGCGGCCGCCCTTATCGCGGCCGACTGCGCGCCTGTCGAGAAGGTATCGGCGAAAAGCTCCTGCTGCCGCGCCGCGTATTGCGGGTGCGTGGCGACGGCCCGGTCGAGCGCCTCGACGATATTCGCCTCCGGTCCGACCACCGGCCCCGTCTGCCAGTGTGCGTAGTCGGGGTTGCCCTGCCATTCTACGCCGTGGGCGTTCAAATGCAGGCAAGGGCGGGGGCGCAGCAGGAACTCGTAGATCTGGCTGCTCACATCGCCGCAGTAGATGTCAGCGAGGTTGGTGTAGCTCATGTCGGTCGCGGCCGGGCTGCCGCGGTCGACCACGATATGCGGACACGCCTCAACCGCCGGATCGATCGGCGGCACCCGTTCGATCGCGGGCGGGGCGATGGTGACCGTGTACCGCCGCTGGAACAGCATGACGTGCGGCGCAAAGATCACGTTGTAACGCTCGCTCGCTGCCAGCTCCGCCAGCACTCGCGGCCCCATGCGGTAATAGCTGGACAGGCGGGGCGAGGGATGCGGCGTATAGAGGACGATCGGCCGCGAGGGATCGGGAAACGGATTCGGGATGCGGTGCTCTGCGAAGAGGTCGAACTTCGGATAGCCGACGATACGGATGCGCGCCGGGTCCACGCCTGCCTCCGCCTCCAGCCGCCGCGCGATCTTGGGGCCGGATACCAGCACCAGGTCGAAGCGGGCGCTTTCCTTGCCGAAGCCGATCGCGCGGTCTCCGGCGCCGTGCCGGGTATGGATGATCTTCAGCCCATCGAGGCCGTAGCGCGTCTTGAGCAGGAGCGAAGTCTTCTCCGACACCACCAGCGCGTCGAACCCGCGGAAAAAATCGAGATTGTCGCGGTAGAGCAGGATCTTGCGTGCAGGCACAATCCGTTCGAGCGCGCCAGCCGCCAACCGCGACAGCCCGCTACGCAAGTCGAGCCGCACCAGACCCATCCGTTCGAGCGCCGGACCGGCAAGTTCGCGCAGCCGCTGCTCAAGCCCCTCGCTGCCGGTCGCCAGCACGACCTCGTGCTGCCCGCTCGCCGCCAGCTCCAGCGCAATCGGCAGGCTGTGTGCGAGCTGGTGGAGCTGATCGTGATTGAAGAGGAAGCAGATGCGCGCCATCCGGCGTGCCGCTAGCGTAAAGTCCGCCGTGGCGCCATGCCGATGTCACCCCGCCTGGGGCATTGACCCTCCCAGCAAGCTCGTCCAGAGCGCGGCCATGCCGTCGCGCGCTCCCACTTCACGCACGGGCCTGTCGACCATCCTGGGCAACCTGGCGTGGCTCTTGGGGGGTAAGGGCTTCGGTGCCGTGTGCAGCATCATCTATCTTGCCGTGCTATCGCGCTCGCTCGGGATCAAGGATTTCGGCCACTTTTCGCTGATTTTCGGCACCGGCCAGGCGCTCGTCGCAGTTGCCGGATTCCAGACATGGCAGACCATGGTGCGCTTCGGCGCACAGGCGGTGCACGAGCAGAACTGGCAGCGCTTCGGACGCCTCGCGTGGTTCTGCGGCGCGATCGACGCGGGCGGGGCGCTGCTGGGCAGCCTCGTCGCCTATGTCATCTACTTCGGTTTCGCGCAGTTGCTCGAACTGAACGAGCGCTACGTGACAATGGCATTCGCTTTCAACTGCGCGCTCCTGTGGGCGCGGGTCACGACGCCGATCGGCATCGTTCGCGTGCTCGGCCGATTCGACATCGCCACCTATGTCGAAGCGATCGTCCCGACCGGACGCCTGCTGGCGGCTTTCGCAATCATGTTCGTCGGGGCGAACGTGGGCCGCTTTCTGGCCGCCTGGGCGGCGATAGAACTGATCTCTGCTGCCGCCTACTGGATTGCCGCCTGGCGGCTCGCGCCCCAAGCGATGCGCAAGGAGCATTTTGGTACGTTCGGACAGACCCTGCGCGAGAATCCGGGGGTGGGCCGCTTCTTCGGCATCACTTACGTCAGCTCGACGCTCGATGCGCTCTACAAGCAAGGGCCGCTGCTGGCGGTCGGCTATTTCCTCGGCACAAGCGCGGCGGGCGTCTATCGCCTCGCAGACCAGCTCGCGCAGGGCTTCGGCAAGCTGTCGCAGCTCCTGAGCCGCGCGATCTATCCGGAATTCGCCCACGCCCGCGTGGCGACCGACATCGGCGGGTTCAGCCGCCTGGTCAGGCAAGTGACGGTGATCGCCGGCATTGGCGGCGTGATCGTGACGCTGGCCGCACTCGCGTTCGGCGAGGACTTGTTGGCGTTGATAGGCGGCGAAGGCTTCGCGCGTGGCGGCGTGGTGCTGATACCGCTGGCGATCGGTGCGGCGTTCGACCTCGCCAGCGCATCGTATGAGCCCGTTCTCCATTCCACCGGCCACCCGTCGTATCCGCTGATCGCGCGGAGTCTTGCGGCGGTGGTGCTGATCGCCAGCATCGTCGCATTTGCCGGGTTCGGCCCGGTGGGTATCGGCTGGGCAGTCGCACTCGGCATGGCGTGCAGCTATCTCGCGATGAGCGTCGCGGTGTTTGTTGTGCTCAGGCGGGACCGGGCTGCGTGACGGCGGCGGTGAACGCGCTGGTTTTGGCCGGCTCCCGGCCGGGTGGCGACCCGCTCGCTCTCGAAGCCGGCGTGACGCACAAGGCTCTGATCGAGATAGGAGGCCGACCGCTCCTCACCCGCGTCGTCGGAGCGCTGCGTGACGCCGGATGCACGCGGGTCTTCGTCTGCTGCGAAGCGGGTCCGGTGGAGGATCTTGCGCGGGACCTGGGTGCGGACATCGTTCCGCCGGCTGCGGGGCCGAGCGGAAGCGTGCTGCGTGCGCTCGAGACTTGCGGCACACCGCTCCTCGTCACCACCGCCGATCATGCCTTGCTGCGCCCCGAATGGGTCTCCGGGCTGGTTGAGGGGGCGCCGGCTGACTGCGACCTCGCGGTGATGATGGCGGAACGCGCCCGGATCGAGGCGGCGATGCCAGGCAGTCGGCGGACTTATCTGCGCTTCGCGGACGGGCACTGGTCCGGCTGCAACCTGTTCCTCCTGCGGACTTCAGCGGCGCGGGCCGCCGTGGAGGAATGGACGCGGGTCGAGGCCGATCGCAAACGGCCATGGAAGATCGTCGCGCGGCTCGGGCTCGGATTACTAGTGTCCTATGGGCTGGGTCGGCTGACGCTCGCCAGAGGGTTGGCGCGGCTGGGCGAGGGCATCGGTGTGCGCGCCGCTCTCGTCCCTGCGAGCGACGGGCTTGCCGCAGTGGATGTCGATACGGCGCAGGATCTGGAAGATGTACGCCTGCTGGTCGGGGATGGCGCACGGCAGGTTCGCTAGCGCCCGTCGTATGCGGCCCGGAAGGGCCCTTCCATGGCAATTCGGTCCGGAACTCGTATGCTGCGACGCGTCGGGAGGGGAATTCCATGGGCGTCCGCGATTTCTGGGAGAGACACGGCGCTCCGCGACTGATCAAGTTCGCGTGCGGAGCGAAGCCGGTCAGAGAGTTGCGCGAGAAGGTCGTCCCGCTGGCACGCGGCGAAGTGTTCGAACTCGGCTGTGGGGGCGGGATCAACCAGCAACTCTACGATCGAGCTGCGATCACGCGCTACGCGGGGATCGATCCGGGCGACAAGCTGCTCGACTATGCACGCGCGGAAGCCGCGCGGAAGGGCTGGCTAGCCGACATTCGCCGGGGCGTGGGAGAAGCGATCCCCTTTCCGGACGACAGCTTCGATACGGCGGTGTGCACCTTCACGATGTGCTCGGTAGTCGACCAAACGCAAGTTCTGCGGGAGATGCGCCGTATCCTGAGGCCGGGCGGGCGGCTGCTGTTCCTCGAGCACGGTCGCGCGCCAGAGCCCAAGGTCGCGCGGTGGCAGGACCGGATCGAGCCCTGGTGGAAGCCGGTTATGGGCGGCTGTCATCTGACTCGCCCGATCACATCGGCGGTCGCTGCGGGCGGCTTCGCCGTCGAGCCGCTGGGCGAGCGCTATCTGCCGGGAATGCCGCGCCCCCTCGCATGGATGGAATGGGGCGTGGGCAGGAAGGCTGGATTGTAGAAATCGGTAGCAAGCAGCATGTCATGGCGAGGGGCCCAAGAGCCGCCTCGCCATGACTTGCGGGTGTTACTCGCCGAAAGTGCGCTGCCACCAACCGCGCCGCTGAGGCGCTCCGGTTGCCGCGTCGCCGGCGTCGTTCGCGGGCGCCGGTTCGGCGGCTTCTGCCGGAGCAGACTCCTCGGCGGGAACGGTATCCTCGGCCGGTGCGGCATCCTGGACCGCCGGCTCTTCCTTCTTCTTGCGCCGCGTACGCTTGGGCTTCTCGACCGGAGGCTCCGCTTCCACTGCCGGTTCGGGCGTGGTGGCCGCGGCCTCTTCGACCGGAGCTTCCTCTGCCTTCTTGCGGCGGGTGCGCCTCTTCGGCTTCGGTGCTTCCTCTGCCTCCGCTGCAGGCTCGGCCGCAGGGACTGCCTCAGCCGCCGGGGTCTCGGCGACTTCGGCGGCAGGTTCTTCGACCTTCTTGCGGCGGGTGCGCCTCTTGGGCTTGGGTGCTTCTTCGGCAACCGCTTCGGCCGTCTCCGGTGAATCTTCGGGGCCGGCGACTACAGCCATGTCGTCGACGACCTGCTCCGACAGATCCTCCAGCGGCTTCGCCTCGCCGACGGTATCGTCACCGGCTTCGCTATCCTTGCCGCGCCGACGACGACCGCCGCGGCGACGGCGCTTCTTGGGTTTTCCGTCCTCGTCGTCGCCATCGCGATCGTCGCGGGCAGAGATTTCCTCACGACGCTCGCCGTCCTCCGACGCTTCGTCGCTACCGTCGCCATTGCCGTGGTCGTCGCCCCGGTTCTTGTTGCGGCCGCGGCCGCCCCGGCGGCGGCGCTTGCGCTTCCGGGACGCGTCGCCGTCGTCCTCGTCGCGGGCGTCGTATCCTTCTTCGTCACCCTCGGTGTCGGCTTCGACGTCATCCTCGTCGTCGTCCACGATCGGCTCGAACTTCGGCGCCTGCGTGGGGCGGGGACCGGAGCTGGAGACGCTCATCTTCGCGCCTTCTTCCTCGCCTTCCGGAACGACCTCGACGTTGACGCTGTAGCGCTGCTCGATCTCGACGAGATCGTCGCGCTTGGCGTTGAGCAGGTAGATCGCCGCTTCGGTGCTCGCAGCGAGCCGGATCACCGTGCCCTTGCCCTTGGCCGCTTCGTCCTCGATCAGGCGCAGCGCCGAGAGGCCTGCGCTCGATGCGGTGCGGACGAGACCGGTGCCGTCGCAGTGCGGGCATTCGCGGGTCGTGGCTTCGAGCACGCCGGTGCGCAGCCGCTGGCGGCTCATCTCCATCAGGCCGAAGCCCGAGATGCGGCCGACCTGGATGCGGGCGCGGTCGTTCTTCAGCGCGTCCTTCATCGCGCGCTCGACCTTACGGATGTTGGAGCTGTACTCCATGTCGATGAAGTCGATCACGACCAGCCCGGCCATGTCGCGCAGGCGGAGCTGGCGGGCGATTTCCTTCGCCGCCTCGAGGTTGGTCGCAAGTGCGGTCTGCTCGATCCCGTGTTCCTTGGTCGAACGCCCGGAGTTGATGTCGATCGAAACCAGGGCCTCGGTCGGGTTGATGACCAGATAGCCGCCCGATTTGAGCTGCACCACCGGGTCGTACATCGCGCGAAGCTGGTCTTCCGCACCGTAGCGCTGGAACAACGGCACCGGATCGGAATAGGCCTTCACCCGCCGGGCGTGGCTGGGCATCAGCAGCTTCATGAACTCCTTGGCCGAGCGGTAACCCGCTTCGCCCTCGACCACGACTTCCTCGATCTCGCGGTTGTAGATGTCGCGGATCGCACGCTTGATCAGGTCGCTGTCGGAGTGGATCAGGGTGGGCGCGCTGGAGGAAAGCGTCTTCTCGCGGATCTCGTCCCACAGACGGGCGAGATAGTCGAAGTCGCGCTTGATCTCGGTCTTGGTGCGCTGGAGGCCCGCGGTGCGGACGATCAGGCCCATCGACTTCGGCAGGCTCAGATCGCCGACGATCTGCTTCAGCCGCTTGCGGTCGCTGGCGCTCGAGATCTTGCGCGAGATGCCGCCACCGTGGCTGCTGTTCGGCATCAGCACGGTGTAGCGCCCGGCGAGGCTGAGATACGTCGTCAGCGCCGCGCCTTTGTTGCCGCGCTCTTCCTTGACGACCTGGACCAGCAGCACCTGGCGGCGCTGGATGACGTCCTGGATCTTGTAGCGGCGGCGCAGTGCCTGCCGCCGGGCGCGAACCTCGTCGACTTCCTTCGTGCGGGCGCGGCCCTTGCCCTGACGGCGTGCGCGACCGCGGCGGCCGCGGCGGGAATCACCGGCCTCGTCGCCGTTCTCGTCGTCGCCGTCATCGTCATTGTCGTCGTTCTCGACCCGGCCTTCCTCGATCGTGGAGACCTTGGCCTTTTCGGACGTGTCGATTTCCTCGACACCGTCCTCGGCGAATTCCTCGACCAGCGATTCGCCGGTCTCGTCGTCGGCGTCGTACTCGTCGCCGGGTATCTCGCCGCGATCTTCCTCTTCGGAGCGCAGGCGTGCCTCTTCTTCGGCCGCTTCTGCCTCTTCGGCGAGGAGTTGCTCGCGATCCTCCTTGGGGATCTGGTAGTAGTCCGGATGGATTTCGCCGAAAGCGAGGAACCCGTGGCGGTTGCCGCCGAAATCGACGAAAGCCGCTTGAAGGCTCGGTTCTACCCTGGTGACTTTGGCGAGGTAGATATTGCCCTTGATCTGTTTGTGTTCGGCAGATTCGAAATCAAATTCTTCGATCCGGTTGCCCTTGAGCACCGCCACCCGCGTTTCTTCCGGGTGGCGCGCATCGATAAGCATGCGCGTTGCCATTCAGTATTCTCCGTGCGCGTGCCCTTAGGCCTAAGCCTGTCGGGAGAACGCGCGCATATGTGTGGAAACCGCCGATCGAATTGCGATGGGCGGCATTGTCGGACCGGTCGCTCTGGATCGTCCAGAGGCGCCGGAATGATGTGTCTGCGGACATGCGAATGCGCTTGTTCTGCGCCGCCTGGTCCGCCCATGCCGCGACGCATGCCGGCGGCAGCGTCGTCAGGGGCGGGGTGGGGCTTCTCATGTCTTGCATCAACCTGTTGCGTAAAGCTCGGGAAGGGACTTCCGAGCTTGCCGATCGTTCCCCGGCCGGCCCGCACGAAAGTGTGAAAGGCGGGCTTAGATGGACCGGATATCGGCCTGCCAGCGCTAGCACTGCCGGTCTGGTTCGGCAACCATGTTGCGCTCTGTGCCCGCAACACCGTAACAACGCTGCGCAATGTCCATGCGGCTTCAGATCTGGCTGATTTTCCTCGCGCCGCTGGCATTGCTGGCCGCGCTCTATGCGCTCGGTCTCACGATTCCCGTGCCCCATCTTGGACGAGACTACGTTGTCCGTCTGCTCCTTCCCGAGGCTGGCGCGCCCCTCGACCTGCCGACAATTCACGGCCCGCCCGACCGGTCGCGGCCGCTGGTCGTGATCGATCCCGGCCACGGCGGAAAGGATCCGGGGGCGAGCGTCGAAGGATACCGCGAGAAGGATATCGCGCTCGGCCTCGCACTGGCACTGCGCGACCGGCTCGTGCGGGATGGCGGCATCCGCGTGGCGCTGACGCGCGAGGACGACAGTTTTCTCGTGCTCGGCGAACGGCCGGAAATCGCGCGCCGGATGAATGCCGATCTGTTTCTCTCGATTCACGCCGATTCCGCTGCGAAGGCCAGCGAGGCGAGCGGTGCGAGCATCTACACGCTCTCCGCGCAGGCATCGAGCGAAGCGGCCGCGCGGTTCGCGGAGCGCGAGAACAATGCCGACCGTCTCAACGGCGTGCGCATCGAAGGGCAGAGCGAACAGGTGAGCGAAATCCTGATCGAGCTGTCGCAACGCCGCGTGCAGGAGGAGTCGGCCGAGTTCACGAGCTTGATCCTGCGCGAAGGAGAGGGGACGCTGGTATTTCATCCCCGGCCCCGCCGCTCCGCCGCGCTCGCCGTGCTGCGCGCACCGGATGTGCCTGCGGTGCTTTACGAATCCGGCTTCATCACCAATCCCGCAGATGCCGAGCGTCTCGCTACGCTCGAAGGGCAGGAGAACTTCGCCGAAGTGATGGCGCGCGCGATCCGCATCTACTTTGCACGGCAAACCGGGCCGTAGCTGTGCGGCTGCGCATCGATGGATGACGCGCGCCCTCGGCGGCGGTAGGGCGAATGCGATGACCGAGCAGATCGTACCCGACAGCGAACATCGCGGGATCGTCGCGCGCCTGCCGCAGGTGCCGCGCGATCTTGCGCAGCTCGCCCGCTTCGACCGGCCGATCGGCTGGTGGCTGCTGCTCTGGCCTTGCGTTTACGGCCTCTGGCTTGCTGGCGCGGGCTGGCAGTGGGAACTGCTTTTGTGGTTTTTCATCGGCAGCGTGGCGATGCGAGGGGCGGGGTGCGTCTACAACGACATCGTCGATGCCGAGCTCGATCGGCAGGTGGCGCGAACGGCAGTGCGACCGGTGGCGAGCGGACGCGTTTCGAAGAAGCTCGCCTGGGCCTGGCTCCTCGCGCTGTGCCTCGTCGGGCTCGTCGTGCTGCTGCAACTGCGGTGGCAAGCGCAGCTCGTCGCGCTGGCGAGCCTCGCGCTGGTGGCCGCCTATCCCTTTATGAAGCGGATCACCTGGTGGCCGCAGGCGTGGCTCGGGCTGGTATTCAGTTGGGGGGCGCCCGTCGCATGGATCGCGCTGCGTTCCGATAACTGGGAGGTGCTTGCGACGCTCTACGCAGGGTGCGTGCTGTGGGTAATCGGCTACGACACGGTCTATGCCTTGCAGGACCGGGAGGACGACGCACTCGTCGGCATTCGTTCCTCTGCGCTGCGGTTGGGGCGGCGCGTGAAGCCGGGGGTGGCGCTGTTCTACGGCGGCGCGGTGGCGCTCTGGGCGCTCGCGTTCTGGTTTCTGCGCGAGGACTGGCTGGCGCTGCTGGCATTGGCCCCGGCGGCGATTCATCTGGGGTGGCAGGTCATGACGCTCGATCCGGCCGATCCGGCAAATCCGCTCGAGCGGTTCCGTGCCAATCGGTGGACGGGGGCGCTGGTGGCGGCGGCCTGCCTCGTCGTCGGCAACGCCTGATCGCCCCTCCCGTTCTGCGCTCCGCAAAAAACGAGAGGGGCGGGACGGTTTAGAGGTAGCTGACCACTTCGAACTCGATTCGGTCCCAGTCGAAGAAGTAGAACCGGCGGCCGGGGGCGTAATCTGCATGGGCGAAAGGTTCCAGGCCCGCTTCGATGACGATCTTCTCCGCGGCATCCAGATCGTCGACTAGCAGGCCGACATGGTTGAGCGGCACGCCCTTGTCATAGCCGCCGGTGGCGTCCGGATTGGTGTAGAGCGCGAGGTAAGTCATCTCGTTGCCGACATGGATCGTCTCGCCGCCATTCATGGCCGGGCCGTGCCAGCGCTCGTGCCAGCCGCACAACTTTTCGAACAGTTCGGCGCTGCGCTGCGGGTCGGTGACGGTAAGATTGGCGTGTTCGAGTTGGCCCTTGGGCATATTGGCACTCCTTGTTGCTACGCCGACGCATCGTGCGTCGGCGAATCGGGTGCCCGCATTCATGCAACTTCAACCTGACTTGAGGTCAAGTATCTTTGTCGGTTAAAGGAGCGCATATGAAAGCAAGCGACCTTCTGCCGATCGGCATGCTCGCCCGCCGCACGGGTCTCTCGACCTCGGCGATCCGTTTTTACGAGGACAAGGGCCTGCTGAGAGCCCACCGCACCGGCGGCAACCAGCGGCGATTCCTCCGCTCGGATATCCGCCGCCTCAGTTTCATCCTGATCGCGCAGAAGCTCGGGCTGACGCTGGAGGAGATCGCGGAACATCTCGAGCGCTTGCCGGAAGGGCGCACGCCAACGAGTTTCGACTGGTGGAAGATCAGCGAGGCGATCCGCGACCGCCTGGATCGCCGCATTGCGCAGCTCGAGGCGATGCGCGACAACCTTGACGGCTGCATCGGCTGCGGATGCCTCAGCCTCAAGCATTGCAAGCTCTACAATCCGGACGACAAGGCAGGTGAGCAAGGGCCAGGGCCGCGCGTCCTGCGCGAGATGGCTTAGCTTACTCTTCCGGCCCCAGCCTCGGGTCGAGGTCGCGCGGGCGCTTGAAGTGAACCAGCCGCCCGCAGCCGGGCGCCAGATCTGCCCAGTCATCGATGTCGAGTTCGAACGCAGCGAACGTCGCGGTCGGGTATTTGGTCGCCGCTTCGTCGAACATCCCGTTCTCGGCCGATGGGGGCACGAGTGCGAAGAGCACTTCCTGCAGGCCGGGATTGTGTCCGGCGACGAGCACGGCGTCCGCACTCCCCGCATTCTCGCGTACAACGTCCAGGATCGTTTCGGCGCTGGCGAGGTAAAGACGCTCGTCCCACCGCGGTTCTGCATCGGGCAAGGCGGCGGTGAGCGTCTGGCGCACGCGTTCGGCAGGACTGGCAAACAGCAGGTCCCACGTGACGCCATGTTCGACGATGTGCCGGCCGATCAGGCGTGCACCCTTGCGTCCGCGCGCGTTGAGGCCGCGATCGAAGTCGCGCTTGCCCACGTCGTCCCAATCGGACTTCGCGTGGCGCAGCAATCCCAATCTCTTCACGACGGCTGGCGGTCCTTCGATTCCCGTGCGGCTTCGGCCCCTGAAACACCTGCGGCCACGCGTTGTAAAGCTTCGGCCAGCGTCAGCCTGATGACAGGCGTGCCGGTGGGGAAGGCGCTGAGGAGCCTGCTGGGGAAGGCGGAGGAGAGCACGACGAAATGGCCCGCGTCGTCCTTCGAGCGGATCAACCGCCCGAACGCCTGTGCCAGCCGCGCCCGGATGATGCGGTCGTCATAGGTGCTGCCGCCGTTGGCTGCGCGGCGCGCGCGGTGGAGAATATCGGGCCGGGGCCATGGCACCTGCTCCATGACGACGCAGCGCAGCGAGTGGCCGGGCACGTCCACCCCGTCGCGCAGCGCGTCGGTACCGAGCAGGCTCGCCGCGGGATCGTCGCGGAAGATGTCAACCAGCGTGCCGGTATCGATTGGATCGACGTGCTGCGCATAGAGCGGGAGGCCTGCGCGTGCGAGACGGTCGGCGATCCGCCCATGGACCGCGCGCAGGCGCCGCACTGCGGTAAACAGGCCGAGCACACCGCCGTTCGCAGCCTCGATCAGGCGTGCATAGGCGCCGGCGAGCGCCGGCAGGTCACCGCGCTTTATGTCGGTGACGATCAGCACTTCCGCGCGGGTGGCATAGTCGAAGGGGCTCTCCGCGTGCGCGAGCATGGGCTCGATCTCGATGTGCGGCGCACCCGAGCGAGCGATCGCGTTCTGCCAGTCGTCGCCGTCGCGCAGCGTCGCGCTGGTGAGCATGACCCCGTGCGCCGGCTCCAGCACGACGCGCGCGAAAGGCTTCATCGGATCGAGCCAGCGACGATGGATGCCGACGTCGAACTCGCGCGCCTCGCTGCGATCGACCGCCAGCCAGTCGACGAACTCCGGGTCCGCCGGGCCGCCAAGCCGGTCGAGCAGCGCTTCCCACGCCTGCAGCAGGTCGACCCTCCAGGCGAGCGAATGGCGGGCCCCCTCGATCCGGGCACGGCCCTGGCCATCAAGCCAGTCCGGGGCGTCCTCGACGACAGCTTCGAGCCGCACGCCCAGCTTGACCAGCGGACGGCGGATAGCGGCGAGGGCGTCGCGCGCCGTCTGCGCCTGTTCGACGAGGCTACCGGGCAGGCCTGCTGCTTCGGTCTCGATGCCGTACCCGGCTTCCTGCCCGCCGCTCTCGTCGCGTGCGTAAGTGCATGCCCGCACCGCCGCGAGGAGCGCTTCGAGCGGGCCGTACGGCTCACCGTCGTTGAGGCGCTGAAGCCATCCGTCGGACGGTAGCGCCTGCGCTGCTTCGAGCGCAGCCTCGATCGCCTCACCGCCGGCCTCGTCGTAGCTCGCGACGTCGGCAAGGCGGGCTGCAAGGCCCCTGCGTCGCCCGCGATTCTTGCGTTCCGGCCCGACGATCCAGCGGCGGAGCTCGATCGCTTCCTGACCCGTCAGTGCGGCGGCGAACGTGCTGTCGGCGGCGTCGAAGACGTGGTGGCCCTCATCGAAGACGATCCGCGTCGGCCGCTGTGCATGATCCCGCCCGCGCGCGGCGTTGATCATCACTAGCGCGTGGTTGGCGATGACGAGGTCGGCCTGCGCCGAGGCGCGCGCGGCGCGTTCGATGAAGCATTTGCGGTAGTGCGGGCACCCGGCATAGACGCATTCGCCGCGCTGGTCGGTCAGCGCCGCGATCCCGCGCTTGCGGAACAGCGTGCCGAGCCAGCCCGGCAGGTCGCCGCCGATCATGTCGCCGTCGCGGCTGTAGGCGGCCCAGCGCGCGACCAGATGGGCGAGGATCGCAGCACGTCCGCCGAAACCGCCCTGCAGCGCGTCCTCCAGATTGAGCAGACACAAATAGTTCTCGCGTCCCTTGCGCACCACGACCGGCTGGGTGCCGTCGGCCCGCCGTTCGGGCCAGGCGCGGCGGCTTTCTCCGCGGAGCTGGCGCTGGAGGTTCTTGGTGTAGGTCGAGACCCAGACCGTGCCCCGTGCGGCCGAGGCCCAGAGCGAGGCCGGGGCGAGATAGCCGAGGGTCTTGCCGATGCCGGTGCCCGCCTGCGCCAGCAGCAGGTGCGGCGCGGCGCGCTTCGCCCGCGGCGCGAATACTTTGCCGACCTCGCGCGCGTAGAGGCGCTGCCCTTCGCGGCGCTCCGATCCGGCGCCGGTGAGGTGCGCGAGTTGCGCCTCGATCTCCGGTTCCTCGATCAGCACCTGCCCGGGCGGTGAGCGATCGGGGGCTTCCTCCCACTCCGGCAGGCGCGAGAACAGCCACTTCTCAGCCCGCTCCGGCCGCACGACGTGCGGCGCCAGCACCTGCGCCCAAGGCCAGCGCAGCCGCACGAGCGACTGGAGCGCGGACCACGCGCCCTCGCGCTCCGCCCAATCCGGGCTGCCGCAAGTCTCGAGCAGCGCACCCGCCGCCTGCTGAAGCAGCGCGGGCACTGCATCGTCGTTTGCCGGCTCCTCCAGCCCGAGGGCGTGGGCGAGTCCCTTGGGGGTCGGCACGCAGAAGCGGGCGGGGTAGATGAAAGCGAATAGCTCCAGCAGATCGAGCCCCGAGAGGTCGGGATAGCCAAGCCGGGTAGCCACCAGCGGCGCGTTGAGCAGCAGCACCGGCGTATCCGCCGCGGCCATGATCGCCTCGCCCTTCGAGCATCCACGCGTGTCTCCGTTGGCGTCTCGCAGCCAAGTTCCGGCATGGCTGGCATGGAGGGCGGGGAGAGGCACCGGCTCGGGCATCGGTGGACGATGCTCGACCGAGAACGGAAAGTAAACATGGGCGACGAATTCGCAAAACAAGGGCAACGCCCGAACGCACGGAGGCCGCGTCCCGTCGCGAAATCAAGTTGCTAAATGCCGCGAAATCAACGGCTCTCGCCTCTCTGAACGGCAGATAAACAGGAACATGGCAGAAATGTGCCGCGTTTTTGAGAGACTATGCCCAAAACCAGACACCACCTCCGCAGCGCCCCCATCGTGATCGCAGCGATGCTCGCGCTAGGCAGCACTTCGGCTTTTGCACAGACGGCGCCGGCTTCTCCGACGCCGACCACCCCGTCTGAGCCGATCATCCTCCAGCTCCCAGTCTCCCCGGCACCAACAACGAGTCCGCCCGCCACTGCCGCCCCGGACGCGACTGTATCCACGCCTCCGGCAACGCAGCCGCCAAGCATCGTGCTAGATATACCGCCAGCGCCCTCGGCCACCGCTGGCGAGACCGCTCCCGAAGCGGCGGCCGCTGCGTCGCCCGCTGAGACGGCCGCACCGGTGGCCGATCGCGAACCGGTTTCGGAACGCAGCGCGCCCGCCGCGGCCCCGAAGGCTGCCCGTGATGCGGCACCGGTCGCGGTGCCGGACTCGGCAGCGGAGGCTTCTGAAACCTCCGCTGCCGATGCCTCGCTTCCGGTCGAAGCGGCGGCTGCATCGGTGCCGACGGCGGCCAGCGCTCCCGACGGCGCGGTGGCCGAGCCGTTGCCCGATACGGATCCGGACTGGATCGCCCTGATCGCCCTGGCGCTCGTCGGCCTCATTCCGCTTGCCTTGGCATTCATGGCCTTCGCCTGGTTCCGGCGTCGATCGCGCCGGGCGGGCGAAGTCGAGATGGCTGTGGCGGAACGCGAGGCCGAACCGGTGGCAATGGAGCCGGTGGAGAACAAACCGGCCCCGATCGTCGAACTCGCTGCGGTCCGCGAGCCCGAGCTGGCTCGCGACGTCCACAATCCACTCGATGACTATCGCGGCCAGCCCGCCGACGGTGCGGCTGTCGCCCTGCCGGCGGAGCTTCCGGAAACCTTCGAGGAGCGTGACGCGCTGCTCAAGCGGATGATCGCGGCGAAGCCCGACCGGGCCAACCCGTTCCGTTCGACGAAGGCGCGAGCCCGGCGTGCGCGGCTGATCCTCCAGTCGCTTGGCCGCAAGTTCGAGAACGGCCGTCCGCGGATCGACCTGAGCGAGTACACCGCGAACTGGCCGACCTTGGCGCGGCGCCCCGTGCGCTACGCCTGACCCGCGAGGGTCGCAGGGAAGGGGCGCTCCGGCGAGGGGCGTCCCTTTTCTCGTGCGTGCCTTCGCACTTGCAACATCGGCCGCCTTGCGCGAGAGGCGGGCAATGACCGAGCAGACCCTGATCGAAGCCGCCCGCGTGTCCAAGGCCTGGCCATTCCAGGAGGCGCAGCGGTTGCTCAAGCGCTATCCCGACGGCAAGCCCGGCGGCGCTCCGGTCCTGTTCGAGACCGGTTATGGCCCCTCGGGTCTGCCGCACATCGGCACCTTCCAGGAAGTCCTGCGCACAACCCTCGTGCGCCGCGCTTACGAGGCGCTGATCGGCGCCAAGCCGGAAGACGGCAAGACGCGCCTTGTCGCCTTTTCCGACGACATGGACGGCTTGCGCAAAGTGCCCGACAACGTGCCGAACCGTGAGATGCTTGCCGAGCACCTCGGAAAGCCGCTGACGCGCATTCCCGATCCGTTCAACGCCGGGTTCGACAGCTTCGCGCACCACAACAACGCCAAGCTGCGCGAATTCCTCGACCGCTTCGGTTTCGAATACGAGTTCATGTCATCGAGCGAGCACTACAACTTGGGCGGATTCGACGATGCTTTGCGGCAGGTGCTGCGAAACAATCAGGCGATCCTCGACATCATGCTGCCCACGCTCCGCGAGGAGCGGCGGCGGACATACTCGCCCGTGCTGCCGATCAGCCCCACTACCGGTGTCGTGCTGCAGGTACCTGTCGAAGTGGTCGACGCGGAGGCAGGCATCGTTCGCTTTACAGACGAAGATGGCACGGTCGTCGAACAGTCGGCGCTAGGCGGTATGGCCAAGCTGCAGTGGAAGGTCGACTGGGCGATGCGCTGGTATGCGCTCGGCGTCGATTACGAGATGTGCGGCAAGGACCTGACCGATAGCGTCACCCAGTCGGGCAAGATCGTCCAGGTGCTCGGCGGCCGCAAGCCGGAAGGGCTGATCTACGAGCTGTTCCTCGACGCCAACGGCGAGAAGATCTCGAAGTCGAAGGGCAATGGCCTGACGATCGAGGAATGGCTGACTTACGGCAGCGAGGAGAGCCTCGGCTTCTACATCTTCCCCAATCCGAAGAGCGCCAAGCAACTCCACGTCGGCGTAATCCCGCGCGCGGTAGACGATTACTGGCAGTTCCGCGCACGCCTGCCGGAGCAGGAGCTCGACAAGCAGCTCGGCAACCCGGCGTGGCACCTGCTCCGCGCGAATGGCGGGTTCGACAACGCCGAGGCCCCCGGAGCGGGCGACACCCTGCCGGTGACCTACGGGCTGCTGCTCAATCTGGTCGGCGTGCTCGGCGCGGGCGCGACGCGCGAGCAGGTCTGGTCGTACCTCGGCAACTACATCGCCGATCCCGATCCGGCGAAGCATCCCGAGCTCGACGTGCTGGTTGGCACTGCGCTCGCCTACAACCGCGATTTTGTCGCACCGACGCTGGAGCGCCGCGCGCCGACCGCGAACGAGGCCGCAGCGCTGCGTCGGCTCGACGAGACGCTAGCTGATGCCGCATCCGATACCCAGGCCGAGGACCTGCAGACAATCGTCTACGAGATCGGCAAGGACGAGCAGTTCGGTTTCGAATCGCTGCGCGACTGGTTCAAGGCGCTCTACGAGACGCTTCTCGGATCGAGCCAGGGGCCGCGCATGGGCAGCTTCATCGCGCTCTACGGCATCGAGAACAGCCGCCGACTGATTGCCGAGGCCCTCGCGCGCGATTGAGGCGTTGGCCTACCCGCTCACCCCCACTTGCGGGTGCGATACCACTTGGTGATGACGTATTTCACGCCGCTCTCCACAGGGGTGCCGGCGTGCATGGTGTCCTCGTTCGGCGTGCCGTCGGGCAGGGCGTTGTTCCACGTCAGCAGCACGCCCGGCTTGGGCGGGATCTTGATCCCGACTTCGGTGAAATGCGTGTCGCCACCCGTCTCGACTGCGTTGAGGAAGATCATCGCCGTCCAGCTCCGCTGGCCGCCACGCTTGCGCTCCATCTTCCAGTAGTCTTCGGTGGTGTAGAACCAGTCGTTGTGCGGCTTGAACTCCTGACCGGGCATATAGCGCTGGCCCTGGATCGCCTCGCCCGTCTCCGGCTTCATGCCGAGCAAATCGTCGATGCGCCGCGAGATGCCGGCCACGAACGGATCGCGGGGGTCGAGATTTCCCGAATATGAGGTGCGGAATCCGGTCGAGTAGTCGGTGTCGTAGAGCGTGCTCGGTTGCGCCACGGCGTCGATCATCAGGATCAGCCGCTGGCATTCGGCAGGACTCAGGAACTCGCCGATGGCGAAAATCTCCGCCTTGTCGGTCGGAACCTTGTAAGCTTGGGGATCGGCCTCGAGCCGCTTGCGGACCGAGGCGCCGACGCGCTTGAGCGCGTCCTTGTCGGGGATAGTCGCGGTCTTCGTCATATCGCGCTTCCCTACCAGCGCTCCGGTATGCTTCAAGAGGTCTGGAGGCCGATGGGCAGCTCCATCGGACCAGAGGGAGATGGATCATGAACGAAGCTTCGGGACATCGTTATCCAGGTGTGGCCATGCTGTTGCACTGGCTGCTGGCCATCGGCGTATTTGCGCAGTGGCGCATCGCGATCTCGGCGGAGAACGCCCCCACCGACGAAGCAGGCAGCGAAATCATGGCCAATCACTTCTCGCTCGGTGTGGTCCTGCTGTTGCTTGCCCTGGCGCGCCTCCTATGGCGCTTTATTCAGCCGAATCCGCCGCTCGCAGCGCATCTCTCGACCTGGGAGCGCTGGTTGGCGAAGATCACGCACACGCTGTTCTATGTTCTCCTGATCGTCATGCCGCTGGCCGGCTGGCTCGCCATGTCGAAATACGGAAGCGGGGTGGACGTGTTCGGCATTTTCACGCTGCCCGCCATGCCGGTGGAAAGCGATCCTGAAGGCGCGCGCGAGATATTCCACATTCATGCGGCGGCGGGGATCACGCTGCTGGTGATCACGGCGATCCATATCCTCGGCACGCTCAAGCACACGCTGGTCGATCGGGACGGTAACTTGTTCCGCATGCTGCCGTTCGGAACGCCCAAGGCCTGACGGCACATGCAAGAACCCCCGCCGGTTCGCACCGGCGGGGGCTTGCAAGGGGCTGCCGGGCTGAGAGACCCCGGCAGCGGGGGAGGCGCTTACCAGAAGAAGTCGTAGATCACGTCGACCACTTCGCCGGAATAGGTGTTCACCAGCAGCACGTCGTCGTAGTAGCGGACCCAGCGATAGGGGCCGTATGCCGGCGGCAGGCGATACTGCCACGGATCGTTGATCCAGTAGCGGTTGCTGTAGAACAGGTTACCCAGCCGGAACCCGATATTCACCCGATTGTAGCGGTAGTTGCGATAGGGCGAGTAGTAGCGGCCGATGCGGTAGACGTGCCGGTTCGACGCGCGATAGCGATGCCAGTCGTAGCGACTGTTGTCGCGCCAGCGGCGGTTCCACGCGCGATGGTCGCGCCGATCGCGCCTGTCGTCCCAGCGGTCGCGGCGGTTGTCGCGGCGATCTTCCCAGCGGTCCCGGCGGTTGTCGCGCCGGTCGTCCCAACGATCCCGCCGGTCGTCGCGGCGATCCCGCCAGTTCTCACGGCGATCGCGGTTACGATCGCGCCGGTTCTCACGGCGGTCCTGGTTCCGCTCGCGCCAATGTTCACGGCGGTCCTGATTGCGGTCGCGCCGATCCGCGCGACGCTCCTGCCGTTGCTCCCGCCGGTCCTCGCGGCGCTCGCTGCGGGCGCCGCTCTGCCGCACGGCGCGGCGCATGGCATCCCAGCGAATCCGCTCGTTCCCCTGTCGAGCATTGCCGCGGCGGTCGTCGCGATCACGAGAGCGTTGCTGCGTTTCGGCAGAGGCGGCGAAGGCTTCGGTGGGCAAAGCGGTCAGCGCCATTGCGCCGGCCACGGCCGCCATCGCGCTTCCCTTCAGAAATTGTCCAAGTGTCATCGTGGGTCTCCGTTCGTCGAGAACACCGCGCCCACCGCCTGCGGCTCCTCTGATAAGATGGGGCCCTTTTAGGATGGACCGAATGACCGGGAACTGAACCGGCGTGTAGGGCTGCCGTTCAGGTTCATCGCGGTTTCGCTTAACGAGAAAATCGACGGTCCGTTCGCGGAACCCACTTCATCACACCGCCTGCGAACGGAGTCCACCATCCCGTCCTGACCCCGGCGCCCGCCAGCGTATCGCTGGTCCACTGGTTGCAGGTGTTGCCGAGGTGATAGGTGCCCGGTGCATCGTAGAATACGTCCCAGTCCTCGTAACCGCCATGCACGGTGCGGCGGTCGGGCGGGACGACCTGCGTCTCGATAATGCGGACAAGGCGAGCGTATTCCGCGGGGCGGAGGCGCAAGACCCGCGCCGTGTCGCTGGAAGCCGGACGAACATAGTGCGCAACGTGGAGCAGGCCGTCCCCGCCCGTTGCTGCGTTGATCGCCGTCGGCAGCGAAAGGTCGGCCCAGGTGGGTGTATTGAGGAAGACCTCGCGCTCCCCCCAACTGACCGAGACGTGCGTATAGGGCCGATCCGGTGCCGGCAGGTCCGCTGCCGGGAAGTCCGCGCGCCAATCCTTCTGCGAATTGACCAGCGGCATCACGATCGCGGTGTGGACGCCGTTGGTTTCGATCATGATCTCGACGCCGCGCTCCGGCTCCGTCCAGTCTCCGTTGCGCGGGATCGAAGAGCCGATCCAGGCAAACGCCATGAACAAGCCGATGACGAGCGCGAGCAAGGCGAGGACCTTTCCCGTGATGCGCCAGGCCCTCTTGTTCGCCAGCAAACTGCCGCGGAGCCCTGCCGCTCGAAGCGGCGAGGGGGGCGGGGAGGTCACCGTGCAGCCCGCCGCCGCAGCCAGAGGATCGACCAGTCGCCGTTCTTCACGCGCGATGCCAAACGGAATCCTTCCCGGCGATACGCTTGCCGTACCCGCGGCTCCTGCGTTCGGAGCAGTCCGGCGAGGAGCAGATTCCCGCCCGGCGTCACGGCGCCTGCGAAATCGGGCGCGAGTTCCACCAGTGGCCCTGCGAGAATGTTGGCGATCAGCAGGTCGTAGGGTGTGCGGGCCCGGAGCAGGGGATGGTGCATGCCGTCGGCGACGACCATCGTCAGTTTACCCGGACCGCCCCCGATTGAGAAGCCGTTCGCGGCGGCGTTGTCCTCGACCACGCCCAGGCAAGCCGGATCGATGTCGCTCGTGGTCGCTAGCGCGCGCGGCCAGAGCGTGAGCGCGGCGAAGGCCAGCAGGCCGGTGCCGGTTCCGATGTCGGCGAGGTTGCGTGGGATGACGCCGCTGCGCTTCATCGTGTCGAGCATGGCGAGGCACCCCGCTGTGGTCGCATGCTGCCCGGTGCCGAACGCCTGACTGGCGGGAATCGAGAGGTTCACCACGCCCGGCGTGTCGCTCGGTGCGTGCTCTGGCGTGTGGACGAAGAATCGGCCTGCGCGGATCGGCTCGAGGCCCAACTGGCTCTCGGTCACCCAGTCCGTCGGCGGCAGCTTCTCCGCAAGCAGCTCCGGCCCAGCATCGGGGAACAGCGCGGACACCATGGCTCGATCGGCTCGGGTCGGTTTGCGCGGGAAGTACGCGTCGAGCCGCCAGTCCAGCGGCTTGTCTTCCGCCACCTCGCAGCCGGTGAGAACGACCTCATCGTCCCACTCCATCGCGTCCTCCTGCGCGACGAGAGCGGCCTGAACCGCCGACTTGTCGGCGAATGCGGTGAGTTTCCAGCTATTGGGCATGAGGCTCACTAGCCCTATCGCTCGCGCGGCGGAAGCGGGTGGTGCGTGATTGCGACTACCGGACGTAGCTTGCCCCGTTTGCGTCCACCGTCGCGCCGGTCATGCTGGCGGGGGCGTCGAGCGCGCAGAAGACGGCGATGGCGGCGATTTCCTTCGGCTCGGCGACGCGGCCCAGCGGGATGTCGGCGAGGAGGCCAGCGCCACCGCGACTGGCGAGGTAGTCGCCCGCCATGGCCGTGTCCGTGAAACCCGGCGTGATCGCGAAGCTCAGGATGCCGTCTTTCGCGTAGGCTCGCGCGATCGTCTTGTGCATGGCCAGCATGCCGCCCTTGGCGGCGGCGTAGTGCCAGTGGGCGGGCGAGTCGCCCCGGTGTCCGGCGCGGCTCGCCACATGGACGATACGGCCCGGCACGCCGCGCTCGAGCCAGTGCCGCACGGCAAAGCGCGAAAGCTGCGCTGCGGAGGTAAGGTTGATCCGCAGAGTATCTTCCCACGCGTCGAGCCATTCGATGTCGGATCGGTCGATCGGATTCGCCTGGAACAGCCCGGCGTTGTTGATCAGGACATCGATCTCGCCATCGGCGCGGTCCAGTGCCTCTTCCCACAGCATGTGCGGGGCCGCCGGTTCGGCAAGATCGGCGCCGATGGTCTGTGCATCGTGTGGTGCACTGGCGTGGCCGATCACGCGCGCCTGGCGCGTTTCGAGCTGTGTGCGGATCGCGGCGCCTATACCGCGGCTGGAGCCGGTGAGCAGGATCGTTGGCATGCCCGGCGCTTATCGCACCGTCACCCGTCCGTCATCCCTGTGCGGTCGATGATCCTAGATTGTCGTGCAGGAACTGCGCCGGCCTGTGGGGGGACAACGGGGAGAACGATTATCGCTGGCAAGCCCCACGCGCCTTGTCTCGCCAGTCGATTGCGCTAAGGGGAAGGCGCAATTTCAAGGGTAACCGGACGATCGCCATGGCCGAAAGACCACTCTCGCCGCATCTCAGCATCTGGAAATGGGGGCCGCACATGCTGGTCTCGATCCTGCACCGTGTCACCGGCGACGGAATGGCGATCGTGGGGCTGGGCGTGCTGCTGTGGTGGCTCGGCTCGCTGGCGAGCGGGCCCGAGGCCTACGCGACCTTCACCGGCATCGCGACCGCCTGGTACGGCTATGTCGTCCTGGTCGGGCTTTCGTGGGCCTTCTTCAATCACATGACCTCGGGCCTGCGCCACTTCGTGCTCGACATCGGGGCGGGGTACGAACTCGACACGAACAAGGCCTGGTCTGTCGCTTGCCCGATCATCGGCATTGCCCTGACCGCGGCGTTCTGGGCCGCTCTGCTGCTTCTCTGAGGATTTGAACGATGGGTAACGGAACCTCGATCGGCCGCGTGCGCGGGCTGGGCTCGGCGCATGAGGGCGTGCATCACTGGCTGCTTCAGCGCTTTACCGCGATCGGCAACCTCATTCTCGTGCTGTGGTTGGTCGGCTCGATCCTGCTGCTGCCCGATCTCTCCTACGCCACTGTCACAGGCTATCTCTCGCATCCGCTCGCAGCGACGGCGATGGCGCTGCTGATCGTCAGCCCGTTCTGGCATGCGCGCCTGGGCCTGCAGGTGATGATTGAGGACTACGTCCACACGCCCGGCAACAAGTTCGCGGCGATCGCGCTGCTCAATGTCGCGACCGTTGGCGGCGCGGCCTTCGGCCTGTTCTGCGTCGCCCGCATCGTATTCGGAGGAGCCGCCTGATGGCCAACCCGGCACCCAAGACCGCCACCAACAACCAGGCAAGCCAGAAGGCCGGCCAGCAGCCCGCCTATCCGATCGTCGACCATACCTATGACGTGGTCGTGGTCGGGGCCGGCGGCTCGGGCCTGCGCGCGACGATGGGCGCGGCCGAGAGCGGTCTGAAGACCGCTTGCATCACCAAGGTGTTCCCGACCCGCTCGCACACCGTCGCGGCGCAGGGCGGCATCGCCGCCAGCCTCGGCAACAACACGCCCGACCACTGGTCGTGGCACATGTACGACACCGTCAAGGGCTCCGACTGGCTCGGCGACCAGGATGCGATCGAATACATGGTGCGCGAGGCGCCGCAGGCCGTCTACGAGCTCGAGCACGCCGGTGTGCCGTTCAGCCGCAACGACAACGGCACGATCTATCAGCGTCCGTTCGGTGGCCACATGCAGAACATGGGCGAAGGCCCCCCCGTGCAGCGCACCTGCGCCGCGGCGGACCGCACGGGCCACGCGATGCTCCACGCGCTCTACCAGCAGAGCCTGAAATACGACGCCGACTTCTTCATCGAGTATTTCGCGCTCGACCTCATCATGGAGAACGGTGCGTGCCGCGGCGTCATGGCCATGTGCCTCGACGACGGGACGATCCACCGCTTCCGCGCCAAGGCGGTGGTGCTCGCCACCGGCGGCTACGGCCGCTGCTACTACACCGCGACGAGCGCCCACACCTGCACCGGCGACGGCGGCGGCATGGTCCTGCGCGCGGGCCTGCCGCTCCAGGACATGGAATTCGTGCAGTTCCACCCGACCGGCATCTACGGTGCGGGCGTGCTCATCACCGAGGGCGCGCGCGGCGAGGGCGGATACCTGACCAACAGCGAGGGTGAGCGCTTCATGGAGCGTTATGCCCCAAGCGCGAAGGACCTTGCGAGCCGCGATGTCGTCAGCCGCTCGATGGCGCTCGAAATGCGCGAGGGGCGCGGCGTCGGGCCGGAGAAAGATCACATCTACCTCCACCTCGATCATATCGATCCCAAGGTGCTCGCCGAGCGCCTGCCGGGCATTACCGAGAGCGGCAAGATATTCGCCGGCGTCGACCTGACGCGCCAGCCGCTCCCGGTCACGCCTACCGTCCACTACAACATGGGCGGCATCCCCTGTAACTATCACGGCGAGGTCGTGACGATCGGTCCGGACGGTGATCCCGAAACGGTCGTGCCCGGCCTGTTCGCGGTGGGCGAGGCGGCCTGTGTCTCGGTCCACGGGGCGAACCGCCTCGGCTCGAACTCGCTGATCGATCTCGTGGTGTTCGGCCGTGCGACCGGCCATCGCCTCAAGGAAATCATCAAGCCGGGCACCAGCCACGACGAGCTCCCGCAGGACAGCGCCGATCTCGCGCTGACCCGTCTGGACCATTTCCGCAATGCCAGCGGCGGTTCGCCGACGGCGGCCGTTCGCGCGGAAATGCAGAAGGACATGCAGAAGCATGCGGCCGTGTTCCGTGACAGCAAACTGCTCTCCGAAGGCGTCGAACTGCTCAAGCAGGCGAACAAGCGGATGGAGGACATTCATGTTTCCGACCGCTCGCTGATCTGGAACAGCGACCTGATCGAGACGCTCGAACTCGACAACCTGATGGCACAGGCGAACGTCACCATCGCCTCGGCCGAGAACCGCAAGGAAAGCCGCGGCGCGCACGCGCATGAAGACTTCCCCGAGCGGGACGACGCCAACTGGATGAAGCACACCGTCGCGTGGTTCGAAGGGTGGGGCGGAAACGGCGGCGCGGTGAAGATCGATTACCGCCCGGTTCACGAGTACACGCTCACCGACGATATCGAGTACATCAAGCCGAAGAAGCGGGTGTACTAGCCATGCAGATCGCAGTCCTGACGTTCGACGGGTACAATGAACTCGACTCGTTCGTCGCGGCAGCGATCCTCAATCGCATGCATGGAGCGGGGTGGAAGGCGCACATAGCGTCCCCCACGCCGCTTGTGACATCGATGAACGGTGTGACCGTCGAACGACAGAAACCGCTCGAATTCGCGCGCGAGGCGGATGCGGTGATCATCGGCAGCGGCATCCGCACCCGCGAGATCGCGGCCGATCCCGCCCTGCTGGCGCGGATCGAGCTCGATCCGGAGCGGCAACTTATCGGCGCGCAATGCTCGGGCACCCTGCTTCTGGCGGAACTTGGGCTGATCGGGGACTTGCCGGCCTGTACCGACCTTACCACCAAGCCGTGGGTGATCGAGGCAGGTGTGAACGTGATCGACGCCCCGTTCGTGGCACACGGCAACGTCGCGACGGCCGGCGGCTGCCTCGCTTCGCAATACCTCGCCGCCTGGGTCATCGCGCGCCTCGCCGGAGAGCGCGAAGCCGAAGACGCGCTGCACTACGTCGCGCCGGTCGGCGAGAAGGATGTCCATGTCGATCGCGCCATGGCCGCGGTGCGACCCTTTCTCGGTGCGGCGGTCACAGTCTAAGGGAAGACAGGCGATCCAGTCCGACGTTCGATGAGAGTCATTCTCCTGCTTCCTCTGACGGTGCTTCTGGCCGGCGCCTGCGCGGCGCTGCCGCCACCGCCCGAGAACCTCGAGCTCGATCCCTTCTATACGAAATATGTCGAGGCCGAGGGCATTCCCATCGTCGGCTCTCCGCGCGTCGCCGACGAGGCGCTGGTTAGCGCCCGTTCGATCGTCGAGGGCATGCTGGCGCACCGTCCCGATCTCGCTGCGGTGCTCGCGCGCAAGGGCTATCGCGTCGCGATCCTCGCGGATGAGGAGGCGATCACCGATCTGCCGGAAAACGCGCACTGGACCAAGCCTGCGCACGACGATCCACGACTGACCCGCTGCGAGCGCAAGCACTATGACGTGCGGATCGGAAGCCTGACCGACCGCGAGTACTGGAACGCCCGCGCCCGAGGCATCGGCGGCGTCCACACGGTTGCGGCGGAGGAGGACGTGCTCGGCAAGCGCACGAGCCGCTATTACGGCGAGACGATCCTCGTCCACGAGTTTGCGCATAACGTCCTCGACGCGATCCGTGTGGCCGATCCGCAGCTCTACGCCGAGGTGGAAGCTGCTTATGCCGAGGCGCTCGAGGAAGGTCTCTGGCGCGACGAATACGCCAGCACGACAGTGCAGGAGTACTGGGCGGAAGGGACGCAGTTCTGGTTCAACTCGAACCGCCTGGCGGTCTTCGACGGCCGGCAGATCCTGAATCACTCGGATCTGGAGACATACGACCCGCGCCTCGCAGCAGCGCTGCGCACGGCCTACGGCGACCGCCATCGCCTCGCCGCCGATCCATTCCACCGCCACCCTGCTCGTGTGCCGCCGGGGCCGATTCCACAGAATACGGCCGAGGTGTGCTGACTAGCTGCGCCTGATACGCAAACCCGGCGAGGAGCTCATACCACCGCTCCGCACGGCGAAATCGAGCTATTTGGCCTCGACGCGGCGCGCCTCGATAATCTTCACGGGCTCCGCAAGCATCTGGCCCTTCATCCAGCCTTCGCCCTTGTCCGGATCGGTCGGCGCGGCGTGGATCGCGCGGACGACGTCCATTCCTTCGACGACATGGCCGAAGGCGGCATAGCCGGCGCGCAGCTCCGGGTCGTCGGACGCGGGGTCCGCATCCATCCCCGGTTGCTCCTGCAGCAGGATCGAGAAGTCGCCAGTGGCCGTGCCCGGCGCGTTGCGTGCCATCGAGAGTGCGCCCGCGGTGTGAAGCACGCCGGTCTCGCTCGTCGGTTCGTGAGCGATCGGGGGCAGGACCCGCTTCGGATCGTGCTGCGTGCCCGCCTGGATCAGGCCGTTGGGTTGCTCACCCCAGTCGAGCCGCATGGCGCGGTAGAACACGATCCCGTCGAAGCGGCCCTCGTCGACATAGCGCAGGAAATTCGCGGCGGTGACCGGTGCCCGCTCGGTCTCGATCGCGGCGGTAATGTCACCCATCGTCGTCTCGAGCACGACGAGGGTGGTCTCGGCTTCGGCTTCGGGGGAAGGAATAGGCGCGGTGTCCTGCGCGAACGCAGCGGAGGCGAGCGCGAAGGGCAGGGCGAGTGCGGCGAATCGTCTGAACATGCCGCGACTATGCCGGACTTTCACCGCCGTCGCAGCATGCTGCGTTCGAGCTGGTCGACCGATGTCACGCCCATCAGGCGCATGCCGCGTTCGATTTCGTCCTTGAGTAGCGTGAGCGCGCGTTCGACGCCTGCCTGTCCGGCGGCGGCGAGGGCGTAGAGGTAGAGCCGACCGCCCGAGGCGGCGGTGGCGCCTTGTGCCAGCGCTTTCAGCACGTGGGTCCCGCGCCGCACGCCGCCGTCGCAGATAATCTCGATCTCGCCGCCCACCGCGTCGACGATCTCGGCAAGCTGGTCGAAGGGCGCGCGGCTGCCGTCGAGCTGACGGCCGCCGTGGTTGGAGACCATGACCGCGTCGGCGCCGATCTCGACCGCGCGGCGCGCGTCGGCGACGCTCATGACCCCCTTGAGGCAGAAGGTGCCGCCCCAGTCCCGCCGGATGCGCGCGGCGGTGTCCCAGTCCATCGCCGTGTCGAGCATGGTGTTGAAGTATTCCGCAATCGACACGGCGCGGCCGGTCCCTTCGCTGACATGGGTGTCGAGATTGGGCAGGCGGAACTTCTCGCGGAATACATAGTCGAGCGCCCAGCGCGGCCGGGTGGCGTAGGACCACACGGCACTCGGCGTGAACCGGGGCGGGGTGGTGAACCCGCTGCGGGCGCACCGCTCCCGTTTGCCCGAAACGATCGTGTCTACTGTCAGCGCCAGGGCATCGAACCCGGCTGCCTTGCAGCGTTCGATCATCGAGGCGTTCAGCCCATCGTCCTTGTGGACGTAGAGCTGGAACAGCTTGGGTGTTGACACGAGTGACGCGATCTCTTCGATACTCACGGTCGCGAGGCTGGAGATGCCGAACCAAAGGCCGAACCTCTCGGCCGCTCGCGCGACGGCTCGCTCACCCTGCCAGTGGAACACGCGCTGGAGTGCGGTGGGGCTGAGCATCAGCGGCAGCGCGCTGTGGCGGCCCATGATCGTGCAGCTTGTGTCGATCTCGGCCACGCCGGCGAGCACGTTCGGCACGAGGTCTACCTCGTCGAACGCAGCCGTATTGCGTGCGCGGGTGATCTCGTCGTCGGCCGCGCCGTCGATGTAGTCGAACACCGGCCACGGCAGGCGGCGCTTGGCCAGCAGGCGCAGATCGTCGACATTGTGGCAGTCCGACAGATGCATGACCGGGCTCTACCAGCAGCATCGGCAGGCGCCAATCGGTTCATCCATGCTTAATGTTTACAAGCGTAATCGGTAAGTCTACAAACGTAGACGCAAAACCGGGGAGGTTTTCGTGGCGAAGTCCGAAGAAGACGAACGGCCGGAGCGCATCAGCGATGCGGAGCACGCCGTCATGGAAGCGCTCTGGGCGAAAAGCCCGCTGACCGCCGCCGAAGTGTGCGAGGCGGTCTGTGCGGAGCGCGACTGGAGCTTGCCGACGGTCAAGACGCTGCTCTCGCGGCTCGTGACCAAGCAGGCAGTGGCGACCAAGCCGGACGGGCGGCGGTTCCTCTACAGGCCGCTCCTCGCCCGCGACGATTATGTCGGCGATGAATCCCGCCGGCTGGTTGATCGACTGTTCGGCGGCCGCGCGGCGCCGCTTTTCGCCCATCTCGCCCAGGAGGAGGCGTTGACCGACGCCGACATTGCGGAGATCGAGGCGCTACTGAAGGAGCTGAAGCAATGAGCTGGCTTCTCGATACGCTCGTCTGGACCGCGGCGCTGATCGCGCTGGTCCTCCTGCTGCGCCGTCCGGTTGCTCGCCATTTCGGAGCGAAAGCGGCGTACGGGCTATGGCTGCTGCCGTTCCTCCGTCTGCTGCTGCCGCCGATCACGCTGCCAGCTTCGCTCGCGCCCGAAACGCCGGCCGCACCCGCCGTGATGCCTTCCGAAACCGCCAATCTCATCATCGATCGAACTGCCGCCCTGGACGGGACGGGGGCAGCAGTGGAGGCAGCGTCGCCGACAATCCCCTGGGCGGCGGCGCTGCTTGCACTGTGGCTCGCGGGCGCGGCGGTGTTCCTCTGGTTGCGCTTCTCCGGATACCACCGGATGCGCCGTGTGCTGCTCACAGGCGCGGTGCCGGTGGGGGAGGCGGGCAAGATCCGCCTGGTCGAGACGTCCGAGACCAACGCTCCGATTGCGTTCGGCGTGCTCGACAAGGTCGTGGCCTTGCCGCCGGGTTTCATGGCCCAGCGCGACCGCGCTGCGCGCGATTTGGCTCTGGCCCATGAACTCGCCCATCACCGTGGAGGCGATCTGCTGGCGAACTTTGCCGCACAGCCGCTGTTTGCCCTGCACTGGTTCAACCCGCTGGCCTACGCGGGCTGGCAAGCCATGCGGCGCGATCAGGAAGCGGCGTGTGATGCCCGCGTGGTCGAGAAGAGCGACCGCGAGACCCGCGCCGCCTACGGCCAGGTTATCGCCAGCTTCGCCGCTGGCCCCCGCGTCGCGCTCGCCGCACCGATGGCCTGCCCGGTGCTGGGCGACAAGTCGATCATCCATCGTTTGAGGAGCCTGACCATGTCCGAGATCACTCCGCGCCGGCGCATGGCCGGGCGCGCACTGCTTGCCGCCGGATTGTTGGCTCTGCCGCTGACCGCTTCGATCAGCTATGCGGAAACCACAACCCTGCCCGAGCCGCCCGAGCCACCCGCCGCGCCGGCCGCTCCTGCCGACGTGCCGCCGGCCCCGCCCGCTCCCCCGGCGCCTCCCGCGCCCCCGGCACCGCTCCCGCTCCAGGTTGTCGGCGATTACCCCGATGGCGAGCGGCGCCACGTCGTCGTCCATCGGCTCGATGACGAGCGTGAGCGCATGGTCGTCAGGAGGTACGGCGATGACGCAACCAGGCACGACCATCTCCGGCGTCTTTCTTCGGAAGAGCGCGAGGCGCACCTCAAGGCACTCGAAGAGCTCGATAAACTCGGCGAACTGGGTAAGCTTGGCGAACTCGGCGAACTTGGTAGTTTGGGCGAGCGTATCGGCCATGAGGTGCGCGTCGCTCTGGCCGACATGCCGGAGGTTCCGCGCGTGATCGAGGGCTGCCGCGGCACCGACGCGGTACACGAAAGTTCGGAAGATGGACGGCAGGTCATCCGGATCTGCACCGCCGCGATCAATGCGGAAGCGATGCGCGGCTTGCGCGAGGCCCGGGCAGAGGTCGCCCGCGACCGAGCGATCTCGGCGGAGATGCGGGCGCGCGTGCTGAGCTCGCTGGACGAGTCGATCGCGCGGATGGCTGCAAAGAACTAGACCGCGCGGCGGTTCAGCCGCCCACCGGCTGCACGACTTCATTGGAAACGAAGGTGATCCCCCGGGCGCCTTCGCTTTCCGCGTTCGGCTTCTCGTCCACGGGCGCGGCTTGCGCGCTGGCAGCGCCGAACGTGAGTTCGGTTTCGGCCCATTCGACGCGGTCGTCCTTCGTCACGTCGATCTTCGCGAAGGCGGGCCGGGCCGGATAGGCGCAGCCCATCTGTTGGCCCAATCCTTTCAGATAGCCGCGCCGGATCAGCCCTGCGACGATTGCCGCCTCGAACTCGCGCTGGTGGTCGGCCGCGCCGGTGATCTCGCGCACGATGCTGCGGAAGGGAATGAACGATCCCACCGCGCTCTTGGCGATGCGACCCACGGATATATCGTCGCGGTGCTCGTCGGCGATGTCGAGGTCGGTGCCGAGCACCGCATCAAGCTGGGCGATTGCCCCTTCGACTTCGCTGCATTCGTCGAGGCTTTCGTTCGCGTAAGGCGCCTGTGCCGCGGCGAGCAGAATCTCCGGAATTGGATCCTTCGCGAGGTTGAGATCGGTGAGCGGCGTGGTGGCGATGTCCGCCATGTCGGGGTCGGGATCGCGCACGTTCGCCTGGTCCCGTGCCGCGAGCGGCGCGCCGGCCAGAACCGAGGCCAGCGCGAGCACCCTAGCGCATGTCGAAATAGGCATCGCACACACTGTCATCGGCCTGTTCCATTCCGCGCTGCAGCGCTTCGGTGCGCTGGGCGCTCGAACCGTGGGTGAAACTCTCAGGGCTGACCTGCTGTCCGGCCTGGCGCTGGAGCGTATCGTCGCCGATGGCGCTCGCAGCGCGCAACCCTTCCTCCATGTCGCCCGGATCGATCAGGTTGCGGTTCTTGCCGGCCCAGACGCCGGCATAACAATCCGCCTGCAGTTCCATCCGCACCTGCAGCTCGTTGGCGCGGCCCGGGTTCTGCGATTGCGCGCTGCGTACCTGAGCGGCGAGTCCCGTGAGGTACTGGATGTGATGCCCGTATTCGTGGGCCATGACGTAGTAGCGGGCAAAGTCGCCGCCCGCGCCGAGTTCCCGAGCCAGCGTGTCGTAGAAGCTCGTGTCGATGTAGATACCCTGATCTGCGGGGCAGTAGAACGGCCCCATCGCGCTCGATGCGCCGCCGCAGCCGGAATTGGTGCCGCCGGCGTAGAACTCGAGAACAGGGTCCTGGAAAGCGATTCCCGCGCGTTCGAACTCGGGTTGCCAGGTGCGATTCAGCGAATCGAGCGCGTTGCAGGCTTCGAGAGCATATTCGTTCTGTTCGCAGACTTGCGTTTCCGACAGGCTCGATTGCGGCCGCTGCCCGGCGGGTGCGCTCTGCTGGACGCTGTCGATCGTGCCGAGCATCTGGCCGGGGTCCACTCCGAACACGAGCGCGGCGACGACCACGATCACCAGTGTGCCGCAGCCGACTTTGCCGCCACCGCCGCCGGGAAACCTGCTTCCGCCCCCGCCACCCTGGCGTACGCGAATATTGCGCGGATCGAACCGGTTGAGCCTCATCTATTCATCTCCCCGAAGGCGCGTCCGCCGATAGTATCTGGACAGGTGCAGACTTGCCCGCAAAAGCCGTCTAGGCAAGGCTTTGCTCATTAAATCTGCAGGGGGTATCGAATGTTCCTTTCTGGCAAGCGTGCGCTCGTCACCGGGTCGACCTCCGGTATCGGCCTCGCGGTCGCGCGCGCTCTGTCGGCGGAGGGGGCGGAGATCGTGCTCAACGGCTTCGGAGAGGAAGCCGAAATTGCCCAGCTTTGCGACGAACTTCGCGCGCAGCACGTCGGGGCGGACCTGACCACGCGCGAAGGATGCGACGCGCTGATGGATGCCGCCGGGCCGATCGATATCCTGGTCAACAACGCAGGGATGCAGCACGTCGCCCCGGTCGAGGCGTTTCCGGTCGAGAAATGGGACGCGATTATGGCGCTCAATCTGACCGCTGCGTTCCACACGGTGCGCCGCGCGGTTCCGCACATGAAGGAACAGGGCTGGGGGCGGATCGTCAACGTGGCGAGCGCGCATTCGAAGACCGCGTCGCCCTTCAAAAGCGCCTATGTCGCCGCCAAGCACGGCCTCGACGGCTTCACCAAGACCGTCGCGCTGGAATTGGCCAAGAGCGGAGTAACCGCGAACTGCGTCAGTCCGGGCTATGCCTGGACGCCGCTGGTCGAGAACCAGATTCCCGATACGATGAAGGCGCGCGGCCTATCGCGCGAAGACGTAATCGACGATGTGCTGCTGGCCAAGCAGCCGACCAAGAGGTTCGTCCAGCCTGCGGAAATCGGCGCGCTCGCCGTGTTCCTATGCCGCGACGAAGCGGGCAACGTCACCGGTGCCAACTGGAGCATCGATGGCGGTTGGACCGCCGAGTAACCGGCGATGCGGGCAGGGGCGCAGATGCACCGTTGGGCGGTGATCCTTCTCGCGGTGGCCGCCGCGAGTTGCGCCCCTGCGCGAATGGACTCGGCGCCGGCCGATAGCCTTGATGCGATCGAAAGCGAACTGGCGGCAGATGTCGCCGTGCTGGCGAGTAACGAGTTCGAGGGCCGCCGCCCCGGCACGGACGGCGAGGCGAAGACGCTGCGCTACCTCGCGCAGCAGTGGCAGGCGGCCGGGCTCGAGTCAGGCACGAACGATCCGGCAAACCCCTGGTTCGCACCAGTGGCGCTGCAGCTCATCACGCCGGAGCACTTCGAGGCCGCTTTCTTCCGCGGCCGCCGCAAACTTACGCCGCCGGAGGGATCGGTCCGCCTTTACACCTCCGGGCGCCGTTCGCTGCTCGAGCGCAGCCCGGTGGTGTTCGTCGGCCGCAAGGGCCAGGCGCTCGATCAGGCGGAGCTCGCCGGACGCATCGCGATCATGCTGTGGGATCATCCACGCCAGGTCGAGCAGCGCGAAGCGCTGCTGGAGAAAGGCGCTGCGGCCGTACTCGCGATCGTGCCCAATGGCGCGGAGCTCGCCGAACTCGCAGATCTTCGAAGCAAGGGCTCCTATCGCCTGGCCGGCGCCGAAGATGGCGCCCAGCTGGACGGGCTCGTGTCGCGGGAAGGCGCAGAGGCGCTGCTGGGTGCGGAACGCTTCGCGGAGCTTTCCGCCGCAGCAGGGCGCGAAGGCTTCAGACCCGTTCCGCTCGATATCGAAGCGCGTCTGGAGGCGACCTCGCTCTCGCGCGAGGTGCGCACGCACAACCTTATCGCACGCCTGCCCGGCCGCCTGCCCAACGCGGGCGCGGTGTTGCTGCTCGCCCACTGGGATCATTTCGGGCATTGCGCCGAGGGGCAGGGTCCGGACGCGATCTGCAATGGCGCAGTCGACAATGCCAGCGGTCTCGCAGTGCTCGGGGCGGTCGCAAAACGGCTTGCGCAGGGGCCGCAGCTCGACCGCGACGTCTATTTCCTCGCGACCACGGCGGAAGAGTGGGGCCTGCTAGGCGCGCGAGCCTTCGCCCAGGATCCGCCGATGCCGCTCGACACCATCGTCGCCGCATTCAACGTCGACACGATAGCGGTCGCGCCGCGGGGCGGGCGGGTGGCGATCGTCGGGCATGGCATGACGGCGCTCGACCGCGAAGTGGAGCGCCTCGTGGCGAGCCTCGGCCGCGAGCTCGGCGATCACGACTATGCCAACCGTTATGTCCGCCGTCAGGACGGCTGGGCCCTGTTGCAGCATGACGTGCCCACGCTGATGGTTTCCAGCGCCTTTGCAGATCGCGACGCGATGGAAGCTTACATACGCGATCGCTATCATCGCACCGGCGACGTCGCCGATGCGATCCAGTTCGGCGGTGCGGCGGAGGACGTGCTGCTGCATCTCGCGCTGGTGCGGCACTTCGCCAGCCTCAGCGGTTACCAGGCCGCCCAGCCATAAATTCCCGCTCACCCCTAGCGGGGGCCGGTACATGCGGTTACATGGGCCGCCACGATTCTCCGGCGAAAGATTTTACGTGGCTTCGATCGACATCCCCCTCGGCCTTACCTTCGACGACGTGCTCCTGCGTCCGGCGGAAAGCGATATTCTCCCGTCCATGGCGGATACGAGCACGAGGCTGACGCGCGATATCGCGCTCAATATTCCCGTGCTGTCCGCTGCGATGGACACGGTGACCGAGGCGGACATGGCGATCGTCATGGCGCAGCTCGGCGGGATCGGCGTGCTCCACCGCAATCTCACCATCGAACAGCAGTGCACCGCGGTGCGTGCGGTCAAGCGGTTCGAGAGCGGCATGGTGGTCAATCCGATCACGATTTCGCCGGAGGCGACGCTGGGCGAGGCGCAGGCGCTGATGACGCAGCACCGGATCAGCGGCATTCCGGTGACCGATCGCGGCGGCACGCTGGTCGGTATCCTGACCAACCGCGACGTGCGCTTTGCGGAGAACCCGCAGCAGCCCGTGCGCGAGCTGATGACGACCGAGAACCTCGCGACCGTGCCGCTTGGCACCGGGCAGGACGAAGCGCGCCGCCTGCTCCACCAGCGGCGGATCGAGAAGTTGCTGGTGGTCGATCAGGACTATCGCTGCATCGGGCTGATCACGGTCAAGGACATCGAGAAAGCCGTGAACTATCCCGATGCGACCAAGGACGTCAGCGGGCGCCTGCGGGTAGCTGCCGCGACCACCGTTGGCGACAAGGGCTTCGAGCGGACCCAAGCGCTGGTCGACGCGGAAGTCGACGTGGTAATCATCGACACGGCGCACGGTCACAACAAGGACGTCGCGCGCGCGGTGGAGAAGGCGAAGACTCTCTCGAACTCCGTGCAGATCGTCGCGGGTAATGTCGCGACCGCGGAAGCGACGCGGGCGCTGATCGACGCGGGCGCTGACGCGGTGAAAATCGGCATCGGTCCGGGCTCGATCTGCACGACCCGGATCGTCGCTGGCGTCGGCGTGCCGCAGCTCACTGCGATCATGGAATGCGCGGAGGAAGCGGCGAAATCGGGCGTTCCGGTGATTGCCGACGGCGGCCTGCGGACGAGCGGCGATGCCGCGAAGGCGCTGGCGGCGGGCGCCTCGACCGTCATGGTCGGCTCGATGCTCGCCGGCACGACCGAGAGCCCTGGAGAGACCTTCATTTACCAAGGGCGCAGCTACAAGGCGTACCGCGGCATGGGCTCAGTGGGCGCGATGGCACGCGGCAGCGCAGATCGGTATTTCCAGCAGGACGTGTCGGCGATGAAGCTGGTGCCCGAGGGGATCGAGGGGCAGGTGCCGTTCAAGGGCCCGGCGGCAGACGTGATCCACCAGCTCGTCGGCGGCATCAAGGCGGCGATGGGCTATACCGGAAGCGCGACGATCGAGGATCTGCGCACGCGCGCCAAGTTCGTCCGCATCACCAACGCCGGGCTCAGCGAGAGCCATGTGCACGACGTCGCCATCACCCGCGAGGCGCCGAATTATCCGACACGATGAGCGCGAGGCGCTCAATGCGTGAGTCACCGCGAAGGTGGGGGGCTCGGACCGTCAGGTCTGCGGCTATCGAGGGAAGTCCCAGCCTGCGCCAGGACTCAAATACGTGACCCCCGCCGCGCGGGTCCAGGCCGCGATCGAACTGCTCGATGCCGTCATCGCCGCGGCACAAGCCAAGGGCGCCCCTGCCGACCGGCTGATCGCCGATTACTTCCGCCAGCGCCGCTATGCCGGCAGCAAGGACCGGCGCGCGGTACGCGAGTTGGTCTATCGGGCGATCCGCGTCTGCGGTCCGGTCCCGCCCAGCGGACGGGCGGCGATGATCGCGCTCGGCGCCGAGGACGAAGCGATCCTGTTGCTTTTCGACGGCTCGCCCCATGGGCCGGCACCGCTCGCAGACGGCGAAGTCGGCGCCGAGCCCGGCCTCGCGTCGCGATGGTTGGTCGAGGCGCTCGTCAGCTCCGGTATCGAGGAATACGAGACGGCCGCTTTGCTGGACCGCGCCCCGCTCGATCTGCGGATCAACACACTCAAGGCGGGCCGCGAAAGCATCGACCTGCCCGATCATGGCGAACCGCTCGCCGCATCAAACGCGCTGCGCTTTCCTGCAGGCACTTCGGTCGATCAGTGGCCCGCCTACCGCGAGGGGCTGGTCGAGATCCAGGACCACGGCAGCCAGCTCGCCTGCATGGCCGTGGAGGCTCAGCCGGGCGAGACGGTGATCGACCTTTGTGCAGGGGCCGGCGGCAAGACGCTGGCGCTCGCCGCAGCGATGCAGAACCGCGGCACGCTGATCGCGAGCGACACGGACCGCGCACGGCTGGCGAACCTCGTGCCGCGGGCCGACCGCGCCGGCGCGGGAATGATCGACACGCTGCTCCTGAACCCGGGACGCGAGATGGAGGCGCTCGAACGCTTCAGGGGTTCGGCTGACGCGGTGTTGGTCGACGCGCCATGCTCCGGCACGGGCACATGGCGTCGCAATCCTGAGGCGCGTTGGCGTCTGGACCAGGCGCAGCTCACCCGGTTCGCGGAGACACAGGATCGGCTGCTCGGCCTTGCTGCGCAGCTCGTGCGGCCGGGTGGGCGGATCGTCTATGTCACCTGTTCGCTGCTCGACGTGGAGGGCGCGGACCGCATCGCGCATTTCCTTGCCGAAAACCCCGAATGGCGTGCCGATCCGCCCGATCTTCCCCTCGGCCGCAAGCGGGGGAGCGGCATCCGCTTGACCCCGTTCCACGATCAGACGGACGGATTTTTCATCGCGCGTGCAGCCTTGCCGTGTTAACCGGCGGCACTATGGCAGAGGAACCATCTGCAGGTGCCAGGGCCTACCAGGAGTTGATCATGCGTTTTGCCCCCGCAGCCGTTGCCCTTTCGCTGGCCGTTGCGCTTACCGCAAGCGTCGGGATGGGTGCGGAACGCGAAGCCGACCCGCGCGCGGCGGCACTGATCGCGGAAGGCCGCGCGGCGCTCGCCGCCGAGCAGCCGCAGCGCGCCATCGACGCTTTCGAAGCCGCACTGGCCGTCGATCCGGGGTATACGCCGATCTTCCTCGAGCTCGCCCAAGCGTCGCGTGCCGAAGGCCTGCAGGGCAAGGCGATCCACTATTACCGCGAAACGCTGGCGCGCGATCCAGGCAACCTCGCGGCGATTTCCGGCGAGGGCGAAGCCTTGCTGGAGAAGGGCGCGGTCGAGAAGGCGAAAGCCAACCTGGCGAAGCTCAAGAGCATGTGCGGCGAAGGCTGCCCCGAAACGCGCGAACTCGCTGCCTCGATCCAGCGCGGCCCGCGCACTCCGGTGCTTGCCGCCGAATCGGTTATGCCCGAAGCACAGGTGAGCAAGGCGAACTGATCTGCTTGTGAGCCGCGCCTGTGCGCAAGCTCAAGCGCTGCGCTATACCAGTTCGCGGAACGCTTCGACGACCGTGCGATAGACGCGCTTTTTGAACGGCACGATCAGTTCGGGAAGCTGCTCGGGCTCGGCCCATTTCCAGTCGCAGAACTCGGGCGGATCGTGGGCTTCCAGGTCAATATCGGTATCGCTACCGCTGAAGCGGGCGAGGAACCAGACCTGCTCCTGCCCGCGATACTTTCCGCCCCAAAGCTTGCCCACAAGCTCCTCCGGCAGGTCGTAGCGCACCGGCTCTTCCATCCGCTTGAGGATCGACACGTGCTCGGCCCGTACGCCGGTCTCCTCGGCCAGTTCGCGCAGTGCGGCCGCCACTAGATCCTCACCCTCGTCGACGCCGCCCTGCGGCATCTGCCACCAGTCGCCTTCCTTGTTGTCGATGCGGCGGCCGACGAAGACCTTGCCGTCGGCGTTGACCAGCATGACTCCGACGCAGGGGCGGTAGCCGAGTTCGTTCATGTTCGTTGGTGCCCTAGTTTGCGTGCCGCTCGAGCATCAGCCTGATCGCGGCGAGGAAGGAATCGAGGTCCTTCTGCCCGCTCGGGATCGCCTTGCGCAAGGTGGTAAAGCCATGAATGATCCCGGGAAACTCCAGATAGCAGACCTCCGTCCCCTGCCGGATCAGGTGGGCAGCGTAGCTGCGGCCCGAGTCGCGCAGCGGATCGAGCCCGGCGGTGCACAGCACGGTCGGCGGCGCGCCCGAACAGTCCCCAGCCATCGGCGTATGGCGCGGATCGTTGGGATCGCCGCCGTAGTTGTCGGTGAACCATGCCATTGCCGCGCCGGTAAGGAAGAAACCTTCGAAGAAATCCTTGAGGCTCTGGTGCTCGCGAACGTCGTCCGCCACTGGATAGATCGGCGCCTGCACGATCACCGGCACCTCGGCCGGGCGCGCACAGAGCTCGTTTGCGGTGACGATCGTCAGATTGCCGCCCGCGCTGTCGCCGGTGATGACGAGGCCGGTGAACTGCCGTCCGAGTTCTGCGGGGCTGGAGGCGATCCAGCGCGCCGCCGCCTCGCAGTCGTCGGGCGCGGCGGGGAAGGGGTGTTCGGGGGCGAGGCGGTAATCGACCGAGACGACCGGCAGGTCGAGCTGGTGGGAGATTTCCGTGCAGAGCGAATGGTAGACCTCGAGGTCGCCGATCGTGAATCCGCCACCATGGATGAACACGACGCAGGGGCTGGGCGCGCGGGATTCCTTCGTGTCGTAGAAGCGCAGCGGAATTTCGCCCGCCGGCCCGGGGCAGGCGAGGTCGCGGATCACGGCGAGTTGACGCGGTTCGGCTTCGGCGAGCGTGCCGAGCAAGCGCATCCCCTCGCGGCCTTCCTCGACCGGCAGTTCCTCGACGCCCGGACGGCCCATCTGTTCGAGCATGTCGAGAAATCCGCGCACGTCCTCGCGCACGTCATGTTCGGTATCGACCAATGTCCCCTCCGCTTATCGGTTGCTTTTCGCAATCCTAGCGCGCGGTGGGCCGTTTTCCACTCGACATTTTTCACCCGGGGGAGAAAAACTTCATTGCGGGCGCTAGGGCGGATACATAGGTGCCCCAGCGTAACGAGTGCACCGCCAAAGTGCGGCGCCTGAAAAGGAATTCCGATGGCTACCCAAGCCGCCGACACGCCGCTGGAAGCGGAAAATCCCGATGCCGTCGTTGTGCGTTTCGCCGGAGACTCCGGCGATGGCATGCAGCTCACGGGTGGGCAGTTCACGCTCTCTACCGCGCTCGCGGGCAACGATCTTGCGACGTTCCCCGACTTCCCGGCCGAGATCCGTGCGCCGCAAGGTACGCTGTTCGGCGTCTCCGCCTTCCAGATCAACTTCGGCAGCCGCCAGATCAACACCGCGGGTGACGCGCCCGACGTGCTTGTGGCGATGAACCCGGCGGCGCTCAAGGTGAACCTGGCGGCGCTGAAGCCGGGCGGACTGATCATCGCCGACACCGGCGAGTTCACCAAGCGCAACCTCGACAAGGCGAAGTACGAGAGCAATCCGCTCGAGGACGGCAGCCTTGCGAAGTACGACGTGCTCGCGTTCGACATCAGCGCGCTGACGATCGAGGCGGTCAAGCCGTTCGGCCTCGGCAACAAGGACGCGCTGCGTTCCAAGAACATGTGGACCCTCGGCCTCGCGCTGTGGATGTTCGACCGTCCGCGCGAACCGCTGCACGAATGGCTGCGCGCGAAGTTCAAGACCAAGCCCGACATTGCGAACGCCAATATCGCCGCGCTCGATGCAGGGCATGCTTACGGCGAGACGGCAGAGCTTTCGGGGCCGCTCAAGCAGGTTCACGTGGCGCCGGTTGCGAGTGCGCCCGGTCTCTACCGCACGATCACCGGGGCCGAGGCGGTTTCGCTCGGCCTCGTCGCGGGTGCGCAGCTTGCCGAGCTGCCGATGTTCTTCGGCGGCTACCCGATCACGCCGGCGAGCGCGATCCTGCACCACCTCACGCGGCTCAAGGAGTTCGGCGTCACCACCTTCCAGGCTGAGGACGAGATTGCGGCAGTTTGCGCGGCGATCGGCGCCAGCTACGCCGGGCAACTGGGCGTCACTTCGTCTTCCGGCCCGGGCATTGCGCTCAAGACCGAGGCGATCGGTCTCGGCATCATGACCGAGCTGCCGCTGGTGATCGTCAACTCGCAGCGCGGCGGGCCGTCCACCGGTCTCCCGACGAAGACCGAGCAAAGCGACCTCTACCAGGCCGTCTATGGCCGCAACGGTGACGCGCCGATGCCGGTAATTGCTGCTCGCAGCCCGTCCGACGCGTTCGACTGCGCGATCGAGGCTTGCCGCATCGCGGTCCAGTACATGACCCCCGTCATGCTGCTGACCGATGGCTACATCGCCAATGCGGCCGAGCCGTGGAAGGTGCCCGATCCCGCGAGCTACGAGAAATTTCCGGTCGAGTTCCTCACCGAGAGGAACGACGGCGACCGGCTGCTGCCCTACAAGCGCGACGTGAAGGGCGCGCGGCCGTGGATCAAGCCGGGCACGCCGGGCTTGCTGCACCGCATCGGCGGCATCGAGAAGCACGAGCTGACCGGCAACATCGATTACTCGCCCGACAACCACCAGAGGATGACCGATGCCCGCAAGGCGAAGGTCGAAGGCATCGCGGTGCCGGACCAGGACGTCGCGCTCGGCGAATCCACCGGCAAGCTGGCGGTGGTGGGTTGGGGCTCGACCTACGGCCCGATCCATCAGGCGGTCGGCCGTGCGCGGCGCAAGGGGCTGGACGTCAGCCATATCCACGTGCGCCATATCTGGCCGCTGCCGGCCAATCTGGGCGCGCTGCTCAAGGGTTTCGACAAAA
The DNA here is from genome assembly GCF_003581645.1 of Pelagerythrobacter aerophilus. Classification (GTDB taxonomy): domain Bacteria; phylum Pseudomonadota; class Alphaproteobacteria; order Sphingomonadales; family Sphingomonadaceae; genus Pelagerythrobacter; species Pelagerythrobacter aerophilus. The sequence goes on along the minus strand of NZ_QXFK01000015.1, from coordinate 98,697 downwards.
TCCTCTTGCCCGAGATGAACACGGGCCAGTTCAAAACGGTGCTGCGCGACCAGTTCCTGGTCGACGCCGAGCCGCTGACCAAGACCAGCGGCCAGCCGTTCCAGATCGCCGAGCTGGAGGAGGCGATCGACAAGTACTTCGACGACATCCCCGGAAACGAGGGCGGCGAGGTTCCTGCGAACGAGCAGCAGTTGCCGGTATCCGAATCCGGCCATGACGACGGTAGCTATCCCGATGCCCCCTTCCACGGCGACGACGCCGCGCTCCCGGGTGAGGGATCGGATACCGGGGCGGTGAACCAATGACGCTTTCCCATCGTCCCGGCGCAGGCCGGGATCGCTCTCCGCATCGCCCGACTTCGCTGCACCAGATCCCGGCCCTCGCCGGGGTGACGAGGTGATTTTATGAACGCCCCAGTAAAGATCGAAACCACCCTCAAGGACTGGGAAACCGACCAGGAAGTTCGCTGGTGCCCGGGTTGCGGGGACTATGCGATCCTCAAGGCCGTGCAGCGCACGCTGCCGCAACTCGGCGCGGATCCGGCGAACACGGTGTTCATCTCCGGCATCGGCTGCTCGAGCCGCTTCCCGTACTACATGGAAAGCTATGGCTTCCACACGATCCACGGCCGCGCGCCTGCGGTGGCGACGGGCGTGAAGCTGGCCAATCCCGATCTCGATATCTGGCTGGTGACCGGCGACGGCGACGGTTTGTCGATTGGCGGCAACCATCTGATGCACGTGCTCCGGCGCAACGTGAACATGCAGATCATGCTGTTCAACAACGAGATTTACGGCCTGACCAAGGGCCAGTACTCGCCGACCAGCCGCGAGGGCACGAAGTCGCCGTCGACCCCGCTCGGCTCCTACGACCATCCGGCGCGGCCCGCCGCCTTCGCGCTCGGATCGGGCGCGCGCTTCGTTGGCCGCGGCTTCGACGTATCGAAGAATCTGCCGGATGTGCTCAAGGCCGCCCACGCACACCAGGGCGCGGCCTTCATCGAGATCTTCCAGAACTGCATCGTCTACAACAAGGACGTGTTCAACGACTTCGCCGCACCCAAGGGGGCCGAGGATCGGCAGCTCTGGCTCGAGAACGGCGAACCGATGCTGTTCGCTGGCGGCGCCAGGGGCATCGCACTCGACCGCGACCGTCTTGAACTCAAGGTGGTCGACGTCGTGGACGGCGATTGGCAGGCGGCCGAGGTCCTGGTGCACGACGTCACCAACCGCTCGATCGCGCACATGCTGATCGAAATGCCGTTCGGCCCGTTCCCGATGGCGCTCGGCGTCCTCTACGACGACCCGCGCCCGACCTTCGAAACCGCCGTCATCGAAGAGCGTGCGAAGGCGAGCGAGGGCAAGACGGCGGACCTCGCCAAGCTCCTCGGCAAGGGCCAGACCTGGACCGTCAGCGGAACGGCTGCCGATCCGGTCTGATCGCAGCGACTAGCGGGGGAAATGGACAACATCACCCACAGCCTCGTCGGGGCGCTGATCGGGCAGGCGGGGCTCAAGCGGAAGACCGGGCTGGCGATGCCCGCGCTGATCATCGGCGCGAACCTGCCGGACGTCGACGCGGCGTGCTTCTTCTGGCTCGACGGGGTGGAGCATCTCGGATTTCGGCGGGGGATCACCCACGGGCCGATTGCTTGGGTGCTACTGCCCTTGATCCTTGCAGGCGCACTCTGGTGGTTCGACCGATGGCAGGCAAGCCGCGGGCGGCGGCCCAAAGGGCGATTGCCGGTGCATTTCGGCTGGCTCTACGCGCTCAGCTTCATCGCCGGCTTGTCGCATCCGGCGCTCGACTGGCTCAACGTCTACGGCATCCGCCTGCTCGAGCCGTTCTCGAGCCGCTGGTTCTACGGCGACACGCTGTTCATCATTGATGTGTGGCTGTGGGCACTGATGGGCTTTGCTACCTGGTTCTCGCTGCGACGGGAGAGACAAGGCGGAGAGTGGCGGCGTCCGGCGCGGATAGCGATTGCGGTGGCTGTTGGTTACATCGGGTTGAACGGGGCGATTACGGCGTATCAGTATGATTTTGAGAAAAGCGTCGATCACGGGAGTACAAAAATAATAAGTCCTGTTCCCATTCAATTCTGGTCACGGGAGGTGCTGACCTATCAGGAGAACATGATCTGGAGTTCTACCGAATGGGATGGTGCGCTGAAGAATCCCGAAGCAATTAATCGTTTCTGCTTTGATGACTGCCCTGGTTATCCTGCGGAAAAAGTTTGCGACATCGCTCCCGTGCGGGCGCTACAAAATGCCAATCCGCAAGTCGGGGTCTTCCTCTTCTGGTCTCGCGCGCCGTTCGCCGAGCGCGCGTCCGATGGTTCGGTAATCCTGCGCGATGCGCGCTTCTACGATCCCCGAGCCCGCGACCGGTTCAGCGTTGCACTGCCCGACGTGCAGTGCAGCCCTCTCGCGCCGCGCTAGGCGCGGGCAAGGTTCTCAGCCGCTTCGCTCTCCGCCGCCGCCTTGGCAGGCCGGTAGAGCAGCGCCGCCGCCATGAAGGCCCAGCCGGCGCCGCCGAGCCAGCCGGCGACCACGTCACTGGGGAAATGGACGCCGAGCATTACGCGGCTCCATGCGACCATGGCGGAGATCAGCATGGCAGCGCCGATCACCGTATAGCGCACGGATTGCCGGCGGCTCAGCGCGGCGAAGGCGAGGGCCATCGCGATATAGACCACGGCCGCGTTGAAGCTGTGGCCCGAAGGGAAGCTCTGGCCGCTCGCGTCCATCAGGTGTGGGACGATCTGAGGCCGTTCGCGTCCCACCGCCAACTTTAGGGCTCCGTTGACCAACCATCCCGTGATGACGGTCATGGCGAACAGCATGGCCTCCCGCTTGAGCCGGAGGAATAGCAGCGCGACGACCCCGCCGATCGCGAACAGGTTGCGCAGGAACACGCCGCCGAGTGCGGTGACGTCGCGCACGATCTCGCGCACCAGCTCCGGCCCGACGAGCGCCAGTTCGGTGCCGGTGCGTCCCGACAGGAGCCCGACCCGGTCGAAAACGTCCATGCGTCCGTTAGCGACGGACCAGACGACGATGGCGAAACCTGCCCAGCACAGCGCGCCGGCGATCAGCGCCTTGCGCCGGTCGATGGTGAACCCACGCTCGGGCAGGCGGACCGTCTCTGCAGGAAGGTGGTGGGTGTCGCGGGAGAGCTCGTCCATTGCAGGGGCAACCCGCAGCCGGGTGGGCCGTTCCCCCCTTAAACCGCGACGATCCGCCGGATCATCAGTCGTTTGGCGACCAGCACGGCGACAAGCGGCAAAACGGCGCTGGCCGCAAGCAGCCAGTCGGGATGCGGCACCATTCGCGTGCTCCATACGCCCAGGAGCGCGATCAGGAGACCGACGATCCAGGCCGGCAGCACCCGCCGCGATATCGCGATCGCGGCGCACGCACCCGCCAGCGCACCGAGAAACCAGGCGAGGGCGACTGCAATTCGCGCTTCGACCGGTACCAGGTCCATCGCTTGCGCCGGATCTTCCATGCCGGCGAGATCGGGCGGGGAAGGTAGCACCGCGTCGCCGATCGTCTGGACGATCGCCATCGCGATCATGGCGGCAACCAGCCCGGCACCCACTGCCAGGGCATTGCGTATCAACGGATTGGTCATCGCGGCCCCCATGTCGTAACGCGGGGATGTTAGCACGATCGTAGTCGCTTGCGCACTGCCGTTCGCGCCGGATGTGATGCTTGAACCGCCGTTTCGCCCGGTCCATAGGAGCCGCATGAAGGCAGAGGGGATAGGCAGGGGCGAAACCCTCCTCACTGGCGGCGCACGGTTCGAGCGCAGCCCTGGCCTGCTTGCGCGCCTGTTCGCGCCGGGCTTTCACAAGATCCTCGATCGCGTTGACGCGGGGCTCGAAAACGGGTCGATTACCGGCCGCTTGCCCGACGGCACGACCCGGGTGGTGGGCGGACGGGGGCCCGGTTTCGATGCCGAGGTGACGATCCACGACTGGCGCGCGCTCATGCGGCTCGCCACCAACGGCTCGATCGGCTGGTATCAGGCCTGGGAAGCGGGCGAGTGGGACAGCCCCGACCCGGTGCCGCTGTTCGCCCTGTTCATGGCCAATGGCGACGCGCTGGGCGACACCGGTCGCGCGCGCGGGCCGTTTCGCTGGGCCGCACGGCTCGCGCACTGGATGAACCGCAACACGCCCGAAGGCGCGGAGCGCAACATCCACGCGCACTACGACCTCGGCAACGACTTCTACGCTGCCTGGCTCGATCCGACGATGAGCTATTCCTCGGCAATCTGGGGCGAGGGGGATGACCTCGAAGCGGCGCAGCGGCGCAAGTGGGCGCGCCTCGCCGAGCGTGTCGGCGCGCCGGAGACCCTGCTCGAGATCGGCTGCGGCTGGGGCGGCCTGTCGGACTTTTTCGCTCAGGCCGGCGCGCAGGTTACCGGCATCAGCCTGTCGGAGGAGCAGCTTGCCTGGGCGCGTGAGCGCCACGACCCGGGTATCGACTTCCGCAAGCAGGACTACCGCGATGTCGAGGAGACGTTCGACGCGATCGTCAGCGTCGAGATGGTCGAGGCGGTCGGGCGCGAATACTGGCCGAGCTATTTCGACTGCATCGCCCGCTGCTTGAAGCCCGGCGGCCGCGCAGCGATCCAGTTTATCTCGATGAAGGACAGCCTGTTCGAAGATTACGCGAGGAGCGCGGACTTCATCCAGGCCTATGTCTTTCCCGGCGGCCTGCTGATCCGCACCAGCGAGTTCGAGCAACTCGCGCGCGAACGCGGGCTTCGGTGGGAGGATTGCGAGAGCTTCGGGCTCGATTATGCCGCGACCTTGAAGGCCTGGCGCGAACGGTTCGACGCGGCGGCCGCGCAGGGGCGGCTGCCGGCCGAGTTCGACGAACGCTTCCGCCGGCTCTGGCGGTTCTACCTGATGTACTGCGAAGGCGGGTTCCGCGGGCGCGGGATCGACGTTCAGCAGGTTACGCTGGTCAAGGAGGGGTAAGGGGAATGCGGATATTCGGGATCGCGCTGGCGGCGGCGCTGCTGGCGAGCTGCGCGAGCGCGCCCGTTGCGGATCGGCTGGAGGTCTATCCGACCCAGCCCTCCGAAACGATCGCGCTGCAGGACCAGCAGGTCCTTTTCTGGGACGCCGCGACACGTACCGATCGCTTCCGGCGAATGGAAGACTTCTTCGCAGGCATTGAGGCAACCAGTGCCGGCGATGTACGCGAGCTGCCTGCCGGCTCGCCACTGCCCGCCGAAACCGCCGCAGCGGTCGATGCCTTTCTCGCCTCCAGCAATGCCGCGGGAATTATGGTGATCGATGAGGGCAAGGTCCGTTACGAGAAGTATGGCCTCGGCTTCGGGCCGAAGCAGCGCTGGACCAGCTTCTCGGTCGCTAAGAGTTTCACTTCGACCTTGCTAGGTGCGGCTGTGGCAGACGGGCTGATCGCGAGCATGGACGATCCGGTCACCCGTTATATCCCGAAGCTGGCCGGAACGGCGTACGAAGGCGTAAGCGTCGAGCAGCTTGCTACGATGACCTCAGGCGTAAAGTGGAACGAGGACTACACCGATCCGAACAGCGACGTGGCGAAGATGCTCACCGTCGCGCCCGTTCCTGGTGAATCGCAGGCGGTGACATATGCGCGCACGTTGGAGCGCGAGGCACCTGCGGGCGAGAAGTGGGTCTACAAGACGCTCGAGACCAACCTGCTCGGCGTGCTGGTGGAGGAAGCCACTGGCCGGAGCCTCGCCGACTACGCCAAGGAGAAGGTCGTCGATCCGGCAGGCTTCTCGGGCGACCTGTTCTGGATGACCGATCTGACCGGCGGCAACATCGGTGGGTGCTGCCTGTCGCTGCGCCTGTCGGACTACGCGCGCTTCGGCCAGTTCGTGCTCGAAGGCGGCGAAGGCGTCGTGCCACAGGGCTGGTTCGCCGAGGCGACCGGGCGACAGGTGGCGTTCGACACGCCGGGCTTCGGCTACGGATACCAGTGGTGGACGTACCCCAGCGCCTACGGCGCGCAGGGAATTTTCGGCCAGGCGATCACGATCGTGCCGGAGGACCGCTTGGTGGTGGCCGTTGTCAGCAACTGGCCGGTGGCGTCGAGCCGCGACCTGCGGCTCCAGTGGGGCGGTCTCGTGCAGAAGATCGCCGCGGCCGATTGATACGCTCAGCAGGCGCTGCGGTAGACTCCGCCGCTGTGGTGCTTGCTGACAATGTTGTCGTGGACGATCGGGCTCAGCAGCTCGGCAAAAGCGCAGCCGACCTGGCAGTTGTCCCACCAGATCACTTCGGCCTGCAGTGCGCCGAGCCCGGGCAGCGTCACCCAGCACACCTGCCCCGGGTGCATGCGGTTGATCGCCGCTGCGGAAAAGCCGGAGATCGACAGATCGTGGACGACCGTCTGGAAGGCACGGCCCCCGGAAGCGCGGAGCTGTGCGGGGATCGTCAGCTTGGTGCGCGGCGCGCAGCGGTCCTCCTGCGCGGCGACCGAATAGCGTCCGGAAGATTGCACCGTCATCGCCTGGTTCCTTTCCCTACGAGCCTGCGCCACGCGTCGCGCGCGGGCGCTCGGGAAAGCTGACCTAGCCTGCTTTCCAGCGGGTTATCGGACAGGGTTAAGCCGGATTAACCACGCGCTCGCGATGGCGCGTCTCGAAGCCTTCGGTGACGAGCGCAGCGATCCGTTCGCCCACGACTTCGGGATGCTTTACGGTTTGAGGATCCTCGCCAGGATAGGCCTTGGCGCGCATCGCGGTGCGGGTGGCACCCGGATCGACGATGGCAACGCGGATATCGCCGAGCTTGCGCACTTCCTCGGCATAGCTGTCGAGCAGCGATTCGAACGCCGCCTTGGTCGAGCCATAGGCCGACCAGAACGCTCGCGGCTGCGACCCGACGCTGCTTGTCAGCCCGACGACACGCGCACCGTCGCTGCGCTTCAGCAGCGGGTCGAACGCGGCGAGCAAGGCCTGGGTCGCGAGAAGGTTGATAGTAACCGCCTGCCCGAATTGCTTGGGCTCGATCTGAGTGACCGGGGTCAGCGTGGGCATGTAAGCGGCTGAGATTACGAGGATATCGAGCTTGTCCCACCGGCTGGCGACCGCGGAGGCGAGGCGTGCGATCCCGTCCTGTTCGGTCAGGTCGAGCGGTGCGATCGTCGCGTTGCCGCCGATGTCGTGGATCGCATCCTCGACTTGCTCGAGCGCGCGCACGTCACGTCCGGTAAGGACGACATGCGCACCGTCCTTTGCCAACGCTACCGCCGTCGCCGCGCCGATCCCGCGGCTCGCGCCGGTGACGAGCGCAATGCGCCCTTCGAGAGGCTTGGCGTCGGACATCAGGCGACCTTGTCGAACGGAAGCTGCGCCTCTCGATGCTCACGCGTGGCGAGATCGGTCAGCGGGGTGGGGTAGTCGCCGGTGAAGCAGGCATCGCAGAACTGCGGGCACGCCGTGTTGCGGGCGTCGTGGCCTACTGCGCGATAGAGTCCGTCGATCGAGACGAACGCGAGGCTGTCGGCTTTGATGAACTCGCGCATCGGCTCGATTTCCATGCGCGCTGCGAGCAACTTCGAGCGTTCGGGCGTATCGACGCCATAGAAGCATGAATGCGCGGTGGGCGGGCTGGCGACGCGGAAGTGGACTTCGGCCGCACCTGCCTCGCGCATCATCTCCACGATCTTCAGGCTGGTCGTGCCGCGCACGATCGAATCGTCGATCAGCACGATGCGCTTTCCTTCGACCAGCGCGCGGTTGGCGTTGTGCTTGCGCTTCACGCTCGAATGGCGCGCGCCGTCGCTCGGCTGGATGAAGGTCCGCCCGACGTAGTGGCTGCGAATGATGCCGAGTTCGAACGGCACGCCCGATTGCTGGGCATAGCCGATCGCTGCGGGCACGCCGCTGTCGGGCACAGGCACGACGAGATCCGCCTCTACCGGGCTTTCGATCGCGAGCTGCTCCCCGATCGCCTTGCGCGCGGCATAGACGCTGCGCCCGTCGAAGATCGAATCGGGACGGCTGAAATAGACGTGTTCGAAAATGCACGGCCGCGAACCGCGTGCACCGAAAGGATGGAGCGAATCCACGTTACCGTCGAAATCGACCTTCACCAGTTCGCCCGGTTCGACCTGGCGCACGAATTCGGCGCCGACGATGTCGAGCGCCACCGTCTCGCTGGCGAACACGGTCGCGTCGCCCATCTTGCCCATCACGAGCGGCCGGATACCGAGCGGGTCGCGGCAGGCGATCATTCCCTCTGGTGTCATCACGACCAGGGCGTAGGCGCCCTCGATCAGGCGCAGCGCATCGATCAGGCGATCGATCATCGTCGGATAGCGGCTGGTAGCGACGAGGTGGATGATGACTTCGGTGTCGGACGTGGACTGGAAGATCGCGCCCTTGCTCACAAGTTCCTGACGCAGCGTGCCGGCATTCGAGATATTGCCGTTGTGCGCCACGGCGAAGCCGCCGCTGGCAAGATCTGCGTAGAGCGGCTGGATGTTCCGCATGCCCGACCCGCCGGTAGTGGAATAGCGGACGTGGCCGGCGGCCATGAAACCCGGCAGTTCCGCGATCGCCTCGCTGGAAGAAAAATTCTCCGCCACGTGGCCGAGCCCGCGGCGCTGGTAGAATTCGCCGCCGTCGAAGCTGATGATGCCGGCCGCTTCCTGCCCGCGGTGCTGCAGTGCATGGAGGCCGAGCGCGGTCGCGGCGGCAGCGTCCGCTGCGTTGACGGCTCCGAAGACGCCGCACTCCTCGCGGAGCTTGTCGCCGTCCTCGTCGCGGAACGGGTGAGTGAGGTTCATGTGGATGCGATCCGGGTTTGCGCGCGTCTCGGGGCGCTCAATGGCGATGTTGCAGCCCGATTACAAGGGGCGCTTCGGCCAGCCGGGCGTCCCGGGGATTTCATTGCGCAGACAGGAAAGGGTGCCTAAAGCTGCGCCACACCTCAGAACCGACGAGATCGCTCGCCTTGATCCTCTCCCTATTCGAACGAACCATCGCCAAGCGATACCTGCTGCCGGGACGGGGCGAGGCGTTCATCGCGCTGGTTGCCGGCATCAGTGTCGGCGTCGTCATGCTCAGCGTCGCGATGCTGGTGATCGTGATGAGCGTGATGAACGGCTTTCGCGCCGAGCTGCTCGACAAGATCGTGGGGCTCAATGGCCATGCCATCGTGCAGGCATACGGCGGCCGGCTCGATAATTGGGAGAGCGTGCTGGAGGACATCCGCGAAACGCCGGGCGTCGTGCATGCCTCTCCGCTGATCGAACAGCCGCTGCTGGTGAGTTTTAACGGCCGGGTCGAGGCGATCCTGGTGCGCGGCAATACGCAGACGGATATCGACCGGCTCGCACCCAACGTGGTCGTGGGCAATCTCTCCGAACTCAAGGCGGGCGAACGCAATGTCGCGATCGGCGCGCGTCTGGCGGAAAACATCGGCGTGCGCCTCGGCGAGACGATCACCATCATCAATCCCGAAGGGCGCGCTACGCCGTTCGGCACGATGCCGCGGCAGATCGGCTATCGCGTCGCGGCGATCTTCGAGATCGGGATCTATGACTACGACCAGAAATTCGTCGTCATGCCGATGCAGGAGGCGCAGCGATTGCTGCTCCTTGGCGACACGGTCGGCATGATCGAGGTAAAGACCACCGACGCCGACCGGGTCGAAGAGATCATGGCACCTGTGGAACGCAATCTTGCCGGCCGCGCCGTCGTGAATGACTGGAAGACCATCAACTCGACCCTGTTCGAGGCCTTGCAGGTCGAACGCGTGGCCATGTTCTTTGCCTTGAGTTTCATGGTGCTGGTTGCCGCGTTCAACATTCTTTCGAGCCTGGTCATGCTCGTGCGCGCAAAGACCAGGGACATCGCGATCATGCGCACGATGGGTGCTACCCGGCGCAGCCTGCTCAAGATCTTCGTCACCACTGGTTTTACGGTCGGCGCGATCGGGACTGCGGCTGGCCTGGCGCTCGGCTTTCTCGTGCTCGCCTTCCGCCAGCAGATCGTGAAGGTGATCGAAGTCGTGACGGGACAGAATCTGTGGGATCCCTCGATCCGTTTCCTTTCAATGCTGCCCGCGCGCGTCGATCCGTTGGAGGTCACAGGCATCGTTGCCCTCGCCCTGGTGCTGAGCTTCCTTGCAACGCTCTACCCGGCCTACAAGGCGGCGAGCACCGATCCCGTGCAGGTGCTGCGCTATGAGTAACCCCGTCGTTCGCCTCAAGAACCTGACGCGCAGCTTCGAACAGGGCGGCGAACGCATCGATGTGCTGCGCGGCATCGATCTCGAGATTCAGCCCGGCGAGATCGTCGCATTGCTCGGCCCGTCGGGCTCGGGCAAGTCGACGATGCTTCAGGCGGTGGGACTGCTGGAAGGCGGCTTCGGGGGCTCGATCGAGATCGCCGGCACTCCCGCAAGCACGCTGCCGTCCGACGGCCGGACGCGCGTCCGGCGCGAGCATCTCGGCTTCGTCTATCAGTTTCATCACCTCCTGGCCGACTTCAATGCCGAGGAGAACGTGATGCTGCCGCAGCTGGTCGCCGGAAGTGGGCGGGACGATGCGACCACGAGGGCGCGCGAGCTGCTCGGCGCGCTGGGCCTTTCACAGCGGCTCGACCATCGTCCGAGCCAGCTTTCGGGCGGCGAGCAGCAGCGCGTCGCCGTGGCCCGCGCGCTGGCCAACCGCCCGACGCTGGTGCTGGCGGACGAGCCGACCGGCAATCTCGACGAGCACACCGCGGACCGTGTGCTCGCGCAGTTCCTCGAACTCGTGCGCGGCGAGGGAAGTGCGGCATTGGTGGCGACGCACAACGAGCGGCTGGCGGGCAAGATGGACCGCGTCCTTCGCCTGCACGAAGGCAAGCTCGAGTAACGGACCCCGCGCCCGTTTCGGACGTTGGTCATGCAGAAGGAGGACCCGCATGACCGATCATCCCAGCACGTTCAAAGCCGCCGAGACCCACCAGGAGGGCATTCAGTGGGACGATCGCGCATCGATCCACACCGCTCATGACGGGCAGGGTATACTCGACGGCGCCAAGGGCCTGCGCCGCGGTACGCTCGCCGAGATGGTGGCGGAAGTTATGGCCTATCCGCCCGAGCGGCGCGGGGACTTCGTCATCCAGAAGGCGGGCGACCACAAGCTGGAGCGCGCTGAAATCGAAGCGCTGGCGGCGCGGAGCGACTTTCCGGGATGATCGCGCCCCGCGGCGTGGTATGTCGGAGCACGTAGCAGGGAGGCCAGCCGCATGACCACGATCGCCGATTTCACCGTGACCACGAACCGGGGCGAGACGCTCGACCTGAAGGACAAGCTCGGCAAGGTGCTGCTGGTGGTCAACACCGCCAGCAAATGCGGATTCACACCGCAATACGAAGGGCTGGAGAAGCTCTATGAGGACTATGTCGATCGCGGGTTCGAGGTGCTCGGCTTCCCGTGCAACCAGTTCGGAGCGCAGGAACCCGGCAGCGCCGACGAAATCGCCGAGTTCTGCAAGCTGAACTTCGGCGTCACCTTTCCCCTGATGGCAAAGGTCGACGTGAACGGCGACGACGCGTCGCCGCTGTTCGACTGGCTGAAGAAGGAAGCGCCCGGACTGATGGGCTCGAAAGCGATCAAGTGGAACTTCACCAAGTTCCTGATCGACCGTGAGGGAAATGTGGTGCGTCGCTATGCACCCACGGACAAGCCGGACGCGATCGCGAAGGATATCGAGGCGCTGCTCTGACGTTATCCGGATGAATGGGGAAAGCGTCGAGCTCTGCCTTGGCGAATCCCGCTGCGACCCGCATATTGCGGGCGATGCCTTTCGCCCCGTTCGTTCCTTTGCGCGTACTGTCGTCCTATTCGATGCTCGAAGGGGCGATCGATCCCAAGGCGATCGCCAAACTGGCGAAGGAACGCGGCTTCCCCGCGATTGCGATCTGCGACCGCAACGGGCTCTATGGCGCGGTCATGTTCGCAAAGGCCTGTATCGACGAGGGCGTGCAGCCGATCGTCGGCACGCTGCTCGGGGTTGCACGGGATGCAGAGGGCAAGCAGGTCGACTACCTGCCGCTCTATGCGCAGGACGAGGTGGGCTACGACAACCTTTGCCACCTCGTCAGCAAGGCGCATCTGGAACGGCCGCTCGAATTCGAACCCCATGTCGCGCTGGCCGATCTGGAGGGGCGCACCGAGGGCCTGATCGCACTTACCGGGGCGAGCGAGGGCGCGCTGACGCGGCTGCTGGCCGAAGGGCAGCGCGATCATGCCGAGGCGCTGCTCGACCGGATCGAGTCGCTGTTCCCGGGCCGGCTCTATGTCGAGCTCGCCCGGCGCGGCAATGCGGTCGAGGACGCGGCGGAGGGGGCGCTGATAGACCTCGCGTATCAGCGCAACCTGCCGCTGGTGGCGACGAACCCGGCGAACTTCGCAGAGGCGCATATGTACGATGCGCACGATGCCATGCTCTGCATCGCCGGTTCGACGCATATCGAGGCGGAAGAGCGTGCGCGCTCCAACCGCGAAGCCTGGGTCAAGCCTGCCGAGGCCATGGACGAGGCATTCGAAGACTTGCCCGAAGCGACCGCGAACACGCTGGTGATCGCGCAGCGCTGCGCCTTCGCGCCGCCAAGCCGCGCACCGATCCTGCCCAGCCTCGCGGGCGACCTCGAAGGCGAGGCGAAGATGCTGGCGGAGGACGCGCGAAAGGGCCTCGTGGCGCGGCTCGAGCCTTACTATCTGGAATCCGTTCATGCGGAGCTCGTCGAGGCCCTGTGCGCACCATCGATCGAGGCGCTAGAGGGGAATGCGCGCGCGTTCGAGAAGCTGCGCGCGGGCGGCATCTGGGACGAGGTTCTCGAATACAAGAAGCGCCTTGAATTCGAGGTCGGGATCATCAACCAGATGGGCTTCCCCGGCTACTTCCTCATCGTCGCCGACTTCATCAAGTGGGCCAAGGACAACGACATCCCGGTGGGGCCTGGGCGCGGCTCGGGCGCGGGCTCGCTGGTCGCCTGGGCGCTGACGATCACCGACCTCGATCCGATCCGCTTGGGCCTGCTGTTCGAACGCTTCCTCAATCCCGAGCGCGTCTCGATGCCCGACTTCGACATCGACTTCTGCGAAACCCGCCGCGGCGAGGTGATCCGCTACGTCCAGCGCAAGTACGGACACGATCATGTCGCGCAGATCATTACCTTCGGTAAGCTCAAGGCCCGCGCGGTGCTGCGCGACTGCGGGCGCATCCTGCAGATGAGCTACGGCCACGTCGACCGGCTGTGCAAGATGGTGCCCAACCATCCGACCGATCCGTGGACCCTGCCGCGTGCGCTCAACGGCGCGGCCGACTTCAAGCGCGAGTACGACAACGACAACGAGGTCAAGCGGCTGGTCGATCTCGCGATGCAGCTTGAAGGCTTCCCGCGCAACAGCTCGACCCACGCGGCGGGCGTGGTGATCGGCGACCGGCCTTTGGCGAAGCTGGTGCCGCTCTACCGCGATCCGCGCTCGGACATGCCGGTCACGCAGTTCGACATGAAGCACGTCGAGAGCAGCGGACTGGTCAAGTTCGACTTCCTCGGCCTCAAGACGCTGTCGGTACTGCAGAAGGCTGTGCAACTACTTGAAAAGCGCGGGATTACGGTCGATCTCGGCACGCTCGCGTGGGACGATCCGGCGGTTTACGAACTGCTCAAGCGCGGCGACACGGTCGGCGTGTTCCAGCTCGAATCCGAAGGCATGCGGCGTACGCTGACCGCGGTGAAGCCGACCAAGTTCGAGGACATCATCGCGCTCGTCTCGCTCTACCGGCCGGGCCCAATGGACAACATCCCGCTGTTCGGCAAGCGCAAGGGGGGCGAGGTGCCGATCGAGTATCCGCACCCCAAGCTCGAAGGCATCCTGGCCGAGACTTACGGCATTTTCGTCTATCAGGAACAGGTCATGCAGGCGGCGCAGATCCTCGCCGGCTACTCGCTCGGCGACGCCGACCTGCTGCGCCGCGCGATGGGCAAGAAGGTCCAGGCCGAGATGGATGCGCAGCGCCAGCGCTTCGTCGACGGGTGCAAGGAAGTGTCCGGGATCGAGCCCAAGCAGGCCAACGAACTGTTCGACTTGATCGACAAGTTCGCCGGCTACGGCTTCAACAAGTCGCATGCCGCAGCCTACGCTTTGCTTGCCTACCAGACCGCGTGGCTCAAGGCGCATTACCCCGAAGAGTTCTACGCCGCTTCGATGTGCTTCGACATGCATCAGTCGGAAAAGCTCGCCCTGTTCGTCGACGATGCGCGGCGCGGTGGGGTCGAGGTGCGTGCGCCCGATATCAACCGTTCGGAGGCCGAGTTTACCGTCGAGCGAACCGACGAGGGCTATGCGGTGCGGTATGCGCTTGCGGGCATTCGGAACGTCGGCGAGAAGGCGATGGAAGCGCTTGTCGTCGAGCGTGAGGCGCATGGCTGGTTCGAAAGCCTGCAGAACCTGTTCGAGCGCATTCCCAAGGGATCGATGAACAGCCGCCAGCTGGAAGGCCTGATCTGCGCCGGCGCGCTGGATGGTCTGGAACCGGATCGTGCGAAGCTGTTCGCCAACATCGACATGCTGCTCGCCGTCGCCGATGCGGCGAACCGGGAGCGCGAGAGCGGACAGGTCGGCCTGTTCGGTGGTGAGGAAGCAGCAGGTGACACGCTGCGTCTGAAAGACGCCGAGCCGTGGAGCCGAACCGAGCGCATGGCGAAGGAGCGCGAGAACTTCGGCTTCTACTTCTCCGCTCACCCGGTCGAGCAATATCGCGCTGTCGCCTCGGCCAACGGCGCGCGCAGCTATCAGAGCCTGATGCAGGGCGGCGGCCCCGCAGGCGGCCGGCAGCCCGCGGTAATGGCGGCGATGGTCGAGAAGGTGAACAAGGGCCGCACCCGCCGCGGGGGTGAGTTCGTGCGCGCCGACTTCTCCGACAGCTCGGGCCAGTTCAGCGCGGCCTGCTTCGAGGAAACGCTTGTCGAAAGCTTCCAGAAATGGGCAGCGGAGGGGACCTGCGTGTTGCTCAACGTCGAGCTCGACAGCCCCAGCCCGGACGAGCCGCCGCGCGTGACAGTGCGCGGGGCGCGGCCGCTCGACGAGGTCAAGAGCGGCTCGCGCATGCTGCTGACGATGGACGTGATCAGCGCCGAGGCGATCGCAGAACTCAAGATGGCACTGGAGATCGGCACGCCGGGGCATGGCGAGGTCCAGGTGCGGTTGAAGATCGGCGGCGAGAGCGAGCCGTTGTTGCGGCTGGGCCGCGACTATCGCCTCGACGGTGAACTCGCGGAGCGCCTGGCCGAGATCGACGGACTAGAGAACGTCGCGCTCGCCACCCAGAGGGGCGGCGGGCACTTGCGCCTCGTGGCTTGAGTCCCGGGCCGCGTCGGCGGTCGTCTGGGGCCGGGTGAAGAGCTTCGTGTAACGCGCCGCGATCAGCAAGATGGTCGGAACAGCCATCGTGTTGAGAATGTCCTTCACGTTCTCGCGCCCGATGGCGCTCTCGAACGGGCCGGGCATTTCCCGAATATCGAGCACCTCGCCCACGACCGCGGCGAGCAGCACCAGCAGCCACGGCTTCCACTGGTGCACCTTCCATCCGAACAGGATGCACGATCCGAACAGGACGATCAGCGCGACATAGATGTGCAGCGCGTCCCTCGCGAGATGCAGGTGCTCGACCAGATAAAACTTCGATTGCTGGAATGGATTCATTCGTCCCGCCTGCCGCCGATTGCCAAGCCGCGCAAGCGGCGGCATGAAAGTGGCAAAGAGAAATTGAACGGGAGAGAAACGCCGATGCTCGGAGCCATGCAGGACTGGGACCTCGTGGTCACCCACCTGATCGACCACGCCGCCCGCGAACACGGTCCTCGCGAGCATGTAACGCACTGGGCTGACGGCACGGAAACCCGCGCGACTTGGGCGAGCGTGCGGAGCGATGCGTTGAAGATGGTGCAGGCCCTGCAGGCGCTCGGAATCCGCAAGGGTGACCGGGTTGCGACCCTGGCGATGAACCATTCGCGCCATCTGGTGAGCTGGTATGGCGCCGTAGGGGCCGGCGGCGTGCTCCACACGATCAACCCGCGTCTGTTCGACGACCAGCTCGAGTACATCGCGAACCATGCCGAGGACCGGGTGCTGCTCTACGACGCAGCCTTCCAGCCGATCGTCGACAAGATGCGCGAGAAGTGGACCACGATCGAGCACTACGTTTGCTACGATCCGCCGGCCGGGTTCGCGGGGTTGGGCTTCGAAGACTGGATCGGCGCCTACGACGGTGACACCAGCTGGGTCGCGGTCGACGAGCGCGATCCCTGCATGCTCTGCTATACCAGCGGCACAACCGGGCACCCCAAGGGCGTTCTCTACGAGCACCGTTCGACCATGCTGCACGCCATGGCCGGCGTTCAGCCGAACAGCTTCGATTTCGATGCGCGCAGCGTGATGCTGCCGGTCGTGCCGATGTTCCACGCGGCAAGTTGGGGCCTGCCCTGGGCGGGGGCGATAACGGGAGTGAAGTTCGTCTATTCGGCGGTCAACGATCCGGCCGTCTTGTGCGAGCTTCTGGAGCGGGAGGGCGTTACTCACTCTGCCGGTGTGCCGACGGTCTGGCTGGCGATGTTCCAGCATTGCGACGCCACCGGCACGCCGCTGCCCAAGCTGCAGCAGGCGATCATCGGGGGTTCGGCTGCGCCGCGCTTCATGATCGAACGCCTGATGAAGAACGGCAGCCGGGTGGCTCACGCCTGGGGCATGACCGAAACCAGCCCCATCGGCACCGTCGGCGCGCCGACGCCCGACTGGGACAGCCTGTCCTTCGAAGAGCAGGTCGAGATCGTTACGCGTCAGGGCCGCCCGGTGTTCGGCGTGGAACTGCGGACCGTCGATCTCGACGACTGGACGAAGGAATTGCCGCGCGACGGCAAGACCGCCGGCGCGCTGCAGATCCGGGGGCCGTGGATCATCAAGCGCTACTTCAAGGCTGACGAGGATGCGGTGACTGCCGATGGCTGGTTCGATACCGGCGATGTCGGCATTCTCCACCCGGACGGCACGCTGCAACTGACGGACCGCACGAAAGACGTCATCAAGTCGGGCGGCGAGTGGATCAGCTCGGTCGAACTCGAGAACGCTGCCTGTGGCCATCCAAAGGTCGCCGAGGCGGCAGCGATCGGGATTCCGCACCCGAAGTGGGATGAGCGCCCTGTGCTGTTCGTGGTGAAGAAGGCGGGGCAGGATGTCACGGCCGACGAGATCATGGAGCATCTCACACCGCTGGTCGCGAAGTGGTGGTTGCCCGACGCCGTCGAGTTCGTCGACGAAATCCCCCATACGGCCACAGGCAAGATCAGCAAGAAGGACCTGCGCGCGCGGTTCGGCGACTACCGACTGGAGGCATGAGGGAGTAGCAAATGACCCATTACATCGATCCCAGCCGCGCGAATTTCGAAGCCTTCAAGGCGCTCCCGCGTGACGAGCCGATCCATATGCTCAACTTGCTGCTCTACCGCGATCTGGCGGAATACCCCGCAGGCCACGAGCATGCGGAGAAGGGCTGGACGGGGCGGCGTGCCTACGAGGAATATGGCGCCACCTCCGGACCGATCTTCCGGCGTGTCGGCGGCACGATCGTTTGGCGCGGTGCGTTCCAGACGATGGTGACGGGGCCGGAGGATCGCCGCTGGCACGACGGTTTCGTTGCGCAATATCCGAACAGCGCAGCCTTCTTCGAGATGATCAAGGACCCCGACTACCAACAGGCCGTCGTCAATCGCACTGCCGCGCTGGTGGATAGCCGCCTGGTGCGCTTCAAGCCGGGCGAGGGCGGGGAAGCGTTCTAACGCGTCTTCCGTGGCGTCGGCAGGTGATGTGGGGGTATTATTCATCGCCGCGCTCACTGAGAGCCCGTTTCCACAGAGGAGGCGTACGATGGCTTTGCGAATGCAGCCCGCCAATGCGATCCGCATCGGCGCATGGTCGATCGCAGGGTTGGTCCTATGCGCGCCGCTTGTCGCGATGCAGTTCACGAGTGAGGTGGACTGGACGGCTTTCGACTTCATCGTCGTGGCAATCGTGCTCGGCACGATCGGGCTGATGGCGGAATTCCTGTTCCGCAGATCCGCCAGCCTGGCGTATCGCGCGGGAGCAGGTCTCGCGCTTGGCGCCATACTTTTTACGATATGGGCGAACCTCGCCGTTGGCATCGCGGGTAACGAGGCCGATCCTTTCAACCTCCTGTACTTCGCGCTCCTCGCGTTCGTAGTTCTGGCGGCGGTCCTCGTGCGGTTTCGAGCGTTGAGTCTGGCGCTCGTCTCTATCGGCGCGGTAGCGGGCCTCGCTCTTCTCGGAGTGATAGCTGCATCGCGCGGTTACGCGATCTGGCCGCAGACGATCGTGCTCATGCTGCCCTGGATCGCCGCAGCCGCCTGCTTCCGTCAGGCGCAGACGGCCTAGAACAGCCGCATCTGTCCGCCGATCTCCGGCGGTCTGAACTGCGAGCAATCGAGCTCGAACCGCTCTTTCCCGATCCCGGCGCGCTTGCAGGCGATGCGGAAGCGGGCGCGGAAGAGGTCGGCCCACACGCCGCTCGGTTTCATGCGGGTGAAGAAATCCGGATCGTTGTCGCGCCCCCCGCGAATGGATCGAACGATCGACATGACCTTGTCGCCGCGTTCCGGGAAATGGACCGAGAGCCATTCGCGGAACAGCGGGGCGACTTCGTGCGGGAGGCGCAGCGGTATCCACCCTGCCGAGCGCACTCCGAGAGCTGCCGCTCGCGCAACGATCTCTTCCATGAACTCGTCGGTGATCGCTGGAATGATGGGCGCGATCGAGCAGTGCGCCGGCACGCCCGCCTGGACCAGTTTTCCCAGCGCTGCGAGCCGCTTCGCGGGCGCGGCGGCGCGCGGTTCGAGTTTACCCGACAGCTTTGGGTCGAACGTGGTGACCGAGATCGCCACCGCGACCAGCTGCTGCTCTGCCATTGCAACGAGCAAGTCGAGATCATCCAGCACCCGGTCGGACTTGGTGGTGATCGTCACCGGATGGCGCGCGTCGAGACACACCTCCAGCACCTGGCGGGTAATGCGGTAGCGCCGCTCGATCGGCTGGTAGGGATCGGTGTTCGTGCCCATCGCAATCGGGCGAGGGCGGTACTTCGGCTTTGCCAGCGTCTCGCGCAGCAGCCGCGCCGCGTCGGGTTTGGCGTAGAGCTTCGTTTCGAAGTCGAGGCCCGGCGACAGGTCATGATAGGCGTGCGTCGGCCGCGCGAAGCAATAGATGCAGCCATGCTCACACCCACGATAAGCGTTGATCGACCGGTCGAATGCGATGTCGGGCGAACGGTTGAACGAGAGGATCGTCTTCGGCCGTTCCTCGGTCACCGTGGTGCGCAGCTTGACCGGCGGGCCGTCGAGAGTCTCCATGTAGTCGCGCCAGTCGCCGTCGGTCTCGCGCGTCGCCAGTCCGAAGCGATCCGGCACAGCACCGGACTGGGCTCCGCGGCCGTTCACGGCGGGGGCAAGGCGCTTCTCCATGAATGAGAACATATCACGAACATATAGCCGGTGCCAGTCGGTTTGCGAGACGACGTGGAGCGGGTCCCGACTACAGCGTGTCGCAGCGGCGTTCTTTATCGGTTTTCCAAGGACTCGGCCCAGAAGCCGGGCGGATCAGTCCCGCGCCGTCACCCGCACTCCGCCGCCGCCCGAGAGTTCGGGAAAGGTCGGCCACAGGCCCTGCGCGAGGGCGGTCCGGCTCTCGGAGGCGCCGCCGGCCTGGCGTTCGTACATCCAGTAGTTGCGCATCACGATCGAGACGTAACCGCGCGTCTCCCAATAAGGGATGCTCTCCATGTAGAGCAGCGGATCGCCGAGATCGCGCACTTCGGTGTTCCAGCGGCCGACCGGCGTGAGACCCGCGTTGTAGGCGGCCATGACTTTCGGCAGCAGCCCGCCCGTCGCGGGAGCGTTCCGGAGCATTCGGAGATGCGCCTGTCCGAACGCGAGATTGATCTCCGGCCGCGAGAGGTCGTTGGGCGAGCCCGCGACGCCCAGGCCGCCGGAGTGGTCAATTGCCGCAGCGGGCATGATCTGCATCAGGCCGCGTGCGCCCGCCGGGCTGACGGCATCGGCCCGGAAGACCGATTCCTGCAGCGTGTGCGCGTAGGCGAGAGCGGGATCGACCTTCCATCCGTTAACCGGTGCCCAGCGCGGTGCGGGATAGCGCAGCGCCGGCTCGGCGGCCGCACCGCGCGGCGCATTGTGCGCCATCCAGAGCTGGGTCGACGGCAGCCCCATGTCGCGCGCAAGCCGCGAGAGCTCGTCGTAGTGCTCCGGATTGCCGATCCGCGCCTCGTGCCGCAAGACCTCGTCCGCGAGATCATCTCGCCCGATTTCCGCGAGTTCAACCGCGATCCGCACGTTCTCGATCTCGCGCAGCTTTTGCCAATCCTCCATCGAGAAGTCGGCACCGGCGTGTGTCTGCGGCAAGGCCTGGCCGAGCTGCTCGCGGGCGAGCATGCCGTAGAGCGTCTCATCGAACCGAGCCGCGCCGCGCAGCTGTTCGCTGGCCTTCTCCGGATGGCGGCACCGGACGAGCGCGCGGCTACCCCAATAGAAGGCCGCCGCGGTGAGTTCGTTGTTGGTCGACCCGCTCGCAGCGCGCCTGAAGGCATCTGCCGCGGTGTCGCAGTCACCCATCCGCCAGGCGGCGAGCCCCGCGACCCAGTCGCCTTCCGCCACCCACGCGCCGGATCCCTGATGGACCGTCAGCGCCATCGCCAGCGCGGCGGGATCATCGTTCTCGATATAGTAGCTCCAGGCCACGCGCTGGCGCCATTCGGCGCGGGCGGGCGGGCTGAGCAGGGCATCGACCCCATCGAGCAGCAGGCGTGCGCCGCCGGGGTCGTCGTTGGTGATCCGCTCGAGGATTGCCGTGCGTACGTCGCCAGGCATCGTCCCATCGTCGACCGTGGCGGGGCGCACGCGCTTGGAAGCGTAAGGCTGCCGCACGAAATTCTGCTCTTGCGGCAAGTAAGGGGCGGACAGGAGACCGCGGGTCAGACCCAGATTGCCCATCTGCTCGGCTTGCGGCAAGCGGCTGCCTGCGGCGAGCCAGGCCTGGATGGCCGGAAGTTCCACCCGCGGACTGTTGGCCGCGAGATAGTATTCCGCGCGCGCAATCTGGTGCAGTGGTCCGTCGCCGCGTTCGGCGAACATAGCCTGGACGCGTGCCCAATCCTCGCGGTCGATGGCCTGGAAGAGCTGCGAGTAGTAATCGCGGTCGGGCCGGCTCAGCAGTTGCGGGACATTGCTGTTGAGCGCGCGGGAGCGGAAATATTCCGCACTGCTGTTCGCTGCGGCCGGCGCTGCCACGATCGCGGACGCGAGCGCTGCGGCAATCGTTGCCGCCAGCTTCCAACCCCGCTTAATCCGTGCGTCCGTCGCCATACGTCCAATCGAGCCAGCATCGCCAGAACCGCTCGCGTCGCTTCGCTGAACGGAGCATATCCGCGAGCCCTCCGGCCCCCATGGCAGGAATACTTCGCCCTTCATGGTTAAATTCCGGTAAAATTGCAGGACGTTGCGTCATGTCGTGTCCCAGCAGCGGTGGAATGTTGCGTCCGAGGAAAAGAACACGCCGGGGTTCGACGAGACCCATGTGGTGGGCAAGCAATTCCCCGAAGCCGGAGGAGCGGATCGTCGCCCAGTCCGGGGCGGGGTCATGGCGGGGCAGGAGGGAGGCGAGATAAACCGTGTCTGGCTCGGTACCGGTTGCGCGAAGGAAACCCTGCAGAAGCGCGCCCTCCGGTCCTGACAGGAGGCGTTCGCGGTCACCTTCTTCCGGCTGGTTGACTACGATCATCAGCGAAGCCTGCGACGGACCCAGAGGGGGCACACGAGGATACGCGCCGCCCTGGTCCAGCGTGTCGGCCGTGAGCCACCATTCACGAAATGCGGCAAGGTCCGTCGGCCACATCGATCGGTCGGCGTCGATTTTCGGCGAGGGTTCGGCCCGCGGTGCCAGCGGTTCCGGAGCCGCAGCTACCGGTCTGGCGGCCGGCTTGGGAGCCTCGTCTTCCGGCGGGGCCAGCCAATCCGTAGCGTCCTCGGCGAAATCGCAATCGACGCCGGCGTCGCGCCACCAGTCGAAGGCGGCGGCGAGCTGCTCGGCAAGGGGCGGGGGCGGGCGTTCGGCCATCTCGGCTGTGGTCTTGACCTGCCCCGCCGCAGCAATCAAGGCATGAACCAAGTCTCGTCAACGCAATATTACGAAGGACCGAACCGGGATGAGCGAACGTGAATCGATGCCATGCGACATCGTGATCGTCGGCGGGGGGCCTGCGGGCCTGGCCGCGGCGATCCGTCTCAAGCAGATCAACGATGCGCTCGAAGTCGTCGTTCTCGAAAAGGGATCGGAAATCGGCGCGCACATCCTCTCGGGTGCGGTGGTCGATCCGATCGCTCTGGACGAATTGCTCCCCGAATGGCGGGAGCAGGGCTGTCCGATGGCCGAGACGCCGGTGACCGACAACTGGCACTGGGTACTGGGCAAGTCGGGCAAGTGGTCGATGCCGCACCTGCTGATGCCGCCGTTCCTGTCGAACGACGGCTGCTACACCGGTTCGCTCGGCAACATGACCCGCTGGTTGGGCGAGCAGGCCGAGGCGCTGGGCGTGATGGTCTTTCCGGGCTTTCCCGCCGCGGACGTGCTGTTCGACGAGAGCGGAGCGGTTGCCGGCGTGGTGACGCAGGACATGGGTGTCGCCGCCGACGGCAGCCACAAACCTGATTATCAGCCTGGCATGGAGATCCACGCCAAGTACACGCTCTTCGCAGAAGGGGCGCGCGGCAACCTGACCAAGCGGATGAAGGCGAAGTTCGACCTCGAGGCGGACTGCCAGCCGCAGGTTTACGGGCTTGGCATCAAGGAGCTGTGGGACATCGATCCCGAGAAGCACGTCCCCGGCCGCGTGATCCACACCCAAGGTTGGCCTCTGTCGGAAAGCGACACCTGGGGCGGCGGCTTCCTCTATCATCAGGCGAACGGACAGGTGGCGATCGGCTTCGTCACGGCGCTCGACTACGAGAACCCCTACGTCTCGCCGTTCCAGGAATTCCAGCGTTGGAAGCACCACCCGGCGATCCGGGAGTATCTGGAAGGCGGCAAGCGCGTCGCTTATGGCGCGCGCGCGATCAACGAAGGCGGCTGGCAGTCTGTGCCGAAGCTGGCGTTCCCCGGCGGGGCGCTGATCGGCTGCGCGGCGGGGTTCGTCAACGTGCCGCGGATCAAGGGCAGCCACACCGCGATGAAGAGCGGCATGCTCGCTGCCGAGGCGGTCGCGGCTGTGATCGCTGGCGGCAGCGAGAAGACCGAGCTGTCGGACTACGATGCCGCCGTTCGTTCGAGCTGGATCGCGGACGAGCTCAAGAAGGTAAAGAACGCGCAGCCCGCAGTCGCCAAGTTCGGCGGCGACATCGGCACGGCGCTCGCCGGGATCGACATGTGGATGCGCACGCTCGGCATCGGATTGCCGATCACAATGAAGCACACGCCGGACTACACGCACACGCATCGGGCGGACCTGCACAAGCCGATCGACTATCCGAAGCCCGATGGTGAGATCAGCTTCGATCGACTGACTTCGGTATCCTACTCGTACACCAACCATGCCGAGGATCAGCCCTGCCACCTCAAGGTGAAGGACATGGCTCTGCAGGAGGCGAGTGAATTGGGCGTCTATGGCGGGCCTTCGACGCGCTACTGCCCGGCCGGGGTTTACGAGTGGGTGGACGTGGAGGAGGGCGATCCCAAGTTCGTCATCAACTCGCAGAACTGCGTCCACTGCAAGACCTGCGACATCAAGGACCCGAACCAGAACATCGAATGGGTCACGCCCGAGGGCGGCGGCGGTCCGAACTATCCGAATATGTGACGGGTTGCACCCGGCTCTGATGCGTGAAACCGCCTACGCCAAGATCAACCTCGCGCTGCACGTCCGTCGGCGACGCGAGGATGGCTATCACGAGCTCGAGACGGCCTTCGCCTTCGTCGATCGCGGCGACGTGCTGAGCGCGAAGGCAACCGAAGCCGACAGCGTGACCACGATGGGCGAATTCGCGAGCGGGATCGACAATCCGCTCGACAACCTCGTCAGCCGCGCACTGGCCGCGCTCCCGCGCGCGAATAGCCTTGCCGTAACGCTGGAGAAGAACCTGCCGGTCGCGGCCGGCCTCGGTGGCGGATCGGCGGACGCGGGGGCCGTGTTCCGCCTCGTGCGCGACGTCTATGGCCTGCCGGACGACTGGCGCGAGCGTGCCGCCCGGCTGGGCGCGGACGTGCCGGCATGCGTCGAGAGCGAGGCCTGCATCGGACGCGGGACCGGAACCGAACTTGCGCCGCTGGAGAACGACCTCAGGGGGACGCCCGTGTTGCTCGTGAACCCGCGCATGCCGCTCTCGACCAAGAGCGTTTTTGCCGCTTGGGACGGGACCGATTGCGGGCCTCTGCCCGATGGGCCTGCCTCCGGTGTTGCGCGCGAGGGAGGTAACAATCTCGAAGCGGCAGCCATCGTGCAGTGCCCGCAGATCGCCGATGTTCTCGCCGAGCTGCGGGAGACGGGCGCGTTCCTCAGCCGCATGTCGGGTTCCGGCGCCACGTGCTTCGCCCTCTTCGAAAGAGCCGAAACGCAGGCCGATGCCGCCGCTCGGCTCGCTTCGGACCGTCCCGACTGGTGGCAAATGCAAGGAAAGCTGAGATGACTGGCCATTCACCCTATCGGCACGTGGGCGAGATCGCGCGGGGCGGGATCGTGTGCGTGGGGGACCATGCGTCCAGCTTCGTGCCGGACGACGTTCCACTCGGCATCGCGCCCGAGCTGCTGGGGAAGCACATCGCCGTCGACATCGGCGTGGAGGGCGTCGCGGAGGAGATGGCGCTGGCCCACGGCATTCCCGCGCATATCGCCTGCATCAGCCGCCTGGTCTGCGACCTGCACCGGGAGGAGGATTCTCCCGCCGTCGTTCCAGCCGCCAGCGACGGGTTTGTAATACCGGGCAATGTCGACGCCGACGTCGAGGAGCGTCTGGCGCGGTTCCACCGACCCTATCACGCGGCGCTGGGCGACTGGCTCGATACGGCACAGCCTGAGCTGATTGTGGCGCTCCACAGCTTCACCCCGCGGCTGGAAAGCGGCGGCGAGGAGCGGCCGTGGGAAGTGGCGCTGCTCTACAACCAGGACGATCGGGCGGCGCGGCACGCCATCCGTCTGTTCGCCGAGGAAGGGCTGACCGTCGGCGACAACCAGCCCTATTCGGGCAAGCAGCTCAATGCGACGATGAACCGCCATGCGGAGGCGCATGGACGACCTTATCTCACGATCGAAGTCCGCCAGGACATGATCGAGTGCGGGGCCGACCAGACGCGATGGGCGGCGCTTGTGGCAAACGTTGCTCGCCGGACGCTACTTGCCTTGAAGAGCGCCTAAGAGCGCCCAAGGAGAGCCGGAGGGCGCAGAGCTGTTGCCGGCAAAAGAATTTCCCTTTCGACCGGTGCACGCGATGCTTTAGGGGTGACGGGAACTCAAATCCCGCAACATCTGGAATTCCTCATGCCCGCCTACCGCTCCCGCACTTCGACCCACGGCCGCAACATGGCCGGCGCGCGCGGGCTGTGGCGCGCGACGGGCATGAAGGACGACGACTTCGGCAAGCCGATCGTCGCGGTGGTCAATTCCTTCACTCAGTTCGTGCCGGGTCACGTTCACCTCAAGGACCTCGGCCAGATGGTCGCGCGCGAGATCGAGGGGGCGGGCGGGGTTGCCAAGGAATTCAACACGATCGCCGTCGACGACGGGATCGCGATGGGGCACGACGGCATGCTTTACTCGCTGCCGAGCCGCGACCTGATCGCCGACAGCGTCGAGTACATGGTCAACGCCCACTGCGCCGACGCGATGGTCTGCATCTCGAACTGCGACAAGATCACGCCGGGCATGCTGATGGCCGCGATGCGGATCAACATCCCGGTCGTGTTCGTCTCCGGTGGCCCCATGGAGGCGGGCAAGGTCGTGGTGAAGGGCAAGGAAGTCGCGCTCGACCTGGTCGACGCGATGGTTGCCGCGGCCGACGAGCATTACACCGATGAGGAAGTCGCCGCGATCGAGCGTTCGGCCTGCCCGACCTGCGGCTCGTGCTCGGGCATGTTCACCGCCAACTCGATGAACTGCCTGACCGAAGCGCTGGGACTTTCGCTGCCGGGCAACGGATCGACGCTGGCGACGCACGCGGACCGTCAGGCCCTCTTCCTGCGCGCGGGGCGGCTGGTCGTCGAGCTCTGCCGCCGCTGGTACGAGGACGACGACGCGAGCGTGCTTCCCCGCACGATCGCCGACAAGTCCGCGTTCGAGAACGCGATGAGCCTCGATATCGCGATGGGCGGCTCGACCAACACCGTCCTCCACCTCCTCGCCGCAGCGCACGAGGCGGGGGTGGACTTTACCATGGCGGATATCGACCGCCTTTCGCGCCACGTCCCGTGCCTCAGCAAGGTCGCGCCGGCCAAGTCGGACGTCCACATGGAGGACGTTCACCGCGCCGGCGGCATCATGGCGATCCTCGGCGAACTCGACCGCGCGGGGCTGCTCAACACCGCCGTTCCGACGGTCCACAGCCCGACGCTGGCCGACGCGCTCGATTCCTGGGACATCGCGCGCACCAACAGCCCGGCGGTGCAGGAATTCTTCCGCGCCGCGCCCGGCGGCGTGCCGACGCAGACCGCGTTCAGCCAGAACCGCCGCTGGAGCGAACTCGATCTCGACCGCCGGGCTGGCGTGATCCGCTCGGCCGAGCATGCCTTCAGCAAGGACGGCGGCCTCGCCGTGCTCTACGGCAATGTCGCCGAAGACGGTTGCATTGTGAAAACCGCCGGGGTGGACGAAAGCATTCTGAAATTCTCCGGTCCGGCCAAAGTCTACGAGAGCCAGGACGCGGCGGTCACCGCGATCCTGATGGACCAGGTCGAGGAAGGCGACGTGGTTGTGATCCGCTACGAAGGGCCCCGTGGCGGACCGGGGATGCAGGAGATGCTCTACCCGACGAGCTACCTGAAATCGAAAGGGCTCGGAAAGGCCTGCGCGCTGCTGACCGACGGGCGCTTTTCCGGCGGCACCTCGGGCCTGTCGATCGGCCATGTCTCGCCCGAGGCGGCCGAGGGCGGGGCGATCGGCCTGGTTCGGGACGGCGACACGATCGCCATCGACATTCCCGGGCGAACGATCCATCTCGACGTCTCCGACGAGGAACTCGCGCGCCGCCGTGAGGAAATGGATGCGAAGGGGGATGCCGCATGGCAACCGGTGGAGAAGCGCAAGCGGCAGGTCTCGACCGCGCTCAAGGCCTATGCCGCGATGACCACCAGCGCCGCGCGCGGCGCGGTGCGCGACGTCTCGCAGCTGGAGCGCAAGTGACGCGCCTCTCCACCGTCGCCGCGGCACTGGCACTCGCCGCCTGCTCCTCCGGCGATGCGGCGGTCCAGGCGCAGGCGGACGAAGGCGCGCAGCGGATCGAATGCGCGATCGGGCCCGGTGCCGAATTCGGGGCGGACTGCCTGGTGGAGCGCGGCGAGGCGGATGGAGCGGCGGTGCTCACCGTCCGCCATCCCGACGGCGGCTTCCGCCGCTTCGAGCAACTGTCGGGCGGACGCGGGCTCGAAGCACTGGATGGAGCCGATCCGGTGGAACAGGAGCTGACGGACGAACTGCTGGAAGTCAGCGTGGCGGGAGACCGCTACCGCTTTCCCGCGCGCCCGCAGCAAGGCGACGATGCCGGGGAATGATCCGGTCCTCACGGTCGCCGAAATGCAGGCGGCCGAGCAGGCGCTGATCGATGGCGGGACCAGCGTCGACGAACTGATGCAGCGCGCCGGGCGCGGCGCGGCGGAGTGGGTCTGGCGGCTCGCGGCTAACCGGCCGGTGATGGTGCTCTGCGGCCCCGGCAACAATGGCGGCGACGGCTACGTGATCGCCGAGGTCCTGCGCAAACGCGGACTCGACGTGCTCGTTGTCGCTCCGATCGAACCCAAGACCGAGGCGGCGAGCAACGCACGGGCGCTTTATCGCGGCGAGGTCGCGACAACGGGCGAGGGACGGCGCGGAGCAGTGCTGGTCGATTGCCTGTTCGGGAGCGGCCTCACCCGCCCGCTGTCGCAGGATCTCCATACGCTGTTGAAGGATTTCGCGGCGCATCACCATCATTGCGTGGCGATCGACCTGCCGAGCGGAGTCGATAGCGACTCCGGGGCACTGCTGAACGACGATCTGCCGCGGATCGATCTCACGGTGGCCCTGGGGGCGTGGAAATTCGCGCACTGGACCATGCCCGCGAGCGGGAGAATGGGCCTGCGCCGGCTAGTCGATATCGGCGTTCGTGCACCGCGTGCTGGCGCGAGCCTGTCCGAGCGCCCTTGCTTCGAACCGCCTGCGGCCGATGCGCACAAGTACCGGCGCGGCCTGCTCGCCATCGTCGGCGGCGCAATGCCGGGTGCAGCCTTGCTCGCCTGCCGCGCGGCGATGCACTCCGGCGCTGGATATGTGAAATTGCTCTCGAACGATCCACCGGCGACATCGCCGGCGCTCGTGGTGGACGAGCGGCCCCTGACACAGTCACTGGATGACGTGCGGATCGGCGCGCTTCTCGCCGGCCCCGGGCTGGGCCGTGACGAGGAGGCGAGGGCGCGGCTCGACGCAGCCTTGGCCTGCCGTGCACCACTGGTGCTCGATGCCGATGCGCTGATCCTGCTCGGTCGCCGGACGTTCTCGCAGGACGTGCTGGTGACACCGCACGAAGGCGAGCTCGCTCGGCAGTGCGACGCATACGGTATCGCGCGTGCCGATAAGCTCGCGATGGCGCGCAGTCTTGCCAAGGCGAGCGGTGCGACCGTTCTCGCCAAGGGGCCCGACACCGTACTCTGTGCCCCCGACGGTACGACGCGCCTGTTCCCACCCGGCCCGACATGGCTCTCGACCGCCGGGACGGGCGACGTGCTCGCCGGTATGGCCGCCAGCCGCATGGCCACGGGTGCATCCGCGTTCGAAGCGGCCGAGCAGGCCGTCTGGCTGCACCACGAAGCCGCCCACGTCGCGGGTGCCGTATTCACCGCCGAGGAACTGGCGCAAGCCGTCAAGACCGCCTACGCGCGCTTCCTGTGAGCGAAGAATCCGAGATCGTCCGCATCGCCGCCAAGGGCGATGGCGTCACTGCCGATGGCCGGCACGTACGCTATGCCGCGCCGGGCGACACGCTTCTTCCCGACGGATCGCTCTCGCCCGGGCCGCACCATGCGGTTCCGCCGTGTCGCCACTTCGGCACCTGCGGCGGATGCCAGCTCCAGCATTGCGACGAGGCATCGATCGCGCGTTATGTCACCGAACGGGTAGCCTTCGCCGCGCAATCGCAGGGCGTCGCGATCGGCGAGATGCTTGCGCCGCACCTGTCGCCGCCGCGCAGCCGCCGCCGGTGCGCGCTGCATGCGCTTTCCGCCGGGGGAAAGCCGGTGATCGGCTTTCGCGAGGCGGGTTCCCACCGGGTGGTCGACATGCGCGAATGCCATATCTTGCGGCCGGAGCTATTCGCGCTCGTGCCCGCGCTTCGCGCCCTGCTTGCTCGCCGCAAGGGGCGCTTCGCGGTCGACATAGAGCTGGCGCTGACCGATCAGGGCGTGGACTGCGCGCTCGCGAACCTGCCCGTCGAGGGCCTTGAGGAAACCGAAGCGCTGCTCACTTTCGCGCAGGAGAACCGGCTCGCACGGCTCACGCTGGACCAGGGCTATGGCCCCGAACCGGTCTGGGAGCCCGAACCGGCGACGGTGTCGCTCTCGGGCATTCCGGTCGGTTTCCCCAGCGGCAGCTTCCTCCAGGCCACCGTCGACGGTGAAGCGGCTCTCGCCGGTGCCGCACGCGAATGGCTCGCCGGCGCCGGCGTTGTCGCCGACCTGTTCGCGGGCCTCGGCACGTTCTCGTTTCCGCTGGCCGAAACGGGGAAGGTGCTGGCGGTCGAAGCCGCGCGAGACGCTCATCTGGCTTGCAAGGGTGTGGCGGGCAGATCGGGACGGCCGGTCCATGCCATGCATCGCGACTTGTTCCGCAACCCGCTCCAGCCCGACGAACTCAACCGCTTTGACGCGGTCCTGCTCGACCCGCCGCGCGCGGGGGCAAGAGAGCAGGTCTCGCGCCTCGCCGAAAGCACCGTGGCGCGGATCGTCTACGTCAGCTGCAATCCGTCGAGCTGGGCCCGCGACGCAGCCCGGCTGGTGGAAGGCGGCTACCGGCTGGAGCGCGTTCGCCCGGTGGGCCAGTTCGTCTGGTCGACCCACGTCGAGCTGGCGAGTCTTTTCCTCCGCTAAGCGGCGTCCCGCTGATCGGACTGCAGGCGCTCGATCAGTGCCTCGGAAAATGCCGGAATGTCATCCGGACGGCGGCTCGTGATGAAGTTACCGTCGGTGGCCACCTCCTTGTCGACCACTGTGGCGCCTGCATTCTTGAGGTCGGTGCGGATCGACGGCCAACCAGTCACGGTCCTGCCGTCGATGATCCCCGCCTCCGCAAGCAGCCACGGCGCGTGACAGATCGCGGCGATCGGCTTCCCGGCCGCATCGAACTCGCGGACGATGGCGACGGCCTTCTCGTTCATCCGCAGAATATCAGGATTGATCTGTCCGCCGGGAAGCATAAGCGCATCGTAGTCGCCCACTCCAACCTCATCGACGGTGATATCGACCTTTACGGTGTCACCCCAGTCCTTCTGGTGCCAGCCGCGAATGTCTCCGTCTTCGAGACTGGCGATCGCCGTTTCGATTCCGGCCTTCTCGAGGTTCTCACGCGGCTTCATCAGTTCGGATTGTTCGAAGCCGTCGGTCGCGAGGATGAGAACGCGTGTCATGGAGCTCTCCTTTTTTCGTTTCGTGCGCCACTGCAACGTGTGGGGAAAGCGCACCGTTCCGCTCTGTTAGCCGGGGCGTGGCGCTGCTAGGGCGAGGAGCATGGCGACCCTGCAAGATGAAAAAGACCCCTTCGACGCGATCGTCGATGCGCCGTTCGATTCCGCGCTGGAAGAGCGCTATCTAGTCTATGCGCTCTCGACGATCACCGCGCGTTCGCTGCCCGATCTGCGCGATGGGCTGAAGCCGGTCCACCGCCGCCTGCTATGGGCGATGCGGCAGCTTAAGCTCGACCCGTCCTCGGCCTTCAAGAAGTCCGCGCGCGTGGTCGGCGACGTGATCGGCAAGTACCACCCGCACGGCGATGCCAGCGTTTATGATGCGATGGTGCGCCTCGCGCAGGATTTCGCGCTGCGCTATCCGCTGGTGGAGGGGCAGGGCAACTTCGGCAATATCGACGGCGATAACGCCGCGGCCTACCGCTACACCGAAGCGCGCCTGACCAGGACCGCGCTGCGCCTGATGGAAGGGCTCGACGAGGGCACGGTCGAGTTCATCCCGACTTATAACGGTGAGGAGCAGGAGCCGGAGATTTTTCCGGGCCTGTTCCCCAACCTGCTCGCCAACGGTGCCAGCGGCATTGCGGTCGGCATGGCAACCAACATCCCGAGCCACAACGTCGCCGAGATCATCGATGCCACGCTCGAGCTGATCGACAACCCGCATGTCGAGCACGCGCGGTTGATGGAGCTGTTCCAGGGCCCCGATTTCGCGACCGGCGGCCTGATCGTCGACAGTCCGGAGATGATCTCCCAGGCCTATGAGACCGGCCGCGGCAGTTTCCGTGTCCGCGCGCGCTTCCATGCCACGGAGGCGGAGAAGGCCGAGGATCGCGAGGCGGGGATCGAGCGGCTCGGCGGCGGCCAGTGGCAGCTCGTCGTCAGCGAAATCCCCTACCAGGTGCAGAAGGGCAAGCTGATCGAGCAGATCGCGCAGCTCATCGCCGACAAGAAGCTGCCCATCCTCGAGGATATCCGCGACGAGAGCGACGAGAATATCCGCCTGGTGCTGGTCCCGCGCAGCCGCAACGTCGATCCCGAACTGCTCAAGGAATCGCTCTACAAGCTGAGCGATCTCGAAACCCGCTTCGGCCTCAACATGAACGTGCTCGACGCACACCGCACGCCGATGGTCATGGGCCTGAAGGAGCTGCTGACGCACTGGACCGCGAGCCAGATCGACATCCTCCAGCGCCGCAGCCGCCACCGGCTCGAACAAATCGCTCGGCGGCTGGAGCTGGTCGAGGGCTACATCATCGCCTTCCTCAATCTCGACCGGGTGATCGAGATCATTCGGACCGAGGACGAGCCCAAGCCGGTGATGATGGCGGAGTTCAACCTCACCGACCGCCAGGCCGAGGCGATCCTCAACATGCGGCTGCGCAGCTTGCGCAAGCTCGAGGAGATGCAGCTCCGGCAGGAGAAGGACGCGCTGCTGAAGGAGCAGGACGAGCTTACCAAGCTGCTCGACAGCCCGGCGCGGCAGCGCACGCGGCTGAAGCGCGATCTGGGCGCGCTGCGCAAGGAGTACGGCGAGGATACCCAGCTCGGCCGCCGCCGCACGACCGTGGCGGAGGCTGCGCCCGCGGTCGAATTCAGCATGGACGCGATGATCGAGAAGGAGCCGGTCACGGTGATTCTGTCGCAGAAGGGCTGGATTCGGGGCGCGAAGGGACACGTCGATCTCGCCGGCGATTTCAAGTTCAAGGAAGGCGATGGCTCGGCATTCGCAGTCCATGCGCAGACCACCGACAAGCTGCTCGTCGTGGCGGACGACGGGCGCATCTATACGCTCGGCGCGGACAAGCTGCCGGGCGCGCGCGGCTTCGGCGAACCGATCCGCAACATGCTCGATATCGATCCCGAAGCGCAGGTCGTGGGCCTCATCGTGCACAAGCCGAAGGGGCAACTCCTGCTGGCGGCGACGACGGGCAAGGGCTTCGCAGCCGCGACCGACGAAATCCTCGCCGAAACGCGCAAAGGGCGGCAGGTCGTAAACCTGAAGGGTGGCGCCAAACTGCGGGTTGTTCGCGAGATTGCCGAGCCGCACGATCACGTCGCCGTGGTCGGCGACAACCGCAAGCTGGTCGTCTTCAATCTCGAGGAGCTGCCGATGCTGGCGCGCGGGCAGGGGGTTACTCTCCAGCGCTACCGCGACGGTGGCCTCAGCGATGCGATCACTTTCACCCTCGCGGAGGGCCTGAGCTGGACCATGGGCGGCGAAACCGGGCGGACCCGGACGGAAACCGAGATTTGGCAGTGGAAGGTCGCGCGCGGCGCCGCGGGCCGCCTGCCGCCGCAGGGATTCCCGAAGGACAACCGCTTCTAGGTCACAGAAAAAGGGCCGAATGCACCAGCACCCGGCCCCTTCCTTGCGATCCGAAGAGAAAACTTATTCGGTAGCGCCAGCCGTCGTTTCGGCCTGCGCTCCGCCGGCCGCGGGACTCTGCGCGGTCGCACCCTGGGCCGCAACCGCTTGGTCAAGCTGCGCGTCGGTGAACAGCACCATGAGCTGGCCGCTCTGGTTGACCGCGAAGTGCTCGCGAAGAAGGTTCAGGTCGCCCTGGCCGCCGCTGACGATCACGGTGTTGCCCGCGATGCTCTTGACGACGCCGAGCGGCTGGTTGTCGGCCGTGACCACGGCGGCGGCTTCGACCAGCGCCGCATCGCGCTTGGCGTTGGCCGCGGCAAGCTGCTCGTCCAGCATTCCGTCGAGCTGCGCCTTGGTGACCGTGATGGTCGGGCCCTTGTCGCTCTCGCCGAAGGCGTTGGAGGGCAGCGGCGCCTTGTGCTTGCCGGTGTCCACGGTCACGACGCCGTCGGCGACGCTCTCGACCGTGCCGACCGAATTGCCTTCGGGCCCGTAGACGGTAGCGCCGACGGTGACACCCTGAGCATGGGCCGCCGTCGCGATCCCGGCGGCGGCGATGGCGCCAATGGCCATTTTCGAGAACTTCATAATTCCACTCCGTAATTACTTAATATCAAACGCAAAGCTGTACGACGCGAGACCCGCACGAGTATCAGCCAGTTTGGATCACGGGCGCGCCCTTCGAAGGCTTGAAAAATCCCTCGGCGCCTAGCGCCCCGCCGCAAGAGCAGGAACCCGCATGCCCGGAAAACCGGACGGGAGGCTCACCACGCGCGAGGCACGCGGTGACATGTCCTGCCTGTCGGCGATGAACACGGTGTACCATTTCCACATTAAACCCGGATGAAGCAACCTCAGATGTCTCCGAGCACCTCATCCAGGATACCATTCACCCGGTCGCGCCCGGGGAAGCCTTCCTCGATCCACCGGGATTCCACTTTTCGCAGCGTGCGGGCGACCTCCGGCCCTGCGGCAACCCCTCGCGTCACGATCTCCCCGCCTTTGAGCGGAAGCTCCGGCACCTGCCAGCCGATCAGCGGCGCGACATCGGCGCCCGTGAGAAGCAGCCGATCGATCGCGCAGTCGATGCCTTCACGGTAAGCCAGCGCGCGGGGTTGCAGCGCATCCTCGGCGCCGCGTGCGGCGGCACGGGTAATCCGCTCGCGCTGCGCCTTCGAAAGCCGGAGGCGTGCCGCTACGGTTTCGGCGACCGCAGGCAGCGGGGGCAGAAGCGCCGCGAGACGACGGATCGGATTGGGTGCGATATCCACCGCTCGCTCGTTGGCGACGAGCCGGTCGAGCGCCTCGATACCCCTGGTGCCGGCTTCCGGCAGAACCACAGGCAGCACTCCAAGCGCCAGCATCCTCGCCACCGTGTCGCCTGGATCGGGCAGGCCGAGCAGGTTGAGCAATTCGCCCGCGACGCGTTCCCGTGAAAGGCCCTTGAGAGTGGCGGCAAGCTCCGCGCAAGCCTCCTCCGCCTCGGCGTCGAGTTCGGCGCCGAAGCGCGCTTGAAAGCGGAAATAGCGCAGAATGCGCAGGTGATCCTCGCGAATGCGCTGGCGCGCCTCGCCGATGAACCGCACACGCTGCGCCGCGAGATCGGCGAGCCCGCCGAACCAGTCGAAGATCTCGAGCGTATCCGGCGCGGCGTAGAGCGCGTTGATCGTGAAATCGCGCCGGGCGGCATCTTCGCGCCAATCCTGCGCGAAGGCGATCGTAGCGCGGCGCCCGTCGGTCGAAACGTCGTGACGGAGCGTGGTGATTTCCACCGGACCGCGGGGCAGGACCGCGGTGACGGTGCCATGGTCGATCCCGGTCGGAACGGCCCTGATCCCGGCTGCCCGCAACCGCTCCATCACCGCAGCGGGCTCGAGCGGAGTGGCAGCGTCGATATCCCGTACATCATGCCCGAGCAGCGTATCGCGCACCGCGCCGCCGACCCAGCGAACGTTGTCCGCGCCTAGGGCTGCGACGAGCGCGGCAAGATCCTGGCGCTGCGTCCATTCCGCGGAAGGCAGGTACTCAGCCATCGAACAGCGCCTTGTATTCGATCCGCCGGGCAAGGTTGGCAATGATCGCCGCGGTCACGCCCCAGATGCGGAAACCGTCGTAGTGATATTCGAGGTAGCGCCGCGTCGCCCCGCGCCAGAATACCTCGTGCTCCGTCCAGTTGGCGCGGTCGAGCAGCAGGTCGAGCGGGGCCTCGAACCATGCCTCGACCTCGCCGGGATTGGCGACCAGCGGCAGATCGGGCGGCACGACGCCGAGCACCGGCGTGACATCGAACCCGGTGCCCGTCTGGTATTGGTCGGTCGTGCCGATCACGCGCACGTCTCCGGGGCGCATGGAGAGTTCCTCCTCGGCCTCGCGCAGGGCGGCTTCGATCGCGGTTTCACCCGGGTCGATCTTGCCGCCGGGGAAGGCGACCTGTCCGGGGTGATCGCGCATGTCGTGTGGGCGCTGCGTCAGGATTAGACCGGGCGAGGGGCGATCGGTCACCGCGATCAGGACCGCGGCATCTGCCGTGCGACCGGCATCGGCAAAGCGCTCGTCGGTCAACAGATCGGGAATGTCCGCGCGGTGCCCCTGTTCGAACAGGGCTTCGAGGCGGTCGAAGAGCGAATTCATTGCGGCAGAAGAGCGAAGGTTTCGCCCCCGCTCGCCACCGTGTGCCCATCGCCTTCGGCCAATGCGATCTCGGCGAGTTGCTGCCAGGTGCTGCGGTTCAGCCGCGCCTCACACCCGCGTCGCACGGCGAGATAGACGGCGGGTGTCTCGATCTCGCCGATCACCTGCAAAGGGTTGTCGGCGCCGGCGACGATCAGCTCGTCGGTATTGAGGCGGAAGGCGAGATCGTCCCCGCGCCGAACCACGTCGGTCGCAATGAAAGCCGCATCCTCGACGTCGACCGACAGTTTTTCGAACGGGGTGACGAGCCAGTGTGCTCCATCTTCATCGCGCGTGAGCAGGCCGGAAAAGGCGCGCACCATTGCCGGGCGGGTGATCGGGGTATCGTCGTGATACCAGGTGCCGTCGGCCGCGATGCGCATTTGGCTGTCGCCGGTCCTCTCCGGCCGCCACTCCTCTACCGGCGGCAGCTTGCGCGAGGCAACCTGCTCGGCGATTTCGTCGAGCGTCAGGCCGGCAAGTTCGGGAGGCGGTTGGTATGGCATCGCGTGTCCGATGCCACGGCGCGGTCAATTCGCCAAGGTCCCGGGCCACGGGCCCAGCATTCCCTTGGCCGGAAGAACCGCCGGATTGTCGCAACGGACCAGCAGGCGCTCGGGATCGAAGGGGCCGGGGCAGTGCCAGCCGCCCGTCGGCGCGGCGGTGAAGCCGAAGAAGCGGCCATAGTATTCCGGATCACCGATCATCACTTGCGGCAGAGCGCCCGGCTCCAGCGCGCCGAGGGCCGCAAGCATCAACGCCTTGCCGAAACCTTCGTTCTGCCGTTCGGGCACGACCGCCACCGGGCCGACCATGATCATCGGGTGCGGGCGGCCGTCCGGGTCGGTCAGAGCGACCGGCCAGAGCTGAATCGTGCCGACCAGATAATCCTCATCCGCCAGAGCGAAGCTCAGGGCTGGGAGCCAGTCGGTGCCCTCCCGAATCCGGTAGGCCGTGCGCGCGTGGCGATCCGGTCCGAAGGCACGGTCGAGCAGCGCCTCGATCAGCGCCGGGTCGATGTTGGCAAGGGGGACGATGGTCGCCATAGGCGCGCGCCGTTAGGGGCGGCGCGCGCCGCTGTCGATCAAATTCGCCTTCGCCCATCCGGGGCGCAGCTTCGCGGCTCAGCCGGGCGTGAGTTTGATGAGACGCCCGTCTTCGCCATCTTCGAGGATCCACAAGGCACCGTCGGGCCCTTCGACAATCTCCCGTACACGCTTCTCGAACGGGTAGCGAGCCACCTCGGTAGCCTTGTCGCCTTCGATCGCGACGCGCACGACGGCAGTCGGCTTCATGGCGCCGATGATCGCCTGACCCTGCCACTCCGGCCAGAGCTTGCCCGAATAGAAGGTGAAATCGCCCGGCGCGATGACCGGATCCCAACTGATCGCCGGGGCATGGAACTCGGGACGAGTGCTGTGATCCGGGATCGGATCGTCGTTGTAGTGGATGCCTTCCGAAACGATCGGCCAGCCGTAGTTGTCGCTGCTCTCCACAAGATTGAGTTCGTCGCCTCCCTGCGGCCCATGCTCGAGATCCCACAGCCGCCCCTGCGCATCGAACTGCAGCCCGAGGATATTGCGGTGGCCGTACGACCAGATCTGGTCCGACGGGCTGCCGCGCTCGGCGAAGGGATTTCCGGGCGCCGGCTGACCGTCGAGCGTGAGCCGCAGGACGCTGCCGAGATTGTTCGACAGGTCCTGCGCCGGCTGCATCTTCTGCCGCTCGCCCGAAGCAAGGAACAGATATTGCCCGTCGGGCGAGAAGGCGATGCGATGCGAGTAATGGCCGCGGCCGGTGACTTTCGGCTGCTGGCGCCAGATTACCGTGAGACCGTCGACAGTGCAGGCATCGGCCTGCTCGCAGACGAGCGTGCCCTTGCCGAGCGCGGCGCCGCGCGTGTCCCCATCGCCCGCTTCAGCCCAAGTGAGATAGATCGTGCGGCGATCGAGCGCCTCCGAGCTTTCGGAAGGAAGGAACGCCACATCGCCGAGGCCGCCCTGCCCGCCGTAGTCGACCTCCGGCATGCCGGTGACGGTACCGGTCCGACCCGTCACGGTATCGACGAATTTCATCGTCCCGGCCTTCTCGGTGACGAACAGCACGCTGGTGCCCGGTGCAAAATCGGCGGCCCAGGGCTCGTCGAACGCACCGAGGGAAACGGCATTGAAATCGCTGGCGGAAGTGACGGTCACTTCCTCGCCGACTTCGGCAGTGGCGGTCGCTTCGGGCGAGGCGCTATCCCCCACAGGTTCCGCACTGCAGCTTGCAGAGACGAGCGCGCACGGCGATAGAAGCGCGGCAAGAATCGCAGATTTCGTCATGTTCAGTGGAACTCCCCATCACACGTTCGGGTCCGGTCCCCTCATCGTCGGCGTCGACGAGGCGGGGCGCGGGCCGCTGGCCGGACCGGTTGTGGCGGCTGCCGTTGCGCTGTGCAAGCCGCGACCGGCGGGCCTCGACGATTCCAAGAAGCTCTGCGCCGCGACCCGTGGGCGCATCGACCTCGCGGTCCGGCGCCGCTGCGCTTGGGGCGTCGGCGTGGTCGAAGTGGAGGAGATCGATCGGCTGAACATCTTCGGTGCGACGATGCTGGCGATGACGCTGGCCGTCGCGCGGCTCGCCGAAGTGCTCGCGCGCGATCCCGACGAAGTGCTCGTCGACGGAAATCTGACCCCGCATGGCCGCCGGCCCGAATGGCGCTGGGCGGCGCGGCCGATCGTGGGCGGAGATGCGAAGGAGCCGGCGATCTCGGCCGCTTCTATCGTCGCCAAGGAATGGCGCGACCGCATGATGATCGAGGCGGCGCGCGAGCACCCGCATTACGGCTGGGAACGCAACAAGGGCTACGGCACGCCAGACCATGTCGAGGCGCTGCGCAACCACGGACCGACCCCGCTCCATCGGCGCAGCTTCGCGCCCGTCGCACAGATGGAACTGTTCTGACGAGCGAGTCCTTCGGGCAACACCCGCAGGATATCGAGTCCGGCTGAACAGCCTAGACTCAACATCTTGTGGCGGACTCTTTTCGTTCCTCCGCAGGTTACCGGGCGTTAACCATGCCGGGTGCAAATTCCTCGCTTGACGCGGAGTCCGCTTGGACTCACCCTGTGGATAACTACGGAAACGGGGGATTTGCATTGAGCGTTCTGGAGATCACGAAGACGCGTGCGCCGCGCATGGCCAAGAAGGTCGAGACGCGGCACACGCTGCCACTGGGGCAGATCCTCGGCGGCGACTGCGTCGAGGCCATGCGCAAGCTGCCCGACGCCAGCGTGGATCTCGTGTTCGCCGATCCGCCGTACAATCTCCAGCTCGGCGGCGATCTCAACCGGCCCGACGGCAGCCACGTCGATGCGGTGACCGACGAATGGGACCGGTTCGACAGCTTCAAGACCTACGACGATTTCACCCGCGCCTGGCTGGCCGAGGCGAGGCGCGTGCTGAAGCCCGACGGCGCGCTGTGGGTGATCGGTAGCTATCACAACATCTTCCGCGTCGGCGCGATCCTGCAGGATCTCGGCTTCTGGATCCTCAACGACGTCGTCTGGCGCAAGGCGAACCCGATGCCCAACTTTAAGGGCACACGTTTCACCAACGCGCACGAGACGCTGATCTGGGCGAGCCAGGGCGAGAAGGCGAAGTATCACTTCAACTACCGCGCGATGAAGACGCTCAACGACGAGCTGCAGATGCGCAGCGACTGGGTCCTGCCGATCTGCGCCGGGCAGGAACGGCTCAAGGAAGGCGGGCACAAGGTTCATCCGACGCAGAAGCCGGAGGCGCTGCTCTACCGCGTGCTGCTTGCGACGACCGAGCGCGAGGATGTCGTGCTCGACCCGTTCTTCGGCACCGGCACCACCGGCGCCGTGGCCAAGCGCCTGGGCAGGCAGTGGATCGGCTGCGAACGCGAAGGCCTCTACCGCGAAGCCGCGCTCAAGCGGATCGAGAAGGAACTGCCGCTGGACGAAAGCGCGCTCGAAACGATGCAGAGCCGCAAGACGGCGCCGAAGGTCGCATTCGGCGCATTGGTCGAGAACGGGATGATCCAGCCCGGTACCGAGATCTTCGACAAGAAGCGTCGCTGGGTCGCCACCGTGCGGGCCGACGGCTCGCTCGCCTACGGCAAACAGATCGGTTCGATTCACGGGCTCGGCAAAGAGCTTCAGGGCGCACCGAGTTGCAATGGCTGGACGTTCTGGCACTTCGAGACGGGCGGCGAGATCAAGCCGATCGATGCGGCGCGGCAGCTCTACCTGCTGGCGACGGAGGACTGATCCGTCTCGTCCTCTCTACCGTCATCCCGCTTTCGCTGGGATGATGGATTGGGTAGCGAGGACTCCACATGCCCGACCAGATCTATCTCCGCCCGATTGGCACCACACTCAGCCCGCAGAGCGAGGAGGGTGATTGCATCCGCCTCGCTGGCGGCATGGCCTATGCGCATCGCTTCGCAGCGATCCTGCGGCGTGATGGCGAAGTGGTCGAACGCTGGCGTTTCACCCCGGCGACAGTCGATGACGTTCTTGGCCAACTGCCCGACGCCCTCGGAGCGGAGGCGGAGGCGCAGTGGGCGAACCTGCGCATGGCGCATCCGCCGATCGCAATGGGCGCGCGGACCGTGCGGCTGGATCAGCCGCAGATCATGGGTATCCTCAACGTCACGCCGGACAGCTTCTCCGACGGCGGGAA
This sequence comes from Pelagerythrobacter aerophilus, assembly GCF_003581645.1. Lineage (GTDB taxonomy): Bacteria > Pseudomonadota > Alphaproteobacteria > Sphingomonadales > Sphingomonadaceae > Pelagerythrobacter > Pelagerythrobacter aerophilus. The sequence goes on along the minus strand of NZ_QXFK01000015.1, from coordinate 57,961 downwards.
GTTTCTCGACCGCCCGGAAGAAGGCCGGGCCCATGCCGCCGCGATGCTCGAAGCGGGCGCGGCGATCGTCGACATCGGCGGCGAGAGCACGCGGCCGGGCGCGCCCGCGGTGTGGGAGGGGGACGAACTCGAACGGGTGATTCCCGCGGTCGAATACTGCGCTGCCATGGGAGCAGCGATCAGCGTCGACACACGGCGCCCAGCGGTAATGGACGCCGCGCTCCATGCAGGGGCGCACATGATCAACGACGTTTCGGCGCTGCGTCACGATCCCCGGAGTCTGGAGCTGGTGGCGGCCCGTGCGTGCCCAGTTGTGCTGATGCATGCACCGGGTGCTGGCGACGATCTCCATGCGGATGCTGATTACGAATGCATAATGCTCGACGTGTTCGACTGGCTGCGCGAACGGCGCGACGCGGCGATCGGGGCGGGAGTAGCCCGCGAACGGATCGTGCTCGACCCCGGTATCGGTTTTGGAAAGAGCGTGGGCGAGAACCTCGCGCTCATCAACGCACTGCCGCTGTTCCACGCGCTGGGGCAACCCCTGCTGCTCGGCGGCAGCCGCAAGCGGATGATCGGCGCGCTCAGCAACGAAGTTCCCGCTCACGAACGTCTCGGCGGCAGCCTTGCGCTCGCTATTGCCGGAATGAACGCGGGCGTTCAGCTCCTGCGCGTCCACGACGTGTTTGAGACGGTCCAGGCGCGCAACATCTGGCGCGGTTTGCGCGACGCTGCGCTGACCGACTTTTCCGACGTTCCGGCCTAAAGAGAATATCCGCCGTCGCTCACCAGGACCGCTCCGGTGATCGTCGCCGCGGCGTCCGAGAGCAGGAAACCTGCCTGTGCGGCGACCTCCTCCGCCGTGGCATAGCGGCCGAGCGGCGTCGCCATTTCGGCCATGGCCTTCAGCGCTGCCCCGCGATTTCCACCGTGCTGAGCGACGAGATCGCGGAAGAACGGCGTCTGATCCCAGATCGGCGTATCGACCCCGCCCGGAGCGATCGCGTTGACCCTGAGGCTGCGGGGCGCGCCCTCTTTCGCGGCGACTTTTGCGAGCTGGATGAGCGCTGCCTTGGATGCGCCGTACGCTGCCGTGCCGGGCTCCGCCTTCAATCCGCTTACCGAGGCGGTGACGACCACGCTGCCTGCGCCCGGGATCGCGCGCATCGCTGCCTGGAGCGACAGGAACGCGCCGTCGAGGTTGACCGCCATCACCTGGCGCCACTCGGCGAAATCGCAATTCGCGATCGGTGCGCCCGCTGAAATTCCGGCATTGATCACCGCGTGATCGAGCGGCGACAGGCCCGCGATCCGCTCCCACAGCACGGGATCGGCCACGTCGCCCGTCACGCGCTCGCATGAACAAGCAAGTTCCAGCACCTCGAGAGCTTCGGTGTCGCGGTCGACGAGGACGAGATGCGCGATGCCGTGATCGTCCAGCCAACGCGCCACTGCCGCGCCGATGCCGGAAGCCGCTCCGGTTACGAGTGCTCTGCGTCCGGTGAAATCGAACTGGTCGGCCATGGTGTGCCGGTTAAGGCGGCTATGCCGCGTTGTCGATCCCGAGTTCCCCCAGCTTGCGGTAGAGCGTCGAACGGCCGATGCCGAGGCGGCGGGCGACTTCCGTCATCCGGCCGCGATAGTGGCCGATGGCGAGGCGGATCACGTCGGCCTCGATCTCTTCGAGCGGGCGCAGATTGCCGTCCTCGGTATAGAGCAGCACGCCGGCGCCTTCCTGTGCTGTGCTTGCGCTGTGGCCGAAATCGCCCACGAGCTCGAGCAGTTGCGGGAAGCTCTCGATCGTGAGCGTCTCTCCCTCGCAATAGACGGCGGCGCGGAATAGCACCGACTGGAGCTGGCGCACATTGCCGGGCCAGTCGAACGCGGCGAGCAGTTGTAGCGCGCTGTCGGTGACGGAATGATGCCGGAGGCCCGGCTGCTCTCCGATCCGCGCAAGGAAATGGCGGGTGAGGGCGGGTATGTCACCCTGCCGTTCGCGCAGCGGCGGCAACACGATGGTCGTCGGCGCAATCGCGTCGAGCAGCCTTTCGTCGAAATGACCCCCTTCGGCGAGTTCCGCGAGCGGTAGATTGCTCGCGGTGAGCAGGCGAATGTCGACGCGAAAGCCGTGCCGCGCGCCGGTCGGACGAACGATCCCTTGTTCGAGAGAGTCAGCCAGTCTCGCCTGCACCGAACGATCGAGCCGGTCGATCTCGTCGAGGAACAGCGTGCCCCCGTCGCAATGCTGCAGGGCGCCGATCTGGCGATCGAATGCGCCAGGGAAGGCGCCTTGCTCGTGCCCGAACAGCATCGATTCGATCGAGCTCGATGGTACGCCGCCCACGTTGATGATCCGGAACGGCGCCTTTGCGCGCGGCGAAGCGCCGTGCATCGCGCGGACCAGCATTTCCTTGCCCGTGCCCGTTTCGCCCTCGATCAAAACCGGGCCGTGTCCGCGCGCTGCCTTGGCCGCGCGGGCGAGGGCGGTGCGGAACGACGGGGACGTGCCGATCATGGCATCGAAATCGAGCGTGGCCGGCATTTTCTCGGTCAGCGGCTGGAGCTCGTCCTTGGGCGCCTCGCGCTTGGTCGCGCTCCGCAACGCCTGCATCAGGCGGTCAGGCGCCACCGGTTTGATCAGATAATCTGTCGCGCCCGCACGCATCGCCTCGACCGCGAGCAGCGGGGATGCGCTGGTGGTCAGCATCAGGATCGGCAGGGCCGGCCGACGGTTCTTCAGTTCCTCGATCAGACTGCAGGCATCGTCACCGGGTACCCACTGATCCAGGATGATCGCCGAAAGCTGCATGCCCTCGCGCGTGCCGAGCGTCGCGATGGCGGTCTCCGAATCCTTGACCACGAGCGTGCGCCAGCCCTCGCGGGCAGCGAGCGCGGCAATCAGCCGGCTTTGTGCCGGCTCATCGTCGATCAGCATCAAAAGACGTGATTCGTTCTCGGCCATCGTCCCCAAATCGTCCCGCTACGGCACAGGCCTTCGATCTAGGGGGCGGGGGTAAAGGTCCGATTAAGGCAGTTGCCGTCTGCCGGAGGCTTGATGCGGGGAAGCGGTCGCGATAGAGCTTCGCGCAACAATCTTCTTGGGGAAATGATTACAGATGGCTTCGGGTAACGACATGAAGGCGGCGAACGCGACCTACGCAGGCTTCATCGGCCTTTTGAAGTGGTCCGTTCCGGCGATCGCGATCGTCGCGTTGATCATCGTCATACTGATCTCAAGCTGACCGTCGCCGTTTTGCGGATCGCCGTCCTCAAGGAACGCGCACCGGGCGAGACCCGGGTCGCGGCCACGCCCGAAACGGTGAAGAAGTTCGTCGCGCTTGGCGCGGCGGTGGCCGTTGAAGAGGGTGCTGGCGAATTCGCTTCCATCTCCGACGCGGCTTATCGTGAGGCTGGCGCCGAACTCGGCTCTGCCGCCGATGCGGTGAAGGGGGCGGATATCGTTCTCGGCATTCAGGCGCCTGACGTCGCCTTGCTTCAGGGCGCGAAAGCCGGGGCCTGGGTCGCAGCGCTGTTCGAGCCATTCGGCAATCGGGAACGTGTCGGCGCGTACGCTGCTGCGGGTTTCGAAGCGCTGGCGATGGAATTCATGCCGCGCATTACGCGGGCACAGTCCATGGACGTGCTCTCCAGCCAGTCCAATCTCGCCGGTTACAAGGCGGTGATCGCTGCCGCCGATACCTATGGCCGTGCATTCCCGATGATGATGACTGCCGCGGGCACGGTGCAGGCGGCCAAAGTCTTCGTGATGGGCGTGGGCGTCGCCGGCTTGCAGGCGATTGCGACCGCACGGCGGCTAGGTGCGCAGGTTTCCGCGACCGACGTGCGCTCGGCGACGAAAGAACAGATCCAGTCGCTCGGTGCCAAGCCGGTGTTCGTCGAAAGCGTTGCCGGGATCGAGGGCGAGGGCAGCGGCGGCTATGCGACCGAGATGTCCGAAGAATACCAGAAGGCGCAGGCCGAGCTGGTTTCCGGTCACATCGCCAAGCAGGACATCGTCATCACCACCGCGCTGATCCCCGGCCGCGCCGCACCGCGCCTGATCTCCGACGCGCAGATCGCGACGATGAAACCGGGCAGCGTGATTTTCGATCTCGCGGTGGCGCAGGGCGGCAATGTCGAAGGCTCCGCGGCCGATCAGGTGGTCGAGAAGCACGGCGTGAAGATCGTCGGCTATTCCAACACCGCCGCGCACCTTGCGGCCGATGCCAGCGCGCTCTTCGCCCGCAACCACTACAATTTCCTCTCCGCCTTCTGGGACAAGGAGCAGGGACGACCGGTGCTGGACGAGGAAATCGGCGACGCGGTGCGGCTGACGCGCGGCGGCGAAGTTGTGAGCGAGAGACTGAAGGGATGAGGGCGGCAATCTGATGGACTTCATCTCGATCCTGTCGATCTTCGTTCTCGCCTGCTTTGTCGGGTATTACGTTGTCTGGTCCGTCACCCCCGCGCTGCACACGCCGCTGATGGCGGTGACGAACGCGATTTCGAGCGTCATTATCGTCGGCGCGCTGATCGCGGCGGCCGCGGCCGAAGTGCCGGGGGCCAAGTGGCTCGGCCTTGCGGGTGTCGTGCTGGCCAGCGTCAACATCTTCGGCGGCTTCGCGGTGACCGAACGCATGCTCGCGATGTACAAGAAGAAGGAGCGCAACTGAGATGACGCTCCCGCCGGACGCGGTTTCCGACCTCTCGATCGCCGCGGACGCGGCACATGCGGTGAACCCGTGGGTCGCGCTCGCCTATCTCGCCAGCGGCGTCCTGTTCATTCTCGCGCTCCGAGGCTTGTCGAGCCCCTCGACCAGCCGGCGCGGCAACCGCTTCGGCATGGCGGGCATGCTGATCGCGGTCGTGACCACGCTTGTTACGCACGAGATCGCAGGGCTCGTCGAGATTGTCGCCGCCATCGCGATTGGTGGCGCGATCGGTTTCGTCATTGCGCGCCGCATCGCGATGACGGCCATGCCGCAACTCGTCGCCGCGTTCCACTCGCTGGTCGGGTTGGCGGCGGTACTCGTGGCCGCGGCCGCATTCCTCAATCCCGGATCGTTCGACATCCTTGGGCTTGATGGCAGTATTCTAGCCGTGAGCCGCGTCGAAATGGCGCTCGGAGCAGCGATCGGCGCAATCACATTCTCCGGTTCGGTGATCGCCTTTGCCAAGCTCAACGGCAATATGAGCGGCGCGCCGATCCTGCTGCCCGCGCGGCATGTGATCAATCTCGGCACGCTGGTCGCCATTCTCGGCATGACGGCGGCTTACGCGCTCGCGCCGAACGCCGGACCGGGCGAGGGCTGGCTGTTCTGGGCGATCGTCGCCGCCGCGTTCGTCATCGGCTTTCTGCTGATCATCCCGATCGGCGGGGCGGACATGCCGGTCGTGGTCTCGATGCTGAACAGCTATTCGGGTTGGGCGGCAGCAGCGATGGGGTTCACGCTGCACAACACCGCGATGATCGTTACCGGTGCGCTGGTCGGCAGCTCGGGCGCGATCCTCAGCTACATCATGTGCCGCGCGATGAACCGCAGCTTCATCTCGGTGATCGCGGGCGGCTTCGGTGCTGATGCTACCGCTGCGAGCGGCGAGCCGAAAGAACAGCGGCCCTACAAGCAGGGCAGCGCCGCCGATGCGGCCTTCATGCTCGAACAGGCGGAGAAGGTCATCATCATCCCCGGCTATGGGATGGCCGTCGCCCAGGCTCAGCACGCGCTGCGCGAGATGGCCGACATGCTCAAGGAAAAGGGCGTGGAGGTGAAGTACGCCATCCACCCGGTCGCAGGCCGCATGCCCGGGCACATGAACGTGCTCCTGGCCGAAGCCAACGTTCCCTATGACGAAGTGTTCGAACTGGAGGATATCAACTCCGAATTCGCGACGGCGGATGTCGCCTTCGTTATCGGCGCGAACGACGTGGTCAATCCCGCGGCCAAGACCGACAAGTCCAGCCCGATCTATGGCATGCCGGTGTTCGACGTGGACAAGGCCAAGCAGGTCTTCTTCATCAAGCGCTCGATGGGCGGGGTAGGCTATGCCGGCGTCGACAACGACGTGTTCTACATGGACCAGACCATGATGCTCCTTTCCGACGCCAAGAAGATGGTCGAGGAGATCGTCAAAGCGCTCGACTGAGCCTCTCCTCCACGGACAGCTTGCAATCCTCCCACTGCGCGGCAGAATAGGTTGCAGGGGAGAGACTCACATGATCAGACTGTCGATTGTCGCACTTGCGCTTGCGAGCGCCGCACCCGTTCTTGCCGAGACTATCGCCGTCGAGCCCGGGGAAGGGGCTCAGGAGCGCCTCCAGGAGGCGCTGATCCTTGCCCAGCCGGGCGACGAGATTGCGCTCGGCGCAGGCCGTTTCGAATTGGCCGACGGGCTTTCGCTGGATGTCGACAACGTCACCGTGCGGGGCGCGGGGATGGAGGCGACGATCCTCGACTACACCGGCCAGCAGGGATCGGGCGAAGGCCTGCTCGTGACCTCCGACGGCGTCACGCTGCGCGATTTCGCGGTCGAGAACCCCAAGGGCGACGGGATCAAGTCCAAGGGCGCCGATAACATCGTCTATCACGCGATCCGCGTCACCTGGACCGGAGGACCGAAGCCGACGAACGGCGCTTACGGGATCTATCCGGTCGAGAGCACCAATATCCTGATCGACGGCACCGAGGTTTCGGGTGCATCGGACGCGGGGATCTATGTCGGTCAGTCGAGCAAGATCACCGTGCGCAATTCGGTCGCGACCGACAACGTCGCCGGGATCGAGATCGAGAACAGCCGCGACGCGATCGTCGAGCGCAACTTCGTCAGCCGCAACACTGGCGGCATCCTGGTGTTCGATCTGCCGAACCTGCCGGTGATGGGGGGCGGCAACGTGATCGTGCGCGACAACCTCGTCGCCGCGAACACCACGCCCAATTTCGCGCCGGAGGGCAATATCGTCGCCACCGTGCCGCGCGGCACAGGCGTGATGGTAATGGCGAACGAGAACGTCTGGGTCGGGCAGAACCTGCTCTACGACAATCCCACTGCGCCGGTCATGGTGATCGCCTATCCGCTCCCGTTCGAGGATGCGAGCTACAATCCCTATCCGCGCGAGGTCACGGTTGCGTGGAACGCAGTCGATGCAGGCGGCACCGACCCGCAGCTCGAAGGCGCGGAGCAATTGACGGCTGCGTTCGGCGGGGCGCTGCCGCCGGTCATGTGGGACGGCCTGCTCGACGGCGGTGCCGAGTATACCCCGCTCAGGGTTCATCCCGATCTCAAGGGCTGGTCGCTCAACCTGACCGAACAGGGCAAGGGCATGGCAGGTGCGCAGCCGGGGCCACTCGAGGTCGAGCGTCCGGGCCAGCCGATCTCGAGTGAAGGCTGGGGTGCGAGCGCGGACCTCGAGGCGCGGATCAAGTGAAACGGGCGGCGATCCTGCTCGGGGCCGGGGTCCTGGCCCTCACCGGCAGCATCGCTGCGCATTCGGGACAACGTGCGACGGCGGTCGGACCCGTCGCCGTGAACGATGCGGCGGTAATGGAGGGGTTGCCGCGAACGCTCGCCGAGTTCGGCTTCTTCGCCGATGCGCCGGCCCAAGCGCCCGCCGCACGGGTCACTCCCTACCGCCTCAACACGCCGCTCTATTCGGACGGTGCGGAGAAGCTGCGGTTCATCTATCTGCCGCTGGGTGCGAGCGCTTCGGCCGACGGTGAGGGATTGCTCGAGATCCCGGTCGGAGCGGCGCTGATCAAGACCTTCGCATTTGGCGAGGGCGGGGTGCGCCGGCTGATCGAGACGCGCGTGCTGCTCCATCGCGCCGACGGCTGGCTGGCATTGCCCTATCTCTGGAATGAGGAGCAGACCGAGGCGCGGCTGGCGGTTGCCGGCGCGCGGGTCGATCTCGTCACTCCGCGCGGAGAGGCGATCAGCTACCGCGTGCCGAACAAGAACCAGTGCAAGGAATGTCACGGTCTCGCCGGTGATGTAATTCCGATCGGTCCCAAGGCGCGCAATCTGTCGCACGCCTGGCTGAGCGAGATGGTCGCGCGCGGCATGCTCGATCGCGTGCCCGACGGCGCCGATGTGCTGCCGCTATGGGAAGCGCGCGAAGGAGCGAGCGCGGCTGACGCGGCGCGCGCCTATCTGGACGTCAACTGCGCCCACTGTCACCGGCCATCCGCCACGGCATCGAACTCCGGTCTCGATCTGCGCTGGGAGCAACGCGACCCGGCGGCCATCGGGATCATGAAGCGACCCGTCGCGGCGGGGCGGGGTTCGGGAGGCCTGCGGTTCGACGTCGTTCCGGGCAAGCCCGAGGAATCGATCCTCACCCACCGCATGGCCAGTGCCGAGCCCGGCGTCGCCATGCCCGAACTCGGCAAGGCGACCGTCGATCCCGAGGGGGTCGAAGCCGTAGAGCGCTGGATCTCCAGTCTGGAGCCGTAGCGAGCCACTGAGCGCCGCCCGTCGCGACAAGTCGGCGCGCGCCGGCGACAAGCGTTCAACCGTGCACGCGGCCTGTGGACGGCTGACATCGGACTTCGCTAAGGCCGCGCGAACGATTTCGTTTCAGGAAGGATCGACGTTTGCGAAAATTGGGGCTGATCGGCGGCATGAGCTGGGTTTCGACCCGCATTTACTACGACTGGATCAACCGTCTGGTGCAGCGTCGCGCGGAGCCGATGGCAAGCGCACCATTGATAATCGACAGCCTCGATTTCAGGCGGCTCCATGGCCTGCACGAGCGAGAGGATTGGGAGCGGGCCGCACAGGTCCTCGGAGAGTCCGCGCGTCAGCTTGAAGGGGCGGGCGCGACAGCCATCGTGATCGCGGCCAATTCCATGCACAAGATCTATGACGAAGTGGCAGCACAGGTCGCGATTCCGATCATCCATATCGCCGAGTGTGTCGGCAAGCGGATGAAGGAGGATGGCGTCGGGAATGCCGCGCTTTTCGGTACGCGCAACGTGATGACCGAGAACTTCTATCGTCAGCGGCTCGTCGCCCATGGGATCGACCTGCTGGCGCCCGACATGGATAACGTCGAGCAGCTCGACCGCATCATTTACGACGAATTGATGCTGGGCAAGGCCTCCCGCAATGCGCAGCGTGCGCTCAAGACCATGATCACCCGCAAGGAGCAGGACGGCGCCGAGGCGATCGTACTTGCCTGCACCGAGCTCGAGATGATCGTCGATGTCGATGCCAACGTGCTGCCGATATTCGATTCCTCACGTATTCACTGCGAGGCCGCGGTCGACTGGATCATGGAGGAAAGCTGATCGGACGGCGTTGCTCGATTGTTCCCGTTGCCGCCCGTGCTTGGCTGACCTAGGCGGCGCCGCATGACCCGCGCGCCGTTTGCTGCCGACCCTGCCGCCTCGCGCGGCCGTGAATTTCCCGAGGATCGCTCCGGGGTGCGCGGTCCGCGCAGCGAATTCCAGCGCGACCGCGACCGGATCATCCATTCAATCGCCTTCCGCCGTCTTCGCTCCAAGACGCAAGTCTTCATCGCACCCGATGGCGATCATTATCGTACGCGGCTGACGCATAGCCTCGAAGTCGCGCAGATCGGACGGGTGATTGCGCGTGCCCTGGGGCTCGACGAAGACCTGACCGAGGCGCTGTGCCTGGCGCACGATATCGGACATCCGCCGTTCGGTCATGCCGGAGAAGATGCGCTGCGGCAGGCGACGGAAGGCGAGGGCGGGTTCGACCACAATGCGCAGGCCCTGCGTGTGCTGATGCGGCTCGAAAGCCCCTATTGCGAACACGACGGTCTGAATCTCACATGGGAACTCCTGGAAGGTCTGGCAAAGCACAACGGCCCCGTTGCGGAGCCGGGCTGGGCGCTGACCGAACTGAATGCCGCATTCCCGCTCGATCTCAGCCGCTATCCCTCGCTCGAGGCGCAGGTCGCCGCAGTGGCGGACGACATCGCCTACGACAACCATGACATAGACGACGGGCTGCGAGCCGGCTTTCTCGCCCTTGACGACCTGCTCTCGCTCGATTTCGTCGCAGACCAGTGGCGCGAGGTCGAAAAGCGCTTCCCCAACGCCCCGCGCGAGCGCCAGTTGCGCGAACTGGTGAGGGTGCAGATCGGCTTGATGGTGAATGACGTTATCGCGCAGACGCAGCGCGCCACGCGAGACGTGGCGACGATCGACGACGTGCGCGCCGCCGGACGCGCTCTTGCTACATTCTCACCCGCGATGGAAGCGCGGGAGCGGCGGCTGAAACGCTTCATGTACGAGCGGCTCTATTTCCACCCCGAACAGCTCGCGACCGCCGAGCGCGCGCGGGACGTCGTCGCGCGGCTCTATACCGCCTACGCCGCCGACCCTGCAGCACTGCCCGCTCCCTGGCGTGCCGCCTTGCCTGCGGAGCAACCAGCGCGGGCAAGGCATATCGGCGATTTTATCGCGGGCATGACGGACCGCTTCGCGATCGATCAGTACGCACGGATATTCGGCCGCAGACCCGAAGGTCTGAGCAATGTCTGAGTTGCTGCGCATCGGGCTGGTCGGCTCGACGGGCTTGATCGGCAATACGATCATCAACCTCTCGATCGGGCGCGAGGACTTCCGTCTCGTGGGGCTCTCACGGCGCGAGGTTCCGCTGCCGCAAGGTGTGCGAATGGAGATGTTCGTCGCCGATCCAGCGCACTGGGGCGAGGTGTTCGAGGCTGTGCGGCCCAAGGCGCTGATCTGTGCGCTGGGCACGACCTGGCGTCAGGCGGGGGAGGACGAGACAGCCTTTCGCGCGGTCGATCACGATCTCGTGCTCGAGACGGCGCGCGCGGCGAAGGAGCACGGTATCGAGCGGATGGTCGTGGTCAGCTCGGCCGGCGCCTCGCTCGCGTCCAAGACGTTCTACCTGCGCGTGAAAGCCGAGATGGAGCGCGATCTTGCCAAAGTGGGGCTGAAGCGCCTCGACATCCTGCGCCCCGGCCTGCTGCGAGGAGCTCGCGGTGGTGAGCGCCGCCCGGGCGAGCGGATCGGCATTGCCATGAGCCCGCTGACTGACTTCTTCCTTCGCGGCGGAATGCGGCAGTTCCGCTCGATCCCGGTGCAAACCGTCGCGGAGGCAGCGCTGGGGCTGACGATGCGCAAGGCGGCTGGCCGCTTCATCCACGATAATGACGGTATTCGCCGGGCCGCGCGCGAGTTCCCGCAGCCCGTCGATGCCTGACGCAGAAAGGGGGGATGTGCGATGTGGCCAGCGATCTTCGGTGCGACCAATCTCGTAGCGCTCGCCGCGTGGGCTATTCTACTGTTCCTCCCGCGTCGCCCGTTCGCCATGGCCAGCGTGCTCTACCTCGGTATTGCTCTGCTATGCCTGATTTATGCGGTCTTGCTCGTCCTGCTGGTGACGGGCACGGTCGATCCGCTGCGCGACGTAGGGGCGACATCGCCTGATCTTACGGAAATTTCGCTTGCGGGCATCAAGGCGCTGTTCCGCTCCGACGGTGCGATCGTGCTCGGCTGGACGCACTATCTCGCCTTCGACCTGTTCGTCGGCCTATGGATCGCGCGCGACGCCGATGCGAAAGGTTTCTCCCGGATCGCGCAGGCGCCTATCCTGCTCGCGACCTTTCTGGTCGGGCCGATCGGTCTTCTGATTTGGCTCGCCATAAGGGAACGCCGCGCGCGTGCTTCGGGCAGGTGGGAATGAAGCGCCACGCACCCGCCACCGGGCGCAACAGCGGGCCGATCGCGGCCGTGCTCGACGGCGAGCTGCCGGCGCACGGGACCGTGCTCGAGATCGCCAGCGGTTCGGGTGAGCACGCGCTGTTCTTCGCGCGCCGATTTCCGCATCTGGTATGGCAACCGAGCGATCGTGAGTTCGACGCACTCGCTTCGATTGCGGTGTGGCGGGAAGAGGAGGGCACTGGGAACCTGCTGCCGCCCATCGAACTGGACGCATCCTCGCTACCGTGGCCGGCCGCGCAGGCAGACGCTGTCGTGTGCATCAACATGATCCACATCAGCCCGTGGGCGGCCACCGAAGGCTTATTCGCAGGCGCGGCGGCGATCCTGCCAAAGGATGCGCCGCTGATCGTCTACGGCCCCTTCACGGAACCCGAAGTCGAGACGGTAGAATCGAACCTGGCGTTCGATGCTAACCTTCGCTCTCGCAATCCCGCATGGGGACTACGCGACCGTGCGGCAGTGGACGCGCAGGCGCGGGACGAGGGTTTCATCCGATCCGCTCGGTACGCGATGCCGGCCAACAACCTCATTCTGGTCTATCGCCGCCGCAGCTAGCTACAAATACGCCCGCCGGATCGCTCCGACGGGCGCCTGTGGCCCAGAGCCGGGCTGTCTATCGCGTCAGATCAGACGACCTCGTCGCCGGCTTCACCGACGGACTCGATGTCTTCGCCTACGCCCTTGACCGTGTTGCAGGCCGTGGCGGCGAGAGAGAACGCGGCAATCCCCGCGGCGAGTAGAATCTTGCGGATCATGGCATGGTACTCCTTCAGTGCTCGCTGAGAGCAGATGGAGAAAAAACGCCATGTCGCGGCCGGGGTTCCGGCAGCCCTCCGCTTGCCGAGCGTCGGAGCACCGCCCATATCGCGCCGCGATGAGCATCGGCCACTTTCTGACGTTCGCCAGCGAGGCGGAAATCATCGGTCTCTGGGGTCTCGGCTGCATCGGTATCGCACTTGTCGCGACGCTCGCGGAAATCCGGCGAAACCGGCGCAGCCGGATAGACAGCGTAGGCTGGGTCCCGTGGCGCGCCATCTTCCTGACCTCCACGCTGGTCGGCGGCGGTCTGATCGTGCTGGCGGTGAAAGGGCTGTTCGCCAGCTAGTGCCTAGAGACAGGCTTCGAGGTAGGCCTGATCGAACCCGAACTGGCGTGCCTTCTCCAGCGTGTAGGGACGCAGGCCCGAACTGCGGAACTCTCCCAGGATCTTGCCATCTTCGCTCTCGTCCAGGTACTCGAACTTGAAGAGTTCCTGGGTGACGATCACGTCGCCTTCCATCCCGATAACCTCGGTGACGTTGGTCGTGCGGCGCGAACCGTCGCGCAGGCGCTTCACCTGCACGATAAGATCGACCGATTCCGCGATCTGGCGGCTGATCGCCTCCTTCGGGATCTTGATGTCGCCCATCAGAATCATGTTTTCCATACGGCCGAGGCATTCGCGCGGGCTGTTGGCGTGCAGGGTGCACATCGATCCGTCGTGGCCCGTGTTCATCGCCGCAAGCAGGTCGAAGCACTCCGCGCCGCGGATTTCGCCCAGGATGATGCGGTCCGGGCGCATACGCAGAGCGTTCTTGACCAGATCGCCGATGGTGATCGCGCCCTGCCCCTCGAGGTTCGGCGGACGGGTTTCGAGCGGCAGCCAGTGCGGCTGCTGCAGGCGAAGCTCGGCAGCGTCCTCGATCGTCAGCACGCGTTCACCCGGGTCGATCATCTTCGACAGGGCGTTCAGCATCGTCGTCTTGCCCGAGCCGGTGCCGCCGGAGATGACGATGTTCATTCTGCAGGCGCCCGCAATCTTGAGCGCCGTTGCCATCTTGTCGCTCATCGACCCGAAGTCGCGCAGCATGTCGATGGTGATCGGCTTCTCGGAGAATTTGCGGATCGAGATCGCAGTGCCACGCAGCGAGAGCGGCGGCACGATCACGTTGACGCGGCTGCCGTCCTTGAGGCGCGCGTCGGCCAGCGGGGTCGTCTGATCGACGCGGCGGCCGACCTGATTCACTATGCGCTGCGCGATTTGGAACAAGTGCTGTTCGTCGCGGAACTTGATCGGCGCGACGACCAGCTTGCCCTTCTTTTCGATGTAGGTCTGGTCGGGGCCGTTGACCATTATGTCCGAGACATCAGGGTCGTTGAGCAACTCCTCCAGCGGGCCGAAGCCGAGCAGTTCGTCGATCAGCACCTTCTCCAGCGCGAACTGCTCGCGCCGGTTGAGCGTGACCTTGAGCTCGGCCAGCACCTCCATGATGATCGGGCGGAATTCTTCGCTCAACTCGTCCTTCGTCAGGGTCGCGGCCGCTTCGGGATCCACGCGCTCGAGCAGGCGGGGGAGGACCTGTTCCTTGATCTTGTGGACGCTCGCCTCGAAGCCGCCGATCTCGGTTTGTTGGTGAACCGCGTTGGCGCGGTCCGCCAGGCGCGTCAGGGCGTCGGACTTGTTCGGCGCAGCGGTTTCCGATGGGGCGGCGGCATTATCGCCCGGAAGAGGTGGAAATTGCTCGCCGCCGGACTCCGGCGCACGGCGTCCTTCGCCTCCCTTCATGGGCCGCGCCACACCGAAGGAGGGACGTGCCCCGGGCATCCCACCCGGCCCGTTCTTCCTGCCGAAAGCCGTCATTCCCAAACCCCTTGATCCACCCGTTCGACCCGCCAACGCTGCTTGGCGACGGGGCTGCCGGAACTTGGTGAATAATTCGGAAAGTTTATTATTTTCCTAAGGCTGGCTGATCCGCAGCCCAGTGCTGTCGCGGTTCGGCAAACGCTCGCGGTTCCGCCGACGTTGAGGTTGCAGTGGCGTTCAGAGTCACCAGGCACAAAACGACGATCATCACGGGATAGGTGTGGTAGAGCGAGCCCTCGAGCATCGCCATCGCCAGCAATCCGGCGACCACTCCGATCGAAGCCAACCAGACATCGCTCCGCGCCGCGCGGCGCAGGTCTCGAACCGTCGCTGCCAGCATCAAGGCAAGTGCGGAAGTGCCGATCAAGCCCCATTGATAGAGAAACTGGAGGAGCGCGTTATGCGGATGGTTCAAACCGTTGCCGGCGCTCACGATCTGGGATCGGAACTGGCCTTCCCCATGCCCCAGGAACGGACTGTCCAGGATCGCAGCCCAGGTTTCCTTCCAGATCACCAATCGCCCCGACGCATAGTCATTTGCATCCCCGGAGAAGGTTCGATCGATGATCCTGTCGAAGCCCCAACTTTCATGGGGAATCAACAGATATGAGGAAGGAATTGCCGTGGCGAGTGCGAGGATGACGAGCACCGCTACCGACATGCAGCGCCTTCTCTCGCTCAACACACAGATGATAGTGGCCGCGATGATCGCAGCAACGAATGCAACCCTGCTACCACTCAAAATCGTCAGCCAGAATCCGAAAGCCGTGCCCGCGGCGGCCAGCGCCCAATGCCAGCCACGGGTCGGTGCGCCGAGGCCCAGCGCAACGCCGACCAATGTGATTCCGTAAAAGCCCAACTGCCTGATGTTGGTAATCCCGATGCCCACACCCAGCCAATCGAAGGCGGGATTGTTCAGTTCGGCGAGAATGATCGCGGCAAAGATCGCGCCAAACAGGCCGACGCCTGCCGCCGCGCAATAGAGAAAGCGCTTCATATGCGCTGCCCAGCGGCTCGTGAGGAGGCTCCACAGCGCAAGGGCAAAGCCTGCGTGGACGAGAGTGGTAAACAGCAACGGGATGGCTGCAGTCCGCATCGGTGCCGCAATCAGATTCGCACACAGGATTGCGGAAAGCCAGACACTTGCGCCGATGCGTGTTGTCGGATGAAGGCGCAAGAATCCTGCGCGCAGGTCGAAACCGGCAGCCACAGCGAGAATGATCACGGCAATCTCGGCCGCGATCACCGGGAATGCGTAGAACAAGATGGCGGGGTGGTCGGCCGCAAGAAGCCAGCTTGTGAGAGCAAAGGTCGGTGCTGCGAGCAGTATGGCCATCGCTGCCAGCACCGGCAAGGCTGCTTGTGCGGGCGCAATTGCCGCTCCTGCCGAAGTGCGGGCAGTCAACGCAGCACCCGCCGCCTTTTTGATGAAGGTCATTCAGCTCTCCAGCATCGATACGCCTGTCTTTCCAGGTTAACGTTCGATGCTTAAGGCGCAGTAAACCATGACTCGCCGAGCAGCAGCCGCTGCCAGAGAACCTGGTGCCGGCGCGAAATGCCGCGGCGGAGAAAACCGCATTGCCTTGGTGGATCGATTCCCTGCAGAAAAAATGACCGAGGCCATTGACGCGATATCATGATATGATATCGCGATATCACCGTGCCCCGAATCCTCGCTGACCTACCCGAACACGACATCAAATGGCTCGACCGTTTAGCGGAAGAGCAGGGGAAGTCGCGGGCGGCGGTCTTGCGCGAGGCAGTGAGCGCCTATCGCGAAGAGAGCTCGGCCGATTGGATAGGCTGCGGATTCGGCCTTTGGGCGGGTCGCGCGGATATCGGCGATGCGGTGGCATGGCAGCGGCGCGAGCGCGCCTCTTCGGCCCGACCATGGGACGATGACTACGACGAGACGCGGACCGAGTTTCCCGCGTTGTTCGATGCCGAGGACGATCGGCAACGACAGGTTCACGAGCACCTTTCCCGCAAAGGCGGCACAAAACCATGAGCGGCTTCGCTTTCGACACCGGTATTGTCATCGATGTGCTTCTCGGCATCGAGCAGGGGCGGGCGGAACTGCGCAGGGCGGTGAGCCAGACCGGACGGGCTTGGTTGAGTCGGATGGCCTGGATCGAGATCATGTCGAAGAGTTCGGGCGCCGAGTTGCGCGACATGGAGCGCTTCCTGTCCGGTTTCGCAATCGACGAGATCGATTCGGAAATTTCCGATCGGGCGGCGGCTTTGCGCCGCGAACGCAAAGGTATCCGCTTGCCCGACGCGGTTATCCTCGCCACGGCGCTGGTGCGCGGGCGCGTTCTCGTAACTCGAAATACCAGGGATTTCCCGGCTGAGATGCCGGGGATCCGCATACCTTACACACTCTGAAGGAAATACGGCTCTATGTGCGGAATCATCGGCATCGTCGGTAGGGATCAGGTTGCGGACCGGCTGGTCGACGGCCTGAGGCGGATGGAATACCGCGGCTACGACAGCGCCGGGGTCTGCACCGTGAACGACGGCAATCTCGTACGCCGCCGTGCGGAGGGCAAGCTCGCCAACCTGATCAAGGAGCTCGAACACGGCTCCGCGCCCGGTACGATCGGTATCGCGCACACGCGCTGGGCCACCCATGGCGCACCGACGGCCAACAATGCGCACCCCCATGCGACCGGCCATGTCGCCCTTGTCCACAACGGCATCATCGAGAACTTCAAGCCGCTGCGCGATGAATTGATTGCCAAGGGCCGCAAGCTCGAAAGCCAGACCGACAGTGAAGTGGTCGCGCACCTCATCTCCGAAGAGATCGAGAATGGCGCTTCACCGGAAGAGGCAGTCAAGACTGTGCTGCCACGGCTGCGCGGGGCCTTCGCGCTCGCGATCGCTTTCCGCGACCATCCGGACATGCTGATCGGTGCCCGGCTCGGCTCGCCGCTAGTCGTCGGATACGGCGAGGGCGAGACCTATCTTGGCTCCGATGCGCTGGCGCTGGCGCCATTGACTCAGAAGATCACCTATCTCGACGAGGGGGACTGGGTCGTCGTGCGGCGCGACGGAGCGCAGATCTTCGATGCCGAGAACAACCCGGTGGAACGCGAGATCACCACCTCGGGCGCTTCGGCCTCCGCGGTGGAGAAGGGCAATTACCGCCACTTCATGCAGAAGGAGATATTCGAGCAGCCGACCGTCGTTGCGCAGACCCTGCGCAGTTACGTGCATCAGGCGAACAACACCGTCGCGCTGCCGCAGATGGACTTCGACCTTTCGACGATCAGACGGGTGACGATCGTCGCCTGCGGGACCTCCTACTATGCAGGACTGGTCGCGAAGTACTGGTTCGAGCACTTCGCACGCGTGCCGGTGGACATCGATGTGGCGAGCGAGTTCAGGTACCGCGATCCGGTTCTGGAAGAGGGCGGCCTAGCGTTGTTCATCTCTCAGAGCGGCGAGACGGCAGACACCCTGGCGGCACTGCGCCATTGCAAGGCGGCCGGGCAGACGATCGGCGTGGTGGTCAACGTGCCGACCAGTTCGATGGCACGCGAGGCTGACCTGCTGCTCCCGACCCATGCCGGCCCGGAGATTGGCGTCGCCAGCACCAAGGCCTTCACTTGCCAGCTCGCGGTGCTCGCCGCGCTTGCCGCGCATCTGGCGGTGAAGAAAGGCCGCATGGACCGGGCTGAGGAGCAGGAAGTGGTGAAGCACCTGCTGGAAGCGCCGGCTGCGCTCAACGCCGCGCTCGATCACGACGAGGACATCGCGAGCATGGCGCACTTGATCGCGCCGGCGCGCGACGTGCTCTACCTCGGACGCGGGCCGGACTATCCGCTCGCTCTCGAAGGGGCGCTGAAGCTGAAGGAAATCAGCTATATCCATGCGGAAGGCTATGCGTCGGGCGAGATGAAGCACGGGCCGATCGCGCTGATCGACGAAGCGGTACCGGTGATCGTCCTCGCACCTTCGGGCCCCTTGTTCGAGAAGACGGTGTCGAACATGCAGGAGGTCCGCGCGCGAGGCGGCAAGATCGTGCTGATCTCCGACGCCGAAGGGCTGCTGGAAGCCGGCGAGGGATGTCTGGCGACGATCCAGATGCCCAAGGTCCACCCACTGATCGCGCCGCTGGTCTACGCCGTGCCGGTACAACTGCTCGCCTATCACACGGCCTGTGTGAAGGGCACCGACGTCGATCAACCCCGCAATCTCGCAAAGTCCGTCACGGTCGAGTGAGGCTCAGGACCTAGAATACCTTGTAGGAAGACAAAAAAGTCTTTCCGTTTCCAATAAAGTTTTTCCATTTCTGGGGTTTGAGACAAAAAAGTTCTTCCGTTTTGAAATCCGGCAGTTTCGTTCAGAATCAGGAGGATGCGCCCCAGACTTGTGAAGGTGAAGCTCGCGAAGCGCGGTTACCGGAACGTGAACTTTGGCATTTGCGGGCGTACGCGGACACCCGGCAGCACTCCCGGCTACCGCACGAGCGACTTAGGTACTGACATCGACTTGCGCATTGGGCCGGTCGAGATCGATTGATCCAAAAAAGCGATATCGCTACAACTATGACGCTCTCTCCAGCCACGCCATCGTTGACGCGTCTCAACTGGACCGTGAGCCCAATCGCGTTTGTCAAAAGCCCTCATCGCCGCACCCGACTTGTGCCGCCTCGGGCCACGACCCTCGGGGATCCTAGATCCATGCTCCGGCTCGTTCCTTGGCCCCCATACTGATCGCGCAGCTCCTCGATCGCGCGCAGTCGTCAGCCCGAAGGCGCTTTCGGACGGCCGGGAGCAGCTTGCTCTCGAGATCGTAGCTGGCAACCAAGATGCGGGTGGCGGCAGCATTCTCAGGCGGTGAGCCGCCCATTCCGGCTGGTCGCGCGCCGCCGGACATCAGGTTTAGACGAGCGAATGGCTCCAGCCCAGCGACCAATTCGAACTGTCCGGTGCAATAATGCAACGCCCGTCGATCACGGTCAGCTATCTGCCCAGCACGCGTGGACCCCATCGAGCAGGGCCAGAATCCTGTCCTTGTCGGTGTCCGGATATTTTAGCTGGCGGAGCAAATAGCTGTACGCGCACGCGGCCAGTTCGCGGTTCCCAACGACGACATTGTGAGACCATTCTCGGCATGCGCGGATGAACATCGGCATTGGACAACCGACAAGATAGGCGTCCAGATCATGCCACTGACGACAGGCATCGATGGTTGGCCAGGCCGGTCCCAGCGTCGGGTTCGCCTGTAGCACTGCACTCAGTTCTAGCGCGACCGGGTCGTAGCCAGCGGCGCCTGGGCCGACATCGCCATAGTCGATCACCAGAACCTTTCCCTCAGGCGAAACGAGAATATTCTCCCCGTGCAGGTCACCATGCACGCAACACCACCGGGTCTGGATCTCCCGGCTTTCAAATTCGGCCGCCCAGCCAAGACCGAACTCGGCATGAAGCTGCTCTGCTCGATCATCCCTCACCCATGACCTTCGGATGGAGGCGATTGTTCGACGCTCCTCATTCTTCCCGTTCGACCAATCCGCGAGTGCCTCCTGGGTAGCTGAGACCGCTTTCGCCGCCAACGCGTCCTGTTCCGCCATGGTCTTGAACATGGACGCATCATGGCCGTTAGCCAGCTGGTAGAAGATGCCGGCTGTCGCGCCAGCGCCAAACTCCAGTAGCTTCATCTTGCGAGGCGTCGCCGAACCGTCGAGGAGCACGACATTGGCGTCATATCGCGCATCCTCGTCCTGCATCTTAGCCAGCTCTCCAACCTTCGCTACGACGGGGCGGATAGCGGCGCCGGTCTGATCGAACATTTGGAGCCGCAAGGGACGGGCACCGGACTTGCCTGCGCCGATCGAGTGCACCGAGCAGCGACGGGCATCGAAATGCTTGGCGAAGATCCGAATAAGGCGATCTTCGCCTAGGCTGAGGTTCAAACCATTCGTCTGAAGCTGTAGGAGGACAAAAGAGTTTTTCCGGAGACAAAAAAGATATTCCGTTTCGGAATCTGGAACAAAAAAGAAGTTCCAAAAATTTTTCGCCTGAGTCCCGCAGAAAACCTAGGCTTTTGCTGTTCCACGGCGTGGCTATGGCAGCCAAATTCATGGTTACCTGAACGTGAAGTCCGCTCGTTTTACGCGCGTCCACCTACACGCACTCCGCGAGCCGCATCGCTCCTTCACGGGTGATCCCCACAGCGGTCCTGGCGAGCTGCTGTGTTCCGGGGAGGCGGGCGATTAGCTGGCCGTTGCGGGGGCCCCTAATGGAGCCGCCGCTTATCGGGCCAACAAGAAAGGCGCGAGGGGGAGTGCCTGCCGATCATCTGATGGCCGCGCCCGAAAGGCGGATAAACGCCGGCAACCAGCCAGAAGAGCGGTGGCTTCTGAAGCCAGGATGAGATGAAGCTGACGTTGAGCGGCGCTCGCGATTTCGGCACCTCCCGCCGACATTGCCGACGTTCAGCTGCGAAGCGGCTTTGGTGAAAGCCGCCGTCCGTTCAGTGAAGCAGATGAGGTTTCCAAATCCTTACCGATCACGTTGCCGGCTGAGGCGTGGCTCTGGCGAAGTACAGCCCCGCCGCCATGAGAGCCATTCCGAGCAGCCGCGCTCGCGTTATCGGCAGGTGGCGGCGCCACGCAATCCGAAAGGATCTATCGCTGCTGATAAGCTCGGCACCTGACCGGTCGCACTCACGACTAATGCTTGCTTCTTACCACTCGACACCAATCTTACCGAAGTGTTCGGCGCTCATCTCGAACCGAAACGCATCGGCGAGTTGATCGAGCGCGAAGCGGCGGTCAACGACCGGCCGGATCCCACCACGGCCAAGCGCGCGGACGAAGTCCTGCTGCTCGCGCCGGCTGCCGACAATTAGTCCCTGAAGCCGCGCCTGCTTGGACATCAGCGCCGCGGTCGGCACCTCACCAACACCACCGGTCAGCACTCCTATGAGCGAGATATGCCCTCCCACGCGCACCGCCTCGATCGATTGCCCGAGCGTCCCGGGGCCGCCAACCTCCACCACATGATCCACGCCGCGCCCCCCGGTCCAATCGCGCACCACACGACCCCAATCCTGCTGCTGGCGATAATTGACCACGAAGTCGGCGCCGAGATCTCGTGCCCGCTCAAGCTTTTCACTTGAGGACGAGGTGATTGCCACCGTCGCCCCCATAAGCTTCGCGACCTGGAGCGCCCAGATTGAGACACCGCCGGTTCCGAGCAGCAGAACCGTATCGCCGGCCTTGAGCTTGCCGTCGACCACGAGCGCCCGCCATGCCGTCAGGCCCGCCGTCGTGATCGTCGCCGCCTCGACTGCGTCATACCCTTCCGGCGCGTGGGTGAAGGCGGTTGCGGGAAGCACCACATACTCCCGGGCGAAGCCATCGATGCCGTCGCCGGGGGTGCGGCTGAAGTCCCCGATCGTGGGCGTGCCATCCTGCCAGTCCGGGAAGAAGCACGACACGACCAAGTCGCCGGGTGCGAATTCAGTCACGCCGGCGCCAACGCTCTCGACCACACCGGCGCCATCAGCCAGCGGGATCCGCCCATCGTCGGCAGGCATGCGGCCAAGGACAACCCCTAGGTCATGAAAATTCAGCGAGCTGCCGTGAAGGGCGACGCGAATTTCGCCTGGCCCTGGGCCGGCGGGTTCCGCACGATCCTCCATCATCAATCGGTCGAGGCCGGCTGGCTATCGTACTGCCATTACTTTCATGGGGAACTCCTCAGCTACAGACCATGCGGTGCAATCAGGACGCCAGCGTGCTGTTGTCGATCACGAAGCGGTACTTCACATCGCTGCGCTGCATCCGGTCGTAGGCCTCGTCGATCTGCTGGATGGGGATCATTTCGATGTCTGCGACAATCCCGTGTTCGGCGCAGAAATCGAGCATCTCCTGCGTCTCGGCGATGCCGCCGATCAGCGATCCTGCGATCGCCCGGCGCCGGAAAATCAAGTTGCCTACGTCGGGCGAAGGGTGCGGATGCTCGGGCACGCCAACCAGCGTCAGCGTACCATCGCGCTTCAGAAGGGCGGTCAGAGCATCGAGATCATGGCTGGCCGCAACCGTGTCGAGGATGAAGTCGAACGTGCCCGCGTGGCCCTCAACCTCTTCAGCGTTGCGCGAGTTGATCACCTCACCCGCACCCAGCGCCGTTGCATCGGCACGCTTGCTCTCGGACGTGGTGAAGGCAACCACGTGTGCGCCCATCGCGTGGGCGATCTTGATAGCCATGTGGCCTAGCCCGCCGATGCCCACGACGCCGACCTTCTTGCCGGGACCGACGTTCCAGTGGCGAAGCGGCGAGTAAGTGGTTATCCCGGCGCACAGCAGCGGCGCGACGGCGGAAAGCTGATCTTCCGAATGGCGGATGTGGAGGACGAAGTTCTCGTTGACCACGATCTGTTCCGAATAGCCGCCAAGGGTATGCCCGGGGGCATCCTCGGTCACACCGTTATAGGTGCCGACGAAACCACCTCCGGTGCAGTATTGCTCCTCGCCATCGCGGCAGGAGGGGCATTGCTGGCAACTGTCCACCATGCAGCCGACTCCGACGATGTCCCCGACCTTAAACTTGGTGACCTCACCCCCAACGGCACTTACGTGGCCGATGATTTCATGACCGGGCACACACGGGTAAAGCGTGCCTCCCCATTCCGAGCGGACCTGGTGCAGGTCGGAGTGGCAGACGCCGCAATAAGCGATGTCGATCTGCACGTCTTGTGGGCCGGGTGTCCGGCGCTCGATCTGCATGGGCTCGAGCGGCTTATCCGCGGCGTTTGCCCCGTAGGCGGGAGTTGTCATGTATGGCTTTCCTGAAGACGAAGGTTCTGGGTTCGGTTTGACAACGCCCGGACCGGGGCGAAGTTGCCGTCAGCCAACCCACAAGGGCCACGGGTCATGTGGTTCGAAAGCGGGTGGGCGGATCGAACCAAGCAGATCGGGCGTTGGTTACCGTTCCCCAAGACCTCCCGGAGATCCGTGATGCTCAAGCAGCGTTCACTCAGCGCCCACTTTGCCGGGCGGACGCCAGCATGAGCGGACCTGGCCTGTTCACGCCGATTACGGTCGGCGATCTCACTCTCCGCAATCGCATCGTGATCGCGCCGATGTGCCAGTATTCGGCCGAGAACGGGTGCATGACCGATTGGCACCTGATCCACTTGGGGCACCTGGCGCTGTCAGGCGCAGGGTTGCTGACCATCGAAGCGACCGCGGTCGTGCCGGAGGGGCGCATCACGTACCGAGACGCCGGCCTGTGGGATGATACGACCGAGGGCGCGATTGCGCGGGTGCTCGACAGCGTACGCCGCTGGTCGGACATGCCGATCGCGATCCAGCTTGCGCATGCGGGCCGCAAGGCTTCCACCGAGGTACCGTGGAAAGGTGGAGCGCAGCTACCGCCGGACCACGCCAACGGCTGGCAAACCGAGGCGCCTTCCGCGCTTCCCTTCGCAGCGGGCGAAGTGCCGCCGATGGCGCTCGATCGCGAAGGACTCGCTTCCATCCGAGAAGCCTTCGCCGAAGCAGCGCGCCGGGCGGCCCGGCTTGGGATCGGCGCGGTGCAGCTGCATGGCGCGCACGGCTACCTGCTTCACGAGTTCCTCTCGCCGCTGTCGAACCGGCGCGATGACGAGTACGGCGGCAGCCTCGAAAACCGCATGCGCTTCCCGCTCGAGGTGTTCGATGCCGTCCGCGCGGCCTTTCCGCCCGATCGTCCGGTGTCGGTGCGGGTCTCCGGCGCCGATTGGGTTGAGGGCGGATGGGATGTCGAAGGGACGATCGCCTTCGCACGAGCCCTCGAGGCGCGTGGCTGTGCCGCCATTCACGTCTCGAGCGGCGGGCTCGATCCCCGGCAGGACATCCCCGTGGGCCCGAGCTACCAAGTGCCGCTCGCCCGCGTGGTCAAACAGGCGTGCGGCATGCCGGTCGTCGCGGTCGGCCTGATCCACGAGTACGAGCAGGCCGAAGCGATCGTCGGCACGGGCGACGCCGACATGATCGCGATTGCCCGCACGATCCTCTACGATCCGCGCTGGCCGTGGCACGCTGCTGCACATCTCGGCGCTACGGTGAAGGCGCCGCCGCAATATCTGAGGTCGCAGCCGCGGCGGTTCCGCGGGCTATTTGGAGGCGAATGATGCTCCCACCCTCACCGATTCCGCTGGCGGGGTGATCCCTGCCGCAAAGGGGCACCCGCCGATCAGTCTCGTCGGTTGGTCCAAGATGTTCGGGCGAGAATAAGAGTGCCGAAAGCCGCCGCCAGCAGCGAACCCAGCAGGATGCTGAGCTTCACGGTTTGCAACTCGGGGCCGGTGAAAGCTGCGCCCGCAATAAAGATCGACATCGTAAACCCGACCCCCGCGAGGATGCCCGCGCCGGTAAGCTGCGCCCAGCTGATTTCCGAAGAAAGTTCGGCAAGACGCAAGCGCACCGCGAGCCAGCATAGCCCGACGATGCCCAGCGGCTTGCCGACCAACAATCCGAGGATCACCCCGAGGTTTGCGCCCGACAGCGGGGCAAAGCTGGCGCCCGCGATAACGATGCCGGTGTTGAAGAAGGCGAACAGCGGAAGGACGAGGAAGCTCGACCAGTTCTCCAGCGCATGCTGAAGGTGATAGCCCGGCTCGCGCAGCCGCCCAATCGCCCGCTGCAGCGCCTTGAGCGCACCGGGCTCGATCTCGGTGCGTTCCTCTACGACTGCATCGGCACGGCGGAGCTGCGACTGAAATATTGCAGTCGTCTGCGCCGCGACGCCTTGGAGATTGGCTGCCGCGCGGGAGGGAATGGCGATCGCAGTCAGTACGCCAGCGAGCGTCGCGTGGAGGCCCGACTCGTGAACGAAGGCCCACAGCGCCGCGCCCAACAAAAGGTACGGCGTCCGCGTATAGATGCTGCCGCGATTGAGCAGCATCATCGCGCCGAACAATCCTGCCGCGACGAGGAGCGGTCCCACAGCGATTCCGCTTGAGTAGAACAACGCGATTACGAGGATGGCCCCAAGGTCGTCGGCGATCGCCAGCGCGGAGACGAAGATCACCAGCGAACTCGGAACCCGGTTGCCGAGGAGCGCCATGAGCCCGAGGGTGAAAGCGATATCGGTCGCCATCGGCACGCCCCAGCCGACGATCTCGGGTGTTCCCACCGTGACTGCGGCGTAAATCAGCGCGGGCACCGCCATCCCGCCGATCGCGCCGATGATCGGCAATTTCGCCCGGCGAAAATCGGAGAGCTCGCCGGTCACGAGCTCGCGCTTGATCTCAATGCCGACCAGCAGGAAGAACAGCGCCATCAGACCGTCGTTGATCCACGCGTGGAGCGGGAGCGCGAAGGTCGCGTCGCCGAAACTGAGACCGAGCGGCGTTTCCCGCAGCAGTTCATAGGGCTCGCGCCAGCCGCTGTTGGCGACCACCAAAGCGAGGATCGTCGCAGCGACGAGCACCACGCCCGCGGATGCCGCCCACTCCGCGAAGGCCTGTCCGGCGAACCTGATCCGCAGACCGAGCGGACGCTCGATCGTTTCCAATAGAGCGAGTTCGTCCCATACCCCTTGGTACCGCCGACCGTCGATGAATAAGGCCGGAGTGCGCTCGACACCGGCAGCTTCGGCCGATGCCCTGTCCTCCTCGATCCGCTGCAGGGTCTCGGGCGATGCAAGATCCGCCTTGAACTGCAGAATGTCCAAGTCGAGTTGTGCGGCGATCTCGACAATTCGGTCTTCGGCCATTTGTTCGGACGAGCGAAAGAGTGCGTCGTGCATCTTCCAGAAGGCGTCCTGCTTCCCAGCCGCCACCGCGGCGCGGGCGGCGAGCAGGGCCGGTCCCGAATCGGATGGCAACTGGCGGTAAGCGAAGGCGGTCGCCTCAGGCAGCCGGCCAGCGGTTCGCAGGAGGATGTCCCTCGCCCGTCCAGTGAGCGGGTCGAGGTAGTCGCCGTATTTTATCATCACCACCCTGGGATCCGCCGGGCCGATGTGGAAATCCCGGTCAGGGTCGAACGGCGCGAAGGAGGTGCTGGTTGGCAATGGAAACCTTCCGCTGGTGATTCTGCCTGCGCAGACGGATCACCAGCTGAATGTTGATGGCGAAGGCTCGTTCCGTCGAGAAGTCTTCGAGGCCGCCGACCTCGACATTCATCCGGTCGAGATCGGCGGCAGTCGCTTCGCCTTTTATGAGCCGTCCCAGGACCTCGACGGTGGCGACCGCTTCCTCGCAGCGCTCGCGGCGAACGTCGGCCATGATATCGCCGTTGCGTCTGAGCTCGTGATGTCCGACGTACACCGCCGGTCGATCACCCGAGGTCTTGTGACGATTCCCGGCGCGCCCAGACTTTCTCTTGCTTGGCACACAACACAGTCTCGAAGAAGAAGATGGCCAGCGCTTCAATGAGGCAGTCCTCTTCAACAGCATCGGCAAGGAGCCATACCGTCAACGCAAGCTCTGGCCGGCGTCGATCGGGGCCGACCAAGCCAAGGTGCTGGGTCTTTGCTGTCATTCGAGTTCGGTCTTGGAGAATAACGCCGCTGCGAGGACCGTCCGTATCGCTGACATGGATTGGTTCGGGCACGTCATCGTCCTAATCTGCCAAGATACGCAGCTCTCGATTGCGGCGCAGCTCATCGAAAATTTCCAGCCAGACTGGGTTCTCGTTCCGATTCTCGACTGTAATCTCGCAGCTGCGCGATGGGCCCATCGGCGAACGCTCGCGTTGAGCGCCAATTGCCAAACCCGTTTCGTTGCAGTCACCAGCACAACTCTGAAATGGCGTTACGAGCACGACACCGACCCGGTGATTGGCATGGCGATCGGCCCGGCGGTGCCGGCGTCGGACCGCGAGATGGAGCGCTCGGCGATTTGCGTGGTGGCGGATCCAGACCAATCGCCGGCAATCGGCCGTGCGGTTTGGGGTGGGCAAGGATGGGTCCAGTCGCTCGTCGTGACCAATTGAACGTGCCTCGGCGCTCTGCCAACAATTTGCGATCCTAAGCGATGCGTTGGCTAACGGGGGAGACATGGCAGTCTAACCATCAAATCTCGATCTCTCGGAAAGAGACTGCTCTGAATAGGCTGGAGACGTCCGCTCTCTTCGTTTGGCTTCTATGAGCGGCTTGTCTCCAATCGGCCCCATCCCCGTCATTTCGCGCAAGTGGGTTCTAGCGGCAGCTATGGGCCGGTTGCTGATCGGCAGGTTACGGGCGGCGAGAGGCGGAAACCCGACTTCCATTCCGCCTCTCAGCGACGGCGGCTCTCGCCGATATAAGCCGCCGTTCCACAGGCGAAGGTCACCCGCCGTAACCAGCCATACGTTCATCCACCCGAGCTAACCGCTCGAACGGCTGGTATACGGCTGGTACTAAGAATGGTGCCGGGTAGCCTGGCGCGCGGGATTTGGTGGAGAGCCGACATCAGGCTCCACCGTCATACGCATCGAATGTAAACACCGCGGCGGTTCCTAAAAACCACGGTGCCGCATAGGCAATCACAGTGGGCCAAGAAATACCATTAGCCACCACAACAATCACGGCAGCGATAAACGGAACTGCGCTCAATACCCTTGCGAGTGTTGATGTCGGCACGGGTGTGACGAAGATTCGGCCAGTTTGAATGAGGCCCTCGAGCACCCCAGCGGTAGCTCCTCCGACAACCGCAATTACGAGATACCCTGTCCGCTCCGCCAACAAAAATGACCCGGTGTATACCGCCAGCAGAAGAATGAGCCGTGCGATGTATATCATACTAGAGCTGTCGCGGAGAGGATCGGTTTACGAAACATCAAGCACCGTTCGCAGCTTCACATGATGACCACAATGGCGTCGTCTCCGGAAGGGCAGATTCCAGGCGCCCAAGTGCCGACAGCCGCCGTTCACTGCAGCTCAAGCAGTTCTGGCTTGTCTCGCCAAGAAAGCAGCCCTTGGCACAGCGAAATTAGCTTCCCGAAAGCGGCGGTACGTTCACTATCGAAATTAGCCTTATCATTCTGCTTTCGAACAAATTTTGACTGAAGCCATTTCTTGTCAGCTGCAGGCGTCGGCTGCGGCAAGACCATCCTTGCGCACCGCATAGATGAACAACTCAAGTCGTCAGGGCGCAGTTGGTCACTTCACGCATCCCGTTATCAAGCCTAACAGTTTAGGCGTATAGTAAGCAGTGCCGGAACTTTTATATTTCGACGCTCCCATGAGGAAGGAGCCCGACATGCCAAGTAAAATTCGCCAGATAGCTCTAGGCGCGGCGACCGCCCTGGCGGTTGTTAATACCGCCCATGCGCAGCCGGACGACAGGGCTGGAGAACAAACCAGCATCGTGCTGGTTCATGGCGCCTTTGCCGATGGGTCGGGCTGGCGCGGCGTCTATGATCGGCTCGTCGCAAAAGGTTATCGCGTGGCCATCGTGCAGAACCCGTTGACCTCGCTCGAAGACGATGTCGACGCCACCAAGCGCGTGATTGAGCGTCAGCCCGGGCACGTCATACTGGTCGGACACAGTTGGGGAGGCACGGTGATCACCGAAGCCGGAAACCATCCGAAGGTGGCGGGCCTCGTCTATGTCTCGGCGCTTGCTCCCGACACGGGTGAGACGACTGCCCAGCAGTATGAAGGCTTCCCCGCTGCCACCGAGTTCGTGATCGACACGCAGAGCGATGGCTTCGGCTTCGTGAACCGGGACAAGTTCAAGGCTGCTTTCGCGGCCGACGCGAGCGACAGCGACGCGGCGTTCCTGCGGGATTCGCAGGTACCGATCAACATGGCAGTATTCACCACTCCGATCAGCGAAGCCGCGTGGCGGAGCAAGCCCAGCTGGGCCGTGATTGCTCGCGAGGATCAGGCCTTTGGTGAAGGCATGCTGCTGCACATCGCGCGGCGCATGAACGCCGACATCACCGAGGTGCCCGGAAGCCACGCGCTGTTCATGACCCAGGCGCAGGCGGTGTCCGAGGTGATCGAGCGCGCGGCACGAGAGACCCGACAGCAAGCTGGTGAGACGACGGCCGCACGCGCGAACTGAGCAGGTGGGCGGAACGCAACAGCCGGAGCATGCCGGCTTCGCCCCTCGTTGTGTGACTTCCAACAAGCGTGCCGCTGCCGAGCGACGGCTAGAAACCCTCAGTAGCGGCGCTTCTGCCGCTCGAAAGCAAGGAGATCTTATCATGGCGACGATCACCACCAAAGACGGAACCGAAATCTTCTACAAGGACTGGGGCAGCAAGGACGCGCAGCCGATCGTGTTCCACCACGGCTGGCCGCTGTCGAGCGATGACTGGGACAGCCAGATGCTCTATTTCCTAGGCCAGGGCTATCGGGTCATCGCCCATGACCGGCGCGGCCACGGACGCTCGAGCCAGACCGACACCGGCAACGAGATGGATACCTATGCCGCTGATGTCGCCGAACTGGCGGCCGCGCTCGACCTCAGAGACGCCATTCACGTCGGCCACTCCACCGGTGGCGGCGAGGTGGCCCGCTATGTCGCTCGCGCCGCGCCGGGTCGGGTGGCCAAGGCGGTGCTCGTCGGCGCCGTGCCGCCGGTGATGGTGAAGTCGGACGCGCACCCAGACGGTGTCCCTATCGAGGTGTTCGACGGCTTCCGCGCGCAACTCATCACCAATCGCGCAGAGTTCTATCGCGAGATCGCCAGCGGCCCGTTCTTCGGCTTCAATCGCGACGGGGCGAAGGTCAGCCAGGGACTCATCGACAACTGGTCGCGTCAAGGGCTCGCCGGCGGCGCCAAAGCGCAGTACGACTGCATCAAAGCATTCTCGGAAACCGACTTTACCGAGGACCTAAAGGCGATCGACGTTCCCGTGCTGGTGATGCACGGCACGGACGATCAGATCGTCCCCTTTGCCCACCATGGTCCGAAGGCAGTCGAACTGCTCAAGAACGGAACCTTGAAGGCGTATGATGGCCTGCCGCACGGCATGGCGCAGACGCATCCGGAGATCATCAACCCGGATCTCCTCGCCTTCTTCCGTAGCTGAGCGAAACAAGGGAGGCTGGCAACCAGGCAAACGCCGGTCGCTAGCCCGCCCCTTCATGCGTCGACCCCATGGCCGTCGCGGACGTGACGACCAAGCCGCACGGCAGGCTTGGACCGCAGGCCGGCAACACCAGCCGAGCCTCAAGCACAACCCGAACCTCCGATTAGCGCCGGTGGCGTGCTGCCGCCGCGCGCTTGCGGAGCAATGCTCAGATCAAGGACCCCTGATGACAGACCGGAATGTTACCAGCGAAACCGCAGACTTCGAACGCCGTGCCCGCGAGAACCAGGTGCGCCTGACCGCTCACCTTCGACCGGCCTATGACTTCATCGTCTGTGGCGCCGGATCGTCGGGATCGGTCATCGCCCGCCGCCTCGCCGAAAATCCGGACTGCCGAGTGCTTCTCGTCGAAGCAGGCGGAAGCGACGAGTCCGAGAGCGTGCTCGACCCGGCCCAATGGCCTGCCAATCTCGCAAGCGAGCGCGACTGGGGCTTCCAGGCCGAACCCAATCCTCATCTGGATGGACGCGCGCTGTCGATGTCCATGGGCAAGGGCCTCGGCGGTGGCTCCAGCATCAATGTGATGGTCTGGGCGCAGGGGCATCGCAGCGACTGGGACCATTATGCCGCCGCATCCGGCGATCCGGGCTGGGGACACGATGCTGTGCGCCAGATTTATCGTTGCATCGAGAACTGGCAGGGCAAGCCGGACCCGCAATATCGCGGCACCGGTGGCCCTGTCTGGGTCCAGCCTGCCGGTAATCCAAGTCCGCTTGCGGGCGCCCTGCTGGACGCGGCGCAGGAGCTTGGCATCCCGCGCTTCGACAGCCCCAATGGCCGCATGATGGAAGGCGAAGGCGGCGCAGCCTATACCGACCTGCTCGTGCGCGATGGACGGCGCAATTCGCTGTATCGCGCCTATCTGCGGCCCTTGGCGGACCGGCCGAACCTGACGATCCTGACCGACACGCTCGTCCGGCGCGTCCTCTTCGACGGCCGCCGGGCAGTCGGGGTGGAGATCGAAAGAAACGGCGAGGTTCGCCCGGTCATGGCGGGAAACGAAGTGATCGTTTC
Source organism: Pelagerythrobacter aerophilus (assembly GCF_003581645.1). Taxonomy (GTDB): domain Bacteria; phylum Pseudomonadota; class Alphaproteobacteria; order Sphingomonadales; family Sphingomonadaceae; genus Pelagerythrobacter; species Pelagerythrobacter aerophilus. The sequence goes on along the minus strand of NZ_QXFK01000015.1, from coordinate 26,583 downwards.
CACTGGCGCGATCAACACGCCCAAGCTGCTCATGCTCTCGGGACTGGGTGATCGCGCAGAGCTTGCCCGCCATGGCATCCCGCTGGTCGAGCACATTCCCGGTGTCGGGAAGAACCTCCAGGATCACGTCGCCTTCTGCTGCACCTGGGAGTATCACCGCCCGCTGGCGCCGCGTAACAGCGGGAGCGAGGCCACCCTCTACTGGAAAACGCGGCCGGAACTGGAAGCGCCGGACCTGCTATTCTGTCAGGTCGAGTTCCCGGTGCCGAGCGAGCGCACCGCCGCTCTCGGCGTGCCGGAGCACGGCTGGACGATGTTCGGCGGACTGGCTCGCCCGCAAAGCCGCGGCGAAGTGCGCCTTACCTCGTCCGATCCGCATGCAGCTCCGATTGTGGATGCCAACATGTTGTCCGATCCGGCGGACGTCGAGGCCGCGCGGGTGTGCGTCGCGCTCACCCGGGAACTGGGTGCCGCCGCCGCCTTCAGGCCTTTCGTCAAGCGGGAGGCAATCCCCGGCGAGGGCAACCCGGTCGATGATCGCTTCATCCGCGATTCCGCGGTGACCTACTGGCACCAAAGCGGCACGGCGCGCATGGGGCGCGACGACATGGCGGTGGTCGATGCGGCGCTCAAGGTGCGGGGCGTCGAAGGCCTCCGGGTGGCCGACGGGTCGATCCTGCCGAGAGTTTCTACGGGAAACACCCAGGCACCTTGCGCGATCGTGGGGGAACGGGCGGCGCAATTTATCCGCGACACCCACGGGATCTGAAGTCTGCGGCGATGCGGACTTCCCCCGGTTCCGCAGGCCGCAGCCCCCCTCTAGGGTGGTTCAGTCCCGCCGCCGGAGAGGGCCGGGGCTGGTTCTCGGCCCTCGAGCTGGGCGAAGTTTCCGCGACGTTCGGCTACTCAGGGTTTCGTCACGGACCCGCAGTGCTGCTCGTAGCGATCGAGCAGCGCTTGCACCTCCGAGAAGCGCAAGCTGACTTCAGGGGCTTTGAGCGGTTCGTAGCGATACAGGGCGAACCCCTCGCGGTCGCGGACGGTGAGTGTCAGAGACTGGTTGAAGCGCGAGGCGAGCTGCTGCCAGGCGAAGAGCTCCGCCAGATCTTCGGGTGCTGCGGCACTGGCATAGAAGGAAACGAACGGGCTCTTGCGAAGCGACTCGTAGAACGCAGGGGAATACCGCCGGGGAATGGCCGGCGCCCTTCGAAATGGCGTCCTTGCGGCTAGGCTGGAAGCGTGCGGCTCGGACAGAGTGCGAAGATCTTTCCAGATGTCAGCACGGAAAGATCCGGTGGCTTTTTCGCTGAGGCCAAGCACCTGATCGACGATATGCGTCGCCTCATGCAACAGGATGTAGGCAAGCGCATCACTCTGCCCAGCGTCGAACTCGACACTGAACCCCGACCCGTCATCTTCGAACAGCCGGGCTTCCTTCGTGTTCAGAAACGCGGTCAGGCTTTCGTCCAGCAGGCTCGCTCGCAAGGTGATGTCGAACTGCGAACGCGTCTCGTCGAGGCCGGCCCTGCTCGTGAGTGCACTTCCGGAACCGGGCTGAAGATCGAGGAAGCTCAGCCGCCTCAGGTGATGCTGAAGAACGTCCCGATGCAGACGCGGCAATCTTGCGAGCGCGCGTTTCACGATGGTCAGTTCTTGGGGTGTGAGTTCGTGCGCAGAAATGGCACTTGCGCCTGCACCAGAGAAAATCTCGATGATCGCGGGGTCAGGCCTGCCGATACGAGAATCCAGCGGGACGGGATTGTCTCTATTGAGCCCGACGCAGGCAGCAGGCTGCGATCCGTCAGGCATCGACTGGGCAAGCACCGCGGTCGGTGCGGTCTGACTCGCCAGTGAAAGCGCCACAATCGCCCAGAAGGCATCCCTCAAAGTGCGCATCCCGCCTGCTGACTGGAGTTCTGCATTGATCCTTCATCCTCCCTGCGTCCTCCTGGCGCAGGACGCTCCGCCTCAAGCCGTGGGCACCGTCCCGCCGTCGATCACGTATTCCGTACCGGTAATGGTGCCGGCGCGGTCTGACGCGAGGAAGGCGATAAGGTTCGCTACCTCTTCGGGCCTTGATGGTCGGCCGATGGGTATTCCGCCAAGCGAGTCCATGATCATCTGCTTGCCTTGCTCGACGTCGACCCCATGCTCTGACGCAAGGCGCCTGGCCAGGTCGACCGAAGCTTCGGTCTCGATCCAGCCGGGGGAGACCCGCACGACCCGCACGCCCTTGGGCGAGACCTGTTTCGAAAGGCTCTTGCTGTAGGTCGACAGGGCCGCCTTCGCGGCTGCGTAGGCGGTGGTCGCCTCCGGCAGTGGCAGTTCTCGCTGGATCGAGGTCACGTGGATCACGACACCTGACCCGCGCGCCTCCATGGCGGGAACAAGCTCGCGGTCGAGACGGATCGCCGGCATGAGGTTGAGGTCGAGTTCCTGTCTCCACTCCTGATCGGACAACGCCTCATAGCCACCGGCCGGTGCCGACGAGCCGCCCAGCATATGAACTATGATGTCCACGCCGCCGAGCCGTTCGCGCACGGCAGCGGCAAGTCCGATGCAACCTTCCGGACGCGTAAGATCCGCAGCAAAGAACTGCTCGTCTGACAGCTTGTCCGGGTTGCTTCGGGCACTGGTCAAAACGCGGGCGCCGAGTTCTTGGAACAGGGCTACCGTGGCAGCTCCCGCGCCCCGCGTGCCGGAGGTGATGAGGGCCCGCTTGCCCCCCAGGTTCACGAACGGGATCATGGGACGATCTCCAGTTCGGCGATCTTGTCATCCTGAAGAACGAAGAAATATCGCAGGTCCACCGGACTTCCAGGAAAGTTGCCGACAAGATGGCTAGTGACGATGGTTCGTCCGCCTTCTTCCGCAAGCGCGAAGGGCTCGGCAGTATAGGTGTACTGCGTGGACGCATTCGCGATCCACTGCCGGATCGCATCCCGGCCGGTGTAGGTGTTGCCTTCGTCGACGACGATCGCGTCCTGCGTAAAGCAATCCGAGATCGCCCGCGTATCGCCCTGCTTGTCGGCGGAAAAATAGGCTGCGATCGCGCCCGGTAGTTCGATGGTCATTGGTGCCTCCAGTTTGGTCCCGCGTTCTCAGCGGTTCCCGTCCGGTCACGAATTAGGGCTTCAACGGCGTTCGAATAAGTGGGATAAAGCGGTACGGGGAATTGCGGCTTTCGGGACAATGCGGAACTACAACCTCACCGATTTCGATGCGGTCCTCGCGATAAGCCGGAGGGGATCCTTCCGCGCCGCCGCGCTCGATCTAGGAATGTCGACGAGCGCGCTCAGCAACGCGATTGCGAAGCTGGAGGGGCAGCTTGGCGTGCGCCTTTTCAATCGCACGACGCGCAGTGTTTCGCTGACGGATGCCGGACGACGGTTTGTCGATCAGGTCACGCCTGCTCTGACGGACATTCACCAGGCTCTCGATACCGTGCGCTCTCAGCAGGAGACGCCGTCCGGCACGCTGCGCATCAACACATTCGCGACAGCCGGGCGCGAGATCATCGCGCCGTTGGTGATCGAGTACCTGCGGCGCTTTCCCCAAGTTCACATCGACATCGTGACCGAAGGGAAGCTCGTCGACATCGTGGCGGCTGGGTTCGATTTCGGAGTGCGCAGCGAGAATCTCGTCCCGACGGACATGATTGCGATCCCCCTGGGGCCATCCAGGCGATATGCCGTGGTGGCCACGCCTTCCTATTTCGAGGATCGCGACCGGCCGCGTGTCCCGTCCGACCTTCTCGCGCATGCCTGCATTCGCACGCGGTTGCCCTACGGAGCGATGTTCCGCTGGCAATTTGAGGCGGAAGGGCAGCCCGTGCAGGTCGATGTAGACGGTCCGATCACCCTCGACGAGGCAAGTCTGGCGCGCATCGCCGTGCTTGAATCCGTGGGCATCGGCTTTTTCATGGAATCCGACGTGCGCGACGACATCGAGGCAGGCCGGCTCGTACGCATTCTCGAGCAATGGACACCTCCGCTTTCGCCCCTGTGCCTCTATTATCCAAGCCGACGCAATCCGCCTGCGGCGTTCAAGGTTTTCGTCGACCTCGCGCGCGAACTCGCTCGCTCGTCGCGCCAGCACTGAACATGCATGGGTGCTCGGCTTCAATGCAGTGTGTATCCGTTCGAGGCTACGGCGGCCAAGCTCGTGCCCGGTGGCCGCGCCCTCGTTACCGTTTCCCGCAAGATCACTCGCCTCATACGAAACAGGTTCCGCCGTCGGAACTTAGCCGGCGCTGCGCTGTCTGATTGACAGCATGAGGCCGGCAGTCAGGACGACCACGCCTGCGACCTGCGTCAGCGTCGGCATCTCGCCAGCCAGCGGCACGCCAAGGAGGATCGCGACGCCCGGCGCAAGAGCGGGGAAAAGCGAGGCCCGAGCCGCCCCCAGACAGCTCACCGCACGGCCGAAAGCGAATAGCGAAACGATGCCCGAGAACACGCCCAGCACGATGGCGAACTCCATCACCATAAACGGGCCTGCGGCAATCAGAGCCTGCGGGCCGCGAATGAGAAGGTAGGCAGGAGCATAGACCAGGAGCGAGAGGACCGAGATCGCTGCGGTGGTTGCCATGGGGTCGGCGGACCAGCGGTGCTGCAGCAGGGTGAACAGTGCCCACATCAGGCCGGCACCGGCGAACAGCAGGTCTCCTTTCCAAGCCTGCGAGCCGCCGTCGAGCAGACCAGGCCCGACAGTGATGGCAAGACCGGCGACGATCACCGCAAGTCCGATGGCGCGCATGATGCCGACCCGCTCATCAAGAAAGGCTCTGGCTAGGACGGTGCCCATCAGCGTCACGGTGCCGAGCTGGATCACTGCACCGTGTGCAAGGGGCGCAAAGGCAAAGCCGGCAGCGCTCACCAGGACGAACAGCGGACCGGCGAGCAGCGCGAACACCGCTCCGCGCAACCAGCCGACGCCGCCGAGCGACCTCACGTCCCTGCGCAACAGCCAAGGCAGCATCAGTGCGCCTGCCGTGCCGTAGCGCAGGAAGGCGAGGTCGGCCGCGTTGAGGCCTGCCTCAATGCCGAGGCGCGAATATGCGAAGAAGCCGCCCCAGATCAGCGCAGCGATTGCGCCCCATATATATCCCTCTTGGTCTCGGGTGAGGCAAGGTAGACATGAGAAGGCCGGGAGTTGATTGGTTGCAGGCGATGAGAGCATCGCTTTGGTTCCTTGTGCGCACGGGACGTGTTCCGGAGACCGACGCGCCGCGTCATGGCGCACGGGAAGAGTGCGACGGGAAGGGACCATCGGTCTCAGGTGGGACCTTCGCCGAGCCCTGGTGCGGCGCTTCGAACCTCAACCAGAAGGGGCCGCCCAGAGCACGATGAAGGGTAGGAGGTCGGAACCGCTCCGACTTCTCGCCCGGATGGATAGGTCACGCGGCCTGTCTGGTGGGCGCCACCACCACGAGCTTCTGATTGATCAGCTCCTTGATACCGCTCTCGGCTAGCTCACGGCCGTATCCGGAACGCTTTACGCCTCCGAACGGCAGTTCCGGGCCGCCGCCGGTCATCGCATTGATCCAGACCATGCCCGCCTCGATCCGCGATGCGAGTGCCTTGGCTCGGGCAATGTCGGCCGAGAAGATGGACCCGCCCAGGCCATATGGGGAGTCGTTCGCCAGCTCGACCAGCGCGTCGTCGTCGGGAACGATGTGGACTTGTGCAACCGGTCCGAAGAACTCCTCGAAATAGGCCGGATTGTCCCGTCGGACGTCGGTCAGGATCGTCGGCTCGAAATAGGCGCCATCGCCCTGAACCGGGTTGCCGCCATGGAGGACACGAGCGCCCGCCGCGACCGCATTACGAACCTGCTCGGCGAGGCTGTCGCGCGCAGCCATCGAGGACAGAGGGCCGAGACCGACACTCTCATCCATGGGATCGCCCACTCGCATCGCTTTGAACCTTTGCGCGAGCTTCTCGATGAAGCTGTCCGCCACCCTCTCGTGAACAAGAAAGCGCTTCGCCGCGGTGCAAACCTGTCCGGCAACCGTCAGCCGGCCGGCTGCACCCGCCTCGGCGGCGTAGTCGAGATCCGCATCGTCCAGCACGGCGAAGATGTCCGAACCGCCCAGCTCGAGCACCGACTTCTTGAGGTTACGACCAGCTTCGGCGGCCACGATACTGCCAGCCTGTTCGGAGCCGGTCAGCGTGACGCCCTGGACGCGGTCGTCCTGCAGCAGCTTGGCCACCTGGTCCTTACCCGCAAACACCGTCGTCCAGACGCCCTTGGGAGCACGCGCTTCAAGGATCAGCTCTTCGAATAACCTCGCACATTGCGGCACTATTCCTGCTGGCTTGACCAGCACGGGATTGCCGGTCGCGATCGCGGGAGCGGCCACACGCACCAGTTGGTAGTAAGGAAAGTTCCAGGGTTCGATGGCGACCACGACGCCGATCGGATGGAACTCGATCCAGGCATCTCCCTGGTCGGTCTCGATCTTCTCGGGCGCCAGCATCCTCGCAGCATTGTCGGCAAAGTGGCGCGCGATCCTCGCGGTTTCCTCGACTTCCCAACGCGCCTCGGAAATGCGCTTGCCCATCTCGCGAACGGCAACTCGCGCCAGTTCCTCCGCCCTTCTGTCGACCAGATCGGCCAATCGTGACAGAACCGCCAGCCGCCGTTCGATAGGTCCTCGCGACCAGTCCGACCTGTAGACCGCGTCCGCCTGTGCAAGGGCGTTCTCGATCTCCTCGTCGGAGTGGTTGGGAAACTCCGCAACGGTCTCGCCGGTCGCGGGATTGGTGCTCTTGTACGCCATGGGAATTCTCCATCGCTGGAGGGAGACCGGGCCTGACCGGCCTCCCGATCAGTCAGGCAGCCTGCGCGGCAACGAGAAACGGGTAGTCGGTGTATCCTTCGGCTCCGCCGCCATAGAAGGTCGCCCGGTTGTGCCTGTTCAGCGGAGCGCCTCTGCGGATGCGCTCGGGCAAGTCCGGGTTCGCGATGAACGGACGGCCGAATGCGATGGCATCGGAGTTTCCCGAGGCAACGGCTGCTGCCGCAGTCTCCGGAAGAAATCCGCCGGCAGAGATGATCGGACCACCGAACGCCTTCTTGAACAGCGCCGCGACATCGGGCGCATCCATGTCGAGCGGCTTCTCGTCGTTCGTAAAGTCGGCGCGCGGTTCGATCAGGTGGAGGTAGGCGATATTCCGCTTGCCAAGCTCCGCAGTCACGTACTCCCAGAGTGCAAGACCGGTGGAGTCCTTCATGTCCAGGATGCCGCTCCAGGGCGACAGCCGAACACCCACACGACCCGCACCGATCTCCGCTGCGACTGCATCGACGACTTCGAGAAGCAGACGAGAACGGTTCTCGATCGATCCACCGTAGTCATCAATGCGCTGGTTGCTGCCATCGTGCAGGAACTGGTCCAGCAGATAGCCATTGGCGCCGTGGATCTCGACACCGTCAAAGCCGGCTCTGCGTGAGTTGCGGGCGGCCTGGACGAAATCGCCGATGATCGCGGCAATCTCTGCAGTCTCAAGAGCACGCGGAGTCTCGAACGGAACCGCGTTACCCTGGGCATCCATGTGATCGCCGGAAACAGCGATCGCCGACGGCGCGACCGGGAGTGCGCCTTGCGGCTGCATCGTCGAATGCGAAACGCGGCCCACATGCCATATCTGATTGAAGAAGTACCCACCCTTCGCGTGCACGGCATCCGTAGCGAGGCGCCAACCGGCGATCTGTTCTTCCGAGTAGATGCCGGGCACCCAGCGATAACCATGCGCCTGGGGCGTGATGTCGGTCGCTTCGCTAATCTGGAGCCCGCCAGTGCTGGCGCGCTGCCCGTAGTACTCGGCATTGAGTTGATGCGGAACGTCGCCCGGCTGCTTCGCGCGCATGCGGGTGAGTGGGGCCATGACTACGCGGTGCTTGAGCGTGAGCGCGCCGAGCTGGAGCGGAGTGAAGAGCGTTTCCTGTGCCATGTGAACCTCGCTGGTTATCGATGGCAAGGATGTAAATCGCCCCCTCTGACGTTACTATATCCGTTAAAAGTGAAGCACGGTAACGTGCAGCGTTATGCTAACTGAGGCCACTAACACGCGCTTGTTCGCCGCTGCGGAAACCGAATGCACTGACTTGGCGACTTTGTCGGATCGGGCAAAGTCCCGCGCGCCCCTACCTACGAAGTGGTTAGCCACAGGTTAGGCTAGGCTTTTCTGGAACCTCTCCAGGAAAACACGGAGCTTGGGCAAGACTTGCCGCCGCGACGGAAAGACCGCCCAGATAGCGAGGTCGCGCGGTGATGCATCCTCAATCGGAACAGGCACTAGCCGTCCATTCGCCACCTCGTCCTCTGCGTCCCAGGCGGAGAGCTGCGCCAATCCGAACCCCGAGACACAAGCCGACAGGAATCCGTCCACGCTGCTCGACGAGAAACGACCGCTCACCGGTACCGATCGCTCCTTGCCATCCACGACGAACTGCCAATGGGTGAAGTTGGTGAATGTCAGGCATTCATGGTTCGCCAGATCTTCGATGGTCCGGGGCGCGCCGTGCCGTTCCAGGTACGCAGGGGCAGCATAGATCAGCTTGGGATTATCGGCGAGCCGCCGGGCAATCAGCCCTGAGTCCTTGAGTGGCGCAATTCTGATCGCAAGGTCCACGCCGGATGCAACGATATCGACCATGGCATCATTCAAGTCGAGATCGATCCGGAGGCGCGGATTCTCTTCGAGGAGTTCATTAACGATCGGCATGATCCTCTTGCGACCGAGGGTCGCGGTTGCCGTCACACGAAGCAGCCCAGTCGCGCCGCCTTCAGTAGGACTGAGCGTCGCCAGCGCAGCTTCCTGGGTGTCAAGCATCTCGGACGCGAACGGGAGAAACGCCTCGCCCTCGGGCGTAAGTGCCAGCGACCGAGAAGTGCGGTGAAGCAGGCGAACCCCCAGTTCTTCTTCCAGCGTGGCCAGCCGCCTCGTGGCTGACATTGCCGTCAGCTTGAGGTGCCGGGCTGCGGCGGAAAGACTGCCCTTGCGCACTGCGCAGATGAACACCTCAAGTCCCCGAGAGTCCATTTGGTCACCTCACGTAGCTCGTTAGCAAGGCTAGGAATATGGTCGAACAATAGCCCATGGCGCAAATTGCGGAAGGGACTGACACAATCCGCAAGGAGCAGCTCAGCCCCGGAGCTAGCGCCGCTCCAGCAGTTCGCAGTGGTCCCCAAGTAAGCTGATTGGACTACAGCTTCCTTGTCCGGATATCCGGTTCTCGCACATGAGGCGTCGGGGCGGTATCCGCCGATAAAAGCGGTCGTTCGAGCCGACAAACGGCGTCGCTTCGAGCAGTCGTTCGTTCAGTCACAATTGTACCAAGGCAATCTAGCAGCTTCAGCTTGCGGGCCGATCGCGGCGGACGCCAATGAACTCTATGCGCTCACGCATATCATCGCAGGCTTTCGCGACGGTTCGCGTCAACTTGTCCTTATCAGTGCTCTGGTAACGCAACGTTGTGAGTCCCGCCAAGTCCGATGGCAGCTTCACCTCAGCGCCTGCGTCCACGAGCAGGAAGGAACGTTCCCGACCCAGACGGCCCACCGAGATGCCGTATTCGAAGTGCACGTTGTCGCGCGGAACATTGTGGCTATTGCCGCGCGACACGAGTGCGTCGTCCGCTCTGGCAACAGCGATGGTGAAGTCCGCCCGTTCGATCGCGTCCTCAAGGGAGCTAATCGGATATTCGGAGACGGCGAACGTCCCCTGATCCCAGAGGTAGACGGCCATGTCGTCCCCATCGAGATTCTTTCGGATCGAGCGGGCCACCTCGATGCCTTCGCTCGACGAGATCACGAAGATGCGGGGGTGCTCATTGACGGCGCCGCATTCCAGATTCCGGTGGTCCAGCTGATCCGCAACCGCATCTGCGGTCGCCTTCCAGAATTCCACGTCCGAGCCGACGATCTTGTCGATATCCTGCAGAGTAACCTTCAGGACGAGGCTCGGCTTGGATGCGCGAAGGGTTGCTGTCCGTGGTCGCGAACGACTCAACCCCGCGATCTCGCCGACGGATTCGCCGGCCACCCGCGTCTGCTTGTTCTGCCCGTTCACGAACGCATGGAATTCGCCGACGAGGATGAAGTACAGGTCGTTGTCCCAGCCGCCCTGCTCGATGAGCACCTCTCCAGGCGGACATTCGACGAGCCGACCGGCGTCAGCGAACTTCTGCGCCAGATCCCTGTCGTTGCGCACCAGCCTCTGCCTGAGAAGTGCCTCCAAGACACCGGCCTTATCGAACCTATCCTTCAAGGTCGTCATTCATCAACTCCTGATCAACCGACTCGTTCGGCACGGACGGACGATTCCCTCTTCGCGAGCGGACAGCCGTCCATCGTTCCACAACACTGGGTACTCTCGAAATCATTCCAGAATCGGCGTTCCTCCTCGGCCATCGACTGCAACTCGAGCGCCAAGTCGGCGGCCGCCCCGCCGTGGTCGCCACATGATTTCAGGACGATGGGCCGACGCTGCGCACCCTTCGGGCAGAGGCATGGCTGCCGCTGGTTCACAACGCGCCGGTCGCGGCGCCAAACCGAATACAATCGGCGGCCGTTGTGCAGCAGCCGCACCGCTGGTCCATGCCCGCTGCTGTTGGACACCTCAACGATCAAACGCCCGTCAGCCAGATCTTCAGGGAACGGCGCGCCGAGCCGGCCAGCCGCACGTTCAGCGCGCAGTTGATGGATCGCGGCCTTCTCACCGTGAGCTCGTCCCTTGGCATCAGGCCAGTGGCGAAGCCGCGCGGCTCTGACCTGCTGCTGCAGGAAGCGGATCAACGTCTCCCACCACATGCGGGCTGCCGAGACGTTGTCGATGACGATGTCGTCCACCGCCCGCCAGAACAAGCAGAAACTACCGTCGCGGTTTATGTGTCGCGCCGGACAGAACTCGGGAAGCAGGTGGGGCTTCTCCTCCTGCGCAGTGGCAACACCGCGGAAGATTGCGATCACAAGACGGTAGCTGTGGCTCCGACCATCGGCGAGCGGAACCGGCAACTGAACCTTCAGCTCGAGGCGCGTGCGGGCGATCTCCACGGCACCGAACTCCGCCGCGCACGACGCTATGATATCGAGGTCGTCGCTCGGCGACATAGGCTCACTTGCGCTCCGAGTAGGGCCGGATGATGCGCTCCGAAGCCGCTGCGATGGCCGGCGTGGAAAAGGCCGCGCGCTTCGCCGCCAACGCCGTGTCGTCCCCCTTCTCCGCAAGCACCTCCACGGCCTCATTATAGTCGAGGCTCTTCACCTTGCGACCAGAGCCGAACAGGTCGCGCACAGCCTTCGTCCCGGCATCATGCGCCAGCGGTCCAATGGCGGTTTCGTCGCCGGAGCACCTCGTCTGTTCCGCCTCGGATGTGAGGACGCCGCGGCTGACCGAGCAGCGGACTCGGTCGCCCTGCATGCCGAGCCTCGTGATGGTCATGGGCCCGAACTCGAAGCCGATAGCGAGACCCAGGCTGTCGGTGTCGATCCCCTCATCGCCGAGCTTCTCGAGCGCCAGTTCGAAGCTGGATCGCAAGGCTCCTGCGCAGAGCGTCGCGGTGCTGACCGTCTCCTTGTCGTCGGTCGTGTGGACGGTGCCATCGCAGAGCAGGCCATGCAGGCAGTCGCCGATGAAGCGGATACGACGGCCGTCGAAGTCGCAGGTAAACACCCGATCCAACTCGGCCCTGATGACGTGGAACACGCGGACCACATCTTCGGGTGTTTCCTCGATGTGGCGCGCGACGTAGGCAGTGAAGCCGTCGATGTCGGCATAGACCGACGCCGACTCCTGCCGTTTGGTGTTGGCGGGCGTGAGCGTCGTCATATCGAGGGTGCGCAGCGGCGGCGTGTGGCGCGAAAACTCAAAGGAGCCTATCGGGTTCTTTCGAAGGTCCTCGCGCCATTCCGCCATTATGGTTTCCTTCGACACCCCGAGATCCGCCGCATCCTGGCACGATGCGATCTCGGCCGTGGTCAGCGGCGTGTTGGCCGGCCTGGCCGCTTCCGCGAGCCCGATGGCCAGACGCGCGTTGTTGGTGAGATAGATCCCCGGGTTGGAACCTCCGCCTGACATCTTCGCTGCGTGGTTGGCCGGCTCTCCGAGGAACAAGGGTTCGCGGCCGCCGCGCCGACCGTTGTTGACTGCCAGGGCCTCGCCAGTGTCGATGCCCACCCTGACGTCCGCGTCGGGGATGTGCTCGTCGTCGTCCCCGGTCTCATGAAGCACGTCGATGATAAGCTGGGCGATCGCCACCGCTCGCCGAACCCGCTTCGCCTCCGCATCGTTCTCCGCATTGTAGGGCTTCGCGATCAGGGCGTGCAGGCGTTGGTTGTGGAAATCGACGCGACGGGCGTCGCACCGCGCGAGAATGCGATGAACGGCGCGGTAATGGAGATTGAGGAAGCGCAATGTGCGGCGGTGGCAGGTGACACCTTCATCCGCCGTGACGTTCAGCATGTCGGTCAAGTTCAGTATGTCGGCGTAGAGATGCACGCCGTCGACCCTGAACGCCTTGTTCGCCGGGATGTTCTCCAGCGACATGTCGCGAACATAGTCGACGATCGTCACCGTCTCGACGTCTTTGATTTTCTTCTCGATGTGATCGGCTGCCCGATCGTGCTTCCAGTTCTTCGCCATGCTTCTGCTCCAAATCGGATCGATGGCTATCGGGGCACTTGCCAAGTCGCCGATCGCCGTCTTCAATTACTTATGCGGGTGTTGGAGCTTCCTCGGACGGGGGAAAACTTGTCCGGAATTTTGTTCGGCGCCGCATACCAAGACAGGAGGACAGAAGCGCGTGCAGGACGCGGTCTATGAGGAGGAAACGCAGGATGCCGATCACCTATCGGTGGATGAGGTGCGGGAAACGATCCGGCAGCTCGGCAAAAGCGACGCCGCGAAGATCCGTCAGGCCGCTTGCTGGTTCGAGTGCCGGTGCGGCATGCCCGCCGATGATCTGATGCAGGAGGCGTTCGTCCGGATGGTCAGCGGGAGTCGGCGCGTTCCGCGTGGGCCCCACTTCGTCGCAGTGGTGGTGCAGATCATCCGGAGCATCGCGTCGGCCGAGATAGACGCCATTGCTGCGGGGCAACGGGAGGTCCGTTCGCTTCCGGACGGGACGGATGGCCCGGAGATGGTGGACTCAGGCCCTTCGCCCGAGTGCATGGTTCTGTCGGCGCACGATGATGGGCAGATACTTACGACGATTGACCACCTCATCGAGGACGACGAGCAACTCCAACTTCTCGTAGAGGGCTTGTGCGATGGGATGATGGGTGAGGAACTGGAGCAGCTCCTTGAGGTTGACACGAGAGGCCTCGCCACCGTTCGTAAACGTCTTAAGCGTAGACTGCTGAGCGCTTTTCCGAAAGGACGGGAGCAATGAGCGACAAAAACGGGTGCGACAGGGACCGGCTCTCGCTCATCGACGACTTCGTGATCGAGAGCATCCTCGCCGAGACTGCCGAGGAAGCGGAGGAAACCGGCGAGGATGACCTCGCTGCGGTGCTGAACGCCATGAATCGGGCTGAGATGGCACTTCGGAAGGGCCGCCTGGCGACGCTCCGCAAGCAGATCGACCAAGAGCGCGCCATGCCGCGGGTGCTTGACTTCGACGCGGATCGCATGCGGGCGAAGCTCGCCGCCGCCGCCAACGATCCGGGATTCCGCATGACGCTGGCCGCCCGCAGTGCAAAGTCCGATGGCGATGAGGAAAGTCTGCTGGAGGATCTCGCCGAACTCGAGCGCGACGCCGGCGACGATGCCAATACGTGACGCCTAGGCTCACCGCCGCGGAACAGGCGCTGCAGGCGCTTGGCATCACCGAGCCTGAGGAGATCGACATCGAGGTGATCGCCCTGTCGCTCGGGGCGAAGGTCAAGTATAGGCAGCTCGAGTCATGCGAGGCCCGCATCGTCGGCCAGGCTGAGCGCGCGATCATCACAGTCGACTCCCGGGCCGCGCCACGGCGTAAGCGCTTCTCGGTCGCGCACGAGCTCGGCCACTGGCATCGGCACCGAGGGCTTTGCCTCACCTGCCGGACTCAGGATATCGGACGCCCATTGAGCGACGGACGTCGCGAGCGTGCGGCTGGGAACCCGGAACTGCAGGCCGACGCCTATGCATCCGACCTGCTCCTCCCCGGATACATCTTCAGGCCCATGATCGCGGAGGTTGACCGCTTGACGTTGTCGGCTGTGAAGACATTGGCCGACAGGTTCGAGACGAGCATGACCGCAACGACCATCAGGGCGCTGAGCACGAACCGGTTCCCGTCAATGCTGGTTTGTCACTCGCAGGAAGGGATGCGCTGGTTCCGAAGGCCCCCTCTGATCCCCGATCGATGGTTCCCACGACCGGACCTGCTTCCCGAAAGTCCTAGCTTCCGTGCGTTATTCAAGGGAGGTCCCGAACCAGGGCAGCCGGCGAAGGTAAGGGCATCATACTGGTTCGACAACTCGATGGCCGAGCGGTTCATGGTGACGGAGCAAACATTTCGGCTTCCTGACGGCAAAGTGACAACGTTGCTGACACTCGATCCAAAGATGCTGGACCTTTAGGTTCAAGTAATCTGCGAAGTACTTTACTTCGATTGTGATACCGCCGTAGTGTTCGCTCGTTGCAAGACAAGCACGAGTAAAGGCAGCGTACCACGGGCACGCTCGGGAACTAGGATAGCCGCAAACGTCCATATTGCTAGCGCTCAGCGATGATCGACACAATTCTGCTTTCATGAGAATGGTGAGAGTGGGCGAACGACCTAGTTGGGGCGCTGACACGCCGCTCGCCGTCTGAAAGGTCCGCTATCCCAATCGGAGCCTCTGAAAGGAGCCGTTCCGGATCGTCCGACGGAGGCGCCGTTCGTTGGCGCAGCACATGCCATCTGAACGACTGGCAGCTTACCGCAATCCTGCTGACGATTCCGGACAGTCCCTTTCGTCCGACTTTGCGGCCGTTCCAGCTTCAGCAACTGATGTCCGCTCTCGGGGCAATTGAAGCCCAGTCTCCGACGATCGAGTTCGGCGGCGCGAAGCGGCTCATCTCCAATGTATATCGTTGGCGGATCGATCATCAGACGAGGTCGGGCGGGGGGCGCTATGGTGGTTCCAATCCGCCCAAAGGCAGCCGTCCGACAAGGTCATTCGCATTGGGATAATGGCCGGCGACTTACAGCTTACGCTTACGCACTCGATCAAAGCACCAACATCAACGTTCTGTAAGGAATCGGCTCTTAGTCCTTCCGCTCGATTGTGCGCGTGAGCTCCAGGCTCAGTGCTGCGACAAGAATGGAGATGCTGGTGCCAAATCCGAAGCGGGCGCGGATCACGACTGAAAAGCAGGTCACACGAAAGCTGAAAGCCGAGAAGCGCGGCTCGCTCGAGGGTGATTACAAACCCTTCCTCCTGATCCACGACTTCACTTCGATCGGTCGCGTCTCTCGTGTGAAGTACAGGGACCGCGAAGCGCACATGATGTCGGATCTGGAAACTGCAGTCTTCCAGGAGTTGATGTGGCATCCCAACGTGGTTGAGATCCGCGAGCAATTTCCGCTCGAACGCGATGTCACCAAGCGGATTGCCGACGAGATGGGCATCAACCATCCCAAATTGAGCGGTGATGGCGGTCTCCTGCCCATGACCAGCGATTTCGTCGTCGACTTCCGTTTTGGGCCAGACGAACCGCTCGTGCGCCGTGCGGTCGCCGTGAAGCCGGTCTCCGCCCTTCGCCGCTCCGTGAAGGAGAGGCCAGGTAAAACGAATACCCAAGTGACCAATACAATCGACAGATTGGAGGTCGAGAGGCGGTACTGGGCGGAGAAGAACTGCGGCTGGTATCTCGTGACCGATGAGGACGCATGCAAGGTTCGCAAGGTCAATATCGAACTGTTGCTCGGCACCGAGGATCCTGAAGCCGGCGAAGGAGACCTCTGGACCGACCGATTGATCCAGACCTATCTGGAGATGCAGGCGAAGCCGAAGGCGCGGATATTGGAATTGCGGCCGCCCTTCATGCGTGCCGGCAACATCCAGGTTGAGACTGTCGTGCGTGCGGTCCGCCTGCTGTGCAAATATCGCTTCCTCGAGTTCGACATGAGCCGGCTGTTCAGTTCGGGCATGATGGCCGAACAATTCGCTCCTGGCCCATCAGCAGCTCCGTTTGCGACCACTGCGTCCAACGACCGCTTCCTGGATGCCGCCTGATGCTTCTTCAGCGCGATATCATCCATTTCAAGAAGGCCAAGGAACCGAAGCGTCTGTCCAAACGGATCGGTGGTCCTTTCGCCTTCCTGCACGACCTTCGGACGCAAAAGGTTGCAAAGGGCACCCGTGCCCGGGTTGTATTCGCTCAGGGTGAGCACGTGATCCTATTCCGGATGTCAGAGAGCAGCACGAAGCTTTGGCAAGCCGACCAGGATTTCCTTCGCCAGCTCGAGAGCAAGGGCATCATCGAAACCGAACCCTATCGATCCGACGGCATGAAGCCGCAGACCCAGTACACCGATGTGCAGATCGCCCGGCGCGACGAGGCGTGGAAGCTGATCGAGCCGCTCATAAGGTCTGCGCCGCGCATCTATAACAAGCGGTTCCGGGTGGATGCGATCAGGTCCCAAGCGTCGAAGGCTCGCGTCGAATTGATCAGGTCTGGGAAGGCAGATCGGCGGAAGGAGAAAAAAGGGCTCGCGGAGGGTTCGGCCGAACGCAGGATCCAGAACTTGCTCAGGCGATACTGGTGCCGGGGAATGACGCCCGATGCTTTGATACCTGATTACGAGGAGGTCGGCGGCCGCGGTCAGCGCAAGAATTATCGCGGTAGCAAGGAAAAGCGTCCTGTGGGCGAAGGCCGCCAAGTATGCAGGATCACACCCGAGATCGAGGGTGTCTTCAAGAAGATGACGGACCGCTACTACAAGGGCAAGGACCGCGTCTCGCTCAAGTTCTGCAGCGATCAGGCTCGGGGCTACCTAGCAACAGCTCAGCTGAACAAGGACGCCGGATTGGAGCTTCGCACGGGCGAGGAGGATTGGACCGACAAGGTTGCGGTCCCGTCCTATCGCCAGTTCTTGTACTGGTACAACAACAGTGGTCGCAGCGCTGACGACGAGAAGGAAAGGCTCGGTCCGTCAGGCTATGATATGGCCAAGCGCGCTCGCTTCGGCTCGAGCCTGAGCAGACTTTTCGGTGTCGGGAGCAGGTTCGAGATCGATGCGACGGTGCTGGATGTGGGCTGCGTTTCGCTGATCGACAGGGAGAGCTACGTCGGACGCCCCACGCTGTATCTGGTCATTGATGTCTATTCCCGAATGATCGTGGGCATGTACCTGGGTTTCGAGAATGCGTCCTGGCACACCTTCGGTATCGCCTTGCGCAATGTGGCGGAGGATAAGGTCAAATTCTGCAGTCGCTACGGTCTCGACATCGAACCGGAAGAGTGGCCCGTTCGCGACGTTATGCCGGCCCGGATATTGGCCGACCGAGGTGAGGGCGAAGGATATAAGGCGTCCGATCTGGTCGCGAAAACCGGCGTCATCATCGAGAATACCGCCGGCTACCGCGGCGACATGAAAGGGACGGTCGAGAAGCGCTTCGACATCATCAACAACCTGCTTAGGCCGATCCTGCCGGGGGCGGTTGCCTTCGATCACATGAAGCGCGGCGACGATGATTATCGTCGCAAGGCCAAGTTCAACATCGACGAAGTCACCCGGGCCGTCATTCGCGCCATTCTCTATTACAACAACCATCATGTGCTCTCCGGCTTCAAACAGCCGAAGGAAATGGTGGCAGCCAAGATCCCAGCTGTTCCGAAGGCGATGTGGAACTGGGCGCGGAGCAACGGCCAGTCTGAGCTGAAGGGCTTTTCGCTCACCGAACTTGATTTCGCATTGCTGCAAACGGGGCACGCGACGCCGGAGAAGAAAGGCTTGCGCTTCCAGGGGATGCATTACCGGAGTGCGGAACTCTACGAGGGTGGTTACGCCCACAAAACGGGTGCGGCCAACAAGCAGGTTGTCTCCTGGGACCTGTCGAACACCTCAGTGATCTGGCGGCACCGCCAAGACGGGTCGCGTGAGCGCTGTGAGCTCCTCGAAGACTACGCTGCTTACAAGGACCTGAGCTTCAGCGAAGCGCACAAACTCCGGCTCGAGCAGAACAGCCGAAAAGTGAAAGCGGAGATCGCGTCGTCCGTCGCCTTTCACGAACTTGTCGAAGAAACCAGGGCCGATCTCGACGACGCCGAATTCGAGAACCCCCAAAAGCTGCGCGCCTCAGCAATCTCGAGCGCTGCCTCCAACCGCAAGACTGAGCTGGACATCGAACGCATGCAGGAGCAACTCCGCCGGGAGTTGCGGGCAAGGAACTTCGATCGCGCACCGGGGACAACGCCTGCAAAAGATGACCGCACAAATCCGCTGAATGCAACATCGTGACTTGGCCGACGATGCGATACGGTGAACGCTCAGTGCCCGATAGCATGCAGCTGAAAACGTACCTGTCTTCGCGCCCGCCGTGGTCTCCAGAGGATCGGCAGCTCGAGCACAGCCTGCGGATTCAGAAGCTTCGTCAACTGGCTGACTTCTTCGAGCCGACGCAGTTTCAGTTGCGCTACGGTCTGGCCTTGATTGAGCTGCTGAAGAGCAGGGAGGAGCATGCGGAGCGGGAAAAGTTTCATACCCAGCCACTGGAAATATGCCCGGAGCTCATACCGGGCCAACGCAGCTATCGCGCGACGTTGCCGGTGTCCCAACCTGATCGGCAGCCAGCGCAGGGCTCGTTGCTTCTCGCGATGCCGGGCCTCGGTAAGACGCGGACCACTCGGCAGATTCTAAACCTTTTCGAGCAGCGGACCGAGCGGGAAGGGCAAGCGCCGAGAATTGCCTGGCTACACTTGCATGCAAGCCCATCAAACCTGGCCCTGTTCTGCACGGAGTTCCTTCAGGCCCTGTCGGAGGTGGCAGGTGATCCACGCATCAGGGACACGTTCCTCGCTCAGAATGCGAGCAAAGACCTGGGGCCCGCTGCGGTGGTGGAACTGGCGAAGGTGCACTCGCTAGGCTGCCTCGTGATTGATGATGTTCAAAATTTCCTCACGACCGAGAACGGTGACGTTTCGAAGGTCAGGAAGCTTTTGAAGCGGCTGCAGGACGACGCGGACGTGCCTGTCGTACTGCTCGGGACCCTTGCAGGCGCAGCTTATGTCGAAGGCGAGCTCGAGAGCGCGCTGGCATTTGGCGGTGCGGCCAGCGACGTTTGGGACCGCCTGCCCTACGACCGCAGTTGGCGGCAGTTTGCAGAGGCGCTTTGGCAGTATCAGTGGACGAGAACCCCCGTCGAGTTGAGCGAAGACCTGAGCGAACAGTTATACTACCATTCGCAAGGCGTGATCTCGCTTGCGATCAGCCTCTACGAGCGTGTTCAGCGCGAACTGATCCTGTTGGGCAAACGAGATATCAAGGCAGGAAACTCAGAGGACTTTGCCCACGAGATCATCACACCGGGGTTCATAGATGCCATAGCGGAATGGTGCTTCAAGCCTGTTCATGCACATCTTGATGCACTCAGAAGCCGAGACTTCGCGAAGCTTGCGGCTTTCCCCGACCTCAGGCCGCTACCAAGTGAAGCGCGAAAGCTGGAGTTGGAGAGAAAGCAGGCTGAAGGGGAGGCCAGCGAGAAAAGCGAGACGGCGCCTGTGGCGCTCGAACTGGGAGACCTGACCGATGCAACCGACGAGGAAATTGCGGAACATCGGCAGCGAATTACACGCGAAGCCGACACCCTTGTCGAAAGCGCCAGGCTCGCGATGGCCGCGGCCGAGATCATCACCGAACGGCAGGACGAGATCCTGAAGAAGGTGTCTGAAGACCTGGATGACAAGATCTATTCGAAGCCCAGAGAGTTCCTCGTCAGAGTTGAGCGGCAAATTCTGATCGAAGAGCGGAAGCGGAAAAAAGTCGAGAAGAGGCAAAGGCGCACGCCGACCGAGGAGGATCTTGATACTATCCTGAGGCCTGGTACGGATGTCCTTGAGTCGATCGTCGGCGCTCGCCTGGGGTTGGACGCTCTGCTGGCAGTGCCATAACCGCCTCATCCTCGATCTTGACCTGGTGAGATGTCCCTGCAGAGTTTCGAGGGCCAGCCTTCCTTTCCCATCTATGCGGACGAATGGCTGAAGTCCGACATCGTGCCTGCGCACGACGTCTCGATCAGTTCGTTTCCTGCTCCAAAACTTTGACCGTCAACCGTAGGCCAAGCGCGTGCAGCATGCTCCGCACCGTTTCGAAGGACGGGTTGCCGTTCGCGCCAAGGACTTTGGAAAGGCTGGCGCCTGACATGCCGGTTCGCTTCGCCAGTTCTGAAATGCCACCGGTACGAGCGACAGCGCCCATTGCCGCACGAGTTTCCTCAGGCGAACCGTCCTCGCGGTATGCATCGATGTATGCGACGACATCCTCGGCGCCGTTGAGGTAATCCGCGGCGTCGTACGCCGCGGTTTCGATCTTGGAAATCATCCGCATCCTTCACCGAACCGGATCGCGGAGATTGCCCGCCCTACCTATTCAGAATGCAGGCAGCCGGTGCCAAAGACTCAATCGAGCTCGATGACGCAGGCCACCTTGGCCGGATGAATCAGGATCTTCCGGCGCAAGCCATCCTCGCCAGGCTGCAGGAGAGCACCGATGAGCGGCCGGTGCTTGCCCATCAAGTCCAGGCTGAGATCGTCGAGGCTTCTGTAGTGAAGCTCGACTTTCAGGCTCGTGTGATTGGTCAAAAACACCTCGAAGTTTGCCATCATCGCATCCTGAAAACTGCGTCTAGTAATTGTCGGCATAACGCTAGAGCTTATCCTGAAAACGTCTATGAGCAGATGTGTTGTATACCTAAAACTGCATCGACTCGACTCTAGCACGCGTGTGTAGTAACTTAATGTGTGTCGAGTCGATACTTGAGGTTGTACCGTGGTGCAAAGAAATGCAAGCCGGAAGAGCGGACGGCGTACAGCCGTTTCCCGCACGCATGAGCCGCATCTGCGGGTGCATGATGTGCCGTCGAAAGGGCGGTCATCGCGGATCCTGCAGGGAGGTGCCGTAAGGCACCTCCTGAGCGATCTGGAGACGCGCCTGCTGACAGAACTCGAGTGGTGCGACGCTGTCGGCGAGATCCGCGAGCAGTACGCACTGCCGCTGCACGCGACCCAAAGTATCGCCGCCGAACTCGGCATCCGGCATCCGATCGTTCCGGGCACGAAAGAGCCGGCGGTGCTGTCAACCGACTTCGTGTTCGAGATAGGACATGGGCGAAGCAGAACCCGCCATGCGCGGGCGGTGAAGAGCGCGAGCGAGTTCGATATTCGCAGCCCGAAACGCCTCAAAGCTGTGGCACGCACCGCGGAAAAGCTGGAGATCGAGCGGAGGTACTGGGAGGGGGAGGGTGTCGAATGGCGCCTCGTCACCGACCGCGATCTCGACCGGGTAAGGTGCGCCAATATCCGGCTGTTTCTCTCGTCGAACGCGCTCGATCCTCGTGAGGGACAGGCGTTCTGGGAGGATGCACTGACATTCACGGCGGATCGGCTGCGCGCGGGAAGCGATCGTCCGTTATCGCACCTTGCCCGCAAGGCGGAAGCCGATGGCAAGCTGCTCGAGCGGCAGTTCATAGCCTGCGTGCGGCACTTGTGCGCCACCCGCGTGATCGTCTTCGATATGACGAAGGAGTTTTCGCCCGATCTCAGGGCCAGCGACTTCGAGTTTGCGGCCGCTCGGCGATGATTTTCGTCCGCGAGATCCTGCGCATCCCCAAACAGGGGATTTTTCGCATCGTCGGCGTGTTTGACGAGCGCGCCTATCTATTCGATCTGAACGCGCCGCGGACGGTCATTGCCGAGCATTCGCTCCCGGCTCTCGCGCTGGGCGTCGAGAAGGGCAGGATCGAGCCGCTCGATGGCAAGGAGTTCAACGCGCCGCCCAACACTGTCTGCTCCGAGGCTCAGCAGACGCGCGCTGACCGGCACCTCGCGATCGTCAGATCGCTGATTGCAAGCGGGGAGCAGATCTTCATCTCCTCACGCCGCAGCAGGCTCGTGGCAAGCGCCGCGCGAGAGAACGGCATCTGCAGCAAGACCGTTCATAGCGCTCTCTACCGCTACTGGCGGGGCGGCATGACGATCTACGCGCTGATGCCGCGCTTCGAGACATGCGGCGCGCCGGGCAAAGACAAGCCTGCAGGCGGCCCGCGGGGCCGCAAGCCTGCGGAAGGCATCGCGCGGGCGCCTGCGCTTTCGGCAGAAATGATCAAGGCGTTCGAGACCTGCACCAACCGCTACTACAAAAGGTCCCGTCACATCACTCTCGCCGAGACGTTCAGGCGCGCGCTCGAGAGGCTTTCCACACGCTGCGTTCTGGACGAGGAGACCGGCCTACCTGTCACCTTCGTGGTCGACGAGAACATGCCTCTCCCGACAGAGCGCCAGTTTCGGCATTGGTACCGGAAGCAGAACCGAGCGAAATCGGACGCGAAGGTCAGGCTTGGCGACGCCAAGTTCGCGATGCGCTCGCGGGCGCGGCTGTCTTACGCGGCGCAGGACAACAATCTCGCCGGCGGCAGGTTCATCATCGATGCGACGAAACTCGATACCAACCTCGTTGCGCGCCACGACCGAACTGCGTTCCTCGGAACACCGGTGCTTTACATCGTCGTCGACGAGTTCACCGCGCTGATCGTAGGGTTTTGGATCAGCCTCGAAGAAGCGTGCTGGCAGGCGGCCGGCATGGCCATCCTGGGTAGCGTAGAAGACAAGGTCGAACTGTGCCGCCGATATGGGCTCGAAATCGGGCGCTGGCGCTGGCCGGCAAGCGGAATGGCGCCAATGCGCTACCTGTTCGATCGCGGCGAAGCCAAAGGCGACAAGGCGAGCAGCTTTGTCGAAAAATCGGGCCTTATCGTCGAGAACACGGCCCCCTACCGAGGGGACCTGAAGGGCGTCGGCGAGAAGCGTTTCGATCTCATCAACTGCGCATTCCGCGGCGAGGTACCAGGTTCGCGTGACGAGGACTCCGGCAAGCGCGGTGAGGACGACCCCCGCCTCGAATCCATCCTGAATCTGGACGAGGTCACGCAGGTGGTCCTGGCCTGCATCCTGTATCTCAACGACCGGGAGCTGAAGAAATTCCGGCGATCGCGCGCGATGATCGCGGACGGCGTCCCGCCCATCGCCTCGGCGATGTGGGACTGGTGCATGCGCACGGGGCGGGTCGCCCTCCAGCGGTTCGAGACCGCGGAGCTTGCGATTGCCCTGATGCCGGAGGGAACGGGGACGATCACCAACCAGGGCGTGCGCTTTGATGGACTGTTCTACACCTGCGAGCGCGCCGAGGCCGAGGGCTGGTTCGAGGCGGTCGACGCGCCAGGCACGCTGCGAAAACTCAAACTGTCGTGGCACCCGTGGCTGGTCGATGCGGTGTACCTGCACATCCCTGGCGAAAAGGAGCCGCTGCAGGCGGTCCTGACACCGTTCAGCCAGGCTTATGCTGGTTTCTCGTTCGACGAGCTCCACGCATCGCGGCGGCAGGGTCGTATTGCCGAGCAGGGCCGGCGCCTCGACCAGGTCCTCAACCACGCCGAGTTCCGCAACCGGGTGCAATTCATCGTCGAGGGCGCGGCCCAGGAGCGGCTGAGCGATCTGCGCCCCCGCGATCTGAAAAATGCCCGTGCCAACAAGGCCGCGGAGCGCACCGCACGGCGGTTCGAAGCCAAGCAGGAACTGCGCGAGCGGATCGGTCAGCACGTGTCAGCGGATCGGCCCTTGCTGGGTTCCAATCGGCAGATCGATGATCTCGGTGAGGGGGAGATCGACTGATGTCGCTCCCGCAGCCCGCGAACCTCTATCTCGATGTCCTCCCGCCGCTGGCGACCATGAACGAACTGGCGCGCCAGATCGGCTGCAGGCCGCATCACTCCGATGCCGAGCGGACGTTGCGCCACGTCGAGCGCCGCTACTGCGTCTTGCGCCTCAGGCAGCTGTTCATCCCGGCCGCGCGACATGTCCGCTTCGCGGAGGGCATCGAGATGCTCCTGAGGTCCGGCTACGAGGGGCGGGACCCGTCGCGCGGCCAGTTCATCCGGCGACAGGCGGCGCTCGCGAAGCGCGGCAAGAAAGACCTTCTCCTGCCGGCGCGGCCGCTCGGCTGCGACAGCGGGGCGGGGAGCGGTTTCCTCATCGGGGCCCCGGGTATGGGCAAGACCCGCACCATCGAGCAGATGCTGAAGCGCTATCCGCAAGCCGCCGATCTGCCCAACCTGCCGCGGCAGGTCGTATGGATCAAACTGGAATGCCCTGAGCGCGGGTCCATTCGCAGTCTGTGCCTGCAGTTCTTCGATGAACTGACCCGCCTTGTGGGCAGCACCGATTATGGCGCGCTGCTAGCGCCCCGCAGGGCTTCCGACGACGACCTGATGAACCGCATGGCGCTTGCCGCTGCCTGGCACGGCGTCGGCATTCTGGTCATCGACGAGATCCAGCATATCGGCCGTCACACGGGCGAAGAGCATCAGCTGATGACCTTCCTCACGCGGCTCACGAACCAGCTCGCGATACCTGTGCTGCTCGCGGGCACGCTGTCCGTGCTTGGCCAGGTCCAGAAGACGGGGCGCATGGCGCGCCGATCGGTTGGCCCTGCGTGTGCGGTCTGGACGCCGCGGCCGCAGGACCGCGAGTGGCGATCCCTGCTCGAGCAGCTCTGGCGGTTCCAATGGACCCAGACCGCGACCGAACTCGACGAGGAACTGGCGGAGACGTTCTTCGAGTGCACCGGCGGCATTCTAGATCTGCTGGTGAAACTCTACGTCTCGGTCCAGCTGCGGCTGATCTATCGCAGCGAGGTCGGCGGCGGGCGCGATGAGGTCATCACACCCGCGTTCGTACGCGGCGTTGCCGAGGCCGATTTCGCGCCGGTACGCCCCATGATCGAGGCGCTTTGCCTGGGTGACAGCTCCAGCCTCAGGCGCTTCGACGACCTTCATGCCTTCGATCGCAGCTACTGGGGAGCGCTCGAGCAGCTGATGGATCACAAGATCCAGCAGCCGATCGCTAGCGGCGGGTCCACCTCGCCGAAGATCGCGGTGCCCGAGGGTGACCATTACCAGCTGATCTGGTCGAAATTGCAGACAGAAGGTCTGGGCGACGACCTGATCCTGCAGCTGATCGACAAGGTCCGCGCGCAGGGCCACGACGCTCAGGAGGACCCTCTGGGGTTCTTCGAGCACGTCCGGAAGCTCATCAGGGGCAGGAAATCGAAGCGCAAGGACGAGGTGGCTTTCGACCCCGCCATCCTCGAGGATCGCGATCTCAGGAAGCTTGTTGCAGAAGCGGCCGGGCGAGGCCTGACGCCGCTCGAGGCTATACGCGGAGCCGGGCTGACCGGCATCTGGCCGGAAGCTTGAGCGATGGACTGGTTGCCCGAGCCCTATCCTGGCGAGACCTTCTACAGCATGCTCGTGCGGTTGCACCGCTATCTGGGCAGACCTCCTTACGCGAGCTTCGCGCGGGCGATTGCCGGCAGGCGGCAGTTCGTGGCCCTGTGTCACCTACCCTGCGATCTTGCAGCTGTTGCCGAGCGCTTTGGTTGGCCCGACGAGCAGCTCGACCAGCTGATCCATTCGACCACGACCTATGGCTATCACACCGCGTTCGCGAGCCAGACGGTTCGGGAGAGGGCGCTGCGGCAGATGAAGGGGCAGGGCGCCTCGCTGCAGTTCACGCTTGGCCTGTCCACGTTTCCGGTGCCGATGCCCGGGAGCCTGCAATTCTGCCGGGACTGCGTCGCCGATGTGCTGGACCGGGCCGGCGAGGCGTGGTGGCTGCGCTGGCAGCAGCTACCGGGCGTTCTCGTCTGTGCCGAACACGGGACGTGGCTGTACAGATCCTCGGCCGAGCTGAACCCGCGGAAACGGCATTCGTTGATGTCTCCGGACGAGGCTGCCGAAATGCAAAGCGGAGATCTGTCATGCCGTTCTAACGGCAAACCACCGCCACCGAAACTGGTCGAGCTAGCGCGTCTGAGCCGGGCTCTTCTCGATGCGCCACCGGAACCGAATGGGCCGGCCGGACAATACCAGCACTACCGGCATATGCTCGCCGATCGCGGCCTGCTGAGAGGCACGCAGCACTTGCGAGCTTCGCGAATACAGCAGCTCGTGAGCGACTACTGGGGCGAGACGCTCGAGATGATACCGGGGCTGTCGCTCGGCACTGACGAGGGCCCGAACTGGGTGACGGACCTGCTGCGCAACAGACGCAAGCTGGCGCCGCCGGCGCAGCATCTCGTACTTCAAACTGCGTTGGAGCAAGTTCCGGAGGTCGAAAGGCCGTTCGGGCCGCCGCCGTGGCTCTGTCTCAACCCGCTGGCGGAGCATTTCGAGAAACCAGTCGTGACCAGGCAAAGGCTGGTCCGTGATCGCGGAAAGCTGCACGGTCATTTTACCTGCTCCTGCGGCTATTCCTACAGCAGGACCCGCCGTCCGGACGGGGCGATCGGCAGGCCTCGCATTCGTCAGTTCGGACCGGAAGCAGGGCGCTT
>NZ_QXFK01000014.1 GCF_003581645.1 Pelagerythrobacter aerophilus | reverse complement strand
TGAACCGCCCCGGGATTGCCGGAGGCCATTCGGTTTAAATTATGCCGCCATGGGCGTGTCGTCCAGCATGGCGTAGTATCGTGCTTCAGCTTCGGCAGGCGGGATATTGCCGATGGGCGCGAGCAGGCGCCGGTTGTTGAACCAGTCGACCCATTCGAGCGTGGCGTATTCCACGGCTTCAAATGATCGCCACGGACCTCGGCGGTGGATGACCTCGGCCTTGTAAAGGCCGTTGATCGTTTCGGCCAAGGCGTTGTCGTAGCTGTCGCCAACACTGCCGACCGATGGTTCGATCCCGGCTTCGGCAAGACGCTCGGTATACTTGATCGAGACATATTGGCTGCCACGATCACTGTGGTGGATCAGGCCGCCACGGTGAACAGGCCGTCGGTCATGGATCGCCTGCTCCAGGGCATCGAGTACAAAGCTGGCATGCGCCGTTCTGCTCACCCGCCAGCCCACGATATAGCGGGCGTAAACGTCGATCACGAAGGCGACATAGACGAACCCGGACCACGTCGCGACGTAGGTGAAGTCCGAGACCCACAGCATGTTGGGTGCCGGTGCATGGAACTGGCGGTTGACCTGATCGAGCGGACATGGCGCTGCCTTGTCGCTCATCGTCGTCTTCACCGGCTTCCCCCGGATCACGCCCTGCAGGCCCAGCTCACGCATCAGCCGTTCCACCGTGCAGCGGGCAATATCGAAGCCCTCGCGCTGCATCTGCCGCCACACCTTGCGATACCCGTAGACCTTGAAGTTGGCATCGAACACGCGCTGAACCTCGGGCTTCATTGCTTCGTCGCGCTGGGCGCGTGGTGACAGGCGCGACGGATCGCGGCGCTGTGCGACACGCTCGTGGTAGGTTGATGGGGCGATCGGCAGAACCCGGCAGATCGGCTCGACCCCATACTCACCCCGATGCTCATCAATGAAGCTGGTCATCGCTTGAACGGGCGGTCGAGCTCCGCCTGGGCAAAATATGCAGAGGCCTTGCGCAGGATCTCGTTGGCCTGGCGCAGCTCGCGGTTCTCGCGTTCCAGCGCCTTCAGCTTGTCTGCAACCTCCACCGGTACGCCGGCACGCTTGCCGCTGTTCACCTCGGCTTTCTTCACCCACTCCAGCAACGTGTGCCCTGAACAGCCAATCATCGCCGCTATGGATGTGATCGCTGCCCACCGGGATGGATGCTCGCTCTCTTGGTCCAGAACCAGGCGGACTGCCCGCTCGCGAACTTCCGGTGCAAACTTGTTCGTCGTCTTGCTCATCGTAGACCCTTCCTCTCAGGAGTTAGGGCCTCCGACAATCCCGGGGCGGTTCAGCTGTGAAGCTCCGGACAGGGCAAAGCTGACGGTCCGTTGGGTTTCTGCCTCGGCCAGTAGCCTCTCTTATTTTACACCAGACATGCCCCGCCACATTGCCGGCAAAATTCGCCGGTCATTTGTGCGGCGTCGATGCGATTTACACGGATGCCCTTCTGCAATATCCAGCAGTATATGAGCAAACGCGACCCTAACCTTGTCACTTCCGGCCTATCGGGTAGCCAATCGAAAGATGGGGTTTCTGTCGAGGTGAACATTTTTCGTCTGGAGGACGAAGGTCAATGGACCCTCGAAGTCGTCAATGAGAAGGGTACCTCGATCGTTTGGGATGACCAGTTCGCAGATGATGACGCGGCATTCAGGGCGTTCGAGCAGGTAGTCGCTGATGAAGGTATGGCGACCTTTCTTGATAGCGCCAATGTCATCCCATTTCCCGGCCAGTGAAAGTGACCAGAATTCCCGTGAACCAATCCGACGTATGAATCGTCTGACCGGCTTGGTTTCGGGCGCCGGTAGTTTAGCTGCCATATCGTGGCGAGTTCTGGGCCGCTTCGAGACAGTCTGGTTTCGGGAGCTTTCCTAAGAAAACGGACAATCCGGTCGCGATTCAAATCGCGGCGCCGTGTCCCATCCACATCGCATTCAAAGACAAGCCCACCAGCTAGCGACATAACTCACGTTCCCTGCCATTTCGAAGACAATGCCTGTCGCAATGAGGTGCAAGCGATCGCTGCCTTACTGATTTTTATCGGAATGGTTGCGCCTATCCGGTTTCGGCCTGTGCGTTACGGGCAGCAGCAATCGCCGCTGCAAGCTCTTTTGCTGGACCCACTCCCCAGTAGTGGAGGAAGTAAAACATCGGTTCACCGCCGATCATGTGGTTATGCAATGCTACGATATGGATATCCCGCTCGCGCAGTGCGCGGAGCACGGGCTGGACTTCGTCCTCGGTCATGATGAAGTCACCATCCACGGCGGCAAGGTCGTTGGTGCCCGAGAACGCCGCCCAGGTCGTAAGCCCCATCGAACCACCGATCTCAACGCCGTGCATGCGGCCTTGGCGAGCGAAGGTGTATTTCACGACACCATCGGCGATGCTTGGCTCGGTGCCCAAGATTTCGCTCAGCGCCAGGGCTTCGATCGTGCCGTTTGCATCCGGCGTCATGCCACCGAAACTGCGCTGCGGCGTCGGCGAGGCGGCGCGCACTTCCTTGATGGCATCCCAGACGGCTTTTACACCCGCTGCCATCTTGGCGGTTTCCCCATGCCCGCCGATATGCATAAAATAGACCGGCGGATCGTCGAATATGAAATGATTGTGCAGCGCGGTGACGGTCAACCCGTTGGCGAGGGCAGCGTCCATCGCGGCTGTTATCTCATCCTCGAATACGACCGTGTCGCCCATGACCATCACTCCGCCATCGACGGGTTTGAAGGCAGCCCATGAGCCGAGACCTGCCGGGGGATCGAGGCGCATGCCGTCGACCATCACCGGCACGTCGGCGCGCGTCCAACCGATGCGTGCGACCCCATCGTCGGTCATGGTGACCTCCGAGTGCGATGCCTCGAAAATCAGTGCCTCGAGATTGCCGAGATTATCCTGCGCGTGAAGAGCCGCCGACATCGCTGATAGCGATAGAGCCAAGCCGCCGACGAACAATGTTCTGCGTAATTGCTTCATCTTAGTTCTCCTTGGATGTGATTTCAGGTGCCAGCCATCATTGCGAGGTAATACAGCGACCCAATGAGTGCGCTCACGAAGAGAACGAGCAACATCCCGATCTTGAAGCGCAGCATGGCGATCAGGGCCGCAGCGGCAATGACGACGGAGGCGACGTCGATCGTGGCGAAGTCCGGCACGAGCAGGCGTGCGCCGTAACCTCGAACCTCGTCAAGCCGTGCGAAGGCAACGTGCAGCGCAAACCAGATGGCAAGGTTTAGGATCACACCGACGACTGCTGCCGTCACCGCCGAAAGCGCCGCTGTCAGAAGCTTCACGCCGCGCAGTTTTTCGATAAATGGCGCACCAAGGAAAATCCATAGGAAGCACGGCACGAACGTGACCCACGTGACGATGACCGAAGCCGCGATGCCCGATGCCACCGGGCCTAACATGTCTGCTTCGCGATATCCCCCCATGAACCCCACGAATTGGACGACCTGGATCAGTGGACCCGGCGTGGTCTCCGCCATGCCCAACCCATCGAGCATTTCACCGGGGGCAAGCCAGCCATGCGTCTGCACGGCTTCCTGCGCCATATAGGCCAGCACGGCATACGCGCCCCCGAATGTCACGACCGCGAGCTTGGAGAAGAAAACCGCCAGTTCCGTGAACACGTGATTTGGGCCAACAAGAAGGATCAGCGCAATTATGGGAGCTGCCCAGATGCTGCCCCAGATCAAGGCCGTGCGGACTGCTCCGCGCCATGTAGGCTGCGCTTTCGCCATACCGCCTGTATGAAGCACGGCTTCCGGCTCGCTCTCCCCGTCCTCGGTCGTTTCACGGGCGCGAATGACCAGAAACCGTGCAGGATCGAAATGCCCTCCAAGAAAACCGACCAGCGCGGCGGCCGCGATAATCAGCGGGAAAGGTGCATCGAATGCGAATATCGCCACGAAGGCTGCGGCGGCAATCAGATACATGGGCCAAGTTTTCAATGCCCTTTTCCCGATGCGCAGCAGGGCCTCGATGACTATGGCGAGCACCGCCGCCTTAATGCCGAAGAAAATCGCCTGGACGAAGCTGGCCTCCTGAAAACTGGCATAGAGCACGCTAAGCGCCATAATGCTGAGGAAGCCGGGAAGGACGAACAGGCATCCTGCGACGAGGCCACCGCGAACGCCGTGGAGCAACCAGCCAATATAGGTGGCAAGCTGCATGGCTTCCGGTCCGGGCAGGAGCATGCAGTAATTGAGCGCATGCAGGAACCGGTTCTCCCCGATCCAGCGCTTTTCATCGACTAGAATGCGGTGCATCACCGCGATCTGGCCCGCTGGTCCACCAAAGCTCAACGCGGCCACGCGCGCCCAGACACGCACCCCTTCGGAAAACGGGATCGGAGTTTGTTCTACGGAACCTGAATTAGCGGGAGAATTCATCAACGCGTCCTTCGCACACAGCTCATCGAGCCGGACTTGGGCGCATTGCCTTACCGGGCGCCGGAATAAGTGCCCGAAGTCAAACTGCTAGATCATTGATCTGGTGTTGTCAAAAGCCTTACGCGAACAGTCTGCCTTGCACTTGGAGAATGTCGGCTTTCGAGATCGGCATTTGTATCTCCGATTTCCGAATTGAGGGCACGAAGCCGCCCTCAGCTACTACCTAGTCCAGTGGCAGGTTTCAGGATCGCGACGAGACCGATCAAATGTCCAATATTGGGGCGCGAAGCCGACATAGCTCGAGTGCACTAGGAGCGCCGCGAAAGTTCCACGACCACGCTGGCTGCCAATGCATCTTCGGATTTCTCGCGTCGCTGCTGAACCGTCGACACCAGCTGACGCTTCGAGTGGTCCGGCATCCTGATGATGGCGGCGAGTACGATGGCCTTCATGAGATCAGGATGCATGGTCATTGCACAGCTTCTGCAGTCGGCTCATCTGAATTCTTCCGCCGTCTCTCAACCAGCGATCGGAGACTGGCAGTCAGCACAAGCGTCGAACTGCCCAGCTTGACGATCTCTATCTCGCCTTCACCGATGAGCACATAGAGGGTGCTGCGCCCGATCCCGAGATAGCGGCAGGCCTCGGGCACCCGCATCGCTATCGGTTCTATCGACTGACGCTGTCGTTGCTCGCGAAGATGGTCTGTCGTGCCTGCAGAAGGCATGCCGGTCGGTCCTTTCATCTATCGGGTGATGACGGACCGACCTGGGGGATCATGGAGGGGAGCAGACCGGCCCGCCATCGACAGCGAGTATCGCTCTATTGAGAGCTGGCGCGCCACATGACGTTTTTACGCTGGGGCAGCCTTTGGTGCGCTGGCGCGCCGCTCTTCTGGCAACTTAGGGTAAAGTGTATCCCAACGTGTCTTCGGGGACGAATGCGGATCTCATCTCAAAGGCTCATTTGCCAAGATACTTGCTCGATTTGGGAGGCGCCGTCGCTCTCTGCATTGAAAACAAAAGGATTTCATAGGGCAGCGCCAGCAGGGCAACATCAGCGCCGTCGGCAAATCATCAGCGAAACCAACCACCTGCACCCCGACCGACGGCGGTGCTTTTATCTCGCCATCCTATTTCCTACCCACCCCAAACGTCCACGGACACTTTATCTGAACAGCACGCGATGCAGCTTCGTTGCAAATGCGTGGCAATGATGTCGCGAAGCGAGCGCAGCGATTACAGCGCACCAAAAACGGCAGGCGTGCAGTCGGAATGCACTTCTACCAGCTCTGATCCGTCCGTTCGATTGCAAGCTCACCGGTCCATGGCTTGCAGAGACTGCGCGCCTCTCTTGTCGAGCCGTTGGTCCATTTCGACCAGTCGTCTTGCTCCAGCAGTACCGGCATCCGCGAATGGCATTCCGCAGCAATGCCAGCGCTGTCGGTCATCAACATCGAGTAGACGAGACCCCATTCGTCGCTGTTGCGCCACAGCCCTGCGGCTGCAAACAACTCGCTATCGGGACGGCTTAGCCAGGTGCGCGTCTTGCTTCCCGGTGTGCCCTCGGCTTCCGCCCATGCCGTCAACGGAATGAGGCAGCGGCGTTCCTCGAAGCTGTAGCGCCACATGTAGCTGTCGAGTTTGTCGGTGCGAGCGTTGTTGACCGGCTTCGGTTTGAGCGGCTCGCCGGTGCGCTTGCTTTTGAGCGACAACGGGAAACCCCAGGACATCTGCGAGAGCTTGCCATCTGCAATCACAGCACCGGGATATCCCGGAAACACTTCGTCCCCAAAGTTGGCATTGCCCAGTTGATCGGCTGCATTGAACCAGCGCGCGACCTCGTCGTTCGCCTTCGTCATTCGGTAGAGATTGCACATCGCAAAGCGCCTGCCGCGAGCATGTTTTACTGTCAATCGGCAGCAGGGTAGAAGTTTCGCATTGGCAATTAGTTCCTGTTATGTTCTAACTGCAAGAATGTTGATTCGACCTAGCGATACTGAACTTACCTATGTGATCGGGGCTGCACTCGGTACGGTCGAGACCTACGCGCTCCGCGATGTGCTTTCAGCAACGAGAGCGTTCAACCGGCGCGAAGCGGTCGAGACACTCACGGCAAGGATCGTCGAGGCGCTCGGGCCTTATGAAATTACCCGGGAGGCGGGGGAGGCCGGTTTTGACGACAAAACCCTGCCGCTTTTTCCAGAAACAGAACAGACAAATGTGCTCAGCGCTCCGTAATCTTGACGAATCTCGAGCCAAGATAGCAATTGTCTAAGAACCGTTCCCGGTCTCGGCTTTGAGTTTTTCCAATCGCTCAGAACACACTTCGTGGACGACGCGGCCCAGCTCTTCGACCTGCTCGCCGAGCCACTCAAGCTCCGCTTTCGTGATCCGGTAGTGTTTTGAGTAGCGCGCCTTCACGTACGCTTCTTTGAGTTTCTCAAAGCGGGCGCGGTCTCGCTTCGTATCGCGTGGCCAGACGTAGGTGAGGCGAGGATCGATGCGCTCAGCTTGGGTGCGAAGGAACCCGAGATTGTGCACGTGGGGTGTGTAGAACGTGCAGACCAGGAGCACGCAGTGATAGAGAAACTCGGAAGTTTGATGAAGGTCGAAGGCAGCGGGTTTGAGGAAGCCTCGCTCCCTGCCAAGTTTCGAGAGTTCAAAGCGCTGGATAGCCGTTGGAAACCACTCGTCGAAATACTCCTGCGCCATTGCTAGCGCTTGGTCGGGAGTCTTGGGTTTAGGCGTATGCAGCTCGGTGTCGTCCGACTGGTAGAGCGCGACTCCATCCTGCTTAACGTCCATGAAGAAATAGCGGCCATGGGCGAGACCGTCGTTCACCTCCTGCAAGGTGTGGACGATGAAATTTACCGGCGTGTGGAGCGTGCCCGTCACGCCGTATTCTCGCATCAGGCGGTCATCGACCTTTGCCCAGTATTTCACTCTGTCGGTGAGCCGCTTGTCATTGACGATGATCAGTAAATCATAATCCGACTGGTAGCCTTTGGCGGTATGCGGCTCGTCGACCCAGGTACCGCGTGCGTAGCTTCCGTAAAGGATGACCTTGAGGATACGCCCGGCTTTCTTCCAGTCGTGCTTAGCCAGTGCGAAGGCATCCTCGAACTCTTCGAAGATCAGCTGAACGACGCGTTCCAGCTCGCGCTGTTTTTGCGGGGGCAGGTGATCGAGATCGGTCTTCATCAGTCAGTTCCTAGCAAGTCGCTGGAATGGTTGCACCTGCTGACCATGATTCATCCGCAAAACTCGCTCATTGGGCACAGTGATTCAGCGGAGCCCGTATACGTCAATACCAAGAAATGGGGATGGGCGTTCATAGACCCATTCCCAGATGCTGGTACGCTGGTGTGGAACAGCAAAGAGCTTCTTTTGAGGTAGTGCTTCTTGGCACTTCGAACGGGCTGGGATAAGAAGGAAAGGCGCTCTACCAAGCCCCGAAAAATTCAGTTTCAAAGCTCAAAAGCTGAACCGAACTACACTTATATGAACAAAAATGTGGGGGAGAGTGTGGGGTAGAGTTTACGCTGCCTATGAGTACTAAATTGATTTCAAAACGTTAATTGCTAGGTTCGATTCAAGCCCTGCCACCACGCCTTCCCGCTCATCGGCAAGCAGGCATAAAAGACCCCGCCGAAGCGGGGCCAGGTTCTTGCCTTGTGTCTTGGCCTAAACGCTGATGGGCAAATCCTGCAGGCGGCTGTTGGAGCCTTCCGTCGCGTTCATTGCGCGGAGTATGCCCGGGGCGGCTTTCTCCAATGCCTTCACCAGTCCGGGCGGCGGCTCAGTGGAACGCTGAGGTTCGCCTTTGGCTTGTGCCGCCGCCGAGGAGACGGCGGCCAAGCCCGCTGTCGCTCCCAATAGCCCAATGAGCATGGTTGGCTTTCGCATATTGTCACTCCATTCTGACGCCCCCGATCACAGAATGCCGCGCCGCGAAGCCCGTGCCTTCCGAAGCGGCGGGTCGTGCGACTTACTCGGCTGCCGGAGCGGTGCGGATTTCCGGGCGGGACGTGACGTTCCGGAGGCGCGGCTAGGTGGTCCCGAGCGCCGCCGCAGTGTCGGTGCTTGCCGGTCCCCGCGGACGGCTTTAGTTGAGCGCAATGCAGCCCACCCATCGTCCCGTGATTTCCGCGACCGGCCTGTTCACGCCGGAAGAGAGCATTTCCAACGAGGAACTGGTCGCCAGCTTCAACACCTACGTCGAGCGATTCAACGCACGAAATGCGGAGGCAATCGCGGCGGGCGAGATCGAGCCGCTGGAGCCGAGCTCGGTCGAGTTCATCGAGAAGGCCAGCGGAATCAAGGCGCGCCACGTGATAGCGAAGGCGCCGGTGCTCGATCCGGAAATCATGGCGCCGCGGTGGGCGGAACGGGCGAACGACGAGCTCTCGATCCTGGCCGAGATCGGGGTGAAAGCGGCCCGCGAGGCGCTCGAGCGGGCAGGGCGCGATGCCGCCGATGTCGATGCGGTGCTGTGCGCCGCGTCGAACATGCAGCGCCCCTATCCGGCGATGGCGATCGAGATCCAGCAGGCGCTGGGCATCGAAGGCTTCGGCTTCGACATGAACGTCGCTTGCTCCTCGGCGACATTCGGCATCCAGACCGCGGCTGACTACATCCGTGCCGGCAATGCGCGTTCGGTGCTGGTCGTCAGCCCGGAGATCACCAGCGGCCATCTCAACTGGCGCGACCGCGACAGCCATTTCATCTTCGGCGACGTCGCCACGGCCGTGCTGGTGGAGGACGCGGCCATGGCGCCGACGCAGCACTGGGACATCCTCGGCACCCGGTTGAAGACGGTTTTCTCGAACAATATCCGCAACAACTTCGGCTTCCTCAATCGCGCGCATCCCGAAACTGCGGATCGGCCCGATAAGCTCTTCGTCCAGCAGGGACGAAAGGTGTTCAAGGAAGTCGTGCCGATGGTCTCGCAGATGATCCTGGACGAGGCCGAGCGGCTGGAGATCGATCCGCAGGGGTTGCGCCGCCTGTGGCTCCACCAGGCCAACACCGGCATGAATCGTCTGATCGCGCACCGGGTCCTGGGGCATGAAGCGAATGAGGATGAAAGTCCGACGGTGCTCGACACCTACGGCAACACGTCGAGCGCGGGCTCGATCATCGCGTTTCATCTTCACAGCGACGATCTCGCACCTGGCGATACCGGGCTGATCTGCAGTTTCGGAGCGGGCTATTCGGCCGGAACCGTCTTCGTCCGCAGGATCGGCTGAATCCGCGCCGCGGACGCCGCGACCCGCGCGTCCCACCACTTGAAGATCCAGTCGGAAGCGCGCCACAGCATCGCCACCAGCACCACCGAGACCAGTCCGTCGACCGCATAGTGGTAGGCGAGGTGGACCGAGCCGATCCAGATGGCGACGAAGAACGCGAGGAACCAGCGTCCGACCATGGGCGACACGCGGCGGGTGGCGAGCCAGAACAGGAATGCGATCGCCACATGCATCGAGGGCATGGCGGTGATCCCGCTGCCGAGCCCATCGGCATCGGCCAAATGCCAGTCGAGCAGCATTTCCTGCACCGATAGCGTCATCACCGGTATCTGGCCGTCGGCCGCGCGAAGATAAGCCATCTGCGCATCGAACGCCGGATCGCCGAACAGCGGCCCCACGAAACAGGGGCCGACCGAAGCGAGCAGGGTCGCAACACCCCCGCCGATCACCGACCATGCCAGCACATAGGTGAGGAAGAAGCGGCGGCGGATCGCGGGATCGATCGCGGCGAAGGCGAAATAGAGACAGCCGAGGTAGAGCAGCAAAAGCCAGGCATGATAGAGAAACGCGAGCGCGGCCGTAATCGGCGGATAGCCCACCAGCGGCTGCAGCACCTGCCAGGCATCGTGACCGAAGAAGATCGCGCGATCCCAGGCGATAAACCGGGCATCCCAGGTGTAGTCGTTGAACAGTGGAATCGCGGCTTTCATCTTGGAGAAGAACGGCATCAGCAGCACGCAGAGCGCGAGCAGGGGCGTCCCGGCGAGCCATCGCTGTGCGGCTGTGGGCCCGGCGTAGCGCCGGTGCAGCGCTGCGATCGGTTCGCTGGGCCGCCGGCGCGCGAGGTACACGGCGGTGTCGACCGAGAGCCAGGCGATGATCGCGACCAGATAGAGCCACGCGTTGGCCGCGGCGGGTTCGGCATCCAGGCTTATGCCCTTGCCCGTCAGCAGGACAACGCATAGCGCGAACAGCGCCAGAGCGATCCCGTAGATCGGAACCTCGCCGATCCAGCGGCGGATGCTTTCGTCGCGCATGCTCATCGACCGGAGGCGATAGTGCGAGATGGTAAGCATCGTCCTAACGCGCCGGTGCGGCGTCGTGCCGCTTGTTTGGATGGATGCGAGTCTCTAGATGGCGGGGATGGCTGGTGAATTGGTCGACAACAAGGGACGCGGTGATGTCGCCTGGCAATGGCCGGCTATTCATCCCGAAGGGCGCAAGTTTGGACTGATCGCGGTGGGCATCAGCCTGCTCGCGGCATTCCTGGCGTGGGAGACGATCGCCTGGCCGATGGCGTTCCTCTCACTCGGCGTCTTTGCCTTTTTTCGCGATCCCGAACGCGTCGTCCCGCAGGACGAGCGGGCGATCGTCTCGCCCGCTGACGGGCTCGTTTCGCTCATCAC
This sequence comes from Pelagerythrobacter aerophilus, assembly GCF_003581645.1. Lineage (GTDB taxonomy): Bacteria > Pseudomonadota > Alphaproteobacteria > Sphingomonadales > Sphingomonadaceae > Pelagerythrobacter > Pelagerythrobacter aerophilus. The sequence goes on along the minus strand of NZ_QXFK01000014.1, from coordinate 659,847 downwards.
GCAAATGGAGCCGCCGGCAGAACTGACGATGGACGATGGCAGCGGAACGCCGGCGCTTCCCAATCAGCCCGTCACGCGCATCTCGATTTTCATGAGCGTGTTCGACGTGCACATCAACCGCGCGCCGATCGGCGGCACGGTGCGGCGGCTGGTCTATATTCCGGGCAAGTTCGTCAACGCCGACCTCGACAAGGCGAGCGAGGAGAACGAGCGCCAGCATATCCTGATCGAGCGGCAGGACGGCGTGGCGATCGGCTTTACGCAGATTGCCGGGCTGATCGCGCGGCGGATCGTGCCGTTCGTCAAGCCGGGCGACACCCTGGCGGCGGGCGCGCGCGTCGGCCTGATCCGCTTCGGCAGCCGGGTCGATGTCTATCTCCCCGCCGGAACCGATTCCAAGGTCCTGGTGGGGCAGAAGGTCATCGCGGGCGAGACGATTCTCGCGGAGATCGGCGAGCAGAAGCTGATCGAGGGTGTCGCGCAGTGAGCGAAGACTATCCGCGCATCGGCCCCAAGGCAGCGGAAGACGAAATACCCATGGCCCGCGGCGTGCGGGGCCTTTCGCTGCGTGCGGTATTGCCCAACGCGATCACCGCTGCTGCGCTTTGCTCGGGCCTGACCGGGATCCGTTTTGCGATCTCGGATAACTGGCGGCTTGCGATCGTGGCGGTCATCCTCGCCGGCGTGCTCGACGGGATCGACGGACGGATCGCCAGGCTGCTCAAGGCCCAATCGCGATTCGGTGCCGAACTGGACAGCTTGGCCGACTCACTTTCCTTCGGCGTCGCGCCGGCGCTGATCTTCTACCTCTGGACCTTGCAGGATCTGCCGCGGCTGGGCTGGTTCGCCGCGCTCGCCTTCGCGATCTGTTGTGCGCTGCGCCTGGCGCGGTTCAACGCCCAGATCGATGTGGACGAGCAGCCGCACAAGTCGGCCGGCTTCCTTACCGGCGTTCCCGCGCCGGTGGGGGCGGGGCTGGCGTTCCTGCCGTTCTATCTATGGATGGCGACCGGGTGGGAGGGCTTTCGCGAGCCCGTGGCTTGCGCGATCTGGATGGTGGCGATCGCCTTCCTGATGATTTCCAACATCGCGACGCTGAGCTGGACCTCGATCCGACCGCGGCGCAACGTCAGGCTGGAACTGATCGCCGGGGTCGGAATCCTCTTCGCCGCCTTGCTACTCGAGCCCTGGTGGACGCTGGTCGCGATCTGCGTCGGCTATCTCGCGATGATGCCTTACGCGCTGGTGCGCTATTCGCGGGTCAGGCGGCCGCGGGCAGCGGCGCCTGCATCCGGGCCGGCACCTGCCGCTGCGGACGACCACCTGCTCGACTGATCGGGCGAGGGCGCCACGCGGGGAGCGGCTCGTTCTCCGGCACATTCACGATCACGGTATGGACGCGGCTGACGGACTGTTCGGCCTGCGCCATTTCCCGGCGGAGACGCGCGAACGCTTCCCGACCGCGAATGAAGCTGTCCGCCAGCACTACGGCTGCACCCACGGTGGCGGACAGAAACAGTGCAAACAGAGTGACGCCGAGCATGATTTCTGATCCTTGCGAATGCGATCCCGTGGCTGTTGACAGACTGTGGGTTCGCTGTGGATAACCAGTGCGTCGCACGACTCGTTCCGGGCGACAGGGGCTAATGTTCCCCATTTGTTCCTACATGTCAAGCGCTATTGCGCTCGGGTCCGCAATTCACGCGGCGAATCGAGGGTGGATTCTTCCTGCGATCCCGGGTAAGGGCGCGCCCGCGGGGCGATTCCGGACCTCTGTTTGTCCGGTTTCTCTCACGCAAATCCACATGGAGAGCGCCACATACCGGTGCCTGCCGCGGGATCTCCGCACGGGTTCCAGCTCTCCAGAGGCTCAACCGGAAAGGAAATACCTATGGCGGCTTCTACCGTCACCATGCAGCAATTGATCGAGGCCGGCGCTCACTTCGGCCACCAGACCCACCGCTGGAACCCGCGCATGAAGCCGTACATCTTCGGCGCGCGCAACGGTGTCCACATCATCGACCTGTCGCAGACCGTGCCGCTGTTCTCGCGCGCGCTCGACTTCATCGAATCGACCGTGCGTTCGGGCGGCAAGGTGCTGTTCGTCGGCACCAAGCGTCAGGCGCAGGAGCCGATCGCCGAAGCCGCCCGCGCGGCGGGCCAGCACTTCGTCAATCACCGCTGGCTGGGCGGTATGCTCACCAACTGGAAGACGATCTCGGGCTCGATCAAGCGCCTCAAGACGCTGGAAGAGCAGCTTTCGGGCGACACGTCGGGCTTCACCAAGAAGGAAGTCCTCCAGCTCACCCGCGAGCGTGACAAGCTCGAGCTCTCGCTGGGCGGCATTCGCGACATGGGCGGCATTCCCGATGTCATGTTCGTGATCGACGCGAACAAGGAAGACCTGGCGATCAAGGAAGCCAACGTGCTCGGCATCCCGGTCATCGCGGTGCTCGATACCAATGTCGATCCGAGCGGCATTGCCTTCCCGGTGCCGGGCAACGACGATGCCAGCCGTGCCGTGCGTCTCTACTGCGACGCCGTGCGCGACGCTGCGCTCGCCGGCCGCGGCGGCAAGGTGGCCGATTCGGGTGACGACGTCGGTGCGATGGACGTGCCGCCGGCAGAGGCCGCGGCTTCCGAAGCGGCCGCCTGAGCTTCCATACGGCCGTCACAAACACGACCTAGTGCGCCGGGCCGGAACACGGGCCCGGCGTCCACAGATTATCAAAGGAAACGACAATGGCTGCATTCACCGCCGCTGACGTGAAGGCCCTGCGCGAGAAGACCGGCGCGGGCATGATGGACGCCAAGAAGGCGCTCGAGGAAACCGGCGGCGACATCGAAGCCGCCGTCGACGCGCTGCGCGCCAAGGGCCTCGCCACCGCCCAGAAGAAGTCGAGCCGCACGGCGGCCGAGGGTCTCGTCGGCGTCGCCGTCGAAGGCACCCGCGGCGTCGCGGTCGAGGTCAACTCGGAAACCGACTTCGTCGCCAAGAACGACAAGTTCCAGGACTTCGTGCGCAAGGCGACCGAAGTCGCGCTCGGCGTCGAGGGTGACGATATCGAGACGCTGAAGGCGGCCGCCTATCCCGACGGCGGCACCGTGACCGACAAGCTGACCGACAACGTCGCGACGATCGGCGAGAACCAGCAGCTCCGCCGTATGAAGACCGTCTCGGTCGCCAACGGCGTGGTCGTGCCTTACGTGCACAACGCCGCTGCGCCGAATCTCGGCAAGATCGGCGTGCTCGTCGCCCTCGAGAGCGAGGCCGATGCCGCTACGCTCGAGACGCTCGGCAAGCAGCTTGCCATGCACATCGCCGCCGCGTTCCCGCAGGCGCTCGACGCCGACGGCCTCGACGCCGACGTGATCGAGCGCGAGCGCAAGGTCGCTGCGGAGAAGGCGGCCGAGAGCGGCAAGCCGGCCGAAGTGCAGGCGAAGATGGTCGAAGGCGCGGTGAAGAAGTTCGCCAAGGAAAACGCGCTGCTCAGCCAGCTCTTCGTAATGGACAACAAGACCCCGATCTCTGACGTCGTCGCTAAGGCCGGCAAGGACGCGGGCAGCGAGATCGTGCTCAAGGACTATGTCCGCTTCCAGCTCGGCGAAGGCATCGAGAAGGAAGAGAGCGACTTCGCAGCCGAGGTTGCCGCCGCCGTCGCCGGCTGACCGGCCGCACAAGCGAGCGAAATGCGCGGCCGCCGGACTTCGGTTCGGCGGCCGTTTTCGTATGCGCCGCACCCACTTGCAGGCTTTCAGCGGCCCGCCGGGACGACTTCTATCAGCCACATCTCGGGCCGGGAGAACAGGCGGAACGGGAGCACACTGGTGCCAAGACCCGCGGTCGTGACGAGCAGGTTCCCGTTCTCGCGCACCGTGCCGCAGGCGTAGCGGTCGCCATAGGCCGACATCGTTGCTGGCGAGCCGCCCCAGGGATAGCGGATCTGCCCGCAATGGGTGTGCCCCGCGAGCATGAGCCCGAAACCGGCCGGCAGGTCGGGGAAGGGATCGGGGCTGTGACTGAGCAGGACCCGGCCGCCACCGAGCCGGTCCACCGCCGCGAGCGCCGCGGATGGATCGGCATGGCCGGTATAATCGTCGTCGATCCCGCCGATCGCGAGCGGACCGGCGCGCACGGCCGCGTTGGCAAGCACAGTGAACCCGGCCCGCTCCAGCTCGCGGCGGACGGCTGCCACGCCGAACCAGTGATCGTGATTGCCGGGCACTGCGATCTTGCCGAGCGGCGCCTTCAGCGCGGCGAGCGGGGCGATCGCCTCCGCCGCCGAATAGAGCCGGGTCGCCGTGCGTTTCTCGCTGACGAAATCGCCTGCAATCAACACCACGTCGGGCTGGAGCCGGTTCGCCTGCTCGACGATCCGCGCAAGCCGTTCGGGCGGCATGTCGGGGCCTGAGACGTGAATGTCCGAAAGCAGCAGCAGACGCATCGGCGGTGTGCCGGCGGGCAAGCCGTCGAGCCGGGCGGTGAGGCGCATGATTTCGGGCTCGGCGGCCGTGTCGCTCCATGCCTTCGCAGCCAGCGCCGCCGCTGCGGCCAGCAGCACCACGAACACCCAGCGCAGCGTGCGCCACCGCGATCCTCTTCCCATCACCGGCTTTCCCTTTGCGCACGGGGGGCGAGGCGGCTAAGGACGCCGGCAACCCGCAAGTGAATCCGGAAACCCCATCGCCCATGCCATCCCCCAAATACAAGCGCATACTGCTCAAGCTTTCGGGCGAGGTGCTGATGGGGGATCAGCAGTTCGGCATCGATCCCGCCTTCGTCTCCGAACTGGCGCAGGAAGTGAAGGCGGCCAAGGATACCGGGCTTGAACTGTGTCTGGTGATCGGCGGCGGCAACATCTTCCGCGGGATGGCCGGTGCGGCGCAGGGCATGGACCGCGCGCAGGCCGACTACATGGGCATGCTGGCGACGGTGATGAACGCGCTGGCGATGCAGAGCGCGCTCGAACAACTCGGCGTCCCGACCCGCGTGCAATCCGCGATCGAGATGGACAAGGTGTGCGAACCGGTGATCCGTCGGCGGGCCGAACGGCATCTGGAAAAGGGCAGGGTGGTGATCTTCGCGGCCGGCGTCGGCGCACCCTACTTCACCACCGACAGCGGCGCCGCGCTGCGCGCTGCCGAAATGCGCTGCGATGCTCTGTTCAAGGGCACCAGTGTGGATGGAATTTACGACGCGGACCCGAAGACGAATGCTTCAGCAAAACGTTTTGATACGGTCAGTTACGACAAGGTTCTGGCAAACAATCTCAAGGTGATGGACGCTTCCGCCGTGGCGCTGTGCCGCGACAACGGGATCCCGATCGTGGTCTTCTCGATCCGCGAAAAGGGCAATCTGGCGCGGGTGCTCGCCGGCGACGGCGTCCGCACGGTAGTGAAAGAGGAAGCCTGACAAATGGCGAAGTACGACAAGAGCGACATCGAGCGCAGGATGCAGGGCGCGGTGGAAAGCCTGAAGAGCGATCTTTCGGGCTTGCGCACAGGCCGCGCCAACACCAGCCTGCTCGATCCGGTGCAGGTCGAGGTCTATGGCGCGATGATGCCGCTGAACCAGGTGGCCACGGTCAACGCGCCCGAACCGCGCATGCTGGCCGTGCAGGTGTGGGACAAGGCCAACGTGACGGCGGTGGAGAAGGGGATCGCGCACGCGAACCTCGGCCTCAACCCGATGACCGACGGGCAGACGATCCGCCTGCCCATGCCCGATCTGACGGAAGAGCGCCGCCGCGAACTGGCCAAGATCGCCGGCAAGTATGCGGAAAACGCCAAGATCGCGATCCGCAACGTGCGCCGCGACGGCATGGAAGCGCTCAAGGAAGACGAGAAGAAGAAGGAAATCTCCGAGGACGAGCGCAAGCGCGGCGAGGACGAAGTGCAGAAGCTGACCGACAAGTACGTCGCCGACGCCGATGCCGCCGCTGCGCAGAAGGAGAAGGAAATCCTGACCCAGTGAGCGGGATCGGGCGGCCTATCCCCTTCTCTTCAGAGGAAGGGCAGTGAGACTTGGCAAACCGAAAGTGAGCCTGGCCGGAGCGGAGTGGTGCGGATGCCGCACCCGCCGCTCCGCGCCGTGCCGTCACTCGTTGGCTCCTTCGTGCGACGAGGAGGGTGGAAATGGCTGACGGCGTAGCCGCACAGGCCCGCCATGTCGCCGTGATCATGGACGGCAACGGCCGCTGGGCGAAGCGCCGGCACCTGCCGCGCGCGCTGGGGCACCAGCGCGGCGTGGAGGCCGTGCGCACACTGGTGCGCAGCCTCTCCGAAACCGGCATCGAATGCCTGACGCTCTACGCCTTCAGTTCCGAGAACTGGAAGCGCCCGGGCGAAGAGGTCGACGACCTGATGAACCTAATGCGCAAGTTCGTGAAATCGGACCTGCCGGAGTTTATCGCCAACGACGTCAAGCTCAAGATTATCGGTGATTGGCAGGGGCTTGCGCCCGATATCGTCGAGATGCTCGAAGATGCGCTGGAGAAGACCAGCGGAGGTGCGCGCACGCTGGCCGTCGCGCTCAACTACGGCTCGCAGCAGGAAATCGCGCGCGCCGCGGGGAAGGCGGCGGCCGAAGGCCAGATCACGGCCGAAACGATCGCCAAGCACCTCGACACCGCCGACCTGCCGCCGCTCGACCTGCTGATCCGCACGAGCGGGGAGGTGCGGCTGTCGAACTTCCTGCTGTGGCAGGCGGCCTATGCCGAGATGATCTTCGTCGATACGCTATGGCCCGACTTCACGCCCGAGCACTTGCGGAACGCGCTGGACGAATTCGCGCGGAGGGAGCGCCGATATGGCGGGCGATGACCCTTTCCTCCCCCTCAGCGTTGCATCAGACGAGCGAGGAGAGCGATGACCGGTGAGAGCGAGCCCGTTCCGCTGAAGACGCGCAGCGCGGACCTGCCGGTTCGCCTGGCCTCGGCGGTGGTCATGCTGGCCGTCGCCGGCGCCGCGTTCTGGCAGGGCGGGCGGGTGTTTGACCTGTTCGTCGGTATCGTCGCGCTGGTCTGCTTCGCGGAGTTCGTGGTGCTGGTCTCCCGTGCGACGGCGAACGTGCCCTACCGGCTCGCTGCCCTGATTGCGGGTGCGCTCTACATCGGCCTGGCCGCCGGTATTCTGAGCGGTGCGGCGGACTTCCTGATCGTGCTCGTGCTGGGCGTCACGATCTTCACCGACACCGGTGCCTACTTCACCGGCCGCGTCATCGGCGGACCGAAGATCGCGCCGCGCGTGAGCCCGTCGAAGACCTGGGCCGGGCTGCTGGGCGGCATGGCTGCCTCGGCCCTGTGGGTCGTGCTGTGGGTGGTCGCGATCGATTCGAGCGTCTCGTGGCTGGGGCCGCGGTTCGAACTCGGCCTGGCCCTCGATGCGCAGAACCTCGGCGGCGCCGCGCTGCTGGGCGCGGGGCTTGCGGTTCTGGCGCAGGCCGGCGATTTCTTCGAGAGCTGGCTCAAACGGCGCGCGGGCGTGAAGGACAGCTCGCACCTCATTCCGGGGCACGGCGGCGTGTTCGACCGCATCGACGGGCTCCTGCCGGTCGCCATCGCAGTCGGCGTGCTTGCCGCGAGCGTCGTCAATTGACCCGCTCGATTTCCATTCTCGGCGCGACCGGCTCGGTCGGGGCTTCGACGCTGGACCTCGTGCGCCGCAACCGCGGCGATTGGCGGGTGGTGGCGCTGACCGCCAATTGCAGCGCGCGTGAACTCGCGGCGCTCGCACGCGAGTTCGACGCGGAGCTCGCGGTGGTCGGCGACGAGGCATGCCTCGGCGATCTGCGCGAGGCGCTCTCGGGATCGGGCATTGCGGCTGAGGGGGGATCGTCGGCGCTGTGCGAGGCCGCCTCGCGGCCGGTGGACCTGACGGTCGCGGCGATCGTGGGTTGCGCCGGGCTTCGCCCGACGATGACGGCAATCCGTCGCGGCGGCGCGATCGCGCTGGCGAACAAGGAGGCGCTCGTCTCGGCCGGCGACGTCATGACCGCGGCCGTTGCCGAGCACGGCGCGACCCTGCTGCCCGTCGATTCGGAGCACAACGCGATCTTCCAGTGCCTGCAGGGCGGCAGGATCGAGGACGTGCGCACGATCACGCTGACCGCCAGCGGCGGCCCCTTGCGTACCTGGACGGCGGAACAGCTCGCCGGCGCGACGCCCGCACAGGCCGTGGCGCATCCGAACTGGAGCATGGGCGCCAAGATCAGTGTCGATTCGGCGACGATGATGAACAAGGGGCTCGAATTCATCGAGGCGCATCACTTGTTCCCCGTCGGGCTCGAGGCGCTGCGGATCGTCGTCCATCCGCAGAGCGTGGTGCATTCGATGGTCGAGTACCGCGACGGTTCGACCCTGGCGCAGCTCGGCCCTTCGGACATGCGGGTCCCGATCGCCTCGTGCCTCGCATATCCGGAACGGATGGACACGCCTTGCGCGCCGCTCGATCTTGCGGCGCTCGGTTCGCTGACTTTCGAGGCGCTCGACGAGGTGCGCTTCCCTGCGACCCGGCTGGCCCGCGAGGCCGCGCATGCGGGCGGCGCGGCGCCGGCCGTGCTCAACGCAGCAAACGAGGTCGCGGTTGCCGCATTCCTCGCCGGTCAGATGCCGTTCACGCGGATCGCGTTAGTGGTCGAGCAAACTCTCGAACGTTATACCCCCATGGCACCTTCGAGCCTGGACGACGTTCTCGGTGTGGATGCCGAGGCGCGCAGTCGGGCTCGCGAGCTGCTGGAGACTATGCCAATTGGCTGATTCGCCTTCATTCTGGATGTACATCGTTGGCTTCCTGCTGGTGCTGGGGCCGCTGATCACGATTCACGAGTTCGGTCACTACCTCGTCGGGCGCCTGTTCGGCGTTCAGGCGGAGGCGTTCTCGATCGGCTTCGGCAGGGAGCTTGCTGGCCGGACCGACCGCCACGGCACGCGCTGGAAGCTCTCCGCACTGCCGCTCGGCGGCTACGTCCAGTTCAAGGGCGACATGAACCCCGCGAGCATTCCCGACCCGGACAAGATTGCCGCGATTCCCGAAGAGGAGCGGGCGGGTTCGTTTCACTTCAAGCCGCTATGGCAGCGCGCACTGATCGTGATCGCGGGCCCCGCGACCAACATCCTGGTCGCGCTGGCGATCTTCGCCGCGTTCTTCATGGTTGTGGGCGAGCCGGTGCCGGTCGAAACCGACCGGCAGCTCACGGTTGCCGGGTTCTCCGAAGGTTCGGCCGCGGAAGAGGCAGGCTTCGAGGTCGGCGACCGCATTGTTTCGATCGACGGCGAGCGGATGCACGATTTCCGCGACATCCAGAGCGCTGTGATGCTCTATCCGGGGCGTACGTTCGAGATCGTGGTCGACCGCGACGGGCAGAACATGCCGATCACGGTGACTGCCGACAGCCACGAGGTGACCGACGGGTTCGGCAATACTTCAAAGATCGGACTGCTCGGAATCCGCCCGGCGCAGGCGGAGTTCGAATTCGAACGGCAGGGTCCGATAGCTGCTACCGGCATGGCCGTGGATCACAGCATCGGCATCGCGCACATGATGGTGACCGGCGTGAAGCAGATCGTCTCCGGCGATCGCTCGGTCCGCGAACTCGGCGGACCGATCAAGATCGCCAAGTATTCGGGCGAGCAACTCAGCCTCGGTCCGCTCGCCTTTATTAACTTCATCGCGCTGATCTCGCTTAATTTGGCATTCATCAACCTCTTGCCAATTCCGGCGCTCGACGGCGGCCATCTGGCTTTCTACGCGGCAGAGGCTGTCCGCCGGAAGCCGGTCGGCCCGCGCGGACAGGAATTGGCGTTCCGCACCGGTGTTGCCGTGGTGCTCGCGCTGATGGTGTTCGTCACGATCAACGATCTGGTTTCGCTGCCGATATTCGGGAGCTGACCGGTCCGGGGGGCGAAAAAGCGCGGGGGAATGGTTCCTTCCTTTGCTTGATTGGGGGCATCGCATCGGGCAAGGGCGGCATTCGCTGTCGCTCCGATGCTTGGGCAGCGGCCCAGATGGTGCATTTGGTAAGGATTGGACGGGATCGCCGTGTCGATGATTGAACGCGAGAAAGCCGCCGGCGCATTCGGCAAGACCGGCACCGGCTTCGCGCTGGCCCTGCTCTGCGGCACTATGCTGGCCGGCGTTCCTGCGCCGCTGCTGGCACAGGAGCAAGAGGCGCCTGCCGCTCAGGTGCCGCAGCCCACTCCGCAGCAGCCTGCCGCGCAGCCCGCGCCTGTCGCAGCACCGCAGGGCCAGACGATCCGCTCGATCACCGTGGTCGGTGCACAGCGGCTCGAACCCGCGACGATCCTGTCGTACATCCAGATGCGCGCCGGGGATACCTACACCCAGGCGCTCGCCGACCAGGCGCTGAAGGATCTCTACGCGACCGAGCTGTTCTCCGAAGCCAGCGTCCGCAACGACGGCGGCAACGTGGTGATCGAGGTTACCGAGAACCCGGTGATCAACCGCATCATCCTGGAGGGCAACAAGCGGATCAAGAACGACAAGATCCTGCCTGAAATCCGCCTCGCGCCGCGCCAGATCTTCACCCGTTCCAAAGTGCGCGCCGACACTGCGCGCATCATCGAGCTCTACAAGCGCCAGGGCCGTTTCGCCGCCTCGGTCGAACCGAAGACGGTCGAGCTCAGCCAGAACCGCGTCGACGTCGTATTCGAGATCAGCGAGGGGCCCAAGTCGAAGGTTCGCCAGATCAACATCCTCGGCAACGAGGAGTTCGACGACGGCGAGCTCAAGGGCGAGATGGTCACCAAAGAAGCGCGCTTCTTCCGTTTCTTCAGCTCGAACACCAGCTACGACCCCGACCGACTGGCATTCGACCAGCAGAAGCTGCGCCAGTTCTACCTGACCGAAGGCTACGCCGACTTCCGCGTCGTATCCGCCGTGGCCGAGCTGACGCCGGACAAGGAAGACTTCATCATCACCTACGTCCTCGAGGAGGGCGAGCGCTACAAGTTCGGCGATGTGACCGTCGACAGCCAGATCCGCGATTTCGACAGCGAGCGGATGACGCAGAACCTGCCGATGAAGACCGGCGACTGGTACAACGCCAAGCTGGTCGAGGACACTGTCGAGCAGCTGAACGAACTTGCCGGCACCTTCGGCTACGCCTTCGCCGATGCGCAGCCGCAGTTCGTCCGCAACCAGGAAGACCTCACGATGGACGTGACGTTCGTCCTGCGCGAGGCGCCGCGCGTCTATGTCGAGCGGGTCGACGTGAACGGCAACACGCTGACGCAGGACAAGGTCGTCCGCCGCGAATTCCGCGTGGCCGAGGGCGACGCGTTCAACTCGCTCCAGGTCAAGCGCTCGAGCAACCGCATCAACTCGCTCGGATACTTCCAGGAAAACTTCGAGATCGAGCAGAAGGAGGGCAGCGCCCCCGATCGCATCATCCTCGAAGCGAACGTGGAGGAGCAGCCGACCGGCGAGTTGCAGCTTTCGGCCGGCTTCTCGTCGATCGAAAACTTCATCCTCGCCGGCTCGATCCGTCAGCGCAACTTCCGCGGCCGCGGCCAGACGGTCGGCGCGTCGGTCAACTGGTCGCGCTACTCGCGGTCCGCCGCGCTGAGCTTCTCCGAGCCGTATGTGTTCGACCGCAACATCTCGATGGGTGTGGACATCTACCGCAAGGATTACAACAGCTTCAACTTCCTCAACAACGACCGCAATCGCACGTTCGAACAGTCGACCACCGGTTTCGAAGTTCGTGCCGGCGTGCCGCTGACCGAGTACATCTCGGCGATCGGCAGCTACACGCTCAATTACGACAACGTCTCGCTCGACGAGTTCACCTACTACAGCGACATCGACGGTGATGGCGTGACCGAGTGCGACCCCGTTCTGGCGGGCCGCTATCTGTGCGAAGCCGTCGGCAAGCGGACCAGCTCCATTGTCGGCCTGACGATCGCTTATAACAACCTCAACAACAACTACCGGCCAACGCGCGGCGAATCGCTGTCGCTAAGCACTCAATATGCCGGCCTGGGCGGATCGGTGAAGTATCTGCGCCTGCGCGCGAAGGGTGCGAAGTATTGGCCGGTATTCGGCGGTTTCATCTTCTCGCTGCAGGGCGAGGGAGGCCTGATCAAGGGTCTCGAAGATCGCGGCCCGGGCGTCGACGACGTACGGCTGACCGATCGGTTTTTCCTGGGCGAACCGCAGTTCCGCGGCTTCGATATCCGCGGCGTCGGCCCGCGCGTGCTGCGTCAGCCGATTCGCGAGGATGAAGACGGCAACCCCGTCGTGATCACAGATCGCGATCAGGTCGGCGACGACGCGCTTGGGGGCAATGCCTACTATCTGGGCCGTGCCGAACTCGAGATTCCACTTGGCTCGGGCGCGCGCGAGATGGGCCTGCGGCCCTCGATCTTCATGGATGTCGGCGCGTTGTTTAACGTGACCAAGCCCGTGCTGCAAAGCTCGCCATTCCCCGACGGTATCCAGCGCCAGTACCGCGATAGCGAGGGCAATCCCCTCTACATCGATCCGACCGACGCGACGAAGACGACCACAGATCCGACGGATGCCGCGGGCAACCCGAACGATCCGGCGATGTATCGGGTGGCGAACCCGTTCCAGGAGGTCTTCCTGGGCGACACCGCCAGCCCGCGCATCTCGGTCGGCATCGGCGTGAACTGGAACTCGCCCTTCGGGCCGTTCCGCATCGACTTCGCCCATGTGCTCAAGAAAGAGCCGGGCGACGACACGAAGACCTTCACTTTCAATGTAGGAACCCAATTCTGATGAAGAACCTTCTCAAGCCGGTCTTCGCGGCCGGTCTCATGCTCACGGCGGCTTCGGCCCCGATGATTCTCGCTACGCCGGCCATGGCGCAGGACGCACGCGGCGTCGGCGTCGTCAGCCTTCCGGCCGTGATCGCCAATTCCAACGCCTACAAGACGGCCGAGCAGCAGCGCCAGACGACCTACAAGGCGCAGATCGACCAGGCCGAAGCGCGCCGCCAGCAGCTCGAAGCGCAGCTCACGCCGATGGTGCAGAAGTTCAATACGGACCGTCAGGCCGCCAGCCCCGACCAGCAGGCGCTGCAGCAGCAGGCTGCACAGATCCAGCAGATCGAGCAGTCGGGCCAGCGCGAATTGCAGCAGATCCTGGCGCCGGTCTCCCTGAGCCGCGCCTATACCCAGGAACAGATCGAGGATCGCCTGGACGAGGCGGTGCAGGCCGCTGCGCAGAAGAAGAACATCTCGCTGATTCTCGACGCGACGTCGGGTCAGGTGATCTTCGCCGGCGCGCAGCACAACGTCACGCAGGACGTGCTGACGGAACTCAATACGCTGCTGCCCAGCGTGCAGATCACGCCGCCGCAGGGTTGGATGCCGCGCGAGATTCGCGAGCAGCAGGCCGCCGCGCAGGCAGCGCAGGGCGCACAGCCGGCGCAGCAGCAGCCGACCGGCCGTTGATCCCAAAGACGAAGAAGGCAGGGCGATGAGCGAGGAATCGGGCGCGCAGCCGTACGACATCCGCAAGGTGCTCAAGGCCCTGCCGCACCGTTATCCGCTCCTGCTGGTCGATCGGGTCAAGTCGATCGAACTCGGCGAGCGGATACATGCGGTAAAGGCGGTGAGCTTCAACGAGGACTTCTTCCAGGGGCACTTCCCCGGCGCGCCGATCATGCCCGGCGTACTGCAGGTGGAGGCGCTGGCACAGGCCGCTGCAATCCTCGGCATCGAGACGCTCGAACTCGCGGGCACAGGCAAGCTCGTCTATTTCATGGGCATCGAGAACGCCAAGTTCCGCGCGCCCGTGACGCCCGGTTGCCTGCTCGATCTGGAAGTCGAATTCCTCCAGAAGCGCAGCCGGGTCTACAAGTTCAAGGGCCGCGCCAGCGTGGATGGCAAGACCACGAGCGAGGCGGAATTTACCGCGATGGTCGCGGATCCGCCGGAAGCGTAGTTTGTTGGCACCCGCGTCCGCGGGTGCGAGGATAGCCAAGCGAGCGAATGCGAGCGCCGGCGCTTGAGGACAAACAGGAACCCTGATCGGGGTTGCTTTCCAAAGCAATCCCGATTAGGCGCGCCGCTTTCCCGACATTGCCGGCCGGTCGGAACCGGTCACATGCAGAAGGACACGACGCCATGAAGGCCGACACGCATCCCGATTACCACACGATCACCGTCAAAATGACCGACGGGACCGAGTTCCAGACGCGCTCCACCTGGGGCAGCGAAGGCGACACGCTGACGCTCGACATCGATCCGACCAGCCATCCGGCCTGGACCGGCGGCAAGCAGCAGATTCAGGAAGGCGGCCGTGTCGCGGCCTTCAACAAGCGTTTCGGCGGGCTGTCCCTCAAGAAGGGCTGACGCTCGGGATTGCCTTCTCAGGCGTTCTGACAAAATCGGGGAGGGCGGTCCGGTCGGGCCGCCCTTCTTGCGTTTCGGCCTCTGTCGCTGACGAGTGGTGGGCCGATCCGGACAGCGATGCAGCCCGGGATTCGCTTTCCACGAACCGTCCCGGCAACGGTGATTCCGAGGTGTTTCGGCGCCGGCGAAAGAATCTTGCGCTTGCGCGGTGTCAGAGTAGTTTTTGCTTTGCAAATGAGCATCCTTGTGCAACAGGCGCGCGCCCGCATCGTTCGCGGCTTGACCGCGCAGCGAAGGGGCGTATCAGCCCCGCTTGCACGGCAGGTCCGATAAACGGGCCGGGGCATGTGGCGATCGTAGCTCAGTTGGTTAGAGCGCCGGTTTGTGGTACCGGAGGTCGCGGGTTCGGATCCCGTCGATCGCCCCATTTTCCCCAATCTTCGCCGTCGGTTGGCAGCGGGACTTCTTCCTAAAATGACGGCATTCTGGACCGAACCGGACTACGACGATCACGAACTCGTTCAACTGGTGCGCGACCGCGCATCGGGACTGACCGCGATCATCGCGCTCCATTCCACGCACTTGGGCCCCGGCGCTGGCGGCACGCGCTTCTGGCACTATGCCGATCCGAAGGACGCGATGCGCGACGCGCTGCGGCTGAGTCGCGGGATGAGCTACAAGAACGCCATGGCTGGTCTGCCGATGGGCGGCGGCAAGGCCGTGATCCTTGCCGACAAGGATCGGACCAAGACGCCCGAGATGCTTGAAGCGTTTGGCGAAGCGGTCGAGGCGCTCGGCGGCGCCTACGTCACCGCGGAAGACGTCGGCATCGGCGAGGCTGACATGGTCGCGGTGTCGCGGCGCACGCAGTACGTCACCGGCCTGCCGGTTGAGGGCGAGGGCACCGCCGGCGGAGATCCGGGTCCGTTTACCGCAATGGGCATTTATCACGGCATCAAGGCCGCGGTACGCCACAAGCTGGGCAAGGATTCAGTGAGCGGCGTCCACGTCGCGGTTCAGGGCGCCGGCAGCGTCGGCGGGGGCGTCGCGCGCCTGCTGGCGAAGGACGGCGCCAAGCTGACGCTGTCGGACATCAACATGGACCGCGCCGCCGCGCTGGCGGACGAACTCGGCGCCGAAACCGCCGCGCCTGACGCAATCATGAGCGTTTCGTGCGATGTGTTCAGCCCCAATGCTCTGGGGGCCATTCTCGACGACGAAGGGATCGCCCGGCTCGACGCCTCGATCGTGGCCGGGGCGGCGAACAACCAGCTCGCCCGCGCGCATCATGGCCAGATACTCGCCGAGCGCGGCATTCTCTACGCGCCCGACTACGTGATCAACGCGGGCGGGATCATCAGCGTCACGCTGGAATACCTCGCCCGCCGCGACGGTGCTCCGTGCGACATCAACGAGGTGCGCAAGCGCATCGCGCAGATTCCCGGGCGGCTCGAGGAGATATGGCAGGAAAGCGATGCGAGTGGCGTCTCTCCCGACGTGGTCGCCGATCGTATGGCGCAGAAGCTGATCGGGCGCTGAGGTTAGCGCCCGCGCCCGCGCGGACCTCGGGCGCTCGAACCCCTTGCCCCGGCGGGCGCAGCCTGCCATTGCGCCGGGCGTACGGATGTCATCGATGCACGGCTTCGCCAATCCCAAGAGGTTCCTGTCGCTCGCGCGCTGGTTGACCCCGCTGCTGCTCATCGGTGGGCTCGTGCTTGCGGGTGCTGCGCTGGCCTGGGGCCTGTTCGTGGTGCCGCCCGACCGGCTGATGGGCGAGACGGTGCGCATCCTGTTCCTCCACGTCCCGACCGCCTGGCTCGGCATGGGCGGCTGGACCGCGATCGCGATCGCCAGCGCCGCCTATCTCGTCTGGCGCCATCCGCTTGCGGACCTCGCGGCGCGCGCGGCAGCGGTGCCCGGGATGGTGTTCACGGCGGTTTGTCTCGTCACCGGATCGATCTGGGGCCGGCCGACCTGGGGCACCTGGTGGGTGTGGGACGGGCGGCTCACTTCGATGCTGGTGCTGCTGTTCCTCTACTTCGGCTATATCGCGCTGGCGCAGGCGGTCGCGCGCGAAGGCGGGTCGAGCCGGATTCCGGCGATCTTCGGCCTCGTCGGCGCGATCAACATACCGATCGTCAACCGCTCGGTCGTGTGGTGGAACTCGCTCCACCAGCCGCCCAGCATCACTGCGGGCAAGAGCGCGATCGACGCCGAGTTTCTCGTGCCGCTGCTCGTCGCGGTGCTCGGCTTCTCGCTGATCTTCGGCGGGATCGTACTTGCGCGGATGCGGGCGCTGCTCGGCGACATCCAGGCTGAGGCGCGGTTGCGGCGCAAGGCGAGCGAGGCTGCCTGATGCGTGAGGCTCTCGACCAATGGGACTTCGTGATCGCGGCCTATGCTGTCGGGATCGTGGCGACGCTGGCGCTGGTCGTCTGGGCGTGGTGGGACATGAAGCGTGCCGAACGCCGCCGTGAGGAGGCGCGCCGCAAGTGAGCACGCTCAAACCGAAGCACCAGCGGCTCGTACTGGTCGTCATCGCGCTCGTCGCGCTGGTTGCTGCAGGCTTGCTCGCCGCCTGGGCGCTGCGCAGCCAGGCGAGCTATTTCTACGTGCCGGAGCAGATGGTGGCCGAACCGCCCGCGCCGGACCGCGCGGTGCGGCTTGGCGGTATGGTCGAGGAAGGTTCGATTCGCACGCTGCCCGATGGCGTGACTGTCGCCTTCGTCGTCGGGGACGGCAAGGCGCGGGTGCCGGTGCGGTTCGCCGGGATCCTGCCCGACCTGTTCGTCGAGGGTTCGGGCGTGGTCGCCGAAGGGCGGCTCGGACCGGACGGTACGTTCCTTGCCGACAACCTGCTCGCCAAACACGACGAGAACTACGTGCCGCGCGAGCTGCAAGAGATGACCGAACACCAGAAGCGCGAAGTCGTCGCCGAGACCGAGGAGGGCGCGTGATTGCCGAACTCGGCCTGGCTGCCCTGTGGCTGGCGGCCGCGCTGGCGGCGTTGCAGCTCTATGCCGGGACGAGGGCGCTGCGACCGGGCGGGGAGGCTGTTGCGGCGCTGGTGCGGCCGGCGGCGGTGGTCCAGGGTCTCGCCTGCGCCATCGGCTTCGTGATGCTGCTGTGGCTGTTCGCGATCACCGACCTGTCGGTGAAGCTCGTCGCCGCCAACTCACATTCTGCCAAGCCGATGATCTTCAAGCTCGCCGGGGCATGGGGCAACCACGAAGGTTCGATGCTGCTGTGGGTCGCCGTCATGGCGTTGTCGGGCGCGCTGATCGCCCTGATCGAGCGGCGCCTGCCCGAGAAGACCATGCTTGCCACCCTGGCAGCGCAGGCCTTCGTGGGGCTGGGCTTCTATGCCTTCCTGATCGTCAGCTCGAACCCGTTCGAACGGCTGCCGCAGCCTGCGGCCGAAGGTCTTGGACTCAACCCGCTGCTGCAGGACATCGGCCTCGCGTTCCATCCGCCGACGCTCTACTTCGGCTACGTCGGGCTCTCGGTGGCGTTCAGTTTCGCGGTCGGCGCGCTGCTGACACGGCAGGTGACGCCCGAGTTCGCGCGCGTGATGCGCCCCTGGGTGCTCGGCGCCTGGGTGTTCCTCACCCTCGGCATTACCGCCGGTTCCTACTGGGCCTATTACGAGCTCGGCTGGGGCGGATGGTGGTTCTGGGACCCGGTCGAGAACGCTTCGCTCATGCCGTGGCTCGCGGCGACCGCGCTGCTCCATTCGGCGAGCGTTCTTGCCGCGCGCGACGCGCTGCGGGCGTGGACGATCATGCTCGGCGTCGTTGCCTTCTCGATGAGCATGGTCGGCACGTTCCTGGTCCGCTCCGGCATCCTTACCAGCGTTCACGCCTTTGCCGTCGATCCCGAACGCGGCAGCTTCATCCTCGTGCTGCTGACGCTCTATATCGGGGGGGCGCTGGCGCTGTTCGCACTGCGGGCGGGTACCGTGACCGAAGGGCAGCGCTTCTCCATCACCAGCCGCGAGGGCGCGCTGGTGTTCAACAACGTGATGCTGAGCGCGGTCCTCGCCATCGTGCTGTTCGGCACTCTCTACCCGCTGCTGACCGAGGCCTTCGACGTGCGCGTGTCGGTGGGACCACCATACTTCAACCCGATGGGAGCGATCTTCGTCGTACCCATGCTGCTGGTAATGACGGTCGGTCCACTGCTGCGTTGGCGCGGCGATTCGATTGGGCGCATTCAGCGCCCGCTGATCCTGATCGCTGTGATCATGCTGGCGGCGCTCGTCGCAGCGCTGGCGCTGGGGGAGGCGGGCGTTCTGCCGCTGCTCGGCCTCGCGCTCGCGGTCGGGCTCGCCGTCGCCAGTTTCCTGCCGCTGCGCGGTCGGCGGCTCACGCGTGTGCCGCTGGCGGTGTGGGGCATGGTGATCGCGCACTTCGGGCTCGCGGTCGCGCTGTTCGGCATGGCGAGCGAGAGCGCCTTTTCCGAGGAACGGCTGGCCGCAATCGCCGTCGGCGATACGGCGCGAGTGGGCCCGTGGGACGTGACGCTTTCCGAAGTGCTGCCCGCAGCCGGCCCGAACTGGACGGCAATCGAAGGGCACCTGCTGGCCAGCTATGCTGGTGGCGATCCGATCGCACTCGATCCGCAATCGCGCAGCTTCTGGGCGCCGCCACAGGAAACGACGGAAAGCGCACTGGCGACGCGCTGGAATGGTCAGCTCTACGCCGTGGTCGGCAGCGATGCCGGCGCCGGACGCTGGCAGTTGCGCCTGTGGTGGAAGCCGTTCGTGACCTTCATCTGGTATGGCGGCATGCTGGTGGCCCTGGGCGGCGCGCTCGCGCTGATCGGGCGGGTGATCGACGATCTTCGGCGCCGCGCAGTTCGTGCGCGGATCGCGGAGCGGCGCGCGGAGGAGGCGGTCTGATGCGCTGGTGGTGGTGGATTCCCTTGCTGCTTTTCGCTGGTTTTCTCGGCGTGGCGGCATACCAGCTCACGCAGCCGAAGGACGACCTCGTGCCGAGCGCAATGGTCGGCAAGCCGCTGCCCGAGTTCGAGCTGCCCCCCGCGGCCGAGGGAACGTCTGGTGTCTCGACGGCCGATCTCAAAGGCGGCAAGCCACGCCTGCTGAATGTCTGGGCGAGCTGGTGCCTGCCATGCATCGCCGAGGCGCCGCAACTCGAGCGGTTGAAGCAGGAGGGCGTCGAGATCGTCGGCATCGCCATCCGCGATCGGCCGGAGGATGTCGCGGCCTTCCTGGCGCGCCACGGCAATCCTTACGCACGCATCGGTGCGGACGATCTCTCGCAGGTCCAGCTCGCGATCGGGTCCTCGGGCGTGCCGGAGACGTTCGTGATCGATGGCGAGGGGGTGATCCGCTACCAGCACATCGGCGATATCCGCGCCGAGCACGTGCCGCTTCTGCTGGAGAAGCTGCGGGAGGCGGGGAAGTGAGCCCGACCCGCCTTCTCCTTACCCGTCGCCCCAGCGAAAACTGGGGTCGCGTGCCGCGCCTTCGGAGCTTGTGGATGACGGTCCCAGCTTTCGCTGGGATGACGTTGTTTTTGTTTGGCTTGATGGCGCAGCCTCTCACTGCGCAGCAATCGCTTCCGCCCGCACCTTACGCCTATCGGCAGCTCGAGGATCCCGCGAAGGAAGCGGAAGCACAAGCGCTGATGGAGACGCTGCGCTGTCTCACATGCCAGAGCCAGTCGATCGCCGACAGCGACGCCGCGATGGCCGGCGATATGCGCCATCAGGTCCGCACCCGGATCGCCGCGGGTGAAGAGCCGGAGGCGATCCGCACCTGGCTGGTCGAGCGCTATGGCGACTATGTCAGCTACGCGCCGGTGGTGAGCGAGGCCACGTGGCCGCTGTTCGCGATTCCGCTGCTGTTGCTTGCAGGGGCGGGGGCGATTTTGTGGCGACGCCTGCGGAGAGTGCGATGAGCTGGCTTCCCGCAATCGTGCTGGCGGGCGCAATGTTCCTGATCGCGGCGTTCGCGCTGCGCCTGCCGCGTGCGGCCTGGGCAGCCTTCGGCGCGGCACTGCTGTTCGGACTGGCGGGCTATGCCCTTCAGGCGAACCTGGACATGCCCGCGGCGCCCAAGGCGGCGGTGCCGGAAGCGAGCGAGGCCAGCGCAGCTATGATCGAGGCGCGACGCGCCATGTTCGATTCCACGATGCAGGCCAGCGACTTCGTCCTCGTCTCCGACGGCTTCGCGCGGCGTGGACAATATGCCGACGCGGCGCAGATGCTGCGCGGCGTCGTGCGCGAAAACCCCGGCCATGCCGAAGCGTGGGTCGCGCTCGGCAACGCGCTGGTGGAGCATGCGGACGGAAATCTCACGCCGGCAGCCCTTTACGCCTATGCCCGCGCGGAGCAGGCCGCGCCCGGGCATCCAGCCGCCCCATACTTCCACGGGCTCGCCCTGCTGCGCGCGGGCCGCGCGTACGATACGCGGGATTTGTGGGCGCAAACGATCGCCGATGCGCCGGAGGGTGCCGAGTGGGTCCCGTCGATGCGCGAGAGGCTGGAGAGGCTCGATGCGCTGATCGCCGCGGTGGAGGCGCAGTAGGCGCTCGCGCGGTGCATGTTGCACCTGCGAAAGGAGGGTGCTAAGCGCCGCCGCCCTGCACTAGGCCGCATTCAAAGGCAGCGCCGGAATGCATATGGGAATGCCGTTTCTATGAGCGAACTTTCCTTGGATCGGGACGGCCCGGTGGAAGGCGGTAATCCACAAGGGAACCGCGGGAGTCCGAAAGTGGCGCTGGCGGTCGGCGCGGTCGGGATCGTCTTCGGCGATATCGGGACCAGCCCGATCTATGCCTTTCGCGAAACTTTTGTCGGGCCTCACAAGCTCGCGCTCGATACCCTGCATCTGTTGGGGGTGATGAGCCTGATCTTCTGGGCGATGACAATCATCGTGTCGCTCCAGTACGTCACCATTCTGATGCGGGCGGACAACAAGGGCCAGGGCGGCACGCTTGCGCTCGTGGCGCTCATATCGAGCCGTATCGGACGAACCGGTTACGGCTGGATCGCCGTGATGCTCGGTGTCTTCGCCACGGCGCTGTTCTATGGCGACAGTATGATCACGCCGGCAGTGTCGGTGCTTTCCGCCGTCGAGGGCTTGACCACGGTCGAGGAGGATCTCCAGCCGATCGTCATCCCGATCGCGCTCGTGCTTCTCATCGGGCTGTTTCTCCTCCAGCGACGCGGAACGGCCAAAGTAGGCACGCTTTTCGCGCCGGTGATGGTCATCTACTTCTCCGTTCTCGCGATCCTTGGCCTGATACATATCGTGCAGAATCCGGGTGTCCTGGTTGCGCTGAACCCGTGGTATGCGGTGCAGTTCTTCATGACCGACAAGCTGCTCGGTTTTCTCGCGCTGGGCTCGGTCGTGCTCGCGGTAACCGGGGCCGAAGCGCTTTATTCCGACATGGGGCATTTCGGTCGCGGTGCGCTGCGATTGAGCTGGTTCGGTTTCGTCATGCCGTGCCTGCTCCTCAACTATTTCGGCCAGGCGGCGATGATCCTCAATCTCGAGGCTGCCGCGGCGGCGGACGCGATCCGCAACCCCTTCTTCCTTATGGCGCCTGAGATCTATCGCTTGCCGCTGGTGATCCTCGCCACATGTGCCACCTTCATCGCCAGTCAGGCAGTCATATCGGGGGCGTTCTCGGTCACGCACCAGGCGATCCAGCTCGGTTTCGTGCCGCGTCTGTCGATCCTTCACACCAGCGAAACCGAACACGGGCAGATCTACATTCCGTTTGTCAACTGGGTGTTGATGGTCGCGGTGATCCTGCTCGTGCTGACCTTCCAGAACTCCTCGAACCTTGCGAGTGCCTACGGCATCGCGGTGACCGGCGCGATGCTGATCGACACCTGTCTCATGGCCGTGCTGTTCGTCGCCGTCTGGCGTTGGAAGCTCTGGATGGCGATTCCGATCGCGGCTGTGTTCTTCCTCGTCGACGGTGCCTTCTTCGGCGCGAACTTGCCCAAGGTGCCCGACGGCGGCTGGTTCCCGCTGCTGGTGGGCGCGATCGCCTTCACCTTCCTCACCACATGGGCGCGCGGACGCAAGCTGATGCGCGACCGGATGAGCGAGGTGGCGCTGCCGATCGAGATCTTCGCCAAGTCCGCGATGAACAGCGCGATCCGCGTGCCGGGCACGGCGATCTTCATGGCCTCGGCGACCGCTGGCGTACCCTCCGCACTGCTCCACAACATCAAGCACAACAAGGTGCTGCACGAGCGCGTGGTGATCCTGACCGTCGAAATCGCGGAAGAGCCTTACGTCGATTCCGAGTTCCGGACCCAGTTCGACGATCTGGGCGACGGCTTCTACCGCATGGTGCTGCGCTATGGGTTCATGGAGGAGACCGACGTGCCGGCGGCGCTCAAGAAGGTCCACCACTGCGGCGGCGACTTCGACATGATGCAGACGAGCTTCTTCCTCAGCCGCCAGACGCTGCTGCCCTCGAAGAACCCGAGCATGATGATCTGGCGCGAAAAGATCTTCTCGTGGATGCTGCGCAACGCCGCGACCGCGATGGAGTTCTTCCGCCTGCCTTCCAACCGCGTGGTCGAGCTGGGCAGCCAGGTCGAGATCTGAGGGCGGCAGTCGGCCCGGCTATACGCCGTCTCCCAGTTCACTGGGATGGCCTTGTTGGTCGGAGACCTACTCGTCAGGCTGTCGGCGGCGGGGTCTGTTCTTCCTCCTTCACCCCTTCCGTTGCCAACCCGTGCCGCAGCAGCATCGGGATCTGCGTGAAGGTGAAGAGGAAGCTTAGCGGCAGGAACACCCAGAGCTTGGCCCAGAGCCAGCTTTCGAACGACAGCGTCGCGCGCAGCGCTTCGTTGAGCACGGCGAGGGCAAAGAAGAACAGGCCCCAGTTGCGCGAGAGCTTGAGCCAGCCTTGCTCGTCCAGCCCCTCGAACGCGGCGCCGAGAAGGATCTCGAGCAAGGCGCGTCCGCGCAGCCAACCGATGATCAACGCGAGGCCGAAGAGGACGTAGATCACGGTCGGCTTGATCTGGATGAAGCTTTCGTCGCGCAGCCAGATGGTCAGCGCGCCGAAGCCTACGATCATTGCTGTCGAGAGCCAGAGCATCGGCGAGATGCGGCCGAACTTCCATTTAGAGAAGGCCAGGGCGACCACCGCCGCGACCATGAACGCGACCGTGCCGCGGATGACTGCCGCGATCTCGCCCAGCGGGCTCGATTCATCGGGCGCATAGAACTTGTAGGTACCGAGGAAGACGAGCAGCGGCCCGTAATCGACCAGAATGTTGAGCCAGCCGCTCTTCGGCTTCGTATCGCCCGCCATCACGCCACTCCCGCAATCACACGCGCAACGAGGTCGGGGTCGAACGGACGCAGGTCGTCGATCTTCTCGCCCACGCCGATCGCGTGGATCGGCAGGCCGTATTGCTCGGCCGCGGCGACCAGTACGCCGCCACGCGCGGTGCCGTCGAGCTTGGTCATGATGAGGCCGGTCACGCCCGCGACTTCCTTGAACACATCGATCTGGCTGAGCGCGTTCTGCCCATTGGTCGCATCGAGCACGAGCACCACATCGTGCGGCGCTTCGGGATTGAGGCGGCCGAGCACCCGGCGGATCTTCGCCAGTTCGTCCATCAGTTCGCGCTTGTTCTGCAGCCGGCCGGCGGTGTCGACGACCAGCGCGTCGATGCCTTGTTCAGTCGCCGCCTTGACCCCATCGAACACGATCGAGGCCGGGTCGCCGCCCTCCGGGCCGCGTACGATCGGCGCGCCGATCCGTTCGGCCCAGGTGGCGAGCTGGCCGATCGCCGCCGCGCGGAACGTGTCGCCGGCCGCCAGCATGACACCGTAGTCCTCCTCCTGAAACCAGTGCGCGAGCTTGGCGATGGTGGTCGTCTTACCGCTGCCGTTGACGCCGATCACCAGGATCACCTGGGGGCGCGGGAAGGCGACGATCTCGAGCGGTTTGGCCACGGGGCGCAGGATCGCTGCAATTTCCTCGGCGACCGCCTCCTTCAGTTCGCGCTCGGAGATCTCGAGGCCGAAGCGTTTCTCTGCCAGCCGTGCGCGAATGCGGGCCGCGGCGGAGGGGCCGAGATCCGAGAGGATCAGCGCATCTTCGACGTCGTCGAGTGTGGCGTCGTCGAGGCGCGAGGTGCCGACCACGCCGGTGAGATTGGTCGAAAGACGTTCGGAGGTCTTGCGGAAGCCGCCGAAGAGCCGCTCGCTCCAGCTCGTCTCGCTCATGAGAGCAGGCCTTTCTCGTGTCGCTGGGGGGTGACTGTCACGATCGCGCCGCTCGCGGTGCCTTTCGGCACGACGAGGCGCGCGAAGTTGGGCGCATAGCCGGTGCCGTCGTTTTCGGCGAGTACCGATTGCTGAGTGCGCACGAGCGTGTCCAGCCAGGCATCGCGCGCGCGGACGACTTCGGCACGCAGCTCGGCGGCGCGTGCCTTGACCGCGGTGCGCTCCACTTGCGGCATGCGTGCCGCCGGCGTGCCCGGGCGGGGAGAGTAGGGGAACACGTGGCCGTGGACGATGCCCAGCTCGCGCACGATTGAGAGGTTGTCGGCGTGCGCCGCCTCGTCCTCCGTCGGGAAGCCGGCGATCAGGTCTGCGCCGATCGCGATCTCGGGACGGGCCTGCTTGAGCCGCGCGACCAGTTCCACTGCGTCGGCCCGCAAGTGACGGCGCTTCATGCGCTTGAGGATCAGGTCGTTGCCGTGCTGCAACGAGAGGTGGAGGTGCGGCATAAGCCGCGGTTCGCCGGCGAAGAGGTCGAACAGCAGCGGATCGATCTCGATGCCATCGAGCGACGACATCCGCAGACGGCGGAGCTCGGGAAAGCGATCGAGGATGGCCTGTACGAGTCGGCCAAGAGGAGGGCGGTCGGGCAGGTCGTGACCCCACGAGGTCACGTCCACGCCGGTCAGCACCACTTCAGGCGCGCCCTGTGCCAGGTGGCCGTCGATTTCGGCGAGGATCTGCGAGATCGTCAGCGAACGGCTTGGTCCACGGCCTTGAGGGATCACGCAGAAGGTACAGCTATGATCGCACCCGTTCTGAACCGCGACGAAAGCGCGGGTACGGCGTAGAGGCATCTGCGGTGCGCGCTCAGGTGCATTCCAGGCCCGCCGGTCCAGCTTGCGCGTATTCGCGACCAGCCCGTCGACCTCGGGCATGGCGGCTAGCTGTTCGCGCTCGATTTCCGCCGCGCAGCCGGTAACGAGCAGACGTGCATCCGGCCGCTCGCGGCGCGCCTTGCGGATCGCCTGCCGCGTGGTGCGGACCGCCTCCGCCGTGACCGCGCAGCTATTGACCACCACGACATCGCGCTCGCCCGCGAGCATGGCGCGGATACGCTCGCTCTCGGCGATGTTGAGGCGGCAGCCGAGCGAGATCACTTCCGCACCCGCGCTCATGCAAAGTCGTCCCACTCGAAGCTGCCGCGGTAGGCTTCGGCCGCGGGGCCCGTCATCGTGATCCGGCCATCCTCCGCCCAGGCGATCGTGAGCGTGCCGCCCGGCAGCCGCACCTCGACCTCGCGTTCGACCAGCCCGCGCCGCATTGCAGCGACGGCCGTGGCGCAGGCGCCTGTGCCACAAGCGCGGGTCAACCCCGCACCGCGCTCCCACACGCGCAGGCAGATGCGCCGACGGCTTTCCACTGTCGCGACGTTCACGTTGACGCGCTCGGGAAACAGCGGGTCATGCTCGATCTCGGGGCCCAGCCTATCCAGCTGTACGACGTCGCTGTTCTCGACAAAGAACACGACATGCGGATTGCCGACGTTCACCGCCGTCGGGTTTTTCAGCGGTTCCCACGCGACCGGCATCGTCAGCGTATCCATCGCATAAGCGAGAGGAATCTCCTCCCAGCCGAAACGCGGCACGCCCATGTCGACGCTCGCGCCGCCGTTTGCCGGCTGGACCCGGATCGTGCCGCCAGCCGTTTCGACCGACGCCTCGGCTCCGTGGAGCAGCGCGACCGCGCGCGAGGCATTGCCGCAGGCTTCGACCTCACCGCCGTCGGAATTGAAGATGCGCATGCGGAAATCGGCGGTTTCGGAGGGCTCGAGCAGGATCACTTGATCGCACCCGATCCCGGTACGCCGGTCGGCCAAAGCCGCAGCAATGGACGGGGTCATCGTCGGCAGGCCTTCGCCGCGTGCGTCGAGCACGACGAAGTCGTTGCCGAGACCGTGCATCTTGATGAAGGGAACGCGCATCGCGGCGCATCTATGCGCCGCATGGCGGCGCGTCCAGTGTCAGGCGCTCTTGCTTATCGCCTCGGCCTCGTCTGGCGCATCGCCGCCGTCCGTCAACCGTCCAAGGGCACCGAGCCTCTCGCGGACCTGTTCGATCGTTTCCGGGCGGCCATAGATATAGCCTTGGCCCTTGAGCTGCCCCAGCTCGCGCAGGCGCGCCAGGATTGCGTCGTCCTCGATCCCCTCGGCGGTGATCGGCATCCCGAGCCCTTCACCGAGCGAGACAATGGCATCGACGATCTTCGACCCGTCGCCATCCTGCCCGATCTCGCTGACGAAGCTGCGGTCGATCTTGATCCGGTCGAACGGCAGTGAGCGCAATTGAGCGAGGCTCGAGTAGCCGGTGCCGAAATCGTCGAGGCTGATCTTGATGCCCTGGTTGCGCAGGCTGAGGATCATCGATCTGACCAGCGCGACGTTCTCGTGCAGGCAGCTCTCGGTGATCTCGATCTCGAACCGCTGTGGGGGGAAGTTGTGCTTCACCAGCAGTTTGAGCATGCGCTGGGCGAACCACGGATCGTTGAGCTGCAGCGGCGAGACATTGACCGAGAGCGTCAGCGCCGGATCCCATTGCCGGGCATCCTGGAGCGCGCGTTCGATGAGCTGTTCGGACAGGAGCGCGATCACGCCCATGTCCTCCGCGATCGGAATGAATACCTCGGGTGACACCAGCCCGAAGTTGGGCGAGTTCCAGCGCGCAAGCATCTCGAACCCGGTCAGCTCGCCGGTTTCGAGGTCGATCTGCTGTTCGTAGTAGGGGACGAATTCGCCGTTCGCGAGGCCCGCGCGGACGCCCGCTTCAAGGGCGTTGCGGAAGCGCAGCTCGTTCTCCATTTGCGCCTCGAACCAATAGTAGCGGTTCTTCCCGTGCTTCTTGGCATGGTACATCGCAATGTCCGCCCGGTGCAGGAACGCCTGCGCCTCGACCCGCCCATCGAACGGTTCGCATGCGGTCGAGGCGATCCCGACCGACACCGTGATTTCGGTGGAATGGCCGGATATCTCGACCGGATCGGATATCCGCCCGATCATGCGCTGAATCAGTCGGTCGAGCTGGGCTTGATTGGAGGTGTCGTAAGGCAGCACGCAGGCGAACTCGTCGCCGCCGAGGCGGGCTACCAGCGCCTCCTGGGGGATGAGCCCTCGGAGGCGTTCGGCGGTTTCCTGCAGCACCTTGTCGCCTGCCATGTGGCCGTTCAGATCGTTGATCTGCTTGAAGTTGTCGAGATCGATCATGACGAAGGCGACCGCACTTTCGGTGTCGGCGCAACGCGCAACCAGCGCTTCAGCGGCGGAGGGAAGACTGCGGCGGTTGAGAGAGCCGGTCAGGGGGTCGGTCTCGGCGAGACGGCGGGCGCGTTCTTCGGCAGCCTTGCGCTGCTCGATCTCCGCCATGAGTTCGGCGTAGCGGCGCCAGCCGAAGATGATCAGTGCGATATTGAGCAACATGGCGCTGACGAGCACGCTGTCCGGCCCCGGGCCGATGCCCATCCAGTTGCGGATGGCCTTCGGCAGCACCGCTCCGCCCGTGCCGACGAACATGATGATCGCCGCGGCCGCGATGCCCATGGCGACCAGATCGCGTTCGGCGCGCGGAGTTTTCTGCTTTGTCTGCTCGCCCTTTGCCATAGACCCGGCGGCAGCGGCCGCCTCCCCCCGTTGTCGCATTGACAGCCTATAGGGGGCCGGATTGAAGAAGAAGTTAAGCACCGCGCCCCCCGCAGCAGCGGTGGTCAGGCGGCGCGAGGGCCGCTATCGCTGGGCGCAGTTGCCGACCGAAATCCGACGAAGGAGAGTGCTCGCGTGCCGCGCTACTGGCTGATGAAATCCGAACCCGACGTCTACGGTTGGGAGGACCTCGTCGAGGAAGGGGAGGGCACTTGGGACGGCGTGCGCAACCACCGTGCGAAGAACAATCTCGCGGCGATGAAGGTCGGCGATCAGGCGTTCTTCTACCATTCCAACATCGGTCTGGAGATCGTCGGGATCATCGAGATCAGTGTCGCCGGGATCACCGATCCGACCGATCCCGAGGGGAAGTGGGCGGCGGTGAAGGTCAAGCCGAAGGAGAAACTGCCTCGGCCGGTAACGCTGAAGGAGGTCAAGGCCGAGCCGGCGCTTTCGGATATGGAACTGGTCCGCCAGTCGCGGCTGTCCGTGTCGGAAGTGCGTCCGGCCGAGTGGAAGAAAATTCTTTCGATGGCAGGGGCTTAGCCGAACGGAACCGAGCCCCGCCAGCTCGCGTTGATCCTGCAAGACGGCGTGCAATCCCGTCGCCGTGAGACAATGCAGGAGAGTTTTCATGGGTGAGTTCAAGGACAAGGCCAAAGGCATCGGCAACGAAATTGCCGGCAATGCCAAGCAGGCTGCGGCGGAAATCGCCGGCAACCCCCGGCTCGATGCCGAGGGCAAGGCGCAGGAGCGCAAGGGCGAGGCGCAGAACTTGAAGGGCGAGGTAAAGGGCGCTCTCGGCGACAAGGTCTGAACGCTTCCACTCGACGATAGGGCCGCCGCTTTGGCGGCCCTTTTCATATGCCATCGCGGATGCGAAACCGTCCCGGCGTGCGACAATCGGCAAAGTGCGGGAGCCGAATGGTTAGTGGAACGTTAATCCGCCGCGATGCGACGATCACTAGTCCTTACCAACGAAGCCGCCCGTCACCCATTCCGCGCGACGCTGCCGCCGCATGTCACGCGAATCGCGGAGGTGCCACCTGCCAACCGGATGCAGTGGCGCCCCTTGCTTGACGAGGTGCGGACTTTCGCGGCGGTCTATGTCAGCGGCGTCGTGGGCGTGACGGCGTTCATCGCCTGAAGGTTCACGCTGCTGGCGATTCGGCGAGGCAGAGTTTCCTTCCCAGCCAGCTCGACACCAGGCACATCGCCGCGCTGAGCAGGAGCTGGTCGACGATCGCCACATCGGCTGCACTGAGCCCCGTGGCGAGTAATGCGCCGGCCACCATCGCGCCCGAGTTGACGATATTGTTCGCCGCGATCGTGCGCGCGGTTTGAGTATTGGGGACAAAGGTTGTCAGGAAAGCGTACAGCGGCACGACGAACATGCCGCCCGCAATTGCGATCCCGAGCAAGCAAAAGAGCAGCGGTATTGCGAGCGGTTGGGCCATGAACTGGCCCACGTTCATCAGCGTGTCGCCCGGCGCTGGTGTCCACAAGCGGCAGACGGCGTAAAACGCGACCACGAACAGCGCCATCACGATCACCGACATTGGCGAATAACGGGCCGAGACGGTGCCCTTGAGCAGCGCGTTGACGGAGACCGAGCCGATCGCCACGCCGACCGAGAAGATCACCAGGAACAGGCTCGCAACCTCGGGGCTGGCCGTAAGCACGTTCTTTGCGAGCGGTGGGAACTGGATGAACAGCACCGCACCGATCGTCCAGAAGAAGCTGATCGCCATGATCGCCAGGAATACGCGGTCGTCATGCATCGTGTTGCGCACGAGTGCGTAGGAGGAGCGAAAGACGTTGAAGTCGATCGGCTCGATCTCTCCCTGCGCAGGGGCGGGAGGTACGTAGCGCGAGGTGAGATAGCCCAGCACGGCTGTGACGAAGACTATCGCCGCTGCCGCCTCGACCGGGATCCAGCCGGCGAGGATCGTGCCGAAGAGGATCGCAATGTAAGTCCCCGCCTCGACCAGCCCGGTTCCCGCGAGAACTTCCTCGGGCTTCAGGTGCTGGGGCAGGATGGCGTATTTGATCGGACCGAAGAAGGTCGAGTGAACGCCCATCGCAAACAGAGCCGTGAGGAGCAGCGGAATGGCCATGTCGGCAAGGAGGGGATGGGGCGGTGCGAGGCATTGTCCTGCGGCTGCGGCGCATTCGACATCCTGCCAGGCGAGCACCAGGCCCGCTCCGCCGACCGCCATGATGCCGATCTCGCATGCCTTCACCACGCGCACGATGCGCGCCTTGTCGCTCATGTCGGCAAGTTGCCCCGCCAGCGCCGACAGGACGAAGAACGGCAGTATGAACACGCCCGAGGCAACGGCGCTGAACATCGCCTCATCCGCCTCGGAATTGTAAACGACATAGACCACGAACAGGACCATCGCCGTCTTGTAGAGATTGTCGTTGAACGCGTTGAAAAGCTGCGTGACGAACAGCGGCAGAAACCGCCGGCGGCGCAGGATGTGCGTCGATGTGGTCATGCTTCTCGCGCAGCCCCTTGCGGTTCGGGCCCCCTGTAGAGGACGAGACGGTGCGGACAAGGGCAAAGCATGGCTTTTTCCTGTGGGATAGAGAGGCTAGGGAGATCGCCGTGCTCAACTTGCCGAACATTCTGACGCTTTCGCGAATCGTCACGATACCGCTGCTCGTCGCGTTGCTGTGGTGGCCGAGCTGGGCCTTTGGATATCTTCTCGCCTTCGCGCTCTACTGCCTCATGGGAATCACAGATTACTTCGACGGCTACCTCGCGCGGGCGAGTGGCACGGTATCGAAGCTGGGCGTGTTCCTCGATCCGATCGCGGACAAGATCATGGTCGCCGCGGTGATTCTGGTGCTGACGGCGCAGGGCTGGCTGCGCGGACCCTTTGCGGGGGACTTCCACGTGATCGCGGGCCTGATCATCCTCATGCGTGAGATTGCCGTGTCGGGCCTGCGCGAGTTTCTCGGGCCGCTGCAGGTCTCGGTGCCGGTGAGCAAGCTCGCCAAGTGGAAGACCGCCGCACAGATGGTCTCGCTCGGCGCGTTGATTCTGGCAGGTGCGCTGCCGGGTTGGATGATGACGCTGGGGGAGGCCACGTTCAACGTGCCGCACCTCGTCGGTATCGTCACACTATGGACCGCGGCGGTGCTGACGGTGATTACCGGCTGGGACTACCTGCGCGTCGGCATCAAGCACATGGACTGAAGCGGAAGGACGGCTTCCCGCCGATCAAAGTGCCGCTGCCAGCGCTTCGCGGTATGCGGCGCGGACGCGGGGCGAGGAGCGTACCTGCGGGGCCGCGGTGCTCACGCAGAGCGCGCCGGGGCCGTCGAGCGCAAGCTGCTTCAGCAGCCCGTCGATTTCCGTGAGCGTGCTCTTGTTGGCGCGTGCATTTTCCGGGAGCAGGGGGAGGTCCAGGTGGGTCAGCCCGAACTGGAGCAACTCGCGGTAGGCGACCCGTTCGGTCAAGCCGCGTCCGATGCGGAAATCCTGTTGCTCGGCGAGTGTGGCAAGCGCGGTGTCGATCCGGCCGATTTGCCGCCGTTCGGTTTGTCGCACTCGGTTTTTCGCCACCAGCCAGTCGATCGGGCCGAACCCGCTGCGATGCCGCTCGCGGCGTAGCCCGGCGACCATCGCGCCGAAGCAACTCGACTGCCCCGGGCGGCCCGTGATCGGATCGATCTGGCCCAGCACCTGCAGATCGATGAACGACGCGTTGATCGGCGTAACCAGAGTGTCCGCCATGGCAACTGCCCGGCGGAAGATCGGGCAGTCAGCCCCCGGCGCATCGAGCACGATATAGTCGGCGCGCGCGTCAAGCCGTGCGATTTCCTGATAGAGCTGTGCCGTGCAGGGCTTGGTCAACACCGCATGCGCGGGCATCGGCAAGGCCGCGCCCAGGACGCGCGCAGTCCCTTCGCGGAAGGACAGGCTACGGTCGAGCGTGGACTGGCGCCAGTCGAGATCCAGCGCGATCACGCGATGGCCGGCATGCGCAAGCGCCACCGCGCAATGGAACGCCAGCGTCGATTTGCCGACTCCGCCTTTCTCATTGGCGAACGCAATGACGTGCCCCGCAAGCGCGGGGCGGGAGGCCATCTCCGCCAGAATTACTTTGGGATGCTCGCCGTCGGTCCAGGCGCCCGAGAGGGGTTCGCCCCCACCTTCCGAATGTTCAAGGTCTTTCCACACGACGCAGCTCCCCCACCGGCGCTTCGCGAATCAGTTATCCACAGCTTTTAGCACGAATTTGTCAACAGTACCTTGCACTGTCTTGATGTCGGGGAAGTGACACGCGCGCTGTGCCGGAATCATCCGGCCCGCAGTTCCTCGGCCAGCAGCTCGAAATCGGCTTTGCGGGGAGAGTTCTTGCGCCAGATAAGCGCGATTTCGCGGCTGGCAGCCTGCGACTTGAGCGGGCGAGCAACGATGTCGGTCTCGTGCAGGATGCCGGCCTCGATCGCCATTTCGGGCAGCATGGTCAGGCCGAGGTCGTTGTTCACCATCTGCACCAGCGTGTGCAGGCTCGTGCCGATCATCGTCGCCGAGGCGCGCAGTTCCGGCCGGTTGCAGGCGGCGAGCGCGTGTTCCTTGAGACAGTGCCCGTCTTCGAGCAGCAGCAGCCGCCCCTCGTCGATCATAGACGGCGGGATGACGGCGGGCGGATCGCGCGGATCATCCTTGGGAAAGGCGACGTAGAGCCGGTCGTCGGCGATGTGCGCCATGTCCACCTCGCCCGTGGCGAAGGGAAGGGCGAGCAGCACGCAGTCGACCCGGCCGTGGTGCAGGCTTTCGACCGCGTCCTGGCTGGTTTCCTCGCGCAGGAAGAGCTTGAGATCCGGGCGCTCGCGGCGGAGCCGCGGCAGAATGCGCGGCAGCATGAACGGAGCGATCGTGGGAATCACGCTCATCCGCAGCGTGCCCGACAGCGGCTTGCCGCTCGCACGCACGAGGTCCGACAGCTCCTCCGCCTCGCGCAGCAGTCGGTGCGCCTTCTCGACCACCTGCTCGCCCAGCGTGGTGAAGCGCACCACACGGCGGCTGCGCTCGACGAGCGTCACGCCGAGCAGCGATTCGAGCTCGCGGATGCCGGCCGAGAGCGTCGACTGCGAAACGAAGCTCGCCTCCGCCGCGC
The DNA here is from genome assembly GCF_003581645.1 of Pelagerythrobacter aerophilus. Classification (GTDB taxonomy): domain Bacteria; phylum Pseudomonadota; class Alphaproteobacteria; order Sphingomonadales; family Sphingomonadaceae; genus Pelagerythrobacter; species Pelagerythrobacter aerophilus. Next base: position 626,454 of record NZ_QXFK01000014.1, on the reverse strand, counting down.
GCCCGAAGTGACCGTGCTCGTGCAACGCCACGAGGTACTGGAGCTGCTTGATCGTGGGGAGGTAAGTGGACATTGCTAGATCACGGATCCTCTAAGGAACACATCGCTTATCCCGAGGAGCGGATCCGCCGAGGGGCGTCGCGAAAGCCCGTCTCGAAGGATCACTCGGCCGCTTCCGCCTCGGCTATGTCATCTGCCACGTCGTCGATGTGCGTCATGTTGAGCTTGCCGCCCTTGACCGTGAAGGCGAGCTTGCCCTCGACCAGTTCGAGGGCATCGCGGCCGAAGACCTCGTACCGCCACCCCTGAAGGACCGGAAGCTTGCGTACGCCGGCGGCGAGCGCCTCCATCTCGTCCGAACGGGTGAGCAGCCGGGCGGCGACGTCGATCTCGCGGGTGCGGATTTTGAGCAGCAGCTTGAGCAGATCGGCGACCAGCGCGCCTTCCTTGCCCAGCGGCGCGCCGCGCTTGGGCTTGTCGGGCATTTCGTCGGCCGTGAGCGGCTCGGCCTTCTCGAGCACTTTCATAAGCCGCTTGCCTATGTCGTTGTCTTTCCAGGCATTGGAAAGGCCGCGGACCTTGACGAGATCGGCCTGCTGCTTCGGCGGATGGCTGGCGATGTCGGCCAGGGTCTCGTCGCGCATGATGCGGCCGCGCGGGATGTTCTTGTGCTGCGCCTCGCTCTCGCGCCAGGCGGCGAGGGCCTTCAGCCGGCCAAGCACGGTCGGATTGCGGCCGGCCTGACGAATGCGGCGCCATGCCTCGCCCGCATCGTTGTGGTAGTTGGCCGGATCGGCGAGCTTCTCCATTTCGGCGTCGAGCCATTCGCCGCGTCCGGTCTTCATCAGCTTCTTCAAGATCTTGGGAAAGATCTTCGACAGATGCGTGACGTCGCCGATCGCGTATTCGATCTGCCGTGCGGTCAGCGGACGGCGGCTCCAGTCGGTGAAGCGGGCACCCTTGTCGACCGTGATGCCGAGCCATGCCTCGACCAGATTCGCATAGCCGATCTGCTCCGACTGGCTGATCGCCATCATGGCGATCTGCGTGTCGAAAATCGGATGCGGGGTCTTGCCCGTCAGGTTGTAGATGATCTCGACATCCTGTCCGCCCGCGTGGAAGACCTTGAGCACGTCCTCGTTGTCGCACATCAGGTCGAGCAGGGGGGTGAGGTCGATTCCGTCGGCCAGCGGGTCGATCGCCGCGGCTTCTTCCTCGTTGGCGATCTGCACCAGGCACAGTTCCGGCCAATAGGTGTTCTCGCGCATGAATTCGGTATCGACGGTGACGAAGTCGGACTTCGCAAGGCGCTCGCACAGCGTGGCGAGCTCGTCGGTGGTGGTAATCAGATCGTGTATCTTCATTCTATCTTTTCTATCGTGGGGCGGAGTACCGCCGCTCGGGGGTGCCCGGTGCCTTGACAAAGCACCGTGCTTGCCCTGTTAGCGCGCGCGACATGCGCGGTGCGCCTTCGGTGGCGCGCCCTTAGCGCCATAGCTCCGAAAATGGAAAGATTTTAGATGCACGCCTACCGTACCCACAACTGCGCACAACTGGCGAAGGCGAACGTCGGTGAAACCGTCAGGCTCTCGGGCTGGGTCCACCGCAAGCGCGATCACGGCGGGGTGCTGTTCGTCGATCTGCGCGACCACTACGGCCTGACCCAGATCGTCGCCGACGAGGACAGCCCGGCGCTGGAAGTGCTCGATGGGCTGAAGCTGGAATCGGTCGTCACCATCGACGGCGAGGTCAAGGCGCGGGCGGAAGGCACGGTGAACCCGAATCTGCCGACCGGCGAGATCGAGGTCTTCGCCCGTAGCGTCACGGTCCAGAGCCGTGCCGACGAGTTGCCGCTGCCGGTTGCGGGCGAGCAGGAGTACCCGGAGGACATTCGCCTCAAGTACCGCTTCGTCGACCTTCGCCGCGAGACCATGCACCGCAACATCATGCTGCGCAGCCAGGTCATCACGTCGATCCGCCGCCGGATGACAGCGCAGGGCTTCACCGAGTTCCAGACACCGATCCTCGGCGCCTCCAGCCCCGAAGGCGCGCGCGACTACCTCGTGCCCAGCCGCCTGCATCCGGGCCGCTTCTACGCGCTCCCCCAGGCACCGCAGATGTTCAAGCAGCTCCTGATGGTCGCCGGCTTCGACCGCTATTTCCAGATCGCGCCGTGCTTCCGCGACGAGGATCTGCGCGCCGACCGCAGCCCGGAATTCTATCAGCTCGACTTCGAGATGAGCTTCGTCACCCAGGAAGACGTGTTCCAGGCGATCGAGCCAGTTCTCGCTGGCGTGTTCGAGGAATTCGCGAACGGCAAGAGCGTGACGCCCGCGGGCGAGTTCCCGCGCATCCCCTATGCCGAAGCGATTCTGAAGTACGGCACGGACAAGCCGGACCTGCGCAATCCGCTGGTCATTTCAGACGTCACCGATCACTTCCAGACTTCCGGCTTCGGCCTGTTCGAGAAGATCGTCGGCTCGGGCGGCCGCGTCCGTGTCGTTCCCGCGCCCGGCACGCACGAGAAGAGCCGCAAGTTCTTCGACGACATGAACGACTGGGCGCGTCGCGAAGGCTTCGCCGGGCTCGGCTACGTCACCCGCAAGGGCGGCGAGTTTGGCGGCCCGATCGCCAAGAACCACGGCACCGAAGGCATGGAGAAGCTCTACGCCGAGCTGGGCCTGGGTGAGAACGACGGCCTGTTCTTCGCCGCGGGCAAGGAGAGGGACGCGGCCAAGCTCGCCGGTGCCGCCCGCACCCGTGTCGCCGAGGAGCTCGGTCTGATCGAGCAGGGCTGCTTCAAGTTCTGCTGGATCGTCGACTTCCCGATGTTCGAGTACGACGAGGAGCAGAAGAAGATCGACTTCAGCCACAATCCCTTCTCCATGCCGCAGGGCGAGATGGAGGCGCTGGAGAACGAGGATCCGCTGACCATCATGGCCTGGCAGTACGACATCGTCTGCAACGGCTACGAACTGTCGTCGGGCGCGATCCGGAACCATCGGCCGGACATCATGTACAAGGCGTTCGAGATTGCCGGCTATTCGAAGGAAGACGTCGACGCGAACTTCTCCGGCATGATCGAGGCGTTCAAGCTCGGCGCGCCGCCGCACGGCGGTTCGGCGCCGGGGATCGATCGCATCGTCATGCTGCTGGCCGACGAGCCGAACATTCGCGAGGTTATCGCCTTCCCGCTCAACCAGCGTGCACAGGATCTGATGATGGGTGCGCCCTCGGTGGTAAGCCCCCGTCAGCTCCGCGACGTGCACATCCGTGCCGTCGAGGCGCCGAAGCCCCAGCGGGGCGAGGATACGCGGGTCGATCGGGCCGGAGACGCTTGAGCGGGCACTTGCCAGCGCGTTCGCCGTTCATTAGGGCGAAAGCAACATTTAACCCCAATACACAGAGGGCATAGTATGAGCGATACCGCCGACCGCGTGCAGAAGATCGTTGTCGAGCATCTGGGCGTCGAAGCCGACAAGGTGACCCAGGATGCGAGCTTCATCGACGATCTCGGCGCCGACAGCCTCGACATCGTCGAGCTGGTGATGGCTTTCGAGGAAGAATTCGGCGTCGAGATTCCTGACGATGCGGCCGAGAAGATCACCACCGTCGGTGACGCCACGAAGTACATCGAAGAACACAAGGGCTAGGCTTTTCGCGCTTTTCCCGTTCGCTTGAGCTTGTATTGGCGAAAGCGGCGAGGGAGAGGCCCGATCCCTGTTTGCGCAGGGATATGCAGGCTCAGCCCTAACGGGTTGAGCCTGTTGTTCTTTCTGGAAGACGTAAATCGGAGAATTGCATGCGCCGTGTGGTCGTAACCGGTCTGGGTCTCGTCACCCCGCTGGGTGGCGATGTCGAGACGACGTGGAAGAACCTCATCGCCGGCAAGAGCGGGGCGGGGCAGATCACCCGTTTCGACGCGAGCAACCAGAAGTGCACCATCGCCTGCGAGGTAAAGGCGAAGGATCACGAATGGGGTTTCGACCCCGACAAGCGCGTTGACCACAAGGTCCAGCGGCAGGTCGACCCGTTCATCGTCTATGGCATCGACGCGGCCGGACAGGCGCTCGAGGATGCTGGCCTCGCGGAGATGGACGACGCTCTGAAAGAGCGCACCGGCGTCTCGATCGGTTCGGGCATCGGTGGTCTGCCGGGGATCGAAAGCGAATCGATCGTCCTGCACGAGCGCGGCCCGGGCCGCGTGAGCCCGCACTTCGTCCATGGACGGCTGATCAACCTCATCTCCGGACAGGTCTCGATCAAGTACGGCCTGATGGGCCCGAATCACGCGGTCGTGACTGCCTGTTCCACCGGCGCACACTCGATCGGCGATGCCGCGCGGATGATCCGCGACGGCGATGCCGACGTCATGCTCGCAGGCGGTGCGGAAGGAACGATCAACCCGTTGGGCGTCGCCGGTTTCGCACAGGCGCGCGCGCTCAACATGAGCATGAACGATCGCCCGACCGAGGCAAGCCGCCCCTACGACAAGGACCGCGACGGTTTCGTCATGGGCGAAGGCGCCGGCGTGCTCGTGCTCGAGGAATACGAGCATGCCAAGGCCCGCGGCGCGAAGATCTATGCCGAAGTGGTTGGCTACGGTCTCTCGGGCGACGCCTACCACGTCACCGCGCCGCATCCGGAAGGCAAGGGTGCCGAACTCGCCATGCGGATGGCCATCCGGAAGTCCGGGCTCGAGCCTTCTGACATCGACTACGTCAATGCGCACGGCACCTCGACGATGGCCGACACGATCGAACTCGCGGCGGTCAAGCGCGTGCTCGGCGACGATCTGAGCGGCGCATCGATGAGCAGCACCAAATCCGCCATCGGGCACCTGCTGGGCGGTGCAGGTGCGGTGGAGAGCATCTTCTGCATCCTCGCGATGCGCGACCAGATCGTTCCGCCTACGCTCAATCTCGACAATCCGGACGAGGGGACCGAAGGCGTCGATCTCGTCCCGCATGAAGCGAAGAAGCGCGAGGTTCGCGCCGTGCTGAACAACAGCTTCGGCTTCGGCGGGACCAACGCCAGCCTGGTGATGAAGAAGGTCGACTGACATGGGCCGGCGCGGCTGCATGGCCGCCGGGGCGCTTGCCGCCCTGGCGCTGCTTTCGGCCGTGATCTTCGGGAGTCTGGCGTTCGGCTCCGCGCAAGTGGAGAAGGACACCGCCTTCATCGTCCCTTCGGGCGCGACGCTGACCGCCGTCGCGCACAAACTGGAGGACGAGGGGCTGATCACCTCCGCCGACGGCTTCCTGCTGCGGGCCAAGCTGCTCGGCAGCTCCGACCCGATCCAGGCCGGCGAGTTCCGTCTCCCAGCGGGGATCGGGCAGGGTGGCATCCTCGACACCTTCCAGCACGGCGAGGTGATCCGCCGCTTCGTCACCATTCCCGAAGGCACGCCGTCGATCCTCGTTTACGAGAAGCTCATGGCGGAGCCTCTGCTGACGGGCGAGATTCCGGTGCCGGAAGAGGGTTCGGTCCTGCCTGACACGTACGCCTTCGAACGCGGCGAGGCGCGCACGGCGGTGCTCGCGCGGATGCAGGCGGCGATGCGTAACTACCTCGCCGAGGCCTGGCCTCGTCGTGGCCCGGACATCGCCGTCGACACGATCGAGGAGGCAGTGACGCTGGCGTCGATCGTGGAGAAGGAGACCGCGCTGCCGAAGGAGCGGCGGATGGTCGCCGGCCTCTACTCGAACCGGGTGAAGGAGGGCATGTTCCTTCAGGCGGATCCGACGATCATCTATCCGATCACCAAGGGCAAACCGCTCGGCCGCCGCATCCGCCAGTCGGAGATCGCGGCGATCAACGACTACAACACCTATTCAATGGCGGGCCTTCCGAAGGGCCCGATCACCAACCCCGGGCGTGAGAGCATTGCCGCGGTGCTCAATCCGGCAAAGACCGATGCGCTCTACATGGTCGCAGACGGCACGGGCGGGCACGTGTTCAATTCGGACTATGCCGCGCATCAGGAAGCGGTCGACAAGTGGTTCGCGATCCGCCGCGCCCGCGGAGAGATGTGACGGAGGCGGCACCAGCGCCGCTGATCGTCACGGCGGAGCTGCCGCCGGATATCCATCGTTGGGCCACGCGATTGCGTGCGGCGCACTACCCGCCCGAGCGCAACATGCTCGAGGCGCACGTCACCTTGTTCCACGCGCTGCCGCCGGGCAGCGAGGACGAGGTGCGCGATCGCCTTGCGAGGCTTGCCGCGGAGTACGCGCCGGTCGCAGTGCGGCTCGAAGGTGTTATGTCGCTCGGCACTGGTACCGCCCTCCATCTGACGAGTCCCGACATGCTGGCGCTGCGCAGCGATCTCGCGGCGCAGTTCCACGGCCTGCTGACCTCGCAAGACGCACACGAGCCGCGCCTCCACATCACGATCCAGAACAAGGCATCCCCGCAAGCTGCGCGCGACCTCCAGCGCACGCTCTCCGCGGAGGTCGAGCCGCGTACTTTCACCTTTTCGGGGCTAGCGCTGCACCGTTATCGCGGCGGGCCATGGGAGTTCGTGAAGCGCTGGGCATTTCGCGGCAAAAAGCGAGGTTGACCGGCTCGCAAGCCCGCCCTAAATGCGCCGCCTGCCTCCGCACCGGCGGAGGCCTGCCGAACCGCCGCGCGGCCGGCAAAGTGCCCATGGGGCGGAGTAGCTCAGCTGGTTAGAGCAGCGGAATCATAATCCGCGTGTCGGGGGTTCAAGTCCCTCCTCCGCTACCACTCGCGAATCGCTTCCAAATATCGAGGCTCGCGGCAGAGTGCACGCGCAGGATTGTGCGGGCGCTCACTTGCCGCTGGCACTTTCACGCAGCACCTCTCCGCTGAGTGTCACTTTTCTGCGGCCAAGCGTATATCGACAGCTCTACGGTGCTCTGCGAAGCTGTTGGGATGAACGTCATGCCCATTCTCGACGTTGGTCCAAATCTCGACGACCCGTCTTCGCGAGGTGGGCGAACCTACGATCAGCGGGCTGAGAACAGAGCGAAGATCTGGCTGACGCTCGCGATGTGGGGCTCTACGTTCGTCGCGTTCACGCTTCTCAGCCTTCTCGGATCGGACCGTGCGCCCGGCCCCGCTGCGGCGATGCGAGCGGCAGTGATGCTTCTGGGGATCGGGTTCTGCTATGCCTTGCATCGTCTTCTACAGTCGATGCGGTCGCGCCGGTTCTCGACGCGGGCCGCGACGCTGATCATTGCGGCGCCCGTCGTCGCGGAGATCTTCGCGTGGATTAATTATTTCGGTTTCGCCTGGCTCTCCGGGGCGCCGCTGGCGTTCGTGGTGGAGGATTGGAATGCGGCCATTCGCCAGTTGCTCCTCTACACCTGGTTCTTCATCGCGTGGTCCGGCCTGTACCTGGCGATAGAGTACAGCTTTCTTGCGCGAGGGGAGCAGCAGCGCGCCGCCGAACTGCAGATCCATGCGCATCGAGCGAAGCTCCGGGCGCTGTCGAACCAGCTCAACCCTCATTTCCTGTTCAACAGTTTGAACTCGATCTCGGCGCTCGTGCTGGAGGGCAAGCGCGAGGACGGGGACAAGGCTTTGGGTCTGCTGTCGTCCTATTTCCGGCAGACGCTAAGCCTGGATCCCATCGCCGATCTGCCATTGTGGAGGGAGCTCGATTTCCACCGCACTTATCTCGCGGTCGAGCAATTGCGGTACCCCGACATGCAAGTGCAGATCGACCTGCCCGACAGCCTCCGGGATGCCGCGGTGCCGGCGCTGATCCTGCAGCCGATCATAGAGAATGCCATCAAGCACGGGGTGGCCCGATCGAAGCCACCGACTGTCGTGCGGGTCGTGGCCGGCGCGGACGCAGGGCGGCTCGTTCTGCGCGTCGAGAATAAGGGGGCAACAGAAGCACGCGCGCCCCGAGGGGAGGGGCACGGAATCGGACTCGACAACATCAGAGGCAGGTTGCGCGAGCGCTTTGGCAGCGAGCAGGAGCTGGCCACCATCACGAAAGAGGACGGGTTCGAAGTGAAGCTCTCGTTCCCGCTCACGTTTCTGTGATGATGCCGCTCCGGGTGGTCATCGTCGACGACGAGCCGCTCGCGCTGCGGCGATTGAAGGTCCTGCTCGATGATATGCCGGATGTGCAACTCGTGGGCGCCGCGTCCAGTTGCGCGGAGGCAGCAGATGTTATCGAAGCGAGTTCACCCGATGTGCTCCTGCTCGATATCAGAATGCGGGACGGAACCGGTTTCGACGTAATCGAAGACCGCCGGGAAACGGACCACCCGTTCGTGATATTCGTGACAGCCTTCGATCATTACGCCGTCAGGGCTTTCGAGCAGGCGGCCATCGACTATCTGTTGAAGCCGATCGACGCGGGGCGCCTCGAACAGGCGCTGGCCCGCGTGCGGAGCCGCTATGAGGAGGAGAGAGACGGTTCACGCATCGAGGAAATGCGCGAAGTGATCGAAAATCTGCGCGCGGCTTTGCATGATCAACAAAACGATACGGAGAGCGGCGACATTTGGGTCAGAAGTGCGAACAGCAGTTTCACCCGCGTGTTGCTGTCCGACGTCCATTGGATCAGCAGCGAAGACGACTACGTGAGGCTTCACCTCGACAAGACGACGCATCTGGTGAGGTCGTCCATCCGCGCGCTCGAGACAAAGTTGGAAGACGGGCAGTTCGTGCGCGTCCATCGCTCGGCGCTGGTCCGCCTGGCTTCGATCACCGAGGTTCGGCGTTCGCCTTCGGGGCGCCGGGAAGTGATCCTGGAGAACGGCGAGAAAATAGCTGCCGGGCGGGTCAATTTCCGCTCGCTTCGCGAGCTCTTCAAACGAAACGACCTTCTGTCCGACAGCTGACACGCTCGAGGAAAAGCGGATGAAAACCATGGAAGGCTTTCATCCGCTGAGTATCGGCTGAAGCGCTTGGAGCAGCGCTCCGCAAAACAGCCGGCTAGAACTTCATCGTGGCAGTGATGCTGTAGCGCCGGCCGAGAACGTCATACGTGGTGGGGTAGGTATTCCCCGAGTTCAGCGCGGTGGTTCCGACATAGTTGCTGACGTTGGGCGGATCCTTGTCGAGCAGATTCTGTACCGAGAACGTCAGACCCAAGGTATCGGCTATCTCGGTCCGGAAGGTCAGGTCGAGGTAGTTGTAGCTGGGAATGCTGAGATAGTCGGGATGGACGCCGTCCGTCGGCAGGATCCGTTCGTAATCGACGCCATCGATCCAGCGCCAAAGCAGCGAAATGTCGCCCACCTCGTCAATCCGGGCCGTTGTGCGGAAGTTGAAGCTGAGTTCCGGCGTGATCTCTCCTGCGAAGAAACCGCAGTTCGAGCTGTACTGACCTACGCACTCGCGATTGATGCCGACCGGCGATGCCTGGAATTTGGACTGTTCAGTCCAGTTGCCCGTCAAATCGAAATTCAGTCCACCGAAGCTCATGGGCACGTCGTAATTGATCCGGAGGTCGACGCCCGAGGTTACTATGGTGCCTTGGTTGGTCAGGACGGCGATCAGACCCGGCGTATCGCCTCCGCCATTGAGCGAGCCGTTCAGGGGGTTCCGGCGGATCAGGGCGCAAGCTTCGGCGTCACCCTCCTCGAAACAGGGACCGAAGATGTCGTTCGGCGTAGGCAGCGTAATCGCATCGGTGACCTTGATGTGGTAGTAGTCTGCGGTCACGGCCAGCCGGGGAATCTGTGGCGGGGTCAGCACCACGCCGAGGGTGTAGGAATCCGCAGTCTCGACGCCAAGGTCCGGATTTCCCCCGCTTGTAAGATTGATCTGTCCGGCCGAGGGGGACGGGATATTCCCGATTACGCCCGCGGGCGCGCCCTGGGCGATACAGATTGCCGTCAATTCCGGATTGCCGACGGGATTGGTCCCCTCGCACGGATCCTCGGGCAAGTTCGAGAGCCCCGTCGTCACCGGTGTGAACAGTTCGGAGATATTGGGTGATCTAACGGAGTGCTGGAATATTCCGCGGATCTTGTATCCGCGTAATGGTTCCCAGGTACCTCCGGCTTTCCAGGTTGTGCTCCCACCGGTGTTGGAATAATCGGACAGGCGCAGACCGCCTTCGAACGTCAGGCTATGGATACCGGGGACATCTTCGACCAGCGGGACGATGACTTCCGCGAAAACCTCTTTCACATCGTAGGCGCCCGAGAACGAGGGCGAGGGGGCGCCAGTCCCCAGCACCTCGTCCTGAGTGCCGAAAGCAACGTCGGAGACTTGCGACGCGCCGTACTTCCTGTACTCCGCGCCCAGTGCGTAACCGATCGGCGTTTCGCCGGCGAGGAAGTTGCCGATCTCGCCCGAGATGCTTCCGCTCACCACCGAAAGCCGGGTACTGATGGTCGCACCGGCCGGCTGATTGAAGAACGCGATCGACTCCGGCGAGATATCGGTTCCGTCACCGAACAGATTGATGGGCACGCAGCCGTTGGACGGATCCGCACATTCGGTTTCGCTGACCGCCCGCAGCGCTTGCTGGACTCGTGATTTCAGCCCCCAGTTGATGTTGCTGTTCTTGCGGTCGGATTCGCCATGGAGACCATAGATGTCGAAGTCGATCGAGTCGGTGATCTCGCCGCGCACACCTGCCCAGACCTGAAACTGGTTGGTCGTAAGATTGCGGATGCGAGGCCCCTGCTCGACGAAGCGCCGATTGATGATGGTGGCAACTTCACGATAGTTCGGGTCGGTCGGATCGGTCGCGCCCGCGGCGGCCGCGCAGTCTGCGGCGGAAATGGAATTGGAGGCGCAGACCTCGGTTCGAACGGCATTGGGCAAGAATGGATTGTTCAGCGGCAGAAGCCAGGTGTCGCCGAACATGCCCGACGGCGCCAAGCTGAGCTGGACCGTGGACTTGGTGAACATTCCCTTGGCGTACACCTCGATTGCATCGGCAATCTCGTAGCGGGCAGAGCCGAAGAGGTTGTAGCGCTCGAGCGGCGTCTGAAAGTAGTTGTCCGGCGCAAAGTTGAAGGCGTCCCTCGACCCGACATAGTCGCGCAGAGAGTCGGTTTCCGGATTGTAGATGCGGCCGTTGATCCGTGTCGGAAAGGTCGTCCCCGAGCCGATCTGTTCGCCGTTGATGAAATAGGTGTTCCGCGAAACGTCGCGGTCGCCCTGCAGGACGGGTTCGACCTTCTGGTATCCGACGTTGAGCACGGCATTGCCTCGTCCGTCATCGAAATTCGCGCCGAGCGTGACGTCGGCCCGATAGCGTGCACCGTCGCCGCGCTCGTTGATACCCAGAGTTCCTGCGAGTTCGGCCCCTGCGAAGTCCTTCTTGGTGATGAAGTTCGCCACCCCGGCGATCGCATCCGCGCCGTAGACCGACGACGCACCGCCCGTAACGATTTCAACCCTCTCGACCAGCGCGACGGGAATGATGTTCAGGTCGGTTTCGCTGAGCAGAGAAGAAGGGACGAGACGCGTCCCGTCGAGCAGAACCAGATTGCGATTGGTTCCTACCCCACGGAGATTGAGCGATGCGAAACCGGCACCGCCGTTGTTGACGCCCGCGCCGGCGCCTGGAGAAACGCCGGGGAGTTCGCCGATGAGTTCCTCTGCGTTCGTTGCTTGCCGAAGGGTGATCTCGGATTCCCCGACCACCTGGACGGGGCTCGATTGATCCAGATTTGGGTTTGAGATGCGCGAGCCGGTCACGACGATGACCGGTTGTTCGTTCGCCGTCGCCTCCGGTGCTTGAGTGCGTGCGTCCTCCGCAGTCTGTGCATGCGCCGGCACGGCGACTCCTGCAACGAGCATGGTCGATGCGAACAGGTGTGCCCGTATTCTGGTCCTCATTGGTTCCTCCCTTGGACGGTCTTTTTGTTTTGCGGTCGCCGAGCGAAGGAAAGAGCTGCCGCGTTGCGCGCATTCGCGCGAAGGATCGGAGCGGCCCCACTGCTCGTGACTTGGCACACTCTTGCTAGAACCGGACGGTCTGCGTGACGCCGACGTTGCCGGTCAGTGGCCCTTCGCTGCCGCCGAACGGAGGGAGCCGGCCGAGCGTCGATTTACGAGGGGCGAACGTAGCGCCAGGCGCCGGCTCGGCCGCGAGTGGTCTCTTGAATGACCTCTCGTTTACGCGGGTGGAGCCTGCCGCGAGGACATGCCGCTTGCGGCAACATGCACGGCGGATTGGCGGGAGCTGCGGCCGGCGGCCGAAAGGATCAGCGATATAGGGAGGCCGACCAGCGTGATGTGGATGAGGATCGGAATGCCGATCGCCCGTAACGTGAAGAGCTGTGTCGTGTCGGGCCAGCGGATCGGAAGAACCAGCCAGTACATCACGGCATAGATGGCGAGCCCGTACAGGATTCCCGCAGCCACAGGTCGATGGACCAGGCCGGGATATCGCCTGATCAACCCGGCAAACACGACGACCATGATCGACATCAGAGCATAATGCGTCACCAGCCCCAGCATCGCGGCAGTGAGACCGAGCGCGATGACGCCGTCGCCGAACGGTCCCGCCGCGATACCGGCAAGCATCCGGTCGACCGGGCGGCCCGCCATGGCCGTCAGCGCGACGGCAGAAAGGATGTCGAGCGTTCCTGCGACAAAGATGGCTTTCAAAATTGCTCTTCTGGTCATTGAGGTCGTCCTCTCCGCCTTTTCTGAGGACAATCCCGATTACGCTGCGATCATCCCACCCCGATGCAGCCGAACGGCACGGTTCTGAAGCCATGCGTGCGGTGAGAGCGGCGGCGGCACGTGCGCAACCGATCCCGCTGACCGCGCGCATGTGACGTTCGGCAGAGTTCCCGCGCGCTAGGCTGCATTGTTTCGCCGCTCGCTGACCTCGTCACTGCGGCTTCGCAAGGGTGCGGTCACTCTTGCTCCCTCCGCCGGCAAAGGGAGGGACGGGCATGGCGACGAGGCCTCGGGATCAAGAGCGCAACGGTCCGGGCGAGATCATGGATAGCGGCAATATCGCCGAAATCCGCAGTCTGACCGCGCGAGCGACGCGGCTGGCGGACAGGATCATGCTCTGTCCTCCCAAAATCCGGATTTCGAAGGGCTTGCCAAAGCCGATGCTTCTGACAGGCGTGGGCTGTCGAAACAAAGAGATCGCGACCGTGCCGGTGCGGTATATTCTTCAACCCGAGGTTGCGTTCTGGTGCTGCGAACTGGTCCGCTCGGCAGATAGCTATCTCGACACCCGCAATCCGCGCATGAAGATGCCCCATGATTCCTTCTGGCTGGAGTGGCCATCCGAAGATGCTACATCGCGGCATAGTTTCGGCGCTCTCGTCAACTCGGGGCCCGACGGTCGCAGCGGCGAGATTCACTCCTGGTGGGCGAGTGAGGGTGCGTTACCGGACCTGAATGTCCTCTCGGTCGAGTTCGACCTGGACGCGCCGATGGCGAGGGCGGCGAACGGACGCTCGGCATTCGCTGTGCGCAATGCCGCGCTTCCGCAGCTCGACGACTTGCTTTCGCACGTGATCGCCAGACTCGATCCCGGTTGGGAAGAGTTTCTCGCTCGCTGCGGGCGCGAAAAGTTTCCGCAGCTTATTCAGGAGTGTATGGATAATACCTGGTATCTCCTCCCTCAGATCCTGGCGTTCGTCGCAGTGCTGGAAAGCCGCACGCCGCTGACCTTTCTGTCGAGCGACCTGTCCCGACTGAACAAGGCGCGACAGAGAAGAGGAAAACTTCCGCTGCTCGAACATTCCGAAATCGGTCTCGACCTCGCGCGGGGCAGCATCCTGTCTGGCGAGCACGGCGGGAGTGCGCAAACCCGGCAAACGCCGCGACTGCATCACGTGCGCGGACATCTTGTGCATCGCGGGGAGACCACTTTTTGGCGCGCGCCGCATCTGCGGGGCGATATCGCGCTAGGGGTAGTCAAGCGAACAGTGACGGTTCGTCGATCAGCTTGAGGTACAGGCCAACAGTCTTCGCTGCGAACACATCCCGCGCGTTTGCCAAGATGCCGGCATCATAAAGCTGCCGGGTTCCGACGGCCTCGCGACCATTTCCGTCAAGGAGACGCAATCATGTCGAAGTCGATCTTCATCTGGGGCGGTGTCGCTGTCGTTCTGCTTTGTCTGGGGGGCTTTGCCGGTTGGATTTTCAGCCTCCCTTCCAAAACGGTTGCGGTCGAGGCTCCGCCGGTGCCGCAGGAAGAGGCCGCCGCCATGCTCGCTGCATTGCGACACGATGGCGAAGGCCGGCCTGTCATTGCGGTCGTCGGGGTCAACGACGCCACCGAGACCAACGACTACATCACCACGACCGGGATCCTGCGGCGAGCGGATGTAGCCGATGTGATCATGCTGGCGACCGGACCGGGGCCGGTCCAGCTTTATCCCGCGCTTCGGGCAGAACCGGACGCGACGATCGCCAAATTCGATGCCGGGCATCCCGAGGGAGCCGATTATGTCATCGTTCCGGCGATGAGCCGCGATGACGATCCTGCGGTGCTTGCATGGCTGCGGGATCAATCCCGCAAGGGCGCGCGAATCCTCGGCGTCTGCGCTGGCGCCAAAGTGGTCGGCGCGGCCGGCCTGCTGGACGGCAAGCGTGCGACGACACACTGGTACTATCGCCGCGAGATGCTCGAGCGAAGCCCGACGATCGAGTATGTCGCCGGCCGGCGCATGGTGGCTGACGGGAATGTCGTGACCACAACCGGCATCACCGCCGCGATGCCGATGATGCTGACGCTGATCGAAGCAATTGCCGGACACAGGAAGGCGGAAGAAGTTGCGCACGAACTGGGCGTCGAAGCCTGGGATGCGCGGCATTCAAGCGCAGCATTCAGGCTCACGCGTCCGTTCGTGACGACCGTGCTCGCCAATCGCATGACGTTCTGGAATCGCGACACTTGGGGAATCGAGCTTCAGCCCGGCATGGACGAGGTGTCGCTGGCTATAGTGGCCGACGCCTGGTCCCGAACCTACCGGTCCGACGTCGTCACCTTCGCGGCTTCGACCCATGCGGTGGCAACGGCAAACGGAATTCGCATCTTGCCTGATCTCGCCGACGACCAATGGCCGTCGGATCGCCGGGTGTCGATCTTCCCCGCCCAGCGACCGGTCGATGCACTGGACCGGACGCTCGACACGATCACCGACCGTTACGGGAAGCTCACAACCGATGTCGTCGCCATGCAACTGGAGTATCCGCGTACGAACTAGTGTGGGGAGGGCGGAATTAACGCGTCTGCCTGAATTGTCCTCGTGGCGAGTAGGGCCAGAAGGGCGAAGCTCTGCAGCCAGTGCTCCCCCATGTAGTCACCTGCGACGTGCGGTAGTGCGGCTGCAAGGTGCTCTTCCGCGACATCCCGATGGCCCAGCAGGCGCCAGCACCAGGCGCGGCTGAGATTGAGGCCGTCGAGGTGCGCGATCTTGCCGTCGCTGCGATCGCTGACGGTCGCCGGAGTGAAGAGTGTCTCCGGCTGCCGCTGGTGGATCCGCGGCAGGAAATGACCGAACCACTCGCCGAACGCGTCCTCTGCGAGCACCCGCTTCATCAGGAGCGCTTCCGTCAGCGTCGGGGAGAGGAAGTCATCGCCACTCGGCTCCCACGCCTGTGCGTCGCGGTCGGCGGCGAACCAATGCCGCGAACGCGAGCGGATCAGGTCGGCGAGAGGCTCGTCGAACTGCTCCGCCCATTCGAGCGCAAGAACGAGCGCGAAGGCCGTGTTGGAATGAGCGCCCGCCCGAATCGGGTAGGTAAGGATCTGCAGATACGTGCGAAAGCGATTGGCGAAAGCGCTCGCCAGCGGCGCGAGCTCGGCGACCCAGCTGCGGTCGGCGTGTTTGGCCGCTTCAAGGTGAAGGTAGAGCAGCCACGCCCAGCCATAGGGCCGTTCGAACCCCCGCGAGAGGGGGCGGTCCAGATAAGCCCGCTCCACGGCAATCTTTTCGGCGGTGAACGTGCTGTCCGCGAGCCGCTCGATCTCCAGCGCCTCGGCGCCATCGCGATGCAGGCGACGAACCGTCAACAGCGTCCACCAGCCGTGCACACAGCTATGCCAGTCGAAGCTGCCGAAGAAGACGGGGTGAAGCTCTCGCGGTGGCCGCGCATCCTCGTCGCCGCCCAGCACGTGATCGAGCTTGTGCGGATATTCCTGCGCGACATGCCCGAGAGCAATGCGAGCCATCTTCGCTGCCGTATGCATGCTAAGATCAGTCATCCGAATGCCGCGAAATAGATGATGAGGATGTTGGCGACGAGCAGGGGCAGCGCCGTAGCAATCTGCGCCTTGATCACGCCGTACTGATCCTTGAGCTCCAGCAGCGCCGCCGGGACGAGGTTGAAGTTGGCTGCCATCGGGGTCATCAAAGTCCCGCAGAACCCCGCCAGCATGCCGACTGCCCCGACGATCGCCGGATTGCCGCCATAGTCTTCAACAAGGAGCGGGATGCCGACTGCCGCGGCCATGACGGGGAATGCCGCGAACGCATTGCCCATGATCATCGTGAACAGGGCCATTCCCATCGCGAAAACCAGCACGGTGAGGAAGATGCTGCCCTCCGGAATGACTGCCGCGGTCAGGTCTCCGATGATCGTGCCGACGCCCGCGGCTGCGAACAGTACGCCGAGCGCCGCGAGCATCTGCGGAAGAACGGCGGCCCAGCCGATCGCGTCGATGAGGCGCCGCCCCTCCTGAACCGGGGCCAGGGGCGACGGTTTCAACCATGCGAAAATGGCCGCGATTGCAAGCAGCACGCCCACACCCAGCAGAACGTAGGTCTCGCGCTTGTCTTCGAACCAGCCGTAGGTGCCGAGCGCCGTGTAGTTGTAGGCGAGCGTGCCGAAGAGCGCCGTCGCAGGGATGATGAGTGCCGGAAGAAAGAGCCTGTTACCAAGCCGATCGGCCCAGCTCTCCCGCTCGGCATCCGTTGTCGTGGGCGGTGCGCTTCGGCCGATGAGCCCGAAACCTGCCAGGCCGGCCAGCCCGAGCACCAGCAGGCCGTTTCCGAAACCGCCGAGGTAGTCGCCGGCAAGCAGGCTCAGCGCCATCAGACCCCAGAACGCCGCATTGCCGAGCCGCTTCGCGTTGGTGCGGTCGGCAGCGCTCAGGAGCGCGAAGGCCGCGAACATGAGGCCCGCGAGGATGTAGAGCCATTGCAGCGTGATCATTCGCTCGCCCCCACATGGCCGGTGGGCGGCGTGTCGGTCGGCGTATGGTGCGGCGCCGGCATGGTGGCGAGCCCCGCACCGCGCGTCAGCCGACGGTCGAGCAGCGCGAGCCTCGTACCATGGATCAGAAACGCGGCGATCGCGGTCGGGATCGCCCAAACGGCAATTTCGAGCGGCGCGAGATTGTACCCGTAAGTGAGCAGCGTCTGCTGGATCAGCACGATCGATCCGATCGCGAAAAAGATATCTTCCCCGAAAAACAGACCGACATTGTCGGTGGCGGCCGAATAGCTTTTGACGCGCTCCGCCGTGTCTTCGTCGATCGGGCCGCCGCGCTGCTTTTCGGCGGCAGCGAGCGCCATCGGCGCGATCAGCGGCCGCACGGTCTGCGGATGTCCGGCAGTCGAGTGCAGTCCGATTGCGGCGGTGATCTGGCGATAGAGCAGGTAAAGGATCAGAAGCTTGCCAGCGGTGGCCTTTCGGAAGCCGCGGATCAGCGTCGCTGCCTGCTGCTGCAGCCCGAAGCGTTCGAGCAGGCCGATCACCGGGAGGACGATCCATACGATGGCGATGATGCGGTTGTCGTTGAAGGCCTCGCCGAAGGTCGAGATAACCTGGTAAAGATCCATCCCCGCGAGAAGTCCGGTCACGACGGCCGCGGCCGTGACGACCAGCATCGGGTTCATGCGAAGCGCGAAGCCGATGACGACGAGCAGGATTCCGAGCAGCGGAAGGTAAGTCATTTCGTCGCTCCGAACCCGCCGCCGCCCGGCGTCTCTATCACGAAGCGGTCGCCGGGCTGCATCTCGGCGGACTGGGTGGCGCTCAGTTCCTCGATCGTCCCATCGACGCGTTCGACCCAGTTGCGGCCGGCTTTGCCGTCGCCGCCGCCCTTGATACCTCTGGGCGGAACACGGCGCCGGTTCGCGAGGATGTTGGCCCGCATCGGCTCGAGGAACGTCAGTTCTCGGGTGACGCCATCGCCGCCGCGATGCTCGCCGTCTCCGCCGGAGCAGCGCCGGATTGCGAAACGGTCGAGCCGGACCGGGTGCCGGGTCTCGAGGATCTCGGGGTCGGTGAGACGGCTGTTCGTCATGTGCGTCTGCACCGCGTCGGTCCCGTCATGATCGGGTCCGGCTCCGGAGCCGCCGGCGATCGTCTCGTAATATTGGTGTTGGCCGTTGCCGAAGGTGAAATTGTTCATCGTTCCCTGGCTCGGTGCAAGGCGACCCGTCGCTGCAAACAGGGCGTCGGTGACCACTTGGCTGGTCTCGACATTGCCGGCCACGACCGCTGCCGGATAGCGAGGGCTCAGCATGCTCCCTTCGGGCACCACCAGCTCGACTGGGCGGAGGCAACCGTCGTTCATCGGTATGGGGTCGTCGATCAATGTGCGCAGAACGTATAGCGACGCGGCGCGTACGATCGAGAACGGCGCGTTGAAGTTGTCGCCGAGTTGCTCGCTGGTACCGGTGAAATCGAAGACGGCGGACCGTTTCGCGCGGTCGATACGAATGGCGACGCGGACGCTGGCGCCGTTGTCCAATGCGTACTCGAATTCGCCGTCGTCGAGCGTTTCGAGCAGCCGCCGAACCGACTCCTCCGCGTTGGCGAGAACATGGCGCATGTAGGCGTCGATAACGTCGGACCCGTGTTCGCGTACGGCGCCGATGAGTCCTTCGGCGCCGCGTGCGCAGGCCGCAAGCTGCGCCCTGAGGTCGGAGATGTTGCGGTCGACGTTGCGCGCCGGGTGCGATCCGGAGCCGAGCAGGGTGCGCACCTCGCGCTCCTGAAAATGTCCCTCGTCGACGAGCAGCAGGTTGTCGATCAGCACACCTTCCGCGTCGATCGTGCGGCTGTCGGGCGGCATCGAACCCGGCGCAATGCCGCCGATGTCGGCATGATGGCCGCGCGCGGCCACGAAGGCTGAGGGCTCGGCATCCTCGTCGGAGTAGAAGACGGGCATGATCACCGTCACGTCCGGCAGGTGCGTGCCCCCGCGGTAAGGGTCGTTCAACGCGTAGGCATCTCCGCGCAGGATGCCCCGTCCGTCGCGCGCCGAGCCGCGCATATCGATGATGTGGCGGATGCTTTCGCCCATCGAGCCAAGGTGCACCGGGATGTGAGGCGCGTTGGCGATCAGCGCACCGTCACGGTCGAACAGGGCGCATGAGAAGTCGAGCCGCTCCTTGATGTTGACGCTCGTCGCGGTCGACTGGAGCGCAACCCCCATTTCTTCGGCGATGGCCATGAACAGGTTGTTGAAGATCTCGAGCATCACCGGATCGGCCTTCGTGCCGAGCGCCTGGGCACGCTGCGCCGGCACGCTGCGCGTCAGCACGAGGGTCCCGTCCGATGCTCGCAGCGCGCTCCAGCCGGGCTCGACGACAATCGTCGACGTCTGCTCGGTGATGATCGCGGGGCCGCTGACTGGCTTCGCTTCCTCTTGAACCTGCAACTGGGGCGGCTCCGCCGCGGAATCGCCGACGCCTTCGACGATGAGCGCATCCAGGATCACCGCAGCCTGCTTGTCGACATAGCCGAAGCGCCCCTGGTGAAGGTGTTCGAACTCCGCACGCATTTCGTCCGGTTCTCGCAGCGCCACCTCCAGGGTCGTATCGCTGCCCGCGTAGCGGAGGCGAGACCGTCGATGCAGAACGACCGTTTCGAGCGGGACGCCTTGAGCAACGAGCGATGCGGTGGCGGCCCCCTCGAGCGCCGCGAGCGGTTGTGAGAAGTCCGTGCCGAGCGGCTGCAGGAAGCTTTCTTCCCGGATGGACTTCACATCGGCGAGGCCGATCCCATAGGCCGACAGCACGCCCGCGAGCGGATGGATCAGGATCCGCTCGATGCCCAGCGCATCCGCGACCCGGCATGCCAACTGGCCGCCGGCTCCGCCGAAGCAGGCGAGGGTGTAGCGTGTCACGTCATGGCCTCGCGCTACCGAGATCTTTCGGATGGCGTTGGTCATGTTGTCGACTGCGACGGCGAGGAAGCCCTCGGCGATCTCTTCCAGCGACTTTGCGTCTCCGAGTGCCTCGGCAACTTCCCGAAGTCGCGCGCGCGATGCTTGGGCATCGAGTGGTTGATCGCCCTCGGGCCCGAACACGGCAGGGAACGCCTGCGGATCGATGCGGCCGAGGAACAGGTTGCAATCGGTAACCGTGAGAGGGCCGCCGTTGCGATAGCAGGCCGGCCCCGGGTCCGAGCCGGCGCTTCCGGGACCGACCCGAAAACGCATGCCGTCGAAACTGCAGATCGAACCGCCGCCGGCCGCGACGGTGTGGATCTGCATCATCGGCGCGCGGATGCGAACGCCCGCGACGACGCTTTCGTCCGTAAGCTCGAAACGGCCCGAATAGTGTGAAACATCCGTCGACGTCCCGCCCATATCGAAGCCGATCAGGCGTACCGGCTCGTCGTCGGCAAAGTGCGGGCGGGTGGCCGCCACCATTCCGACCACGCCCCCTGCCGGACCGGACAGGATCGCATCCTTGCCCCGGAATGCCTGAGCGTCCGCAAGTCCGCCGTTCGATTGCATGAATTGCAGGCGCGTATCGGCGGATAGTCCGGCCGCGATCTGGCTGACGTAGCGCCCCAGGACGGGCGACAAATAGGCGTCCACCACCGTCGTATCGCCGCGCCCGACAAGCTTTATCAGCGGCGCCACTTCGTGACTGACGGAGATCTGCCCAAAGCCCAGCTCGCAGGCGATCCGCGCGACCCGCTCCTCGTGATCGGTGAAGCGCCATCCGTGCAGCAAGACGATTGCGAGTGCGTCGATCCCGCTGGTCCGCGCTTCGGCAAGTGCCGCGCGAGTCCGCTCCTCGTCGAGCGGCCGCACGATATCGCCCTCTGCGCCGACGCGCTCGTCGACTTCGATGACCCGCTCGTACGCCTGGTCGGGAAGGCGGATGTGCCGCGCGAAGATGTCCGGCCGCGCCTGATATCCGATCCGCAGCGCATCGCCGAAGCCGCGGGTTATCGCCAGGGCGACGCGGTCGCCTCTGCGCTCGAGAAGGGCGTTCGTTGCGACGGTCGTGCCCATGCGTACCGACGCGGCCGTGCCACCGTCGCCGCGCGTCAGGATGCGCCGGATCGCCTCCAGCGCCGCATCCGCGTACTGGCCCGGGTTCTCCGACAGCAGCTTCTCGACGACCACCTCGTTTTCCGGCGAGCGTGCGATCACATCGGTGAACGTTCCGCCGCGATCGATCGCGAAGCTCCATCCGCTGGTCATGGCTTCATGAAGCATTTTCGGAGCCGTGCCTCAAGCAAACCGCGCCGGCAAAGGATGACACGCTATGGCACCCGTATCATCGATACCAGGCGACCAACCTCGGCCGGAGGTCTTGCGGTGATTTTGGCGACCACGGCTGCCACAGCGAAGTTGAGCAGCATGCCGACCACGCCGATCCCTTCGGGCGAAATGCCGAATAGCCAATTGGCCTGAACGTTCGCAGCCGGTTCCCAGAGCTTGAAGTAGGCGATGTAGAGAAACGTGAAGCCGAGCCCGGTCACCATGCCGGCGATCGCGCCTTCGCGGTTCACCCATTTCGTGAAGATGCCCAGAAAAATTGCCGGGAACAGCGAAGCGGCCGCCAATCCGAATGCGAATGCGACCACCTCCGCCACCCAACCGGGAGGATAGACCCCGAGGTACCCAGCGACCAGGATGGCAGCCGTTGCGGCGATCCGGGCGGCAGCCAGCTCGCCCTTCTCGGTGATCTGCGGCCGGAACGTCTGCTTCAGCAGGTCGTGGCTGACGGCGCTCGAAATAACCAGCAAGAGCCCCGCGGCGGTGGACAGTGCGGCTGCCAGACCCCCGGCTGCAACCAGCGCGATCACCCAGCCGGGGAGGCTCGCGATCTCCG
Organism: Pelagerythrobacter aerophilus; assembly: GCF_003581645.1. GTDB lineage: Bacteria > Pseudomonadota > Alphaproteobacteria > Sphingomonadales > Sphingomonadaceae > Pelagerythrobacter > Pelagerythrobacter aerophilus. The sequence goes on along the minus strand of NZ_QXFK01000014.1, from coordinate 604,498 downwards.
GGTTGGCGAGCACCATGATGTCCCGGTCCACGTACACTTCGTTGGTGCCGCCCGGGATGTCCTCGTTCATCACCAGCCGCTCGCCCGAAGCCCCTCTCTCATCCGTAAAGAGCGGTGCGCCGTCGAACGCGGCGCCCGCACGATACTGCATTATGCCGTCGGCGTTTCGGTCGCGGAACGCGATCAGGTCGTTGGCTTCCCAGTTGGTGAACCAGCCCGGTGCATCCGCATAGGCGGTCTCGTTCACGCTTTCGGTGAAGTTCAGCCGGGCGAAGGCACCCACGGCGGGCGCTGTTGTATAGAGCAGGGAGATGAAAAGGAGCGCCCACCCGGCTGACTTGCGAGCATCCGCGGCGCGCGGGACGGTGAAGAAGCGCACTATGACATGCGGCAGCCCCGCCGTGCCGACCATCAGCGCGGCGGTGATGCAGAAGACGTCGATCATCGACTTGGTGCCAGCAGTATAGGCTGCGAAGCCGAGATCCTGGACGACCAGATCGAGCTTCTGGAGCACGTAGAGGCCCGAACCGTCGTTGAGCTGCGAGCCGAGGCCGAGCTGCGGCACCGGATTGCCGGTCAACATGAAGCTGATGAAAAAGGCCGGCACCAGGTAGGCGAAAATCAGCACGCAATACTGCGCTACCTGAGTGTAGGTGATGCCCTTCATGCCGCCCAGCACCGCGTAGATGAAGACGATGCCCATGCCGGCGATGACGCCGATGGTAACCGAGACATCGAGGAATCTGGAGAAGACGATACCCACCCCGCGCATTTGCCCGGCGATATAGGTGAAGCTGATGAAGATAAGGCAGACCACCGCGACGACCCGGGCCGCCTTGCTATAGTAGCGCGCACCGATGAAGTCGGGCACCGTGAACTGGCCGAACTTGCGCAGGTAAGGCGCCAGCAGCAGCGCAAGAAGCACGTATCCGCCGGTCCATCCCATCAGGTAGACGGAGCCGTCATAGCCAAGGAACGCGATCAGCCCGGCCATCGAGATAAAGCTCGCCGCGCTCATCCAGTCGGCCGCGGTAGCCATGCCGTTGACGACGGGGTTCACTTCTCCGCCGGCGACGTAAAACTCGCTTGTTGAGGACGCCCGCGACCAGATCGCTATGCCGATATAGAGGGCGAAGCTGGCGGCTACGAAGATGTAGATGAGCGTCTGGGTGCTCACTGAGGCTCACCGTCACCGAGGCCATGCTTGCGCTCGATCCGTCCCATCAGGACCACATAGATCACGATCAGCAGGAGGAAGATGTAGATGGAGCCTTGCTGGGCGAACCAGAAGCCGAGCGGATAGCCGCCGATCGAGAACCGGTCGAGGTACTCGCGGAAAAGGATCCCCGCGCCGAAGGAGCAGATGAACCAGATGCTCAACAACAAGCCGAGCAACCTGACGTTGGCGCGCCAGTAGTTCGAAGCCGCAACTTCGCGCGCCTCAATTTCGTCCTCGGGCACTGGTTCTCCCCCTCATCTTACGTCCCGTTCAACGCAGAGCGCATCTGCCGGGCATCTCATTTCCTGGACCTGTCGCAGACCAGGACCTCTCTCCTTTCTTCCGCGTGCGGACGGAGCCGTCAAGCGCACGTTCCCTTTCGCTTGACCTCGCTATCGCACGGCCCGCATGACGGTGGCTCGAGAGACAGGGAGAAGACGGATGAATTGGATCGCGGTGAAGGTCGTATCCGGCCTGTTGGTCTCCACGGCCATGCTCGGCGGCGTGGGGTCCGCACAGGCACAAGCACCGGCTCAGGCGGTAGAAGCACCGGCGGCATCCACGATCTCCGCCGAGCGGCTCGGCCGCTTGCGCACGCAATTGCAGCGCTATGTCGACGAGGGCCGGCTGGCCGGCGCGGTGGTTATGATCCAGCAGGACGGCAAGCGCGTCTTTTCGGAAGCGGTGGGATGGCGCGACAAGGAAGCGCGCGATCCGATGCGGGAGGACACGATCTTCCGCATCGCCTCGCAGACCAAGGCGCTGACAAGCGTCGCGGTGATGATGCTGATGGAGGAAGGCAAGCTGCTGCTCGACGATCCGGTCGGCAAGCATCTGCCCGCATGGAAGGAAACGACCGTCGCGGTGGCCACACCGGAGGGCGGCTACGAGACCGTTCCCGCCAATCGGCCCATCACGATCCGGGACTTGCTCACCCATACGGCCGGCATCTCCTATGGCTCAGGGCCTGCAGAAGACGCATGGCGCGATGCAGGCCTGTTCGGCTGGTACTTCGCGAACCGCAGCGAGCCGGTATCGAGCGCCGTCGCCCACATGGCATCGCTCCCCATGGCAGCGCAGCCCGGGGAGAAGTTCGTCTATGGCTACAACACCGACATTCTGGGTGTGATCGTGGAAAAGCTCAGCGGCAAGTCGCTGCAGGAATTTCTCGACGAGCGCCTGATCAAACCGCTCGGCATGAAGGACACCTCCTTCTATCTGCCGCGCGAGAAGGCTGACCGGCTTGCGGTCGTTTACGAGGGCGAGGGAGGTGGCCTGCGGCGGGCGGCGGATGCGAATGCCTGGAAGGCCGGCGGCCATTTCGGGCAGGGACATTATTTGGATGGCCCGCGGGTCGCCTACTCAGGTGGTGCGGGCCTGTTGTCCACCGCAGCCGACTACAGCCGCTTCCTCGAGATGATGCGGCGCGGCGGCGAGCTCGACGGACGGCGCTACCTGAGCGGCAAGTCGGTGGAGCTGATGGTGTCCAACCATCTGGGAGAGATCGGATTCGACCCCGGCATGGGCTTTGGGCTCGGGTTCTCCATCCGCACCGATCTGGGAGCTGCAGGGGAGCCGGGCTCCGAAGGCGAGTTCGGCTGGGGCGGCGCCTACCACAGTCAATATTGGGTCGATCCCGAAGAAAGGCTAACGGTCACTTACATGACTCAATTGCTGCCGGCCGGAGATATCGACGACCATGGCAAGCTGCGGGCGCTGATCTATCAAGCCATCGACTGACGGGCACCACCGCCGATCGCGCCGCGGCGCAGGCTCAATGCGCGGCATTCCTAGCTGCGATCTTGGCGGTGTCGAAGTAGAACGGCGTCCCCTCTACTCGCACGACCACGCACAGTTTGCGCGAGGCGGGATGAGACCGCGTCCGATATTTTATTCCAGGCAACGTTGGTGTAGCGAGCGGCGGCAATCGGCATAAGAGCACTCCGGGAAAAAATATTTCCCCGCAGATAAGGGGGAGAGCGGACGGATGCGTATCTATCATGTCCGGTCCGTCCACATAAACTCCGCTTAACTATCTGTAATAAAACAGAAAAATCCTGTTGACCTGTATATACAACTCGTGCTGTTTGCGAGCCGATCGAGAGGCTATGAGGGGCTCGCACGACTATGAGGACCTATTTGCTTGCCAGCGCGGCTGTCGCGGCAGCCATTGCATCACCTGCGCTTGCTCAGACGCAGCCGGAAAACGAACCAGCCGCCGAAGCGGCAGGCGCCGCAGACATCGTGGTGACCGGATCGCGCATTCGCAGGCAGGATCTTGCAGGTGTCGGTCCTGCCACCGTGGTGTCCGCCGAGCAGATCGAGAACACCGGCATCGTAAATATCGAAACCGTTCTCCAGCGCCTGCCCGCCAATGCTGGCTTCGCGGGCAACCAGACTTCGGCATACTGGACGGATAACGGCTGGGGCACCGCTCAAGTCAACCTGCGCGGGCTCGGGATCAAGCGGACGCTGGTGCTGCTCAACGGTCGGCGGCTGGTGGCGGGTGGTACCGGTGCCAATTCCTCACCCGATCTCAACATGATCCCCGTCGCCGCTCTCCAGCGGACGGATGTGCTCAAGGACGGCGCGTCCGCCATTTACGGCGCCGATGCCATGGCCGGTGTCGTCAACCTGGTAACACGCACGGACTACGAGGGCCTCGGGCTAAGCGCCCGCATGGGCATCAACGAGGAAGGTGACGGGTCGGACTTCACCGCCGATCTCATCTGGGGCGTTCGCGGCGATCGCGGCGGCTTCATGGCAGCGGTGACCTACCAGAAGACCGATCCAGTCAATATGGCCAGCCGTGCGCCATGCTCGCTGGCGGAAACCGTGCCGGGGCAACTGAGCTGTATCAACAGCTCCTCCACCATCGGTGGCCGCGCCGTTCTGCCCGACGGGAGCCAGATCAATTTCAATCAGGATCCGGGCGGCGACGGCGACTTCTTCGAGCCCTACGATCCGGCCAAGCACAACATCAACTTCAACCGCTTCCTCAACGCCGTGAGCCCGGTCGAGCGCGTCAGCACGGCGTTCTTTGCCGATTACGACGTGACGGACGGCGTCCAGGCGTTCGGCGAATTTCTCTACACGCTCCGCAAGTCGAACCAGATCGCAACCCCGGGGACTCTGCGCAATCTGGAGATCGCGGCGGGCCATCCGACCAATCCGACGGGGCAGGACATCGTGCTCGTCCGGCGCAATCTGGCCGAAGCCGGCCCCCGGCAGTTCTTCCAGGAAACCGATACCTGGCAAGGCACCCTGGGTCTGCGAGGCACGTTGGCCAACGATTGGGCCTGGGAAATCGCAGGCAGCTTCGGACGCAACACCGCGATCGACGGCGCTACCAACATCGCCAATCTCGAGCGGGTTGCGGCGTCGCTCGACACCTCCGAATGCAGTACGGCGCCGGGCGCGGCGATTCCCTGCGGCGACTACCTGGGGTATGGCGACCTGACGCCCGAGGCGCTCGACTACATCCTCTTCACCATGCGAGACCACGGCGGCAACCAGCTCGCCACCGTCACCGCCGATCTCACCGGCAACCTGTTTGACCTACCGGCGGGTTCGGTCGCCTTCGCCGCGGGTGCGGTCTACCGCAAGGAAAAGGGCTGGCGCGATCCCGACCCGCTCACGGTGCTGGGCATCGCGAACACCAACCAGCAGGATCCGATTTCCGGATCGAGCACCGCCAAGGAAGGCTATCTCGAGCTGTCGGTGCCGCTGCTTGCCGATCAGCCGTTCGTTCAGGCGCTGACGATCGATGGCGCGGTTCGCTATTCGGACTACGACCTGTTCGGCAGCGACTGGAACTACAAGGTCGCGCTAGACTGGGTCATAAGCGACAGCTTCCGCCTGCGTGGCACTTACGGCACCGGCTTCCGCGTGCCCAATGTGCCCGAGTTGTTCGGCGGCGTTTCCGAAGGGAACCTGACCACCACCGATCCGTGCTCGAACTATTCGAGCAGCGGCAATGCCACGCTGATCGCCAATTGCCAGGCGTCTGGCGTGCCCGCCGGCTATGTCCAGCTCGGCTCCACGATCCTGACCACCATGGGCGGGAACGAGAACCTGAAGCCGGAAAGCTCCACCAGCTGGACGGTCGGTACGGTCGTCTCGCCGCGCGCGTTGGTCGACGGCCTTTCGCTGACGGCGGATTGGTTCGACATCCGGATCGAGGATGCGATCCGCGCAATTCCGGGCTCGACCAAGCTCGCCGTCTGCTATGCCAGCAGCGGCCTGTCGCACCCGTTCTGCAACGATTTCACCCGCAGCACGCTGACGGGCGAGGTGACCTATCTGTCGGCGCAGCCGATCAACACCGGGCGCGAGGACATGAGCGGCCTCGACCTCGGGCTGGTCTATGACCGGACGATCGGTGATGTGGCGGTCTCGCTCGACCTCAACGTGACCTGGCTCAACGAATACACCGTTTACCCCTTTCCGGGCGGCGCACCGATCGTGTTCGATGGCTACATCGGCGGGGGCAACGGGGGCTTTCCCGAATGGCGCGGCTACGGCGTACTAACGCTGGAGAAAGACGGCGTCGCCGCCACATGGTCGAGCCAGTGGATCGGCAAGGCGACCGATTTCAATGCCGCACCAGGCGATGTCGGCTACCGCACTCCGAACGTATTCTATCACAATCTGCAGTTGGCATTCGAAGTGAGCCAGAAGATGCGGTTCCAGCTCGGGGTCGACAACCTGTTCGACCGCAAGGCCCCCTTTATCCAGAGCTACACCGATGCCAACACGGATACGATGACTTACGACCTGCTCGGACGGCGGTTTTACGCCGGTGTCCGCACGACGTTCTGAGGGAGCACGCATGAAGGTCCGCTGGCCTCTCGTCGTACGGCGAACCCATAAATGGCTGGCGCTGCTGGTCGGCGTCCAGGTCGTGATCTGGACGCTGACCGGCTTCTACATGGTCGCCGTCCATATCGACATCATCCACGGCGACCATCTGGTCCGGGCGCCGCAGGCCGCCCCGTTCGATCTCGACGAAGTCGTACCCGCTTCTCGCGTCATCGCGGCTGCGCCAGGCACGTCGGAAGTGCGTCTTCAGCGGCTGTTCGGTCAGCCCGTATGGCGCGCACAGACGGGGGAGGGCGCGCGCCTGTTCGACGCCAGGACAGGCCATCCGCTGCCTCCGCTGGACGAGACGCAGATCCGTGCGCAGGCGCGGCGCATCTTCACCGGCGACGCGCCGATCGTCTCGGCTCGCCTGCTGACCGAGGTCCCCGCCGAGATAAAGACCTACGCGCCGCCGCTGTGGCAGGTGGAGTTCGAAGGCTGGAATCGCCCCACGCTCTATCTTTCGCCCACGACCGGCGAACTGATGTCGCGCCGTCACCAGTTGTGGCGCGTATTCGACTTCGCCTGGATGCTCCACATCATGGATTACGAGGAGCGCACGAACGTCAACAATCCGCTGCTCCGCGTCGCAACGTGGACCGCGCTTGCGATGATCGCGACGGGGGCCTGGCTGCTGATCTGGGCCTTTCCCCGGCGCCGCAGGAAGAAGAAAGCATGAAGCGCATCCGATTCTCGCCGCTGCTGTTCCGGCGCATTCACAAGTGGATGGGCCTGATCCTGGGCATCCAGTTCGTCATCTGGGCGTTGAGCGGGTCGGTCATGGCCCTGCTGGACATGGAGAAAGTCGGCGGGCACTCGTCCAGTGCGGCCGATGCTCCGGCGCTCCACACAACCGGCTATGCCCCTCTCGCATCGCTCGCGAGCACCGCCGACGTTACCGGCGTTACGCTGCGCAACCTGGGCTCGCGGCCGATCTACGAGGTACGTAGCGGCGCCGAGGTGCGTTTGTTCGATGCGGAGACCGGTGCGCCTGTCACCATCGACGCGGCAGCCGCCCGGCGCATCGCGACACAGGCCAACGATGCGCGGATCACGCGCGCGCAACTGCTGCCCGAGCCCAACCTGGAATCGCGCGACTTCTCCGGACCCGTGTGGCGGATCGATTTCGCGGACGAGGAAAACAACAGCGCCTATGTCTCGGCGGACACCGGACGGTTCCTCATCATGCGCGGCGATACCTGGCGTACGTGGGACTTCTTCTGGATGCTCCACAACATGGACTATCTCAATCGCACGAGCTTCAACCATCCGCTCATCGTCTTCGTGGCATTCGGCACGCTGTGGATTTCCGGAACGGGGTTCTACCTGCTGTTCAAGAGCTTCAGCCGGGCGGATTTTCGCTGGCTCAGGCGGCGGCGCAGATCGGCCGCCAGATCCTGATCCAGGTCTCGGCGATTTCAGCAGCGATCATCGATCGCGAAGGCGGCGGATAGTTCGAACCGGCTGCCGGGATGGGTCAGCCAGGCGTGTGAGACCAGCCGGCCGCGGCTCCAGGTCCGCCGCGTCATTCGCAATACCGGCTCGTCTGTCGCGAGGGTGAGCAGCGTGCGAGTCTGCTCGTCGGGCATGGTGGCTGAAACCCGGTGCTCGACCCGCTCGATCGGGGCGATACGGGTCAGGTATTCATTGGGCGTTGCCCGCGTGAAATCCCGCTGACCATATTCGGGCGCGATCGAGGCGAGGACGAAGCGCTCTTCGAGCTGGATCGGCAGATCGTCCTCGTGATGTACGATTACCGAATGAAACAGGCGCGTGCCCAGCGAGACCTGGAGCAGCGCGGCCGTTTCGGCGTCGGCGCGCTCTTCGTCGTTGCGGACGACGCGCGCGCGCCAGGCATGGCCCCGCTCGCGCACTTCGTCGGCGATATTGCGGATCTCGATGAGCTGCCCGATTGGCGCGGGCTCGGCGATGAACGAGCCTTTGCCCGCGTGGCGGACGATGACCCCTGCCGCCTGAAGCTCGCGCAACGCGCGGTTGGCCGTCATGCGCGAGACATTGAACCGTGCGACCAGCTCGGCTTCCGAGGGAATGCGGTCGCCCGGCTTGAGATCGCCCTTCTTCACGGCATCGCTGATGCTGCGCTTTATGACCTTATAGTGCGGGGTCGCTCGCTTCGTCACGGCGTCGCCGCCGGCATCGTCACGCTGCAATTTCATGAATCATTTGATCTTTTTCCGCATCGCACGCATCCTCAACCGCAGTTGACTATACAATCTTCAGGCAAGCACCAGCAATGCCTTTGGCCGGGGACCAGGCGAAATTCGCGTCGATCCGGGTCCCATCCGTTGCCCCCGGTTGAGGGACAGGCGTCCCCTTCGCGTATGACTTCGAGGAATTGGGTTCTTCCACTTCCTTCCGGAGAACGACGAATGAAAATGATGCTTGCTGCGGTCGCGATGACGATCGTCTCTCCCGCCTTTGCTCAGAGCGCAGTCCCGGCCGATGCGCACGCGCAGCATCCGCCCCGGCAGGGCACTGCCGGGCACTCACAGCATACCGGGCACGAAGGCCACGACATGAGCGGGGCCTGCTGCAAGAAGGGGGCCGCGGACAAGACGGTTCGCTGCGATAAAATGAAAACCAGTGGCGATAAGAAGACCTGCCGCGAAAAGCCGACTGCCGATCCGCATGCCGGTCATGACATGGCCCAGCACTGAATTCGCTCGGACCGGGAGATGAATGGTCGTCTCCCGGTTCGTTACGGGGCGTTGCGTTGCATCCTCGCGTCGGGGATCCCGGTATCGTCAGCCTTGCGCCGCCACCCATCCATCGCGCGTTTGCAGAGGTGTCCGGCCGAGTAGAACAGGAAGGTATAGGTCAGCTTGGCCAGGAAATTGAGCGCTATGCTCTCCGCGGTGAAACTGAGGTGCCTTTCGACTGCGGTGAATACCGGACTATTCGTGGTCACCAGACAGAGCGCGGTTGTGCCCACGGCAACCACCAGCGCGATCGGTAGCCCGGAGCGCCATCGGTTGGAAAACCAGCCAATGGCGAACATCGCAAGCCAAGCTGCAATCAGCATCTCTCCATCTCCTCCTCTCAGCCGGCCCTCTTTCGGGACCTGGCTGTCGTTCCGACGTCGTGGTGGCGCCTTATTCCTGCGCCTTCTTGTTACCACGCTTCGCCTTGCGCGCACTGTGCATAACAATCGGTCGATGGACAAGAGGGCGACGCAATATGACTACGCAGCCAGGCGCATCCGGGATATCGTCGACAGAGGAGGACGAGGAGCAAGGCCCCACCGCATAGGTGCGGAGTCGGGCGAGAAACTTTGTCGCCACTATTCCGACGGGATCAGCCGTGCCCATTCATGCACGGGCGGTCGCTCGTCAGGTTAAGCGGCGACCAGGCCTTTTACCGCGCTCTCGAACAGCGCACGGCCGTCGCTGCCGCCGTGATCGGATTCGATCGCGCGCTCGGGGTGCGGCATCATGCCGAGGACGTTGCCGGCATGGTTGAGAATGCCGGCGATGTCGCGCCGCGAGCCGTTGCAGGTGTCGAGGTAGCGGAAGGCGACGCGGCCTTCACCCTCGATCCGGTCGAGCGTATCCTCGTCCGCGAAATAGTTGCCGTCGTGATGGGCCACCGGCAGCATGATCTCCTGCCCCTGCTCGTAGCCGCCGGTGAACAGCGACTGGCTGTTCTCGACCCGCAGCGGAGCGGTACGGCAGGTGAAGGTGAGCTGGGCGTTGCGCATCAGCGCGCCGGGCAGCAGGCCGCTTTCAGTCAGCACCTGGAAGCCGTTGCAAACGCCGAGCACGGGCACGCCGCGCTCCGCCGCCTCGATCACCGCGCGCATGATCGGGCTGCGGCTCGCGATTGCGCCACAACGCAGATAATCGCCGTAGGAGAAGCCGCCGGGGACGCCGATGAAATCGAGCCGCTCGGGCAACTCGGCATCGCCGTGCCACACGCGCAGTGCCGGGGTCCCGGAAACTTTTTCGAGCGCGACCGCAAGGTCGCGGTCGCAGTTCGATCCGGGGAAAGTGATGACGGCGGAGCGGAAGGCCATCACGCCGTCTCCATCGTCTCGATGCGGAAGTTCTCGATCACCGTGTTGGCCAGCAGCTTGCGGCACATGTCCTCGAGCTCGGCTTCGCTCGTGCTATCGGCGACCTCGAGCTCGATAAGCCGGCCGACGCGGACGTCCTCGACGCCGGAGAAACCCAGGCCTTCGAGCGCGTGATGAACCGCGCGGCCCTGCGGGTCGAGCACGCCGGGCTTGAGGCTGACATGGATGCGGACTTTCATGGGGCGGCGCGCCTTTCGCTAAGAGTGCTCATCGACTCGCGCGCAGCCTATGGCTTGCTGCGCATCGCAGGGCAAGCGGTGCCTGAACAGCGAAGGCGTCGAAACCTTGGGCTTTTGGCAAGGTCGCAGTGCTAAGGCCGCGGCGATGAAGATCGATCTGGTTTACAATCCGGCCGCGGGCAATTTCCGGCAGGCACGGCTGGACGCACTGATTGCGGCGTTCTCCGCACGTGGGGCTGCCGTCACCCCTGTCGCCAGTCAGATCGGCGGCGCCTGGCTCTCGGGCGAAGCAGACATGGTCTGCGTTCACGGCGGCGACGGCACCTTGCGCGACACGGTTCAGGCGCTGGGCGAGAACGCGGGCAGGGTGCCGCTGGCGATCGCCCCGTCGGGCACGATCAACCTCGTCGCCCGCGAACTCGGTTACGCGAGAAATCCCGAGCGGCTAGTGGAGCAGGTCCTTGCCGCGTGGGAGCGCGGGCCCGAAAGCTGGGTGCGCGCGCCGCTCTACCGGCTCGGCGAGATGCCGGTCGTCGCCTGCCTCAGCATCGGACCCGACAGCCACGCGGTCGCGCAGGTGTCCGGTGCGCTCAAGAAGCGGCTCGGGCGCTACGCCTACGTCGTCGCGATCATGCGCCAGCTCCGGCGCTGGCCGCGGGAGACGATGGCGATCAGCGGCGAGCTTGCCGACGGAACGCCTTTCTCATGCGAGGCTGAGGCCGCCATCGCCTCGCACGGCGCGCTCTATGCCGGCCCGTTCCGGCTCAGCCAGCGAGCTGCGCTGGCCGCGGATTCGGTGGAGCTGATCACGTTGCGGCGCTCGACCCGGCTGGGTGCACTCGCGCTTTCCGGCGCGGCGATGTTGCGCCTGCCGCTCGATCGGCTCGGTCTCGCCGAGATCCGCACCGTGCGCCGCGTGGTGTTCGACCGCTGCGTCAGCCCGGTGCAGGTCGATGGCGACCATATTCCGGACTGCGCCTATGCGATCGGGCCGAGCGGAACGGTGCTGCAATATGTGATCTGAGTGGACCCTAGAACGCGCTGCCTGTGAGCGCATCGATCGCGCCCTGCAGGATCACGGCCGCGGCATGGCTGTCGATGCGTTCGGCGCGTTTCCTGCGGCTCATGTCCTGACCGATCAGGTCGCGCTCGGCGCTGGTGGTGGACCAGCGTTCGTCCCACAGGAGGATCGGCAGCGCGAGACGTTCGGAGAGATTGCGGGCATAGGCGCGGCTCGCCTGCGCGCGGGGGCCTTCGCTGCCATCCATGTTGCGCGGGAGCCCGAGGACGAGACCGGTCACGCGCCGCTCGCGCACGATCGCGCTCAGCGCCTCCAGATCGCGGCCGAACTTGCCGCGGGGCAGGGTCTTGCCGGCGGTCGCGAAATGCCAGCCTGCATCGCAGGTCGCCGTGCCGATCGTCTTGGTTCCGAGGTCGAGCGCGAGCAGCACGCCGCCGCCGGGCAGGGCGGCACCGAACTCGGCGCTGCTGTCGGTGATCAGGGCCGTGCTGCCCACGCCTCGACCCGCTTGGCGACGTCCTGCTTCACGTTCTCCCAGAACAGCGGGATGTCGTAGACGTGGTAGTTGTTGCCCGGCAGCACCGCGCTGCCGACCTCGGGCGGATCGCCGATCAGCAGCAGTCCGCGTTCGCTGCAGCGGGCGGGGACCGCGCCTGGGACCAGCTCACCGGTCGAATAGTCGGCGCTGGGGATAAGCGTTCCGAGGTTCGCCTCGGCCGGCGCTTCGCCGCCGATGCCTCCCGTGAGCGGGTTGGTGCAGAGGATCGGGCTTTCGCCGCGCATGGTTCCGTCGAAGCCGCGCGAACCGCTGTAGGCCTCGATCACGCGGGCCGGATCGGCGGGTTCGGCGAAGGTCGACCAGCTCATGATGCATCCGGCCTGCGACGGGGTCGCGCATGCGGGAAAGCCGAGCGCCGGCAGATCGTGCTCGACCGAGACCGGCCAGCCCACCGCGTAGATCGCTGCGACGCGGCCCGCCAGCGGGCTGTTCGCAAGCTCCTCCCGCAACAGGCGAAGAAGGTGCAGCGTGCCTTGACTGTGCCCGGCGATCACGATCGGCACGTCTTCATCGACGCTGGCGACGAAGAAGTCGAAGGCCTGCTTCACGTCGTCGTAGGCGGCGTCGATCGCCTGCTGCGCTTCGGCGGAATCGGTCAGAAACGCGCCGAAGGTCGCCTGGCGGTAGCGCGGCGCCCAGATCTCGCTCGCCTGGTTGAAGGGGCTCGCCATGCCGCGAACGTAGATGCGCGCGATGCGCTGCGATTGTTCGTCGTCGAGGGGCGCATTCCAGTTGGCGCTGTCGAGATAGCTCGTCGGGTGGACGAAGAAGACGGCGAAGTCCTGCTTCGGCTGGTCGCCTTCGGGCAGTTGCCGCCCTTCGCCGCGCATCGCCGGCTGCCAGCGCGCCGCGTCGTCGAGGCCGATTCCGGGACGGGAGAGCCACATCGCCGGATCCTGATAGGCGTTCGTCTCGAGCGGCTTCTGCTCCACGAACTCGCTGCGGGGAACGTAGGCGATTTCGGCCAGATCGTCCCAATAGAGCCGCAGCGCGAACACCGCCACCAGCGCGAGCACGATCAGAACGGCGATGAAGTAAAGAAACTTGCGAGCCATCAGGCGCTTGCCTCGTTCAGCCGGTTACTTTCGTCGAGCCGCTCCGCTCGGCGTTCCAGTGCCACCTTGATCATCGCCAGCATGGGATCGGCCAGCGCCAGCCCGAGAATGCCGAACATGACGCCGAAGATGAGCTGGGCGCCGAGAACGAGCGCCGGCGCCAGATCGACGGTCTTCTTGGCGATCATCGGCACGAGGACGTAGCCGTCGAAGTTCTGCACGAGCAGATAGACGAAGATCGTGTAGAGCCCCATGTCGGTGCCGCCCGAGAACCCGACCAGCACCATCAGAATGCCCGAAATCACCGCCCCGATGTTGGGGATGAAGGCCAGCAGGCCGGTCAGCAGACCGAGCAGCGCCGCCATCGGCACCGGATCGATGCCGATCAACTGTCCGCCGTAGGCGAGCAGCGCCCAGGTGAAGAGGCCCTCCGCGAACATCCCGAACAGGCGCCCGGCCAGAAGCCGGCGGAGGGTGAACGACATACGCTCGATCGTATCGTAGAACGCGGTGCGGTGGTTTTCCGGCACCATCCAGGCGACGCCGCGCTCGTAGAGGTTCGGATCGATCGCGATGTAGATGCCGATGATCAGGATCAGCAGTAGCGTCGCCAGGCCCCCGAAGATGCCGCCGATCGCGCGGGTCACCGTGCCGACGCCGCTTACGAGGCTTCCGACGACGTTCTGGACGTCATCCTGGCTGATTGCGAAACCCTGCTCGCGCAGCAGCGCCAGAAGACGGCCCAGTTGCTCGCCGACGATCGCCGGGAACTGCGCCGCCTGCTGGGAAATCTGCGAACCGGCGAAATAGCCGAGCCAGGCGAGGAACGCGACCATCGCGACGATCACCATCGCCACCCGCCACCCGCGCCCGATCTTGAGCCAGCGGCCGAGCAGACGCGCGCCGCCGTCGATCATCGAGGCGAAAACCATCGCCCCGAAGATGACCAGCAGCGATTGCGAGATATAGACGGCGAGGACGGCAAGCCCGATGACGGCGGCCCAGATGACCGCGCGCGCCGCCTCGTAGCGCAATTTGGGGCTTCCGATGTGGGTTGGACTGGCGCCCATCGGCGTGTCCGGTCCTTCGTCAGTCCTGCTCACTCTCGGCGCCCCCATCGGCGATTGCGGGCCGCAGTGTGGTCCAGGCGCGGTCGCCGCGCAAGGACGTGAACCAGGTGATCGGGTTGAAGCTGGTCGTCCCGTCGAGCGAGAACGTGATGAACTCCGCCCGGCCGCCGATGTTCTCCAGCGGAACCGGCCCGCCGAGCCCGCGCGAGCCGTATTCGCGGCTGTCGGCCGAATGGTCGCGGTTGTCGCCCATCACGAACACGTGGCCTTCCGGCACGGTGATCTCGGCGAAGTCGTCGAGATCCTGCGTCGTGTGGTCGACGACGAGATAGCTCGCGCCGTTGGGCATGGTCTCGCGGTAGGTCGGCATTTCGCAGACGGCTTCTCCGGAGGAGGTGGTCGTCCGCATGCCGGGGTAAGTGTAGGGATCGCAGGGCGAATTGGCGTCGACCGGAATCTGTACCGGCGGTTCGACCGCGCGCGGGACCGGCGTGCCGTTGAGCACGATCTGCCCGCCTACCACCGCGATCCGGTCGCCGGGGAGGGCGACCACGCGCTTGATATAGTCCTCGTCGCGTTCCGGATGGACCGGAATGACGATGTCGCCGTACTCCGGCGTCGCGGGCCAGATGCGCCAGTCGCCGCGTGGCATGAGGTGGAAGGAAATCGAGGCCCAGCTCCAGCCGTAGGGATACTTGCTCACCACCAGCCGGTCGCCGACCAGCAGGTTGGGCATCATCGATTCGCTGGGGATGTAGAACGGCTTGGCGACGAAGCTGTGGAAGCCCAGCACGGCGAGCAGCATGAGTGCCAGCCCGCGCAGTTCGGAGACCCAGTTGATCTTCTCGCGCTCTTTCGCCTTTTCGGTGGTCGTTTCGCTCACGGTCGGATTTTCTGCGGTCAAAGGAGTCGGGCCTCTATCACGACGAATGCCTGCGCCCATGGGTGATCGTCGGTTAGGGTGAGATGAACGACCGCCTCATGGCCGGGCGGCGTCAATTCCGCAAGCCGCTTGGCCGCTCCATGGGCGAGCGCGAGCGTCGGTGCGCCGGACGGCGCGTTCACCACGCCGATGTCCTTCATATAGACGCCGCGGAAGAATC
Source organism: Pelagerythrobacter aerophilus (assembly GCF_003581645.1). Taxonomy (GTDB): domain Bacteria; phylum Pseudomonadota; class Alphaproteobacteria; order Sphingomonadales; family Sphingomonadaceae; genus Pelagerythrobacter; species Pelagerythrobacter aerophilus. The sequence continues at coordinate 589,339 of NZ_QXFK01000014.1, read as the reverse complement.
CGGTCCCGACCGCCTTGGAATAAGCCTCCTTGGCGGCGAAACGCTTGGCGTAGGTCCCGGCCCGCGTGAAGGGGCGTTTGGCGGCCTTGGCCCGCTCGATCTCGGTGAAGCAGCGCCGCTCGAAGCGCTCGCCATGCCGGTCGAGCGCGGCCTGTATGCGCTCGATATTGCAGAGGTCGGAGCCGAGACCGATGATCACCGCGCGCACCTCATCGCGCGTCGTCCATCAGCTCGCGCATCGTGCGCACGGCCTGCTCCAGCCCCACGAACACCGCCTCGCCGACGAGGTAGTGCCCGATATTGAGCTCGGCGAGCTGGGGGATGGCGGCGATCGGCTGCACGTTCTCGTAAGTGAGCCCGTGGCCGGCGTGCGGTTCGATCCCGTTCTTCGCGGCGAGGGCGGCCATGTCGGCGATGCGCTTCAGTTCGCGCGCCCGGTCCTCGCCCGCCGCGTGGGCGTATTCGCCGGTGTGGAACTCGACCACCTGCGCGCCGAGCCGGATGGCGGCGTCGAGCTGACGCTCGGTCGCTTCGATGAACAGGCTGACGCGGATGCCCGCATCGGTCAGCCGCGAAACGACCGGTGCGAGCTGGTTGTGCAGGCCCGCCGCATCGAGACCGCCTTCGGTCGTCCGCTCCTCGCGCTTTTCGGGCACGATGCAGGCGGCGTGCGGCTTGTGGCGCAGCGCGATTGCCAGCATCTCCTCGGTCGCGGCCATTTCGAGATTGAGAGGCAGGTCGGTTGCCGCTTGTATCCGGGCGAGATCCTCGTCGCGGATATGGCGCCGGTCCTCGCGCAGATGCGCAGTGATGCCGTCGCCGCCGACGCTCGCAACGATCTCCGCCGCACGCACCGGGTCGGGATGGTCTCCGCCGCGCGCATTGCGGATGGTCGCAACGTGATCGATGTTGACGCCGAGGCGCAGCCGCTGGAGCACTTACTTGCGGCTCCCCGGCTTGGTGACCGGCACTGCGGCGAGTTCGGCGGGAATCTCGTTCTCCGAATACGTCGGGAAGGTGATGTCCAGCAGCGCATAATAAGGAACGTCGAACGTCACTCCGTCGCCGCGGCGATCGACGAGCGAGACGAGGCCGACGACCTGGCCGCCGGCCGCCTCGACCGCTTTCATCGCCTCTTTCGAAGAGAGGCCGGTGGTCACGACGTCCTCGACGACGAGTACCTTCTCGCCTTGCTTCAGGTCGAAGCCGCGGCGGAGTTCGAAGGTGCCCTCCGGTCGTTCGAGGAAGATCGCCTCCTTGCCCAGCGCGCGGCCCATCTCGTGCCCGATGATGATGCCGCCCATCGCGGGCGAGACGACTTTGTCCACCGAACTGCGCAGCTCGCGTGGGATCTTGGCTGTCAGAGCCGCGGCCAGACGGCTCGCGCGCATCGGCTCCATCAATACGCGCGCGCACTGCAGGTAATATCCGCTGTGGCGGCCGGAAGAGAGCTTGAAATGCCCCTCCAACAACGCTTCGCTCGTGCGGAATTCGTGGAGAACTTCGTCTTCGGTCATCGAGGTTTGCGGTCCGTTTCTGGAGCGTTTCGCGGCGTTATCCGCCGGTTTCCGATTTTTCTCCTAGAAGCGCTTGAGGCAGGGGGCAAGCGGGCGTATAGGGCCGCCCAGACCTGTCCCCCGACGGGGTTTTCGCGGCTGCTTGTGCAGCCTCTCAACGACAAGAACGGAAAGCGTCGGACAGATGAGATTCGGTGACTGGCCCCACGGGGTTACGCGGTTCGTAATGGTTTTTTGGGCAGCGATCGCGCTCGCCCTGGTGCCCCAGGCGGTGTCCGCGCAAGACGCGGCGGAAGCACCCGCGGCGGAAGCCGCGCCTGCCGAAGGTGCTGCCGCCGCCGGCGATGCAGCGCCGGTGGCGGGCGGCTACGAACCGCTCGGTCCCGAGTGGATTAAGGGGCAGCCGACCGCGGGCGGATGGGACGTCCAGGACCAGTTCTCACCGATCGGCGAGACGGCCTCCGGCCTCCACTTCGGCCTCATGTGGGTCATGGGAATCATCTGCATCTTCGTGCTCGGGCTGCTGCTTTGGGTCGTCGTGCGCTATCGTCGTGGCGCCAATCCGACCCCGTCGAAGACCACGCACAACACCTTCATCGAAGTGGTGTGGACGCTCGTCCCGGTTCTGATCCTGGTCGGCATCGCGGTGCCGTCGATCTCGCTGCTCTCCGACCAGTATGAATCCCCGCCGAAGGACGCGGTGACGATCAAGGTCACCGGCTACCAGTGGTACTGGGGTTACGGTTACCCCGACAACGGCGGGTTCGAGGTGATCTCGAACATGCTGCCCGAGGATGAGGCGAAGGCGAAGGGCCTTCCGGCGCTGCTCGCGGTGGACAACCGCCTGGTGGTGCCGGTCGATACCCCGCTGCGTATCCAGACGACCGCGGCGGATGTGATCCACTCGTTCGCCGTGCCGTCGCTGTGGTTCAAGATCGATGCGGTGCCCGGCCGCCTCAACGAGCGTCTCCTGACGATCGAAGAACCCGGCATCTACTACGGCCAGTGCTCCGAGCTCTGCGGCGCGCGTCACGGCTACATGCCGATCGCGGTCGAGGCGCTTCCGCGCGATCAGTGGGAAGCATGGGTCCGCTCGCAGCCGGGCGGCACCGTGGGTGACGAGGCCGAAGCGGCTCCCGCCGCTCCCGCTGCCGATGCATCGGCCGCCGAGGGCGAAGAAGCTGCTGCCGAGAATGCCGGCGGCGCCGAAACCGCCGCTGCAACCAATTGATAGAAGTCGAAGAGAAACGCGACCATGGCTACCACCGCTGAAGGCTTTCAGGCCCACACCGAAGACGAGCATCACGATGCCGATCACAAGCCCGGCTTCTTTGCGCGTTGGTTCATGTCGACCAACCACAAGGACATCGGCACGCTCTACCTGATCTTCGCGATCTTTGCGGGCATCATCGGTGGTGCGATTTCGGGCGTCATGCGTGCCGAGCTGGCAGAGCCGGGTATCCAGATACTCACCCAGGCGTGGCCGCTCGGGGCGGGCGAGGCTGGTTTCGATGCCGCGCTGCATCACTGGAACGTGCTGATCACGGCACACGGCCTGATCATGGTGTTCTTCATGGTCATGCCGGCGATGATCGGCGGCTTCGGCAACTGGTTCGTGCCGCTGATGATCGGCGCGCCCGACATGGCCTTCCCGCGGATGAACAACATTTCGTTCTGGCTCACCGCTGTCGGTTTCGTGTCGCTGATGATCTCCACCATCATGCCGGGCGCGGCCGCAGGTGCGGGTGCGGGTACGGGCTGGACGGTCTATGCGCCGCTGGCGACGTATGGGCACGACGGCCCGGCGGTCGATTTCGCGATCTTCTCGCTCCACCTCGCGGGCGCGGGCTCGATTCTGGGCGCGACGAACTTCATCACGACGATCTTCAACATGCGCGCGCCGGGCATGACGCTGCACAAGATGCCGCTGTTCGTGTGGTCGGTGCTCATCACCGCGTTCCTGCTGCTGCTGGCGCTGCCGGTGCTCGCCGCGGCGATCACCATGCTGCTGACCGACCGCAACTTCGGGACGACCTTCTTCGATCCGGCCGGCGGCGGCGATCCGGTGCTCTACCAGCACCTGTTCTGGTTCTTCGGTCACCCTGAGGTCTACATCATGATCCTGCCGGGCTTCGGCATGATCAGCCAGATCGTGGCGACCTTCAGCCGCAAGCCGGTGTTCGGCTATCTCGGCATGGCTTACGCCATGGTCGCGATCGGCGTGGTCGGCTTCGTCGTCTGGGCGCACCACATGTATACGGTCGGCCTCGACGTGAACACGAAGATGTACTTCACGGCAGCGACCATGGTGATCGCGGTTCCGACCGGCGTGAAGATCTTCAGCTGGATCGCGACGATGTGGGGCGGCAGCCTCGAGTTCAAGAGCCCGATGGTCTGGGCGCTGGGCTTCATCTTCCTGTTCACGGTCGGCGGTGTGACCGGCGTCTACCTCGCCAACGGCGGTGTCGACGACGTCGTGCACGACACGTACTTCGTGGTGGCGCACTTCCACTACGTGCTGTCGATGGGTGCGGTGTTCTCGCTCTTCGCGGGCTTCTACTACTGGTTCCCGAAGATGAGCGGCCGCATGCACAGCGAACTGCTGGCGCACATCCACTTCTGGGGCTTCTTCATCGGCGTGAACGTGATCTTCTTCCCGCAGCACTTCCTGGGCTGGCAGGGCATGCCGCGCCGTTACCCGGACTACACGGCAGGTTACGCCTACTGGAACGAGATTTCCTCGATCGGCTACGCGATCATGGCCGTCTCGATGCTCGTGTTCTTCGCCAACCTCGCCTACGCGTTCATCGCGGGCAAGCGGGCGGCGCCGAACTACTGGGGCGAGGGCGCAACCACACTCGAGTGGACGCTTTCGAGCCCGCCGCCGTATCACCAGTTCGAGACGCTGCCGGTGATCGAGGAAAGCCAGGGCTATCACGACCACCGTCCGGTGGCCGCGACCCCGGCGACGAGCTGACGATGCGACCCTCCCGCTGGCGGGAGGGGAAAGGGGCAGCATGCCGCTGCCCGCTCAACCGATCATGGACCCCTCCCGTTCGCGGGAGGGGGCGTTTTTTAGTATGACCGCGACCACGTCCCACACCCGAACCGCTCCGGCCGACTGGCGCGATTTCTTCGCCCTGACGAAACCGCGCGTGATGAGCCTGGTGATCTTCACCGGGCTGTGCGGCCTGCTGGCGGCACCGGGTGCGATCCATCCGGTGATCGGCTTTACCGCGGTGCTGTGCATCGCACTGGGCGCCGGCGGAGCGGCGACGCTCAACCAGTGGTGGGAAGCCGATCTCGACGCGGGCATGAAGCGCACCGCGGGGCGGCCGATTCCCGCCGGCCGGCTGAACCGCATCGACGCGCGCGATTTCGGAATTGCCCTGTCGGTCGGCTCGGTCCTGCTGATGGGTCTGGCGGTGAACTGGCTCTCCGCCGCGATCCTTTTCGTATCGATCATCTACTACGCGGTGGTCTACACCATCTGGCTCAAGCCGCGCACGCCGCAGAACATCGTGATCGGCGGCGGGGCGGGGGCGTTCCCGCCGATGATCGGATGGGTCGCGGTGACCGGCGACATCACCCTGATGCCGGTGCTGCTGTTCGCGATCATCTTCTTCTGGACGCCGCCGCATTTCTGGGCGCTCGCCCTGTTCGTGCAGTCGGACTACGCCAAGGTCGGCATTCCGATGATGCCGGTGGTGAAGGGCGAGCGGTCCACGCGGCGGCAGATCCTGGTCTATTCCGTCCTGCTGCTCCCGCTCGCGCTTGCGCCCTGGTTGATCGGCGGTACGGGCCTGATCTATGGCGGCGCAGCCGCAGCGCTGACGGCGGTGTTCGTGGCGCTTTCGGTGCCGGTGGCCTTCCGCACCGCCGGGGCGGAAGACCGGATGCTGCCCGAAAAGCGGCTGTTCGGTTACAGCGTGCTCTATCTCTTCGCGCTGTTCGCGGCCCTCGTTGCGGACCGCGTGGCGCTAACGCAAGGATGGCTCGGATGACGCCGGAAGAACAGGAAGAATTCAAGCGACGGCAGAAGGGGCGGAACATCGCGCTCGCGCTGGTGCTCGGCTTCTTCGTCGTGCTGTTCTACGTCCTCACGTTCGTGAAGATGGGAGACTGAATCATGCCCACCGCCGCGCTCGAACGAAAGAACCTGCGTGTCGGCCTCCTCGGCTTCCTCGCCGCTGCCGCAATGCTGGGGCTCGGCTACGCCGCCGTGCCGCTCTACCAGTTGTTCTGCCAGGTGACCGGTTTCGCCGGCACGACCCAGCGCGCGACCGAGGACGATGCCGATCTCGCTGCGCGGATGGCGCAGAGCGCAGGCGCCAAGACGGTTTCCATCCGGTTCGACGCCAGCACCTCGCACGACATGCCGTGGCTGTTTCGGCCCGAACAGGTGACGGAGACCGTCCAGATCGGCGAGCGCGACATGGCCTTCTTCGTCGCCCGCAACAACAGTACCAAGCCGATCACCGGGAACGCGACTTTCAACGTCGAGCCCGAGCAGACGGGCCAGTACTTCAACAAGATCCAGTGCTTCTGCTTCACCGAGCAGACGCTTCAGCCGGGTCAGGAAGTGCGCATGCCGGTGCTGTTCTATATCGATCCCGCGATCCTCGACGATCCCAACGCGAAGGACGTCGAGCAGATCACCTTGAGCTATACTTTCCACCGCAAACCGGAACCCGCTTCCTAGCACTGGACCAACGGCGCGCTGCCGATTAAGGGCCGCGCAACCGCTTTGACAGGACGTTCGATCAATGGCCGGAACCAAGAACCACGACTACCACATCCTTCCGCCCGACATCTGGCCGCTGATCGGCTCGATTTCGGCTGTCACCTTCACCAGCGGCATGGTGCTCTACATGCACGAGCTGGCGAACTGGCAGATCGTGCTCGGTCTCGGCATCGCCGGGCTGATCGCGACGTTCTTCAGCTGGTTCAGCAACATCGTGAAAGAGGCGCAGGGCGGCTATCACACGCCGGTCGTGCAGCTTCACATGCGCTACGGCATGATTCTGTTCATCGCCTCCGAAGTGATGTTCTTCGCGGGCTGGTTCTGGGCCTGGTTCGACTTCTCGCTGTTCCCGAGCACCATTTCCGAGGTCGTCGGCGGGCAATTCCCGCCGGTGGCGATCGAGGCGGTCATGAACCCGTTCGACCTGCCGCTGCTCAACACGCTGATCCTGCTCTGCTCCGGCACCACGGTCACCTGGGCGCACCATTCGCTGATCCATGGCGACCGCGACGGGCTGAAGAAGGGCCTGTGGCTGACGGTCCTGCTCGGCGTGCTGTTCACCAGCATCCAGGCCTACGAGTACTGGCACGCGCCGTTCGAGTTCGGCGGCAACACCTACAGCTCGGCGTTCTACATGGCGACCGGCTTCCACGGCTTCCACGTGCTGATCGGCACGATCTTCCTGATCGTCTGCCTGCGCCGCGCCTACCTCGGCCACTTCACCCCGCGTCAGCACTTCGGCTTCGAAGCGGCTGCGTGGTACTGGCACTTCGTCGACGTGGTGTGGCTGTTCCTGTTCGTCGTCGTGTACGTATGGGGCGGTTGGGGCGCGCCGGTCCACTGATGGATCAGCGCGAGCCGCAGTCCGAGAAGGGGCAGCCCGGCATTGCCGCGGCTGCCCTTTTCGGTTTGTGTCCCCGTTGCGGCGGGAAGACGCTGTTCGCGGGCGGCCTCCGCTTCGCCGACAAGTGCGGGGCATGTGAACTCGATTACGGTACCTTCAACGTCGGCGATGGGCCGGCGGCGTTCCTCACGCTGCTGATCGGGGCCGCCGTCACGGCGCTCGCCATTTCCGTCGAGCTCGCCTTCCGCCCGCCGCTCTGGCTGCATGCCCTGATGTGGGTGCCGGTCACTACGCTTGCGGTGATCTTCGGCCTGCGGGTCGCCAAGGCGGCGCTGCTGGCTTCCGAATTCCGGAACCGCGCCAAGGAAGCGGGAAGCCGCGAGCTGTGATGCGGAAGGTTCCGATCATCCCGACCGTGATCGTCGTAGCCGCCGTTGTGACGATGATCGCGCTCGGCTTCTGGCAGCTCGACCGCAAGGCGGAAAAGGAAGCGCTGCTTGCCCGCTACCAGCAGGCGAGCACGCTCTCTTCCGCCGTAGAATGGCCGCAGACCGAAGCGGAGACGGAGGCGGCGCTCTTCCGACACGCGCAGCTCGATTGCGAGCGGGTTCTCTCGCTCACGTCGCGCGCTGGAACCAGCGTCGAGGGACGCAAGGGCTGGGCCCATGTGGCCCGCTGCGCGATCGGCGGCGGGCGAGAGGCCGATGTGGCGATTGGCTGGTCGGAGCGGCCCGAGGCGCCCGATTGGCAAGGCGGTGTGATCGAGGGGATTGTCGCGCCGGGGCCGCGTCTGGTGGCGGGGCGGCCGACCGCAGGCCTGGCGCCGCTGGCACCGCCCGATCCGGCGGATGTCCCCAACAACCACCTCGCCTACGCCGGGCAGTGGTTCTTCTTCGCGCTGACGGCGCTCGTGATCTACATGCTGGCTTTGCGGCAAAAATGGAGAGCTGCCGCCTGACCGCTCGCGTCAGTCGCGTCTCTTCCGCACCAAAGGTTCGAAATTGCCATAGATCATCCGCTTGGGATCGAAGAGAGGCTCGCCGTCGAGTTTTTCCATGCGGGGATCCGCGGTCATCCTCTCGTGACTGGCGTCCGCAGTCTCCTTGTCGGGCCAGATGACCCAGGAGAAGACGATCTTTTCACCATCTTGCGAGCCTACCGCACGGCGCAGATCGGTGGTTTCGCCATCGGGGACGTCGACTTCCCAGTTCTCCGTGTGCTCCAGGGCGCCGTAGTCCTTCGCTATTTCCCACCAGCCTTCGGAGATCTTCCGAAAGGCATCCTTGTTCTGCTCGGGAACGGCGAGCACGAAACCGCTGACATACATGGGCTATCTCCCTATCGGCCGAGCAGCCGGCCGGTTGGCTACTTGTACATCCCGTCGCGCAAGTTGATGCCGTGCTCGAGCCAGACCTTGAGCGCGCAGAGCATCTGGCTCCAGCCCTGGCAGTTGCCATAGCTGGCCTGCAGCGCGCCCTGGTTCTCGCGCCAGCCTTCTTCGGCGATTTCGACCAGCGTACGGCCGTCGTCGAGCGACTTGAAAGTCATCGTCACGGTCGTTCGGTAGTCCGCACTGGCAGACTCGGCGCCTTCGACGTTTGGTGGTTCGCCTTCGCTCGCATCCCACTCGAGCACGATCCGCTCGTCCGGCACGACCTCGATCACGTAGACGGGGAATGCGCCGGGGAAGTCCTGGAAGTCCCAGGTCACCGTCGCTCCGGTTTCCAGCCGTCCCTGCGCGCCGCCGGTGGTGAAATAGTGCGAGAGCTGTCCGGGATCGGCGACCGCCTCGAACACTTCGTGCACCGGCTTGGCGATCCGCGCCGCCACTCTGAATTTCAGTTCCATCGCATCCGCTCCTTTCGAGTCGCTGCTTGATCGAGTGGAAAATATGTTATAAAAACCTAACATGTCAATCGAAGACGACCTCGATGCCGTGTTCAAGGCGCTGGCCAATCCCGTGCGCCGGGCGATCTGCGATGCGCTCAAGCTGCGCCCGCTCACGACCAAGCAGCTCTGCGCCTGCTTCGGCGAACTCGACCGGACCACGGTGATGATGCATCTGCGCGTGCTGGAGCAGGCGGGGCTGGTGGTGCCGGTGCGCAAGGGGCGGGAGAGGTTCAACTATCTCGACGCGATGCCGATTCAGGCGATTCACGAGCGCTGGATCGGCCCGCACGCGGCAGCGGCCGCCACGGGCCTGCATCGCCTCAAACAGGGGCTGGAGGCGGACGAAAAGCAAAGCCTTCGCGCCGACTAGCGCCCATTGCTTGCGGGGCGGGCGGGGCACGGCTAGTCGCTCCGGTCGATGGAATACCTATCCACCCGCGGAAGCGCCCAAAACCCCAATGGCGGGCCGCTCGATTTCGAAGGCGTCACGCTCGCCGGTCTGGCGAGCGACGGCGGTCTCTACCTGCCGCGCGAATGGCCGCGGTTCTCGCAGGACGAGATCGCCGCGCTGGCCGGCATGCCCTATGCGGACCTCGCCGCCCGGGTGATGCAGCCGTTCGTTGGCGACAGCCTGACGCCCGAGCGTCTGCGCGAGCTGTGCGAGGAAGCCTACGCCCGCTTCGCGCACAAGGCGGTGACGCCGCTGGTCCAGCTCGACCAGCGCAACTGGCTGCTCGAGCTGTTCCATGGGCCCACGCTGGCGTTCAAGGACGTCGCGCTGCAACTGCTCGGCCTCCTGTTCGAGGAGTTCCTCGGCCGCCGGGATGAACGGCTGACGATCGTTGGCGCGACCAGCGGCGATACCGGTTCGGCCGCGATCGATGCGGTTGCGGGCCGCGAGGGTGTCGAGATCTTCATGCTCCACCCGAAGGGCCGCGTCAGCGATGTGCAGCGCCGGCAGATGACCACCGTGCTCGCGCCCAACGTCCACAATATCGCGATCGAGGGCAGCTTCGACGACGCGCAGGCGATGGTGAAGCGGATGTTCGCCGACACCGCGCTCACCGGCCGCGTGCGGCTCGGTGCGGTGAACTCGATCAACTGGGCGCGGCTGATGGCGCAGGTCGTCTATTACTTCGCCGCCGCGCTGCAGCTCGGCGCGCCGCAGCGCAAGGTCGCCTTCAGCGTGCCGACCGGCAACTTCGGCGACGTTTTCGCCGGCTATGTCGCCGCGCAGATGGGCCTGCCGGTCGAGCGGCTGATCGTGGCCACCAACGTCAACGACATCCTCCACCGCGCGCTGTCCGACGGCGACTACTCGGCCGGCGAGGTCACGCCGACCGCGGCGCCTTCGATGGACATTCAGGTCAGCTCCAATTTCGAGCGGCTGCTGTTCGACTGCGGCGGGCGCGACGGCGCGGCGCTGGCCGAACAGATGCGCGGCTTCGAAGCGACGAAGGCGATGCGGCTCACCAACGCGCAGCGCGAGGGGGCCGCTGCACTCTTCACCAGCGCGCGCGCCGATCAGGACGAGATGGCCCAGGCGATGCGCTGGGCGTGGGAGCATTGCGGCGAGACCGTCGATCCGCATACCGCGATCGGCCTCCACGCGGCGCGTCTGCAGGATCTCGATGCGCCCGTGGTGACGCTTGCCACCGCCCATCCGGCCAAGTTCCGCGATGCGGTGGAGCGCGCGACCGGGACCCGCCCGCCGCTGCCCCCGCGCGTCGGTGATCTCTTCGCGCGCGAGGAGCGCTTCACGGAACTGCCCGGCGACTATGATGCGGTGGCCACATACATCGCCGAGCATGCGAGCGTGTGATCGTGGCTCCGCCTGAACGACAAGGCCCGGCATGGCTCGCCTGATCGAAACCCCTCAGGTCATGATCGGCGAACCCTGGGCCGACTACGGGCTCGTCGACAGCGGGAACGGCCGCAAGCTCGAGCGCTACGGACGCTATCGCTTCATCCGGCCCGAGCCGCAGGCCATGTGGACCCCGCGCAGTGCCGACTGGCGGGCGCACGGCGAGTTCGTGCCCGGTTCGGACGAGGATGGCGGCGGCCGCTGGCAGTTCGCGGAGCCGGTGCCGACAGAGGGCTGGCCGCTTTCCTGGAACGAGGTGCGCTTCACCGCGCAATGCACGCCTTTCCGCCATCTCGGGTTCTTTCCCGACATGGTGCCCGTGTGGGAGTGGATGGGCGCGCAGCTCGGCGCGGCCGAGGATGCGCAGCTTCTCAATCTCTTCGGCTATACCGGCGTCGGGACGCTGGCGCTCAGCCGCTTCGGGCAGGTGGCGCATGTCGACGCCTCGAAGAAGTCCGTCGCTCAGGCGCGCGAGAACGCGGCGCTCTCGGGCATGGAGGGGCGGCCGGTTCGCTGGCTGGTCGACGACGCGGCCAAGTTCGCCGCGCGCGAGGTGCGGCGCGGGCGGCGCTATGACGGGATCATCCTCGACCCGCCCAAGTTCGGGCGCGGCCCGAACGGGGAAGTCTGGCGGATCGAAGAAGGGTTGCCCGGCCTCGTCCGCGATTGCCGCAAGCTGCTCGATGACCGCAGCCGTTTCCTCTTCCTCACCGTCTACGCGGTGCGCATGAGCAGCCTCGCACTCGCCGGATTGTTGGCTGAAGTCATGGAGGATTTGCCGGGGGAAATCCAACACGGCGACCTTTCTGTGCGCGAGGATAGTAAAGTTCCCCGCCTCCTCCCCACCGCAATCTTCGCCCGCTGGTCCAATCCCGGAGACGCGTGATGCCCACGAACCGCCTCGAAGCCTTCAGCGACGGCGTTCTCGCCATCATCATCACCATCATGGTGCTCGAGATGGAAGTCCCGCACCAGGCCACGCTCTCGGCGCTCGCCGGCCTGTGGCCGGTGTTCCTGAGCTATGTGTTGAGCTTCGTCTACATCGGCATCTACTGGAACAATCACCACCACCTGATGGCGGCGGCCGATCGGGTGAGCGGCGGCATTCTGTGGGCGAACCTGCATCTGCTGTTCTGGCTCTCCCTGCTGCCCTTCGCCACCGGGTGGATGGGAGAGAACCGCTTCGACACCTGGCCGACCATCTTCTACGGTCTCGATCTGGTTGCCTGTGCAATCGCCTACTACATCCTCGAACGGTCCATCGTATGTGTCCAGGGCGAGGATGGTATGCTCGCGCGGGCGATGGGCCGAGATTTCAAGGGCAAGCTCTCGCCCATCCTCTATCTGGTGGGGATTGCCTCGACCTGGCTGATTGCGCCGCTGGCGGGCGTGGCCTTCTTCGTTCTCGTTGCGGCGATCTGGATCGTGCCGGATCGGCGCATTGAACGCGAGGTCGCACGTGGGCGGTGAGCCGGGATCGGGCGGCACTTGCGCGCAATTCGGGGTAGAGGGAACGCCATGGCCGATTCGCTGATACTGGAAGTCGCCGATCTCGAGCACGATGTCCTCACGGGCATTTACTCGGAGGAGACCGGTAAGCCGCAGCCGCTGCGGATATCCATCAGCGCCCAGCTCAAGTGCGCGGCCCGCTACGCGCCCGACACGCCGCTCGACGCGAGCAAGAACTACATGGACCTGAAGTTCGCCGCCACCGAAGCGCTTCCCCCCGGCGTGCACTTCAAGCTGATCGAGGCGGTTGCGGACCATATCTGCGAAACGCTGTTCCTGCAGGACGAGCGGGTTGAGGCGGTGACGGTGAAGATCGTCAAGCTCGCGATCGCCGAGGACAACGAGAAGATCGGCATCACGCTGACCCGCGAGCGCCGCTGATGAAGCGGATCGCGGTGGACGATTTGCCGGAAGACCCTTTGTCCGCCGCAGGCGTGTTCCATCAGCACTGGCTGCCCTATGCCGAAGAAGCGCTTGCCGCGGGCGATGATCTGCTGCTGACTTTCGCGCCGGCCGACCATACCCATCGCGCCTGGCGGCTTGCCGCGGTCGCCGGTCTGGCGCGAAAGCATGCGCCGCTGCGCGTCAACGCCGTGGCAGGGGAGGGGGAGGCGATCGCCCAGGCGGAGCGATACCTGGCCGCAGCGCCGGGTGTAACCGGGCAATACCTGCCGCTGGATGGAGAAGGCGCAGGGAATCGGGCGGACGCGGCGCGTTAGCGAACCCTGCGGAGCTCCGCGAGAATCGCATCCTCCTGCGTAATCATGTCCACGACCTCGCTGCGCGCAGCGGAGATCGGCTCTCGCAATTCGAAGGCGAGGGTCGCATCGGCGAATATCAGGTCGAGATCGCCCAACGCGATCGCCGTCCTGCTGCGATGCGAATCGAGATCGGCCAGCGCGACCTGTGCGGCCGCCCAGCTATTGGTTTCGACGCCCGCTCCGCGAGCGGCCTCGATCGTGCGGCGGGCGCCCGGCACGGCCTGCGTAAAGGCCTGATGGGCGCTCGCCGCCTCGGTCTCTAGCTGCGAGAGCCGCTGGAGCAGATCGGCGCTCGGCGCCACCGGAGGGGCCGGGGCTTCGGTTGCCGGAGCGGGTTCGAACGTGCCTTCGACGCGCTCGGCGTCCCGGATCGCCAGCGAGGGATAGTCCGCGCTGCCGCCGGCGCAGGCGGCCAGCGGCGCGGCGAGAAAGAGTGGCGCGAGGCGGGTGAGGGCTTGCTTCATTCTGCAAGGCTCATAGCATGCACCCCGCGCTGCGCCAGATGGCGCGCACACGCGGATTTCCGCCGTTGACTTGCGCGGGCGGTTCCCTTAACGGCACCCATCTTTCCGGACACCGCCATCGGCGGCATTTCGGTCGCGCCTCTTCCACCACGGTGGAGGCACAGCAAAGAGAATGGAAGTTACCACCATGTTCGCAGTAGTGCGCACGGGCGGCAAGCAATACCGGGTTGCCGCCGGAGACAAGATCGCGGTCGAAAAGCTCGCTGGCGAAGCCGGCGACACGGTGACGCTGGGCGACGTCCTGCTCGCCGGCGAAGGCGACAAGATTGCCGACGCCTCGAAGGTCGCCGTTTCGGCGGAGATCATCGCACAGGCGAAGAGCGAGAAGGTCGTCGTTTTCAAGAAGCGTCGCCGCCACAACTATCGCCGCAAGGCGGGCCATCGTCAGCAGTTGACCCTGCTCCGCATCACCGCGGTTGGCGATTCGAAGGCCGAGAAGAAGGCTGCTCCGAAGAAGGAAGAGGCGAAGGCCGCTCCTGCGAAGGAAGAAGCCGCGCCGAAGAAGGCGGCGCCCGCGAAGAAGGCTGCCCCGGCTGCGAAGGCCGACACTGCAGAGAAGAAGCCGGCCGCAAAGAAGGCTGCGCCGAAGAAGGAAGGCGCCACCGACAAGGCGCCGGCCAAGAAAGCCCCGGCCAAGAAGGCCGAGAAGAAGTAAGGACCACGAACGATGGCACATAAGAAAGCAGGCGGTTCATCCCGCAACGGTCGCGACTCGGCCGGCCGTCGCCTCGGCGTGAAGAAGTTCGGCAGCCAGGGCGTGATTCCGGGCAACATTATCGTGCGCCAGCGCGGCACCAAGTTCTATCCGGGCACCAATGTCGGGATGGGCAAGGACCACACGCTGTTCGCGCTCGCGCAAGGCGTCGTCCGATTCCACACCGGCAAACTCGGTCGCAAGTACGTGTCGGTCGACATGCTCGCGGAAGCCGCTGAATAACCGGACGATCCGATAACGGGATCGTCCAAACGGGACGGTCCCAGCCGGGCTGAACACCGGCAGACGAAGAGGGAGATGGGGCCGACCCGTCTCCCTCTTGTCGTTTCTCCCTCTCTCGTCGGCGAAATATTCTTTCGTCGCCATCGCACTGTCACGCATCAGTCCTAACGGGGCGCTGCGGGGCGAATGAGGAGAGATCGCCGTGTTCCATCGCAGCCAGAGACTGCTCCTGAGACCGCCATGGCCCGAGGATTCGGCCCAGGTCTTCAGCGCCATCGCCGATGAGGGAGTGGTGCGCAATCTGGCGCGTGCGCCGTGGCCCTACAGCTGCGAGGATGCGCGCGAATTCGTCTCGCGCCCGTTCGATCCGCGCTTCCCTCGCTTCCTGATCGCTCGCGCCGACGACTCGGCACTGGTCGGCTGCATCGGGATCAATCCGGAAGGTCGGGAGATCGAGCTGGGCTACTGGATCGCCCGCGACCATTGGGGGCAGGGCTATGCGACCGAAGCGGGAAGCGCGGTGATCGAGATCGCACGCATGCTGGGACACCGGCGGATCGTCGCGAGCCACTTCCTCGACAATCCCGCTTCGGGCGCCGTGCTGCGCAAACTCGGCTTCGCCCCGGTCGGCCGCATCCGGCCGCGGTATAGCCGGGGGCGCGGCGAACAGGCGTTGGCGGCCGAGTATGCGCTCGAACTGGCGGGCGAGGTGGAGTCGGACATGCGTGCGGCATAACGCGAGTCCCCGCGAAGGCGGGGACTCCAAGCCACCTGGTCGTCCGATGCTGCCTCAGATCCCCGCTTCGCGGGGACTCTTGGCAATCACTCCGCCGGCAGCAGCGCGTCCTGGAACTCGCCTTCGTAGAGGCCGATGAGTTCGCGGTCGTCGTGGTCCCATGGGTGGAAGCCGGGCTTGAAGTAGGCGAGCCAGGCCGGGAAGATCCGGCGCAGGACACCCGGGCTGACCACCAGATACTTGAGCAAGCCCAAGCGTGCCTTCCAGCCGATGATCCCGTCTTGCGCAAGCAGGTTCATCGAATCGATCCAGCGGTTCTTGAAGAAGCGTCCGGTTACCGAGAGCATGACCAGGCTGCGGACTTTCCAGCGCTGCCACTTCGACCAGCGGCGCGTCGCGTGATTCCAGGTGTCGAATGCGACGCCCTTGTGCTCGATCTCCTCGACCGCGTGCCAGCGCCACATCGCACGTACTTCGGGGTCGGCATTCTCGAAATGCTGCGGATTGGCCAGGAATTCGTGCGCCATCATCGCGGTATAGTGCTCGAGCGCCATGGTCACCGCGAGATTGGCGATCGCGGGGCGGTCCTTGGTCAGCGCGAGCAGTTCCTCGACCCGCTTGTCGATCGCCTTGATGTCGTAGCCGGCATTTTCCGCGAGCTTGTTGAAGGCGATGTGTTCGCGCGTGTGGTTGATTTCCTGGCGGACGAACGTGCGGATCTCGGCGTCCAGCTTCGGATCGGCGCCTTCGCGATGCGCCTTGACTGCCTCGATGAAAAAGGCCTCGCCGCGCGGGAAGGTGGCGGAGAGCGCATTGTGCCACGCGGTGCCGAACGGCTCGCCAGCCCACCAGCGGCGGGGCGTGTCGTCGCGGTTGAAGCGCTCGTCGCGCACGGTGATCGCGAGATCCGGCGGTGTGGGGCTGGTGGCGGAGGCCCGGTCAAAGGTGATCTTTTGGGGGGCGTTCATGATTCGCTCGTTCGTTACTGACACTTCTGTAAGTAGATAATACTTACATCTATGTCAATAGCAGCAAGAGTCATGCGCCACGGGGAGTTGGACGCCGCGGTCTTGGCAACCCCAGTGGGCCCCGATGTCTACTCTGCCGGCATCACCGCATCGGCATAGGGGCTGTCGAACTTGCGGATCAGCGCGCGGTCGTCCTGCTTCCAGGGATGGAAACCGGGCAGCAGGATCTTTGCCCAGTCGAAGAACATCCGCCGCATCATCCCGGGCGCGATCCACAAGTGCTTGAACAGCAACCACTTCGCCCGCGCACCTGCGATCCCGTCCTGCCGCAACAGGCCGAGCGCATCGCGTACCCGGTTCTTGTAGTAGCGGCGCGTGATCAGCAGCGTCAGCAGCGCGCGCACGCGGTACCGCTTCCAGGTGCTCCACTCGCGCGTGGCGTGGAGCCAGACGTCGTAAGTGATGCCCTTGTGCTCGATCTCCTCGATCGAATGCCAGCGCCACATTTCGGCGATTTCCTCGTCCACGCCTTCGAGATAGCGCGGATCGGTCAGCAGGCAGTGGCTGATGGAGGCTGCGAAATGCTCGAGCGCGATGGTGATGGCGAGATTGAATTCGACAGGCCGCCCTTTGGTGAGCGCAAGCATCTCCTCGATGCCCTTGTCGATGCTCTCGATGTCGTAACCGTGGCTCTGCGCGAGATTGTTGAACGCCACATGCTCGCGCGCATGGTTCGATTCCTGCCGCGTGAAAGCGCGCAGTTCCTTCGCCATGCTGGGCGGAACCTTGTCGTCGTAGTACTTCATCACCTGGATGAAGAACTTCTCACCCCGCGGCAGGCTGGCGGAAACCGAGTTGTACCAGGCGGTCGCGACCGGATCGCCCGAATGCCACCAGCGTGCCGGCCGCTCGCCACGACAGAACTTCTGGTCCCGAATGTTCAGCGCATGGCCGGCCGGCGTCGCGCTGTCGCTGGTGCGCGGCGGCTTGCCCGCGGCGCTCTCGCGTTCTACCCCGATGGTTTGATCCCCCCGCATGGTTAATCTTTTATTGTTCAGGGAATCGCATGGCAAGTCGCAAGCGCCTCAGCCCGGAAGAGAGCCGCAAGTCTGCACTCGAAGCGGCGCGCGCATTACTTATTGAAACCGGTCCGCAATCGGTGACGCTGAAGGCCGTCTCGGCGCGGATTGGCCGGACGCACGCGAATTTGCTGCATCATTTCGGATCGGCATCGGGTCTGCAGAAGGAACTCGCGCGGCATCTGGCCGAAACCGTGTGCGAGAGCATCAAGGATGCCGTGCGGGCGAGCCGTGCCGGCCTCGGATCGCCTCGTGAAGTGGTCGACCTTGCGTTCGACGCCTTCGACAAGGAAGGCGCGGGCGCGCTCGCAAGCTGGATGATCCTGACCGGCAACGAGGATGCGCTGACCCCGATCGTCGAGGCGATCCATCAACTGGTGGACGAAATCGCGCCGGAAGAAGCAGGATCGCATGGCGACCTGACGCGCGTGCATGAGGATACGCTGGCGCTCGTCCTGCTTGCGATGGGGGATGCACTGATCGGCTCGGCGCTTGCGCGTTCGCTCAAGCTGCCGGACACCGCCGCGCGCGACCGGGCGGAGCGCATGCTGCTGAACTCGATTGCGGCAGCTACTCAACCCGGCTGAGTGATCCGGCGAGCCAGCCAGGCGCGGATGCGGGATCGATCGCGTCCAGCCTAAGATGGTCGACCGCGAGGCCAAGGGTGGGATAGGCGGCCTTGCGCCGCTTTTCCTCCGACTTGTCGAGCGGGACGACCATGAGACGGCGATTGACCTTCTGCCGCCAGTTCATCCGCGCAGTGTTTTCCTGCCCGACGTAGCAGCCCTTGGAGAAGCTCACGCCGTGAAGCTCGACCGCATTGGTCTCCAGCCACAGCACGTCGCCGAGCTCGTCCCGCCCCTCCGGCACGCCGAGCGCGAGGCGGTGCGCCCGCCATTCGCCGTCCGCTGCCGCGTCGTCGCCCGAAGCGGGCGCCAGCCAGCGCTCACCAAGATCCGCGAGCCTCGGGTCGGGCGCAGCCCCGTCCCCGAGGTACTTCCGCCAATGGACGCCGACCGTCTCGTCCACGCGAATGTCGATCTTGCGCCGCAGGCGGTAGAGCGACAGCCGCTTGACCAGTTCCTCCGCATGCGCGGCCTCGCAGTCGAGGAGAATCTCGCCTTCGCCGCCGGGCCAGACGATCAGATCGAACATCGTCTTGCCCTGAGCGGAGAGCAGCGCGGCATAGGCGGGCAAGGGTCCGGCCAGGTCGTTGGTCAGCAATCCCTGGAGGAAGGCCGAAACGTCCTCGCTGGGATCGAGCGGGCTTACGCGCACCACGGCGCGGTCGAACAGGCGGGTTGCGGTCATGGGTGACAGATAGGCAGCGGCGCGCCTAAGGGAAGCCCCATGACCGATGCGCCCGAATCCCTCACCATTCGCCGCCCCGACGACTGGCACGTTCACTTGCGCGACGGCGACGTGCTGCGCGGCGTCACGCCGTTCACCGCGCGCCAGTTCGCACGTGCGATCGTGATGCCGAACCTGTCGCCGCCGGTCGCGACGGTTGAGGCAGCCGTGAACTATCGCGACCGCATCCTCGCGGCCGTGCCGGAGGGCACCGACTTCACGCCACTGATGACCTGCTATCTCACCGATCATACCGATCCGGACGAGCTGGAGTGCGGCCATCGCGAAGGCGTGTTCACCGCGGCCAAGCTCTACCCGGCCAACGCGACGACCAACTCGGCCCACGGCGTCACCGATGTCGCGAATATCCGCGGAGCGCTGGAGCGGATGGCCGCCATCGGCATGCCGCTCTGCGTCCATGGCGAAGTAACCGATGCGGAAGTCGACGTGTTCGACCGGGAAAAGGTGTTCATCGACCGCGTTCTCGCGCCGCTGCTGCGTGATCTACCGGAGCTCAAGGTGATCTTCGAGCATATCACCACCGAGGAGGCCGTGCAGTTCGTTGCCGCGGCCGGCGCCAACGTCGGCGCGACGATCACACCGCAGCACCTCCACATCAACCGCAACGCGATGCTGGTCGGCGGCATCCGGCCGCACGCCTACTGCCTGCCGGTCGCCAAGCGTGAGAAGCACCGGCTGGCACTGCGCAAGGCGGCGACTTCGGGATCGGCGAAGTATTTCCTCGGCACCGACAGCGCGCCGCACGCCCGTCATGCCAAGGAGAGCGCCTGCGGTTGTGCCGGGATCTTCAACGCGCCCTATGCGCTCGAAAGCTATCTGCAGGTGTTCGAGGAGGAAGGCGCGCTCGATCGTTTCGAAGGCTTCGCTTCCGAGAACGGCCCACGCTTTTACGGCCTCCCGGTCAACGAGGAACAGATCACGCTGGAACGGGTGGACACCCGGGTGCCGGAGGAGGTCGACGCAGGCGAAACTGCCATCGTGCCGTTCCATGCCGGCGAGACGCTCGGCTGGAGAATGCGCGCCTAGGCCTGAAGGACTTTATCCGCCTGGCGCCGCGCGAGAATGTCCCACACGAAAATCGCGATCGCTATCCAGATCAGCACGAAACAGGCGAGTTGCACCGGCTGGAGCGGCTGATCGAACACCGTCAGGCCCAGGATGAAGACGATCGTGGGCGCCAGGAACTGCAGGAAGCCCAGCGTGGAATAGTCCATGCGCCGCGCGGCGATGGCGAACAGCAGCAGCGGGATCGCGGTCAATATCCCACCCAGAACGATCGCGAGACTGAGTTCGATCGACTGACCGAACGACGAACCCGCAGGCGAGGCGGCATACCACCAGGCGATCGCTCCTGCCGGAACGACCAGCAGCGCCGATTCGATCGTCAGGCCAGGCAGGGCGCCGACATCGACCTGTTTGCGCAAAAGACCGTAAACGCCGAACGTTATCGCCAGTGCGAGGCTGATCCATAGCGTCGTCAGCGCCCCTCCGAGGAGAAGCGCCACGCCGCAGGCGGCGATCGCCACTGCCACCCACTGCCGCCGGCTCAGCCGCTCGCCCAGGAGGAACGTCCCCAGAAGCACATTGAGCAGCGGGTTGATGTAGTAGCCGAGGCTCGCGGCATAGACTTGATCTTGTTGGATCGCCCAGACGTAGACGAACCAGTTGGAGCCGATCAGCGTCGCGCTCGCGGCCAGAGTGACAAGCACGCGGCGGTTAAATAGCGCCGCACAGATCTGCGGTCCTTGTTTGCGAACCGCCACGATCAGCAGACAGATCGGCAGTGTCCAGATGATTCGCCAACCGACGAACTCGAAAGCCGGCACCTCGCGAACGAGAAGCAGGTAGAGCGGCAGGAAACCCCAGATGAAGTAAGCCGCGAGCCCGGCGGCGAAGCCCGATTGCCGGGTCTGGGGCGATGCATCGGTCACTTGCGAGGCATTTAGGTGCGGCGATGAACCGCTGCAAGAGGGCATCTCGTCGGCCGGGATGCTCGCTTCGTCGCCAAATTCCAATTCTGTATCGCGCGTTGCAGTTCGTTCAGAAAACATCTCCTAAACATGAACACATCGAGCGGATGACCCATCGAGTCGGGATCCGGCGAGACAAGAAAGGACCGAGCGATGACCATGAAGACTTTCAAGATCGCGGCGCTGGCGATTGCCGCTCCGGGCCTCGCGATGGCGATGCCCGCGCAGGCTGCAGTGCCGACCGGCACCTACCAGGCGGCCCACGCGGCGACCTATGAGATCGAGAGCAGCAACCAGTGGCGCGACCGCTATCGCGACCGTGACCACCGCCGCTACGATCGCGGCCGCTATGACCGCTATCGGGACCGTGACTATCGCGATCGGCGCACGTGGCGCGGCCGTGACGGACGCTACTACTGCCGGAAGGATGACGGCACGACCGGTCTCCTGATCGGCGGCGCGGTTGGCGGCCTGGTCGGTCACGAAGTTGCCGGCCGCGGTGATCGCACCCTCGGCGCCATTCTCGGCGCGGCCGGCGGTGCCCTCCTCGGCCGTGAGATCGACCGTAGCGGATCGCGTTGCCGCTGATCCGATCTGACTAAAGAGCTTCGGCTGCACCCACCTGCAGTCGCAGCGCGGCTCCACCGTGCCGCGGAAGGCGCTCCGTTGCCACATGGCAGCGGGGCGCCTTCAACTTTTCTGCCGGCGATTAACCCTATTCTTCCGTCTTGCCGCTAGCCCGCTGTTGTTGGCGCACTGAGGGCTGGAAAGGGGACTGCATGGCGAAGCACCGCATCGCTTTCTGCGCGCTGCTCGCCTGCGTGCTCGCGGCGTGTGGCAGCGAGCCTCCCAAGGTCGCATCCCGTGACATCGACCCGGCAGTGGTTGCCGCGCTCAATGATCAGATCCTTACCGACCCCGATCTCTCGCGCCAGAACGAGGCCAACGCTGCGCTGACCGGCGGCATCGACGATGCGCTTCCGCTGGTGAACGACAGCCCCGCAGCCATCGATGCGGCGCGTGAGGAGGCACGGGCGCTCGTTGGCGGGCGCGATCGCTTCCGGCGGCTCCCCAGTGCCGGAGAACCCAAAGCGGAAGTCCCTCTGGAAAGCCGCATCGCGATTACCGCGCGCGCCGCGTATGCCGGTGCAAGCGAAGCATGCGTCCGTTCGTTCGACCGAGGTTTCATCTGGGCAGCGCGTATGCCGGCGCCGTTTCCCGTTTATCCTCGCGGTGCGACGCAGGAAGCGGCGGGCAGCGACGCGGAGGGATGCGCACTGCGTGCGGTCAACTTCCGGACGCCTGTATCGCTGGAGGAGGTGCTGGCGTTCTACCATACCCGCGCGCTCGACGCGGGCTTCTCATCGACTCTCGTCAAAGCGGGCGATGAGTCGATCCTCCGCGGATCGCGCGAGGATGCCTTCTTCGCCCTCTATGCGCATGCCGATGCGTCCGGCCTCACGGAGGCTGACCTCGTCACGCATGGCTTGTAGAGGCGCTTCAGGCGTCCTTGAAGCCGACACCTACGCTGGCCCGAGGCTGGTCCATCTCGGTGCTCGCCACCGGATAGGCGCAGTAGTCCGCCGCGTAATACGCGGCCGGGCGGTGGTTGCCGGACAGGCCGATGCCGCCGAACGGAGCGTTCGACGATGCGCCGTTGGTCGGGCGGTTCCAGTTGACGATCCCTGCGCGAACATTGGCCCAGAACCTGTTGTAATCCTGTGGCGTTCCGCCAATCAACGAAGCCGAGAGGCCGAAGCGCGTATTGTTCGCCTCCGCGATCCCCTCGTCGAGATCCTCCACCTTGATGACCTGCAGCAGCGGGCCGAACAGCTCCACATCGGGCCGCTCCGCCATCGCGGTCGTGTCGATCATGGCGGGGGAGAGGAATGGCAGCTCATCGTCGGGCCGCGTCATGTGCCGGATCGCCTTGCCGCCGTTGGATAGCAGATAGAGGAAGCTTTCCATCAACTGATCGGCCGCCTGGTTGTCGATCACGGACCCCATGAACGGCGCCGGATCGGCGAAGGGCTGGTCGACAATGATACGACCGGCGAGCGCTTTCACCTCCGAGACGATCGCATCGTACATGCTCGCTTTGACGATCAGCCGCCGCGCCGCCGTGCAGCGCTGCCCGGCCGAGGTGAAGGCGGACTGGATGATGAGCGTCGCCGCGTCGGAAATCTTAGGCGTATCAACCACTACGATGGGATTGTTGCCACCCATTTCGAGCGCAACGATCTTGCCGGGACTGGTCGCCAGCTTCCGGTTGATTGCAATTCCGGCCTGTGCCGAACCGGTAAAGAGCACCCCGTCCACCCCGCGGTGGGCGACCAGTTCCTTGCCTTCCTCCGGTCCGCCGATGAGCAGTTGCACGACCGCCGCCGAAATGCCGGCGCGGTGGAAGCATTCGACCAGGAACTCGCCGACCGCCGGCGTCTTCTCGCTCGGCTTGAAGATCACTACGTTGCCGGCGATCAGCGCAGGGACGATGTGGCCATTCGGCAGGTGCGCCGGGAAGTTGTAGGGGCCGAGCACGGCCATGACACCGTGGGGCTTGTGCCTGACCGCCGCCGTGCCCTGGAGTGCGCTGTCGAGCTTCTTCTGCCCCGTTCGCTCCGCGTAGGCGGTGACCGAAATATCGACCTTCTTGATCACGCTGTCGACTTCGGTGAGCGCTTCCCACAGCGGCTTGCCGGTCTCGCGTGCGATCAACTCGGCGAACTTGTCCGACTGCTTGCGCACCTCGTTGGCGAAGCGGCGGCAGAGTTCGATGCGGGTCGCCAGCGGTTGCGCAGCCCATGCGGGCCAGGCGCGGCGGGCGCGGTCGACAGTCTCCTCGACGTTGCCGGCGGGGCTGCGCCACAATTCCTCGCCCGTAGCGGGTTCGAAAGACACGATTTCATTGCTGCTCACTGGAGCGGGTATCCCTGCGTTCCTGAATGTCGGGGCCAATGCCACAGGCCCAAGGTAGTAACAAACCGATTGTCTGCCAGTCGGTGCCTCAGTGCCCCTGGGGCGGCGGCGGCGAGCCGTGCGCATCGCCCATGCGGCGGATGGCTTCGACCTTGTCGTGGAGGGGCACCCAATCGTCGCGCTGGTCGATCGCGGACCAGATCGTCTCGACTTCGTCTATCAGCATCGTTTCAGGCTCGGCTTGGCTCCAGTACGGATCGTCGGACGGGACAGGGCGATAGCTCTCGAGCGCCTCGGCCAGATCGCCCTCGGCGTTGCGCCCGCCGCGGTGGCGATGGAAGAAGCCGTCCGGCTGAGCCCCGCTTTCCCGCATCGCCTTCTCGCTGGCGGCAACGAGCTGGCCGTCGCGCTCGGCTCCGCGGGATTCCACCCCCAATCGCCAGCACCAGCGCCGCGCCACCGCTGCCATGTAGAGCGGTCCGAACCGCTCCATCGCTGCGATCAGCGGCGGCGCATCGGCGAGCAGGCGCAGCGCGACCGCGAACTGCCCGAGGTTCCAGTGCAACGCCTCCGGCTGACGGCCGAAAGCATAGAGCCCTGTCTGATCGAAATAGGCCGCGGTGAAACCTGCATCCCACTTGGGCAACCAGCGCCATGGGCCGTAGTCGAAGCTTTCGCCCGTCACGTTCATATTGTCTGTGTTGAGCACTCCGTGGACGAAGCCGGCGACCATCCATGCGGCAGCGAGGTCGGCGAGCCGCTCGACCACCTGATGCATCAGGATAATCGCCGGTTCGTCCCGCCCGGGCGCATCCGCGGGTGGTCTGGGCCCGGGAAACTGCCGGAGGCAGTAGTCGATCAGTTCCGCCATATGTTCGCGCTCCTCCAGCGCGAGGAGGCGCTGAAACGTGCCGATGCGGATATGCCCGTGGCTCAACCGCACCATCACGGCGGAACGGGTAGGGGAAGGCTCATCCCCTCGCCACAACTCCTCCCCGGTTTCGATCACCGAGAAAGTCGTGGAGGTGTAAACGCCCAGCGCTTCGAGCATCTCCGTCGCGAGGATCTCGCGCACGGCGCCTTTCAGCGTCAGGCGGCCGTCGGCGGTGCGGCTATAGGGGGTGAGGCCGGAGCCCTTGGTGCCCAGGTCGAGCAGCCGCCCCTCCGCATCGCGCATCTGCGCAAACAGGAACCCGCGGCCATCGCCGATCTCGGGATTGTACACTCGGAACTGATGGCCGTGGTAACGCAGGGCTAGCGGGCGTGACAGGTTCTCCGGTAGAGGTTCGAACCGGGCGAAGTGCGCGGCCCATTGCCCGTCGTCGAGATCGCCCAGGCCGACCGCTTGGTCCCACCTGCGATTGCGGAAGCGCAGGGTGGCGCGGGGGAATTCGGCGGCGGACACTTCGTCCGCAATCCAGTCCGAAAGCGGCAGGATCGCGGGATCGGGCCGATAGGGCGACGCTTGCGGTTCTTCGCGCATCGGGCGATAGTGGGCTGCGCGGGCGGCGCTGGCAATGCGGCCGTCCGGAGATGCAGCAACTTGGACACAGGAAACTCTCCGAAGCCGATGGACACAGGATTTAACGACCGCTTCTGGGAAAGCCCGGACGGTCTGAAGCTGCATTTCCGCGACTATCCGGGGCGTGAGGACCGTGTGCCGGTCCTCTGCATGCATGGCCTGACGCGCAACGCGCGCGACTTCGCGGCGCTCGCCGAGCATCTCGCCGAGGAGCGCCGAGTGCTGGTGCCCGAGATGCGCGGACGGGGCGACAGCGAATATGCGCGCGATCCGGCGACCTATACGCCGGCCACATATGTCGAGGACGTGTCTGCTCTACTGGCGCAGGAAGATATCTCCCGTTTCGTCGCCGTGGGGACCTCGCTTGGCGGACTGATGACCATGATGCTGGCCGCTGCCGAACCGGGCAGGATCGCCGGCGCGGTGCTCAACGACGTCGGTCCCGAGCTACAGGCCGCCGGACTGACGCGCATCGCCGAATACGTGGGCCAGGGCCGCAACTTCCCGACGTGGATGCATGCCGCTCGCGCGCTCGAGGAGGTGCATTCGGCCGCCCACCCGGATTTCGATACCGAAGAGTGGATCGCAATGGCCAAGCGCACGATGACGGTGCAGCAGAACGGCCGCATCGCGTTCGACTACGACATGAGTATCGCCGAGCCGTTCCAGACCGGTGACGGTGCCGCGCCGCCCGATCTCTGGCCCGCATACGAGGCGCTGCGGGGCGCGCCGCTGCTGATCGTGCGCGGCGCGCTGTCGGACCTGCTCTCGGAAGGCACTGCGCAGACTATGCTCGCACGGCATCCCGATGCGGAACTCGTCACGGTGGCGGGCGTTGGGCACGCACCGCTGCTCGACGAGCCGGCAGTGCTGGCTGCGATCGACCAGCTGATGGCGAAGGCGGCATGAGCGCCGCAGGGCGCGGCAAGGCGCGGATCCTGCATCTTCACTCGACCTTCGCAGCCGGTGGCAAGGAACTGCGCTCGGTTCGGCTGATCAATGCTTTCGGCCCGAAGGTCTCGCACGCGATCGTCTCGGCGGAACCGGACCGGATGGAGGCTGCACAGCACATCCTGCGGCAGATCCCGGTGACTTACCCGCGCGATTTCCCGGAGCTGAAGGGCAAGCCCACGCCGGGCCGCCTGCAGCGCCTCGCCCGGGCCATGCAGGGCTACGATCTCGTGCTGACCTACAACTGGGGCGCAATGAACGCGGTGATGGCGCATACCGCGTTCAGGGACACTTTCCGTTTGCCCGCGCTGATCCATCACGAAGACGGTTTTAACGAAGACGAGCGCAAGCGCTTGAAGCCGATGCGCAACTGGTTTCGCAAGATCGCACTCGGGCGCACGAACGGATTGGTCGTGCCCTCGGAAACGCTCGAGGGGATTGCGCTCCAGGTGTGGGAGCAGCCCATCGGGCGGGTGAAGCACATTCCCAACGGCATCGACACCAAGGCGTTCGCCAAGCGCCCGAAGCCGGACGCCTTGCGCGGCGTGGTGAAGCGGAAGGGTGAGTTCTGGGTGGGCACGCTCGCCGGGCTGCGCCCGGTCAAGAACCTGCCGCGGCTGGTGCGTGCGTTTCGCCATCTACCTGAGGATTGGCACCTCGTAATCGTGGGGGAGGGACCTGAGCGGGACGCCATTCGCGCCGAGGCGGACGAATACAACATCGGCCACCGGGTCCATCTGCCCGGCTTTGCGCCCCACCCGGAGCGCTACGTCGGCCTGTTCGACATATTCGCACTTTCGTCCGACAGCGAGCAGTTCCCCATCTCGCTGGTGGAGGCGATGGCGGCAGGCTTGCCGGTCGTGGCGCCGGCGGTGGGCGACCTTGCGGAGATGGTGTCGGAGGCCAATGCGCCGCTGATCGGGCCCGCAGGGGACGAAAGCGCGCTGGCGCAGGGCCTGGCGCAGCTCGCCGGTGATCCGGGTTTGCGCGACCGGCTCGGGCAGGCGAACCGCGAGAAGGCGCGGGCGAGCTATGACGAGAAGCCGATGATTGCGGCCTATCGCCGCCTCTATTCCTCCGCGATGGACAATGATGCCCTGAACTGAAGTGCTCACGTTCGCTTCACCTCGGGTTCACGCGACGGGGGACAGGCGGGTTTCCAAGTTGAATTGGCGCGGTCATCCGCTAAACAGCCCGGCGAACCTTCACTCGAATGATCGAAAGTGCCACGTCTTGGCCCTGAACCCTCTTTCCAAGCAAAACCCCGACCAGCGCCGCGCTTCGGAAGAAGACGTGCTGATGCGCGAAGTCGACGAGGCGGTCCGGCAGGACCAGTTCGCGGACTTTGCGCAGCGCTACGGCAAACCCATTGTCGCTGCCGTCGTACTCGGTCTCGCGGCATTCGGCGGATACCTGTTCTGGGACCATCGGCAGGAAGCGGCGCTGGAGACGGAGTCGGAAACGCTTGTCGGCGCGCTCGATCAGCTCCAATCGGGTAACTTCGGCAGCGCCACAGAGCGTCTCGAACCGCTTGCGGCCGAAGAAGGCGGGGCGGCGACGCAGGCCGCGCTGCTGAAGGCTGGCATTGCGATGGAGCAGGGCCGCAACGAGGACGCGGCGAAGATCTACGCCGAGATTGCAGCCGACGGCGATGTGCCGCAACTGCTCCGCGATCTGGCGACGGTCCGAGAGGTCTCCGCGACGTTCGACAGTCTGGAACCGGGAGAAGTCGTTACGCGGCTCAAGCCGCTGGCGGTGCCGGGCACTCCCTACTTCGGCAGCGCGGGCGAACTCGTCGCGATGGCCTATCTGGATCAGGGCAAGAACCAGGAGGCGGGAACGCTCTTCGCATCGATCGCGAAAGACGAAGCCCAGCCCGACAGTCTCCGCTCTCGTGCACGGCAGATGGCGGGCGTCCTCGGTGTGGACGCCGTCGAAGACGTCGATGCGGTGCTGGACGGAATTCGAGAACCCGCGGCCGCGCCGCAAGCGCAGCAATAATTCAGGACGGGCCTAACCGATGAAGTCGAATCGCATTTCCATTCTTGGCCGCGGCGTCGCCGTGGCGGCGCTTGCCGGCATGCTCGGCGCGTGCGGCATCTTCGGAGGCGGCGAAACCAAGACCACCCCGACGATCGGTGAGCGCAAGCCCGTGTTGTCGCGGATCGAGAGCGGGGCAAAGGTGGACCCGGCCCTGGCAGGAGTCGCGGTCGTCCTGCCGCCTGCGCGGACGAACACCGAGTGGGCACAGGCAGGCGGCACCGCCGACAAAGCTTATGGCCACCTCACGCTGGCTGACAATCCTTCCTCCGGGTGGACCGTGCAGATCGCGGGTGGCGGCGAACGTCGCAAGCTTGCCTCAGCGCCGGTGATCGGCGGGGGCGCACTCTATGCCGTCGATACCGAGGGCGTGGTCCATGCGTTCGATGCACAGACCGGTGCGCGGCGCTGGAACCATCGGATGGAACTCGCCGGCAATGTACGCAACGCGGCGTTCGGGGGCGGCGTGAGCTACAACGGCGGCCGCGTCTACGCGACAAATGGCGTGGGCCAAGTGATCGCGCTCGATGCGGAAACGGGCAGCGAAATCTGGAAGAAGCAGCCTGCCGGGCCCTTGCGCGGCGCACCGACGATCGCGTTCAACTCGGTCTATGTGATGACGCAGGACAACCAGATCCACGCGCTGAACGCCGCGACCGGCGAAACGCAGTGGAACGAATCCGGTTCGCAGGCGCAAGCAGGCGTGTTCGGTGTCGCAACCCCGGCGGCGGGGCAAGGCACAGTGATCGCGGGCTACAGCTCCGGCGAGCTGGCCGCTTATCGCTATGAAAACGGCCGCGTCCTGTGGTCGGACGCCCTTGCCCGCACCTCGATCTCCACCGAGGTCGGTTCGCTGACCGACATCGATGCCGATCCCATCATCGATTCCGGAAGCGTCTACGCACTGGGTCAGGGCGGCCGCATGGCGGCCTACGAACTCGTGACCGGGCAGCGGCAGTGGGAACTGAACGTTGCGGGTATTTCGACCCCTGCGGTTGCGGGGGAATGGATTTTCGCGCTGACCGACGATGCCCGCTTGCTCGCGATCGCGCGTGCGACCGGCAAGGTACGGTGGATCACCCAATTGCAGCGTTACCGCGACGAAGAGGACAAGGAAGATCCGATCTTCTGGACCGGCCCGGTCCTCGCCGGGAACAACCTGTGGGTCGCAAGTACGCGGGGCGAGATCTACAAGATCAGCGTCGGCGAAGGATCGGCGAGCCTGTTCACCGACCTGAAAACGTCCGTGTCGCTTCCGCCGGTGGTAGCCAACAACACCCTCTACCTGCTCGACGACGGCGGCACGATCCACACCTTCCGGTGATCGGCCTCTTACCGCGCGCTTAACCCTTTGCCGCTATCGCGCGACTCGTCATGAGCGCGCACCCGATCTCGGCAAAGGGGCTTCCGGCAAGCGATGTCTCGGCGGGTGTAGGCCTTGCCGGCCTGCTCGGGCTGCTCGCATGGATCGTTTTCTGCCGCAATTGGCCCCATTTCGCGGATGTCTTTGCATTGCCGGGGCCGCGCGAGCCGCTCTCCGGCCCGCATGCCGCGCTGACTGCGCTGTTCTTCTCCGCGGCGCCGATGGTCCTGTGGTCGATCTTCGTCGACAAGGTTCACCGCAATCCCTCCACCGGGATCGACTGGAGCCGCAAGCGCGCGCTGTCCGAAGTGGTCGGTGTCTCGCTGGTAAAGATTGCCGGCCTCTGGGTCACCTGGGCGATCCTCGGCTTCCTCTACTGCGTCGCGCGCTGGTACTGGCGGGGGCAGTATCTCTTCGCCATGGACGTTATCACCGCAGCGGCGATTCCACTGGTTGTGCTGTCGGTGCCCTACGTACTCTGGCTCGACCGCTACATGGTCAACCCGCGCGATCACGCCTGGCACTTCGGCGCCATGCTTCTCGGGCGCGAGGCCTTCGATCCGGATGAGGTGAAGAAGCACTGGCGAGCCTGGATCATCAAGGCGTTCTTCGGCGCCTTCATGATCTCGATCCTGCCTGCCGGCTTCGCCGCGGTGGTGGAAACGGATCTTGCGCAGATCGCCGCCAACCCCGTCGCGCTGGGCATGCTGCTGGTCCAGCTCCTGTTCGTGATCGACGTGCAGATCGGTACGGTCGGCTATCTCGTCACCTTCCGCCCGCTCGATGCGCATATCCGCAGCGGCAATCCGTTCCTGGCGGGATGGCTGGCGGCGCTGATTTGCTATCCGCCGTTCGTCTTTGCATTCATGGGCGCCGAAGGGGTGCTGGCCTACGAGGTCAACACACCCGGCTGGGGTTTCTGGTTCGGGGGTCATCCCGTTCTGGCTTCGGTTTGGGCCGCGTGGCTCGTGTTCCTGACAGCGATCTACGCCTGGGCAACACTCGCGTTCGGGGTGCGCTTTTCCAACCTGACCTACCGGGGCGTGCTGACGAACGGGCCCTACCGGTTCACGCGGCACCCGGCGTATCTGTCGAAGAATCTGTTCTGGTGGTGCTCGACGCTGCCGTTTCTCGTCTCCAGCGGCTCCGCGGTGGACGTGGTACGCAACACCTTCTTCCTCGGCTGCGTCAGCGCGATCTATTACTGGCGCGCGAAGACCGAGGAGGCGCATCTGCTCGGCGAGGATGCCAAGTACCGCGAATATCACGCCTGGATGGAACATCGCGGGCCGATCACCCGGCGGCTCGCGGCGCTTAAGCGGGGGCTGCGGCGACGCAGGCCTGCCGTGCAGCAGCCTGCGGAGTAGGAGCTAGAAGCTCTGCTCATAGACGCGCGAGACGTCGCCGTTCCACTCGCCATGGTAAAGGTCGAGCAGCCGCTGTGCCGGAACTTTCCCGCTGGCCACGATCTCCTCAAGCGTTTCGAGAAAGCCCGTCTCGTTGTCGCCGCCGCTGTTGAGTCGACCGCGTGCCGCGAGGCCAGAGCGGGAGATCGCGAGCACCTCGCGCGCGATGTCGTGCAGCTTGCCGCCACCCGGAAGCGGCGCATCGAGGGCGAGCTTCGGTACTGCACTGCGAAGCGCCTCGCGCTCCTCCATCGTCCAGTCCTTCACGACGTCCCACGCGGCATCGAGCGCACCTTCGTCGTAGAGCAGGCCGACCCAGAAGGCGGGCAGGGCGCAGATCCGGTTCCACGGCCCGCCATCGGCGCCGCGCATTTCGAGGAAGCTCTTGAGCCGCACTTCGGGGAACGCGGTGGAGAGATGATCCCACCAGTCGCTCTCGCGCGGTTTCTCACCGGGCAGCGCGGGCAGCTTGCCTTCGAGGAAGTCGCGGAAGCTCTGCCCGGCAGCGTCGATGTACTTTCCGTCACGGAAGACGAAGTACATAGGCACATCGAGCATGTAGTCGGCCCACCGCTCGTACCCGAAGCCGTCCTCGAACACGAAGGGCAGCATGCCCGTGCGGTGCGGATCGGTGTCCGACCAGATATGGCTGCGGTAGGAGAGGTAGCCGTTGGGCTTGCCCTCGGTGAACGGCGAATTGGCGAAGAGCGCGGTGGCGAGCGGCTGCAGCGCCAGCCCGACCCGGAACTTCTTCACCATGTCGACCTCGCTGCCATAGTCGAGGTTCACCTGGATGGTGCAGGTGCGCAGCATCATGTCGAGGCCGAGGGTGCCCACGCGCGGCATGTGCCGCATCATGATTTCGTAGCGGCCCTTGGGCATTACCGGCATCTGTTCGCGGGTCTTGTCGGGCCACATGCCCAACCCGAGGAAGCCGACCCCGCAGCATTCGCCGATCGCCTTCACTTGTTCGAGGTGACGGCCGGTTTCGTTGCAGGTCTCGTGCAGGTTCTCGAGCGGCGCGCCCGACAGTTCGAGTTGCCCCGCGGGCTCCAGGCTCACGGTGCCGTCCGTACCGCGCATCGCGATAACCTTGCCGCCTTCCTCGACCGGCTCCCACCCGAACTTGCGCAGGTTCAGCAGAAGATCGCGGATGCCGCATGATTCGTCGTAAGCGGGAGCGTGGAAATCGTCCCGCTTGTAGACCAATTTCTCGTGCTCAGTGCCGATGCGCCAGGCGTGTTTCGGCTTCTCGCCGGCGGCAATCGGCGCGACCAACTGGTCGCGGTTCTCGATGGTGGGATCGTCGGCGGCCGAGGCTTCGCGGGTGCTCATGCGGGTTGCGATAGGCAACCGGTGAATTGGAGGAAAGCGCTAATTGCGCCAGTCCCCGGCGACGGCCATCCATAGCGCCGTCGCGGCGATTGCCGCGGTTTCGGCGCGCAGAATTCGCGGGCCCAGCGAGATCGGGCGTGCCTGCGGCAATGCGCGAATCGCGGTGCGCTCCGCATCGTCGAAGCCGCCCTCCGGGCCGATCAGGAGCGCCGCCGGTCCGGAATGATTCGCCAGCGCCTCTGCCGGCGCTTCGCCGCCAAGCTCGTCGGCGAAGAACAGCGTGCGATCCGCCGGCCAGTCCCGCAGGAGCCGATCGAGCTTCGTCAGGGGCGCAAGCACGGGCAGGGCAGTACGCTCGCACTGCTCGGCAGCCTCGATCATCCGCTTCTGCAGCCGCGCATTGTTGATCTTGCGCACGACCGAGCGGCGCATCTCGACCGGAACAAACCGCCGCACGCCGAGCTCGCACGCTTTCTCCGCAACGAGGGCGAAGTTATCGCGCTGGAGGGGGGAAGCGCAGAGCCACAGGTCCGGCACCTCCTCCCGCGGCGCCAGCTTCTCCTCGACGGTTGCGAGGCAGCGTCCGCCCCCGGCAGTGGCCAGACGCGCCAGATACTCGCCCGTACGGTCGTCGAACACGCGCACGACATCGCCATCGCCGCGTCGCATCACGCCGAGCAGATAACGCGACTGGGCCTGATCGAGCTCGATCGCGGCACCGGTCTCGATCCGCTCTTCGAGATAGAGACGCGGGGTCGATTTGGGCGGCCAGGCGGGGGTGGCGGGCATCGCAATCCTCTCGCTTTGCGTGTCAACGGCGGAGGATTGTGGCGCTGCCGACCTAATCGATATGGCGCAAGACGGAATCCGCGTGCTAGGGACGCTCCAGACCATGGCCGAACAGTCTACCACCGAGTATTTCCGCTACCGGATCCGCCGCGATGCGTCCGGCGCGTTGAACTGGTTCAGGACGAGCTGGCGCGAAAAGCGCTGGTTCCGCTGGACGACGATCCTGCTGGGCGCGTTCCTGGCGCTGTGGCTCGTCGTCTGGGCATTGCTTGCACGCGATCTGCCCGACGCGGAAACGCTGCTCGAATACGAACCGCCTTTGCCGACAATGGTGCGCGGAATCGACGGGGACATCGTCTATTCCTATGCGCGCGAGCGCCGCGTCCAGTTGCAGTACGCCGACTTCCCCGTCGAACTGATCGAGGCCTATCTGGCGGCCGAAGACAAGACGTTCTTCAGCCATGGGGGGATCGATGCCGGCGGCCTGGCCGGTGCGGTGATCGACTATGTCAGCAAGCTTGGCTCGGGCGAGCGGGCTGTCGGCGGTTCCACGATCACCCAGCAGGTGGCCAAGAATATCCTGCTGTCGAACGAATATTCGGTCACCCGCAAGCTCAAGGAAATGATCCTCGCCCGGCGCATCGAAGGGGTGCTGACCAAGCAGCAGATCCTCGAGCTCTATCTCAACGAGATCCCGCTCGGGCGGCGCAGCTTCGGGGTGCAGGCCGCGTCGCGCGCCTATTTCGACAAGGACGTGGGCGATCTCGAACTGCACGAGATGGCGTTCCTCGCGATCCTGCCCAAGGCGCCGGAGCGCTACGGGCGCAAGCAGCATGCGGAACTGGCGCTTGAGCGGCGCAATTTCGTGCTCGACCAGATGGTCGAGAACGATTTCGTCACTGCGGCGCAGGCGGCCGAGGCCAAGAGCCAGCCGCTCGGCCTCAAGCCGATGCGTGCGCAGCACGAAACGGTCGATGCAGGCTATTTCTTCGAGGAAGTCCGGCGCACGCTGATCGAGAAGTTCGGCGAAACGGCGGAAGACGGGCGCAACAGCGTCTATGCCGGCGGGCTGTGGGTTCGCACCTCGCTCGATCCCGAGTTGCAGGAAGCTGCGCGCGACGCGCTGCGAAATGGCATGCTGCGCTATCACGGGAATCGCGGCTGGCCGGGTCCGGTGGCGACGATCGATCCGGACAACGGCGATCTCGTGGCGCAGCTCCGCTCGTCCAATCTCTATCTCGATTTCCGCGACTGGCGCGTCGGCGTCGTGACCGAACGCAGCGGATCGTCCGCGACCGTGGGGCTCACGGATGGAGAGACCTATCCGCTGACCGGCTTTCCCGATGCGGTCAAAGTGGGCGATGTCGTTGCGGTCGAACGAGCGGGCAACGGTTACCGATTGCGCTCGGTGCCAGAGGTTTCCGGCGGTTTCGTCGCGATGGCCCCGCAGTCGAGCCGGGTACTCGCCATGCAGGGCGGGTTCGACAGCGGTCTGAGCGACTTCAACCGCGCGACCCAGGCCCAACGCCAGCCTGGTTCGACGATCAAGCCGTTCGTCTATGCCACCGGCCTCGACAACGGCATGACGCCCGCGACGCAAGTGCCCGACCAGACGTTCTGTTTCTATCAGGGAGCGGCGCTCGGCGAAAAGTGCTTCCGCAACTTCGGCGGGGGCGGGGGCGGGGTCCACACGATGCGCTGGGGCCTCGAGCAGAGCCGCAACCTGATGACCGTGCACGTTGCGATGGACGCGGGCATGCCCAAGGTCATCGACACGTTCGAGCGGGTCGGGATCGGTAGCTACGAGCCTTACCCGGCCTTTGCGCTCGGTGCGGGCGACACCACGGTGCTCAAGATGGTCAACGCCTATGCGGCGCTGGTCAACCACGGGCAGCAGAACAACGCCACGCTGATCGACTATGTGCAGGACCGCCACGGCAAGGTGATCTGGCGCGCCGACACCCGCAATTGCGAACGATGCAATATGCCCGAGTGGGACGGCAAGCCGATGCCGCGGCTCGGGCGCAGCGGCAAGCAGGTGCTCGATCCCCGCACGGCCTACCAGGTCGTGCACATGCTGGAAGGCGTGGTGACGCGCGGCACGGCGGTGCGGCTGCGCGACCTCGACCTGCCGCTGTTCGGCAAGACCGGCACCACCAGCGGCCCAACGAACGCCTGGTTCGTGGGCGGATCGCCCGAGATCATCGCCGGCATGTACCTGGGCTTCGATCAGCCGCGGAATATGGGCGGTTGGGTCCAGGGCGGAAACACGGCCGCGCCGATGTTTAAGGAATTTGTGCAGGAAACGCGCGATCGCTGGTCCGACGAACCGTTCGTCGCGCCGGCGGGCGTGCGAATGGTGCGGATCGACCGGCGCTCCGGCAAACGGGTGCTCGATGGCTCCCCGACCGACGACCCCTTGAGCGCGATCATTTGGGAAGCGTTTAAGCCCGACACCGAACCGCCACGGCGCACGCGCGCCGATGCGATCGAGGCCAAGCGCCGCGAGTTCCTGGACCTGATCCGCCGTGGCGAGATGGCGCGCCGCAACTCGCGGTATGGTACAGGGCGTCACGGCGAGCCTTCGGACTTCGTCGAAGACCAGGGCGGCATCTACTGACGATTGGGAAGGAAAGCGCGATGAGGAAACTAGCCATGGCCGCCGCGTTCGCCGCGCTTCTGGCCGCACCCGCGTCGGCCGAGCTGCCAATTGGAGCGAAGGCGCCGCTGTTCGCCACGGACGCGGCGCTGGCCGGCAAGGCGTTCGCCTTCAACCTGCGCACCGCCTTGGCGAAAGGCCCGGTCGTGCTCTATTTCTACCCCAAGGCCTTCACCAAGGGATGCACGCTGGAGGCGCGCCAGTTTGCCGAGGCCTCGGACGAGTTCGCCGCTGCGGGCGCGACCGTGATTGGGATGTCGGCCGACGATATCGAGACGCTGAAGCGGTTCTCGACCAAGGAATGCCGCGACAAGTTCGCCGTCGGCGCCGCGACGCCGACGATCATCGAAGCGTACGACGCCGCGCTCGTCCGCGACGGCAAGGACACTGGCATGACCGAGCGCATCAGCTACGTCATCGACCAGAGCGGCCGGATCGTGTTCGTCCATTCGGACCTCGACTATCGCAATCACGTTCGCCTTACGCTGGCCGCGGTGAAGAAGCTCGAACGAGGCCGCTGACCTCCTTTCGAGCGTCCCTTTCGCTTCGCACGCCCCTCCGCTAAGCGGGCGGCCACATCCTTTTGGAGAATCAATTTATGCGTGCCGAAGGGCAGGCCCATATCGACCGTATCGATGCCGCGCTGGCGCTGGTGCGGCAGTCGCTCGACTGGGAACGCGCGCTGCGCCGGCTCGACGAGCTGAATGCGCGCGTCCAGGATCCGACGTTGTGGGACGATCCCAAGGAAGCCCAGGCGATCACGCGCGAGCAGAAGCGGCTCGAGAGTGCGATCGGAACTGTCCGGCAGATCAGTTCCGAAAAGGACGACGCGATCGAATTCGTCGAAATGGGCGAAGCCGAGGGTGACGACGATATCGTGGCGGAGGGGCTTACCAGCCTCGCGAAGCTCGCCGAACGCGCCGACGCGGACAAAGTCCAGGCGCTTCTCGGTGGCGAGGCGGACGCGAACGACACCTATCTCGAAATTCACGCCGGCGCGGGGGGGACGGAAAGCCAGGACTGGGCCGAAATGCTCCAGCGGATGTACACCCGCTGGGCCGAGCGGCGCGGCTTCAAGGTCGAGCTGGTCGACTATCACGCGGGCGAGCAGGCGGGGATCAAGGCCGCCACCCTGCTGATCAAGGGCGAGAACGCCTACGGCTACGCCAAGACCGAAAGCGGCGTGCACCGTCTCGTGCGTATCAGCCCCTACGACAGCGCCGCGCGGCGGCACACGAGCTTCAGCTCGGTCTGGGTCTATCCGGTGATCGACGACGCCATCGACATCGAGATCAACCCGGCCGACCTCAAGATCGACACCTACCGCGCAAGCGGCGCGGGTGGGCAGCACGTCAACACGACCGATTCGGCGGTACGCATCACCCACGTTCCCAGCGGGATCATCGTCGCCAGCCAGATGGACCGCAGTCAGCACAAGAACCGCGACATCGCGATGAACATGCTCAAGGCGCGCCTGTTCGAAGAGGAGATGCGCAAGCGCGAGGAAGCCGCCAGCGCGGAGCATGCCAGCAAGACCGATATCGGCTGGGGGCACCAGATCAGGAGCTACGTCCTGCAGCCTTACCAGATGGTCAAGGACCTGCGCACCGGCGTGACCTCGAGCTCGCCCGACGACGTGCTCGACGGCGCGCTCGATCCGTTCATCTCCGCCGCGCTCGCTCAGCGCGTCACCGGCGAGGCGGTCGAGGTCGAGGACGTCGAATAGGAGGCGCTCGGCAGCTTTGCCGCGCCCTTCGGTTCCGCTAGGGCTTCTCTGGACCATATGAAGAGCCTTGTTTCCCTCCTCTGCGTGATGCTGGCGCTCGGCCTTGCGGCGTGCGAGCCGGTCGATGACGGCCGGCCCGACACCGCGCGCGATTTCCCCCTTCCAGACCGGCCCGTTTCCGGCCTTGGGGCGAACGAGTTTTCGTCCGAGGACGCGCGCGACAGCGTGGGCGAAGCACGCAAGGTGATGGACTTCGCGGAAATCGAACCGGGCATGAGCGTGGCCGACATCGGGGCCGGCGAGGGCTATTACACCGTCCGCCTCGCCGACCGGGTTGGGGAGGACGGCCGTGTGCTTGCGCAGGATATCGATCGCGACGCGCTCGACCGCCTGGCGCGCCGCGTCGAGCGCGAGCGGCTCGACAACGTCTCGATCAAGCTGGGCGAGATCGACGATCCAAAGTTGCCCGGGGACAGCTTCGATCGTATCTTCATGGTGCACATGTACCACGAGATCAGCGAGCCTTACGCGTTCCTGTGGCGCATGTGGCCCACGCTGCGCGAGGGTGGCCAGGTGATCGTGGTGGACATCGACCGGCCGGCCGATCAGCACGGAATCGATCCGCTGCTGCTGGCGTGTGAATTCACCCAGGTCGGTTTCGAGCTGGTGACGTTCCGGGACGCGCCCGAGCTGGCGGGGTACTATGCACAGTTCAAGCGGGCCGCTAAGAGGCCGGAACCGGAAGATATCAAGCCCTGCCGGGGAACACCGGTCAAGGCAGACAATGCGGCGCAATAAGGCCGCGCACAAGGATTAGCAGTTCAATGGCATTCAAGGGGCTCAGCCCGATCGTATATGGTGGCCGCGAGGTCTGGCCGCTCATCGAGGGCGGTAAGGGCGTCTCCGCGACCAATCACGCGAGCTCGGGCGCCTGGGCGGCTGCGGGCGGGATCGGCACGGTCAGCGCGGTCAATGCCGACAGCTACGACGCCGAAGGCAAGATCATCCCGCAAATCTACGATCAGCTCACCCGTAAGGAACGGCACGAGCAACTCGTTCGCTACGCCATCGACGGCGCTACGGAGCAGGTAAAGCGCGCCTACGAGCTTTCGAGCGGCAAGGGCGCGATCAACATCAACGTGCTGTGGGAAATGGGTGGCGCGCAGCAGGTGCTGGAAGGCGTGCTCGAGCGCACCAGAGGCCTCGTCACCGGCGTCACCTGCGGCGCGGGCATGCCCTACAAGCTGGCCGAGATCGCCGCGCGCTTCAATGTGAGCTACCTGCCGATCATCAGCTCCGCCCGTGCCTTCCGCGCGCTGTGGAAGCGCAGCTACCACAAGGTGAGCGAGCTGATGGCCGCGGTCGTCTACGAGGACCCGTGGCTCGCCGGCGGGCACAACGGACTCTCGAACGCGGAGGACCCTGAGAAGCCCGAGGATCCCTATCCCCGGGTGAAGGCGCTGCGCGAGACGATGCGCGCCGAAGGCGTGAGCGAGGACGTGCCGATCGTCATGGCCGGCGGCGTCTGGTTCCTGCGCGAGTGGGACGACTGGATCGACAATCCCGAGCTCGGCAAGATCGCGTTCCAGTTCGGCACGCGCCCGCTGCTGACCGAGGAAAGCCCGATCCCGCAGGGCTGGAAGGATATGCTCCGCACGATCGAGCCCGGCGACGTGCTGCTGCACAAGTTCTCGCCCACGGGCTTCTATTCCTCGGCAGTCAAGAATCCGTTCCTGTGGGACCTCATCCACCGCAGCGAGCGGCAGATCCCCTATTCGAAGGTCGAGGCGGGCGAGCATACCGTGCAGCTCGACGTCGGCATCAAGGGCAAGAACTTCTGGGTCACGCCCAAGGACCGAGAGCGTGCGCGGACCTGGGTGGGCGAGGGCTTCACCGAGGCGCTCAAGACCCCCGACGACACGGTCGTCTTCGTCACGCCGGAAAGCCGAGCCGAAATCCGCAAGGACCAGGCCGATTGCATGGGCTGCCTGTCGCATTGCGGGTTCTCGTCGTGGAAGGATCACGACGACTACACCACCGGCCGCCTCGCCGATCCGCGCAGCTTCTGCATTCAGAAAACCCTGCAGGACATCGCCCACGGCGGCCCGGTCGAACAGAATCTCGCTTTCGCAGGCCACGCGGCCTACCGCTTCAAGCAGGACCCGTTCTATTCGAACAACTTCACCCCGACGGTGAAGCAATTGGTCGACCGTATTCTGACCGGGGATTGATCCCGTCCATCGCGCGTTCATTCATCATCCCAGCTTCGCTGGGATGACGTCGATTAGACCAGCGCTTCCAGCACCTGGTCCGGCGGACGGTGGCCGTCGGCCCAGAAGCGGATATTGGCGATCACTTTCTCGCCCGAAGCTTCGCGACCCTCGATCGTGGCGCTGCCGATATGCGGCTGCGCGATGACGTTCGGCAGTGCGATCAGCCGCGAGTCGACCTGCGGCTCATCGGGAAAGACATCGAGCCCCGCACCGCCCAGATGACCGCTCTCGAGCGCGTCGATCATCGCCTCGTAATCGACGAGGTCCGCGCGCGCCGTGTTGATCAGCGCCGCACCGGGTTTCATCAGCGCGATTCGCCGTGCGTCGATCAGCCTGCGGGTTCGCGCGGTTGCCGGGCAGTGCAAGGTGACGACGTCCGAATCCGCCAGAAGCTTGTCGAGATCCTCGACGTACTCGGCGCCGAACATCGATTCGACCGCAGGGGGCAGGCGGTGGCGGTTATGATAGCGGATCTGCAGGCCGAAGGCGCGCGCGCGGAACGCGACCGCCTGGCCGATACGGCCCAGTCCGACGATTCCCAACACCTTGCCGCCGAGCTTGCGCCCGAGCATCGCCAGCGGCGCCCAGCCGGTCCATTGCCCTTGGCGGATCAATGCAGTGCCTTCGCGCAGACGGCGCGGCACGCCGATGATCAGCGCCATGGTGAGGTCCGCGGTGTCCTCGGTGAAGACGCCGGGAGTGTTCGTCACCATGATCTTCCGCGCAGCCGTCGCGCCGAGATCGATGTGGTCGGTGCCGGTGCCGAAGCTCGCGATCAGGCCCAACCGCTCGCCGGCCTGGGCGATCAGCTCGGCATCTATCCGGTCGGTCACGGTGGGGACGAGGACGTCGCACTCGCGCATCGCGGCCGCGAGCTCATCCCGCGTCATCGGCAGATCGTCGCGGTTGAGACGCGTTTCGAACAGCTCCTCCATCCGCGCCTCGATCGAGGGGAGCAGGTGGCGCGTCACGATGACGCGGGGCTTGCCCGCTACGCGCCGATTCGCGATGTCTCCCGCATTGTCCATGTATGCCGCGCTAGGATGGGCAGTGCGCCGTGGTCAAGCCGTGCGCGAGACGGCTTGAAGCGAGGCCTCTCAACGATTTATGGATCGAACCCATGCGCAGCTTCATCCTCGCCGCCGTTCTCGCCCTTTTCTCAGCCGTTTCCGCGCCCGCTGCGGCACAGGAGCGGGAGGTGCCCTACTGGGCGACGATCGGGACGAGCAAGCTCAACATGCGCGTCGGGCCGAGTGTCAACTACCGGATCGCCTGGGTTTACAAGCGAGAGGGCCTGCCGGTGAAAGTGGTCCGCGTCGTGGATGGGTGGCGTCTGATCCGCGACCCCGATGGCACGGAGGGCTGGGTCGTAGCACGTCTGCTCGATGCCGACCGCGGCGCTGTCGTCGTGGGGGAGGGGCTTGCGGCGTTGCGGGAGGAACCTTCGGACAATGCAAAGCTCAGGTGGAATGCCGAGCCCGGCGTGGTCGGCAAGCTGGGCGAGTGCGAGAACGCCTGGTGCAGCTTCGACGTCGACGGCCGTGTCGGGTGGGTACGGGCCGAGCGCCTCTGGGGTGCGGGCGAACCCTAGCAGTCCTGCTACACTGTATGAATTGAGGACTTGCCTCGCTGCACGGGGGCGGCCAAGCTCGGTTGCGAAACGCAACGCTTGGGAGGGTGTATGGATTTCCAGACAATCAGGTTCGCGGTGAACGAGCGCGTCGCCACGATTACGCTGAACCGGCCCGAGCGGCTCAACGCCTGCTCGCTGGAGATGGCAGACGAGGTGCTGATGGCGCTCGACCACCTCGGCGATGCGCGGGTGCTGGTGCTCACAGGCGAGGGGCGGGCGTTCTGCTCGGGCGCGGACCTTGCCGCGCGCGGCGACCGGCCGGTGACCGGGGCGCAGGGCAGCTACATGGCGCTGACCGAGAAATACAACCCGCTGATGATGAAGCTCGCACGGCTCGATGTGCCGGTCATCTGCGCCGTGAACGGCCCGGCGGCAGGGATCGGCTGCTCGATCGCGCTGGCAGGCGATTTCGTGATCGCGGGCGCGAGCGCTTATTTCCTGCAGGCGTTCGTCAACATTGGGCTGGTGCCGGACGGCGGCGCGAGCTGGATGCTGCCGCGCCTGATCGGCAAGGCGCGCGCGACCGAGATGATGATGCTGGGCGAGAAGATCGGCGCCGAGAAGGCCCTCGAGTGGGGCATGATCTACAAGGCCGTGGCCGACGAATCGCTGGCTGGCGAAGCCGAAGCCCTCGCCGCCAGGCTCGCCAACGGGCCGACGGTTTCCTACGCCACCATGCGCAAGAATATTCTTGCTGCGCTCGAGAACAGTTACGCTCAGGCGCTGCAGGCCGAAGCCGAAGGTCAGCGCGTCGCAGCCTCGACCGAGGATGCACGCGAAGGCGGCATGGCCTTCCTCCAGAAGCGCAAACCCGCGTTCAAGGGCTGCTGATGCTGTTCTACGACAGCCCGAACCCCGCGCCCAATCCGCGGCGTGTGCGCATCTTCGTGGCGGAGAAGGGCATCGAGTTGCCGACCCGCGAAGTTTCGATTCTCGAGCGCGAGCAGAAGTCGCCCGAGTATCTCGCGATCAATCCGCGCGGACAGACGCCCGCGCTCCAACTGGATGACGGCACCGTCATCGCCGAGAGCGTAGCGATCTGCCGCTATCTCGAGGCATTGCATCCGGAGCCTAACCTGTTCGGAACGACGCCCGAGGAGATCGCGCTGATCGAGATGTGGAATCGCCGCGTGGAAATGATCGCAATGTATCCGGTCGGCGCGGTTTGGGTCCACACGCACCGTTTCACTGCAGCGCTGCCGGGCCGCAACGAAGCCTGGGGCGAGGCCAATCGCGCAGCGGTGGCGAAGGCCTTCGGCTTCTTCGACGAAACCCTGGCGGATCGCGAATTCCTTGCCGGCGAGCGCTTCACCTTTGCGGACATCCTGTTGCTGACGACGGTCGATTTCGCTGCGTTCGCCGGTTGTCCGCCACCGGAAAGCTGCACCTGTCTCGCCGCCTGGCACACCCGCGTGTCGGCCCGCCCGAGTGCCGGTGCCTGATCGTACGTTGGCGCCGGCCAAACCAGGCTCGCATTGAAATTTCCGCCGGAATGGTGGATCGGGCGTCCCCATGACCGACCAGAAAAACGACGCGACCGACCTCTCCGCTTGGCAAAGCCTCGCCGAGAAGGAAGTGAAAGGCCGCGATCTCACCTGGCATACGCCGGAGGGGATCGATGTGAAGCCGCTCTATACCGAGGCGGATGTCGAGGGCTGGGATCCGGGCCTGCCTGGTTTCGCGCCGTACACGCGGGGCGTGAAGGCGAGCATGTATGCGGGGCGGCCGTGGACGATCCGGCAATATGCGGGCTTCTCGACTGCCGAGGAATCGAACGCCTTCTATCGCCGCAACCTAGCGGCGGGGCAGAAGGGGCTGTCGGTCGCCTTCGACCTTGCGACCCACCGCGGCTACGACTCCGACCATCCGCGCGTGGTGGGGGACGTCGGCAAGGCGGGCGTGGCGATTGATACCGTCGAGGACATGAAGATCCTCTTCGACGGCATTCCGCTGGGCGAGATGAGCGTGTCGATGACGATGAACGGCGCGGTGATCCCGTGCCTTGCGTTCTACATCATCGCTGCGGAGGAGCAGGGGGTGAGCCCCGATCAGCTCACCGGGACCATCCAGAACGACATCCTCAAGGAGTTCATGGTCCGCAACACCTACATCTACCCGCCCGAGCCGAGCATGCGGATCATCTCCGACATCTTCGCCTACACGGCGGATCACATGCCGAAGTTCAACTCGATCTCGATCTCCGGCTACCACATGCAGGAAGCCGGGGCGACGCAGGTGCAGGAGCTCGCCTTCACCATCGCCGACGGCATGGAATACGTGAAGTACGGCGTCGCCAGCGGGCTCGATATCGACAAGTTCGCCGGGCGGCTCAGCTTCTTCTTCGCGATCGGCATGAACTTCTTCATGGAAGTCGCCAAGCTGCGCGCCGCGCGCACGTTGTGGCACCGTGCGATGACTCAACTCGGCGCCAAGAGCGAACGCAGCAAGATGCTGCGCACGCACTGCCAGACGAGCGGCGTCTCGCTGACCGAGCAGGACCCGTACAACAACGTCATCCGCACGACGATCGAGGCGATGGCCGCGATGCTCGGCGGCACGCAGTCCCTGCATACGAATGCGCTCGACGAGGCGATCGCGCTGCCGACCGACTTCTCCGCCCGCATCGCGCGCAACACGCAGATCGTGCTGCAGGAAGAGACCGGGATGACCAACGTGGTCGATCCACTCGGCGGCTCGTACTATGTCGAGGCGCTGACCAAGCAGCTCGTCGACGAGGCCTGGTCAATCATCGAGCGGGTCGAGAGCGAGGGCGGCATGGCCAAGGCGGTCGCCGCGGGCTGGCCCAAGGGCATGATCGAGGAAGCCGCTGCCGGACGTCAGGCGCGGGTCGACCGGGGCGAGGACGTGATCGTCGGCGTCAACCGGTTCCGCCTCAAGGACGAGGACCCGATCGAGACGCTGGACATCGACAACACCAAGGTCCGCCAGAGCCAGATCGCGCGGATCGAACGCGTGCGTGCAAATCGCGACGAGGCGAAGTGTCAGGCGGCGCTCAAGGCACTGTCCGAAGGTGCGAAGGGCAAGGGCAACCTGCTCGCGCTGGCGGTCGATGCTGCGCGGGAGCGGGCGACGCTGGGCGAGATCTCCGCCGCGATGGAGGAAGCCTTCGGCCGCTACGACACGATGCCGC
Organism: Pelagerythrobacter aerophilus; assembly: GCF_003581645.1. GTDB lineage: Bacteria > Pseudomonadota > Alphaproteobacteria > Sphingomonadales > Sphingomonadaceae > Pelagerythrobacter > Pelagerythrobacter aerophilus. The sequence continues at coordinate 544,861 of NZ_QXFK01000014.1, read as the reverse complement.
GCCCGGTGAAGGGCATCTACGGCGCCGCCTACAAGGACGACGAACGCTATGCGCAGGTGGTGCGCGGGGTCGAGGCGGTTGCACGCCGGCTCGGCCGCAAGCCGAGGGTCATGGTCGCCAAGATGGGGCAGGACGGGCACGACCGCGGCGCCAATGTGATCGCCAGCGCCTTCGCCGACATGGGCTTCGAGGTGCTGAGCGGCCCCCTGTTCCAGACCCCGCGCGAGACGATGGAGATGGCGCTCGAGGCCGACGTCGATGCGATCGGCGCCTCGAGCCTCGCAGCGGGTCACAAGACGCTGATCCCCGAGCTGATCCAGCTCCTGAAGGATGCGGGGCGTGCGGACATCAAAGTCGTCGCGGGCGGCGTGATCCCCTCGAGCGACTACGAGTTCCTGCGCAAGGCCGGCGTCCAGGGCATCTACGGGCCCGGCTCCAACGTCGTCGAATGCGCCGCCGACATGCTGCGCCTGCTCGGCCACAACATGCCGCCCGCCGGGGAGGACACCGGCGACGACCGCGCCGAGGCGGCGGAGTGATCGAATCCCCGTCATCCCGGCGGAGGCTGGGATCGTTCTCCGCCCGGCCGGAGCATGCGGCACCCGACGCCAGCTTGCGCTGGGGTGACGGGATAGCCTCGTGACCCTCGGCTTCTCCGTCGACGAGCTTTTGCCTCGCGCTCGCGGAGGAGGTGTGCTCAAGATGGGGCTCGCTGCGCTGTCGGAAGACGAATGGCTCGATCCCGCCCCGGATCTCGAGGCGCGCAAGGCGGGCTTCGCGGCTTATCCCGAAGGCATCCAGCTAGCGCCTGAGAGCGAAGCGCCGGGTCGCGAACTCGCAGCGATGCTTGGCATTAACGGCGGGCTGCCGGAAGCCGCGCAGGCGCGATGGGAAGACATGTGCCTGCTCACGCGCCGCGAGGGCGAGGATGTCTATCGCCTCGTCGGCGCCGCGGTCGCCTTCCCGAGCGACTGGCGGCCGGCCGAGAAGATGGGTCTCCCGCTCGCGGCCATGCATGCGCCGATCCAGGGCTATGCAGAGCAACTCGCGAGCGGCGTGGACCGCTTCATCTCCGGGCTCGCCCCCGGGCGGATATTCGGCCGCTGCAACTGGTTCATCGCCGCGACGCCCGCCCTGCGCTGGGTCGCCGAAGCGCCCGAGCGGGCCTTCGCCCATGTCACACCCGAGAACGCCGGCGAAACGCTGTTCGTCCGCTCCGAACGCCAGACGTTGCGCCGCCTGCCGCAAACCGGCGCGATCGTGTTCACCATCGGAGTCTACGTCGCGCCGCTGAGCTCGCTGTCGGACGCGAACGTGACCCGGCTCGCCGGTGCGATGGAGCAGCTGCTGTCGGGCGAGGGCGACCGCCGCGGTGCGCCGCACTATGCCGCCGCGTTGCAAGGGTTTGCGCAAACGCGCGAGGTCGCTATCGGACAGCGAGTATGAACAAAACACACGAACCGATGCGAGCCCCCGTGCAGATGGGACAATCAAGTTCACTAGGGCTCGGGGAGATTCGCACCGACTGGACGCGCGAAGAAATCACCGAGCTGTTCGACCTGCCCTTTACCGAGCTCGTGTTCCATGCGGCCTCGGTGCACCGGGAGAACCATCCCCCTGCCCAGGTGCAGCTCTGCACGCTGCTCTCGATCAAGACCGGCGGGTGCCCGGAGGATTGCGGCTATTGCTCGCAGAGCGTCCATGCCGACAGCGGCGTCGAAGCGACCAAGCTGATGGATGTGCAGGCGGTGCTCCAATCCGCGGCGCAAGCCAAGGATCACGGCAGCCAGCGGTTCTGCATGGGCGCCGCCTGGCGCAATCCCAAAGATCGGGACATGCCCAAGATCATCGAGATCGTGAAGGGCGTGCGCGAGATGGGGCTCGAGACCTGCATGACGCTCGGCATGCTGACGCCGAGCCAGGCCGAGCAGCTCGCCGAAGCGGGGCTCGACTACTACAACCACAATATCGACAGTAGCCCGGAGTACTACGAGCGCGTCATCAGCACGCGCACGATGGACGAGCGACTGGAGACGCTGGACCACGTGCGCCAGGCCGGGATCAACGTCTGCTCGGGCGGGATCGTCGGCATGGGCGAGACGCGCGCGGACCGCGTCGGCTTCATCCACACGCTCGCCACGCTGGAGCAGCACCCGGAAAGCGTGCCGGTCAACGCGCTGGTGCCGGTCAAGGGTACCGTTCTAGGCGACATGCTGGCCGACACCCCGCTCGCCAAGATCGACGACATCGAATTCGTCCGCACCGTCGCGGTGGCGCGGATCACCATGCCGCTCAGCATGGTCCGCCTCTCCGCCGGCCGCGAGTCGATGAGCGAGACGACCCAGGCCCTGTGCTTCCTCGCCGGCGCGAATTCGATCTTCACCGGCGACAAGCTCCTGACCGCACCCAATGCGGGCGACGACAGCGATGGCGCGTTGTTCGCGAAGCTTGGGCTGACGGCGCTGCAAGGCGAGGAGCCTCTGAGAGCCTCTGGGCGTGCGCGCCGTGTGGCGGAGGCGGCGGAGTGAAAGCGCTCGTCGGCACACTGCTGATGTTGGCGGCTGCGCCTCTTGAGGCACAGCCGGTGCCGCAGCTCGCTGCCGCGACCCCGATCGTGGTCGGACAATCTCAGGCGATGGAGTATCGACCCGGCGATGTGCGTCAGGTCAACGTCTATCTGCCGGACGGCTACGCCGACAGCGGCAAGGCCTATCCGGTGCTGTACCTGATCGACGGTGGGCTTTCGCAGGACTTCCTGCACATCGCCGGCGCCAGTCAGCTCGGCTCAATGTGGGGCCGCTCGCAGCCGGCTATCGTGGTCGGGATCGAGACCAAGGACCGTCGCGCCGAGCTCATCGGCAGCCGCGGCAACACGGAGCAGCGCAAGGCCTATCCCACTGCCGGCAACTCGGCCGCATTCCGGACCTTCATCCGCGACCGGGTGAAGCCATTCGTCGCGTCGCATTACCGCACGAGTGGTGCCGATGCGGTAATCGGCGAATCGCTCGCAGGGCTGTTCATCGTCGAAACCTGGCTGCGCGAACCTTCGCTGTTCGGCAGCTATGCTGCGGTCAGCCCGAGCATCTGGTGGGACGACGGGGCGTTGGCGAAGCAAGCGCCGAAGCTCATCGGTCCTCGGCAGGTAGGGCACCGGCTCTACGTGGCCACCGAGGACGAAGGTGCGGACTATCAGGCTAACTTCGAGCGTCTTACAGCTGCGTTGAGCGGTCACATGGGCTGGTGTTACGCGCTACGCCCCGACGTCACTCACGCGACGATTTATCACGCAGTGTCGCCCGAGGCGCTGCAATTCCTGTTCCCGCCCAGCGAGGCACCTGACCCGCAATTCGGTTTCGAGGTTCAATGTTCAAGAAAATCCTGATCGCCAACCGGGGCGAGATCGCTTGTCGGGTCATCACGACCGCGCGCCGCATGGGTATCGCGACGGTCGCGGTCTATTCGGATGCCGACGCGCGTGCGCCGTTCGTGCGGATGGCGGACGAGGCGGTGCATATCGGGCCGGCGCCGGCCTCCGAGAGCTACCTGATCGCGGACAAGATCATCGCTGTGTGCAAGCAGACTGGGGCCGAGGCGGTGCATCCGGGCTACGGCTTCCTCTCCGAGCGGGCGAGCTTCGTCGAGGCGCTGGAGAAGGAGGGGATCGCGTTCGTCGGCCCGCCTCCCGGTGCGATCGCGGCGATGGGCGACAAGATCGAATCGAAGAAGCTGGCGAAGGAGGCGGGAGTCAACGTCGTCCCCGGGTTCGTCGGCGAGATCCGCGATACCGAACATGCCGTCGAGATCGCGGGCGACATCGGCTACCCGGTGATGATGAAGGCCTCGGCCGGCGGCGGCGGCAAGGGGATGCGCCTCGCCTATGACGAGAAGGACGTCCGCGAAGGCTTCGAGAGCGTCAAGCGCGAAGGCCTCAACAGCTTCGGCGACGACCGGGTATTCATCGAGAAGTTCATTCTCAACCCGCGCCATATCGAGATCCAGGTGCTCGGCGACAAGCACGGGAACATCGTCTATCTCAACGAGCGCGAATGCTCGATCCAGCGCCGCCATCAGAAAGTGGTCGAGGAAGCGCCGAGCCCGTTCGTGACGCCCAAGATGCGCAAGGCGATGGGCGAGCAGTGCGTCGCATTGGCGAGGGCGGTCGGATACCACAGCGCTGGCACCGTCGAGTTGATCGTCAGCGGCGCGGACGAGACGGGGGAGAGCTTCTACTTCCTCGAGATGAACACCCGGCTCCAGGTCGAGCATCCGGTGACCGAGGCGATTACCGGCGTCGACCTGGTCGAGCAGATGATCCGCATCGCTTACGGCGAGAAGCTTGGCTTCACGCAGGACGAGGTCAAGATCGACGGCTGGGCGATCGAGAACCGCGTCTATGCGGAAGACCCCTATCGCGGCTTCCTGCCGAGCACCGGCCGGCTCGTGCGCTATCAACCGCCGGTCGAGGGCTGGACCGACGATGGCGAGGCCAACGGCCGTCGCGGCATCGATGGCGTTCGCATCGACGACGGCGTGTTCGAAGGCGGCGAAGTCTCCATGTTCTACGACCCGATGATTGCCAAGCTGATCACCTGGGCGCCGACGCGCGAGGAAGCGGCGGACCTGCAGATCGAAGCGCTCGATGCGTTCCGGATCGAGGGGCTCGGGCACAACATCGATTTCCTTTCCGCGATCATGCAGCATCCGCGCTTCCGCTCCGGCGAGCTGACCACCGGCTTCATTGCCGAGGAATATCCGGAAGGCTTCGCCGGCGCTGCGGCATCCGAAGATTTGAAGCGTGCCCTTGCCGCGGTCGGCGGCGCCATGGCGACGGCCGATGCGGACCGCGGGCGGCGGATCGAGGGCCAGCTCGATCCTGCGCTCGCTGCTCCGGGCGACTGGTGCGTGACGATCGATGGCACCGATTATGCCGTGAGCCTGGAAGAAACCGCCATCACGGTCGACGGCGAGCCGGTCGAACTCGAGATGGAGTACACGCCCGGCGCGCGCTTCCTCGAAGTCGCACTCTACGAAACCGGATCGGACGAGGATGCCGAGCCGGCCGAGAAACTCGGGCTCCAGCTTGAATCCACGCGCACCGGCTACGCGATCACCACCCGCGGCGCCCGGCACGTGCTGCGCATCCTGCCGGCGCACGTCGCCCATCTCGCGCAGCACATGATCGAGAAGGTCCCGCCGGACCTCTCGAAGCTGCTGATCTGCCCGATGCCCGGTCTGCTCGTCGCGCTGCATGTGGAGGAAGGCGAAGAGGTCCAGCCCGGGCAACCGCTGGCGACGGTCGAGGCGATGAAGATGGAAAACATCCTGCGCGCCGAGAAGCAGGCTACCGTCGCGAAAATCAATGCCGCGCAGGGTGACAGCCTCGCCGTCGACGCGGTGATTCTGGAGCTGGAGTAATGCACCTCCATCATTCGCCCGACGCGCCCGCCGCCGAGCAAACCGATTTCGAGACGTTTCTCAAGGCCGATATCCGCGTCGGCACGATCGTCGCGGCCGAGGCATTTCCCGAGGCGCGCAAGCCGAGCTACCGGTTGCGCATCGATTTCGGTCCTGTGATCGGCGAGAAGAAGAGCTGCGCGCAGATCGCGGCGAACTACACGCTTGAGGAGCTTCCGGGGCGGCAGGTCGCGGCGGTCGTCAATTTTCCGCCGCGCCAGATCGGCCCGGCAATGTCCGAAGTGCTGACCTTGGGCTTTGCCGACGAGGCGGGCGAGGTCGTGCTATTCGCTCCCGACAAGCCGGTGCCGAACGGCTCGCGCCTGTTCTAGTCGATCAGCGCCACGGCCCTGATCCAGCCGGCGCTGGCGCGCTCGATCTTCACCGGGAAGCAGCTTAGCGTGAAGCCGTGGCTCGGCAGGCTCTCCAGGTTGGTGAGCTTCTCGATCTGGTAATAGGGCCGGATGCGGCCGGCCTTGTGGCCTTCCCAGATGATCGAGGGATCGCGGTTTTCCGCCCACCGGCGGGCGGTGTGGCTGAAGGGCGCGTCCCAGCTCCAAGCGTCGGTGCCGACCACTTCGACGCCGCGTTCGGTCAGCCATAGCGTTGCTTCCGCGCCGAGGCCGACGCCCTGGTCGGTGAAGTTCGCGGTTCCATAAACCGCGCCCGACTGCACGAGCACGATGTCGAGCGGCTTGAGCTCGTAGCCGATTCGGTTGAGTTCCACCTCGACTTCCGCCGCGCTCACCACGTGGCCGTGCGGCAGGTGGCTGAAATCGAGCTTCACGCCGGGGCGGAAAAAGCGATCGAGTGGCGCTTCGTCGATGCTTGGGGCGGGCTGGGTGCCTTCGCCGGTGGTCGAGTGGTAATGCCACGGCGCGTCCATGTGCGTGCCGTTATGCGTGGAGAGCTCGAGCATCTCGACCGCCCAGCCTTCGCCGTCTGGCAGGTCCCCCTTCTCGAGCCCGGGGAAGAACATGGCGATCTGCTGCCACGTATCCTCGTGAGTCATATAGGTGATCTTCGGCCGCATCACGTCGGGGTCGGAGATCACGTCGTTGGTGATCGGGATCGAGAGGTCGACGAAGCGCGTCATCGAGCGAGAGTGCTTTGAACCAGGCGCGCGGTCAATCCGCCCGCAGCTCGCCATTCAGAAACTCGGTGATGTCTGCCAATTCCACATCGCGCGCCACATAGGCGTCGCCGATCGCGCGCAGGAGGACGAAGGGGAGGGTGCCTGCGTCCATTTTCTTGTCGTGGAGCATATGCTCCGCGAGCCGGCGCCCATCGCAGTCGAGACCGAGGGCGGTGATCTCGCTCGGCAGGCCTGCCGCATTCACTGCGCGTGTTACACGTTCCGCATCGGCGTCACTTATCTCGCCTCGCCGCGCCGAGTAGCGCGCCGCGAGCACCATGCCGAGCGCGACGGCCTCTCCGTGCAGCAGCCGGTCGGAAAAGCCGGTCTCCGCCTCCAATGCGTGGCCGAAAGTATGGCCGAGATTGAGCAGCGCGCGCCGATCGGCGGTCTCGCGCTCGTCCTCGGCGACGATCCGCGCCTTGGCGGCGACGCTGGTGGCGACTGCGTGTTCGAGCGACCCTTCCTCGCGGGCCAGGACCTCCACGCCATGGGCCGAGAGCCAGTCGAAGAACGGCGCGTCGCCGAGGACGCCGTACTTGAGCACCTCGGCATAGCCGGCGCGCATCTCACGGTCGGGCAGAGTGGCAAGCGCCCCGAGATCGGCCAGGACCAACGAGGGCTGGTGGAATGCACCGATCAGGTTCTTGCCCGCGCCGGTGTTGATCGCGGTCTTACCGCCCACCGAGCTGTCGACTTGCGCCAGCAGCGTGGTCGGCAACTGGATGAAGCCGCATCCGCGCTTGAGGATCGCCGCCGCGAATCCGACGAGATCGCCGATCACTCCGCCGCCCAACGCGAGAACGTGATCGCCCCGCTCGACCTGCTCCGCCAGCAACCAGTCGGTGACGCGCTGCAGGTTTTCCCAGCTCTTCGCTGCTTCGCCGGGGTCGAGCACGAGCCAGTGCGGCTCCACGCCTTCGCGCGCGAAAGAGGCTTCGACAGGCTCGCGCCAGCGCCGCGCCACGTTGGCGTCGGTTACGATCGGCACCGAGCTCTTGCGCAGCAGCGGCGCGCATTGGCGCGCAGCGTCGCGCAGGAGGTCCTTGCCGATGCGAACCTCGTAGGATCGGCCGCCCAGTTCCACCGGCACTACAGCCATCGGTCGATTGCCTCCACTATGGCCATTGCGGTGTCGAGATGCGGTCCGTCCTCGCCAGCGACGCGGATCGGCGCCTCGGAATAAAACGGCATGCGCTCGCGATGGAGCCGGGTGAGTATCTCGTGAGGATCGCCGTCGCGCAGCAGCGGGCGGACGTTACGGCGACCGGTCCGCTCGACGAGAGTCGCGACTTCGCAGTCGATCCATACTGCGATCGCCTTCTCAAGAATCAGCGCACGCGTGACGTCGTTGACGAAGGCGCCCCCGCCGGTGGCGATCACCCCGTGCCGCTCCTCGATCAACCGAGCAATCACGCGCCGCTCCCCATCGCGGAAGTAGCTCTCACCGAAGCGGTCGAATATCTCCGTGATCGGCATCTGGGCGGCGTCTTCGATCGCTTCGTCCGCGTCGACGAAGCTCTTGCTCAGCAGCGTGGCGAGCTTGCGCCCGACGGTGGACTTGCCGACACCCATCAGTCCGACGAGCACGACCGGCCGGTCGATCCGCCGTGCGACGCGGGCGATTTCGGCGTCGTTCCATGTTTCGGACTGCTGGGTCATTGCCGCTTCGCCTATAGATGGGCTAGGTGCGGCGCAACTGTGCAAGGACGGGCAAAGAAGGGTCTGCTGGCTTGGCAATGACGGGTAGGCGTATCGTTTGGGCGGTGGTGATGCTGGTCGCCGCACTGCTGCTCTATGCCTGGATCGACGGAGGAGAGGAGCCGATACGCTCCATCGCCGAACCCATCGACCTGCCGGAGACGGCAGAATGAGGGCCGCGCTCCTTGCGGGAGGCGCGGCGCTCGCGCTGAGCTCCACGTTCGTGCTGGCGCAGAGCGCCCCCGAATCGCTGTTGCCGCCAGGGTTCGATGATCCGGCACCGACCCCAAGCCCGAGCCCGACGCCAACTCCGCGTCCTACCGCCACGAGCACTGCCGCTCCTGCGCCGAGCGCGACCAACACGCCTGTCGTCCAGCCGCTACCCGAACTGGACGTTGCGGATATCGAACTGCCGCCGAATCTGCCTTCGCTCGAAGAACTCGAAGCGATGGACACCGATGAGCTCGACGAACTGCTGGGGCTCAAGCCTCGCTACGACATTCCGCCGGCGGCGCGTCGCTCGCTCGCAGAAGTCGGCGTGCTGGCGCCGGAGGAAGGCGGGTTCGCGACTGCCTCTCTCGCGGCGCAGCCAGCCTCGCTGGTGCGCGCAGCGCTTGCCGGAACGCGCGGGCCGCTCGTCTCGCGTTGGGGCCATATTCTACTCCGCCGCGCACTCGCGAGCCGGCTTGCAGCGCCTGAAGGCATGGATCCGGTCGACTTCGCAGCCCTGCGCGCCGCGACGCTCAACTCCATTGGAGAGTACACTGCCGCACGCGCGATCGCGCAGGATATCGACACGAGCAACTGGAACGGCGCCCTGACAGGCGCAGCGCTCGACGCCTATGTTGCGACCGGGGACATCGTCGGCGCATGTCCGGCGGTTCAACTTCAGGGCAGCGACCGCGATGAAGCGCGCTGGCAGCTCTGGCGCTCGATCTGCTCGGCCTTTGCGGGGCAGGGCGTGCGCGCCGGGACCGAACTCAGCCGCGCGCTCTCGCGGGGAACCGCGCCGGCGATCGACGTCCTCCTAGCCCAGCGATATGCGGGTGCCGCGGGATCGGGGCGGCGGGCCGTCACCCTTGAATGGGGAGAGGTCAACGAGATCACGCCATGGCGTTTCGCCGTGGCAACCGCTGTCGGCGCGGAAATTCCCGAGAACCTGCTCGCCGATCCGGAGCCTTATTATCAGCGGGTTGCTGCTGTCGCACCGATGCTCGCACCGATGGCGCGCGCGGCCGGTGCGGACCGGGCGGGCCGGGAGGGCATTCTCTCCGCTTCCGCGATGGTGGATCTCTACAGCCAGATTTACGCGATCGAAGGCATCGAAGGTCCCGCCGCGGAGACGGCCACGAGCCTGCGGGCGGCCTATGTCGGCGAGCCCGCCGCACGGCTGGCTGCAATGCAGGAGATCTGGGGCGCGTCGGATTCGTCTGCCTATGGCCGACTGGTCCTCACTGCCTATGCCGCCGCACGCCTGCGGCCGAGCGAGGACCTGGCTGACGCCGCCCCGCAGTTGATCGCATCGATGCTCGCCGCCGGGCTGGACCGCGACGCAATGGAATGGGCGTCTGTCGTCGAGCAGGGAAGCGAGGCCTGGGCACTCCTGGCACTGGCGCAGCCCGATGCTCGGGATTCCATCGGCGGTGGGCCGCTCGATAGCTTTATCGATGCCGACGAGAGCAGCGGGCAGCGCAAGTCGCGCTTCCTGGTCGCGGCGCTGGCGGGGCTGGGGCGGATCGACGGCGATACGGCGCAATCCTATTCGGATCGTGTCGGTATCGATCTCTCGCGCCAGACGAAGTGGATGCGCACGATCGAACGCGCCGCCGATGTCGACAACCCGGCGCTCGTGGCCCTGCTCGCCGGGCTCGGCATGCAGGGCGAAGGATGGGACCGAATGACTGCGCGGCACCTGTTCCATATCGTCTCCGCGCTCAACCGCGTCGGGCTTTCGGCTGAAGCCCGCATGATCGCTGCGGAGGCCGTGGCACGCGCCTGATCCCTTCCGCTTGCGGGACGGGCCGGGCGTGCGCCAGAATGCCATTCATGCTCCGGCTCCGCATCCGTCCTTCGAACTCCTCCGACGAGCGGGCAGGCAACTAGTGTCCGCAATCGAGGATTTTCTCGCCATGCTCGCCGCCGAACGCGGCGCGGCGGCGAACACGCTCGCTGCGTATCGGCGGGATCTCGAAGGGGCGGAGGAAGCGATCGGTTCCCTGGAACGCGCGGGACGAGACGAGCTGGCCCGCCTCGGGCAGGTCTGGGCGACGCTCGCGCCATCGAGCGTGGCGCGCAAATCCTCAGCACTACGGCAGTTCTACGGTTTCCTGGTCGACGAAGGACAGCGCGGCGACGACCCGTCGACCGCACTGCCTCGGCCTGCAGCGCGGCGTCCGCTGCCGAAGATTCTCTCGCACGGCGAGGTCGAGGCGCTTTTCGTTCGTGCGGAGGAGGAGGCGCAGGGCGACCATCCGCACGCAGTGCGGCTCTTGACGCTCCTGGAACTCCTCTACGGCTCGGGTCTGCGTGCGACCGAACTTGTTTCGCTGCCGCTCTCGGCCGTCCCGCGGGACGCGCCGTTCCTGACGGTGACCGGCAAGGGCGGACAGGCCCGCATGGTGCCGGTCAGCGGCCGCGCGGGCGCGGCGCTGTCGCGGTGGCTGCAGCTGCGGCCGGAGGGGTCGAAACACCTCTTCCCCTCGCGCGGCGGCAAGCACCTGACCCGCGTGCGTCTTTTCCAGCTTTTGAAGGCGCTCGCCACCCGGGCCGGGCTGGCGGTGGAAAAGGTCAGCCCGCACGTACTACGCCATGCCTTTGCCACGCATCTGTTGGAGGGCGGTGCGGACTTGCGTGTGCTCCAGACCCTGCTCGGCCACGCGGATATCGCAACCACGCAGATCTATACTCACGTCGACAGCGCGCGGCTGGTTGCGCTGGTCAACGAACGGCATCCTCTTGCCGTTCGCCGCCGCCCGGACTAGGCGCTCTGCGATGATTTCCTATCTCGAATTCGAGAAGCCCGTCGCGCAGCTCGAGGCTCGGATCGCGGAGCTGCGCACCGCAGCCGAAGGCGACGACGTCGATATCTCGGGCGAGCTCCAGCGGCTCGAACAGAAGAGCGCGGACCTGCTCGCCAGCACGTATGGCGCGTTGACCCCGTGGCAGAAAACGCAAGTGGCCCGCCATCCGGCACGGCCGCACTTCCGCGATTTCGTCGAACATGCGTTCGAAGAGTTCATCCCGCTCGGCGGCGACCGCTGCTATGGCGAAGACGAAGCGATCCTCGGCGGATTCGCGAAGCTGGGCGATCGGCGCGTCATGCTGATCGGGCACGAGAAGGGCAACGACACAGAAAGCCGCCTGCGGCACAATTTCGGCATGGGCAAGCCCGAAGGGTACCGCAAGGCGATCCGTCTGATGGAGATGGCCGGGCGCTTCGGCCTGCCGGTGGTCACGCTCGTCGATACCTCGGGGGCCTTCCCCGGCGTCGAGGCGGAAGAACGCGGTCAGGCCGAGGCGATCGCGCGTTCGACGGAAGCGTGTCTTGCGCTGCCGGTGCCGATGGTCGCGACGATCGTGGGCGAGGGCGGTTCGGGCGGCGCGGTCGCACTGGCGAGCGCGGAGCGTGTGCTGATGCTCGAACATGCGGTGTACTCGGTGATATCTCCCGAAGGCTGCGCCTCCATCCTTTGGCGCACGGCGGAGAAAGCGCCCGATGCGGCCGAAGCGATGAAGGTGACCGCCCAGCATCTCGAGCGGCTCGGCGTTATCGACCGCATCGTGCCCGAACCTGTGGGCGGCGCGCATCGCGATCCCGTAGCGACCGCGCAAGTGCTGGCGCGCGCGATCGGCGAAGAGCTGGACGCGCTCGGTAGCCTGTCGCCCGATGAGATCAGGCGCATGCGTGAGGAACGGTTCCTCCAGATCGACGGCGCCTGATCGGAGCGGCGGCCGCTCCCATCGTCTGTCATCCGCGATAGAACCGTCTCCCTGCTTTCGCCGATGGCGGTGAAGAGAGCGACGGCTCGCGATGCCACGGGAACCAAGCCCCCGGACGCCGGGTTTCTCGCATAGAATCAACCGCAGCGGCGATCGCAGCGTCGCGCATGCTTGGAGGAGACATCGCAATGCGTCGCTTGAAACCCCTCGCGCTGGCTTCGGTCGCCGCGCTTTCCGTTACGCTCGGTTCATGCACCTCGATGGGCAATATCCCCAGCGCGTCGACGCCTATCACGCAGCCGGAAGCGAAGATGGGCGCAGAGGCGCATCCTCAGCTCCTCGCCGAGTTCGGCGGGGCGATGACGGGTCCGCAGGCGCAGTACGTGGAGCAGGTCGGTAAGAACATCGCGGTGCAGTCGGGACTGGGTAACGCCCAGTCGGATTTCACCGTCACGCTGCTTAACAGCTCGGTCAACAACGCCTTCGCCATCCCGGGTGGCTACGTCTACACTACGCGCCAGCTCGTCACGCTGATGAACAACGAAGCGGAGCTCGCGGGCGTGCTCGGGCATGAAGTCGGCCACGTCGCAGCCCGCCACTCGCAGCGCCGGCAGGCTGCGGCCCAGCAGAACACTCTGCTTGGCGCGGCCGGGGCGATTCTGTCGGGCATCCTGCTGGGCGACAGCGGTATCGGACAGCAAATCTCCCGCGGTATCCTGCAGGGATCGCAAATGCTGACGCTGCGCTTCTCGCGCGATCAGGAATTGCAGGCGGACGAGCTCGGCATCCAGTATCTCAACCGCGCAGGCTACGATCCGCGAGCGATGGCTACCGTGTTGCAGAGCCTCGCCGCGCAGAACGCGCTCGATGCTTCTCTGCAGGGTCGTGATGACGCGAGGGTACCCGAATGGGCCTCGACCCACCCCGACCCGGCGAGCCGCGTGCAGACGGCGCTGCAAAGGGCGGCCGGCGGTACCGGCGTCACCAATCGCGACACCTTCCTGACGCGGATAGACGGCCTGGTCTATGGCGACGATCCGGCGCAGGGGATCATCGAGGGGCGGCAGTTCATCCATCCGGTATTCCGGCTCTCGTTCACCGCGCCGCAGGGATTCTACATGGTCAATGGCACCCGCGCGGTGTCGATCAACGGGCAAAGCGGGCAGGCGCAGCTCAGCACCGGGCCCTACGACGGCAATCTCGGCAACTACATTCGCAGCGTATTCCGCGCGCTCGGCGGCAACCAGCAGACGCTGGCCCCGGCGAGCATGGAACAGACGACGGTGAACGGCATTCCGGCCGCTTACGGCATCGCGCGCGTCAACAGCGGCAATGGCCAAGTGGATGTGGTGGTGTTCGCCTATGAGTTCTCGAACAATCAGGCGTTCCACTTCGCCGCGATCAGCCAGGCCGGGCGGTCGGGGGTGTTCACGCCGATGTTCAACTCGATGCGCCGGATCAGTCAGGCGGAGGCGAATCAGGTCGTGCCACGGCGGATCGACGTAGTGACGGTGCGCAGCGGCGATACGATTTCATCGCTGGCGCGGCGCATGGCCTACGATAACGCACAGGAGCAACGTTTCCGGGTGCTCAACGGTCTCGGCTCTGGCGATACTCTGCAGGCCGGGCAGAAGGTGAAGATCGTCGTGAGGGGGAGCTAGACATTCGCCCGCGCACAAAAAAGGCGGCGGGATCGCTCCCGCCGCCCTTCGTGCGATTATTGGCTTCAGCCGCCCATCTTGGACGAGACAGCCGAGAACGTCTCCGTCAGCTTTCCGCCGAGAGTTCCCATTGCGCCCATGGCAGCAACCGCGATCAGAGCGGCGATCAGGCCGTATTCGATGGCGGTGGCGCCCTGCTCGTCGCGGAGCAGCTTGTTGATGAACTTCATGTCAGTCTCCTGGTTCAGTCTTCGATACCCGAACTCTTTCCTGCAACGCGGGAACGAGCAGTGAGCGGCAATAAGGGGAATGGCTTTATAAAGTGCTAAAGGTCGGCAACGGCCGATCATCCTATCCCCTCTCTCTGGTGACCTCGCTCGAAACCCGGCCCCACAGTTCGATGGTCTCCCCGGCGACGAGCTGGAGAGCGCCCATGCAGGCGATCACGATCAAAGCCACGATCAGGCCGTACTCGATGGCAGTTGCGCCGCGGGTGTCGCATGCGATGCGCTTCAGAAGATTCGTCTGCTGCATTGGACGCTTCCCCCCGGTACGGTCCCGAGCGCGAACCATGAGCCATCTCTATTAAGAAAAAGTTCTGATAAGCCCGCGGGATGGAACGGAAGTCGAAGTGGATCGCGGTCGTGGCGCTGGCGTTGAGGAAGGCTGATAGTCGCTGGCTGATGCACCGTCGCCCGCCGGAAAAGCATCATGGGGGGCTGTGGGAATTCCCCGGCGGCAAGGTCGAGCCGGACGAACTGCCCGATCGTGCGCTGGAGCGGGAAATCCGCGAGGAACTCGGCATCGCGATCCGCCGCGATCGGCTCCAGCCCGTTAGCTTTGCCCAATCGGCGCTGCACGACGGTGCGCCCGGGATCGTAATTCTCCTTTACCGGACCGACCACTGGACTGGCGAGCCTCAGGCACTCGAGGGCGGGGAGGTCGCCTGGCTCACGCGCGAAGAGATCATCCCGCTGCCCAAGCCTCCGCTGGACGTGGCGCTCTGCCGGGCGCTGTTCGGAGGCTCGTCCGAAAAAGCCGTCCAATAGGGATTGCCAAGCCCGACTCCCCCCCTTATGTGGCGCCCTCCAAGCGCGCCCGTAGCTCAGCTGGATAGAGCACCAGACTACGAATCTGGGGGTCAGAGGTTCGAATCCTTTCGGGCGCGCCATCAAACAGGGCTGTCTCTCTCGGAGGCGGCCCTGTTTGCTTATGGCCCGACAAGACCGAAGCTCTCGTCGAACCCGGGCCTTTCGCGAATCCCTATTGCTTCGTCTGCCCTCCGGCGTAATTTCCCGCACATGGGGCAGGGGGACGAGGGCCGGCGCGAGGAGCGTCACCATATCGCGGTCGAAGGGCGCTACCGCACTGGCAGCGGTGTGCCCAAGGACGTCAGCGTGCTCGACATCTCGGAACGCGGCTGCCGCTTCTTCGACAAGTTCGGCAGCCTGCTTCCCGGTGCGCAGATCACGATCCGCATCGGCCCGATCGGCCCGATCGCCGCCACGGTGAAGTGGGCCGAGCGCCAGGTTGTCGGGGTCGAGTTCGAGAACCCGATCTATGGCCCCGTGCTCGATCACATCCGCAACCAGCTTGCGCGGAATCCTGACAGCTAGGGCGCAAGCCCGTCGTCCACGCTCTCTTCCAGCCAATGCATCTCGTCGTCGGAAAAGCCGAAGTGATGCCCAGCTTCGTGAATCACCACATGCCGCACCAAATCGCTGAAATCGACACCGGTTTCGCGCCATTCCCGCACTAGCGGTTGGCGGAACAGGCTGATGACCGGCGGTAGGTCGCCGGGGTCCCAGATCGACTGCTCGCCGAGCGGACGTCCTTCGTAGAGGCCGGTAAGATTCCACTTGCTGCGGATATCGACCGAATCGAGCTGTTCGCGCGTGGCGAACTCCTCGATCCGCACGACGACCTGGCGCAGCGGCTCGCGAAATTCCTCGGGCAGGGAATCGATCACGGCCTGCGCCATGCGCTCCATGTCCTCGGCAGTCGGCGGGACCTGTCGGAATGCGTCCATACCGCGAATATGGAGTGCGTTCGGGCCTTCGTCACCCCCTGGGAGCGCGAGGAACAATGCTTCGACTCGTCCATTTTTTGGTGGAACATCAACCGAACAGGAACCTCCCGATATGGCAGCAGCCGAAGCGATCTTCGCGCGTCTCAAGCAGGATCACGACAAGCACCGCGAACTGCTCGACCGGATTCTCGACAGCCGCGACGAAGACGAGAGGCGTGAAGCCCTTTTCACCGAACTGACCAGGGAATTGAAGAGCCACGCAGCAGCGGAGGAGCAGGCGCTCTATTCGACCATGCTGCGGAAGCCCGAGACCACCGACGAAACACGCCATTCCGTGGCCGAGCATCACGAGATCGACGAGATGCTCAACGATCTGGCCGCGACGAAGATGTCGAGCGGTGACTGGATGAGCAAGTTCAAGGCCCTCGATCATCGCTACCGCCACCATATCGAGGAAGAGGAGGACGAGCACTTCCCCGACTTCGAAAAATATCTCACTGAAGAGGATGAGGCGTACATGGAATCGGTCTTCGAGCGCCGCAAGCGGGCGGAAAAGGCGGACGCCGAGGTAACGCCGGAGAAGATGGAAGACGCCAAGGAATAGCGGAAAGCAAGGGAGGGTGACTGCGGCCGAGGAAGACTTGAGCGAGCCGGATTTCGACGACCATTCGGAAGAACCGGGCGTCTGGCGCTATGCTCGCGTCGATCGCGCGAGCGTGATCGTCGATGCGGCAGCCTATTTCGCGCTGATGCAGCAGGCGATGCTAAAGGCGCGCCACCGGATATTTCTGGTCGGATGGGATTTCGACACGCGTATTCACCTCGCGCTGGGCCGCCGCTGGTTCCATCGGATCCTGCGCCGCAAGTATCCGCGCCGGCTCGGTAGCTTCCTTATGTGGCTCGCGCGCCATCGTCCGGGGATCGAGATCCGGGTTCTCAAGTGGAGCCTGGGCCTGCTCCAGTTCATGCTGCGCGGCTACATGCTGGTGGATCTGGCGCGCATGGCCGCGCACCGCGGGATCACCTTCAAGTTCGACACCCACCACCCGGTCGGTTGCTCGCACCACCAGAAGATCGCCGTGCTGGACGACAAACTGGCCGTCTGCGGCGGGATCGACATGACCCAGGACCGATGGGACACGCGCGAGCATCTGGAGCACGATCGGCGCCGGCGACGTCCACATGGCAGACGCTATGGACCCTGGCACGACGCAACGATGATGTTCGAAGGCGATGCCGCGCGCGAGCTCGGCGCTCTCGGCCGCAACCGGTGGGAGCGGGCGGGCGGCGAGCGCCTCGAGAAAGTGCCGATCCCCGACGAAAGCCTCTGGCCCGACGATTTGCCCGTTCAGTTCGAGGATGTGGAGATCGGTATCGCGCGAACGCGCGCCAAGCACGACGGATCGCCTCAGGTGAACGAGATCGAGCAACTGCTGCTCACCCAGATCGCCCGCGCCGAGAGGTTCATCTACAGCGAGAACCAGTACTTCACCTCGCGCAAGATCGCCGAGGCGATCGGTGAGCGGCTGAAGGAGGACGATCCGCCCGAGATCGTGATGGTCCAGCCGCTAACGGCCGAGGGCTGGCTCGAACAGCAGGCGATGGATCATGCACGCAACTGCCTGCTCCACAGCCTCGCCGAGCTCGACCACAAGCGCCGCTTCCAGGTCTATGTTCCGCACACCGGCGATACGCCGATCTACGTGCACGCAAAGTTGATGATCGTGGACGATCGGATTCTCCGGATCGGTTCGGCCAATTTCAACAACCGCTCGATGGGCCTCGATTCCGAATGCGACGTGTTCATCGACTGCGATCGACCGGGCAACGACCACGCTTGTGACGGGGTCGCGGCGTTGCGCCACTCGCTGCTCGGCGAGCACTGCGGACTCGAGGGGAAAGAGGTGGCGCGGCTGCTTGCTGCGGACCCTTCGATGCATGGCCTGATCGCCGCGCACGGACAGGGGGAAGAGCGCTCGCTGCGAGCCTTCGATCCACCCGAGATCGGTGCGATCGAGGAGACGGTTGCCGGGTCCGGCTTGCTTGATCCCGAGCGACCGGAAGAGCTGTTCGAGCCGTTTGCCAAAGGTGGACTTTTCCGTAAGGGGAGCTCGCTGCGCCGCGCCTTTCGCGGGGCAAAGAAGAGGATAGGGAAATGAGCAGCCTAGTCGGACCGGACGAAGACGATCCCCGCGGAAAGCCGCCGGTGCCCGAGGACGTGCAGGAGGCGATCCGCACTCTGATCCGCTGGGCGGGCGACGATCCCTTGCGCGAAGGCCTGCTCGACACGCCCCAGCGTGTCGCCAGAGCGTGGAAGGAGTATTGCCTCGGTTACGGGGAGGATCCTTCCATCCATCTCAGCCGCGTGTTCGAGGAAGTCGGCGGCTACAACGAGATCGTTCTGCTCAGGGACATCCCTTTCCAGAGCCACTGCGAGCACCATATGGCACCGATCATCGGCAAGGCCGCGATAGCGTATCTCCCGACCGACCGCGTCGTCGGCATCTCCAAGCTCGCCCGCGTTCTCCACGGCTTTGCCCGCCGCCTGCAAGTGCAGGAGCGCCTGACCGCAGAAGTCGCGGACTGCATCTGGGAGCACCTCCAACCCCAAGGGGTGGCCGTCGTGATCGAGGCCAGCCATAGCTGCATGACCGCCCGCGGCGTCCGAACGCCTGGCGTCACCATGACCACCAGTCGTATGATGGGCACCTTCCTCGACGATCCTCGCAGCCGCGAGGAGGTCCTCAAGCTGATGGGGTATTGAGGGCTGTTGGGGCGCGCAGCGCCCCTTTCGGCCAGTCACTCATCCCAGCTTTCGCTAGGGTCACGATCATTGGTGACGGCCTGATCGCTACGAAAAAGCCGGGACGTCGCAGAACGCCCCGGCCGGTACTTTCATTACGTCCGGCGTGGGCCGGACTGAGGAGACGCTTCAGCCGAGCTGGCCGAGCATGTGCTCCGCGCTCGAGACCGAGAAGTCGCCCGGCTGCTCGACATTGAGTTCCTTCACCACGCCATCCTCGACGATCATCGAGTAACGCTGGCCGCGCTTGCCGAGGCCGAAGCCGCTGCCGTCCATCGTCAGCCCCACCGCTTCGGCGAACTCACCGTTGCCGTCGGCGAGCATAGTGATGTCGCCTGAGCCCGCGTTCTGGTTCCAGGCGCCCATCACGAAGGCGTCGTTGACGGCGGTGCAGGCGATCTCGTCGACGCCCTTCGCCTTCAGGTCCTGCGCCTTCTCCACGTAGCCGGGAAGGTGCCGGGCGGAGCAGGTCGGGGTGAACGCGCCGGGGACGGAGAACAGCGCGACCTTCTTGCCCTTGAAGTAGTCGCTCGACTGAACCTTCTCGGGTCCGTTCTCGGTCGCCTTGACCAGCGTCACATCGGGAATTTTGTCGCCTACCGAAATCGTCATCGAGAAATTTCCTTTCGTCGTCCCGTCCGTTCGCGCCCGATATAGAGCCTGCGCACAGCACGGCAATATGGCATCATATAAAGATCGCTTTATATTTGCCTCGAAACAGACCGGTCGCTACATCGCGACCGATCACGAGGTCCCCCCTCGCGCGGGGCCGGACGTAGCAGAATTGCAGGAGATCATTCGTGGCCGACGCCAAGCAGGACTACATCATCAAGGACATCGCCCTCGCCGAATATGGGCGCGACGAGATCGGGATTGCCGAAACCGAGATGCCGGGCCTGATGGCGCTACGCGAGGAATATGGCGCCGCGCAGCCGCTTAAGGGCGCCCGGATCACCGGCAGCCTGCACATGACGATCCAGACCGCGGTGCTGATCGAAACCCTGGTCGCACTCGGGGCTGAGGTCCGCTGGGCGACGTGCAACATTTTCTCGACGCAGGATCATGCCGCCGCGGCGATCGCTGCACAGGGCATCCCGGTCTTCGCGGTCAAGGGCGAGAGCCTTGCCGACTACTGGGATTATGTGGGCAAGATCTTCGACTGGTCGACCCCCGACGATGCGGATCGCACCGCCAACATGATCCTCGACGACGGCGGCGACGCGACGATGTTCGCGCTGTGGGGCGCACGGATCGAGGCGGGTGAGGAAATGCCGGAACCGCAGAATGCCGAAGAGATCGAGATGCAGCGCGCGCTCAAGGCGTTCGTGAAGGCGAAGCCGGGCTATCTCACGAAGACGGTGCAGAACATCAAGGGCGTCTCCGAAGAGACCACCACGGGCGTGATGCGGCTCTACCAGATCGCCAAGAAGGGCAAGCTCCCGTTCCCGGCGATCAACGTCAACGACTCGGTCACCAAGTCGAAGTTCGACAACCTCTACGGCTGCAAGGAGTCTCTGGTCGACGCGATCCGCCGTGCGACCGACGTGATGCTGGCGGGCAAAGTCGCCTGCGTCGCGGGTTACGGGGATGTCGGCAAGGGTTCGGCTGCGTCGCTGCGCAATGGCGGCGCGCGTGTCATGGTAACCGAGATCGACCCGATCTGCGCGCTTCAGGCGGCGATGGACGGGTTCGAGGTGGTGACGATGGAGGAGGCGGTCGCGCGCTGCGACATCTTCGTCACCGCGACCGGCAACGAAGACGTGATCACTGCCGAGCACATGAAGGCGATGAAGAACATGGCGATCGTGTGCAACATCGGCCACTTCGACAGCGAGATCCAGATCTCGGCGCTCGACAACTACACGTGGAAGGAAATCAAGCCGGGCACCGACCTGGTCACCTTCCCGGATGGCAAGTCGATTCTCGTGCTCGCCAAAGGACGGCTGGTGAACCTCGGCTGCGCGACCGGCCATCCGAGCTTCGTGATGAGCAGCAGCTTCACCAACCAGACGCTGGCGCAGATCGAGCTGTTCACCAAGTCGGACGAATACCAGAACGATGTCTACGTATTGCCAAAGCACCTCGACGAAAAGGTCGCGGCGCTGCACCTGGAGAAGCTCGGCGTGGCGCTGACGCAGCTCAGCAAGAAGCAGGCCGACTATATCGGCGTGCCACAGAACGGCCCGTTCAAGCCGGATCACTACCGCTACTGAGCCAGCGCTGTCTCCGCTGCCGGACGCCGCAGATGGTGTCCGGCAGCGGGCGTTTGCGCCGGGATAGCCGTTGCATCCTTTCCGCATGCCGCATAGCTGATCGGCATGGACCTCTCCCCTACCGCGCTGGCTCTGATCGGGCTGCTGCTTGCAGCCTGGACGGCCGGTGCCGCATGGCTGATGATCGCGGCGGCGGGGAAGGCTAAAGGGGCCGAAACCAGCCGCCGGGCCGCACGGCGCATGGCCCGCATGATCGACGAGGCGCCGGCCATTCCACTGCTGGTGCGCGCCGACATGCGGATCGAGGCATCGGAGCGGCTCGCAGCCTGGCTCGGGCTTGCCAAGCTGCCTGCATACCTGAGTGAACTGGCCGGTCGGAACGGGGAAGGCCTGTCGGATGGTCAACTCGCCGAACTGACCGAGAACGTGCGCCGCGCGCAGAAAACTGCTGCGCCATTCCGCATGGCCATTACCCCCCCGGGATCGCAGCGCAGCCTGGCTCTGCGCGGCGCTCTCGCCGATCCACAAGTCTCGCCCGGCGGCGCCGCGCTCGTCTGGGTGTTCGATTTCAGCGAAAGCGAGAGCGAACTCGCCCTGCTGCGAGAGGAAGCAGCACGTGCTCGTGGCGATTTCGCGGCACTGGTCGGCCTGATCGAAGGGGCGCCGATGCCGATGTGGTTCCGCGGGCCCGACGCGCGGCTGCAGCTCGTCAATGCGGCCTATGTCGAAGCGGTCGGCGCGGCCAGTGCGGCCGATGCCGTCGAGCGCCAGCTCGAGCTGATCGAGGCGGTCGACGGGCTGACGGCCGCGCAGGTCGCCCGCCACTCCGTCGACCAGAAGACGCCGATCGAGCGGATCGTCGCCACCACGGTCGCGGGCAAGCGACGCTCGCTACGGGTTAGCGACTTGCCTCTCGGGCAGGAGGGGATCGCCGGCTATGCGATCGACATTGAGGACCAGGAGGAACTCGCCCGCGCGTTCCGGGCCTTCCGGGAGGCTCAGCGATCGATCCTCGACCAGCTTTCCGTCGGCGTCGCGCAGTTCGACGCGCGCCGCCGCCTGACTTTTGCCAACCAGCCTTTCCGCCGGATCTTCGGCGTGGCGCCGGGTTCCGTCGCGGCCGGGCTCGACTTCGAGCGCTTCCTCAGCGACGCGCGCGATGCCGGAAAGACTCCCGAGGTACGCGATTTCCCGACATGGCGCCGCGAGCACGCAGAGTGGTTCAGCGCCGGCGCGCCGCGCGAGGAAGCCTGGCCGCTCGCGGACAAGACGCACCTGCGCGTGGTCGCGAACCCGATGCCGGACGGCAGTCTGGTGCTGATCGCCGAGGACCGCACCGAGCAGCTCGCGCTTTCCGCCACCCGCGACACGCTCCTGCGCACTCGGACCGCCACGTTCGACAGTTTGTTCGAAGCACTCGCGGTCTTCGCGCCGGACGGACACTTGCAGCTATGGAATCGCGGCTTTGCCGGGAGCTGGGGCCTCGATCCGGAACTGATGGACACGCACCCTTCCGCCGACCGGCTGCTCGAAGCGATCGCGCCGAATCTCGCCAAGCCCGCTCAGACCAAGGCAGTCGGTGAGGTGATCCGGGCGGCGACACTCGATCGCAAGGAGCAAGGGGGGCGCATCCAGCTCGCCGACGGGCGCACGCTCGAGTTCGCAGGGGTTCCCTTACCCGACGGCAACGGGCTGCTGACGGTGCTCGACATCACCGATTCGCAGAAAGCCGAGGAGGCACTGCGAGAGCGGAACATGGCCTTGGAGGAGGCGGATCAGGTCAAGACCCGTTTCCTTGCCAACATGTCCTACGAGTTCCGCACGCCGCTCACGTCGATCGGCGGGTTCGCCGAATTGCTGGAGAGCGGTGCGGCGGGCGAACTTTCCGATCAGGGCAAGGACTATGTTCGCGCGATACTGGATTCGGTCGCGAGGCTGGCCGATCAGGTCGAGAACGTGCTCGATCTCTCGCAGAGCGAAGCGGGGCTGCTGCCGATCGCCAAGGAGCGGATCGCGCTAATGCCGTTCGTGACCAAAGTAGTGCGCGAGCGGGAGCAGGCGATCCTTGGCGGCGGGCTGAGCCTCGACTTGCGCGGCAGCGCGGCAGGCAAAGTCGATGCCGACCCGCGTCAGCTCGGCCGCGCGATCGGGCACCTGCTCGACAATGCGATCGCTGCGACCGGTAAGGGCGGCAAGATACTGGTCGACCTCACGCGCAAGGCCGAGGGTGCACGGATCGTAATCTCGGACAATGGCAGGGGCATGACCGCCAAGGAACTCGCGCATGCGCTCGACGGGCTGCGCACGACGCCCGACGGCAACGGCCTCGTGCGGCGCCAGGGGCTCGGCATTCCGCTTGCGCGCCAGCTCATCGAAGCACAGGGCGGGGCCCTCGAGATCGTGTCGCGCGAAGGCAAAGGTACGACCGTGACGATCGAATTGCCGTGATGGTTGAAGTGGAGCTTCCCGACCTATCCGCGGTTGAGGCGTTCGGCAGGCGCATAGCCGCTCGGTTGCGGGCGGGTGACGTGATCGCACTCTCGGGTGGACTGGGCGCGGGTAAAACCACATTGGCGCGCGCGATCGTCTCCTCACTCGGCCACGACGGGGAAGTGCCTTCGCCTACTTTTACGATCGTCGAGACTTACGACGCACTCGACCCGCCGCTCGTCCACGCGGACTTCTACCGACTCCAACACCCCGAGGAGGCAGAGGAAATCGGTCTAGACGACTACCGAGAGGGTGCTGCTTTGATTGCCGAATGGCCCGAGAACGCCGGCGGCTTCGCGCACGAGCCGGGCTGCCTCTCGATCCTGCTCGAAATTGCTGGAAGCGGACGCAAGGCGATTGTCGAACCCGGCGCGGATTGGCTAGGGCGCCTGCCATGAGCGAACTGCCCGACGGCCTGATTCAATTCCTCGAAAGCGCAGGATGGGGAGGGGCCGCGGTCGATCCGATCCCCGGCGATGCATCCTTCCGCCGCTATTTCCGCGTGCGCGACGGTGATCGCAAGGCCATGCTGATGCACGCGCCGCCTCCTGAGGAAGACCCCCGCCCGTTCCTCGACGTCGCGCACTGGCTTGCCGCGCACGGGCAGCGTGCGCCCGAGATCATTGCGGAGGACGCCGAGGCGGGCTGGATCCTGCTGGAGGATTTCGGCGTCGACCGGATGCGCGACTGGCTGGACGAGAACCCCGATGGCGAGACCAATGCCTACGCGGCGGCGATCGATGCCCTCGTCGAGCTGCACCGCGCGCCGCCGGGACCGTTCGATCCCTACGATATGGCGGTCTATCAACGCGAAGCCGCACTGCTGACCGAATGGTACTGCCCCGCGATGGAGCTGGCGGTCGACGCCGAGGGTTACTCTACCGCATGGAATGAAGCGCTCGCGCCGCTGCTGGCCCGCCAGCAGCCCGGCGTGACCGTCCTGCGCGACTATCATGCGGAGAACATCATGCTGCTCGGCCCCGCGCCGGACGGCACCGGCGCGCAGGGGCTGATCGATTTCCAGGATGCGCTCGTCGGCCATCCCGCCTACGACCTCGTGTCGCTGCTGCAGGATGCCCGCCGCGACGTTTCGGTCGAGCTCGAGCGCGCGATGCTCGACCGCTACATTGCACGTGCCGCGCCCAGTGACGAGTTCGAGGCCGACTATGCCCGGCTCGGTGCGCAGCGGAATGCGAAGATCGTGGGCATCTTCACTCGCCTGTGGAAGCGCGACGGCAAGGCGCGCTATCTCGCAATGATCCCGCGTGTATGGGAAGCGATGGAGCGCGATCTCGCGCACCCCGCGCTCGCTCCCGTCGCAAGCTGGTTCGATCTCAACATTCCGCGCAATATCCGCGATACGTTCGGCGGGGAAATCCAGTGACCACGCTTGCGTCCGACACCGCGATGGTCATGGCCGCCGGGCTGGGAAAACGCATGCGGCCGCTCACCGCGAGCCAGCCCAAGCCGATGGTGCGCGTCGCCGGCAAGCCGCTGATCGACCACACGCTCGATCGCCTCGCCGAGGCCGGCGTGGCGAAAGCGGTGGTCAACGTCCATTACCTCGCCGATTCGCTCGAGGCGCACCTGAAGGAACGCGCCAGGCCGAAAGTGACGATCTCCGACGAGCGCGACCTGCTGCTCGAAACCGGCGGCGGTATGACCAAGGCGTTGCCGCACCTGCCGGACCCGTTCTTCTGCCTCAATGCCGACAACATCTGGCTCGAAGGCCCGCGCGATGCCTTCGCCGACCTGTCGGAGCTGTGGAATCCGGACGAGATGGACGCGCTCCTGCTGGTTGTGCCCCATGCTCGGGCGAGCAATTTCCGCGGACTGGGCGACTTCCATATGGATCCGGTCGGCCGGTTGAAGCGGCGCTTGCCCGGCCGGATCGCGCCGTTCATCTACACCGGTATCCAGCTCGTGTCGCACCGCCTGCTGCGCGATGCGCCGGAGGGTCCGTTCGGCACCATGGTGCTGTGGGAGCGCGCCATGGCGGAAGGTCGACTCTACGGCACCGTATTCACCGGTCTATGGTTCGAGGTCGGGACTCCGGAGGCGATTGCGCCGACCGAAGAAGCGCTCAGGCGTGGCTGAACGCAGCGGGCCGAGCGTCTATTCGATCGCCGCGCACCGCGGTTTCGCCGATGCGCTGGTGGCCGGCCTCGTCCCGCGCTACGCCGAAGCCGATCTCGGTCTCGCCCGCCTGACGCTGCTGCTGCCGAGCACTCGCGCCGTCCGCACCGTTACCGAAGCCTTCATCCGCCACTTCGGGGCAGAGAGTCAGCCCGGAATGCTGATGCCGCGCATGGCCGTTGTCGGCGACCTCGATCTCGACGAGACGTTAGGCGCGCTGCTCGACCCGCTGGGTGCGAGCGACATTCCTCCAGCGGTCGAGCCCACGCGGCGCTGGTTGACGCTGGCGCAGCTCGTGGACCAGGCGATGGCGGCACTCGGGCGCGATCCGAAGCCGACGCCAGCGGGCCGGCTGCGGATCGCGCACGAGATCGGACAAACGATGGACCGGCTGCTGGTGGAAGGCGTCGCGCCCGACGACTTGTGGCAGGAGCCGGTGATGCAGGCGCTTGCCGAAGTCGCCTCTCACTGGAGCGAAAACACCAAGCTTTTCTACACCGTGCAGACGATATGGCTGGCGGAGCTCCAACGACTCGGCATGGTCGACGCCGCCACGCGCCGGAACATGCTGTTCGCCCGCGCGGCGAAGCGGTGGCGGGACCATCCACCGCCAAGTCCCATTGTTGCGGCAGGTGTGACCAGCGCCGCGCCCGAACTCGCCAAACTGCTGAGAGTGGTTGCCGATCTGCCCAACGGCGCGGTCGTGCTGCCCGATTTCGACCTCGCATTGGACGACGCCGTGTGGGACGAGCTGGGGCGCGCGGGCCGGGGCGACAGTCCTGAAGATACCGCGTTCGCACGCGGCGATGCGGTGACCCATCCGCAGTATCACCTCAAACTGCTGCTCAACCGCATGGGTGTCGCGCGGGGCGAGGTGCTGCCGTGGCACCGCCGGGGGCTCGGCGCGGCGGAGCCCAGGCGCAGCCACGCGATCTCCAGCCTGTTCCTGCCGCCGCAGGCGAGCACGGGCTGGGTCGAACTTCCTTCCGAGAAGCGCCGCCTCACTGGCGTGCGGATCATGGAAAGCGCCAATCCGGAAGAGGAGACGCAGGCGATCGCGCTTCTCGTACGCGAGGCGCTGGAGGTCCCCGGCAAGCGCGTGGCGGTGGTGACGCCCGACCGCGGGCTCGCGGCGCGCGTCGCGGCGCATTTGCGGCGCTGGAATATCGAGGCGGACGATTCCGCAGGGCGGCCATTGTCGCAAACGCCGGCGGGACGGCTTCTGCTCCTGCTTGCCGAGGTTGCAG
Organism: Pelagerythrobacter aerophilus; assembly: GCF_003581645.1. Lineage (GTDB taxonomy): Bacteria > Pseudomonadota > Alphaproteobacteria > Sphingomonadales > Sphingomonadaceae > Pelagerythrobacter > Pelagerythrobacter aerophilus. The sequence goes on along the minus strand of NZ_QXFK01000014.1, from coordinate 518,053 downwards.
CCGAGGACGCTGCGCCGGTGCCGCTGATGGCGTTGCTGGAGCACCCACTGGCGGGGCTGCCGTTCGGCCGCGCCGACTGGCTCGACCATGCGCGCGCGCTCGAACTCGCGCTACGGGGGCCGCGACCCGCGCCGGGCTTCGCGCCCTTGCGCGAGTTCGTCCTGCGTCTTGGCGAGAAATCGCGCGGGATTGCGGACTGGTGGACCGAGATAGAAACGATTCTCGCGCCGCTCCTCCTAAGTGGGGAGGACGAACCGCTGCTTGCCGATCAACTCGACGCGCTTGCAGCGACGGGGGAGGCGCTGTGCGGCGCGCAGCTCTGGGCACGCGAGGACGGGCGCGCGCTCTCTGCCTTTATCGACGACCTGCGCCTGCATGCACGGGAAGTAGGCCTTGACCTCGCCTCCACCGATCTCGCCACCGTGCTGCGTGAGGCGATGGACCGGGTCGCCGTGCGGCCTCCCTACGGCGGGCACCCGCGTGTCGCGATCTATGGCCTGCTCGAATCGCGCATGAGCCGCGCGGATCTCGTGATCTGCGGCGGCCTCAACGAGGGGAGCTGGCCGCCGCGCCCCGCGCCCGACCCGCTTCTCGCACCACCGGTGATGCGGGCGCTGGGCGTTCCCGGTGCGGACTTCCGCATCGGCCTGTCGGCGCACGATCTTGCGGGCGCTCTGGGCGCGCCTGAGGTGGTGCTGAGCCGTGCCGCGCGGGATGAGAGCGGCCCGGCAATCCCCTCGCGGTTCCTGCTGCGGGTCAAGGCGCTTCTCGGCGAGACACTGCTCGAATCGCATGAGGAGAAGGCCGCGGTCGACTTGGCGCGGGTACTCGATGCCGCTTCAGCCGAGCCGCCGCCCTATCCGCGCCCGGAGCCGCGCCCCAGTGCAGAGCAGCGCGACGTGCCGATCGCTGTCACCGCGCTCGATCGGCTGCTCGGCGATCCCTACCAGTTCTACGCAAGCGCGATCCTTGGCCTGCGCCCTCTCGACGCGCTCGACGCCGAGCCTTCCGCCGCATGGCAGGGCACCGCAGCGCACAAGATTCTCGAACGCTGGCACGCCGCTCGCGAGGACGATCCCCGGGCGCCGCTCAAACCCATTGCCGAAAGCGTGCTGGAGGAAATGAACGCCCATCCGCTGATGCGCGGCCTTTGGCGTCCCCGCCTGATGGCTGCTCTCGAATGGGTCGAGGCGCAGATCGACGCCGAGCCGGAACGCGAGGTGATCGCCGTCGAGCGCAAGGGCGAGATGATCGTCGACGGCGTCCGCATTCACGGACGCGCGGACCGGATCGACCGTCTGCCCGGTGGCGAACTCGCGATCGTGGACTACAAGACCGGCAAGCCGCCGAGCTGGGCCATGGTGCAGGAAGGTTTCGCACTCCAGCTCGGCCTGATCGGTCTGATGGCGCGCACGGATGGCATCAAGGACGTTTCCGGCGAACCCACGGCTTTCGAATACTGGTCGCTCGCGAAGAATCGTGAGGGCGATTTCGGCTATGTCGAAACGCCGCTGCGGATCGGCACCAAGAGGGTCGGAATCGCGCCCGAAAGCTTTCTGCCGCTGACCGAGAAAAAGCTGCACGAGGCGATCGGCGACTATATCAAGGGCTCCGAACCGTTCACCGCGCGCAAGAACCCGGACTATCCGGGCTACGCGGATTACGACCAGCTCATGCGGTTAGACGAATGGCAGGCGCGCCTCGACGACGGCGAGAGCGCTGCATGAGTGGCAAGGTCTATCCGCTCCATGGCAATCAACGCGCAGCGGTCGATCCGCGCGAATGCGTCTGGCTGTCCGCCTCGGCGGGGACGGGCAAGACGCAGGTGCTTTCGGCGCGCGTGCTGCGCCTGTTGCTCCAACCGGATACCGATCCGTCGCAGATCCTGTGTCTCACCTTCACCAAGGCGGGCGCGGCGGAGATGGCGGTGCGGGTCAACGATGTGCTCGCACGCTGGGTGCGGATGGACGCCGCAGCGCTGGCGGGTGAGCTCAAGGCTATCGGTGCGCCGTTCGATCCCGAGACGCAGGCGCGGGCGCGCACCCTGTTCGCCAGCGTGCTCGACACACCGGGCGGGGGGCTCAGGATCGATACGATCCACGCCTTCGCCCAGTGGCTCCTCGCCACCTTCCCGGAGGAAGCGCGGATCGTCCCCGGTTCGCGCCCGATGGAGGATCGGGAGCGCGAGTTGCTCTCGCATGACGTGCTCGCGGATATGCTGCTCGCGGCGGAGCGCGAGGGCGACACGGCGACGCTCGATGCCATCGCCAGGCTCAGCCGCGAGAAGGGGCCGGACGGGGTGCGTACCTGGCTCATGCGCTGCGCCGGTGCGAGCGAACTCTGGTTCGGCCCTGGCTCTTGGCAGCCGCCGATGCGTCCGCGTGTCAACCGCCTGCTGGGACTGGAAGCCGATGCCCGGCCTGAGGATGCGGCGAGGCTCTGCGCGGACGAGAGCTTCGACGTTGCGGCTTTGCGGGAATGCCTCGCGCAATACCGCGAGTGGAAGGGCAAGACCGGTGCGGCCGCGGTCGAAGCGATCGACGGCTGGCTCGAAGGCGATGGCTCGATGCGCGCTGCGGGGATCGAGGCGCTGGCCGAGGCACTGTTCTTCAAGAACGGCAACCCCAAGCTGCCCAAGTCCGCCGATCCCGCATTCTCCGGCGCCAGTGCGCGAGCGGGCGAGTGCATCGCCAAGGTGCGCGAATTCCTCGGCCTTCTGGCACTGGCGGAGAATATCGCCCCGCTGCTCGAGCTCGGTCGCAAGTTCGCGCTGCTGTGGGAGGAAGCCAAGGCGCGCGAGGGACTGGTCGATTTCGACGACCAGATCCGCCGCGCCGCCGACCTGCTCGGTCGCGCCGACATGGCGGCGTGGATCCGCTACAAGCTCGACCGCCGCTTCGACCATATCCTGATCGACGAGGCGCAGGACACGAACGCCGAGCAGTGGGCGATCGTCTTCGCGCTGATCGACGACTTCTTCAGCGGCGAGGGCGCGCACGACGGCAAGCTGCGCACGATCTTCACCGTCGGCGACTACAAGCAGGCGATCTTCCGCTTCCAGGGCACCAGCCCGGAGAATTTCGAGGCCGCGCGCAATCGCGTGAAGCGCGAGATGGAGGCGGCGGCGAAAGCTGCGGAAGATACCTCCAAGGCGGCTGGGATGCTGTTTTCCGAGGTTCCGATCCGCCGCTTGCAAGAATACGGCCTCGGCCATTCCTTCCGCACGGGGCAACCGGTGCTCGATTTCGTCGACCGCGCGATCGAAGCGGTCGGGTTCGCCGAATTGGGTCTGGGCCAGCCGTCCGATCCCCATATCGGCGAGGCGCGAGCGGGCCTCGTTACACTCTGGCAGCCGGTCACCGGCGAAGCGCTCGACGGGGAGGATGACGAAGGCGAGGAAGGCTGGCTCTCGCGTCACGACCGGCAGATGGCCGACCGCATCGCGCGCCAAGTCGGACGCTGGCTCGACGATGGCTTCCCACTCGTCAAAGACAAGGACAATCCACGCAACGCCGGCCCGGGCGACATCATGGTGCTGGTGCGCAAGCGCAAAGAGCTTGCCGGGCTGATCGTCGCGCGGCTTCATGCGGCGGGCGTGCCGGTGGCGGGTGTCGACCGGCTGCGGCTCGGCGCGCCCCTGGGGGTCAAGGACTTGATGGCGGCGCTCCGCTTCGCAGCCCAGCCGCTCGACGATCTCAACTTTGCCAACCTTCTCGTGTCGCCGCTCGGCGGATGGAGTCAGGAGGATCTGCTGGAGCACGGGTATCGGCGGCCGGGCATACGGCTGTGGACGCACCTGCGTGCCTCGCGCGAGCCGCTCGTGGTGGAGACCCTCGAACGGCTTGGTGCGCTGTTGGCGCGGGCCGATTTCGAACTGCCGCAGGCGCTGGTCCATTGGATCCTCGTGGGTCCATGGCAGGGACGGCGCAGGCTGGTCGCGCGGCTGGGGAGCGAGGTCAACGATCCGATCGACGAACTGCTCAATGCCGCGCACGCCTATGCCGCCGCGTATCCGGCGAGCCTGCAAGGTTTCATCCGCTGGTTCGATGCGGGCGAAGGCGAGCTCAAGCGCGAAGCGGGGGAGGGCGGCGATCTCGTCCGCGTCATGACGGCGCACGGATCGAAGGGGCTGCAAGCGCCGATCGTGATCCTGGCCGATGCGACCGGAACCCCTCCTTCAGGCGGCGCGCTGACGCTCGTCGAACCGGTGCCGCGCGGCGACACGGGCCGCAGCGTGCCGATACCGGGATTGCCGAAGAACCAGCGCCTCGGTCCCATCGCCGCCGCCCACGAGGCCGCTATGGCCGAGGAAATGCGCGAGCATTGGCGCCTGCTCTATGTCGCGATGACCCGCGCGGAGGAGGCGCTGTTCATCGGGGGCTCGCTCGGGCCCCGCGAAAAGGGGGAACCGCACGCCGACAGCTGGTACGCGCGCCTCCGCCCCTTGTTCGAAGGCGACGGACTTGCGGACGACCTGTGGGGGGCGCGCTGGGAACTCGGCACGCCGGCACCGCGGTTGCCGGTCGAGGACCCGGCCGATCGAGCGGCCGAACGCACGCTTCCCGACTGGGCCACCAAGCCGGTCGGCCCGGAGCCCCGTCCACCGCGTCCTCTCGCACCGTCATCCGCAGGCGAGGACACGGGCGCCGATCCACCGCTGCCGCCTGAAATGCTGCGCGAGGCGGCGCTGCGCGGCACATTGACCCACAAGCTGCTTGAACGGCTACCGGCGGTGCCCGTCGAGGAACGCGAGCAGGTAGGGCGCGAATGGCTCGAACGGCAGGGGCAGGGCCTTTCCGCCGATGTCCGCCGTGAGGTGCTAGCCTCCGCCCTCGCGGTGATGGCCGACCCTGCTTTCGCCCATGTTTTCGCATCTGATGCGCTGGCCGAGGTTCCGCTCGCCGCGATCGTCGAGGGGCAGGTCGTGGCTGGCACCGCCGACCGCCTGCTGGTCGAGCCGGACCGCGTAGCGGTGGTCGACTTCAAGACTGCGCGGCGCCCGCCCGAAACCCTCGAGCAGGTGCCGTCGTCAACCGTCCGCCAGATGGCGGCCTATGCCGCCGCCCTTGCGCAGATCTATCCGGGCCGGGAGATTGCCGCGGCCGTCCTCTACACGCAGGCACCGCGGCTGATCGCAATTCCTGCGGAGGTTCTGGCGGCGCAGAAAGCCGCCTTGTCCACAGCGCAGGAAAGCTTTGGCCGGCCACCCGTTGAGCCGGCAGACCGCGGCCCTAAATAAAGGGCAACACAACAGGAGATTCCCCATGGCGACCGTCAACGTCACCGATGCCAGCTTCCAGGCCGATGTGCTCGATAGCAGCAAGCCCGTGCTGGTCGATTTCTGGGCCGACTGGTGCGGCCCCTGCAAGATGATCGCGCCCGCGCTCGAGGAAATCAGCGAGGAACTGGCCGACAAGGTGACGATCGCGAAGATGGACATCATGGAAAACACCGGCGTGCCCGGTGAGATCGGCGTCCAGTCGATCCCGCTAATGGTGCTGTTCAAAGACGGCAAGCCGGTCGCGCAGAAGCTCGGCGCCGCGCCCAAGAGCCAGCTCAAGGGGTGGCTCGAAAGCGAGCTTTAAAATCATGCACGACCGGGGCCTCAGGCCGCTTGATCGTCCTCTCGTCGCAGGTTCGGCGATAGTACTATGACTGCCTGAGGTCCCGGCCTTCGCCGGGATTCGGTAATTTTGTCAGATCTCAGCCATCCGCTCTGCTAGCTCGTCCCATAGCGCGGGGCTTGCCGCGCCGAGCAGGCCCGGCTTCTCCCATTCGTCCACACGATAGGGCGAGCCATCGGGTCGCGCTGCCTTCCCGCCGGCCTCATTGAGCCACAACACCCCGGCGGCGTGGTCCCACGCAAGCGTGCGCTCGAAGATCGAGACATCGTTTACGCCCAGCGCGAGGCGCGGGTATTGCTCGGCGGCGCAATAGGGAATGTCCGTCATGCGATAGTGCGGGGCGATCCGCCGCCTCACCGCCTCGCGTCGCGCCTCGTCCATGAAGATCAGCGAGATCGCCGCAACTGGTGGCGTTTCGCCCGTGGGGCGGGCCTTGATCCGCTCTCCGTCCACGAACGCGCCGCCACGTTCATGCGCAGCGCAGAAGCGTCCGCTCAGGCAGTCGTAAATCCAGCCCGAGCGTGCCACGCCGCCTTCGGCGCGCGCGATAATGATCCCGAACGGCGGTTCTCCGCGCGCGAAATTGCGCGTACCGTCGAGCGGATCGACGATCCAGCAGTCGCGGGCGAGCGCATCTTGGACCGAAGCATCCGCGTGCGAGGCTTCCTCCCCGACGACCGGTAGCGCCGGCTCGAACTCTGCCAGCGCTTCGGCGAGCATCGCCTCGGCAGCATGATCTGCCACCGTCACCACGTCGCCCGGCGCCTTCGCAACGATCTGGTCGTCCGCAAGCGCGCGGTAGAGCGGTACGATGGCTTCCTCGCTCACCCGCCGCATCAGTGCGAGAATCTCACGGTCGAGCAGGCTCACGAACGGTAGTCCGCGTTGATTGCGATGTAGCCGTGCGTGAGATCGCAGGTCCATACGGTCGCTCGGCCGTCGCCGAGGCCGAGGTCCACCGCGATGGCGATTTCGCTGCCACGGAGATGCTCGGCGACCGGTGCTTCGTCGTAATCGGCGAGCGGCAGGCCGTCGCGGGCGGTCCAGTGGCCGCCGAATCCGATCGAGAGCCTGTCACGGTCGGCAGGCTCGCCTGCCTTGCCGACGGCCATGACAACGCGGCCCCAGTTTGCATCCTCGCCCGCGATGGCCGTCTTGACCAGCGGCGAATTGGCGATCGCGAGGCCGATCTTGCGGGCGCTCTCGTCGGATACGGCGCCGGTCACCGCTACCTCGATAAACTTGCGAGCCCCTTCGCCGTCGCGGACGACGAGATGCGCGAGCTGGCGACAGACGTCGTGCAGCGCAGCGGCGAAGGCGTCGGCACCCGCATCGTCGAACGAGGCGAGCGGCGCGTTGCCGGCCTTGCCGGTCGCGAAGGCGAGCACGGTATCGCTGGTCGAGGTATCGCTGTCGACAGTTATGCAGGAAAACGTCCGTTCGTTCGCTTCCGACAGCAGGCGCTGCAGGAATGCGGGTTCGATGGCCGCGTCGGTGAAGACGTAACCAAGCATCGTCGCCATGTCCGGCGCGATCATGCCGCTGCCCTTGATGATGGCGGACAGTGTGACTGTCGTGTCGCCGATCACTGCACGGGCGATAGCGCCCTTGGGGAAAGTATCGGTAGTTCCGATGGTTGCGGCCGCTTCCTCCCACGAGCACGCGTCCGCCTCCAGCGCCGCGGCGATACCGGCGCGCGCCTTGTCCTTCGGCAGCGGCACGCCGATCACACCGGTGGAGGAGACGAACACCTCGGTCTGCGGGCAGCCGAGGTGCTCAGCGACCTGCGCCATGATGGCCTCCACCGCCTCGCGCCCGCGATAACCGGTAAAGGCGTTGGAATTGCCCGCGTTGACCACCAGCGCGCGGGCGCGGCCGGTCCTGACCTGCTCGCGCCCGAGCTCGACCTCGCTGGAGCAGCACACGTTGCGTGTGAACACGCCCGCCACCGCCGTGCCTTCCGCAAGCTCCACGTAGGTCAGGTCGCAGCGCCCCCAATCCTTGTAACCGGCACGCGCGACGCGCGGCACGACGCCGGCTATCGACGGCATTTCGGGAAAGGGCAGCGCGAGGGGCGAGCGTTCGAGGTCCATGGCCGGCTCCTACCCGGACCGCACGCGGGGGTAAATGCGGCTTTCTTGGTGGACGATCGGACGAACGGCACCTATCTTGCGCCGAGATGCTGACCCGCCTTCTCGCCTGCCTTGCGCTCATTACCGGCCTTGCCCCTGCCGGCGCGCCGGCGAATGCGGCGTTTGCCCAAGCGCTGAGCGCGGAGGTCAGCGACCGGGCGGTGGAGGCTCAGCCGGGCAAGGCCCAGCGCTGCGAGGCTGCTGTCTGCAGAAGCAAGCTGCCCGCGAAAGCCGATTCCACGTCGGGCTGCAAGGTGCGCAAACCGGTCAGGATCTATATTCCGACCGTCCAGTTCGGGCCCGACCGCGCTTTCGAATAGGCGCGTTTCTGCATTTTCCGACGTTTTCCGCCGCCGGCGCCGAATGCGCGCGGGCGGCTTCCATCCATTTCCAGTCCGGACAGGGCCACTTTCATGTTCCAAACCATCGCCAAATCCATTTTCGGTTCGTCCAACGATCGCTACGTCAAATCGCTGGGCAAGATCGTCAATCAGATCAATGCCCTGGAAGAGCAAATCGAAGCGTTCTCCGACGAGGAGCTTCAGGCCCAGACCGACAAGTTCCGCGCCCAGCTTGCAGAGGGAAAGACGCTCGACGACATCCTGCCCGAAGCCTTCGCCACCGTGCGCGAAGCTTCGAAGCGTGTGCTCGGCATGCGTCACTTCGACGTGCAGATGGTAGGCGGTATCGTGCTCCACCGCGGCGAGATCGCCGAAATGAAGACCGGCGAGGGCAAGACGCTCGTCGCCACGCTCGCGACCTATCTCAACGCCATCGAGGGCAAGGGCGTCCATGTCGTCACCGTCAACGACTACCTCGCCCGCCGCGATGCCGAGCATATGGGGCGGCTCTACAACTGGCTCGGCCTGTCGGTCGGCGTGATCGTCCCCAACCTGGGTGAGCACGAGCGGCGCGATTCCTACGCTGCCGACATCACCTACGGCACGAACAACGAGTTCGGCTTCGATTACCTGCGCGACAACATGAAGCACGAGCGCCGCCAGATGGTGCAGCGCCCCTTCAATTACGCGATCGTCGACGAGGTCGACTCGATCCTGATCGACGAGGCGCGGACCCCGCTGATCATCTCCGGCCCGACCGAGGACAAGACCGACCTCTACGTCGCGATCGACGAGATCGTGAAGACGCTCGACGAGACCTACTACGACGCCGACGAGAAGACGAAGAACATCACCTGGACCGAGGACGGCATCGAGAAAGTCGAGCAACTGCTCGCCGAGGCGGGCCTGCTCGAGACCGACAACCTCTACGACGTCGAGAATACCCAGGTCGTCCATCACCTCGACCAGGCGCTCAAGGCGAACATGATGTTCAAGCGCGATATCGACTACATCGTGAAGGACGGAAAGGTTGTCATCATCGACGAGTTCACCGGGCGCATGATGGACGGGCGCCGCTGGTCGAACGGCCTGCACCAGGCGGTCGAGGCGAAGGAGGGCGTGAAGATCGAGCCCGAGAACCAGACGATGGCCTCGATCACCTTCCAGAACTATTTCCGCATGTATCCCAAGCTTTCCGGCATGACCGGCACGGCGGCGACCGAGGCAGCCGAATTCTGGGACATCTACAAGATGAACGTGGTCGAGATCCCGACCAACGTTCCCGTGCGGCGGCTCGATGAGGAAGACGAGTTCTACAAGAACACGCAGGACAAGTTCAAAGCGATCGCCAAGGCGATCCGTGAGAAGAACGAGATCGGCCAGCCGGTGCTCGTCGGTACCGTCTCGATCGAGAAGAGCGAACTGCTGTCCAAGTTCCTCGACGAGGAGGGCGTGAAGCACAACGTGCTCAACGCGCGCTTCCACGAGATGGAGGCGCACATCGTGGCGCAGGCCGGGCGGCTCGGCGCGGTGACGATCGCGACCAATATGGCCGGCCGCGGCACCGACATCCAGCTCGGCGGCAACATCGAGTTCCGGATCGGCGACGAACTTCGCGACATGGAAGACGGCCCCGAGAAGGACGTCGCGATCGAGAAGATCAAGGAAGAGGTCGCGGCCGAGAAAGCCAAGGTGCTCGAAGCCGGCGGCCTGTTCGTCCTCGGCACGGAGCGGCACGAATCCCGCCGTATCGACAACCAGCTCCGCGGCCGTTCGGGCCGTCAGGGCGACCCCGGCCTGTCACGCTTCTACCTCTGCCTGGAGGACGACCTGCTGCGTATCTTCGGGCCGGACACGCTGTTCGCCCGGATGATGAACTCGAACCTCGAGGACGGCGAGGCGATCGGCTCGCGCTGGCTGTCCAAGGCGATCGAGACCGCGCAGAAGAAGGTCGAGGCGCGCAACTACGATATCCGCAAGCAGGTCGTCGAATACGACGACGTGATGAACGACCAGCGCAAGGTGATCTACGAGCAGCGCGCCGAGATCATGGATAGCGAGCGAGTCGACGACGTGGTCGTGGACATGCGCCACGATACCGTTGCCGGTATCGTCGACACCGCGTGCCCGCCCGGATCCTATCCCGAGCAATGGGACGTTGAGGGTCTGAAGGAGCGTGTCGCCGAGACGTTCGGTATCAATCCTCCGATCGACGCGTGGATGCAGGAGGATACACTCGATCCCGAGATTATCGAGGAGCGCATCCGTACCGAGGTGGACGGGATCATGGAGCGCAAGATGGCGGACAACGATCCGTCGATCTGGCGCCAGGTCGAAAAGTCGATCCTGCTGGAGCGGCTCGACTTCCACTGGAAGGAACACCTCGCGACGCTCGACGCGCTGCGGCAGGTCGTGTTCCTGCGCGCCTATGCGCAGAAGCAGCCGATCAACGAGTACAAGCAGGAAGCCTTCGGCCTGTTCGAATCGATGCTCGACAAGCTGCGCGAGGATATCACCTCGATTCTGCTCAAGAGCGAACTGCGGCTCGCTCCGGCGCCGCAGCAGGAGCTGCCCGATCTGCCGGACTTCCTCACCGGCCATATCGATCCGCTGACTGGGATCGAGGATTCCGGCGACGGGGACGGTTCGGCGGCGCGGGCCGCGCTGTTCGGCGCGCTCGCCGGTAGCCCGCGGGCGGCCGCGGGCCCGGGCGGCTCTGCAAGCGAAAATCCCTACGCCGGCATGGACATCAGCCGCAACGCGCCGTGTCCCTGCGGCTCGGGCAACAAGTACAAGCACTGCCACGGCGCCGCCTCCTGAGGCGCGTTGTCGGCAATCGTTCGTCCACCATAACGACGGGGTTGCAAACTCCGAAGCTCGACCATATACGCGCGCTCTGCCTGCAGGGGCTGCTCCCCGATAGCTCAGCGGTAGAGTAGGTGACTGTTAATCACTTGGTCGTTGGTTCGAATCCAACTCGGGGAGCCATCATTCTGTAACGGCATGGAAAAAGGGCGCGGCGGGTCTTCCCATCGCGCCCTTTTTGCGTGTCCTGGGATTGCCTTGGAATGCGGTCAGGCGACGAACTGCTCGGCGACGATCCGTTCGTCGAGCGCGTGACCCGGATCGAACAGCAGGGTCAGCTCGGATTCGCGGGCGATTTCCAGCGTCACCTCTGCGATGTCACGCACCTCCTTCTGGTCGGCGACGGCCGACACGGGCCGCTTGGAGGGCTCGCGCACGCGTAACTGAATCCGGCTCCGATCGGGCAGCAGCGCTCCATTCCACCGGCGGGGACGAAACGGGCTGATCGGCGTCAGCGCCAGGAGGTTCGAATCGAGCGGCAGGATCGGCCCGTGGGCGGACAGGTTGTAAGCGGTCGAACCGGCCGGGGTCGCCACCAGCACACCGTCGCAGACGAGTTCTTCGATTCGCACCCGGTCGTCGACCGATACCTCGATCTTCGCCGTCTGGCGCGTTTCGCGCAGGAGCGAGACCTCGTTGATCGCACAGAACGTCGTCTTGACCCCATCCTGCGTCACGGCTTCCATGCGCAGCGGGGCGATCGCGATCGTGCGGGCGCGGTTCACACGGTCGAGCAGCTTTCCGCCCTTGCGGTACTTGTTCATCAGGAAACCGACGGTGCCGAGGTTCACGCCGTAGACCGGCTTCACGTCTCCGCTGTCGAGCATCTGGTGCAACGTGTGGAGCATGAAGCCGTCGCCGCCGATCACGGCCACCACCTCAGCCTCCTCGACCGGGCAGAAGGTGTGCGACTGGCGCAAGTCGTGGGCCGCTTCCTGCGCACGCTCCGTGTCGGAGGCGATCATCGCCAGCCGTGTAAATCCGTTGGAAACGCCCACTTAGAGCTCCGTCCTGCCGGCGCGCACCCTATGGGCCACCGTCTCGATTTGCAACGCGCGCCGCACGCAGGCAGACGGGCAGGGCGGACTGCGCCAACGGCTGGGAATGAACTGCATGACATCGACTCGCGAGCGCCGTTCCCCCACCGACCGCCGACGCGGCGCGAACGAGCGTTCGCAAGAACTGTTCGCTGCGATCGACGAGAACCAAGTCGAACTGCTCTTTCAGCCCCAGTTTTCCTGCGGTGACGAGAGGCTTATCGGCGCGGAGGCGTTGGCGCGCTGGAACCATCCGCGGCACGGGATGATCGGGATCGACTCCCTGTTCTCCCTGGCCGGCAACGCCGGCGACGCTGCAGCCCTCACGCACCATATCGCCGCCCGGGCGCTGGCGGCTGCGGCGCTCTGGCCCGATCCGCTGCGCCTTTCACTCAACGTGACCGCCGCCGATATCGCCGCGGAGGACTTTGCCGACACCTTTGGCGCTCTGGTGCGGGAATCGGGTTTTCCGGCGGAGCGCCTGACGCTCGAACTTACCGAACAGGCGCTGGTGCGCGACATCGACGGCAGCGCGCTCCAACTCGCGCGGCTCGCCGACAAGGGCATGCGGATCGCGCTCGACGACTTCGGCGCAGGCTTCTGCAACTTCCGCTACCTCAAGATCCTGCCGCTCGATTATCTCAAGCTCGATCGCTCGATGGTGGAGGGGATAGTTACGGATGTGCGCGATCTGGCCGTGCTGCGCGCGATCGCCGCCCTGGCGGGCGCGCTCGATATAGCCGTGATTGCCGAGGGGATCGAGGACGAAGCGCAACTGGAGAAGGTGCGCGATGAAGGCTGCGCGGCGTTCCAGGGCTTCCTGCGCGCGCGGCCGATGGCTGCGCAGGCGTTCATGGAATTCGCGAGCTAGGATAGCGAGGAAGTCGTTCGCGGGCCTTAGGCAGCGAGTTCCTTCTCGCGCTTCTTCGTCTTGCGGACGATTCCGCTCAGGCCCTTGGTCAACTGGAACAGTCCATTCAGCCGCGATTTCGGATCGCCCCAGGCGCGGTTGATGACGAGCTTCATGTCCGGCCGCAACTTGGCGGTATCCTTCAGCCGCTCGACATAGGCGAGCAGGCCGGCGGGATCGGGGAAATCGTCGTTGTGGAACGTCACCAGCGTGCCGCGCGCGCCGACGTCGATCTTGGCGATGTTGGCGATGATGGCCTGATGCTTGATCTCGATCAGGCGGATGAGATTCGCCGTCGCATCGGGCAGAGGGCCGAAGCGGTCGATCATCTCGGCCGCCATCGCTTCGATCTCGGCGCTGTCCTTCGCGTCGTTGAGGCGGCGGTAGAGCGCCATGCGCACGGCGAGGTCGGGCACATAGTCCTCCGGGATCATGATCGGCGCGTCGACCGTGATCTGCGGGCTCAGCGGATCGCCGCCGCGCTCCAGCCCGGCATCGCCGGCCTTTGCGGCGAGGATCGCGTCCTCCAGCATCGACTGGTAGAGTTCGAACCCGACCTCGCGAATGTGACCCGACTGCTCGTCGCCCAGCAGATTCCCCGCACCGCGAATATCGAGATCGTGGCTGGCGAGCTGGAACCCGGCGCCCAGGCTGTCGAGATCACCGAGCACCTTGAGCCGCTTCTCGGCGACTTCGGACAGCGCGACATCCTTCTCGTAAGTGAGGTAGGCATAGGCGCGCAGCTTCGACCGGCCGACCCGGCCGCGGAGCTGGTAGAGCTGGGCGAGGCCGAAGATGTCGGCGCGGTGGATGATGATCGTGTTGGCGCTTGGCAGGTCGAGCCCGCTTTCGACGATCGTGGTCGAGAGCAGCACGTCGTACTTGCCCTCATAGAACGCGCTCATCCGCTCCTCGATCTCACCCGCGGCCATCTGGCCGTGCGCGGCGACGAACTTCACTTCGGGCACGTGCTCGTGCAGCCAGTCCGACAGCGACTCCATGTCGGAGATGCGCGGGACGACGATGAAGCTCTGCCCACCGCGATGGTGCTCGCGCAGCAGCGCCTCGCGCATGACCATGTCGTCCCACTCCATCACGTAAGTGCGGACCGCGAGCCGGTCGACCGGCGGGGTCTGGATGGTCGAGAGTTCGCGCAGGCCGCTCATCGCCATTTGTAGCGTGCGCGGGATCGGCGTGGCGGTCAGCGTCAGCACGTGAACGTCGGCACGGAGCTGTTTGAGTTTCTCCTTATGAGTGACGCCGAAGCGCTGCTCTTCGTCCACGATCACGAGCCCTAGATTGCGGAACTTCGTGGTCTTGGAGAGGATCGCGTGCGTGCCGATCACGATATCGACCTTGCCGTCTGCAAGACCGTCGCGCGTCTCGGCCATCTCCCTGGCGGGCACGAGGCGCGAGAGGCGACCGATCCGCAATGGGAAGCCGGCGAAACGCTCCATGAAATTGGTGTAGTGCTGGCGCGCCAGCAGCGTCGTCGGCGCGACCACCGCGACCTGCTGCCCCGCCATCGCCGCGACGAAGGCGGCGCGCAGCGCGACCTCGGTCTTGCCGAAGCCGACGTCGCCGCAGACGAGCCGGTCCATTGGACGACCAGCCTCGAGATCGCCCAGAACGTCCTCGATGGCGCGGTCTTGATCGTCGGTTTCCTGCCATGGAAAACGGTCGACGAACTGGTTGAAGCTCGCCTCCTCCGCCGCGAGCACCGGTGCCTTCTTGAGCGCCCGCTGCGCCGCCACCTGCATCAGTTCGCCAGCGATCTCGCGGATACGCTCCTTGAGCCGCGCGCGACGCTTCTGCCACGCCTCGCCGCCGAGCCGGTCGAGCATGACTGCCTCCTCGCTGCTGCCGTAGCGGCTGAGGACGTCGATGTTCTCGACCGGAATGTAGAGCTTGTCGCCGCCCTTGTACTCCAGCATCACGCAGTCGTGCTGACTCTTGCCGACCGCGATCGGTTCAAGCCCAAGGTACTTGCCGATCCCGTGCTCGACGTGGACCACCAGATCGCCCCGGTTCAGCGCGGATAGCTCTGCCAGGAATGCGTCGGAATCCTTGCGCTTCTTGCGGCGGCGGACGAGGCGATCACCGAGCACGTCCTGCTCGGTGAGGAGCTCCAGTTCGTCGTTCGCGAACCCTGTCTCGAGCGGCAGGACCAGCGCCACCGGCTTGCCCTTGGCGGCGAGGCCGAGCGCTTCCTGCCAGCTATCGGCAAGCTGGGTCTTCGCCCCGGCCTCCGAGAGGATCGACGCGATGCGGGCACGGCTGCCGGGCGAATAGGCGGCGAAGAGCGCTTTCTTGCCAGCCTTGCCGACCGTGCCGAGGTGCTCCGCGGCCGCCTCGTAAACGTTGTCGCCCCGCGCTCGCTCGGGCGCGAAGTCGCGGGCGGAGGAGAAGCCGAAGTCGACCACGCGCTCGCTTTCGGGTTCGGCGAAGATCGTCGTGCGGTGGACGGGCTTCTTGTCCAGCGCCGTGCCGAATTCATCTTCCGCCAGATAGAGCGCGTCGGCGGGCAGGGGGCGATAGCTGCCTCTGGCTTGCCCGCCCGTGCTCTTGCGCTGCTCGTGATAGTCGGAAATGTCCGACAGCCGCTCTTCAGCGGCCTGGAGCGCCGCGGAATCGATCGCGACCATGTCGTCATCGCCGAGGTGATCGAACAGCGTTGTCATCCGCTCCTCGAACAGTGGCAGCCAGTGCTCCATGCCGGCGAGACGGCGGCCTTCGCTTACCGCCTCGTAGAGCGGGTCCTGCGTTGCGTTGGCGCCGAACATTTCGCGGTAGCGGGTGCGGAAGCGCTTGATGCTGTCCTCGTCGAGCAGCGCCTCGCTCGCCGGCAGCAGAAGGTGCGACTTGAGAATGCCGGTGCTCATCTGGGTCGATGGATCGAAGCTGCGCAGACTTTCCAGCTCGTCGCCGAAGAAGTCGAGCCGCAGGCCCTCGTCGAGCCCGGAAGGGAAGATGTCGACGATCGAGCCGCGCACCGCGTACTCGCCCTTGTCGACCACCGTGTCCGTCCGGCTGTAGCCCTGCCGCTGAAGCAGCGCGGCCAGGCTTTCGCGGCCGATCTCGATTCCGGGCTTGAACTCGCGCACGCTCTCGCGGACCCGGAACGGCGTCAGCACGCGCTGGAGCACGGCGTTGACGGTGGTCACGAGAAGTTGTGATCCCGCCTTGCCTGCCTGAAGTCGATGCAGCGCCGAAAGCCTACGGGCGCTGACGGTAAGGGCCGGGCTCGCGCGGTCGTAAGGCAGGCAGTCCCAGGCCGGGAACTCGATGACTTCCAGCTCGGGCGCGAAGTACTCCGCCGCCTCCGTCACGCCGTGCATCGCCGCTTCGTCCGCCGCGATGAACACCGCACGGCCCTGCGCCGCGCGCGCGAGATCGGCCATCACCAGGGGCTGCGCACCCCGAGCGATCGAGGAGAGCGTGAGCGGCCTTTCGGCCTTCAGGATACCGTGGAGGTCGGGCATGTTTTGTCCAAATCGTGTTGCCGCGCCCGCGTTCCGCGCACGAGCGAAAACCCGCCCGAGGGATTCGAGCGGGTGAGTCGTTGGTGCTTCACATAGACATTCGGGGCGATTTTCCCACCCGTCATCCCAACCCTCACGGGGGTGTCGACCTTTGGAGAGCTATGAAATCTCGACGTAGTCGAGCTTCTGCATCGCCGCCATCTGTGTGCCGGCAAACCGGTCCGGCACTACCTGCGTGCCGAGCGCCCAGGCCATCACGTCGACGTCGTCCTCTTCCAACAGCGCCTCGAACCAGGCCAGTTCCGTCTCCCCCCAATCGGCGTGATAGCGATCGAAGAAGCCGCCGATCATGTAGTCGGCCTCGCGCGTACCGCGGTGCCAGGCGCGGAAGCGGGCGCGGGAAAGGCGGGTGGGGTCGGCCATGCGGGGCGCCTATCTTCCCCGTCATGCCAGCGCAAGCTGGCATCGCTCTCCATAGAGCAGTGCCGGACATGCTATCCCGGCTTTCGCTAGGACGACGATAGCGGTTAAGAGCACCCCATGCGCCCCGATATCCTCAACCCGCTGTTCGCCGAGACCGCGACGCTCGACGGTGTCGGGCCCAAGCTGCAGAAGCCGCTCGACAAGCTCGGCCTCGTGCGGGTGAAGGACGTGACCTATCACCTGCCGGAACGCTTCGTCACGCGCCGCCCGGTCGAGAACCTCGATGCCGCGAGCGAGGGCGAGCAGATCGTGGTTGCGCTCACGCCGACCGAACATCGCGCCCCGCGGAGCGGCCGCGGCCCCTACCGCGTGCTCGCGCAGGATGCGGTCGGCAACGTCTGCGCGCTGACCTATTTCGGCCGCGCGTCCTACACCGCGAAGAAGCAGCTTCCGGTGGGCGAGAAGCGCTGGGTTGCCGGCCGCCTCGACCGCTACGGGGACATGCTCCAGATCGTCCACCCGGACCACGTGTCGGAAGAGGGCGGCGATGCGCTGGGCCAGCTCTGCGAGCCGGTTTACGCGCTGTCCGAAGGGCTGACCCAGCCGAAGGTTGCCAGCCTGGTCGAGCAGGCGCTTGCGCGGCTGCCCGAGCTCCCGCAATGGATCGAGCCGGGGCAGTTCGGGCGGCAGAAATGGCCTGCCTGGGCAGATGCCCTGAAGCTCGCTCATGCGGGAGAGCACACGTCCGCCCGCGATCGCCTTGCCTACGACGAACTGCTCGCCAACAGCCTGGCGCTGATGCTGGTGCGGGCGGACAATCGCCGCCGACGCGGGCAGCCGCTACAGGGTGACGGCGGGCTGCGGGCCAAGTTGCAACTGCCGTTCCCGCTTACCGGCGCACAGAAGCGCTCGATTAGCGAGATCGAAGGCGATCTGGCGCAGGAAGCGCCGATGCTGCGGCTGCTGCAGGGCGACGTTGGCGCGGGCAAGACGGTGGTCGCGCTCGAGGCCATGCTGATCGCCGTGGAAGCAGGCAGCCAGGCCGCCCTGCTTGCCCCGACAGAGATCCTCGCGCGCCAGCATTTCGAGACGCTGCGGGCGATGGCGCGGCCGACCGGAGTCGAGATCGCGCTGCTGACGGGGCGCGACAAGGGCAAGGCCCGCGAATCGATCCTGATGGGCCTGATGGACGGCAGTATCGATATCGTCGTCGGTACCCATGCCATCTTTCAGGAGAGCGTTTCCTATCGCGACCTCGCGCTGGTGGTGATCGACGAGCAGCACCGCTTCGGCGTCGCGCAGCGGCTTCAACTTGCGGGCAAGGGGCGCCGCACGCCGCATACGCTGGCGATGACCGCGACGCCGATCCCGCGCACGCTCACTCTGGCGCAGTACGGCGAGATGGACGTCAGCCGCCTCGACGAGATGCCCCCCGGGCGCCAGGCGATCGACACCCGCGTGGTCGCGCAGGAGCGGGTGCAGGATGTGATTGAGGCGGTCGGACGCCACATCGCGGGAGGACAGCAGGCCTATTGGGTCTGCCCGATGGTTCGCGAACACGAGAGCGAGGACATCGCCGCTGCCGAGGCGCGCTATGCGGCCCTGCGCGAACGTTTCGGCGAAACGGTCGTGCTGGTCCACGGGCAGCTCAAGCCGGAACTGAAGGATGCCGCGATGGAGCGATTCGCGCGCGGTGAGGCGAAGCTGCTGGTTGCGACAACGGTGATCGAAGTCGGCGTCGACGTGCCGGCGGCGACCCTGATGGTGATCGAACAGGCCGAGCGCTTCGGCCTCGCACAGCTCCATCAGTTGCGTGGGCGCGTTGGGCGGGGCAGCGAGAAGTCGACCTGCCTGCTCCTGCGCGGAGACGCCCTGTCGGAAACGGGGCGCGAACGCCTCGCTCTGATGCGCGAAACGCAGGACGGCTTCCGTCTCGCCGAGGAAGACCTGCGCCTGCGCGGCGGCGGCGAACTGCTCGGCACGCGCCAGTCGGGCGACACGCCGTTCCGCGTTGCCACCCTCGAGCAGATCCAGCGCCTCCTCCCACTCGCGCACGACGACGCGCGGCTGCTGATGGAGCGTGATGGCGGGCTCGAAGGCGAACGCGGAGCCGCAGCCCGCGTGCTGCTCTACCTGTTCGAACGCGACTGGGGCGTGCAACTGCTGCGCGGGGGCTAGTGCCCGCCCTGGCGCAACAGCGCGACGAGCGCTTCTGCGCCGCGGCTGACGTCTTCCCAGGTGTAGGCGAAATTGTCCTCCCCGCCATACCATGGATCAGCGACCTCGGCTCCTTCGCGGCCGGGCACGAGGTCCATCAGCATGGTCACTTTCGCCCTGCTGTTTGCCGGCCGGAGGTGTTCGATATTGCGCATGTTCGATCGGTCCATACCGACGATCCAGTCGAAGCGATCGAAATCCGCCGCTGTCAGCTGCCGTCCGCGATAGTGCGTGATGTCGATCCCGTGCCGCGCCGCCGTTGCGATGCTGCGTGGATCGGGCGGCTTGCCGACGTGGTAGTCGGCGGTCCCGGCGCTGTCGGCCGTAGAGTCAAGGCCGGCGCGCGCCGCTGCCTCGCGAAACGCCGCCTCGGCTAACGGAGAGCGGCAGATGTTGCCGAGACAGACGAAGAGGATGGCGGGGGTGGTCATCATGATCTCCTCCCGCGCTTGCACTTGGGAGTTTTCCGGCCGTGAATGTCCGCCGGACATTCACGAGTCACGGAAAACTGGTCGGGGAGAGAGGATTCGAACCTCCGGCCCCTGCCTCCCGAAGACGCTTCCCCTCGTCGCATATGGCGGTTTTCTGCCGATCTTCGGTGTGTGCCGTCTGCATATGATGGCGCATGTTCCGCCAACGTTCCGGAAATAGGTTCGCTGCGGACCTTCGACCCCTGTCTTAATGGTGAGGTTGGGCGTGCGGGGTGGGTGTCGCCATGACGAACCCCTATCGCATCGAAGGCCCGGCGCTGATCTCGTTTTCGGGCGGCCGGACGAGCGGCTACATGCTCTGGCACATTCTCGACGCGCACGACGGCAAACTGCCGGACGACGTGCATGTCTGCTTCGCCAATACCGGCAAGGAGCGCGAGGAGACGCTGCGCTTCGTGCACGAGTGCGCGACCAGGTGGGGCGTGCGGGTGCGGTGGATCGAGTTCGTCGACTACGCCAAGAAGGCTCCCGTTGCCGATCGCTTCGAGGAAGTCGGGTTCAACAGCGCGAGCCGATCGGGTGAGCCCTTCGCGGCCGTGATCAGACGTAAGGGCTACCTGCCCAACAGCGTCACTCGCTTCTGCACCACGCACATGAAGATCGAGACGCTGAAGCACTTCATGCTCTCGCTCGGTTACAAGACCTGGACCAATGTCGTGGGCCTCCGCGCGGACGAGATGCACCGTGTCGCGCGCGGCCATGCCAGGAACGCAAGCGGCAAGGATCGCTGGAAGACCGTGATGCCACTGGCGGATGCCGGCGTGACCAACCGCGATGTGCGCGCGTTCTGGGCAAGACAGGAGTTCGATCTCGGATTGCTGCCCTTCGAGGGCAACTGCGATGCCTGCTTCCTGAAGGCTCGCCCGAAGTTGTGGGAGGTCGAGCGAACCCGGCCGGGGACGCTGGATTGGTGGTCGCAGCAGGAAGCCGAGATCACTGGCAAGACCAACAAGGCGAGCGGTGCACGGTTCGTAACCGAGTATAGCTACGCCGAACTGATCCAGGACGTGCGGCGCCAGCCCGACATGTTTGCCGGCGGCTTGTTCGATGACGATCCGGACATGGACGCTGAGTGCGGCCTTTGGTGCGCGGGAGAGGCGGCGTGATCGCTGACTAGCGAATCCCCCGCCACCCTGCCAACATAGCTCGATGAGACCGTGGGGCGACGAAGAGCGACCGAGCATCCTGGACCGCATGGAGCAAGGCGTGTTCGGCGCGTTGGTTGCGGTTTCTTTCGCCGTCGTGCTCGTATCGCTTTTCCGCGCCGTTTAATGCTCACTCCGCGCCAACGCCTCGCCCGCAACGCCGCGGAAGTATCGAAGCTTGCCTACGCGCTCGATCTTGGCAGACTGTCGGACCCGTCGCGGCTCGTCCGGGCGGTCGACGAGCTATCCGAGGTTCTGGAGGAATGGGGCATGGGAAAAGACGTCCTCGCGGCACTGCGCGCGGCAGATGAAGATGACGTGCGGAAGGCGCTTGAGGGTGCCTATGTCTCGGCACCGCTGAGCGAGCCGGCCGAGCTGCTCGAGTTCTTCAATCGGATGGTCGACGTGCTGGCCGGGGAGCGTGAGGCCTAGCGCTTTGTTCCATATTCGTTCTACATCGGCGCGGGGGCGATTCGATGACGGGAACGAGACGATGCGCGATATTGGTTGGCCAAACGAATTACCCGACCCCTCCTTCACGGCCGATCGACCCGGTGAGGAGAAGGGCCGCTATCTCCGGGCGCTATATCGGGCCAGCAACGGGGCGGAACAACACCGGATCGTGCTCGCCGAGTATGCGCGGCTCTACGGCCGGGAGAAATGGGACCTCGACCTGAGCTACATCGTCAAGGACAGCCATACCGAGGGCCGCGAACTCAAGGGCCAACGCTATGACCAGGTTATGCAGACTTGGGTATGGCCGGACGGGGAGCTGGTCCGGTATAAAGGAGACGAGGGTGTGTAATCTCTACCGCGCCGCCCGTTCTGCCGACGAGATCGCCCGCCTCTTCCGGGTCGAGAGCACGATCGGCAACGCGGCAGAGGAGGTCTACCCCGGCTATCCCGGTCTTGTCGTGGCCGATGGCACGCTGAGAACGATGGTCTGGGGCTTCCCGCTGGCGCAGAAGAGCAAGCGGACCGGGCAACCTCTCAAGCCCCGGCCGGTGAACAACGCGCGCACCGACAGGCTCGACAGCTTCATGTGGCGCTACAGCTTTCAGGAGCGGCGCTGCCTGATCCCGCTCACCGCATGGGCCGAAGCCGAGGGTCCCAAGGGCGCCATGACCCGCACATGGATGAGCCTGCCCGATCAGCCGATCTTCGCCTGTGCGGGGATCTGGCGTGCCAGCGACGAGTGGGGCAACTGCTATTCGATGATCATGACCGACGCCGGCGGGGCTGCGGCGGAGGTGCACGACCGCATGCCGGTGATCCTGCGGCCCGATGACTACGAGCGGTGGCAGCACGCGGCACCGGAGGAGGCGAGGGCGTTGTGCGTGCCGTATGCTGGCGAGGTTGCGATCGAGCGGACGGCGGAGTCGTGGAGGCGGGGCTAATCGCCCGGCGGACAGGCGCGCACGTAGGCTTCGGCCTGGTCAGCATACTTGCCCGGCAGCGTGTATTCACCGAGCTTGGCCCCCAGCGCCGCGATGAGAGCACGCATGTCGGTTGGCAGGGGGCCGAGCGGTTCGGGGCGAACGGGTGGTGTGCCGGGGCAGGGCTTCTGCACCTCCTTGACCACTTCGACCGTCCGGACCTCGATGCCGGGTTCGCTGTGGGAGCAAGCAGACAGACTGACCAAAAGGGCGAAAATTATTCCGGGATTATTCCTGCGCATCACAGCCCCCTCAGTTCATCGAGCAACTCAGTCGGCACCTCGCACCGCCCGTCACTCGGCTGTTGAGCCATCTGGCGCAGGCGCGCGATCTTCGCGTCCGATTCCAGCGCTTCCCCTCGCAGCCTGTCGCGGTCGCGCTCAGCTTCGAGCTTGGCCTGCTCGAAGGCCGCGGCGCGCTCGCTCGCTTCACCCATAAGGCGCTTGAAGTCGGCCTCCAGCGTCTCGATCGACTGCCGGGTGACGGCATGCCGGGCCTCGCAGGTCGCCAGTTCGTTGCGCTTGTCCTCCAGCGCGTCGTGAGCGGCAGAGAGGCGCCACGTCTGCACACCGACGACCACGAGGGCCACGACAAGCAGCGCACCGAAGATCTTGCTGGTTAGTGCGGAGAAGGGATTGAAGGGCATCAGTGCGACCCCCTCGCCATCCACGCCAGGATTCCGATGATCAGCAGCGCACCAACGGCTGCGACGGTGACTGTTGGCACGGCGATGAGAATGCCCCACCAAGGAATGACGCCGAACGCCCAGAGCGCACCTGCAATCACGGTGACAAGCGCGGCAATACCGAGCCAGCCCTTCCAGCCCATAGCCATCATCATCGCGCTTCCTCCTCGATCCCATCTGCCACCGCCTCGGCAGCATCAGCCGTCGCTCGAGCAGCTTCCGCAGCGTCCCTACCGATGTCGCCGGAAATCCCATCCTTGTTCGCGGTGAACGACAGCTTCCCGCCTGCGAGCACGATCACGACCAGGACAAGCAGCGAGAGGGCAATCGTGCCGATCGCGAGGTGCGAGTTCAGCGCCAGCGCGTGAACTTGCTCGTGCATCAGTGACAGACAGCCATCGACCGATTCCTGCGATCGGGGCTTGCCCGATGCCCGCTCGGCACCGATTGCCCGGCCGCACCAGTCGGGGCCGGAAAGCAGGTCGATCAGCCACCACGCGAACACGATCAACGCGGCGCTTGTGACGGCAACCGCAACGAGGGCCCACGACCGGATGGCGTTGCGCATTTTCACGCGACGTTCCTGATCCTATGAGCGAACCACCCGAAGGCGAAGTCCTCGAACTTGCTATCGTTGTCTGCGAGGCGAAGGTAGTGACCGCCCTGCAGCGCGTCGAGCGCGCCGAGCATGGCCTGAGTGCCGGCAGCGCCGCGGCGTTTCTTGAAGGCTCGGAAAGCGTTCAGCGTGGCAGGACCGACATCCCCGTCCTCCGCGATGTTCGCATAGGTCTGGCCGCGCTCGTTGAAGGCGTTCAGCGCCTCCTGGAACCAGCGGCTCGCCCGATCCACGCCGGCGTTGACGCCCGTGTCGATCAGCTCCTCGGCGACCTTCTCGTCGATCTCTGCCGCGTCGTCGAAGTTCGGGGCGACGACATAGCGCGTGTAGTAGATCTGGAACGCGGTCGAGCGCGGCAGGTCGCGCATGTGCCCGCGATAGCCGTTGGCTCGCGCGACAGCCTCGGTGATGCCGTATTTCGTGGCGCCGCCCGGGTCAGAGGGGTGGTCGACGAAGCCGCCCTCGACTGCAATCACGCCGTCGATGATCGCCTTGATGCGCGGGTTCATGACTTTTTCTCCTGCCGGCGTTCCTCGAGCTTCTCGGCCGCTACGATCACAGCCGCACGTTCGCGCATCTCGCCGCGCCCCTGCATGATCGCTTTCAGGCGGTGGACTTCTGCATCGCTTTCGGCGTGCCGGCGCTTGCACTCCGCGAGTTCGTCCTCGACCACGCGCAGCCGCTCCTCGCGGTGCTTCTCGCGCTCGAGGAGGGCGGTGACCTGGCCCTGCAATTGCGTGATGAGCAGGTTCGTGCCCGCGTCGAGCCGGTCTGCCTGCTTGTCCATGCGCCCCCCAAAGAACTCGAACAGCCATTTCACGAAGAAGAAGCCGACGCCGCCGCCAGCGCCGAGGCCGAGCGTGGTCGTGCCGAGTGCGAGCAGGCTATCCATGACACCGCCTCCACACGAACAGCACCGACGCCGCGCTGCTGGCGACGGAGAGCGCCACCAGAGCGAGCAGGGCGAGGGATTGGCGCGGAAACAGCATGTGCGCGTTCTGCGGCACGATCGTCGGTCAATTATACGGACGCCATGCATTGGCGCTATTGCGCCCGTCGGGCGTAACGCTATGGGTTTTGCCCGTGCCCAGTAGACATCATTCGCGCCGCCGGCGCTCGCGCAAATCGAACAGGACGCCGCTCTTGGTGGGCGCTGGTCTCGCAGTGCTTCTGCTCGGCGGAGCTGCAACGGCCTGGGTCTATCAGGAAGGCTCCGAGGCAACCGCCGCGAAGAATCCCGTCCAATCCGATCTCGCCCCGTACACCGTTGTTGTAGCGGGAATCGACAGCCTGACGGATGGGGCCGGGGGGACGGACTGGCGCCGCTATTTCCGGCAGGAGCTGGTCGGGGAGCTTGGTGATGGCGGGCCGGGGTGGGCGTCGTTCTCTGAGCGCGGCGCCGAAGAGCATGGCGCTGACTTCAAATACGGGGGCACCTTCAGACCTTTCCATCTCAATACGCCCCATGGCAGCAGCTCGCTGGACGGCGAAGGGATCGCGGCGAGCGATGGAGGAACCTTCGCGTGGTCTGGACCGGAAGGGTGGGACAAGGCTCGGATATTCTATCGAGCACAGCCGGATGGCGGCACGCTGACATGCGGGAATGGAGGCGTTGCCGATACTTCCGGAAGTGGCATCGGGTGGATCGATGTCCGCGGAAGTATCCAGTGCAGCGCAAGCGGCAACGTGACCGCGTTTGGCGCGCTCCTATTGTCCGATGAGCCCGGTCTCGTCGTAGTCAACATGGCTCGCGGCGGTCGCAAATTGGCCGATGTTGCTGCTCAAGACAGCGAGTTGCGCACGCAATGGTTTGCCGCCCTGCTGCCCGATGTGTTCTTGCTGAATGCCGGCACGAACGACTGGCGCGACGATACGCCGGCCACTCATGAGGCGGGGCTGCGAAAAGTGATCCAGGCAGCGCATAGAGGCGCGCCCGAAATGCAAACCTACCTGGTCGAGCACAACGCGTTCGGAGGGACCCAGGACGCCGCTGGATCGGAGCGTCACCTCGCGAACGCCGCAGTCAAGAAAGGCCTTGCTCGGGAACTCGGCCTGTCAGTCATTGAAGTTCGCGATGTGCTTGGAGCGTATAGCTCTGCGCGCGCTAGCGGCCTGATTATGGATACGGTGCATCCCTCGGACCAAGGCAATCAATTGCTCGGCCGTCACTTCGCGCGGCAGGTCCGGGACGATCTTCAGTAGACGAGCGCGGTGAAACCGCCTTCGCCGCTCGTGGTAACCGTGATCCCTCCGCCACTGCCGACGATCACGCTGCAACTCGCAGAGCGGCAGACGATCTCGACCTTTTTGCCGGCCAGGTCGGAGCGCTTAGGCACGCTGTAACCGGCAACTGGCGCAGTGGCGTGCCAGATCCATTCATGTCTGCCACCGCCGAGAGGAAAGGTGAAATTGATGTCAGCGAGCGGGTCGAAGGCCGGATCCATCCAGCCATAACCCGCGACTACGGACCGCACGTCACCCGCCTCGACATCTTCGTTCCACCGGCTGACTGCGTAGGCCTTGTTGAAGGTCGACAGGAAGTGTGAAATCGTGGGGTTGTTCTCTGCTGTCCATCCTTGGATGCGAGACCGGGCCATGATGAACTTACGTAGCCAGTTGCCGCCCGAATCCTTGACGCCATAACCAGCGACGAGTGCCGCACGCTGGATGCCGTCAGCCCACCAGTTTGCACCCTCCCACACGGCTGCGTCATGGTAGTATTCCTCGGTGTTGGCGGTGATGTCATTCCAAGTTCCGAAGTCGCGGACGGTGCCGCTATGATCGAGCGCGGCACCGCAAGGCACTGTGCCTGGGATGATGAAGTGCAGCGTTTCGCTGGCGCTGGATCGCGCATTGATCGCCTGCCACTGCGTAGGCCATGAGGAATCGCAGTGATGGTCCTGAAGCGCGGTCACCTGATGCGTCACCGAGCTGGCCCACGCATCATCATTCCATCGCAGGTCGAGCTGAAGCTGCATCGGCAGTGCGGGGTTGTTGTAGTCGAACTGCTCGGAGGAGCCGACATCGGCAGCAATCGCGTCAAGTACGCCTGCCGCATTCGGAATTCGGTACGTCACGGCCTGCGCTCGTTCGGTCACGGTGTAGACCCCGTCAGCAACGAGCCTCAGGCCGCCCTGAACCCTAACCTGCTGATCGACCAACGCAGTCGCTGGATAGAGGTAGGCCAGAATGCCGGTTGAAATGGTGAAGTCCGCCGTGTTCGTCGCATCCGAGACATGCGTGGCCGTTCCCGATGTAAGCGTATCGCCGCTGATGGACCATTCCGTTTCCGTGCCGGTGTTCAGGGCGGTCAGGAACAGCCGGTTCGCGTCATAGACGCCGGTCAGCATGTAGCTTGTACCGCCCACGGACCAGATCGAGCCCACGTCGACATTCGACTTGCCGTGCGCGGTTGAGGTGACCAGGCTCGACGTGATGCCGTGCGCGCCGCCCATGAACATGCCGTTGATCTTGTACGCGGGATGGCAATCCGACTGCACGGCAAAAGTGTTCGCGCTGGCGCCGGTGCCACTGTAGTTCGCAGCGAACGCGCCCGGCGTCAGCGGCGCCGGCGTCGCGGCGTCGATCTGAACGACGGAACGGAACTGATAGGTGTTGTTGTAGTCGCGGCTCTCCGGGCTGTAGTCGACCTTCTGGACGATGTGCTTGCCGCTCTTCCACGGCTTGCGCATGTAACTGGCGTAGCCTTGCTGGCACAGAACGAACTCGCCGGTCGCGAGATCGGGTGCCGTCGAGATGGATTCCTTGGTCTTTGGAGTGCCGTATGGACTGAGAGCGGCGGCCGAAGTGCCGGAGTTCACCATCACCGCTTTTGCCAGCTCGATCTCCGCGCCAGTCGGAATGACGTTCGAGCTGGCAAACACCAGCGAGGGAATGCCCTGCGCCCATTTCAGGTTCGTCCCGAAGTGCGTGGCGGCGGCCGGGATCGAGGCTGCTGCCACAGTCAGGGTTCGCAGGTCTGCGCTTAGTGTTACTCCGGCCGTGACCGAACTAATGAAGTCGGCAGCGGCGCTGGCGCTGTAGAAATTCACTCGCGCCGCGTTCATCAGCCAATTCGGCGCCGCACCGTCGATCGACATGGTGAAGCCAGTGGCGCGCATGGCATCCGTGATCGGCATAAGGCCGGAAGTCAGGAATGCCTGCGCCGACACCGGAAGGCCGGTGGTGTTCTGATATATCTTGTTGGGCTCCATCCCATCGCCGGGCAGCGTGAAATGGTTAGTCACGTTCTTCGACGCGTCGAGCGCGATTTGTCCGGCATCACCGATTGCGGACGCGTTCTCAAGGAAGCGGATCGTCACCTCGCCGAAGCGACTGAGACTCAGGGTGGGCGACCAACTTTCGCCAGGGGCAGAGCGGCAGAGCGTGGTGGGCCAATCGAAATTCAGGTCGGCACCAAACGGGATCGCCTCACGTAGCGGCGGCTCGATCTGGAACAAATTGTCGCCGAGTGCCCGGATGACCCGATAAGCCGCCCCGTTGTAACTGAACTTCTCACCTCCCTCGAGTGCGGCCCCAGCGGTGATTTCGATGTGCAGCGTGGTGGCCCGCATCGAGGCCGCTTGCCCCGCGATCGCGACGATGTAGGGATCGGCATATCCAGCAGATTCGGGCCATAGGTTGTTGTCGGTGACGAACTGCGGAACCCGCACCGGCTTGCCGCCAGTCTGCGGCCGATTTGCGTAGGCGAGCGACAAGAGTGGCACCAGGCAATCGACGGTCCCGCGACCGAGATACCCCTCCCACGCCTCCCATGCGCGAACCTTCTCTGGAGAGGTCAGGTTGATCCCTTCGAACGTGATCTCCCACCGGCCGCCGCCATCGGTTGCAATGACGTCCTCTTCGCCGTTGAGAGCAACGCCGCCGGACACTACCGACTGAACCACCCGCGCCGTCACCCTCTTGGGGTCGAAGATGTGTGCCGGAAAGATGAAGGCCATGCGGCGGTGTGGCTCGCAACGGGCACTACTCGCTACGGACGGCCTATCCCTCCGGAGGTGGAGGAGGCGCAGGCTCCGGCACTGCCTCGCCCTCCTCAAGCGGCACGAGTTTCCCGTTCTGCCGCACTGCGCCGGCTATTCGCTTGAACTGGATCGCCATCACGCCACCGTCGCGGTAGCGGGACCGCCCGGCGCGGAGGCGATCTCGTTCGCATTGTAGGCTACGACCCACCACCAGTATGTGCCAGGCGCCAAACCGCCGTCGACTACGCTCATGACCTGACCCAAGCCGCCGACGATCTCGCCTGACACATCTGCAGCCGTGCCGAAGTCGTCGGCTGTGTTGCGGAACAGTTTCACGTAGCTCAGGTTAGCACTCGATGGATTGCGCCAAGTCACTTCGGCCTCACCGGCAGCGCCGGTCGATGTCACCTCACTCGGCGCGGCGGGCGCGAGGTTCGCAGTGGAGGTGCTGATGGTCGTGTCGGCCGACCAGCCCGAGAATCGCCCGCCCGAATTGTAGGCCACTCCCACGTCGATCATCTCGTCCGCAGGCACGGCACCTGTGAGCAATGTCGAACCGCTCGGCGTAACCTCCTGCTCGACGTAGGACGCCTCGCCGTCGATGCGCCACCGCACGAACCAAGTCGGAGCCGCGGCGCTGATGGGATCGAACGTCACCGCGATGCGCGCGAAAGTGCCGGAGCCGTCAATCTGCGCAACGGCGGTGGCGATCGTCGGCGCGGTCAGTGGCGGCAGGTAGTATTTCGCGGCCGTGGGTGCGGGTTGACCGTCCTCGGTTGCCGGGTTCCATGCGTCCACGTTCTCGTCGACCGCGACCCATTCGATTATCGCGCCGCCTGTCTCACTGTCGCGTTCGCCGCCGATCACCTCGACCGCGCCGGTGAAGAACACGGTCCCGGCCTCCTCGATCGTCAGGTTGATGTAGCGCTCGGCCAGCGCCTCACGTGCCGAGAACACCGTCCGCACTCGCCCGCGCTGGGGCGCATTGACCCGCGCCATCTGCCGCTTGTCGAGACGCCGGGCCTGCGTATGCGAGGGCACCTGGTGCTCGACGGTGGTGGAGACCACCTTCCCGCGCTCGGCAATGTCGCTGTCGTCACGCCATGGCTGGCACTCGACCTCGTTGTAGTCGTGCGCCGCCGAGACATAGCGCGTGATGATCTCGTTGAGCCGGTTCTCGTCCTCGACAAACTCCTGCAGCTCGTAGTCGACGATCTGATCCGGCCCGACGCTGACCGTCGGCTCGTAGAGCTTGCCGGAATGGACCCTGATGCAGCCGTTCTCGTCGACCGCGCTCCACCCGTCGAAGGTGCTGCGGATCATGTCGTCGACCTGCACCGGGTCGGCATCCGCCGGGAAGATGATGGCAGCGCGGTACTTGGGCTCGGTTCCGCCGGCAGCGAGCGGAATCGCTATGTCGCAGTCGTTCGCTGCGTCGATCCACATCTGCTCGACCGGCGCGATCTTCGCCGCGTAGTCGTTGCCCATGAACACGGTCTTGAACCACAGATAGTGGAGCACCGCGTTCTCGGTGTAGGTCCATGTGCTGGGATTGTAGGGATCGCTGCCAGGATCGCGCGGGTCGTGGCAGAAGTGCCCCTGCACCGCGAGGCTCATCGTCACGTTGTCGCCCTGCGGGTAGATGTCGAGGAAGTCCTCGCCCTTCACGCCGGTCTTGATGAGGTAGCCCGAGACGATGCCGTCGCCGCGGTGGTTATTCGTCCACGGCGGCACCCGGCTGACCACGGCGGCATGCGCGGTGTTCGGATTGGCGCCGAGGTTGTAGCCCGCCAGCACCTTGTTATCGTCGTAGCTGCCGTCCGAGAGCTGCTGCACGAAGCCGCCCGAGATCGTCACCTTGTCGTCGTTGAGGTAGGGTTGCAGGACGGCGTTGATCGGGCCCTCGCAGAACGCGCCCACGTCCACCGTCTCGCTGTCGCTGGTGTTCGTGTAGAGCATGAGCGACCAGAACACCCGCCGCGCGCCGAGAACGTGGATGCGCGGCGGGGTCGGGCTCTTGTGCTCGCGCTCGGAGGCATCGGGCTTGGGCGGACTGCCTCGGAGCAGTCCGGACGCGAAGTAGGTCGCCGCCGTGGTGATGGCATAAGCGGCGATCGAGGCGACCGC
This sequence comes from Pelagerythrobacter aerophilus, assembly GCF_003581645.1. Taxonomy (GTDB): domain Bacteria; phylum Pseudomonadota; class Alphaproteobacteria; order Sphingomonadales; family Sphingomonadaceae; genus Pelagerythrobacter; species Pelagerythrobacter aerophilus. The sequence continues at coordinate 487,537 of NZ_QXFK01000014.1, read as the reverse complement.
CTGGCTGACGCCCCACGCGACGAGCTGAGCGGCTATGGCCTGAGGCATCGTGGCCTCCACGCCTTGAGGACAGTCGGCGCGCTGACTGCGGCAATGCCACCGGTGGCGGGTACGAACGCCCAGCGCCGACCAGTCCAGATCGCGCCGCATTCGACTGCGCGGGCATCGACGCCCATCAACTCGATGACGCCCACGTCGCCCGGCTCGAGCTCGGTCAGTGCGACTTCATCGGCGCGGCCCTCGGCGGCGCGATCCCACAGTGGCACGAGGCCACCAGCCTCGTGCAGCATCGCCTCGGCTTCGGCCTCGTCGGCATAGGTGGGCAGGGCGTCGGCTAGCCCCGCCCAGATCGCAGGGAAGGCGGTGCAGTCATGCAGGCGCCATTCCCAATGCTTCGCGCGCGCCGCTGCGAGGTATTCGCCGAGATCCATCAGCGCGGCCCGAACCGGCGCGTCACGCCCTGCGAGATCATCGCGACGTGATCGCAGAACGCATCAGTAGGTGAGCGAAGGCGCTGGCTCGCATCGGTCCAGAACGTGAAGCGCGGGTTCGACCGGGACGTGTCCGCACCGCCGACCATGAGGATGATCGAGCGCACCCGGCCGTCATCGGAATGACGGCTTTCGACGCGCAGGGCGTCGGCGATGCCAAGCCACTCCCATGTGATGCCGCCGACGAGTTGCCAGTCCTGATCGAACACGACGTGCCCGATGCGCGTCTGCGCGCCCTTGACGCTGGCCTTGTCCTCGCGCGCCAGTCGCAGGGTTTCGGGCGAGACGCCGGAGAGGGTGAAGTTCACGCGATCCGCGACGCCGTTGATGAGCGCCTGTAGCCCCGGAATGCCGATGATGTGACCGGCACCGAGCCATGTCGCGCCAGCGGGGTCTACGGCGTCGGCAGGTGTTTCAAGCGGCCCGAATCCGGTCCAGAGGTAGCAGACCGGGTCGCTGTCGATGCGCAGGAGCCATGAGACGCGGTTGACGGCCATGGCGATGTCGTGGCGCGCAGGCGCGGTGGATTATACGGACGGGCTCACCTGCCGTAGCGCTGGGCACTCTGCACTCGGCCAGGCGCGTCTTTCATCGACTGCTGATAGGCCTTGCCTGCCGCCTGCGCTGCATTGGCGCGCGAGATGCGCTCCATGTCGGCGTAGAGCTCTGCGGTCACTACCGCGCCGCGTAGATCGAACTTGGGCGAACTGATGACGGTAGTGCCGTTCTGCGCTGTCAGCCGGTGGTTCGGCACGATGACGCCGTTCTGCTGGGGCACGAACAGTTCTCGGCCGCTCTCGCCGACCTCGTAAGGGATTCCTGCTCGCACCGGGCCGCCAATCGCCTTGCCGCCGCCGAAGATCGCCCCGGTGACGGACGAGAACAGGCCCCCGAGCAGGTTGCCGCCGCCAGCCTGGTCCAGCGCCTCCGCCAGCGGACGGAAGATCACCTGATCGAGAAAGATCGAGAACAGGTCCTTCACGAACTGGTCGTCCGTGCCGAGCGCGTCGGAGAGGGCGTCGCTGATACCCTGATTGACCGATTCCAGCTTGCGGGCGACGGCTTCCTCGACGCGCGTGGCGGGATCGGCCATGCTGTCGGCGTACCGGCCAAGCGGCCCTTGATGCGCTCGCTCTGTTACCCTGCGCCGTGCATCAGCCGTGTTTTCCAGCGAGGCCAGCGCGATACGCGCTCGCTCTTGCTCCGCGTCGGTTGCGGTTTCGCTGGCGAGCACGGCCTCGAGCTTCGCGCGAAGGTAAGCGTCCTCGGCCTCCAGAATACGGAGGGCGATCGAGCGGCGCTCGCCTTCCGTTCGGGCGAGATCATACTCGAGGCGCAGGGCTTCCTGACCCGCCTGATATCGCTCCGATGCGAGCTCCTGCGCCTCTTGCTCGAGTTGCGCCCTCTTGGTGAACGCGATGGCCTCGCGCTCGGCTTGGGCGAGGATTTCGACTTGCGCGGCGAGGAGGCTCTTCTGAGCCTCGCTATAGTCGGCATCGGCAGCGATAGACTCGAGGGTCCGCTTTTGTGCCAGTTCCACCCCGCGCAGTTCGAGTTCAGCCTGCTCCTCCGCGCTGGTGGCAGTCGAGCGCATGGCCGACCATGTTTGCTGAGCGTAAGCGGCCATTTCGGACGCGAAGCGCTCTTGGATTTCGGCAGCCGTGGGGCCGGTTGGTCCAGTCCGCCCCTTCTCCGGCTTAGTCGTAGCGCCCGCCGTGCCGCCTGTGCCGCCACCCGCGCCTGTTGGATCGAGGCCTGCCTTCGCCGCCGCCGTTCGCAACTCAAGCCCGCGCATCAGTTCATCAATCCGGCGATCGATCTCAGCGACTTCTGCGTCGCGCTGATTGATGCCGAGCAGGTTGTAGAGCGCCTGCCCAGCCTCGGCCGGGCCAGCAGCCGGGTTGGGGTTGCGGATGAACTCCTTCTGCCTGTTCAGCCGGGCGATTTCGGCACCGGTTTCGAGGAAGTCGAGCCTGTTCAGCGTGTTTATCAGGTTGGTCGCCACGCCGATCGCGGTGCCCATCGAGCCAGACAGACCATCAATCTTCCCTGCCGCCTGATCGGCGAATGTCCCAAGGTTACCGACCTTGACGCCGGCCTCTTGAAGCCGGGCCGCCAGCGTATCGTTGGTCTTCGCAAGCGCGTCGGTTTCACCGCGCAGACGCGCCGCCGCCGCCTCCGCGCTTTCGAATTCAGTGATGAGGTAGCCGAGGCCGATCACGACCGCAGACAGGCCGAGAGTTGCGATTGCACCGGAAAGCCCGCGCATCGCGAATGCCAGTGCCTCGGTCGTCGTCGCGGCACCGGCCAAGCGCGCCTGAAGCGCGAACGACGCAGCGCCCATAGCGCCCATGCTTTGGGCTGCACCAGCTGCCGAACCCGCAAGGGCGATGTTCGCCGCAGTGGCCCGGGCAGCGGCGGCCACATAGCCGACACCGAGAGTGGCGGCGATCGTCGCCAGCGCGGGAATGATGATGTCGAGGTTGTCCGCCAGCGTCTTGAGCGCTTCGCCCACAGCCGCCGAGGCTCCGCTCGATTTGTCGGCCTCGCCAATGTAGACCGTCAACGCGCTGGTGAGTGCGGTGAACCCGCCCGAAAGTGTGAGCGTAGCCTTCTCGGCGTCGGTCAGCGTCTGCACACCCCCGCGAAGGACGCCCTCGAAGAATTGCCTCGAGGTGATCTCGCCTTCCGCAATGGCGGCGCGCAATTTCGATACGGATCCGCCGTAGCCATCGATCCCACGCGCAGCAGCCTGCGCGAGGGGAAGGGCGCCTTCGAGGATGGAGTTGAATTCCTCGGCGCGGACAACGCCCGAGCCGAGTGCCTGACCAAGCTGCAAGAGCGCGCCGCTGGCCTGCTCCGCGCTCGTCCCCGTCACCTTGAGCGAGGCGGCGATGATCTCGTTGAGCTGGACGATCTGCGAGGTGGACGCGCCAAGGTCTTTTTGCGCCATGCTCGCACGGAGGAACACCTGTGTCAGGCCTTCGAGGTCCGCGCCGTAGCGCTGAGAGATGTCCAGCAGACTTGCTTGAACATCGGCGAGTGCCGCACCCTCCAGCCCCGCCACGCGAAGGTTGTTCTGTAGCCGCGTGTAGGCGTCCGAGATGCGCGCGACCTCACGCACCGAAAACGCCGCCGCGAAGGTGGCGGCAAGGCCCTTCAGCGCGTTACCGATCTGCCCGGAAGAAGCGCGCATCTGGCGCTCGAATTGCTGCATCCGGGTCTGCTGTGCCCCCGTCGAGCGTTCGAACTCTCGCTGAGCGCGCTTCAGGTCGGCCTCGTATTTGCCGATCCGCGCTTCAAACTCGACGATCACTTCATCTGCTGTCGGCATCAGTGCAGCACCTTAATTCCGCGCGCCTCCAGGTGGGCGCGACGCTCCAGAGTCTCTTCGATGGACGGGGGCTCGAGGGTTTCCTCGGTTTCGTGGGCGAGCTGCCAGTTGTGAAACAGCGCCTGGTATTCATAGAGGGCGAGCTTTTCCGCCTCACTCGGCGGGATGTTCATCATCGCGCAATTCGCGAGGACCTGACCGATGTCGATCAGGCTTGGCCGTTCTCCGGCTCCTCGGGCTTTTTTTTGCGTCGGTCTGCGCAGGCTCGTAGCCTTGGTACGCGGCGATGACGATCGCTGCGGCGAGCTTGCGGCTTTCAATGATCGGCCGGCGATCCGGGCCGGTCACGTATGCGCGCACAAGGTCGTCGACCATGGCGGTATTGAGCTTCACCGGTTCTTCGCGAACCTCGCCTCCGTCGCCCCCCAGAAGGCCCTGTCGGATGACGGCCTCGATTTCGGCGATACCAGCCTGATGCTCGTAGAAGCGCCACACGAGCCGTTCGAACGGCACGCCGCCCGCCGCCTTCTCGACGGCAGCGCAGCCAGTCCACGTCAGTTTGAAGTGGTACTTGCCGTCGCCAAAAGCCTCGGTGACGCCGAGTTCCATGTCAGGCAGCGTCGGTCCACGCCAGCAGGCCAGTCCCGGTGATGGTCATCGAAACCTGCGTCCACTCGCCGTTGTTGCCGGTCACTTCGAAGTTGGAGATGAACCCGGGGCCACCCCAATAGCCGTCATCGATCGCGACAGCGGGCGCGCCGGGCTCATCCAGGGCGAAACGCCAGTTCTGAGAAGTCCCCATGAGGCCGCGGATCGCGGACATCTGCGCGCGGTTGTAGAGCCCGGAGCCGGTGATCGACCAATCCTGCGCGCCAACCTCGCGGATGGTCTGCGCGACCGCCTCAGGGTCCTCGCAATCCCAATCCTCGGTCTCGAAAGCACTGGCATAGGTGATATTCAGCCCGCGCGTGTTGATGCCGCAAAGCTGGGTGAAGGCCTCGGGATCAGCGCCGTCGCCGTACAAAATGTCGGCGTAGTTCCCTTTGATTCTCCCGGTGGTAAAAGCCATCGTCGGATATCCCCGCTGGTGCTGTTGGCGGGACAATGGCGGGGGTGCGGGGCAGTCTCTACGGACGGAAAGGGGGAGAGGTATGCCGAAGTGGGCTTGGTTGTTGTTTGCTGCCGTCCCGATTGCCGGGATTGGCTATCTGGCAACTCAATTCGAAACGTCGGACGCGGCTGCTGAGAGGCTGTCGCGCGAGACGGCGGTGCTTCGTCAGCAGCACGACGCGGTGGCCGATCGGATCACACTCGCCGAGTTCAGTGCGCTGCGCACAGGTATGTCGCACGCAGAGGTGCAGGAAATCGTGGGATCAGGCGGCAAGCTTATATCAGAGTCCGAACTCGCAGGCGTCCACACTGCGATGTATCAATTCGAAGGTGAGGGCTCGCTCGGAGCAAACGCGAGCGTCATGTTCCAGAACGGCGAGCTGATCCAGAAGTCGCAGTTTGGGCTGCGGTAGTGAATGCGCGGAGGGGGCGATGGAGTTTCTGTTAATTTGGGCGGTCTGCGGAGCCGCCGCCTACGCTGTTGCAAACAGCAAGGGGCGGAGTGGCTGTGCGTGGGGCCTGATCGGGTTTTTGCTCGGACCGCTCGGGCTTCTCGTCGCCTTTGTGATGCCAGCGGACACGAGCAGGATCGAGCGAGCGGGACTCCAGGGCGGCGAGTTGCGAAAGTGTCCGCAATGCGCGGAGACCATCAAGGCTGAGGCGAGAAAGTGCCGATATTGCGGAAGCGTGGTGGGTTAGGCTCAGGCCTCAGCCAGCGCCTTCATCTCCCAGAAGATCACGCCGTGCCACACGTCCGCCTCTTCCGGGTCGGGCAGAACCTGTGTGCGCACGACATAGCAATCCTCAATGCCGTCGATCGCTTCGGCAACTGCGTCCACCGTGTCGCCTACCCATTGCTCCGGATCGTAGATGCCCGCCGCTGCATCGACGCCTGCAAAGACATGATAGGCGCCCGAGACATCACCCCCACGCCAGCACGAATACCGATCGGGCTCGCTGGTCGCGGTGCCGTAGCGCCCGAAGGGCTTGACCGGCGCGTTCGGCGTCTTCGCAGGATAGAGCCGCGCCGCTGGGATGCGCGCAGTGACGGCCGCGTCAGCTTTCAGCGCGGCCAGGATCGTCTGCCGGGCGTGGACTGTCGGGGAAATCCCCATCGTCGTTATCCGGCGCTATCAGGCTTGGGAAAACGAACACCGAGCCGAGGGCGGCGAACAGATTCCAGTTCGTCTCCGGATGCGTCGTCTCCACCCGCCGCAAGATCGCGGTCATCCACGCTGTCAGCCGGGTTACGCTCAGGCCCATCGGGCGCGGGCTTAGCGGGTTTCTTCGCCTCTGTCGCCTTCCCTGCAGCGCGGGCAGCTTCGAGCACCTCGCGCTTCACGGAATAGAGGCCTTTGCCGTCCACGCCGCGGTCATGACGGTATTCCGACATCGCCCGCGACGGCCAGCGGTGGTTGTAGACCTCGGAGAAGCGGGCCCAGACCATTACGCGGCGACGGTGCGGCCGATCACCACGATATCGTAGTCGACACCGGTGCCGGCGCCGCTATTCGCGATGGTGAGCAAATCGCCAGTGCCCGCAGTGACGGGCCAACCGGTGCGGCTGACGAACACGGAATATTCGCCGGGCTTCACCGCCACGCCGTCTCCTGCGGCAAGGAACGGGCCGTTGAAGCCGTTGGCCGCAGCAGGGGCGACCGTGACGTTGTTCGTGTTGCCCGCCGCTGCCTTAACGTAGATCAGGACGATCTCGGCGGCCGTAATGGTCGCGCCGAACGCATCGGTGAGCAGTCCGGCGAGATCGAGATCTTCGCTTGCCGAGGCGGCGAGGGTGCGTGCGTCGGCGAACAGCAGGTCCGCCTTGTCCAGCGCGTCGGCGCCAGGCGTGAGTTCCAGCGCCTCGGTGATGTCGTCGAGCCGCAGCTTCGGACTGCCGAGGTCATTCGCTCCGGTGAGCGAGGCCGCGACAGAGAGGCGGATTTGTGCGTGAACGCCAGCGGGCATGTCGGGGCTCCTTGCCTGATCGACGGCAGGTAAGCGTCAGATCGGGCGAGCCGCTACGGACGGGCGAACATGCGATCTAGCGGTTCGGGATCGCCGTCTGGGGTGGAAACGGGCGTGGGGTATTCTTCGACCAACCCCGGCCAGCGCGGGTGTGGGTGAGGCCGAGCGGTTTGCTCGACCTCGCGCTCTTTCCACTTACGCGGGATCACGGGCCAGCGCCGCCAGCGCGCGGTGCACATCGTCGAGCGAATGTTCTTTGGCGTCGATGAACACAACGTAGTGCTGAGATGCTGGTCGCCAGTTCTCCTCTTCGCCGCCGGGTAGTTTGAACGCCGGCCAGACTGCCTTGTTGTCGACCGTCATCCACGCTTCGCCGCTCGGCGTCGCCTTGGTGAATGATTGATTCTCGGGGTGGTCGCCTGTGTTGATCCCGTTGTCATAGACGCAGCGGAAGTTGATCTTCCGGCTGACGCCGTAGTCCTCCACTGAGGTGACATTCATCTTAGCAATGACATGCATAGCGATTCCTTCTCGCAAATGGTTGGTGGCGCTCGCCGGAACCGAGGATGCACGCGCCGGAATATCACGTCGGCGGATGCTCGCTGGCCTGCCCTCTGAGCCGCGCCACCATACGCGTGAGACATCGCAGCGCTACGGACGGGCTATAGCGTGCCGCCCTTGCTGATGCGCTTGGCAGCGGCCTTGGCCAAAGCCTCGCCTTCCTTGCGCACGGTCTTTGCTGCCGGCCTAGCGAATGGGCGCTCTGCCATCTTGCTCGTGCCGAACTCCAGCGGCAGGGCATGCGGTGCGTCGAACACGGAGTTGGCCCTGAACGGCCCCAGCTTCTCGACGTGGCCGGAGCGTCGCAAGTCGCCCGTGTCCTCGTTCGGAGGCTGGCCCGGCGCGCTCGGCACATGGTTCGCGCCTGAGACGGCCCCCTCGGTGATGAGGTGCGATGCCTCGGCTACGTGCATATCGGCGAGCGTGTAGACTAGGCGAGATGCCTCTTTCTCAGCACGGGGACCCATCGCCTTGAGCCGCCTCAGGTGCTTGTCCGCGCCGCGGAACTTGATTGGCATCAGACGGCTCTCGCGCGGCAAACCCAATGCGAGGCCGCAGCGTCGAGTTCGGCCGAGAGGAGCCGCCAGCGCTTTTCGCGCACGGTGATCTCGTTGTCGGAAGTGATCGCCGGGAGACCCTGCGCGAGCACGATGATGCGCGCGTCGCCCTCCGCGTAGCCGTCTGCTCGCCTCATCGCGTCTGTCGCGGCGTCCACCTGCGCTTTACATGCCGTGTCGCCGCCCGTGTAGCCGATGACTGCACCGGTGACTGGATCATAGATCGGCTCGCCAGTGCCGGCGTGGAGGGTCGCGTCCAGGTAGAAGCCCCCGAACGCCGCCCCGAAGATCGCCGTCACGCCGCCGTCAAGCAACCCCATGCGGCCACCTCCCGGCATAGCAGGGAAGGGTGCCCGTCCGCGCCACGCCCGGGCCACTGACGCACCCGCCCGCCAGCTCCACGAACCGCGCGCCGTAGCTAGTCGAGGCCCACTTGCCCGCAGACCCGCCAGAACCTTCGCCGCGCTGTAGCTCGAGCGAGCCAGACTTGATCCGCGTGAAGCCGCCCATGCCCTGTGCGGCCATCTCGCTTTCCGCGCCGGTGCCGATGCCTTGCTCGCACAAGTAGTGCGCCGTCGCGAGCATCGTAGCGAGGTCCATGCTGTCGCCGAGGCAGGATTGCAGGGGCTCGGTCACGCGCACCGCTGCCGCGCTCCAGAAGTCGTACTGCGCATCGGTGACGGCGGAGAAGGCCGGAAAGACCTCGATGAAGTCGGCTCGGGTGGGCGCGGTGTAAGCCAACGTGGCCTCCTATGAAAAAGGGCGGGCGCTCAGGCCCGCCCCTATGCGTGACGATCGGGAGGTTGACCGTCAGGACTTCTTGTCGGCCGGCTTCGTCAGTTCCTCGACCTGCTTGGTGAGGGCGGCGTTTTCCTTCTCGGCGTCGGCGAGCTTCTTCTCGGCTTCCACCTTGGCCGTGTTGCTGTCCTCGACCTGCTTGGTGAGGGCGGCGACTTGCTTCGTCAGCGCGTCGAGATCGCCCGCATTGACAGGCTCCGCAGCCGCTGCCTTTGCCGCTCTGGCACCGAAGGCGAACCAGTCAGTTCCCTTGGCCGACTTGAGCTCGGCGTCGGAAAGCTCCAGATCGTCGCGCGTCTCGCCGGCCTTCAGCATGACGGCTCCGGTGGTCGTATTGACCATGCGGGGGCCGCCCGACGTGTTGGTGATGGTGTGCTTTGCCATGTCGACCTCCTTAGATCCCGTCCAGGTAGCGGAAGGCACCCGGACGCTGCACATCGACGCCGCCGGTGCGGAAGATGCCGGGAACCTCGAAGTTCGTCGGGCCATCTTGGTAGACCGGCAGGAAGCGGTGCGGCATCGGCAGGTGCAGGCTCACCACGTCCTCGCGGTTGGCGTAGCCCACCATTCGGCGCGTGCTGCCGGCACCAGCGGTATCAAGCCCCAACACGCCGCGGATCGTGAGCTGACGCCCCGTCTGCTGCGTGTAGAAGTTGTTCCGCATGATGTACGAGAGGATGGTCTCGCTGTTCGTGTCGCTGATCGGCGTCACTCCGAGCCATGCCAGTACCTCGAACGGAAGCAGGACGGTGTCGATCATCTCGACCGTGTTGCTGCCGATGTAGGTCCCGATCACGACGCTGTTGAAGTCCCGCAGGATCTGCGCGGGGGTCTTCGTCGGATTGCCACCAGCATCGAACCAGGTGGTCACGGACCCGGTGCCGTCGGCGGGCGCCGTTCCCGCCGTTACGCCGGACTGGTTGATGAGGCCGTTAAGGCCCTTGGCGGCATCGCCAACCTGCGTAACGTTCCACATGAACTCGTTGTAGGCGCGGCGAGCCGCAGTGGCCTTCCGCGTCCCGAGGTTCATGCCGAGCAGCTGCGCCTGACCGACCTCTTCGAGATCGTAGCCGTAGCCGATCGCGGCCATGTGGACGGCGTTCTGCACCTTGTCCATGGTGACATCGGCCTTCGGCACGTCCTTCGCGCCGCCCGAATACCAGCGAGCCGCGCCGGCAGTCGAAGAGATGAAGGTGACGATGCCCGGCGTCCACTCCGGGGCCGAAGTGTCGACGAAGACCAGTTCGTTCCACGGCAGCTCCGGGAACTTCGTCTCGTAGGCCCGCGGATTGATCGTATAGGCCTGCGCGATGACGAAGTTGAAGGCCGCCGCGTCGTTGAACTGATGAGTCTGCATGTTCATTCTCGTTCCCCTCAGGACGGGATGCGGCGCAGCCGCACCTTGAAGATGGCATCGGCGCCGGTCGCGGCTGTTTCAGCCTCGGCCTGCGGGACAGCGTAGATGGCACCAGCCACCGCGGCGTCGGTCCAGCGAAGGTTCGCCGAATCCCAGTTGAGGGCGGTCCCGGCAGCGATCGCCTTGCCAGCAATGCCGAACCAGTTGCCTTCGTCGGCGACCGGGACGTTGTCGCCAACGCCGTAGGTGTCGCCGGTGCCGCTGGTGACGCGCCGGATGGCGGCGATGCCGATGTATTCGCCGGTGGTCAGCGGGTTGCAGCCTTCATCGCCGTCCCGCTCGACTGGTGCGCCAAAGGCGATGACCGCGCTGGCGGTCTTCGTCCCGGCATCCCATTCGCGCATGTCGGCGTGCATGCCGGGGAAGCCGGCAGGCTGATTGAGGTCGTAGGAGGTCTGGAGAGCAGGCATGTTCGTTTCTCCTTAAGCCGCGGCCGCGTCGCGCTTGTCGCGCCATGCATTGAGGTTGCTGACCGAGTCCTCGAAGGCCTTGGCCTCGATGCCGGCTGCGTCAGTGGCCAGCGGCTGTATGATCCCGTGCGGCACAGTCGCACCGGCCTTCACGTCCGCCGTCAGCGTCGCGAACGAGGCGGCAATCTGCGCGTCGTTCCAATCCTTCGCGGCATCGCCGATCTTGGCCGAGACAGCGGCCTTCATGATCGCCGGTTCGTCCATTTCGTCGGACACGGTGACGCCGAGCGCCTTGGCCTTGTCGCAGACCTGCGCATAGGCCTTCGCGGCGTCGCGCATCTGCTGCGGCGTGATCTTCGCGTCGGCGACCTGCTTCTCGAGCGTGGTCACCTTGGCGTCGAGCTGCTGCTTCTCGGTGGTGAGGGTGGCGACGTCGGCGAGGGCCTTGTCCTTCGCTTCCGCCGTGTCCTTGAGCTGACCCTGCAGCTTCTCGATGCAGGCTTTCGCCTCGTCCGAGACGTTCGGCACCTGCAGGCCGTCAACAATGAGGGTATGCGGCATGGTGCCGTCCTTTCGGTCGTTGGTGAGGGATGCCTTGAGCCTGTCGAGCTTGTCGGCGGTGATGGCGTCGCAGACGGGCAGGCCGTCCTTGATCGCGCAACTGGATCCGGCGCGTCCGCGGTCGACCAGGGCGACGTGATTGCCGCGGATCGAGCGCTGCACGGCGTCGTAGGCGATGCCGTCATGCGTGCCGGGAGTAAAATCGAGGTCGGTGGCATAACCGTTCGAAAGCTCGCGTTTGCCGGAATCGACGGCGGCGATGGCTTCCTTGTCGGTGAGCAGCAGGTCGAAGGCGACGTGCTCGCCGTCGCGCACCGCGCCCATGATCGTGCCGCGGGCGTGATCGCGCCAGTTGTCGGCCGTCACACCCTCGCGCGGGTGGTCGTTCGTGATCGGCTTGCCGATGAAGCTGTGGATGCTCTCGCGGTTGAACACCTCGTCGCCGGGGCGAAAGACCTTGACCACGGCCTTGTCGCGCAGGCCGTGCTTGTTCTCGGGGTCAACTTCGTAGCCGGCGTAGTCGTAGAGACCTGTGCGTGCGACGCGGGCGCGGACGGCCATGTAGCCGTCTTTCGTGCGCTTGGGGGCATCGAGCGTGAGGCGATCCGCGAGGAACATGGTGCGCGGTGTGCCTCATGCGGAGCAATTGCTTCTACGGACGGTAGCTGGCACAAACGCCCCGGGAGCAAATTAGGGGGAGAGATTCGTATGTCTCACATTTTTCGCTCGGGCGGCCAGTGGGCAGGCTACATCAACAACGGCAACCTCTTCGACGCCAAAGGCAACTACCGCGGGTATGTTGATGGCAACGAAGTGTGGGGTCACGACGGCAAATATCTGGGTGAACTGATCGACGGCGCGTACGTGATGCGCAAGACCACGGCGATGCCGAAGATGCCGCGGATTCCCAAGATCGCACCAATTCCGCCAATACCGCCGATCCCGCCTATGCCTCGCATGCCTCGCATGCCCAAGATGGGCTATGAAGACGTCTTCTAACGTTCGACCTCACCCATAATCGCCAGATAAGCCTGCCGCCGACACCCACACCAAGGCGGCTCGCTCGGCGCATCCCCCGACGCGATGGTCTCGCCGCCTTTCATGACGGTGCCGTCAGCGTTCGCCCGCTTGTTCGATCCAAGCCGGTAGATCCTGCCGTTGCGCGCCCGGTGCTGCTCGCGCGGATGACGCTTCCCACTGTGGCGCCATTTCCAGAGCTCGACGCCAGCCTCCGCCATGCGCTCGGCATCCAGCGCGCCGCTCAGCTTCGTGTTCTGATCCGCGGCAATCCTGATCGACCGGGCACGCGCCATGCCGACAGCCTCGCGCAGTTCCCGCGCCAGCTCGCGCGTCGGCGTCCGGTTCTGGTAGGCCCGGAACACGGCGTCGGAGATGCGGCCCTTCGCCTGGTCGCTGACATCGGTGACGAGCGCCACGTTGCGCGCGATCCACGCCTCCAGCGTCTCGCGCACGGGTTGCGCGGTCAGCACGGTCGAGAGGTCGACCTCCGTGCCGGCCTTCACGCCTGCGATCCACTTCGATCGGTGCCATTTCTCGATCGAGACGGCTAGGCGTTCGACCCCGGCACCGAATGCGACGATGAGGCGCGACACTTCTTCGGCGGTGCGGTCGATGGCTGCTTGCTGGTCGGCCGGTGCGTCAGAAAGGGTGATTTCCTCAGAGCGTAAATCGTGGCTCAAACCCGCAGAAATGCTGGCTTCCGAGGTGATTTCCTTCGTCGAAACGCCAATCGTAAATCGTGTCCCGTCCAGTGTCGGCACGGTGTGGCCCGCCATGATCGCGTCGATGTTCTCCTGCCACGCCCGAACGATCGGCATGTAGAGCCGCGCGAGTTCCTGCGCATGGGCCTGTGTCGGCTCGGGTGGGCGGATTGTAAGGTCGCGCCTGATGCCTTGCCGGCGAGCGAGCGCGGGGAGGTCAAAGCTCGCCATCGGCCATGCTCCGGGTCAGCTTGTGAGCGGCGATGTGCAGCGTGGCGAGGGTTTGCGGCGCGTCGGTGCGGCCCCATCCGTAGGTCTCGACTTCGCCGTCCTCGTCAACCGTGAGCAGGATCGCGGCCTGGAGCGGGTCTTCCTCGGCGCGGTCGGCGGCGCGGCGGAGGTGCGCGGGAATGTCGGCGAGGGTGTGGTCGCGGAGGAGGTGGAGGGAGGGCATTAGCGTGCCGCCGATGGGCCAAGCGCATCCATGATCCGTGCCGGCGCGGGATAGTAGTCTTCAAAGACTGCGACGGCCAAACGCCCGGTGTTCCACGCGAAGCTGTCGAGGTTCGTCCGATGGCGCTTAAGCAGCGGGTGCGACGCCGACTGGTGGTGGCCGTGGACGATATGCTTGCCGCTGCAATGCTGCTCGTCGGGATGAAACTCGGCATCGTCGTGATCGACGTCGCCGGGATAGAGCATCCACTGGAGGGTTTCGGGCTTGGCCTCGGTGAGCGGCTGATCGAACGGAACGCCAGCATGCACGAATATGCGCCAGCCATCCTCGTGATAGATCGGCAGTGCGCGCAACCACTCCATGTGCTCGACCGGGACCCGGAGCGGCAGGAGATCGTCACCGCTCCGGTAGCCGTAGGATTCCAGCGTCTGTCCGCCGCCGTTGCCTACCCACCAGCGCATGAGCTGCGGGGAAGGCGTGGACAGCGCTTCCAGCATCATGGCCTCATGGTTGCCCTGCAGCACGACCCAGTCCCAGTTAGGACGCTGCGGCCCTGCCATCAGCAGGTCGATGATGTTGCGACTCTGCGGACCCCGGTCGACAAAGTCGCCGAGGACGACGAACTTCCCGCCCGCGTCGCCAGCGTCGGCTTCGATCAAGTCGATGGCGCGACAGAGAAGGTCGAAGCGGCCGTGGAGGTCCGCAATGGCGTAGGTGCGGGTCATAACCGCGCCGCCGAATAGCCGACCCCATACTCGCGACCATCCGGAGCGGTGCCTATCAGGGCGATCGTGCGATCAGGCCGGCGCTCGATGCGCAGCGGACATTCGGGCAGCCCGCGTTCGAACTGGAAGCGACTGAGCACCCTGAGGGCTGCTCGGCGGCGCTCGCGGACGGTGCTCATCCCTCGCTCACCTTCCCGCGCCAGCCCTCGTCGACCTCGCTGAACAGCTCTGGACCGAAAACCAAAGGCCCCGTGTAAGGCTCGATCGTCGACACATTGACGCCCTCGGCCTTCCACGTCAGCGTGACGTGCGGCCGATACTCCGGCCAATCCCACGACGCCCCAGCCTCGACGATGCGCTTGTGCCGCCATTCGAGCTGGTCATCGGCGAACATCAGCGCCACCGCATCGCCTTCGCCGAGACGCTCCACGGCGCGCGGGCCACCCGGGCGGACGCGCAGGTGGCCGTTCTCGTCGCCGCTCCAGTCCGTGCCGACCGCGAACCAGTCCACCGGTGCGCGGCTGTAGGCGATGGTGACGTGCATGTCGGAAGCGGCGAGGGTGGTTTCGAGGCCCTGCGACTTCGCCCAGCGGATCACCTCGTCGGCGTTCATCAGCTTGCGTTCGATGTAGAGCGTCTTGGGCGCGGCGTCGGCGAGGAATCGGGCATCGTTCGCGGCACGGCGGGCGGGCGCGTTCGTCCCGCCACCGGCAGATTGCTCGATCACCTCCCTTCGTGCTGTGCGCTCCTCCGCTGTGAGAAGATCGTCCTCGTCGCCCTCGGGCATTGCGTTCGCCTCGCGCTCGGCTTCCTCCAGCCCCTCTTTCAGGGCCGGCCACCGTCCGCTGTCGATCATGCGCTGCTGGACGGTCTTTGCCAGTGCCGTCTCGGGCACCAGGCCGGAGAGCGAGAGGTTGTTCGCCGTCTCCGCCTCGAGCTTGTCGATCTCGGCGAACTCCTTCTCGGTCGGCGTATCGAGCGGGCTGAACTTCCAGTAGAGATCGGCCGGCAGACCCAGCCCGGGAAGCATGATCGCGTCGAGCTTGGCGAGTTGCGGCCGCAAGTCCATGTTCTGCCGCGTGGCGATCATGGAGCGGTAGTTCTTCTCGTCCGATTCCCCGGTGCTGTTCATGCCGTCGGGCGACTTGCCGAGCAGGCGGGTGGCGGGAATGTCGGCCGCGCCTGCGACGATCGAGAGGTAGGCTCGCACCATGTCGGGCATCCCGGCCCACGTGAGTTGGCGCTGATCCCACTCGTCTTCCTTGTCGAGGAAGATGCCGCGGTAATTCGACTTGCCGAGCGCGGTGGCCTCGAAGCGCTTGCGCATGGCATCGTCGCCGCCTGGCTGCAGCAGCCGATCGGTCATGCCGGCGATGCGGTAGATGTCGAGCTTCGCTTCCTCGACGAGATCGGCAAAGCCCTCGGACACGCGCTGCGCATCCTTCACGGCGCGGTCGACGCGATCGATGACGGCATCCCCCCACCAGTCATTCGCGGGTTGCCCGCCGAGCATGTCCGGAACGCGCTCGCCGCGGAAAATCAGCAAGCGAGAGGGGTGGATCCGGTCGCTGCCCCGTTGCCCGCTCAGCGTGAAATACTGCGGCTCGTCGAACGTATCGCTGGCCGGGTCATAGTCGATCTCGCCCGGCGTGAGACGGTGCTTGTAGAGTGCCTTCACGTAGACCAGCTTTTCACCCGGGCGAACGGGCTGCGAGAGGTCGGCCGCGTTCGTGCCGAGCAGCACCGCACCGCCGCCGAGACGCCCGAACACGAGCGCGGTCAGTATCGCGCTGTTCAGGCCAAGCCGCTCTTCCTCGGCTTCAATCGCCTTGATCTGATCGTCCTCGGCTTCCCACTCGCGCCATTCGCGGACCATGTCCTGCGCGGGCAGGTCGACGATCTTGGAGATGAGCCAGGAAGAGCGATAGGCCGCGAGAAGCTGGGTCGGGTCCATCTGCTGGAACCACCAGAACGTGTGGCGGCTGCGGTCGATGGACGTGCCTCGGCCGGAGAGCGCGTTGATCAGGCCATCTCGGAGGTTTGTCACGACGCCCATGGGGTCGGGTGTGCTAACTCCAGTCTATTCAGGCTACGGACGGATAATCACAGCGCATCGAGCGAGCTGGTCTTGCCGTCGAGCATCAACTCGGTCAGCGCCCACACCAGCGCGTCGGCCCGGTCAGGCGATCCCTCGCCGACGTAACCGTTCGCGGTGAAGTTGCACATCTGGTCCTCGAGGTCGGGAAAGTCGCCGACGTGGTGCACCTTGCCCTGCTCGTAGAGCGCGGCGATCGGCTCGGCGCGCACCACCTTGCCCCGGCTCGCTTTCACGTCACGGTAGGACACGGTGCGGTCGGCGCTCTGGACGATGGCGCGCACCATGTCGCCGCCGAAGTTCGCCTCGCCGACCACGCGATCAGCCCGGCGCCGGTGATACAGGTCGACCGCACGCCGGCCCCAGCCTTCAGGCGATAGCTGGCAAGTGGCGTCGTCGAGCACGTAGCCTTGACCGTCCACGCCGAGCGCGGCCACGACGATTCCGATGTCGTCTCCCCCTCCGTCGCCCTTGGTGCCGCTCGGATCGACCGCGACCACGATGCGCCGGAAGTCGGGCACGTCGGCTTCCGTAACCCTGAGGGCGTCGATGCCGGGCATTGCGCGCCCATCCTCCGCCTTGCGATCCTCCAGCGACCACAGCGCGCCGTTGACCTCGCTCGCCCACTCGCCATCGCGGAACCTGGTGCGCTTGGCCGACGACATGCCATCGAGCACTTCGAAGTATTCCTCCGGCAGATTCTCGCGGTTGTCGTCGGGATTGATCTTCATCTCGACGTAGTTGTCCGGATCGGGCAGCGACTCCTTCGTGCCGGGCTTCAGTTTCGCGCGGAAGAGCTGGTAGCTCCAGTGCAGCTTCGACGGCGGATTGCAGTCGAAGTAGGCCTTCAGCGCGAGGTGTGTTCGGCCTGTCGCTGTGGCGATCGCGGGTGCGAGCGCGCACTTCTGCGCAAGGCGCGACATGGCCGTCTCGATCGAGCCCCACGGTATCTGCGAGGACTCGTTGAAGTAGAGCGTGCAATTGTGACCTAAAAATCCGTCCGCAATGAGCGTCTTGCTTGAGGTGCTCAGCGAGACGACCTCACCTTCACCAAGGTCGTCGACGCGGGTCACCTGCGCAACATGCCGGCCCTCGGGATTGGCCCTTGTTCCTGTGCCGTGCCCGGAACGGCAGCCTCGGGCAACAAAGCCGCGCCTCCCCTCCCATACAGATCGGGCCTTCGGTAGCAGCCGTACCGGCCTCGTGGTCCCGAGTAGGCGCAATGCAGACCAGATACTGTCGGGTTGTACTTTGGCGCACCCCTCCTTTGCCAAGTGCTCCTTGTAGCCAACGCCGAGTCGATCAAACTCCGTGCGAATTTGATCGAGCACGGGTCCTGGATTTTGAGCCACTCCGACGTTGCCAGCAGACGCCCAGCCCTCGCCGTCCAGTATCCCAGCAAGCCAACCATCGGCCTTTGTTGTGCCCTCATCCCAGACGGGGCAGGCGAAACGCACGCTATCGCCGGGGCGCAAGTCATCTGCGCGGACCCACGACAGCGACCGGAAGTTTCGAGTGCGGCGGTCGTCCCGATAGCCAACGAACTTGTGACACGCAGACACGATCGTCTCGCCCTTGTTCGTCACTACTCGCAGCCTGCGAGTCCGGATGGAGCGAGCAGCCGTCACGGTCGACGGGATCAACTTCATGTGCCCATTGAGATCCTCGGGGAAGCCGATTAGCTCCCGCCCCACCTCGACTTCCGAGGCACGGACCCATGTCAGGTCCGAAGCCAACACACGGGCCGAGGGATCGAGGCAGTATTCCTGGCCGAGGATCTTCTCGACCCGATCCTTGTCGTCGAGGCCCGCGATCCAGATCTGCGACCCGTTCGGCAGCTCGACGTAGAAGTCGGTCTTGTCGAACCGCACGCGCAGGGCCGGGAAGCACAGCTTGAGGACCTTCGGCAGTGTGTCCGACCAGATCGAGGTCTTCGCGTGATTGAAGCGAAAGCGGAAGATCGCGTGCCGGCTGTTCGGGGCGTTGATCGCACGCTGGATGATGGCGCGGACGAGGAGGAACGTCTTGCCGGAGCGAGACCCGCCGCGGAGCATGATGTTGCGGGCGGGGCCGGCAAGGAGGCGGTTGGCTTCGCGTTGCTTAGGGGTGAGGGTGGCAGTCACGGACGCGGCTTGCGGCACGGCGCGGAATGAATGACAACGCGGCCATGACTGGACGCGACCACCTCATCACTTGCTTGATCATGGGAGCCGCCGCCGGCGGCCTGGGCATTTTCGTTGCCCTGATGATCCGCGTTGGATTTCCGCTGGAGCCGGTAATGGCCTTCCTCGGCGCCCTGACCGGCGCGACAGCTACTGTGGCGGGTGCGGTTTGGGTGGCCGACCGGAACCACAACATTGAGATGTCCCGGGAGGTTCAGATACTCACCGACGCTCTGGGCAAACTTCAGAAGTCGGCTGAACATGCTCAAGCTCTTGAACCGACTGACAGTAAGACAATGCCGGCAGAGTACCGCGAGGCGATCAAGCAGTTTGGTCTGAACTCTCGCGCCACTCGCATGATTATCGATCAGGCTATTCAGCGCAGCAAAGCTCTCAACTTCCATCAGATGGCGTCTCTTGGGAACCTGCACGGGATGGTTGTGGAAGTTGAGCAGTTCTACGCCGATTGCTTTGAATCGCCGGAGGATCTTCATCCCGCCGACGATCGCTCTTGGGGAGCCGAACTCCACTATTCCATCGAACTCATTAAGGTGACTATGCGCATCCTCGAGAATCCCTAAGTTCGCGCTCACAGCCCCGCGTCCTCCGGCAGAACGTTGATCTGCATCTCGCCCGAGTGCTCGACCTTGCTGCGATCGGTGAACTTCTCCGGCCGATGCGCCTTGAGCAGGATTTCCAGCATCTTGTCCGAATATTCCTTGTAGGTCGCGGTGATCACGCCCTGGAACGTCACGGGCTTGTCGGTGCCTTCGACCGCCCGGCGCCATGCTTCGCGCTCGAGCTTGTCGGCGGCTTCCTGCTCAGCCTCATCCCACGCGGCGGCGAAGGCTTCGTCCTCGTCCCGCCACTCGTAGGCTGTCGACCGCCCGATGCCGGCCGTCCGCGCCGCCTCTGATACGTTGCAGGTCTCAGCGAGCGTCGCGAGGAACGTCTCGCGCGCGCGATCTGTCCGCGATGTCCGACGCTGCTTGCGTGCCTTAGCCATGCGCCACCACCTGCCCCATCCGTAGGCTCTCGCGATACCGACGCCGCTCTGCCCGCAGCTCCTCCAGTCCACCGCACTCCGCGATCCACTGCAACATGACCTCGGTGCGCGCGCCGTAGTAGCGCTCGATCCCGCGCCATCCATCCGTGACGAACCGCTCTCGGAACCGCTCGGGCATGGGCGGATGCTTCTTCGCTTCGATCACGGTTCGATCTCCTCCCCGCCGCTAGCAGCAATCATCTCTGCCGCTTCGAGGCGGGTCGCGAACGGCAGACGGTTCCAGTGGCGGATGAACGACGAGAGCAGGTCGTCCTGGTTCGGTTCGAGGCGCGAGAGACTGCGCTGCTGACCGAGCGCTTCGTAGCGCAGGTCTCGGGCCGGCGTCCGGTCCCGTGTGGCCTTGTCGAGCAGCTTGCGGGCCTCACCGTGCGGCAGGCGCGACAGCGCGGCGTAGTGGTCGAACGACAGGTCCGTGCTGCGGTCCTCGGCGGGAAAGCTCTCGGCGACCTTGGCAATGGCTTCGAGGCGCTTGGGGTCCTCGAGGATGGCCGGCAGCGCGAGTTCCATCTGCTGCGCGAACTCGGGATCGGCCTTCGCCCGGGTGCGGCCATAGGCGTACCAGTCCGCGGCTTGCCACTTCGTCTCCCGGTCCCGCTGGATCAGGTCGCGGCCGATCGACAGCCAGCGCTCGAACGGCAGGTCGGTGGGGAGGGTGAGGGACGGCGTGTGGTCCTGCTCGATCACGGTCACGGCGTTCATCGCCCCACCCCCCGACTATGATCCCCACAGAACTCCGTCTCGGCCGTGAAGGGCCAAGCGGACCTGAGCTGCCCATCGGGCCGTTCCTTGAGCGTCGGGGCATGACGCCGGCACTGACCGACGCGTTTGTCCCCGAAGCGCAGTTCGCTCTGCTCCTCCCAGAAGTCGCAGCTCGTGCATTCGATGCTCATGTCGGTGATCCCTCCCGTCCGATGTTGGCGATGTTGGTGAACCGATGATTGGCCGAGGCCGCCAGGGTGCTGCGCCACCTCAGCAAATGTACCGGGGGCGTGCTCCACCTCCTGTCAGGGGAAACCCCTTTAGGGGTTCCCCTGCAGGTGGCGCACCGGCCCCTTTGCTGCTCCACCTTGCGCCACCTTTGCGCCACCTTGCGGCACCGGGTGGAGCAGACGGAAACCCGCAGAAAACCGTGGGTCGGGGCTTCGGCCAGTGCCTCACCTGCTTCCGACCCGGTCGACTGCGCCACCTTTGCTCCACATTTGCAATCAAGGTGGCGCAAACCGCAGAATTCCGCCATTTTCACTCCGTGTGCCATGTGCCGACCTCCACGAAAGTGCGGGTTTTGCGGTTCGCGTCGAAACCCTCGACCTCGATCAGCATCTCGTTCGCGATCCACTGTTTGAGGATGTCGTTGACGCGATGTCGGTCCTTCTTCGGATCGAGATTGCAGACGTCCGCGATGACGTTTCCGACCCACGCCTTTGCCTGCGTGTCGCGCCGGAACTGGCCGTCCGCTACGCGCGCCTGGACCTGTTTGAGGTGCCAGCCCGTTACGCCTTCGAAGCTGTCCGGCCACTGCCACGGGCAGGCCACGCCGACGCTATCGCCGTTGTCGAGGTCGACGTTGTTCATGCGGTGCCAGTCAGCTGCTTCTGGCGGGGCGAGATTGGCCTTGTCGTTCTGGGTACGGAAGTAGAAGCCGCGCTTGTCGGGCTCGATGCCGGCGCGCTCGCCTTCCTCCTTTGTCATGCGGTTGTAGACCACGACACTCCGGGCCGCTCCGATCAGGCTCACCGCGCCGCGGGAGGATTCCGCGGTAACCTCGGCTCCGTTGGTCTTGCGGACGTGATGCACCAGGTTGATCGAGCAGTTGCAGACGTCCGCAATGCGGGACCACTCCTTCGCCACCATGTCGATCGCGCGATTGTCGTTCTCGCTGACGGTATGGCTCGACACGAACGGGTCGATGACCATGACGTCGATCTGCCGCGCCTTGATCTCCTCGATCAGCGCCTCCGTCACCGGCTTGATGATGCGGGCGCCGTCGTGTGTTTCCTCGGCAATGCAGAGAGCTTGCTCGCGCCCGGTATCGGCATAGAGCCGATCGCCGAAATGCTCAGGGCCGAGATTGTAGTGCTTCGCCGCGGCCACGAAGCGCCGCTCGGTCTCCTCCGCCGGGTCCTCGAGGTTGTAGACCCACACGCGGTAAGGGCCGCCATGGATCGCTTTGCCAAGCAGTTGATGTCCCGACGTCAGCGACAAGGCCTCGACGACCTTGAGGCTGGACTTGCCGAGCCCGCCTGGCGCGATGTCGAGGCTCAGGAACTTGCGGATTAGGTGCCGCCCGTAGAGCCATTCGCGGCGAGGGATCTCGTGCTCGGCGCGCCAGACGAACGGCGTCGCCGTGATGCGCGGCCGCTCCTGCTCGCCCTCGTCGGGATAGTCCGGAACGGGCGGCAAGGTGGAGCGGCGCTGAGCGAAGGCCTCCCTCACCTTGTCGAGTCCGAACGTCACCTCGACATCGTTGGCATCGTAATTCTCTGGCACGCTCACGCAGCCCTCCGTGACGGCCTGCCGAGCGGATACGCGATGCAGGCGCCAATCTCGCTTGCGACCGCTTCCGCGCATTCGATGCCGGGGTTCTTGTAGGTCCCGGTCCGCTCCTCGAGATCGCAGCCGGTAGCTTCATCATCGTCGGCAAAGACCGTGAAATGCAGATCGGGCCGTCGCTCCGCCCACAGGCGGGCCACCTTGGGCATGTTCGCCGTGTTGAACGTGACGATGACGGGAAGGCCGGTCGCGCGGCTCAAGGTGTCGGCAGTGGCATAGCCTTCCGCGAAGATCGCTTCACTCGTCTCGGGCATGAACTCGCCCACGATAGCGAACAGGCCATTGACCCGGCCCCCTTCGAGGAACCGCTTGTCGCCGCTCGGGCTGATGCGCTGCAGGTTCCACAGTCGTCCGGCTTCATCGCACATCGGGACGAGTAGGCGGTCGCCCATCTGGCGCAGCGGAGCCGCGTTCAACCTCTTTCGCTCAGCATAAGGGTGCGCACTCGACGCGGGATCTGCGCGTTGCCAGAGATCGGCAGCATCGAGCGCGGCCTGCTGCTCACAGTCGCGCTTCTCGGCCTCGCGCTTCTCCTTCGCCGCGCGCCATTCGCGCTGGAGCGCGTCGCGTTCCTCACGGGAAAGGGCCGGGCGATCTTCACTCGACTTCCACTTGAGCGTGCCCGTGTTCATCTTGTAATTGCCGAAAGCGCCGGCCGGCCGCTCGTCGAGATAGAGTATCGCCCACCCGTTCTTGCGCCCCTTGCCGTCCCCCTCGCAGCGAAACCGGATGAGGCTCCCGCTTCCGAGGCGCTGCGCGATCGGTTCGGACGGCTTGACCCCGTTGGCTTCCATGAACGACACGAAGTCGGCGATGGCATCGTGGTAGCTCATGCATCCTCCAGCGCGAGAATGGCGATCCAGTCGGCCGCTTCCTGGTCGGTGAGATGGCCGTGACCACGCGCGATCATGATCCGGGCCTTCTGTTCGGCCGGATCGGATTCCGCTTCGATCGCGCGGATTACGAGGCCGCGCAGGATGTCGCCCAGGTCACGCGGCACGGCGCACCTCCGCGACGGGAAAGCTCTGTCCGCGCAGCCATTCGGCAGCGTCGTACGGATCGAAGAAACAGGCGCAGGGCACGCCGAGCTCGATGAGTCGGTTGCCGAACTCGATCTGCTGTGCCGAGAGGACACCCGGGCGTCCGGCCTTCGAGTAGCCCTTGAGCTCGATGTAGGCGACGAGGCGCTGCCGCCAGACGCAGGTGAGGTCGAACACGCCGGCCCGAATGCCCTCCTTGCGCGCAGTGGCGGGATTGCGCTTGCCGGCGTTCGCATTCGGGTAGACCAGCACGCGCGGGGCCGACCAGCGCATAACGGACAGGAACGTGCCCTGCCGGTCGATCTCGCTCCAGTCGCGGCGACCGTCGGGAGCCTGCACCGGAAACACAGGCACAGGGTCGAGCGTGCTTTCGAGATCGGCCCAGTCCGTCATGCCCGCACCTCGCGGCGCTTGCGTTCGGCGGCGATCATCCGGTCGATTTCTGGCACCGGCAGGCCATAGGAGCGCGACAGGCTCGCCAGGTCGAGGCCGTCGAGCGACGGCCGCATGACGAGTAGCTGGCCGAGAGCGGTGCGCTGGTGGGCCTGTGACGGGGATTTGGAGCCGAACTGACGTCTCATGCTGCGGCGACCTCCGCGAACATGCCCGCGTCACCTTCAATGCGCTTGCGCGCGATCTCGGCGTATTCCGGGTTCAACTCGATCAGGACCGCATCGCGACCGAGCCGATCGGCAACAAGTCCGGTCGTGCCGGCGCCCCCGAACGGGTCGAGCACGAGGCCGCCCTTCGGACAGCCTGCCATGATGCAGGGCGCGACCAGCGCCGGCGGAAAGGTCGCGAAGTGCGCCTCACTGAATGCCGCGGTGGCGATTTCCCAGACTTCGGGCGGAATGATCGGTGAGAGGTCGGGTTCGTAGTTGCGGAGGAGGCGGCTGTCCCGCACTTCGCCCGACGCTTCGGCAGCATCCCAGCGGTCATTGAAACCGCCATATCGACGCTCGGCAGATAGCCCTTTCGCGGATGCGGCGGTCGCAGTTTGCTTACCACCAACAGCCTTCATACTGCCGTTCGTCTTCCGCCCGGCATTCGCGCGGTCGGAACCGGCCTGGCTATCGATGTCCTGCGACCAGCGCTGCAAGCTCGCCTCGGCGGCAGGCATCCGCACGGCTTCGCTGTCGTAGTAGCTCGTTGCGCTCTTCGTCAGCAGAAACAGCTTCTCGTGCGCCGTGCTCGGCCGATACCGACCGGAGGAGTCCGGCATCGGGTTCGGTTTGCCCCAGATGATTTCCGAACGAACCCACCACCCGGCATCCTGCAGCGCGATGGCGAGCCGGTTCGGGACCATGCAGAGGTCTTTCGGCTTGAGCATCCCGACGCCGACGACGCGCGGACCGGTTTGAGCACCGAGATTGCCGAGGTTCTGGGTCTTTCCCGCGCGCGCCGTCTTCTCGTATTCGCGATCGAGGTGGCCGTAGACCGGCCCGACCGTCGAAAACGGCTTGTCGCGGAACGTCCGGTCATCGGTCCCCGCCGCCTTCGTCGCCGCAGCACTCCGTCCGTTCGGCTTCGTCGCGTAGCAATCGCCGTAGTTGAGCCACAGCGTGCCCTCGGGCTTCATCACCCGGCGCACCGCGTCGAACACGCGCACCATCACGTCCAGGTGCTCTCCTAGCGTCGGCTCCATGCCGATCTGGCCATCGACGTCGTAGTCGCGCAGGCCCCAGTAGGGCGGCGACGTGACGACGCAGTCGACGCTGTCGGCATCGAGATCTGCGAGACGATCGAGCACGTCGCCGATGAGGATGCGCACACTCATCCCGCCACCACCCGAACCGGCGAGCGCTCGAGCAACTCGGCGACCTTGGCTGCAAACTCGGCGTCGGCAGCGCGGCGCGCCCTGACCCGATCCAGCCCATAGAGCACCGTCGAGTGATCGCGCTGAAGAACCCTGCCGATCTCGGTCGAGCGCCATCCCCGCTGCGAAGCCACGTAGCAAACCACCTGCCGCGGCGTGGAATGCATGCGAAGCCGCGAGGCGGAGGCAATATCCTTCGCCGGCACGTCGAAAATGCGCGAGGCTGTGTCTATGATCTCACGAACCCGGGGGCGCACGACGATCGGCTCTGGTGCGGGGCGCGGATCGGCGGTGGCAATACCTTCTCCCAAGAGCGTGACGATCCTGCGGTTGCCGACGCGCTCGATGGCGATGCGGTTCAGGTCGCGGAGCTGCGTCAGAGCCTCGCTGATACCGTCCGCGCTGGCGCCGAGGTGCGCCGCCAGGTCGCGGTTCAGCGGGCAGGGTTGGCCGGCGCGCGCGAGTTCGCGGAGATAGCGCAGAAGCTTGGAGCGCAGAGGCTTCATGCCGTAGCCTTCCGCGCATCCCGCTTCGCCTTCGCGGCCTGCGAGGCACGGACACGCTGAGCCTGCGCGGCGAGGGCTTTGTCGGCGAGGGGCTGGAGGCGGCGAACTTCTTCCTCGGCGGCGGCGAGTTGTTCGTCGATCTGGTCGCGTTCATCGCGCGCGGCATCGCGTTGGCGGGTCAGTTGGTTGTTCTGCACTCGGAGCTGACTGAGCCGATTGCCATCGCTCGCGGCCTGGTTTTCAAGCTGGTTGATCCGGGTGCGCTGCCGCGCGTGAATGTCCTCCGCGGTACTGACCCGCCCATTGAGCACCGAAAGCCGCTTCCGCAGCGTCCGACGATCCATGTAAAGCGCGACCGCAGCGATGGTCGGCACGGCGATTGCGGCAGTGGTGCCGATGGTGATCAGGTCCATTTCAGTTCCTCCCAGCGTTGGCGGGCACCACTCGACCACGGCGCGAAAGCTTCTCGGCGCCATGCAGTGATGCGAAGGTGGAGTTGGCGGCGCGCTCGATCTGGCGTGCCTCGTTGCGAGCGGCTTGGCGCTTCCGGCGCTCGATCTCGCGCTCGCCCTGGTGGGGCAGACGATACCGGTTGCGCGCAGGGCGATACCCTGCCGGATAGCGCGTGCGGCCCATGTGGTGCGGCTCGCGAAGTGCCCCGGGTAACGACAACGACGCCGCGGCCATCCCCAAGATGTGCTTGAACATTGGTCAGTTCCTCCCTTTGAGTTCAGGCAGCACGGCGCGCGTCGTCTTCATCGACGACCGCTTGCATCTGCGGGATCAGTTCGCGGAAAAGGGCGGCGAGCACGGCGGTATCGACGTGGCAGCGCTTCCCATCGCGCAGGCGGTCGATCAGCTCGGCAACCGAGTGACCGAGGCCGGCGGCGAGTTCGAGGTCGTTGGCGGGGTTCGCGCGAGAAGGCGTGAGGCCGGCCCAACCCATTTCCTGATGCAGCGCGTCCGATACGCCGCGATGCAGGTTGGCGATGTTGAGCAGGTTGTCGATCGAGGGCAGGGAGGCTTCTGCCATCCACTTCTCGACCGTGCGGACCTGCACGTCGGCAGCATTCGCCACCTTGTCCTTGCCGTGCGCCTTCACCGCCTTGCGAACCCCGGAGGCAGCAAGCTCTTTTGCGCGAGCGTTCGACAAATGTTGATTTTTGCGAACGACGAGGTTGTCAGGCACGGCTACCTCCAGAAGCATGAGAAAGAGGGTCGGCAGCCAGCGGAACGGCGCCTTGGTAGACAGCGTCCGAGTGGGCGCAGATGCGTTCACCGCAGCCTGCGCAGCGAGTGCCTTCGGGAGAGAGGGCCGCGCGCCACGAGCCGGGGTCGGAATCGGTGTCGATGGTGAGGGTGGGGGACATTCAGGCGACCTCCCGACCGTAGGTCCGCAGCCACTCGCCAAACGAGAGGTCGCAGTCGTGATCGAGGAAGGCGCGATACCGGCGCTGCGAGGCCGTGAGTCTCGGGGCGGCGGGGCTGTTCTCGGCAACGTAGGCACGGCCGGCGTCGGTGACATGGAACAGGTCCATTTCGCCAGTCAGCGCATTGCCAGCGCGCCGGATCATCAAACCGCGCTCGACCGCCTCCATGCAAATGGGATGGTCGATCGAGCCCTCGCCGGTGACGAAGTAGTTCCGGTACTGCTCGCCTTGCCCGTACTGGTCGACGCCGAGCGAGTGCTGCAGGATGTGGAGCAGGCCCATCTACCCCCTCCCATCATTCGTGTTCGCAGCGCGCACGAGGCGCAGCGGCAGGAACGGGTAGCGAAGGCCTGCGATGATGAGGGTCGCGCGGATCATGCGGCGATCCCCCAGAAGTCGTTCGGCGTCACATGACCGTCCGTCTTCTCGTAGATGAGGGCCATGAGCTTCCGGGATGGGGTGATTTCCCCCTTCGCGGCGCGCGTGATGGTCGAGACGGCAACTCCAGTCGCTTCAGCAAGCTTGGAAGCGCTGTTGCCCTCGATCTCCAGATAGGCGGCTAGTTTCATGCTGACTATATTGCGCAATACGCAAATCAGCACAAGGCCCATTTTTGCGTATCACGCTATGGCGGGGGAAATTCCGCCGTGCGAGCCGTGCGCGATGCGCATAAAGCTCAAACAGTTTCGCGAGCGCCTCGGCCTCACACTGGAAGCGATGGCCGATCGCAGCGGCTTTTCGGTGAGCCAGCTCTCGCGCTGGGAGAGCGGTAACAACAACATCCCTAGTGAAAGGTTGCCCGAGCTGGCGCGCTCATATGAGTGCCGGATCGGCGACATATTCGAGGAAGACGATAGCCCCTTCGAAGCCCTGGGACCGACGCTCTATGTGAAAGGCGACGTGCAGGCCGGCGTGTGGAAAGAAGCGTGGCAGTTCGCCGAGGATGAGTGGGAGCGCTATACTGGGCGCGCGGACATAAAGGTCAGCCTACGTGAGCGTTTTGGGCTCCGCGTCGTCGGCGAGAGTATGAACCAGGTCTACCCGCACGGCACCATCCTAGACTGCGTTGCCTACACCGGCGACCAGACAATCCCGAACGGCAAGCGCGTGATCGTCCAGCGCATTCGCAACGGCGACGAGACCGAAACGACGGTGAAGGAATATCACCGCGACGCTGACGGCGTGGAATGGCTTGTGCCGAAGTCGGATAATCCCGCCTTCCAGAGCAGCTTCCGCGTGGATCAAGAGGAAGAAGGCGTCAGTCAGGCGCACATAATCGGAATCGTAGTAGCCGCCATCATTCCGGAATAAATTGCACAATACGCAAAAAGGGGCTTGACCTCTCTTTGCGTATCGCGCAAAACGTCTTCAACGAACCGGGCCAGTCCCGGGGCAAGTTGGAGATGAAGCATGGCGGAGAGCCTTTCCCTTAAGTGGGGCACATTGAAGGGCTGGGACCTCAACGAGGACGGTCCCGCGTTCAAGGCACTGCAGCGCTACCATGAAGAGCCCACGGCTCTCGGCGCGATGCAGCAGCAGGACACCGACAGCCAGAAACAGGCAATCTGCGACATCATCGACGCCCTCGATGCTGACACCGTCTACCTCGATTGGGACGGCAAGGACGTCAGCAAGGAAGAGGCGAAGCGGTACGTGCTGGAGTACCGCGCATGAACGCCCCCTCGAAAATCGCCGTCGCTACCACCCCCCACCGTCCGCGCGCTGCCCCCCTGTCTGCGCGCATCGCCGGCGCAACCCCCGGGCTCGCAGAGGTAGCAAGCGAGCCCGGCAAAGCTCACGAATGGCACCGCAGCCCGAAGGCGCGCGCCATCCTCGAGACGATCGAGCCCGCTGACGTCCGCCGCGACAAGGCTGACAGCCTCTGGGGCTCGCTGTTCGATAAGACCGAGCTCCGGCCTCTCAGTGAAGCGGCATGGGACGCGTACGAGCGCCTGAAAGCGCTGCGCATCGCTGCCGTCGACGCCGAGCTCGGCCATACCTTCACTGCCACGCAGAGCCCCTACAACGAGGCTCGCGCGACCCGCTGGCTCGATCTCTACGCCTCGGTTCCCGAGGTCGCGGAGGTCGTCGCCGAGGAGCTTGCCGGCCGGAAGGCTGGCGAGGGGAGGGCGGTGTCGTGAGCGCGTCGCCCTCACACATGCCGTGCTCAATCGAGCACAAGGTATCGCACCGCGAATGGGATGAGGTGCGGATCGAAGCGGGCGACTTCTTCGAGAACCTGCCGCACATGGTCGGCGATGCGATCAAGCTCGGCCTGATCGAGCACGACGAAAGCATTGATGATCTGATCGGATGCCCGACCCTCAATTTTGAGAACGGCTCGGTGGGCGTCGACGAAATGTGGGGCGTGAGGGATGGCAGGGTCTACACCTCCTCATTCAGCGGCGGACTCGTCGAATGGAGTGCTGAGGCCGCGTGCTACGAGCGGCTCGTCTACGGCAGTGTGCGCCCTCTCGGCGGCCTCGTGTCGATTGAGTTCACGCTGACCGACGAACTGCGCCCACTCTTTCCGAAAGGCGGTGCACAGTGACCGCCATCCCCATCCGCCACATCGCGAACGATGCGCGCATCAACACCCGCACCGTCACCTTCCGCGCCTGGCGCGTCCCACACGGCTCGCTGCATCCCGCGATCCCGCTCGACATCGGCGCCCCCGGCGACATCACCGAGGCGCTGGCGAGGGCGATCGACGGCACCGGGCTCCAACACAAGGACGCGCTGCTGATCCACGCCCGCGACGAAGCACGCCGAGCCGGTGTCCTGCGCAGCTACGGCATCAAGCAGCGGTCGCAGGCCGTGTGGCGCAAGTGCGAGGCCACTGGCGAGCGGAGGTCGGTTCGCCCGCTCTACGCCGACGAGCTGTTCGCGCTGCCGATCTTCGATTTCGAGCCGGAGCGGCCGTTTGATGCGCTGCGGGATGATGCGGTGGGGCTGGATCGGACGATTGTGGAGATTTTCTAGATGTCACATTTCTCAGTTCTCGTAATCACCGATCAGCAGCCGGACGATGACGCCCTCGCTGCGATCTTGCAGCCATGGCACGAGTACGAATGCACCGGCGTCGATGACGAGTATGTTGTCGATGTCGATGTGACCGACGAGTTGGTCGCGGACCATGCCAAGTATGGCGAGGGAAAGCCCTTCGACGAGTTCGTAGAGGGCTGGAGTAGCGCAGAGAAGCGCGACGACGGGCGCTGGTATCACCACACCAATCCGAACGCGAAGTGGGACTGGTGGGTCGTCGGAGGGCGCTGGAGCGGCCTTCTCCGCCTCAAGTGCGGGGAGGCGCCGATACTCGGCCGGCCGGGTGTGCTCGGCAGTCGTGCCAGCGATCATCCGCTCGCAAGCGATCAGGCCATGATGCAGGACATCGACATCGATGCGCTCCGCAACGAAGCGCGCGAGGAAGCCGTGACACTATGGGATCAGGTTCACCAAGTGACGGATGGCCTGCCCGCGATCGAAGAGTGGGCGGCGCTCCGCGAGCGCGTAGGGAACATCGAAGTCGCGCGAGCCGCTTACTGGGCACAGCCCGCGGTCGCGGCACTCAAGGCGCAATTCCCGAATAGCTGGAGCCTCGACGACGAGGTCGACGCCACCCGCCGCACGCGCGACGAATTCGGCCAACGTGCCGCCGACGCGTCGCTGAACACCTTTGCGGTCGTGAAGGACGGAAGCTGGTTCGAGCGCGGCAAGATGGGCTGGTGGGCTCTCGTTTCGGACGAGAAGGAAGAGGGCGCCTGGACGGCCGAGTTCCGCAAGCTGCTGGACGGCCTTGAGCCCACCGCGTGGCTGACGGTCGTGGACTGCCACATATGACCCACCCCCACACCCTCCGCACCGCCCTCGGCCTCACGCTCGGGCTGCTCGTCCTGCTGATGGCGAACGGGATCATCGCTGGGGTTGCGGCGGTGGCGAGCGGCGAAGTGGTGCTGAAATGACCCACCCACCCGTCACCTATGCCGATGCCGCGCAGACGATGCGCCGGGTGTTCGCCGGGACCGACGTCACCAAGCCGACTGCCGGGTTCTACCGCTTCCGCATGCGTTCGGGCGGCGTCCGCGGCGTCGTGCGCATCTGGTTCGGGCCGCCGCACGATCCTGTCACCGGTGAGGAGCTTGACCGCTCCTGGCGCTGGCAGGCCGAGTTCAATGGCGAGCCGGTGGATCTCGATCGCGTCTGGCCGGATTGCGCCGGCGAGCCCGTGACCGAGCAGGACTATCGCCGCGCCATCGCACGGCAGGAGTGGGCCAGGCAGCACGCTCCCGATTCCGCTTACGCCGACCACCGCAAGCGCCGCGATCCGCTCGATCCCGGCGAGCCGCTTCCGTTTTGAAAGGAGCCTCTGACATGGCCACGAAACCAGTATTCGATGACGTTCCGGCATGGCCGTCCACGCCCGCACCGGCCGCAGCGCATATGGGCCACAACAAGCCCCCGCTGGAAGATATCATTCCCGAGGAGTTCCGCGCCGAGCTGCTGCGCGAGCGGCCGCAGTTCCTCGAGAAGCTGAACGAGCTGGTCGATGCCGCGGATCGCGCCCGCGCTGAGGACGACGAGACGCTCGGCAAGTGTGGCGATCTGGTGAAGGCCTACCGGGCCTGCATCGCGCACATCAACAAGACGCACAAATCGGTGAAGGAACCGCACCTGCTCGCCGGCCGCCTGGTGGACGCCGAGAAGAACGCGCTGAACGAGCGGGTCGAAGCGGCGAAGCTAAAGGTCGAAAGCATCGGCGATGCGTTCGTCGCCAAGCGGGAGGCCGCACTGCGCGCCGAGCGTGAACGCGCTGCCGCCGAGGAGCGCGCTGCCGCCGAGCGTGCGGCCGAAGCCGAGCGGAAGCGGGAGGCCGCCGAAGCCGAAGCTCGCGCCGCCGCGCAGAATGCCGCGAACGAGGAAGAGCGCCGCGCTGCGGAGGAGCGTGCCGCGCAGGCCGCAGCCGAGGCGGAAGAGGCGATGTCCTCCGCTGCCCTGTCGCCCTCCGCAAGTGCTGCGCCTGAGCCCGTCCGCTCGGATGCTGGCGCGACCGTCTCCGGCAAGCAGGAATGGAAGTGCGAGGTCACCGACTACGAGGTCGCCTTCATGGGCTGCTCCGACGACGAGAAGGTCCGCGAGGCGATCGACAAGGCCATCGCCCGCCGCGTGCGCGCCGGATCCCGCAAGATCGAAGGTGTCCGCATCTGGCCGGTCGCCAAGGCCAACTACCGCTGACCCCCGGACGAAAGGACCAATCCGATGCAGTATGTCGCCTGCAAATTCCGCCCCGAGGACAAGCGCGCCTACACCTACGAGTGGGAGGGCGAACCGCTGACCAAAGGTGACATCGTCAAGGTGCCCGATAAGTCGGGCGATGGCTGGCAGCGCGTCACGGTCGACGCGATCAGCGATGAAGCGCCGCCGTTCGCCTGCAAGCCGATCCTCGGCCTCTACACCCCTGACGTCGAGCCGGATGCTGATGCGTCCGACGAAAGCGAGGACGCCACCGACCCGTTCGATGGCGTTCCGCTGCCCTTCTGACCCTCAATTCCAGCGGAGAAAATTAACATGAGCGCCCCATCCACCGCCATCGCAGAGCAGCGCGAACAGCCCCCGCTGGTCGTGCTCAAAAGCCAGCTCGAAGAGCGCGCGGAATCGTTCCGCATGGCGCTTCCGTCGCACATCAAGCCGGAGGACCTGCAGCGCACCGTCCTGATGGCGGCGCAGCAGAACCCGACCATTCTCCAAGCCGATCGCCGCAGCCTCATCCTGTCGTGCATGAAGGCCGCGCAGGACGGGCTCCTGCCCGATGGCCGCGAGGCCGCGCTGGTACCGTTCAACACGCGCGAAAAGGATGGGCAGGGCAAGTGGGTGACCGTCAAGCAGGTCCAGTACATGCCGATGGTCTACGGCCTGCGGAAGAAGATCATGCAGTCCGACGAGATCAGCGTGATGCAGGTCGGCGTGGTCTACCGCGCCGAGTACGAGAGTGGCCGGTTCCTGTTCGAGCTCGGCATGGAGCCTCCGATCCGCTACCGACCCGACCTGTCGCTATCCGTCGAGGAAACCGAAGACGATGAGATCGTCGCCGCGTTCTCGCTGGTGAAGTTCAAGGACGGCTCCTGGTCAGCAGAGGTCATGCGCCGCGCCGAAATCGACAAGATCAGGCAGCTTAGCCAGACCGGCGCTGTCGGGCAGGTTGTGAAGTTCGGCGCCAACAAGGGCAAGCCGATCGAACCGAAGGGCCCGTGGGTCGACCACTTCGCGGAAATGGCGAAGAAGACCGTCATGCGCCGGCACTCGAAGGTGCTGCCGATGAGCGGCGACATCTTCCGCGACGTCGAAGGCGAGGAGATCGATCGCGCCGCACGCTCTGCCGTCGCAGCGCTCGACTCGGTCGAACCTGATGCACCGGTCGCGCTGCCGTCGGGAGACGAGCTCGACGAGCAGGACGGCGGCGAAGTTGTCGATACCGAAACCGGCGAGATCAGTACCGACCCGAACACCGGCATGACGGAGGTCGACGAGGAAACCGCGCGCAAGCTCGACGCTGGCGACGCTGATGAGGAGGAACCGGCGCAGGAGGAAAAGGCCGACCCCGCCGCCCAGCGCCTCGCCAACATCCGCGCGCAGATCGAGGCCGCGAACAGCCTCGCCGCCGCGAACATCGCCAGCAACGAATGGGCGAAGCATCGCGTCGCCTACGATGACGAGACGATCGCCGAGGTCGATGGGATGGTCAGCGCCGCGTTCAAGCGGGTGCGTGGGGAGGGGCAGGGCAAGTGACCCTGATCGCCCGCACCGACGAATGGCTCGGCCTCAAGCTCTTCCACCCGCCGATCATCCGCTTCTGCCAGTGGACCGGCTATACGCAGCACCGCCTGCACCGCGATATGTGGTTTGCGGCAGGGCTCTACATTACATGGCGGTCGGTACAGGATGGCGATCACTGGCTCTGGACGGTGATGCTGCTGGCAGGGTGCCTAATCCTCGGCCTGCGCGCGGCGCTTCTGCCCGCGACGTGGCCAGAGAGCGGCACCCGCTGGTTCCGGGTGGCCATGTGGTGCGTTCTCGCGCTCGAGCTTCCCGCTGCGGTGCTGGCCGGCAAATGGCTTAATCTCGCGGATACCGTGTGGCTTCTCACTGCCGAATACGCCGCCACGATCACGACCATCCCGCCGCGTGAGAAGAAGGCTCGCACGTCGGCGCGCCGGGCCACGGTGTCGTCGTGAGCGGCTCCGGCCTCATCCCCTACGCCGTCGAGCCCCGCCGCTCGGCCGAGACCGAACGCGCCGACGTGCTGTCGCTGCTCGACGAGAAGATCCGCGCCTGCCGCAAGAACGACGCCACCGACAGCGCGCGCCGGTTCGAGGCGATGCGGGATGAGATTGTGGGCGGGTTGCATGAGAGGAGCGAAGGATGACCTATCCGAAACTGAAGCCATGCCCGGAATGCGGTCAGGAAATGACGCTCTTCCAATACGAAAGTGGGTGGTGGCGCGCCGAATGTGATCCGTGCCCCGAAACGGTGGGTGGTATCTACATTGGGTCCTGCGAGGGGCGGAAGCTGGATGCCATTCGCGCCCACAATTCCCGAACTGCCCCCGAGAGGAACGACCAATGACAGCACCAGTTGAAGTGACGCCGATCGACCTCACTGACGAGGACGAGGTTCTGGACCTCCTCACCGACTGCATCAGCGAAAGTTTCGACGTGGACTGGACGGCGCGAGACGGCGCTCGGCATGTCCTTGGCGGCTTGCAGCACGAAGGTATCGCGCTGGTCCGCACAACACAGTGCTCCGGGGTTACGCAGTTGGCGGAGTTCCACGAATTACTTGGCAGGTT
The DNA here is from genome assembly GCF_003581645.1 of Pelagerythrobacter aerophilus. GTDB lineage: Bacteria > Pseudomonadota > Alphaproteobacteria > Sphingomonadales > Sphingomonadaceae > Pelagerythrobacter > Pelagerythrobacter aerophilus. The sequence continues at coordinate 452,925 of NZ_QXFK01000014.1, read as the reverse complement.
TGGGCTTCTGCTCACCGATGATCCGGAGTTCGATCACGATGACGCCTCGTTTGGCGAAGCTCAGCACGCGCTCATCTCCGCCCTCCGCACAACACATAGCCCGAGTGAGGCAGAGGAGTGCGCTATCCCTCCGGAAGGCTGGCGCTGCACTCGTGCACCGGGTCATGAAGGACCATGCGCGGCGATACCCGCCACTGACGACAAGCTAGTGGACCTCATCCGCGATTGGATGATGAGCGGTGACCATCCCGTTTCCAAGTGGGAGCGCGACTTTGCAGCCGCTATCAGAGCCACCCTCCCCCTCCCGAGCGATAAGACGGTAGACGGTGCTCGCTGCTACGACTGCGGAAGGCCCTACGGCGACGAACACGGCTTCCCCGACCTGCTCGTGCCGCGTGAGGTCTGGAACGAAAAGCTGTCACCGGTCGGCCATGAAGGCGGACTGCTCTGCCCGTCGTGCCTGTGCAAAGCTGCGCATGACGCGGGGGTGAAGTGCTCTGCTGTGTTCACCAGCGGCCCGTTTGTTGCCTCGGATAAGACGGTAGAGCTTCTGAGGGAGGCGCGGGAGGATCTGAGGGGCCTCTGCGTGATTGCAGACCAGTTCTGCGATGATGCCGGCCTGTGCCTTGATGCGATGCCCCATATCCTCGACGCGCGAGAAACCCTCGCCAAGATCGACTCCCATCTGGGAGAGATGAAGTGAGCAGCCCGACCGCGAACCGCCGCGCCAAGGTCCTCCACCTCCCCGCCGAGGACACGCAACTCCAGCGCACCCGCGCACTGGCCGAGGCCTTCTCGCAGCTCGACGCCGCAGAGGCCGCATACCGCGAGGCGCAGACGGCGGTGACGGCTGCGTTCGGTCCATGGTCGGCCGGGCGCTCGATCAGTCGCGACGAGGCGAGGGAGCAGCTTGTTTCGACCGGGCATTTGCCGAGGCGGAGGGTTTGGGAGTGAGCAAGGCCGAAGTCACCCTCCGAACCGTCTCCGGCCTCCCGCCACGCGGGCATTGCCGCGAGGGCCATCCGGTCGTGGTGCACACGATGCTCGGCAGCCTGCGCGGCTTGAGCCGGGTGAGCCTCCCGCACGATCAGTCCGAGATGCTGGAGCGGCAGGCGCTGGAGATATTCACAATCCAAGCGAACGCGGGACTGCCGTTTGCGCAGTGTCTTGCGGGCATCCTGCTGAGCGGGATCGATTGGGGGAGGGCAGCACGATGAACGCGCACTTCACCCCGAAACCACGCCCCTATTCCGTTGCGCAGCTCGCCGAGCGGTGGGGCTGTAGCGAGGGGCTGGTTTACAAGCTGATCCGCAGCGGCGACTTGCAATGCTTCCGACCTGGTGCGCTTATTCGCATCAGCGCGGCGGAAGTGGAGAGATACGAATGTCAGGCGAGCAACGAGAATATTCCGTCCAGCGATTCGACAAAGGCTTCGCAATCGTCTGGTGGGAGGACGCCGGCGAGGGGCCGAAGCGTCGCCGTCATCGACTCGCCTCGAAAGATCGGGCCTCCGCCGAGGCAGAGGCGGCAATCCGCTGGCAAGTCAGCGACGGTGCATCGTGGTCCGTGGGCCGACTGATGAGCGGCTACCTCGCCTCGATCGCGCACAAGCCATCGCACAGTCGGCGGCAGGATGCGTGGAAGGCGATGAAGCCCTTCTGGGAGAACGTTGAGCCGGATCTGATCGGTGAGCCGATGTGCAAGGCGTACCGCAAGACCCGCCGAGTCGCCGACGCGACCGCGCGCTACGAACTCCTCCAGCTATCGACCGCGCTCAAATGGGGCAGGCGGGAAGGGCATATCACCGCAGCGCCAGCTATCTGGCTTCCACCGACGCCGGAGCGAGAGACGCGTCATCTATCCCGCGCCGAGTTCGCCAAGTTCTTCGGGGGCATCCGCGCTGAGCACGCGAAGGTCTACGTCATGCTCGGGCTGCACACGATGGCGCGCCCGTCGGCGATTCTCGATCTGACCTGGGATCGCGTCGACTTCATGCGCCGGCTGATCGATTTTCGGCCACCGGGCCGGGCGCAGACGGCGAAGCGGCGCACCATCGTGCCGATCAGCGATGAGCTACTCGAGACACTGCAGCGCGCCTACGAAGCGCGCACCTGCGAATACGTGGTCGAGCGCGGCGGGAAGAAGGTCGGCAACATCAAGAAGGCGTTTCAGGCGGCATCCGAAAGGAGCGCTGTCCATGCGACCCCTTACACGCTGCGCCACACCGGGGCGGTCTGGGCGGCCGAAGCGGGCGTGCCGATGGCGCAACTCGCTCAATTCATGGGCCATGATGATGATCGAACGACCCAGAAGCACTACGCGCGCTACAGCCCCGACTACCTTCGCAACGTCGCTAACGCGATTGGAAAAGGTTCGGTTGCGACCTCTGACCCCTGTTCCGGGGAGGTGTTAAGTGCTTGAAAGTAATTGGTCGGGGAGAGAGGATTCGAACCTCCGGCCCCTGCCTCCCGAAGACAGTGCTCTACCAGGCTGAGCTACTCCCCGACCGTGTCGGTCCCGTCCGGCGAAGTGCCGTGCGGGTCGAGGCAAGGCGGGCCCTATAGGCAGCGCGCGTCGGGGTGGCAAGCCGGCAATTGCAGGTCTAGGAAGTTGGCATGGCCAGCGCCGCACTTTCTGCCGATTCTTCGAATCGCGATCATCCCGAACAGCAGTATCTCGACCTCATGCGCCGCATCTGGAACGAGGGGAGCGAACGGGTGGACCGCACCGGTATCGGCACGCGATCGGTGTTCGGTGCGATGCTGCGCTTCGATCTCGCGGACGGCGCGATGCCGCTGCTCACCACCAAGCGGGTCTACTGGAAGACCGCGACGCGGGAGATGCTGTGGTTCCTCACCGGCGAGACGAACATTCGCCCGCTGGTGCTGCAGGGCGTGAAGATCTGGAACGAGTGGCCGCACGCCCAGTACGTGCGCGAGACGGGTGATGCGATCGCGCTGGAGGACTTCGTGCAGCGGATCGCCGAGGACGAGGCGTTCGCCGAACGGTGGGGCGATCTCGGCCCGGTCTACGGCAAACAGTGGGTCGACTGGCCAACGTACCGCTATCGGCCTGACGGCACCTACGAGAAGGGGCCGGGGATCAACCAGGTCGCGCAAGTGATCGAATCGCTGCGCACCAATCCGGGCAGCCGGCGCCATATCATCGAGGGATGGAATGTCGCCGAGCTCGACCGCATGGCGCTGCCGCCGTGCCACAAGACCTACCAGTTCCACGTTGCCGACGGCCGGCTCAATTGCGCGCTTTACCAGCGGAGCTGCGACGTTGCGCTGGGTCTGCCATTCAATCTTTGGTCGGGCGCGCTGCTTCAGCGGATGATCGCGCAGCAGGTTGAGCTCGAGCCGGGCGAATTCGTGTGGATGGGCGGCGACGTGCACCTCTATCTCAACCACGAGCACCTGATTACCGAGCAGCTTTCGAGGGAACCGCAGGGGCGGCCGCGGCTTGAGATAGTGCGGCGGCCGGAGACGATTTTCGACTATCGTCTCGAGGATTTCGAGGTCCGCGATTACACGCCGCTGGGGCCGATCAAGGCCCCTGTGGCGGTCTGAGACGGGAGAGCTTGACCCCTCCCGAGCTGTGAAATAAAATAACTCACACGTATAAGAATGCGTCTCACGCTTTGGGAGATCACCCTATGGCCGACAGGCCCGACGCGGACCGGGAAGCAGGGGCCAACAAGCCCACGCTCCGGCTTCACGTTCCCGAACCCAAATTCCGCCCTGGCGACACGGTGGACTTCAGTCATATCAAGGTCAGCGAGCCCGGTGCACAGCCGCGCCCCGACGAGGCGTGCGACGCCAAGGAGACGGCACCGCTCTGCCATGACCTGATCCGCGTTCTCGGCGACGACAATAAGGCTCACGGTCCGTGGGACCCGAAGCTCGATCCCGACACGCTGCGCACCATGCTCGGCCATTTCGCGCTCGTCCGCGCGTTCGACGAGCGCATGTTCCGCGGTCAGCGGCAGGGCAAAACCAGCTTCTACATGAAGTGCACCGGGGAAGAGGCGACCTCGGTTGCCGCCGCAATGGCGCTGGCGAGCGACGACATGGTGTTCCCCAGCTATCGCCAGCAGGGCGTGCTGATCGTGCGCGGCTACGACCTCGTCGAGATGATCAACCAGATCTATTCGAACAAGGGCGACAAGCTGAAGGGCCGCCAGCTCCCGATCATGTACTCGAGCCGCGAGCACAGCTTCTTCTCGATCAGCGGCAACCTCGCGACGCAGACGCCGCAGGCGGTAGGCTGGGCGATGGCGAGCGCGATGAAGGGTGACAGCCGCATCGCTGCGACCTGGGTGGGCGAGGGCAGCACGGCGGAAGGCGATTTCCATTCGGCCTGCACTTTTGCGACCGTCTATAATGCACCGGTTATCCTCAACGTTATCAACAACCAGTGGGCGATCTCCAGCTTCTCCGGTTTCGCCGGCGCGGAGCGGACGACCTTTGCCGCGCGCGCACTGGGATACGGGCTGGCGGGCTTGCGGGTCGACGGCAACGACGCGCTCGCGGTCTATGCCGCGCAGCGCTGGGCGGCGAACCGTGCGCGGGCCAATGCCGGGCCGACGCTGATCGAATACTTCACCTATCGGGCCGAGGGACACTCGACCTCCGACGATCCGACCGGCTACCGCAGCGCCCAGGAGCGTGAGGAGTGGCCGCTGGGCGATCCAGTGATGCGGCTCAAGAACCACCTGATCGCGCTGGGTGAATGGGACGAGGACCGCCAAGCGGAGATGGATCGCGAGGCGGCCGAGCGAGTCAAGGCCGCGACCAAGGAGGCCGAGAAGAACGGCACCCTCGGCCACGGCATGCACCAGCCGTTCCGCACCATGTTCGAGGACGTGTTCGAGGAACTGCCGTGGCATCTGAAGGAACAGGCCGAACAGGCGACGCGCGAGCGGCTGATCAAGTTCCACGGGGGGCGCCCGCAATGAGCGCCGAAGTGAAGGAAAACCAGGCTATAGAGAGCGGCACCGAGCGCCGCCTCAACATGATCGAGGCGATTAACGACGCGCTCGACATCATGCTGGAGCGCGACCCCGACGTGATCGTTATGGGGGAGGACGTCGGCTATTTCGGCGGCGTCTTCCGCTGCACCGCGGGCCTGCAGGAAAAGCACGGCAAGACGCGCGTGTTCGACACACCGATCTCCGAATGCGGTATCATCGGCGTCGCGGTGGGGATGGGGGCCTATGGCTTGCGGCCGGTGCCCGAAATCCAGTTCGCGGACTATATCTATCCCGGTCTGGATCAGCTGATCAGTGAGGCGGCGCGGCTGCGCTATCGCTCTGCGACCGAATACATCGCGCCGATGACGGTGCGCTCGCCGTTCGGCGGGGGGATCTTCGGCGGTCAGACGCACAGCCAGAGCCCTGAAGCGATCTTCACTCACGTCTCGGGTCTCAAGACGGTGATTCCATCGACGCCGTATGACGCGAAGGGCCTGCTGATCTCGTGCATCGAGGACAACGACCCGGTCATCTTCTTCGAACCGAAGCGGATCTACAACGGGCCCTTCAGCGGCTACTACGATAAGCCGGCCGAGCCGTGGAAACGCCACCCGCAGAGCGTGGTGCCGGAGGGGTACTACAAGATCCCGCTCGGCAAGGCGCGCACGGTGACCGAAGGCGACGCGATGACCGTGCTGACCTACGGCGCGATGGTCCACGTGGTCGAATCGGTCTGCCGCGAGAAGGGCATCGAGGCGGAAATCCTCGACCTGCGCACGCTCGTGCCGATCGATATCGAGGCGATCGAAGCCTCGGTCGAGCGCACCGGCAAATGCCTGATCGTGCACGAGGCGACCCGTACCTCCGGCTTTGGCGCGGAGCTCTCCGCGCTCGTCACCGAGCGCTGCTTCTATCACCTCGAGGCCCCGGTCGAACGCGTGACCGGCTTCGACACCCCTTATCCGCACAGCCTCGAATGGGCCTATTTCCCCGGCCCGGTTCGCATCGGCGAAGCGATCGACAAGCTCCTGAAGGATTGACGCACATGGCGAAGTTCACCTTCAATCTCCCCGACATCGGCGAAGGCATTGCCGAGGCCGAAATCGTCGACTGGCACGTGAAGATCGGCGACACGGTCGAGGAAGACGACCGCCTCGCCGACATGATGACCGACAAGGCGACCGTCGAGATGGAAAGCCCCGTCGCGGGCAAAGTCGTCGAGGTCGCCGGCGAGATCGGCGACACGATCGCGATCGGCTCCATGCTCGTCGTGATCGAGACCGAGGGCGAAGTGCCCGACGATGTGCAGGAGGAGGCGGAAGCCGCTCCCGCACCCAAGGCCGACGAGGTCGAGGAACGGATCGAAGTCGAGACCTCCGATGCGAGCGACGCCGACGATGCGATTGCGGCGGATCCCGAACCCGAACCGGCCGCTACGCCCGCACCTGCACCGGCAGCGACGCCGCATACGAAAGTCCTCGCCTCCCCTGCCGTGCGCGCCCGCGCGAAGGACCTCGGCATCGACCTCGCCGAAGTGAAACCGGCCGAGGACGGGCGCATCCGCCACGCGGATCTCGACGCGTTCCTCTCCTACAACGCCGGCAGCGGCTTCTCGCCCGCGGGCCGTGCGCGGTCGGACGAGCAGATCAAGGTCATCGGCCTGCGCAAGCGCATCGCGCAGAACATGGCCGAATCGAAGCGCAACATCCCGCATTTCTCCTATGTCGAGGAATGCGACGTGACTGAGCTCGAGCGGCTGCGTGCCGATCTCAACGCCAATCGCGGCAACAAGCCGAAGCTGACCATGCTGCCGCTGCTGATCTCCGCGATTTGCAGGACGTTGCCCGACTTCCCGATGATCAATGCGCGCTATGACGACGAAGCGGGTATGGTCACGCGCCACGGTTCCGTCCATCTCGGCATGGCGACCCAGACCGACAAGGGCCTGATGGTCCCCGTGATCCGCGACGCCCAGGCGAAGAACCTGTGGCAGCTCGCGCGCGAGATCGGCCGTCTGGCGGAAGCCGCGCGCGACGGGTCCGCGAAGTCGGACGAGCTCTCCGGCTCCACGCTCACGCTCACCTCGCTCGGTCCGTTGGGTGGCGTGGCGACGACGCCCGTCATCAACCGCCCCGAAGTCGCGATCATCGGGCCGAACCGGATCATCGAGCGACCGATGTTCGTGTCCGACGGCATGGGCGGCGAACGGATCGAGAAGCGCAAGCTGATGAACGTCTCGATCAGCTGCGACCACCGCGTGGTCGACGGCTACGACGCGGCGAGCTTTGTGCAGGAACTCAAGAAGTTGCTGGAAACGCCGGTGCTGCTGCTGGCGGACTGACCTGAATCCTCCCCATTTGCGCTTCGCGAAGATGGGGAGGATCGGGTAGGGTGCTTCCATGCGCACCGACCCACACATCGACGCCTATATCGACAAGGCCGAGGACTTCGCGCAGCCGATCCTCCGGCATGTCCGCGCTCTGGTGCATTCCGCGCTGCCGGAGGCCGAGGAAGCGATCAAATGGGGCATGCCGCATTTCATGGTCGGCGGGAAGAACGTGGTCGGGATGGCCGCGTTCAAGGCACATGCGGCAGTGATGATTCACGGCGAAGATGACTCGGCGGAAGGCATGGGTACTCTCGGCAAGATCGCGTCGCTCGAAGAACTGCCGCCGGACGAAGACCTCGCGGCGCGCTTCCGGGCGGCTGCCGACGCGTTCATTTCGGGAAAGGCGTCCAAGCGCGCGGCGAAGCCCAAGCCGAGATTCCGGTCCCGGAGGATTTCGCTCGGGCCCTCGACGCGGCGCCACGGGCGCGTGCGTTCTTCGATACGCTCGCGCCCTCCTATCGCCGCGAGTATCTGGAATGGATCGTCGAGGCCAAGCGCCCGGCGACCCGCACGAAGCGCATCGCCACCGCAGTCGAGTGGCTGGCCGAGGGCAAGAAGCGCAACTGGAAGTACGAGAGCTGCTAGTCGGCCGGCTCAGCGCACGATAGCACTGTAGGTCACCCGCGCGGCGCGCGCTGCGACGCTGCCGTCGTCGAAACGCCAGCGCAGATGCGTGACGTCTTCGGGCGAGGCGAGGCGCATACCGTCGCCGTCCGCGATTCGCATCGTGCCGAGCCGGCCCCAGTTGCGGCCGCCGTCGACCGACACCTCGAGCGCGTCGGAACTGCTGCGCTGGAAGGCGAGGGTGCGGGGTACTGCGCTGGAGACGGTGACCGGATCGCCGCTCCGCCTGCCGCGCCATTCGACCATCAGCACGACCTTGTCGCCGGGCCGCAGGTCCTCGGCCGGCTCGATCGTGCGAACCCGCTCCCCGTCGGGCGTGGTCGCGGTGCGTTCCACATAGACTGCGCGCGAGATACCGCTCGCCGATTGGGCCGCGACGCCGCTGGCGGCGAAGCAGGCAAGGCTGCCGATCACGAGGCCGATACGCATGGACTTCCCCCTCTGTCTCCTCGTGGTCCGAGGTGGCGGGAAGAGACGAAAATATGGTTAACGAAAGCCTCCGCACGGATGCTTTTCAACACCGTGAAAAAGCCGCGCGCGAGGCCATTGACAGCCCATTCAGGCTGCCCTAGTGGCGCGGCTCCCAAGCGGTGCACCGCCCGAGAATGCGCGGGTGTAGCTCAGTTGGTTAGAGCGCCGGCCTGTCACGCCGGAGGTCGCGGGTTCGAGTCCCGTCACTCGCGCCACTTGGGATTTTCTTCGAGATTTTGTTGGTAAGCATCGCAGCGGGTTGGCGGCAACGCCGCGCCGCACGTCAGCCCCAGCGGCCGGTTTCCATCCAGATCAGGAAGCGCCTGAGCGGCAACAGCCAGACGAGGCCCAGCGCGAGGTAGATCGGCGTCTGCGCCCAGGCGGGCCAGCCGCCGATGAGATCGGGCACGTAGCGCGCGATCAGCAGGCCGTAGACCGTCAGGCCGGCAAGCAGCCCCAGGATGCCTACCGGGAGGCGCCAGCTCGGTTCCTGCCGCATCAGAACGGTCCGTAGAGCCGCGTCGGCGTGACGACCAGGTCGAGCGGCATGTCGTGCGGCTCTACCGGCAGTTCGCCGACGAGCTGGCTGTCCCATGCAAGCCCGATCCGCAGCGTGTCCGGATGCGCTGCCAGCCAGCGGTCGTAATGCCCGCCGCCTTGTCCCAGGCGGTCGCCGCGATCGGTGAAGCCGAGCAGTGGCATGAACAGCACCTGCGGCTCGATCGCTTCGGCATCGGCGGCGGGCTGGCGAATCGCAAACGGGCCTTCGACGAGATCGCTCTCCCCGAACGGATCGGTGTGGAGCGCGAATTCCATCGGAGCCTCGCGCGTGGCGAAGCGGGGGAGGGCGACCGCGTGTCCGCGCTCGGCGAAGAACCGCGCATAGGATGCCGCCGGCGCCTCGTGCGGGTGCGCGACGTAGAGGCCGATCGCGGCAACTTCGGGCACGCGTTCGAGCAGCGGTGCAGGCGGCCGGTGGAAAACGAGCGCCCGAACCTGCTCCGGCAAGGCCGCGACATGCTCGCGGCGTGCGGCGCGCAGCGCCTTCCTCAGTTCGGCCTTGGTCATAGCCTCGCGTATATCGGGGAAATCGAGTGGCGGAACCACCATGGGTCGTTTTCCGGCGAAATCCTCTGACGCCTAAACGTCAGGTGGGCGCCGTATGCCCGGGTCCCCCGGACGAACCAGTGGACCAAGGCAGGGACAGCTCCCGTTGGATTGCTTATAGCCTCAGGGATATTCTAGCGGCTCGTGCCGGGCAGTCCCGCCGTCCTCTATTTAGGAGGTCGCCCGCTTGCTCTCAAGCTTCTCGGCGCAATTCTCCAGCAAATCGGCGAATCGTTCGAGAGCGGGGGCGAGATCCGGGTCGCGGAACAGGTCGGGCGTGGTCGATGGCGCCGTCTGTCCGGCCTTCAGGTCGTCGAGCTCCTTGCGCAGCGTTTCGATCTCGGCCCGGGCGGCTGCGGCGTCCACTTCCGCATCCTGATGGGCGGCGCGAAGCCGCTCGATCTCGTCGTCGCGCTCGGCGATCGCCTGACGCGCTTCTCCCCCTTCGGGCGCACCGCGGCGCTGTTCGTCGAGCTCGTCTGCGAGCAGGATCGAGGCGAAGAGCAGGTTCTGCGCGTCACGGGCGGTGAGATTGCTGCCGAGCTGCTGCAGCTTGGCGTCGACCATCTCGCCGAGGCGCGTGACGTGCGCCTCCTCACCGTCGGCACAGCCGACAGTGTACTCGCGCCCGCCGACAAGGAGCCTGACCTCGCTCATCGCTCGAGTCTCTCGATCAGCGTGTCCAGTTCCTTGAGAGCACCGACGGTCGCCTCGCGCAGCCGCTCGTGCTCGACCACCAGGCCGGAGACCGAGGGCGGGGCCGGGTTATAGTCGTCCGCCGCCTTGGCGATCCGGCCGAGTGCAGCCTCTATGCGCTGCACGGCGCGTTCGATACGCTCGCCATCCATGAGACCAAACTATCGCAAATGTGTGACCGCGCAAAGCCTTGCCGTCACCTGTTGATAACTTGCGCCCGCTCGGCGGCCGGGGACGTGCCGCTGCGCGCTGTTGACCTGCGCCTGCGCGTCCGCAAAGGCTTCGCGCGCCCGAATCGACCGGGCATGCGCATTACCTCACGTCCTCCAGGAGCATACCCCGCATGAGCCTCGATCCGACCCGCCTGGCGCCGATGGCCAATGCCATCCGGGCGCTGTCGATGGATGCGGTGCAGGCAGCGAATTCGGGGCATCCCGGCATGCCGATGGGCATGGCCGACGTCGCCGCCGTTCTGTGGTCGAAGTATCTGAAGTTCGACCCGTCCACGCCCGACTGGGCGGACCGCGACCGCTTCGTGCTCAGCGCCGGGCATGGCTCGATGCTGATCTACTCGCTGCTCCACCTCTCGGGCTATGCGCATCCGACGATGGAGGAGATCCGGAATTTCCGCCAGCTCGGTAGCCCCTGCGCCGGCCACCCGGAGAACTTCCTGCTCGACGGTGTCGAATGCACGACCGGGCCGCTTGGTCAGGGCCTGGCGATGGCGGTCGGCATGGCGATTGCCGAGCGGCATCTCAACGCCGAGTTCGGCGACGAACTGGTCGACCACCGCACCTGGGTGGTCGCCGGCGACGGATGTCTGATGGAAGGCATCAACCACGAGGCGATCGGGATCGCCGGGCACCTCAAGCTCGGCCGCATGATCGTGCTGTGGGACGACAACCGGATCACCATCGACGGCTCGACCGACCTGTCGACGAGCGAGGACATCTGCGCCCGCTATGAAGCGACCGGGTGGCATGTCGTATCGTGCGACGGTCACGATCCGGCCGACATCCAGCGCGCGCTGGACGAGGCGTTGGCGGACGAGCGCCCCTCGCTGGTCGCCTGCCGTACCGTCATCGGCAAGGGCGCTCCCAACAAGCAGGGCACGTCCGCGACCCACGGTGCGGCGCTCGGTGCCGAGGAAGTCGCTGCGGCGCGTGTGGAACTGGGCTGGGATGCGGAGCCGTTCGAGGTTCCCGAAGCGATTCTCGCCGATTGGCGCGCTACCGGGGAGCGCGGCGCCCGCACGCGCGGCGAATGGCACGAGCGGCTCGCGGCATCGGACCGCAAGGCCGAATTCGAGCGGCGCATGGCCGGCGATCTGCCGGCCGGCGAGGAGATCGCCGAGGCATTCGCCGAATGGCTCGGCAAGGACCAGAAGGTCGCCACCCGCAAGGCGTCCGAAATGGCGCTCGAGGTTCTCACGCCGCGTCTGCCCGAGATGGTCGGCGGCTCGGCCGACCTGACGGGCTCGAACAACACCAAGACCAAGGCAATGGAGCCGCTCACTGCCGACGACTACGGCGGGCGCTACGTCTATTACGGCATCCGTGAATTCGGCATGGCCGCGGCGATGAACGGCATGGCGCTGCACGGCGGCGTGATCCCCTACGGCGGCACGTTCCTGATCTTCAGCGACTACTGCCGCAACGCAGTGCGGCTCTCCGCCCTGCAGCAGACGCGGACGATCTATGTCTTCACCCACGATTCGATCGGGCTGGGCGAGGATGGGCCGACCCACCAGCCGGTCGAGCAGTTGATGAGCTTGCGGTTGATCCCCAACCTCAACGTGTTCCGCCCGGCAGATATCATCGAGACTGCCGAATGCTGGAACCTCGCGCTGCAGACCAAGGGCACGCCCTCGGTGCTCGCGCTGAGCCGGCAGGGTCTGCCTCAGCTCCGCCATGAGGGCGAGATGCTGAGCGGCAAGGGCGCCTACCGCCTGCGCGCGGCCGAGGCAGGGCGCAAGGTCGTGCTTATCGCGACCGGCTCCGAAGTGCAGGTCGCCTGCGATGTGGCCGATGCGCTTGAAAGCCAGGGCATCGGCACCGATGTGGTGTCCATGCCGTGCATGGAACTGTTCGAGGCGCAGGACGAGGCCTATCGGCGCGGCCTGCTGCCGGCGGATGCACTCAAGGTCTCGATCGAGGCCGGCTCGACCCTCGGCTGGGAGCGGTACACCGGCACGGACGGGCTGCAGATCGGCCTCGACCGCTTCGGCGCCTCCGCTCCGGCCGAGGCACTGTTCGAGAAATTCGGCTTCACCGCTGAAGCCATCGTTCCCAAAATTCAGGCCAAACTCAGCACTTAGCAGGAGCTCTTCATATGGCGACCAAGGTTGCGATCAACGGTTTCGGACGTATCGGGCGGCTCGTGGCGCGGGCTATCCTGGAGCGCGACGACCATGATCTCGAACTCGTCTCGATCAACGATCTCGCCGACACCAAGTCCAACGCCCTGCTGTTCGCGTTCGACAGCACGCATGGCCGTTTCCCCGGCAAGGTCGAGACCGACGGCAACGACCTGGTCGTCAACGGCAAGCGCATCCACGTCACCGCCGAGCGCGACCCGGGCAAGCTGCCGCACAAGGCGAACGGCGTCGACATCGTGCTCGAATGCACCGGCTTCTTCCAGTCCGACGAGGCAAGCCGTCCGCATCTCGACGCGGGCGCCAAGCGCGTCCTGATCTCCGCCCCGGCGACGGGCGTGTCCAAGACCATCGTGTTCGGCGTCAATCAGGACACGCTGACCGCGGACGACGTGATCGTCTCCAACGCGAGCTGCACTACCAACTGCCTCGCACCGGTCGCCAAGGTGCTGCACGAGACGGTGGGCATCGAGCGCGGCTTCATGACCACGATCCACAGCTACACCAACGACCAGCGCATGCTCGACCAGATCCACAAGGACCTGCGCCGCGCCCGCGCCGGCGCGCAGAACATGATCCCGACCACCACCGGCGCCGCGCGCGCGGTCGGGCTGGTCCTGCCCGAGCTCAAGGGCAAGCTCGACGGTTCCTCGGTCCGCGTGCCGACGCCCAACGTCAGCCTGATCGATCTCGCCTTCACGCCCGGCCGCGACACGAGCGCGGAGGAACTCAACGCGGCGCTCAAGGCTGCGTCGGAAGGCGCGATGAAGGGCGTGCTCGACTACACTGACCAGCCGCTCGTCTCGAGCGACTTCAACCACTATCCGGCAAGCTCGACCGTCGACAGTCTCGAGACCGCGGTGCTCGAAGGCAAGCTCGCGCGCGTGGTGAGCTGGTACGACAACGAGTGGGGCTTCTCCAACCGCATGATCGACACGGCCGGCGTGATGGCGGGGCTGCTTTGAGGGCTTGCCCCCTCCCGCTTGCGGGAGGGGCGCGAGACTTGCGGGCGCGAAGCGACCGCTAGTCGCAGCGGGGTGGGCCCTTTGCGGGCCCATGCCCACCCCGATCCCTCGCTGACGGGGGGCGAAGGAGATGCAAATGGCCAAGTTCAAGACCCTCGACGATCTCGGTGACGTGGCCGGAAAGGTCGCGCTCGTCCGAGTCGACCTCAACCTGCCGATGAAGGATGGCTCCGCCACCGACGTCACCCGCGTCGAGGCGAGCATGCCGACGATCCTCGAACTGGCCGATGCAGGCGCCAAAGTGCTGCTGCTCGCGCACTTCGGCCGGCCCAAGGGTCAGCGTCATTCGACCCTGAGCACGAGCTACGTCCAGGGCGACGTGTCGCGCGTTCTCGGGCGCGAGATCATGTTCATCTCCGAGGTGGCGGGCCCGGTGGTCGAGCAGTCGATCTCGATCCTGCGCAACGGCGACATCGGCCTGCTCGACAACGTCCGCTTCTGGCCGGGCGAGGAAGCGAACGATCCCGAGTTCGCGAAGGGCATCGCCGCCAACGCCGACTTCTACGTCAACGACGCTTTCTCCGCCGCACATCGCGCCCATGCCAGCACCGAGGGCCTAGCGCATCTGCTGCCCGCCTACGCCGGTCGCGCGATGGAGAAGGAACTGACCGCGCTCGACAAGGCGCTCGGCAATCCCGAGCAGCCGGTCGCGGCGGTGGTCGGCGGGGCCAAGGTCTCGACCAAGCTGGCGGTGCTCGAAAACCTCGTCGGGCGGGTGCAGCACCTGATCATCGGCGGCGGCATGGCCAACACCTTCCTCGCCGCGCGCGGGGTCGATGTCGGCAAGTCGCTGTGCGAGCACGAGCTGACCGCGACGGCCAACGCGATCATGGACAAGGCCGATCACGCGGGCTGCACGGTGCATCTGCCCTATGACGTCGTGGTGGCGAAGGAATTCGCCGCGAATCCGCCGTCTCTGCGTACCTGCAACGTGCACGAAGTCGCCGCCGACGAAATGATCCTCGACATCGGTCCGCAGGCGACCGAGGCACTCGCCGACGTGCTCAAGACCTGCCGCACCCTGGTCTGGAACGGCCCTCTCGGCGCGTTCGAGACCGAGCCGTTCGACACCGCCACCGTCGCGCTCGCCCGCACTGCCGCCGCGCTGACGCAGGACGGTTCGCTCGTCTCGGTCGCGGGAGGCGGCGATACGGTGGCGGCGCTCAATCATGCGGGTGTGGCGAAGGAATTCACTTACGTTTCAACCGCCGGTGGTGCCTTCCTCGAATGGATGGAGGGTAAGGAGCTTCCTGGCGTGGCGGCTTTGACGTGTTGAGATGGTTGGTCGCGCTCGCGCTGGCGGTCATGCCTCTGCCGGCCTCGGCTCAGGACGACTATGCCGAGTTCGGCGCGTTCCTCGAACAGGTCCGCAAGGATAGCGCAACACCCTCGCTCAGCGCGGTTATCGTCAAGGACGGCCGGATCGCCTGGGAAGGCTATTTCGGGACATACGACGACGAGGGGGATCTGCCGACAACGGCCGACACCACTTATTCGATCGCCTCGGTAACGAAGCCCATCGCGGCCACCGCGATTCTGGCCGAAGGACTTGCCGGCGATCTCGCTCTGGACACTCCCATGAGCGCGGACCCGGGTTGGGCCGACACCTGCGAATGGCTGTCGGGATCGCCGATCCCGTTCGGCGGTGGGGGCATCGACCGTCTCGGAAATCCCATAGCGCCGATGGATTGCGCCCGGCCGACGACGCTCGCCGAGATGCTCGACATGCGCGCCAACGGCGACGCGTTCGTCTACAACCCGATCGCCTTCGCCCGGATCGACCGTGCGATTTCGGGCGCCGGCGGCCGGACCCTGCGAGCGATCGTGCGCGACCGCGTGGCTGAGCCGTCAGGTATGCGCAACGTTGCGCTGGGGTGGCACGATCCCGAAGGCGGCGATGCATTGCGCTTTCTCGCGCCCCCGTTCCACGTGATCCACGGACGCCCGGTCAAGCAGGCGATATCCGACGACGATTTTCGGGCCGCGGCCGGGATCAAAGCCTCCCCGCGGGCGCTCGCCGCGTTCGATATCGCTTACGATGCCGGGGTGCTGATCCCACCCGCTTTGCGGAAGCGCCTGCTGGAAGACGTGGAGATCGGCCCACTCGGCGACTACCGGCAGGGCTGGTGGCTCGAGGACTGGAACGGCCAGCGCCTGATGTGGCACTCGGGTTGGGACGAGAAGCGATATTCGGCGCTCTATCTCAAAGTCCCGGGCAAGCGCCTGACATTGATCGTTCTCGCCAATACCGAGGCGCTGTGGTGGGGCAATTCGCTGGTCAAGACCGAGGTTTCCGAAAGTCCGGTCGCCCGGCAATTCCTCGAACGCTACGCGGAGTAGACTGGATGACCGTCTGGAGAAGAATGGCATGAGCGAGGCGTCGGCGGTTGGCGAGGGAAGCGGGCTCGCCCTGATTACCGAGGGCGAGTGGGCCGGCTGGTCCAGATGGATCGGCGACCCGTTCGAAGATCGCGCGGGCCCGTTCTACGACAAGGAGTTGGAGGACGGCTCGTTCGTCTCCGCCTTCCGCGCGGAAGAGCGGCACATGAACGGCGCCGGCTTCATGCACGGCGGATGTCTGATGACCTTCGCCGATTCGGCGATCTTCACGATCGCGCGCAAGGCGATGGACGGTAGTCACGGCGTCACGCTCCACCTCACCGGCGACTTCCTCGATCCAGCCCGCGTGGGCCAGTTGATCGAGGCACGCGGAGAGGTCGTGCGCGCGGGCGGCAAGACCGTGTTCGTGCAGGGCATCGTCACCGCCGACGGCCAGCCCGTGCTGCGCTTCGACGGGATCATCCGCAAGGTTTCCGGCACGCGCACCTGAACCCGGTTGCGGGCGCGGCGGGTGCTGGCTAAGGGCTCGCGCGCATACGAATGCATAAGCCAAGGGGTAGATGATGAATCAGCAGGAAATGACCGATCGCATCGCAACGGGCCGGGGCTTCATCGCCGCGCTCGACCAGTCGGGAGGTTCGACCCCGAAGGCGCTGCGCGGTTACGGCATCGAGGAAGGCGCCTGGAACGGCGACGACGAGATGTTCGCGCTGATTCACCAGATGCGCAGCCGCATCATCGAGAGCCCCTGCTTCGGTAACGGCAAGGTCCTCGGCGCGATCCTGTTCGAGAAGACCATGGACGGCACGAGCGGCGGCAAGCCCGTGCCCGAACGCCTGAAGGAACGCGGCATCGTCCCGTTCCTCAAGGTCGACAAGGGGCTGGAGGACGAGGCGAACGGCGTTCAGCTGATGAAGCCGATGCCCGATCTCGAGAACCTGCTCGCCCGCGCCCGGGACAAGGGCGTGTTCGGGACCAAGATGCGCTCGGTCATCAACGCAAATAACACTGCCGGGATCAAGGCGATCGTCCATCAGCAGTTTGCCGAAGGCGCGCGCATCCTGGCGATGGGCCTGATGCCGATCCTGGAGCCGGAATACGACATCAAGTCACCCGACCGCGCCGAGGGCGAGAAGGTCCTGCTCGAGGCGATCATGGAAGGGCTCGACGCGCTTCCCGAAGGCCAGCAGGTCATGCTCAAGCTGTCGATCCCGGCCGAGGCGGACCTCTATCGCCCCGCGATCGAGCATCCCGCCGTGCTGCGCGTGGTCGCGCTCTCGGGCGGCTACAGCACCGACGAAGCCTGCGCCGAGCTGTCGAAGAACCCCGGCATGATTGCGAGCTTCAGCCGCGGCCTGCTCCAGGACCTGCGCGCGGGCCAGAGCGACGAGGAATTCGACGCCACGCTCGGGGCGGCGATCAACCGTATCCACGCGGCCAGCGTGGCCTGACATCCTCCCCATTTGTGCTGCGAAAAAATGGAGAGGACCTGATTACCGCGCCTCGTACACGAACCGGTACTCCTCCGGCCGGGTCTCGCGATCGGCCTTCTTCTCGGGAATGCCCGAAACCAGTGCGATCACGCGGTCGTGGGTGCCGTAGGTTTCGCCCAGCGTGATATCGGTCGTGTCGCGCCAGCCGGTGCCGTCGATCTGCGTCTTCACGATCAGCCGTCCGGCCCAGACGCAGCGCGCGTTGTCGGGGCAGCGGCTGTCCTCCACCACGCCCTTGGGCGTCACCACCAGATCGCCGACCTGAACCGGCTGCCCGATCGGCACCGCGTAGCCCGCGGGCTTCGGCGTCCGCTCCACGTTCGGCGCGTCGGGAACCACCATGCAGGCGGCGAGCGAGAGCGAGGCGAGGCCGGCAGAGGCGAAGGCGAGGGCGCGGTTCATGAGCGCAATAAACGCGCACGGCCGCTTTCCGGGTCCTGAACGCGTGACGAATCCCCTCGGCCGCACTACCTACCGCGCGATGACCGATACGCCCCACAGCACGCAGCTCTACCTCATCTCGCCGCTCGACGTCGGCGGCGGCTTTCCCGACCGTCTGGCGCGCGCGCTCGATGCGGACGAGGTGGCGGCGTTCCAGTTCCGCGTGAAGGACGTGGACCAGCATGACGCGGCCCGGCTCGCCGCGCCGCTGCAAGAGATTTGCGCCGCGCACGACTGCGCCTTCATCGTCAACGATTCGATCGCGCTGGCGAAGCGCCTGGGGGCCGACGGCGTGCACCTCGGGCAATCCGACGGTTCGCCGAAGGAAGCGCGCGAGGCACTCGGGCGGGAGGCGCAGATCGGCGTCACCTGCCACGCCTCCAGGCATCTGGCGCTCGAAGCGGGCGAGGCCGGGGCGGACTACGTCGCCTTCGGCAGCTTCTTCCCGAGCGAGACCAAGGCGAGCGAGCACCGGCCCGATCTCGAGCTGCTCGCCTGGTGGCAGGCGGTAGTCGAGATTCCCTGCGTGGCGATCGGCGGCATCACGCCCGAGAATTGCGGTCCGCTGGTGGCGGCCGGTGCCGACTTCCTCGCGGTGAGCCATGCCATTTGGGGCGGCGATGAGGGCGAAGCCGTGCGTGCATTCCACCGCGCGATCGCCGCTGCGGCGCCGAAGGACTAGGCGCCTTTTTCCCCGCTTTCCGGGTATTTGCGCGGCAGGCGCGGAAATATCCCCGGCATCGCGCGTTCTTCGGGGCGAGGGGGCGGCCGCGCCCCGCCAACCGGGAGAACTCCATGCGCCTTGCACTTGCCGCCGCTTCCCTGATCGCCCTGTCCGCCTGCGGATTGAACGGCACCGACGGCGACGGGGCCGACAGCGAAGCGACTGCGGCTCCCGCCGCGCCGGCGGACGATAACCTCGCCGATTCGATGGCCTCGCACGATCCCGCACAGGGAGAGCGCACGGTGCCCGAGATTCCCGACAGCGAGGAACGGCCGATGATGCAGGCGCAGGTCGTGCTCGATCGGCAGGGCTTCGGTCCCGGCGTGGTCGACGGCGCCATGGGCATGAGCACCCGGAACGCGCTGCGGGGCTTCCAGGAGGCGAACGGACTGGAGGCGACCGGCGAGCTGGACGAACCGACGCGCCAGGCTCTCGCGCAGTGGGACAATATCGCCGCGACGCGCGTGGTGCGTATCCCCGAGGCCTGGGGGAAGCTCACCTTCACGCCGATCCCCGAAGATCCGGCCGAACAGGCGGAGATGGAGCGGCTCGGTTACGCGTCGCTGGCGGAGAAGCTGGCCGAGCGTTTTCATACCACCGTGGAGGTGCTCGCGGCGCTCAACCCCGGCGGAAAGCCAGCGGGTGCGGCGGGAGCCGCCGGGACGCCGGCAACGTCCGAGCCGACTGCAACGCCGGCTGCGCGCGGCAAGTCCGACGCGCAGGTGTCTTTCAGGGCAGGGCAGCTCATCCGCGTCCCCAACGTCGGGGCGGACCGGATCGCGCCGGGGACGATCGAGAATCCCGACTGGCAGCGCACACTGCAGATGCTCGGCGTCGGCAGCGAGCAGCCGGAGGTGGCGCGGATCGTCGTCAGCAAATCCAAGGGCACGCTGCGTGCCTATGACGGCGAGGACAAGCTCGTGGCGCTGTTCACCGTCACCTCGGGCTCGGAGCACGACCCGCTGCCCCTTGGCGAGTGGGGGGTGAAGGGCGTCGCCTTCAATCCGCCCTTCGCCTACGATCCCTCGCTGTTCTGGGACGTGCCCGACCACGAGGAGGAACAGCAGATTCCGCCGGGGCCGAACAACCCCGTGGGGGTCGTGTGGATCGATCTCACCAAGGAGCATTACGGCATCCACGGCACGCCGGAGCCGCAGACGATCGGCCGCACCCAGAGCCACGGCTGCGTGCGGCTGACCAACTGGGATGCGGCCCGGCTCGCGGAAATGGTGACGGGGAGCACGAAAGTGCTATTCGAGGCCTGATGGCGCTGAACTTTGTCGACAGGATGCTCACGGTGGTCATCACGGCCACGCTCACCTCGGCGGTGTGGATCGTCGCGGGTGGCAGCCTGATCGAGCTGGCCGACGGCGAGCATCAGCGCGACGCCACCCATCCGGCCGACGCGGCGCCGAGTCCGACTCCCTCGCCGAACGAAGACGGCGCCGTGCGGCGGGCGGATGCCGTCGGTGCCGCTGCCGCCCGTGCGCCCGATGCGATCGAGCTGCGCGAGCTGATCGTCCCGGTGCTTAACGTGCGGGCGCAGGATCTCTCCGATACCTTCACCGACGAGCGCGCCGACGCGCAGCGCCTGCATGAGGCGATCGACATCATGGCGCCCCGCGGCACGACGGTGATCGCGGCGGCGCCGGGGCGGATCGAGAAGCTGTTCCGCTCAAAGGCCGGCGGCAACACGATCTATGTCCGCTCGAACGACGGGCAGACGATCTACTACTACGCCCATCTCGACAAATACGCCGAAGGGTTGCGGGAAGGGCAGCGCATCCGGCGCGGGCAGCGGCTGGGTTCGGTCGGCAGCACCGGCAACGCCTCGGAGGACGCGCCGCACCTCCATTTCGCGATCCTGCGCACCACCGCCGATGCCGACTGGTGGGAGCCGGCGAACGCGGTCAATCCCTATCCGCTGCTGACGGCCAAGGCGCCCTAGCGCGACGGTCCGCGGACGCAGCGCACCCGGCGGGGCACGCCCTTGCTGTCGGTCCGCTGCAGCGTCGTGGTGCCCGTGCGGATGAACCGCTCGCCCTTGAGCGGGCCTCGGGTGAAGACCAGTCGATCGTCGGTCAGCAGATAAGTGCCCGATCCGGTCGCCGTCTCGTAGGTGGAGGCAGTGTCGATGGTGAACGCGCCGCCGGGAATCAGATTCCACGGCGCGCCCATCGCATCGCCCGGGGTCGAGCAGACGTAGGTCCCGTGCGGCAGCGTTCCGAGCTTGCCGCCCGGCGCGGCCTGCGCGGTGAGAGCGAGCGAGGCGAGGCCCGCCGCGGTGAGAAAGGCGATCGTGCGTCCCATCATGACGCGCCCGCTCCTAACAGCGCCGCCCGCCATACGCCAGCGACCTTGCCCGCGCCCCGCGGCTCCGCTAAGGCGCGGCGCGCGATTGCGGGCGGGATTTCTTCTCGCCCTTCCAACGAAGGCTCCTTGAACCATGAAAATCAGCGGCGTGGACATCCGTCCCGGCAACATCCTCGAATACGAAGGCGGCATCTGGAAGGTCGCCAAGATCCAGCACACCCAGCCCGGCAAGGGCGGGGCCTACATGCAGGTCGAGATGAAGAACCTGCAGGACGGCCGCAAGACCAACGTGCGCTTCCGCAGCGCCGACACGGTCGAGCGGGTGCGGCTCGACACCAAGGATTTCCAGTACCTCTACGAGGATGGCGAGATGCTGGTGTTCATGGACCAGGACACGTACGAGCAGATCCACCTGCCCGCCGACCTGCTGGGCGACGCCAAGGCGTTCCTGCAGGACGGGATGCAGGTCACGCTTGAGCTGTGGGACGAGAAGCCGATCTCGGTCGCGCTGCCCGAGCAGGTCGAGGCGACGATCGTCGAGGCCGACGCGGTGGTGAAGGGGCAGACCGCCTCCTCCAGCTACAAGCCCGCGGTGCTCGACAATGGCGTGCGCGTGATGGTGCCGCCGCACATCGAGAGCGGCACGCGCATCGTGGTCGACGTGTACGAGCGGACTTACGTGGGCAAGGCCGGGTAAGATGAGCGGAGGCGGCGACCCGAAGCTGGACGGGATCGACCTTCCCGCCAGCTATGTCCTGGGCGTGATCTACGACGACGAGTCGCTCACGCTGGAGATGGATTTCCGCCTTCTCGAATCGCATCCCCGATACCAGCCGCCCGGCGACGGGTCGGACGGCTGCTACGGCAAGGGCTTCATCCGCTTCGCCGATCTCGACGACCTGCGCCTGCGCAAGGCCAAGCCGGAAGAGGGGCGCGAAGTGAACTACAGCGACATCTACTCGGCCACGATCGACGGCGACTACGCCAATATCTCGAGCGGCTGGGGCGAAATCGAACTGACCGCGCGATCGATCCGCATCGCGCTCGACTGACGAGTACGGACACACAATGGCTCTTCCAGGACTGATCCGCGTGATGGAACGCGCCGCGCGCAAGGCGGGCGGCCGTCTGCGGCGCGACTTCGGCGAGATCGAACACCTGCAGGTGAGCCGCAAGGGGCCCTCGGACTTCGTCTCCAAGGCCGACCGGATCGCCGAACGCACGATCTACGACGAACTGCTCCACGCGCGCCCCGACTGGGGCTTCGTGATGGAGGAAGCCGGCACGATCGAGGGCGACCCCACCAAGCCACGCTGGGTCGTCGATCCGCTCGACGGCACCAGCAACTTCCTCCACGGCATTCCGCACTTCGCGGTCTCGATCGCGGCGCAAGAACCGAAGCTCGACGGCTCGGGCTGGGGCGAAGTGACCGCGGGCGTGGTGTACCAGCCGATCACCGACGAGACCTACTGGGCCGAGAAATCGCGCGGCGCCTGGCTGCACGACGGGCGGCTGCGTGTCTCCTCTCGCTCGCGCCTGTCCGATGCCCTGATCGGCACCGGCATCCCCTACGGCGGCCACGGCGATTTCGCCGAGTGGGGCCGGATCTTCGCCGCGATCGGCCCGCAGGTCGCCGGCATCCGCCGCTACGGCGCGGCCTCGCTCGATCTCGCATGGCTCGCCGCGGGCCGCTTCGACGGGTTCTGGGAAAGCGATCTCGCCGACTGGGACACCGCCGCGGGGTGCCTGCTCGTGCGCGAAGCCGGCGGCTTCGTCAGCGACTACCGCGGCCGTTCGCAGCCGATCCACGCGAAGCAGGTCCTCGCCGCCAACGACAGCCTCCATTCCAGGCTGCACAAGCTGCTGGCAGGCGCGCTGAAGGTCTAAGTGCGTTCTTGCCGGGGGGATACGGCTCCGCTATCCGCGCCCTCCCGCATCAGTGCCCCTGTGGCGGAATTGGTAGACGCGTTCGACTCAAAATCGAATTTCTACGGAAGTGCCGGTTCGAGTCCGGCCAGGGGCACCACAGCCTGCAAGGCGGCCAACCTCCGGCCTCCCGCACACTTCGGATGATAAAGGCCGCCGCCGCAACGGAACTACCGCTGCGAGCTACCGTTGTGCCGACACGGAACGGATTGGATCCGTGCATCGGAGTGAGGAAAATGAAGAAGCTTCTGACAATGCTGGCTTTAGGCGGCTCAGTGATGTTCCTGTCGGCCTGCAACACCGTTGAAGGGGCTGGTGAAGACGTAGAATCCGTCGGAGATTGCGCCGATGGAGTGGAAGGAAACTGCTAGCAGCAGCACGCCCAGAGAACTTCTGATGAGACGTCCAGAGGACTTCCGATGAGGCGGGCGCCGCCTCCATTTTGATCCTCTGGCGTCTCCTCAGTCCAACGTCTGCCGTCGCGTCGCTTGCAGACAAACTTGCGAAGGTGATTTCGGCGCCATGCGCGCTTGGGCCTCTGTGCGGGCCTGCGATACCCTGCCGTAAGCCCGCTGATCGCTCCAGCGCGGTGCCTGCGTTCGCCTCCTGAACATCCAGAATTTCCCGCAACTGCAACGGCCTATTGGAAGGGCTTCCCTTTCCGTCAGGCGGAATTGGCTTGATCTTGGCGGGCGGCTCTGGGAATTGCCCGGTAGATGTTCCCCGGCGTCCCTTCTTTCCACGCGATCGCCGCCATGGCGGTTACGGTCGCGATGTTCGTCGCTTTTGCCCGCGGGCGGATGTCGACCGAGATCATCTCGCTGCTCACCATCGCGGTGATCGCGGTCGGGCTGTACTTCTTCCCGCTTGAGGGCACCGGGCCCACCGACGGCCTCCAGCTCGCCTTCTCCGGCTTCGGGCACTATGCGCTGATCACGATCTGCGCGCTGATGATCATGGGCCGCGGCCTGGTGACGACCGGCGCGCTGGAACCTGCCGCGCGGTTCCTCGAGCGGGTGTTCAAGATCAATCTCCAGCTCGGCTTGCTGATTTCGCTGCTGATCGCCTTCGCGCTGTCGATGGCCGTGAACGACACACCGGTGCTGGTCCTGCTGCTGCCGATCTTCGTCAGCCTCGCGGCGCGGGGCGCCATGCCTGCCTCGAAGACCCTGATCCCGCTCAACGCAGCGGTGCTGATCGGCGGCATGGCAACCACGATCGGCACCTCGACCAACATCCTCGTCGTGTCGATCGCGCGCGATCTGGGCATGCCGCAGATGGGCGTGTTCCACTACACGCCGATCGTGCTCGTCGCGGCGCTGGTGGCCTTGCCCTACCTGTGGCTGGTCATGCCGCGTCTCCTCGGCGACAACCGGACGGAGGACAACCACGCGGCGCGGCGGTTCCACACCCGGCTGCGCGTGGGCGACGAGAGCGCGCTGAACGGTCAGGTTCTCGCGTCGATCCTGCCGAAATTGCCCGCGGATCTCGAATTCCACGACGCGCCGCAGGGCCCGATCCAGCCGCAGCAGCGGCTCAGCGTCTCCGGCACCCACGAGGCGCTGGAAGAAGCCATGCGCACGCTCAAGGGCGAGGTGGCGCCGGACTGGGTGCTCGACCGCATCCGCCGCAGTTCATCGGCCAGCGGCGAAGACATCGCGGTCGTCGAGATGACAGTGACGGCGGACTCGCGCCTGATCAACCGCACCCTGCCCACCTCCGGCATCGCCGACCTCTACGGCGTGGCCGTGCTGGGCATCCATCGCCCGCAGCGGCTGGTGGGCGAGCGGGACCGCTATAACGAAGGCGGCGACTTGCGCATCGCGGAAGGCGATGTGCTGCTGGTCATGGGTATTCCCAAGGATCTCACCAACTTCGCGCGCGCCGACAGCCTGCTGACGCTGGAGGGCATGCGCGAGCTTCCCCGCCGGTCGAAGGCGGTGCTCGCCGGCGGCATCATGGTCGGTTCGGTCGGGCTCGCTTCGATCGGGCTGCTGCCGATCGCGATTTCGGCGCTGGCGGGCGCGATCCTGATGTTCGTGACCGGGTGCGTGAAGTTCGACCGCGTCGGCCGCGCGCTTTCGGCACAGGTCATCGTGCTCGTGGCCGCGAGCATCGCGATCGGGCGGATCATTCTCGAAAGCGGTGCCGCTGCATGGCTCGGCGAAGCCATGGCGTCGGGGCTGCAGTTCCTCCCGCCGGCGGTGGTTCTCGCGGCGATCATGCTGTTCGTCACCCTGCTGACGAACTTTGCCTCGAATGCCACGGCGGCAACGGTGGGGACGCCGATCGCGTTCAACATCGCGCATCAGCTCGGCCTGCCGCCGGAGCCGCTGATCCTGGCCGTGCTGTTCGGGTGCAACCTCTGCTACGCGACGCCGATCGCCTACCAGACGAACATGCTGATCATGTCGGAAGGCGGATACGAGTTCAAAGACTACATCCGCACCGGCGTGCCGCTGGTGCTGCTGATGGTAACGACGCTCTCGATTCTGCTGGTGACCACCTACGGCATGTAGGGCCACGACGCCGCTGCCGAGGCGCGTGGCACGGTCTTTCCTACACGTCCTCGATCTGCAATGATCCTTTCCGATGACACGTGCGAGGGCGAGAGGGGCGGCCGAGGGCCTGGAGCTGACGGCAAATCCCAAGGTGACAGTCGAAAGTCACACTCGCGTGACCGCGGGTTCGGAAGGTCACGACAACCAGGGGATTATTCAATGATTGCAGTAGGTTCGCCGAACGCATTTGCCCGTCGAGTGTCAGCCTTGGCGGCTTCGGCCCTGGCTCTGGCGCTCGCTGCTCCGGCCCATGCCGACGAGTTGCGCGATGCGGTGGCGGCCGACATGCCCGCCCTGATGGAACTCTACCGCGATCTCCATGCCCATCCGGAGCTGAGCTTCGAGGAAGTCGAGACTGCGAAGAAGCTCGCCGCCCGCATGCGCGATCTCGGCTTCACGGTGACCGAGAACGTCGGCAAGACCGGCGTCGTCGCGGTGATGGAGAACGGCGCGGGGCCGACGGTCATGCTGCGGGCCGACATGGACGGGCTGCCGGTGGTCGAGCAGACCGGGCTGCCGTTCGCCTCGAAGGAAGTGGCCGTTCCTGCCTCCGGCGTGGAGACCGGCGTCATGCACGCCTGCGGGCACGACACGCACATGACCGCCTGGATCGGCGCGGCGCAGCAGCTCGCCGAGCGCAAGGACGAATGGTCCGGCACGCTGGTGATGATCCTGCAGCCGGCCGAGGAGATCGGCGAGGGCGCGCTGGCGATGATCGAGGACGGGCTCTACACGCGCTTTCCGAAGCCCGATTACGTGGTTGCCTTCCACGACGCTGCGCAGTTTCCCGCGGGGACGATCGGCTATTCGCCCGGCTACGCGCTGGCCAACGTCGACAGCGTCGACATCACGGTTCCCGGGGTCGGCGGGCACGGCGCCTATCCGCACACGACGAAGGATCCGATCGTACTCGCGAGCGCGATCGTGACGAAGCTGCAGACGCTGGTCAGCCGCGAGAGCAGCCCGCTCGACCCGACCGTGGTGACAGTCGGCAGCTTCCATGCGGGGGCCAAGCACAACATCATCTCCGACGAAGCGAAGCTGCAGCTGACCGTCCGCTCCTACAGCGACGAGACGCGCAAGATGCTGCTCGACGGCATTGCCCGCATCGCGCGGGGCGAGGCGATCGCGGCGGGCATGCCGGAGGACAAGATGCCGACGGTCACGGTCGCCGATCCCTATACGCCCTCGACCTTCAACTCGCCGGACTTCACCGAGGAAGTCATGGCCGGCTTCCGTACCCGCTTCGGCGAGGATCGCGTGGTCGAGGTGCCTTCGGTCATGGGCGGGGAGGACTTCAGCCAGTACCTGCGCGCCGATCCCGATGGGCTCAAGTCGCTGATCTTCTGGGTCGGCGGCGTGCCGCAGGCGCAGTTCGATGCCGCGAAGAACGGGGAGGGCACGCTGCCCTCGCTGCACAGCCCGTTCTGGGCGCCCGACGCGGAGAAGGTGATCGCGACCGCCGCCGAAGCGCTGACCGCGGCGACGCTCGACCTGCTGCCCGCTGCCGGTCAGTAGTCGAGCGAGCTCCCGCCGCCGCGCGCGAGCGAGCCTTCGAGCAGCGAGCGCGCCTGGCGGGAGCGGAGCTGGCGGAACTCGCGCAGCAGCGCTTCCTGTTCCGAGGGATCGAGCCGCTCGAACTCCTCCTTGGTGACGCCGAGCGCTGCATAGTCGATGCCGGTGCCGACCCGAGTGGTGCTGTTGTGCGGGAGATAGCCGCTTTCGCCCTGGGTGCTGGCGCCGGCGGTATCCATCGGCGCGCCGAACGTGCTCGCGGTGCCGCCGTAGTCGAAGGACGCCGCGTGGCCGCCGCGCAGGGCGGAGCTGGTGATCAATTCGGGCGTGCCGAACTTCTCCGCCTCCGCGCGCTTCAGCTCCGCCTGCCGGTCGCGCCGGGCCAGTTCGTCCGCCACCGCCTCGCGATTTTCGCCGTCCGCGAGGATCGCGAGCGCACTCGTCAGGCAC
Organism: Pelagerythrobacter aerophilus; assembly: GCF_003581645.1. Classification (GTDB taxonomy): domain Bacteria; phylum Pseudomonadota; class Alphaproteobacteria; order Sphingomonadales; family Sphingomonadaceae; genus Pelagerythrobacter; species Pelagerythrobacter aerophilus. Next base: position 425,501 of record NZ_QXFK01000014.1, on the reverse strand, counting down.
ACGGTGACGACGGCGAAGTGCCGGTACATCTTGGCGTTCAACACCGCCGGGTTCACACGCCGTGCCATCGGCCTCGAGGGCTGTCAGAAAATGGTTAAGATCCGGCAACGAGCCGCTTGAAACCATGACGGCCGCCGAGGTCCGAGGAACCCCGACGGCCGTACTCTCCTCCCCAGGAGATCGTTCGTCTGCTCAGTTATATGTTCCGAGCCGGTGATGCAGGGCGTTGATCCGGGCGAGCTCGTCGCGGTCTTCGGTCGTGCGAGCATGGCTGGCCAGCGCGGCGCGCAGCAGCTTGAAGTCCGCGGTCGAGAACAGCGCGCGGGCGCGGGACGGTTCTCGTGGCAGCGTTTCGTTGCTCATGATGCCTTCTCCTTCGGGCGGTGTCCGCGGCGGCTCGGGGGGCTCAGGCCGCCGCGAACTGGTTCATCGTGTTCGCCGTGCCGCCGGCTTTCAGCGCGGCCTCTCCGGCGAAGTATTCCTTGTGGTCGTCACCGATGTCGGAGCCGGCCATGTTCTGGTGCTTCACGCAGGCGATGCCCTGGCGGATCTCCTCGCGCTGCACCTGCTTGACGTAGCCGAGCATCCCTTCCTCGCCGAAGTAGCGCTTGGCGAGATTGTCGGTGCTGAGCGCCGCGGTGTGGTAGGTCGGCAGCGTGATGAGGTGGTGGAAGATCCCCGCCTCGCGCGCAGCGTCGGCCTGGAAGGTACGGATGCGCTCGTCGGCCTCGGCGGCGAGATCGGTGCCGTCGTAGTCGACGCTCATCAGCTTCGCCCGGTCGTAGGCGGCCAGGTCGCGTCCTTCCGCTTCCCAGGCATCGTAGACCTGCTGGCGGAAATTGAGCGTCCAGTTGAAGCTGGGCGAGTTGTTGTAGACCAGCTTCGCGTCCGGGATCACTTCGCGGATGCGGCTGACCATCCCGCCGATCTGGCCGATGTGCGGCTTCTCGGTCTCGATCCACAGCAGGTCCGCACCGTTCTGGAGCGCGGTCACGCAGTCGAGCACGCAGCGGTCCTCGCCCGTGCCGGGGCGGAACTGGTAGAGGTTGCTCGGCAGACGCTTGGGCCGCAGCAGCTTTCCATTCCGGGTGATCAGCACCTCACCGTTGCCGATCTGCGAGGGATCGACATCCTCGCAGTCGAGGAAGCCGTTGTACTGATCGCCGAGATCGCCCGGCTCGGTGCTGTAAGCGATCTGCTTGGTCAGCCCGGCGCCGAGGCTGTCGGTGCGGGCGACGATGATCCCGTCCTCCACGCCGAGCTCGAGGAAGGCGTAGCGGATCGCGCGGATCTTCTGCAGGAAGTCCTCGTGCGGCACGGTGACCTTGCCGTCCTGGTGCCCGCACTGCTTCTCGTCGCTGACCTGGTTCTCGATCTGCAGCGCGCAGGCGCCGGCCTCGATCATCTTCTTGGCGAGGAGATAGGTCGCCTCGGCATTGCCGAAGCCCGCATCGATATCCGCGATGATCGGCACGACGTGCGTCTCGTGGTTCTCGATCGCATGCTCCAGCCGCTTGGTCTCGACTTCGTCGCCACGCTCCCGGGCGGCGTCGAGATCGCGGAACAGCATGCCGAGCTCGCGCGCGTCGGCCTGTCGCAGGAAAGTGTAGAGTTCCTCGATCAGCGCGGGCACCGAGGTCTTCTCGTGCATCGACTGGTCGGGCAGGGGGCCGAATTCGCTTCGCAGCGCGGCGATCATCCACCCGGACAGGTAGAGATATCGGCCCTTGGTCGTGCCGAAATGCTTCTTGATGCTGATCAGCTTCTGCTGTCCGATGAACCCGTGCCAGCAGCCGAGCGACTGGGTGTAGGCGGCGGGGTCGGCGTCGTAAGCCGCCATATCCTCGCGCATGATCTTCGCGGTGTAGCGCGCGATATCGAGCCCGGTGGAAAAGCGGTTCTGGATCCGCATGCGTGCGACAGCTTCGGCATCGATCGCATTCCACGGCGCGCCCTGCGCGGCGATGGTGGTCCTGAACTCGTCGATCTTGCCCTGGTAGGTCACGTCGGTCGTCTCCTGAATCGATCTGCCGCTTCCGGCTTCGGAGACATTGATCGCGGGTTGGATCGCGCCTGGACAGATAAAATTACAAAGTTTCTTGTCCGATTGCGCAGAGTAGATCATCATGTGCTGTAAATTTGTAAAGGAATTTACATGGCGGATGATGCTATCTTCGCTGGTCCGGCCTTGCGACGCTTGCGCAAACGCGAGGGGCTGACCCAGTCTGCAATGGCCGCGCAACTGGCGATCTCGCCGAGTTATCTCAACTTGATAGAGCGCAACCAGCGCCCGTTGACGGCCCGGGTCATGGTGCAGGTGGTCGAGCGGTTCGATTTCGATCCCCGCAGCCTGCGCGAGTCCGAGAGTGTCGGCGGGATCGACGGACTCGCGCGGCGGCTTGCCGACCAGCGTTTCGCCGGGCTCACCATCGATCGCGACGAGATCGGCGAAGTGCTGGCCATGGCGCCTCACTTCGCGACCGCTTTTGCGCAGCTCTACGATACGGCGGGCGAAGGGGACCCCGAGGGCGAGGATCCGCTCGCCGGGTCCCGGCGCGAGATCGAGCGGTGGCGCAATCACTTCGCCGATCTCGACGCCGCGGCAGAGGAGCTTGCCGACGAACTGCGCTTGTCGCGCGCCGATATCGGCACCGCACTGGTCGAGCGTCTGCGGGAGCGGCACCAGATCGCGCTGCGCATCCTGCCGCGTGAAGTCATGCCGGAAGCGATCCGGCGGCTCGATTTGCATGCGCGGCAGTTGCAGCTTTCGGAAATGCTCTCGCCCGCGTCGCGCAACTTCCAGATCGCGGCACAGCTTGCGCAACTGGAGCAACGCGAAGCGATCCGCACGCTCGCGGCGGGCGGCCAGTTCCAGAGCGACGACGCGCGCAAGCTGTTCGAGCGGCACCTGCAAGGCTACTTCGCTGCGGCCCTGATCATGCCCTATGGCCGGTTCCTGCGGGCCTGCGATGCAACGGGGTACGATTTTCCGGTTCTCATGCGGCGCTTCGGCGTCAGTTTCGAGCAGCTTGCCCATCGGCTGACGACCCTTCAGCGGGTGGGCCAGCGCGGGCTTCCCTTCTTCATGGCCCGCCTCGACCGCGCGGGGCAGTTCTCCAAGCGGTTCGCCGGAGCGAGCGGGGCGACTTTCCTCGAATCCGAGGCAAGCTGCCCGCTATGGCACGTTCACCGGACCTTCGAGCGCGCCGGCGAATGGTGCGTGCAGGAGATCGCGCCGGACGTGGCGGAAGGAGCCCCCGATCACTGGCTGACGGTCTCCCGGCTGACCGAGGGCGTTGCTGCCGAAGGGGAGGCGCAGTTCGCCGTGGTCGTCGGAGTGGAAGCGCGTTTCGCTGCGGATCTGGCGGCCGCGCGGGGACATTCGCTCCGGCGTGAGCAGGCACAGCAGATCGGCCCCGGATGCCGTGCCTGCCACATCCCCGGCTGCCGCCAACGCTCGCTGCCGCCGCGCAATGCTCGGCTCGCGTTCGAGAACCACCAGCGCGGCATTACGCCGTTTCGCTTCGGCGCGGAGGGCTGACGAGGGAACCGCCGCTGGCGATCGGGAGTTTCCAGACCGGTAAGGGAGTAGAGACATGGTAGAAGAGCGCACCACCGAAGTCGAAACACCGCGAGGTGATACCCACACGCACACCACGGTCGTCACCGACGAGCCCCGCCGCGGTTCGAGCGGATGGATCATCGCGCTCGTGCTGATCGTGGCGCTTATCGTCGGCATCTATCTGTTCAGCCAGACCGGCGGCGCCGAAATCGCCAAGGACAATGCTGTTGCAGAAGCTGCCGGCGAAGTGGGCGACGCTGCCCAGCAGGCGGGCGATGCGGTCGATCGTGCGGCCGACGAAGTTACCGACGGGAACTGATTCCCGCTGATACCGTGCCCGTCCGCCTCTTCGGTGGACGGGGAGCGGTGTAAAATTTACCGACATTTCATTTCTGCATCGTAGTCCGGCTGTCCTTCGCAAGGATTTTCCGGACCGGGACAGAGATGATCCGCCTGTTCAAGCACTATATTCCCCATGCGGTGGTGCTGCTGGGGCTAGTCGACCTGCTACTGCTCATCGCGGCGGGCGAACTGGCTTGGCTGGCGCGCGCGACGCAGGCTGGGATCGACACCGGACCGCTATCCGAGCGGGTCGCGCCGCTCGCCGGCTTTGCGTTGACCGTGTGGACCGCAATGATCGCGGTCGGGGTCTACGGCAGCGAAGCCCTGCGTTCGATGCGCTATGCCTGTGCGCGGCTGCTGGTCGCGATCAGCCTTGCGATCATCGCGCTGTCGTTCATCGACTTCTTCCTTCCGGGGCTGACCTTCTGGCGCTCCACGCTCCTGTTCGCGATGGTCATTTCGGCGGCGCTGCTGGTGTTCGCGCGGCTTCTGATCGGTTCTTTCATCGGCACATCTATCTTTCGCCGGCGCGTGATGGTGCTTGGAGCGGGTCGGCGCGCACAACGCCTCCGCAAACTGGCGGAGCGCCCGGAGAGCGGTTTCGCGATCGTGTCCTATATCGCGATGACCGATGGCGAGCCGATGGTGGAGGAGGCGATCGCACGCTCGGCTATTCGCGACCTGGGCCGTTTCGTGGAGAACCTGGGCGTGAGCGAAGTCGTCCTCGCGCTGGAGGAACGGCGCAATGCGTTGCCGCTCAAGGACCTCCTGCGGGTCAAGACGATGGGCGTGCACGTCAACGACTTCAGCAGCTTCATCGAACGCGAGACCGGCCGGGTCGATCTCGATTCGCTCAACCCGAGCTGGCTGATCTTCTCCGACGGATTCTCCTCCGGCCGAATGGTATCGAGCGCGGCCAAGCGCCTGTTCGACATTGCCGCGAGCGGTCTGCTGCTGCTGCTCACGCTGCCGGTGATCGCGCTTTTCGCCTTGCTGGTGAAGCTCGACAGCAGAGGACCCGCCTTCTTCCGCCAGACGCGGGTCGGGCTCTACGGGCAGACGTTCAACCTCATCAAGCTCCGCTCGATGACGGCCGACGCCGAGAAGGACGGTGCGAAATGGGCGGAGCGCAACGATCCGCGGGTGACGCGGATCGGCAAGTTCATCCGCAAGGTGCGGATCGACGAGCTGCCACAGGTCTGGACGGTGCTGAAGGGGGAGATGAGCTTCGTCGGCCCGCGGCCGGAAGTGCCCCGTTTCGTCGCCGATCTTGAGCAGGAGCTGCCATATTACGCCGAGCGCCATATGGTGAAGCCGGGGATCACGGGCTGGGCGCAGATCAACTATCCCTATGGCGCTTCGACGGAGGATGCGCGGCACAAGCTCGAATACGACCTCTATTATGCGAAGAACTACACGCCCTTCCTCGACCTGCTGATCCTCCTCCAGACCTTGCGGGTGGTGCTCTGGCCGGAGGGCGCGCGGTGATCGAGCGCATCCGGAATCTTTTCAGGCAACGCTACGATTACCGCGCCGAATGGCTGCGTTTTACGCGCACCATGGGCCAGGGTGGATCGGCGGGTGAAGCGCTGCCGGAGCGCGCGATCCGCGCCATTGCGGAGATGACCGACAGCGCCGGGGGGGTGCTGTTCATGCCCGAACAAGACGGCAGTCTTGTTCTGGCTGCGCGCTGGCGCTGGTCCGCGATCGAGGTGCCGGTCGTCGCCTTCCCGATCGAGTTTGCGGCAAAGATCGAGCGGACCGGAGACATCGTCGATATTGGCGAGGTGAACGGCGGGTTCGAGACGGGGTGGAGCGGAGCGCTGCCCGACTGGCTTGCCGCCGCGACCCACGACGCCTGGGCGCTCGTGCCACTGCTTCATCTCGGCCGTCTGCATGGCGTCATCGTTCTGGCGCGTCCGGCCACGCCCCGGCGGCTCGACCGGGAGGACATCGACCTGCTCGGCATCGTCGGCCGGCAGCTCGCGAGCTATCTCGCCGAGCGCGCCGGGCAGGAAGCGCTGATGGAGGCGCGCCAGTTCGACGAGTTCAGCCGCCGCATCGCCTTCGTGATGCACGACGTGAAGAACCTTGCCAGCCAGCTCTCGCTGCTCGCCCGAAATGCAGAGCGCCATGCGGATAACCCGGCCTTTCGTGCCGACATGCTCGTGACCTTGCGGAACAGTGCGGACAAACTCAACGCGCTGCTCGCCCGCCTCGGCCGCTATGGCGCAGGGGGCGGTGCGGCGCGCGAGCGGGTGGGGCTGCGCGAACTGGCCGCGCGAGCCAAGGCCCGGCTTGCCGACGACGCTTCGCTGATCGTCATCGATTCGGGGGATGTTGCGGTGCTCGCCGACGCGGAAGCGCTCGAGCAGGCGCTGGTTCATCTCGTGCAGAATGCGATCGAGGCGAGCGAGGGACACGGTCCGGTCTATCTCGACGTCACGAGCGACGGTGTGCGCGGGCGGATCGACGTGATCGATTCCGGTGAAGGGATGTCGGCCGATTTCATTCGAGACGGGCTGTTCCGTCCCTTCGTTTCGTCCAAGCCGTCGGGATTCGGTATCGGGGCGTTCGAGGCACGCGAACTGGTGCGCGCGATGGGCGGACGGCTCGACGTCGATTCGCGGGAAGGGATCGGTACTCGCTTCTCCATCAGCCTGCCGCTGTTCGCTGCAGCCGAGCTCATTCGCACCGTGGAGGCGGCATGATGGCTCGGGAAAAACCCCGCCTCCTGATCGTCGAGGACGACGAAGGCCTCCAGGCGCAGCTCAAGTGGGCCTACGAGGATTTCGAGGTCGTCTGCGCCACCGACCGTGAAACGGCGCTCGCCGCACTGCGCGCCGAAGAGCCGGCGGTGGTGACCCTCGATCTCGGCCTGCCGCCCGATCCTGACGGGGTGAGCGAGGGCTTTGCCGTGCTCGATGCGATCATGGCGCTGAAGCCCGACACCAAGGTGATCGTAGCGTCCGGCCATGGCGCCCGGGAAAGTGCCCTCGCAGCGATCGCGCGCGGCGCCTACGACTTCTACCAGAAGCCGGTCGATATCGAGGCGCTCGGGCTGATCGTCCGGCGCGCCTGCAACCTGCGGCAGATCGAGCAAGAGAACCGCAGTCTGGTCCTCCAGGCGGCGGAGGACAGGACCGTGCTCGGCGGTCTGATCACCGCGGCGCCCGAGATGATGAAAGTCGCGCGCACGATGGAGCGGGTGGCGAACACGGGCGTCTCGATCATGCTGCTCGGCGCGAGCGGGACGGGTAAGGAATTGCTCGCGAGGGGCTTGCACCAAGCGAGCGATCGGGCCGGCGGTCGGTTCGTCGCGATCAATTGTGCGGCAATCCCCGAAACGCTGCTCGAGGCCGAATTGTTCGGGCACGAGAAGGGGGCTTTCACCGGCGCGGTGAAGACCACCGAAGGCAAGATCGAGCAGGCGCACGGCGGAACGCTGTTCCTCGACGAAGTCGGCGACATTCCGCTCCCCCTGCAAGTCAAGCTGCTGCGCTTCCTGCAGGAGCGGCAGATCGAGCGGATCGGCGGGCGCAAGGCGATCGATGTCGACACGCGGATCGTATGCGCGACGCACCAGGATCTCGAGGCGATGATCGCTGAGGGCCGATTTCGCGAAGACCTGTTCTATCGGCTGGCGGAGATCGTGGTGAAGATCCCACCGCTGTCGGAGCGCGCGGGCGACGCGGTTTTGCTGGCACGGGTATTTCTCAAGCGCTTTACGGCCGAGATGAACCCTGCCGTGGGCGGCTTCGCACCCGATGCGCTCGCGGCCATCGACGGCTGGAGCTGGCCGGGCAACGTGCGCGAGCTGGAGAACCGCGTGAAGCGCGCGGTGATCATGGCCGACGGGAAGCTGATCACCGCGGCGGATCTCGACCTCGGCGCGGGCGACGAAGATGATTTCCCGCTCAACCTGAAGAGCGCACGGGAACGGTCGGACCGGAAGATGATCCGCCACGCACTGGCGCGAAGCGAAGGCAATATCTCGCATACTGCCAAGTTGCTCGGGATCAGCCGGCCGACGCTCTACGACCTGCTCAAGCAGTATGACTTGCAGGCGTAAACCGGTCTTGCTCCGGGCGTTGGCGGGCTTCGCCCTGCTGACCCTGGTTGCATGCGGTCAGGGAGAGCCCCAGCTCGCCCCGCTCGATGCGGCGCGCGCTGCACTGGCACGCGGTGACGGGCTGAACGCGGAGATCGTGCTGCGGCGGATGCTGGAACAAGGCACTCCGCGGGCCGACGTCGCGGCCTATCTCGGACAGGCGGAGCTCGCGCAGGGCAAGGTTATCGAGGCGCGCGACTGGCTCGGGTCCGGCGACTTCTCGCCTGCCACGAGAGCGCATGGCTTCCACATGCTCGGCGTGCTGGAAATGCGCGGAGGCAACCTTCCCGCCGCCGGTGCCGCTTTCGACCGGGCCCTGCAAATCGATCCGGACGACCCCGAGTTGTGGGTCGATATCGGCCGGCTGCGCTATCTCGGCGGCGAGCACACTCTCGCTCTCGAAGCGTCGGAACGTGCGGTCGCTCTCGATCCGCACAATCCGAAAGCATTGTGGTTCAGGGGACAACTGGATCGCGACGTTCGCGGTATGGCGGCCGCGTTGCCCTGGTTCGAAGCGGCGCTGGAGGCCGCGCCGGAGGACGCCGATATCCTGGCGGACTATGCCGCCACGCTTGGAGAGAGCGGACGGGCGGCCGAGATGCTCACGGCTGTGCGGCGGATGGCGGAAGTCGCTCCCGGCGATCCGCGCCTCTACTTCCTCCAGGCTATCCTGGCTGCACGCGCGGGCGATTTCGACCTCGCACGGGGATTGTTTTCGCGCCGGGGAGATCTCGATCGCCTGAGTCCGGCCACGGCGCTGCTCTCGGGCGTGATCGATCTCCGGAGCGGCAATCCTGCAAGCGCGGCGCAGATCTTCGACCGCCTGCTCCTGAGCCAGCCCGACAACCGCCGCGTGCGTCAGTTGCTCGCCCACGCGCTGCATCTCTCGGGAAATGACCGGGAACTGGTCTATCGCTTCGGCGATGCTGCGCTGCGTCCCGATGCCGATCCCTATCTCGCCGCAACTGTCGGGCGTGCGTACGAAGCGCTGGGGGAGCGGGGCAAGGCTGCGCCGCTGCTGGAAAAGGCGAGCCGAGCGGGCGGGCCCGGGCTGGCGCCTTTCGCAACGGCCGTACCGGTGGAGATCGCGCAGGCGAGAGGTGGAGCAACGGGGACTGACGCGGTTACGCTCGTGCGCGGACTGATCGCCGCTGAGCGGCTGAAGGAGGCGATCGCGGCGGCGGAGGCATTTCGCGGACGGTTTCCCGGTTCCGCCGATGCGCTCGGGCTGGCCGGGGACGCCTTGCTGGTAGCGGGACGATCTGACGAAGCGCTCGAGGCGTATCGCGCGGCCGCCGGCATCCGGAGGTCGTGGCCGCTGACGCGCCGCATGCTCGCGACATACGCTGCGCAGAACGACCGCTCCGCCGCCTATGCGTTGCTCACCGATCAGGTGCGCGCGGCGCCGCGCAACCGGGAGGCGGCGGCCATGCTTGCGCTGCTCGCCTTCGATACGGGCCGGCGGGAACAGGGTACAGCACTGCTAGACCACGCGCTGGCTTCGGGTGGCGCGCACGACCCGCGGCTTTGGGCGCTGAAAGCCGAAGCCGACTTGCTGCAGGGCGATGTCGCCGGAGCACGCGGAGCGGCCGAGCGTGCTTATCGCCTTCAGCGCAGCGATCCACTGGCGAGGCGCGCTCTGGCGCGTGCGTTCACCGCCTCCGGCAGCGTCGAAGCGGCGCGAGCGCTCGCGGAGCGCTAGCCCACTCGACAGGCGAACGGCCGTTGGGCATGGCCGCGCGGTGACCATCCCGATCATCTCTCGCATCGACCCGATGGTTCGCTTGCTCGTTCTGACCATTGCACTGGCAACGATCTTTCCGGCCGTGGGGGAAGGGCGGGAGGTGGCGCAGGTGGTGTCGAACTTTGCTATCTTTGCGCTGTTCGCGCTTAATGGACTGAGATTGCCGCGGGATGAGGTGCTGCTGGGGTTGCGGCATGCGCGGTTTCTGGTGCCGCTGCTGATGTGGTGCTTCGGGGCGATGGCGCTGGCGGGGCTGGGGCTGTCGCACATCGGCGCAGGCCATCTGCCGCGGGAGCTTGCGATCGGCTTGCTGTTCCTCGGCACCCTTGCCTCGACCGTCCAGTCGGCGACGGCCTACAGCTCGCTCGCCGGCGGCGACGTCGCGCGCTCGGTGGTGGCGGCGGCGCTGCTCAATATCGCGGGCGTGTTCGTCACCGCGCCGCTGTTCGCCGCGATGGGCGGCTTCGCAGCGGCCGACATCGGCATCGGCGGGCTGGGCAAGATCCTCGCGCTGCTGGTCGTGCCGTTCGTGCTGGGGCAGGCGCTGCAGAGCGTCGGGCGGTCATGGGTGCGGGCGCATCCGGCGCTGGTGTCGACCACGGACCGGCTGGCGATCGCGATCGCGGTCTACGTAGCCTTCTCGGGCGCGGTCGAGCAGGGCATCTGGAGCGCGCTGGAGACGGAGCAGTGGGCGCTCCTGCTCGGCCTGCTGCTTGCGTTCCTGACGATCGGCTTCGGCGGGAGCTGGCTCTTCTCGGGCCTGTTCCGGCTCGATCGGCCGACGCGCATCTCGTTCATGTTCGCCGGAGCGCACAAGAGCGTGGTGAGCGGCGCGCCGATCGCGCTGATCCTGTTTCCCCCGGCGAGCGCGGGCCTCGTGATGGCGCCCCTGCTCGCCTACCACCTGCTGCAACTGGTGGTCTCGGCCCCGCTGGCTACTCGACTGTCCCGCTCTCGCCCTTGACCCCCTCCAGCCGGTTGTGGCGCACCGACCACCACAGCGACAGACCGATCAGGATCGCACCGATCAGGCCGGTGATCGTCTCCGGGATGTGGACGACCGCGGAGAACAGCATGATCAGCCCGAGCGCGATGATCGCCCAGAACGCGCCGTTCTCGAGGAAGCGATACTGCGCCAGCGTGCCCTGTTTGACGAGGTGGATCGTCATCGAACGCACGAACATCGCGCCGATCGAGAGGCCCAGCGCGATCACGATCATGTTGTTCGACAGCGCGAAGGCGCCGATCACGCCGTCGAAGCTGAACGAAGCGTCGAGCACGTTGAGATAGAGGAACCCGCCCAGGCCGCTGCGCACCACCGCGCCCTGCAGCCGGGCCGCTTCGGCCTTCATCTCGAGGATCGTGTTGACCCCCTCGACCGCGATGAAGGTGACGAGGCCGAGGATGCCGGCGATGAGGAACGTCAGCGCATCGGCGGGATCGAGCATCGTCGAAATGCCCCACATGACCAGCAGGAGCAGCGCGATCTCCGCCGCGGGCAGGGCGGCGAAGCGGGCAAGCTGGACCTCGACGATGCGGATCCAGTGCACGTCCTTGTCGAGATCGAAAAAGAACTTGAGTCCGACCATGGCAAGGAACGCACCGCCGAACCCGGCGATTCCGACATGGGCGGAACTGACGATCTCCTCGTACCGCTGCGGATCGTTCAGCGAGAGATTGAGCGTCTCGATCGGCCCGAGGCCGGCGGCGATCGCCACGATCGCCAGCGGAAAGATGACACGCATGCCGAACACGGCGAAGGCGATGCCCCAGGTCAGGAAGCGTCGCTGCCAGATCTCGTCCATCTCCTTGAGCACCGAGGCGTTGACCACCGCGTTGTCGAAGCTGAGCGAGACCTCCAGCACGGAGAGCACGACGATGATCCACAGCAGCGACGCGGTCGCCCCCAGATCGCCCGTGCTCGACCAGCCGTACCAGGCGCCGAGCGCCAGACAGATCAGCGTGAAAATGAAGGAGAATCTGTAGAAGCGAATCAGCGTGGCCATGCGGCGATCCCGTCGAAATATCTGCGCCCGTGAAGCGAGCGCGCGCTAGAAAATCCGCGGTGGAATCGCAAGTTCCCCGCACCGCCGTTTGCCGGCCTATTTGGGCTGGTAGGTCTGCTCCTCGCCCGGGAACGCGCGGCTGCGCACTTCGGCGGCGTACGTCTCCGCCGCCTTCGCGATGATCTCGGCGATTTCCTCGTAGCGCTTTACGAAGCGCGGCACCCGTTCGAACATGCCGAGCATGTCCTCGGCCACCAGCACTTGCCCGTCGCAGCGGGCCGAAGCGCCGATCCCGATCGTCGGGCAGGAGATGCTCTCGGTCACCTCGATCGCGATCGGTTCGACCACTCCCTCGACGACGACCGCGAAGGCGCCGGCCTCGTCGAGCGCCTTCGCATCGCCGACGATCTTCTCCGCCTCGGCATCGCTGCGTCCGCGTGCGCCGTAGCCGCCGAGCACGTTGACCGCCTGCGGCGTCAATCCGACGTGACCCATCACCGGAATGCCGCGCTGGCTGAGGAAGGCGACCGTTTCGGCCATGGCCGCCCCGCCTTCGAGCTTCACGCCCGCCGCGCCGCTTTCCTTGAGCAAGCGCGAAGCGCTCTCGAACGCGTGCTGCGGCGAAGCCTCGTAGCTGCCGAAGGGCATGTCGACGATCACCACCGAATGGTAGCTGCCGCGCACCACGGCAGCCGCATGGTTGGCCATCATGTCGAGCGTGACGGGAACGGTGGAGGGCAGGCCGTAGATCACCTGGCCGAGCGAATCGCCGACCAGCAGCAGGTCGCAGTGCGCGTCGAGCAACTGCGCCTGACGCGCGGTGTAGGCCGTCAGCATCACCAGCGGCTCTTCGGTAACGCCGTCCTTCTTGCGCTGCCGGATTTTGGGCACCGTCAGGCGCCGCATCGGTTGGGGAGTGGGGGTTGCGCGGCTGGTCGCAGTGTCGAGCTGGAAGGTCGTGGACATGCCGGCCTTCTAGCTCGCCGGTGGGCAACCGCCAACCGTACCCTTGGCCTTGCGCGCTAAACTTGCAACAGGGGACCTGAGGAACGGGAAAGGGAACGATCGATGGTCGCAACGCCGAACGTGCAAGTGGGAGAGCAAGGCTGGTCCTCGCGAACGGCCTTCATCCTCGCGGCGGTGGGCGCGGCGGTGGGCCTCGGCAACATCTGGCGTTTCCCGACCCTTGCCGGCGAGAACGGCGGCGGGGCCTTCGTGCTGTTCTACCTGGGCTGCGTGCTCCTGATCGGGATGCCGCTGATGCTGTCGGAATTCGTCGTCGGGCGATCGGGCAAGTCGGATGCGGTCCAGTCGGTCTCGCGCGTGGCCGAACAGTCGGGCGTTTCCCGCCGGTGGCGGGTGTTCGGCGGAATCGAGATCCTCGCCGGTTTCCTGATCCTCTCGTTCTATTCGGTCGTTGCCGGCTGGGTGATCTACTACGTCTGGCTCTCGGGCGGCGATTTCCTGTCTAATGCGCTCGCAGGGGAGCCCTTGCGGGGCGCCTTCCCCGATCTGGGGCAGGACGCGGTCAGCGGCATGATGGGGGATCTCTTCGCGAGCCCCGGCCGCCTGATCCTGGTCCACGCGTTGTTCATGGCGGTGACGATCTGGATCGTCGCCAACGGCGTGCACGACGGGATCGAGAAGGCGGCGCTCTGGCTGATGCCGGCCTTCTTCGTCCTTCTCGTCTGCATCACGATTTACGGGGCGTTCACGGGCGACTTCGGCGAGGCGCTGAGCTTCCTGTTCACCCCCGACTTTTCAAAGCTCACGGCGCCGGTGATGAACGAGGCGCTGGGCCAGGCGTTCTTCTCGCTCAGTCTCGGTGCGGGCGGCCTGATCACCTACGGCGCCTATGTGGGGAAGGACGTCAACCTCGGCCCCACGGCGGCGACCATCAGCCTCACCGATACGGCGGTGGCCCTGGTTGCGGGGCTGATGATTTTCCCCATCGTTTTCGCGGTCGGGCTCGATCCGTCCGCCGGTCCGGCGCTGATCTTCCAGTCGCTGCCCGTTGCCTTCCAGACGATGCCGGGAGGATCGCTGATCGGGTTGCTGTTCTTCGTCCTGATCTTCTTCGCCGCGCTGACGAGTTCCATTTCCCTGCTCGAAGGGCCGACCGCCTGGGCGATGGACCGCTTCGGGCTGAGCCGGCCGAAGGCGGCATCGCTGCTCGGCTTCGTATCCTTCCTGATCGGTATCGCCTGCGCGCTGGGGTACAACGTGTGGGCGGACGTCAGGCCGCTCGGCTTCTGGAGCATCTTCGCGGAGACCGACATTCTCGACACGCTCGACGGATTTACCGGCAAGATCATGCTGCCGCTCGCCGGGCTCTTGCTGGCGCTCTTCGTCGGCTGGAGGGCCGACCGGCGCCTGGTGGAGAGCCAGAGCGGGCTTTCCGGCGGCATGTTCGCGCTGTGGCGGTTCCTCGTCGCCTGGCTCTGTCCGGTGGCGGTGGCTCTGATTCTGCTGTTCGGCCTGTTTCCAAGTTTGTTGACAGCTTGATGAATCCCGCTTGCCAGCGCAACGCGATCGCATAAAACGGCGCGCCGGCTGGGAGGGGCGAGGGACTCTCGCTCGGGCCGCGGGGAGTCCCTGATGTTTTTCGATCGCGTCAAGCCGCTGGATGCCATCATCGAGACGGCGCAAAAGAAATCGCTGCACCGTTCGTTGAGCGGTTTCCAACTGATGCTGTTCGGCATCGGCTGCGTCATCGGCACCGGCATTTTCGTGCTGACCGCCGCCGGCGCGCAGAAGGCCGGACCGGGTCTGATGCTCGCCTTCGCCATTGCCGGCGCAGTCTGCATCGTCGCCGCGCTGTGCTACGCGGAAGTCGCCGCGATGATCCCCGTGGCGGGATCGGCCTACACCTACAGCTATGCCTCGGTCGGCGAGTTTCTCGCCTGGACGGTCGGCTGGGCGCTGATTCTCGAATACGCCGTGGCGGCCAGCGCCGTTTCGGTCGGCTGGTCCGGCTATTTCAGCGGGACGATACTGAACGAATTTCTCGGCATACATTTGCCGGCGTGGCTCAGCGCGGGGCCGCTGGCGCTGGGCGGTGCGCCGGGCGGGTTCATCAATCTGCCGGCGCTGCTCATCGCCATGCTCATTACCTGCCTGCTGATGATCGGGACGAGCGAAAGCGCCAAGGTCAACGCCGTTCTCGTGGCGATCAAGGTCACGGCGCTCACGGTGTTCGTTGCGCTGACGTTCACGAGTCCGGAATTCGACACCGACAAGTTCAATCCGTTCCTGCCCGCAGGTGTGTTCGGAGGCATCGGCACCGGGCTCGGTGCTGTCGGCGCGGCGGCGACGATCTTCTTCGCCTACGTCGGCTTCGACGCGGTTTCGACCGCCGCGGAGGAAACCAAGGATCCTCAGCGCAACGTGCCCTTCGGTCTGATCGGGTCGCTGCTGTTCTGCACGGTGTTCTACATCCTCGTCGCAGCCGGTGCGATCGGCACGATCGGCGGGCAGCCGATCATGGGCCCGAACGGCATTCCGTTCCCTGCTGGGTCGGAAGAGCTCGCGCGTCAGTGCGCGCTGCCGCAATATGCTGCGTCGCTCGTCTGCTCCGACGAGGCGCTGGCGCACGTGCTGCGTCAGATCGGCTGGTCGGGCGTGGGCAATATGCTGGGCGTCGCGGCGTTCCTCGCGCTGCCCTCGGTCATTCTCGTGCTGATCTTCGCGCAGACGCGCATCTTCTTCGTCATGAGCCGCGACGGCCTGCTACCCGAACGGCTCAGCACGGTGCACCCGAAGTGGAAGACGCCGCATATCGTGACGTTCCTCACCGGCCTCGTGGTGGCGGTGGGTGCCGCGTTCTTCCCCGTCGGCCTGCTGGCGGACTACGCCAACGCGGGTACGCTCTACGCTTTCTTCATGGTGGCCGTGACGGTGATGGTCCTGCGTGTGAAGGATCCCCATCGGCCGAGGCCTTTCCGCATGGCGGGCGTGTGGATCGTCGCGCCGCTGGCGCTCGCGGGATGCGTGTTCCTTTACGTCAACCTGCCGATCGAGGCGATCCTGGTGCTGCCGGGGTGGGGCGTGATCGGCGTGGCGATCTACTTCCTCTACAGCCGCAGCCGCAGCCATCTGGGCCGCGGTATCGTGGAAGTGGTGGACGAGGTCGCCGGGGAGGAGACGATGGTCCCGATCCATCCGGATGGACGCGCGGACTGACCACGCATTTCCTGCGTGAAATGGGAAGGGCCGCCCGGCGAGGCGGCCCTTTTCTGTTAGGCGGCGTAATGCCCTAGAGCGTGGTTTCGGCGTGCTGCTCGCTCGCGTCCTCGCGGACGTCCATGCCGAGCGCCATCTTGGCGGTGTCGAGCAGACCCATGTCGCCGTTCCAGATCTCCGCTTCGCCCAGGTCCATGCGCAGGAACAGGATGTCGGGGTCGTCCTTGCCGCCGTCGAACCAGGCTTCGGCGAAGTTGCTCCAGAACTGGTCGAAGCGTTCGCGGCTGGTCTCGACCGTCAGCGTGCCGTGGAAGCGCGCGTAGATGTCGTGGCTCTTGCCCTCGAACGTCGCGGTGGCGGGGCCGAGCGCGGCGAACTTCCCGTGTTTGTGGGTGAAGAACCAGATTGCGCTGTTCGCATCCTTGTCGAGCTGCGCGCTCATCGGCACCGCGCTGGTCGTGTCGCTGTCGAGCTGGAGGAAGAGGAACGGCGAATCCGCGAGTGCCGTCCAGAACTTGGTCTTCAGCTTGTCGGGGTCGCCTTGGCGGTATTTCATGGGATAGCTCCTTTCGTGGTGGCAACGGAGTGGCGGGAGCTTTCGTTCCTCGCGGCACCCAGCGGTTGCCAAGCGGCACGGAGTGGAACATAATGGGAACATATGAGTCGTTCCTCCATGCCCAAGACGCTTTCCGATCTGTGCGATGTCGATGCGCTCGCCGCCGCGCGCAGCACGCGCTGGCGGCCCGGGCTTGCCGCACCTGCGCACAGCGAGATCTTCGCCAGCGGGTGCGAGGGCGGCGGCGCGGGGTTGGCGCTGGCGCTTGCCTGCGATGCGCTGCGTTCGTGCGAGAACTCGCGCCCGGTGCTCTGGGTGCAGGACCGCGCGGCGGTACGGCTGACCGGGCGTCCCTACCGTCCCGGACTTCCGCCGGAGCTGCGTCGCCGGCTGATCCATGTCGTGGCGGAGAAGGCGGAAGATGCGCTGTTCGCCCTGGAGGAAGGGCTGCGCTGCCGCGACCTCGCTTTCGTGATCGGCGAGATGACGGGCAATCCCAAGGCGCTCGATTTCACCGCCTCGCGCCGGCTGAGCCTTACCGCGGAGAAGCACGGCGTGCCGCTGTGGCTGGTGCGGCTCGATGCGGAGCGCGATCTTTCCTCCGCCCGGATGCGGTGGAACGTGCGCGCCGCCGCCTCGCCGCCGCCGCGCTGGAATGCGGCCGCGCCCGGCACTCCGAGCTGGCACGCCGAACTGTTCCGCGCACGGGCTCACGCCCCTGGAGAATGGATATTGTGTGATGACGGAGGAAGTCTCGTCGCCGCCCCGCCGCATTCTGTCGGTGTGGCTGCCGCGGCTGGCGATCGACCGCTGGCGGCTGGGTGAAGGCTGCGCGCGCGGGGAGGGGCCGGATGCCGAGCCGCTCGCGCTGATCGCCGAAACCGCCCACGGGCCGCGCATCGATGCGGTCAACGATGCCGGCCGCGCCGCAGGGGCGCGGCGCGGCATGATGCTGGCCGACGCCCGCACGCTTTGCCCGCATCTGAAGGTTGCGCCGTCCGATCCGGCGGGCGACCTTGCATTCCTCGAGAAGCTGGCCGTCTGGGCTCAGGGGTGGGGGCCGTGGAGCGCACTCGATGCACCCGATGGCCTGGTAGTCGACGTCACAGCCGTAGCGCACCTGTTCGGCGGCGAAGCGCGGTTGCTTGCCGATGCGCAAGCCGCTTTCGCCCGCCGCCGCCTGATCGCGCGGCTCGCGATCGCGCCGACCGCAGGCGCAGCCTGGGCGCTGTCGCATTTCGGACCGGAGCGCGCGATCCTGCAGCCGGGCGACGATGCGGCCACATGCCTTCGCGAGTTGCCGGTAGCCGCGCTGCGGCTCGACGACGAGGTGCTCGTCGTGCTCCGCCGCCTCGGCCTCAAGCGGCTGGGCGACCTGCACGGGATCGGCCGCGGCGCGCTCCACCGGCGCTTCCGCAACCGCAAGTCGCCCGCGGCCAATCCGCTGATCCGAATGGACCAGCTCCTCGGCCGCGTATCGGAGCCGCTGCTACCCGTGATCCCGCAGCAGGCGCCACTCGCCCAGCGCCGGTTGCTCGAACCGATCCGTCATCGCGAGCTGCTCGACCAGGTGGTGGCCGATCTGGCCGGCGACATGGGGCGCGAACTCGAAGGCAAGGGGCAGGGCGCCCGGCGGCTCGAACTGGGCCTGTGGCGCGTGGATGGCGAAGTCGTGGTACGACATCTCGAGCTCTCGGCCGCCACGCGCGATCCGGCGCATATGTGCCGATTGTTCTCGGCCAAGCTGGAGGATGTCGACGCCGGGTTCGGTATCGAGATGGTGCGCATGCGCGCGAGCTGGACCGAGCCGCTGGCGCTGGAACAGGGCGATATCGAGACGGCGGCCGAGACGCAGGGCACTTCGCTTTCCGCCTGCATCGATCGTCTGACGGTGCGGCTCGGCGAGAAGGCGGTGCACCGCCCTGTCGTGCACGCCAGCCATATGCCCGAGCGCGCGCAGCGCTGGCGGCCGCCGCTGGAGCGCGAGCCTGCCGCGCAGGAGGACCTGCGCTTCCACGCCCGGCCGCTGAAGCTGCTCGACCGGGCGGAGAAGATCGCCGTGCTCTACGCCACACCGGACGGGTATCCGAAAGCCTTCCGTTGGCGTGGGCAGGTGCGCGAGATTGCGCGTGTCGAAGGTCCCGAACGGATCGCGCCCGAATGGTGGCGCTCGAAGTCGACCGCCCGTCTGCGCGATTACTATCGGATCGAGGACACCACGGGGTGCCGCTACTGGATCTACCGTCACGGATTGCCCGATGACGGACGGGGCGGACTGCCGGACTGGTTTCTGCAGGGGCTATGCGCATGAAAGCGCTAGGCAAATCCACCATTGGAACATATAGGGAACGAATGGAGTCGCAGCCCATCCTCGAAAGGCTCGAGATCCTCGCCGATGCCGCGAAGTACGATGCT
Organism: Pelagerythrobacter aerophilus; assembly: GCF_003581645.1. Lineage (GTDB taxonomy): Bacteria > Pseudomonadota > Alphaproteobacteria > Sphingomonadales > Sphingomonadaceae > Pelagerythrobacter > Pelagerythrobacter aerophilus. The sequence goes on along the minus strand of NZ_QXFK01000014.1, from coordinate 406,583 downwards.
TCGTGCGCTTCTTCAGGCACCTCCAGCAGGAACAGCCTCGGCAGCAAGGGCATCGGCTCGACCGAAGGCATGGGCATCTGCCACGCCTACGCTCCCGACGGCCGCTGCATCTCGCTGCTGAAGATCCTGCTGACCAACCACTGCGTGTTCGACTGCCACTACTGCATCAACCGCAAGAGCTCGAACGTGCGCCGGGCCCGCTTCACGCCGCAGGAAGTCGCGGACCTCACGCTCAGCTTCTACCGCCGCAATTACATCGAGGGGCTGTTCCTCTCCTCCGGCATCGTGAAGAGCTCCAACCGCACGATGGAGCAGTTGATCGAAGCCGCGCGTATCCTGCGCGAGGAGCACGACTTTCGCGGCTATATCCACCTCAAGACCATCCCCGAGGCCGATCCGGAACTGGTTCATCAGGCGGGGCTCTATGCCGACCGCGTCTCGATCAACGTCGAATTGCCGACCGACAGCGGCCTCACCCGCCTCGCGCCCGACAAGAATGCGCGCCAGATCGAAGGTGCGATGGGGAGGACGAAAGACGACATCGCCGAGGCGAGTGATGCGAAGAGGAAGTTCCGCCACGCGCCGCGTTTCGCACCCGCGGGCCAGTCGACGCAGATGATCGTCGGTGCGGACGCGGCGACCGATGCGGATATCGTGGGCAAGGCGAGCCGGCTCTACGGCAGTTTCGGGCTGCGCCGCATCTATTACTCGGCCTTCAGCCCGATCCCCGACGCTTCGGCAGTGCTGCCGCTGAAGCGTCCGCCGCTGATCCGCGAACACCGGCTCTATCAGTCCGACTGGCTGATGCGCTTCTACGGCTACAAGCCCGCCGAGGTGATGCAGGCGGCCGGGGTGGACGGAATGTTGCCGCTCGACATCGATCCGAAGCTCGCCTGGGCGCTCAAGTTCCGCGATCGCTTCCCGCTCGACGTCAACCGTGCGGCGCGCGAGGACCTGCTGCGCGTGCCCGGGTTGGGCGTCGGCGCGGTCGACCGCATTCTCGCCGCGCGCCGCCACCGTACGCTGCGCCTCGACGATGTCGCGCGGCTGACCCAGTCGATCGCCAAGGTTCGCCCTTTCCTGTGCACGGTGGATTGGCGCCCGACCACGCTCACCGACCGCGCCGACTTGCGCGCGCTGCTGGCGCCGAAGCAGGAGCAACTGGAGCTGTTTGCGGCATGAGCCCGCTCCGGCATATTGAACCCGACACCTGCTACCTCGTGCATCTGCCAGAGCCGGACGATTTCGACGCCTGGCGCGAGCGGGCGCGGACACTGATTCAGTGCGGTGTGCCGCCCGACCGCATCGTCTGGACGGCACCGGGCGGAGCGGGCGATCTTTTCGCGCAGGGGGATCCGCGCCTGCCCGTGCCGGATCCGGAGGCGCCGCCCGTGCGTGCGAGCCGCCGCTTCGTGGAACTCGCGCGCAATGCCATGCTCCACACCGATGCGGAGCGTTTCGCGCTGCTCTACCGCGCACTCTGGCGGCTTCAGGCGAATCCGCGGGTCATGGAGGACAAGGCCGACCTCGATATCCGCCGCATCGAGGAACTCGACAAAGCGGTGCGCCGCGACAGCCACAAGATGCACGCTTTCGTCCGCTTCCGCCGCGTCGAATCCGACGAAGAGGAGAACGGCGAGCACTACGTCGCCTGGTTCGAGCCGGAGCATCATATCCTGCGTGCGAACGCAGGGTTTTTCGTGCGCCGCTTCGCCAACATGAAATGGTCGATCTTGACTCCCCGCGGCAGCTTGCACTGGGACGGCGAGACGCTGGAGGAAGGGCCGCCCGCGCAGCGTGCCGACGCGCCGACCGGCGATCCGATGGAGGATCTCTGGCGCACCTATTACGCATCGATTTTCAATCCCGCGCGTTTGAAGGTCGGGGCGATGCTTAAGGAGATGCCCCGCAAGTACTGGAAGAACATGCCCGAGGCGGCGCTCATTCCCGAGCTTATCGCCGGGGCGCAGAAGCGGGAATTGCAGATGGTCGCAGAAGGCGCGCTGGAAACCGAAGACCGGCCGGAGACGCTCAAGGCAGTCGACAAGGCGATCCATCAATGCCGCCGATGCCGATCGGCTGCCTCGACAACCAGGCGGTGATGGGGGAAGGGCCGAAAGGCGCGGCGCTGATGATCGTAGGCGAACAGCCGGGCGATCAGGAGGATTTGGCCGGCCGGCCTTTCGTGGGCCCCGCGGGGCAGTTGCTCGACCGGTACCTCGAGAAGGCCGGGGTCGACCGCAAGGACGCCTACCTCACCAACGCGGTCAAGCATTTCAAGTTCGTCCAGCGTGGCAAGCGGCGGCTGCACCAGTCGCCGACCGCGAAGGAAATCGATATCTGCCGCTGGTGGCTGGAGAGCGAACGCGCGATCGTCCAGCCCAGGCTGATCCTTGCCACGGGCGCCAGCGCCGCGCGCGGCCTGCTCGGCAAGACGGTGAGTATTTCGAAAACGCGCGGCGAACCCATTCCGCTCGAGGACGACAGCGAACTGTGGGTCACCGCGCATCCTTCCTACCTCCTGCGCCTCGATGGCGAGGCGAAGGAGAAGCAGACGCGCCTGTTCGAAGCCGATCTTGCCGCGGTGAAGGAGCGGTTGGCGGAACTGGCGGGATGAACTCGCAATTTCATTGTCATTCCCGCGAAAACGGGAATCTGTCTCCGACCGATCGGAGCTGGATCCCGGGTGCGCGGGAATGACGAAATGAAGGGCGGCGCACAAACATGCCCGATGCCCCGATCACACCCGGCATGCGCCGGATCGAGATCGATCCCGACCTGATCGATGCGCCGCCGCGCGCGCCGTTCGTCGAGCTGGGGCTGGTCTCCAATTTCAGCTTCCTGCGCGGGGCGTCGGATGCTCCGGATCTGGTGAGGGCCGCACGCGAGCTAGGCTATGATGCGATCGGGATCGCCGACGCGAATACGATGGCCGGCGTCGTGCGCATTCACATGAATGCAAAAGAACTTAAAATGCGGCCGGTTATCGGCTGCCGGATAGAAACTGTCGAAGGTCTTTCCTTCCTTGCCTATCCCATCGACCGTGCGGCCTATGGCCGGTTGTGTCGGCTGATCTCGGCCGGACGCATGAAAACCCTCGACGGCGAGTGGCAGGACAAGGGCGTATGCGACATCTCGCTCGCCATGCTCGCCGACCATGCGCAAGGGGTGCAGTTGATCCTGCTGCCGCCGGACGATCTTGCAAAGCAGTTCACGATCGCGGTGCCGAACAACGTCATCCCGTTCCCCGCGCCGGATTCACGTGCTGTCGAAGGTGTCTCTGCACCTTTGCGTGAAATAACAGAAGATTTTGCTGATCTCCTGCCGCATCTTGTGAGCCAGCTTCCGGCCTTGCGTCACCTGGCGGCGTCATACCTCTACGCGGGTGACGACATCGCGCGGATCGACCGGCTCGACACGCTGGCAAGGGCGAACGGGCTTGCGCTGCTTGCGACCAATGACGTCCATTATCATGCCCCCGACAGGCGGCCTCTGCAGGATGTCATGACGGCAATCCGTCACAAGACGACGGTGGCCGAGGCCGGGCACCTGCTGTTCGGCAATGCCGAGCGGCACCTCAAATCGCCGGACGAGATGGTCAAGCTGTTCGCGCGCTGGCCCCACGCCATCGCGGCGGCGCGCGAGGTGGCGGATGCCTGCACCTTCAACCTGGCGGAACTGCAGTACGAATACCCGGACGAGATCTATCCCGACGGCATGACGCCGCAGCAATACCTTGAAAAGTCGACGTGGGAGGGGGCGCAGGGGTACTATCCGGACGGCGTGCCCGACAGTGTGAAGAAAGCGCTCGATCATGAATTGGCGCTGATCGAAAAGCTCAAGCTCGCCCGCTACTTCCTGACCATCAAGGATATCGTCGATTACGCGCGAACGCGGAAGCCGCCGATCCTGTGCCAGGGGCGCGGATCGGCGGCCAATTCGGCGGTCTGCTATTGCCTCGGAATCACTGCGGTCGATCCTGCCAAGCATCAGTTGCTTTTCGAGCGCTTCATTTCCGCCGAGCGCAACGAGCCGCCCGATATCGACGTCGATTTCGAGCATGAGCGGCGCGAGGAGGTGATCCAGCACATCTATGACAAGTATGGCCGCCACCGTGCAGGTCTGTGCGCCACGGTGATCCATTACCGCCCGCGCATGGCGATCCGCGAGGTCGGCAAGGCGATGGGCCTGTCCGAAGACGTGACGTCGGCTCTGGCGCGCACCGTCTGGGGCGGGCATGGTCGGAAGATCGACGAGAACCACGTCATGCGGGAAACGGGTCTCGACCTTTCCGACCCGCACTTGAGACGAGTTCTCAAGTTGACCGAGCAGATGATCGGGATGCCCCGGCATCTCAGTCAGCATGTCGGCGGTTTCATTCTGACCCAGGGACCGTTGCTCGAGACGGTGCCGATCGGCAACGGGGCCATGGCCGATCGCACTTTCATCGAATGGGACAAGGACGACATCGACGACCTCGGCATCCTCAAGGTCGACGTGCTCGCGCTCGGGATGCTGACCTGTATCAGGAAATGCTTCGATCTCGTTGAAAAGCATTGTGGAGAGGCACCGAAGCTTACCACGGTACCCGATGAAGAGGCTGTCTATGACATGCTGTGCAGGGGCGATTCGATCGGCGTCTTCCAGGTGGAGAGCCGTGCTCAGATGAACATGCTGCCCCGCCTGCGTCCGCGCTGCCTCTACGATCTCGTCGTTCAAGTGGCGATCGTGCGGCCCGGCCCGATCCAGGGCGATATGGTCCATCCCTACCTGAAGCGACGAAAGGAACGGCGCGAGGGGAAGAAGGCCTTCGAACTGCCGGGGCCCGCGCCAGAGCATGGTCCACCGGACGAACTCTCATCCATCTTGGAGCGGACGCTCGGCGTGCCGATCTTCCAGGAGCAGGCGATGAAGATCGCGATCGACGCGGCCGAGTTCACCTCGGTCGAAGCGAACCGGTTGCGCAAGGCCATGGCGACGTTCCGGAACCGCGGGACCGTCGACGAACTGGAAGAGCGGATGGTCGGCAGGATGATCGAGCGCGGCTACGATCCCGAGTTCGCCGAACGCTGCTTCAACCAGATCAAGGGTTTTGGCGAATACGGCTTCCCCGAAAGCCACGCGGCGAGCTTCGCCCATCTGGTCTACGTCTCGAGCTGGCTCAAGTGCCACTATCCCGCGGTCTTCGCCTGCGGGCTGCTCAACTCACAGCCGATGGGGTTCTACGCCCCCGCACAGATCGTGCGCGACGCGCAGGAGCACGGCGTCACCGTATTGCCGATCGACGTCAATATGTCTGACTGGGACTGCACACTGGAGAGCTGCGCTGACCAGCCTCCCGACAAGGACCGCTGGGACAGGCATGTCGCGCTGCGCCTGGGGTTGCGGCAGGTCGATGGCTTCCCCGAGCACATTGCCGCCAAGGTCGTCGACGAGCGGGCCAGGAACGGTCCCTACCGCGACGTTGCCGATCTGCGCGACCGGGCGAAAGTGCCCGTGGGCCACATTGAGCGGCTCGCGAGTGCGGACTGCTTCGGCTCGCTCGGACTGTCGCGCCGGCAGGCGCTGTGGGACGCGCGCAGCCTCGTGGCGGCGCCCGACTTGCCGCTGTTCGGCTTTGCCAAAGCGCGCGACGAGGGCGTGGAGAGAGACGTCACCCACCTGCCGCAGATGCCACTCGGCGAGGAAGTCGTCACCGATTACCAGACGACGCGGCTCAGCCTGAAGGCGCATCCCATGTCGTTCCTCCGTGCCGAGCTCAACGCGCGGGGGGTCGTACGCACCTGCGATCTGCGCACGCGCAAGTATCGCTCGATCGTCAATGTCGCCGGAGTGGTGCTGATCCGCCAACGGCCGGGCTCGGCCAAGGGGGTATGCTTCATCACGCTGGAGGACGAGACCGGTGTGGCCAATCTCGTTATCTGGCCCGATCTGATGGAACGGCAGAGAACCGTCGTGATGGGCGCGCGTTTGATGGAAGTGCGCGGACGAGTGGAATACGACGGCGAGGTGATCCATGTCATCGCCAGCGATCTGGTCGACGCGACCCATCAGCTTCGCAAGCTGTCGGACGACACGCCGGGCGCGCCGACCGAGGACGATTACCGCCACAGGCACCCCCGCAACGTGCGGATCATTCCCAAGTCGCGGGATTTCCATTGAGCCGCGGACACTGGCGCATCTCCCGCCGCATCGGCCACTTTCGCGGGGACCGACGCGTGGTCTGGCTGCTGATCGCCGTCGGCCTGCTGCTGGCCGCGCGCGGGTGGCTGGCTGATCATCCGCAACACAACCCTTGGGCGCCGCTCGACCTCAACGATCCGCCGGGTTGGGCGACGCAAAGCAAGCTGCTCGCGCTCAAGGACGATCCAGTCGAATGCCGTGCGGTGCTCGAACGCAGCGGCGTCGCGTTCCGTGCGCTGGAGCCGCGGGGTGAGGGGGCGTGCCGGCTCGAGGACCGCACGGTGCTCGCCGCGCTGCCGCTCTCGCCCGACATGCCCCCGACCACCTGTCCGGTGGGCATCGGGCTCGAGCTATGGCTGCGTGACGTCGTGCAGCCGGCGGCGGTCGAGAGCTTCGGTGCCGAAGTGACGCGGATCGAGCATTTCGGCGCCTTTAGCTGCCGGCGCCTCTATGGCCGGGCGGAGGGACGCTGGAGCGAGCACGCGACGGGCAATGCGATCGATATCGCCGCCTTCGTGCTCGCGGATGGGCAGCGGATCGCGGTGCTCGGCGACTGGACCGGCGCGGATGAGGAGGCGGCGTTCCTGCACGAGGTGCGCGACGGCGCCTGTCCGCTGTTCGCCACCGTGCTCTCGCCCGACTACAACGCCGCGCACGCGGACCATTTCCACTTCGACCAGTCCGGCCGCTATATGGGTGTCTGCCGGTAGCGGCCTCAGACCGCTTCGAACGCGTACCCGGCCGAACGTACTGTGCGGATCGGGTCGGGCGCGCCGGTCAACTCGATCGCCTTGCGCAGGCGGCGAATGTGCACATCGACGGTGCGCAGCTCGATATCGCTGCCGGTGCCCCAGACGCCGTCGAGGAGCTGGTTGCGGCTGAAGACGCGGCCCGGGCTTTCCATGAAGAACTTGAGCAGGCGGTACTCGGTCGGGCCCATCTGCAGCGTCTGTCCGCGGCGGGCGACCTTGTGCGCCACGGGGTCCAGCTTGATGTCGCCGACCTCGATCGTCTCACCGGCGAGGGCCGGGCGGATGCGGCGCAGGACGGCGGCGACGCGCGCTAGCAGTTCACGGGGAGAAAAAGGCTTGGTCACATAGTCGTCCGCGCCGGTCTCGAGGCCGCGTATGCGGTCATCCTCCGCCTCGCGCGCGGTCAGCATGATGATCGGGACGTGCGCAGTCGCCTTGTCGCGGCGCAGGCGGCGGCAGACCTCGATGCCACTGGTCCCCTCGATCATCCAGTCGAGGATGACGAGGTCGGGCACTTCCTCGGCAGCCAGCACCAGGGCTTCATCACCGTCGGCCGTGGCGCGAACGCGGTAGCCTTCGTTGGCGAACCGGTACTCGAGCAGTTCCGAAAGAGCGGGGTCGTCTTCGACGAGAAGGAGCGTTGCGGTGGTCATGACGAATTCAAGACACCGCGATTATTTCACTTTGACGACACGCGTGTCATGAATCGTCGTCGGCCGGATAAGTGCCGGTTGCCGCAAAATGCACCATTTCGGCGACGTTGGTGGCGTGGTCGCCGATCCGCTCGATGTTGCGAGCGACGAAGAGGAGCTGGGCGGCCGTCGAAATGGTTGAAGGATTCTCGACCATATGACTGACAAGATTACGGAAAATCGAGTTGTAGAAGTTGTCGACCTTGCGATCGGCCGCGATCACCTCGCGTGCCAGCACGGGATCGCGCGCACCATAGGCGGTGAGCACGTCGTGGACCATCTCGGCCGCGAGCTCGCCCATCGCGGGCAGCAAGGTCAGCGGCTCGAAATGCCGGCGGTCGGCGATCTCGCGGCTCGCCTTGGCGATCGCCTTCGAATAGTCGCCGATCCGCTCGACCACGCCGGCGATCTTGAGCGCCGCGATCACTTCGCGCAGATCGTCCGCCATCGGCGCGCGGAGCGCGATCACGCGCACGGCGAGCTTATCGACCTCGGATTCCAGGGCATCGATCTTCTTGTCGCCCTTGATGATCTGCTTGGCGAGAGCATCGTCGCCCTTCACCAGCGCATCCATGGCGTTCTGCACGGCCACTTCGGCAAGGCCGCCCATCTCCGCGATCAGGCCGCGAAGCCGGGTAATGTCCTCGTCGAACGCCTTGACTGTATGCTCGGTCATCAGCCGTACCTGCCCGTAATGTAATCCTTCGTCCGCTCTTCGAGCGGATTGGTGAATATGTCAGAAGTCCGGCCGTATTCCACCATCTTTCCGAGGTGGAAGAACGCCGTGCGCTGGCTGACGCGCGCGGCCTGCTGCATCGAGTGGGTGACGATGACGATGGCGTAGCGGCCGTTGAGTTCGTCGATCAGTTCCTCGATCTTGGCGGTCGCGATCGGGTCGAGCGCGGAGCACGGCTCGTCCATCAGGATCACTTCGGGATCGACCGCGATCGCGCGCGCGATGCACAGGCGCTGTTGCTGGCCGCCGGAGAGAGCGGTGCCGCTATCCTCCAGCCGATCCTTCACCTCGTTCCACAGGCCTGCGCGCTGGAGCGAAGTCTCGACGATCGCATCGAGTTCCTGCTTGCCTTCGGCCAGGCCATGGATGCGGGGGCCATAAGCGATGTTCTCGTAGATCGACTTGGGAAAGGGGTTCGGCTTCTGGAACACCATGCCCACGCGCGCACGGAGCTGCACGACATCCATTTTCGAGCGATAGATGTCCTCGCCGTCGAGCAGGATCTCGCCCTCGACGCGGGCGGAGGGGATCGTGTCGTTCATGCGGTTGAGCGTGCGCAGGAAGGTCGACTTCCCGCAGCCCGAGGGGCCGATGAAGGCAGTGACGTACTTCGTCGGGATCTCGATCGAAACGTTATCGATCGCCAACTTGTCGCCGTAGAACACGGAAACGTCCCGCGCGCTCATCTTCGCTTCGGTGTCGTCCAGGTTGGGATGGATTACGGTCACCACTTTTTCTCGAATTTGTTGCGCAGGTAGATGGCGAGGCCGTTCATCACGAGGAGGAACAGCAGGAGGACGATAATGGCCGCGGATGTCCGTTCGACGAAACCGCGATCGATCTCGTCCGACCATAGGAAGATTTGCACCGGCAGAACAGTCGCTGGCGAGGTGAACCCGTCGGGCGCCGAGGCGACGAAGGCGCGCATGCCGATCATCAGCAGCGGCGCGGTCTCGCCCAGCGCGCGGGCCATGCCGATGATTGTGCCGGTGAGAATGCCGGGAAGGGCGAGCGGGAGGACGTGGTGGAACACCACCTGCACCGGCGACGCGCCGATCGCCAACGCACCGTCGCGGATCGACGGCGGTACCGCCTTGATCGCATTGCGGCCGGAGATGACGATCACCGGCATCGTCATCAGTGCCAGCGTCATGCCCCCGATCAGTGGGGCGGATCGCATGCTCGGGAAGATCCACAGGAACACCGCCAGGCCGAGAAGACCGAAGATGATCGAGGGGACCGCAGCCAGGTTGTTGATCGACACCTCGATCAGATCGGTCCAGCGGTTCTTGGGCGCGTATTCCTCGAGATAGAGCGCGGCGAGCACGCCGATCGGGAAAGCGAGCGCAAGGGTAACGATCATCGTCAGGATCGAGCCCTTGAGCGCGCCCCAGATGCCCACCTGCTGCGGATCGGTGGCGTCGGCCCGCGTCAGGAACCCGACGTCGAAGGCAGTCCCCAGCTTGTCCTGCTCTGCGAGCCGCGTGGCGAGGGCCTGCATTTCTGCGGGACCTTCGCCGCTAAGCGCGGCGGCCAGACCGGGACTGGCCGGAAGATCGAACACTGCGGTGGTGTCCAGCAGAGAGGGATCGTCGATGATCGCCTGGCCGACCTCGCGCCAGGCACCGCTGCCGAGCTGCGCGGCGCCCTGCGGGCCCAGTTCCTGCTCGGCGAAGAATTCGACGACGGAGGGCAAGTCCTGCGCCTCGAGGCTCTGCATGCCGCCGGGCTGCGACAGCACCGCCGGGTCGCCGGCGATGCCGGCTTGCGTGAAGTCGATCGGCACCGTCAATTCGGCGCGCTGGAAACCGCCGATCCCGTTCAGCGTCATCGTCACCAGCAGGAAGGCCAGCACGACGATCGAGAACATGATCGCGGCGATGCCCGCGAGCCTGAAGCGGCGTTCGGCCGCGTAGCGCTTCTTCAGCCGCGCCTCGAAGGCGGGGGTGCGCGTCGGGGGCGTGCGCTCATTCATAGGCTTCACGGAACCTCTTCACGACGCGCAGGGCGATGAAGTTGAGGCCGAGCGTGACCAGGAACAGCACGAAGCCGAGCGCGAAGGCGCTCAGCGTTGCCGGATGGTCGAAGCTGCCTTCGCCGGTCAGCATGGCGACGATCTGCACGGTCACGGTGGTCATAGCCTCCAGCGGGTTGGCGCTGAGATTGGCGGCGGTCGATGCGGCCATGACGACGATCATCGTCTCGCCGATCGCGCGGCTGATAGCGAGCATGACACCGGCGACGATGCCGGGCAGCGCCGCGGGGACGAGCACGCGGCGGATGGTCTCGGACGTCGTCGCGCCCATCGCAAGGCTGCCGTCGCGCATCGCCTGCGGGACAGCAGCGATCGAATCGTCGGCCATCGAGGACACGAACGGAATAATCATCACGCCCATCACCAGGCCGGCGGCGAGGGCGCTTTCGCTCGAGGGATTGGACATGCCGGCGGCGAGCGCCAGGTCCCGGATCGCAGGCGCGACGGTCAACGCCGCGAAATAGCCGTAAACGACGGTCGGAACCCCGGCGAGGATTTCCAGCGCCGGCTTGACCCATGCGCGCAAGCTGGGCTTGGCATACTGGGTCAGATAGATCGCGCTCATCAGCCCGAGCGGGATGGCGACGACCATCGCGATGATCGCGCCGATGTAGATGGTGCCCCAGAACAGCGGGATCGCGCCGTAGCGGCTCGCATCGGGGTTCACCGCACTCGACATCGGATCAGGGCCCCAATGCGTTCCGAACAGGAAGTCGATCGGATTGACCATTCCGAAGAAGCGGATGGTTTCGAACACCAGGCTGACGAAGATCCCCAGCGTCGTCAGGATCGCGACGAGTGAGGCGAGCAGCAGGACGACCATGATCGTCCGTTCCACACGGGTGCGGGCGGTGAAGTCCGGCTTGATGCGCAGGAACGCCCATACGCCGCCGAGAAAGCCGAGAACGAGCACTGCGGCGATGCCGATGAACTGATAGCGCCCGATTGCCTCCCGATAAGGTTCGATCAGCGCGCGCGCCTCCTCGTTGAATACGCCGGGCGCCGTCCCCATCGCCACGGCGCGCGCTTCGGCCAGCATCGATTCGCGCTTGAAGCCGAACGCCGGAAGATCGGCCGCTGCCGGGGAGGCGAGCACGTGCTGGCTCACGAGATGCGGGCCGACGACGCTCCACAAGGCGATGAAGAGCACCATCGGAACCACGATCCACAGCGCCACGTACCAGCCGTGATAGCTGGGAAGGGCCGCCATCGCGCTCGCGCCGCTCGTCCGGCGGAAGGCCCAGGCGCGCGATCGTGCGGCGAGCCATCCGGCCAGCCCCAGTCCCAGCGCCAGAAGAAGAAGAATAGTGAGAGACACGCCTGTTGCGACCTAGCTCGGGAAGGCTTCGAACGGATACAAGCGCGCGGTCCACGAGCTTGCCACCGAGGCTTTGTTGAACTTTCGTGACAATTTCATGACACTTCCTCGGCAGTCTGGGCGACGGTCGGAATGCGCACGGTGATGGTCGTGCCTTGGCCAAGCTTGCTGGCGATGTCGAGGCGTCCGCGATGCCGTTCCACAATGTGCTTGACGATGGCGAGGCCGAGGCCGGTCCCGCCGGAAGCGCGGCTGCGGCCCGGATCGGTGCGATAGAACCTGCGTGTCAGGTGAGGGAGGTGCTCGGGCGCGATGCCTTCGCCGCGATCGGTGACGGTCAATTCGGCATCGCCCTCAGGCAGCCGATGCAGGGCGACCGTAACCCGTTCCTCAGGCGCACCGTACTTCAGGGCGTTGTCGACGAGATTGCGGATGAGCTGTTCGATCTGGCGCGCATCGCCCCTGATCTCGATATCGCCTTCGCAGTCGAGATCGAGGCGGTTCTGCCGCTCGGGCCCCGCGGCATCGCGCGCGGCGCTTTCGATCAGTTCGCGCAAGGGAAGGTGCTCCTGCGGCAGATCGTGCTTTTCCGCTTCCACGCGCGAAAGCGACATGAGGTCGTCGACGAGGTTCTTCAGACGCCGCGCCTCGCCAAGGACGGTGTCGAGAAACTTCGCGCGCGTTTCGGGCGGGGCCTTGCCGCCATCCTCGCGCAAAGTCTCGACATAACCGATGATCGAAGAGAGCGGCGTCCGCAGTTCGTGGCTGGCGTTGGCGACGAAATCGGTGTGCGCGCGGCTGATGTCGGCTTCAGCCGTCTGGTTGAGCAGCTCGATCACGCCGAGTTCCTCGCCGAGCCGCTGATAGTTGAGAATCCAGATGTCGCGCCGGCGGACGAGCCCCTGCACGGTCGCCTGCCCGCTCGCGTCCCGCTCGAGCAGCGCGACGGCCTCGGGATGGCGAAACGCGACCCGGATGTCCTGCCCCAGAATGTGAGCGCCGAGAAGATTACGCGCGGAGCGGTTGGCGATCGAGATCCGGCGGTTCTCGGTAACCAGCAGCGGCGTCCCCGCATGTTCGATGAACTGGCCCATGTCGTCGCGATTGAATGAGCCGTTGGTTGCCGATTCGAGCGGCGGCGGAGGGGATGCGACCGCGAGCCAGAGCGAGCCTGCCCAGACGAGAAGCACTGCCAATGCGAGCCACAGGGGCGCCCCGGCGATTGCCATACCCACCGCGGTGACCACGGCCAGCACGAGCGCGGCGACGGGGTAGGTGCGATCCTGCTCCATAGCGCGCGGGGCCTTAGCTGCGTGAAACCGCTCCGGCCAGAAAATTGCGCCAATGTTCGGGTGATACTTGGAACATGGTGACAGCCCCCTTCACGCGATCGCAGTTGCCGGACCGTAGCCCAGCACCAGTGCAAGGATGAACAGCGCCGACGCGAGGCCGGCCCCGATGGTTCGGACGGTATTCCAGACCGTCCATCGGCGCAGAAACTTCCGCCACAGGGCATCGCCGCTGCCGGCGGCGAGCTGACGGTTGAGCGGCACGTTGAACGCTATCGTCACGCCGAAGCAACCGATCAGGTAGAGCAGCGAGGCGGCAAGAACGAGCTGGCTCCCGAGGCTTTCAATCGAGAACAGCGACCGGACGGCGACCACGGCGGACAGCAGCGCCGTCCCCATGAAAAGGATCATGAAGCTGGGCGTATAGACCGCCACGTTGATCGCATTCATCGCATTGCTGCCCTGCTCATCGGGAATGCGGCCCAGCGCAGGCATGACGAACGAGGAGAAGGCGTAGAAGATGCCGGCAACGAGCGCGGAGGAGACGGCGCCCACGAAGAGCATGATCGGGTAACCCCAGGTCACGGCGGCTGACCTCCTCCCCGGCACAGGTCGAACTCAGCGCAAGACGGTAGAGGTTCGGGTGGCGCCTGTCATCCACCCGATCGAAAAGCCGCGGCAGAGCGCTCATGCCTCTGGCCTTCAAGCGGTATCCGTCGATTGAGCTGGTGACCCCTACGGGAATCGAACCCGTGTTTCAGCCGTGAGAGGGCCGCGTCCTGACCGCTAGACGAAGGGGCCATACCATGAAGCATGGCGCGCCACGGCGACATTTCGTCGGTGGTGACCCCTACGGGAATCGAACCCGTGTTTCAGCCGTGAAAGGGCCGCGTCCTAACCGCTAGACGAAGGGGCCGAACCGTCAGGTGCCGGTGGCGTGGCGGCGCACTTAGGGGTGCCGCGCGGCGCGGTCAACCCTGTGCGTTGCGTGAGAATGTCAGTCGGCCCAGGCCGCGTCCTCCAGATGAAGCTCCGCCTGCGGGCGAGCGCCCCAATCGTCGATCTTCGCACGGCCCGCCAGCCACAGGCGCCGCCCCTTCGCCCCGTGAAGCAGCGATTGGCCGAGATCGCTTTCCGCCATGCGGAAGCCGATCGCCTTGAACGAGCGCCCGTCGTCGCCATTGGCGATCACGCGGACATGATCGGTGCCGACGACATCCGCTTTGACCAGTCGGACCGGCCCGACCGCGAGCTTCGGCCCCGGCCACCCGACGCCGAACGGTCCCGCCCGGTCGAGCGTTTCCACCAGCTCCGGCGTCAGCCCGCCGGGCGCGAGGGAGAGATCGAGCGACAGGACTTGCTCGGCACAGGCGCGCTGCACCGCGCCAGCGAGGCGTTCGTCGAGCCAGTCGGCAAGCGAATCGAGCTTGTTCGCATCCAGCGTAAGGCCCGCGGCCATGGCATGCCCGCCGCCGGCGACGAGGAGCCCCGATTCGCGCGCCGCGATGATTGCCGCGCCGAGGTCCACGCCCGAGATGGACCGTCCGGAGCCTTTGCCCTGGCCGGTCTCGCCATCGAGGGCGATCACGATCGCGGGCCGGCCGGTCTTCTCTTTTATCCGTCCGGCGACGATCCCGATCACGCCCGGGTGCCAGCCTGAGCCCGCGAGGACGAGCACCGCGCGGTTGTGCTGGCGTGCGAGCTGCGCTTCCGCCGCCTCCTGCACCGCCATTTCAATCGCGCGCCGCTCTTCATTGAGCGTGGAGAGTTGCGCGGAAATCTCCCGCGCTTCATCGGGATCTTCGGTGGTCAGCAGGCGAACGCCGAGTGTCGATTCGCCGACCCGGCCGCCGGCGTTGATCCGCGGCCCGAGCGCAAAGCCCAGATCGCTGCACACCGGTGCCCGCGACAGGCGGCTCGCGTCGATCAGGGCCGACATGCCGACGTTCTGGCGCTTGGCCATGACTTTCAGACCCTGCGCCACGAACGCCCGGTTGAGCCCATGCAGGGCCGCGACGTCCGCCACGGTGCCGAGTGCCACCAAGTCGAGCAGGGCGCGAAGGTCGGGCTCCGGCCGCGCCGTGAAATATCCGCGCTCCCGCAGCGTGCGCACAACCGCGATCGCCAGCAGGAAAGCCACACCCACGGCCGCAAGGTGGCCATGCCGTGCGCCAAGATCGCTTTCGTCGAGCCGGTTCGGATTGACCAGCGCCGCGGCCTTGGGAAGCTCGGCCGCGCATTTGTGATGATCGACCACGATCACGTCCACGCCGGCATCGTGCGCCATGCTCAGCGCCTCGTGCGCCATCGCACCGCAATCGACCGTGACGATCAGGCTCGACCCTTCCTCGGCCAGCCTGACCAGCGCCTCACCGCTGGGGCCGTAGCCTTCGAGAAGGCGGTCGGGGATGTAGTGGCCGGCGTCGTGACCGAGCATGCGCAGTAGCCGGATCAGCAGTGCCGAACTGGTCGCGCCGTCCACGTCGTAGTCGCCGTAGATGGTGATCGTCTCGCCGCCGAGCACGGCCTGGGCGATGCGTTCCGCGGCCGCATCCATGTCGCGAAAGGCGGACGGATCGGGGAGGAACTCGCGCAAGGTAGGGGTCCGGTGCCGGTCCAGCTCATCGCGGGCGACGCCGCGCGACAGGAGGAGCTGCGCGACGATATCGTCCTCGATCGAGGCGGCGTTGTCTGCCAGCGCCATGTTCCCGCCACGCCAGCGCCAGGCCTTGCCGGAGAGCGACCGTTCGATGCCAAACACGCAGGAAAGCGATTGCGACCCCATGGGCTGCATCTACCGCAGCCGTTCCGCTTGCGCAAAGCACGCGGTTTGACAATCGACAGCTATCCGCGATGGTCGCCGGCATGAGCGAGGATGGAAAACGCCTGCTGATCGCCTGGCACAGCCGGACCGGGGCAAGCCGCGCCATGGCCAACGCTGCAGCCGAAGGGGCGGGGGAGGCGGCCTGGCTCCTGCGGGCGGGCGACGTCTCGCCTGACGACATCCTCGCGGCCTCGGCCTACCTCTTCGTGTGTCCCGAGAACCTCGCGAGCATGAGCGGCGAGATGAAGGAGATGTTCGACCGCTGCTATTATCCCGTGCTCGGCCGGATCGAGGGGCGGGCCTACGCGACCTTGATCGCCGCCGGCTCCGACGGGGAAGGCGCGCAGCGCCAGATCGACCGCATCGCTACCGGGTGGCGCCTGCGGCGGGTGGCCGATCCGGTGATCTTCTGTTTCGACGCGCAGACGCCCGAGACGATCATGGCTGAGAAGACCGTTTCCGCAGAGCGCCTGTCGCAGTGCCGCGACCTCGGCGCTGCCCTCGCTCAAGGTCTCGATCTCGGCATGTTCTAGCGGGGCATTGCGGTTCTCTCCAAAGCGGACGCATCTCTCGCCGCCTGCGACTCGACGGGCGATGCCTTTCGCGTCAGGATTTGCGCACTACCACCGAGGGACGCACCGATCGCGATCAGAACCGACATTACCGGGCGCGAAGCTCCGCCCGGCCTGCTGCTCATGTTCCGTGCCGGGGCGCGCCCCGACATCGCAGCGGTTCGCCGAGCGGTGGAGGCCATGGAAAAAGTGGCGATCAGCCACGCCGGTGATGAACAGGGTGCCGGCGCAGACGAGCATGGGCCCTGGCTCGAACTGCTGATCGACGGGATGACTTTCGATCTGAGCGGGATGGCGCCTGGGGCGGGTTACGTCGCGGCGGATCTGCGCAACCGCTACGAGGTTCCGGCCGATTTCGGCGAGGCACTGGGGGAAGGCCTCTGCCTATTGCCCGGGCCACATCTTGCGGGCGGCCGCGCTACGGTTCCCGTGGTCCGCGCGCAGGCCGCGCTCGGGGCTGAGCTCGTCCGCCGCCTGCCGGGGGCGCTGGTCGTATCCTGGACTCCCGCGCGAACGCTCGTGGGGCGGGAGTTCTATCTGTCGATGGTCGAAGCCTGGCTGGCGGGCGGTTCGTTCCCGGCACTCGGCCTGTGTGCATTCCGACAGATGCTCGGAGGCGCGGTCCAGTCCGAAGGGCTGGCGTTCTTTACCGGGCAGGAGCTCCATTTCGACAATGCGCAGTTCCCCGATCCCGCAGCGGCGGTGCAACTCGGCTTGCGACTGGTGAACGAGCTGGTCGGGGGCGGGCGCATTGCCGAAACCGTGTCGCTGACCGGCCCGGACGGTGCAGGCGTGACGCTCCGGCCTTCGGGAAACGGCCGGTTCCTCAGGGTCGAGCGTGGCTGATCGTGGGGCGCCCGGCTTCGGCGCTGTGCGCCGCAGCATCCGGACTTGCAGCGAGCTCGTCGCTCAGCGGGGGGGCAGATCGAGCGCGGGGGTCGGCGGCGCGGCTGCGCAATCCGGAAAGCGCGGTCGGAGAAGCGCTGATGCGGCTCGCCCTCCTGCAGCGCGGATTGCGGCGGCGGCTGCTCGATACGCACCGGAGGCTCAATCTCAATCGTCGCGATCCGATCGGGCAGGGTTCGACTTCACCGCGATGGATGCGATGGCGGAAGCCCTTTGGTCGGCGACTCAGCCGACGACTTTGGCCGTGAGTTCCTCCCGCGCTGCCTGATACTCGCGCTCGAGCCGCGCGACGCGGTCGGCGACGCTTTCGACCTCGTCGACCATGCCGACGCCCTGGCCGGAGCCCCAGATGTCCTTCCACGCCTTGGCCTTGCTGTTGCCGCCCGAGCCGAAGTTCATCTTGCTCAGATCGCTCACCGGCAGGTTCTCGGGATCGAGCCCGGCCGCAACGATCGAGCCGCGCAGATAGTTGCCGTGAACGCCGGTGAAGAGGTTGGTGTAGACGATGTCCGCCGCCCGGCTCTCGACGATGCTCTGCTTGTAGCGCTCGTCGGCATTCGCCTCTTTCGTGGCGATCCAGGGTGAGCCGATATAGGCGAAATCCGCGCCCATGGCCTGCGCTGCCAGCACCGAGCGGCCATGAGCGATCGAGCCGGAAAGCGCGACCAGCCCGTCGAACCACTGGCGAATCTCCTGCATCAGTGCGAAGGGCGATTGCACCCCGGCATGCCCGCCGGCACCGGCCGCGACCGGGATCAGGCCGTCGGCGCCTTTCTCGATCGCTTTCCGGGCAAAGCGGTCGTTGATCACGTCGTGCAGCGTGATCCCGCCCCAACCGCGCACCGCGGCGAAGATCTCCTCCCGCGCGCCGAGCGAGGTGATGACCAGCGGCACCTGCCACTTGGCGCAGACCTGCATGTCCTCCTCGAGGCGGTCGTTCGACTTGTGGACGATCTGGTTTACGGCGAAGGGTGCGGCCGGTCGATCGGGATTGTCGCGATTGTGCGCCGCGAGTTCCTCGGTGATCCGGTGCAGCCATTCGTCGAGCACGCCAGAGGGCCTGGCGTTGAGCGCGGGGAATGAGCCGACGATCCCTGCCTTGCACTGCGCGATCACCAGTTCGGGGCCGGATACGATGAACAGCGGCGATCCGATTACAGGCAGGCGCAGGCGGTCGAAAGGGGCGGGAAGGGGCATCCGGTTCTCCGTTGTCGATTGCAACTTATTGCGCCGGGCTATCCGGGTGCCGCCGCCTTGTCGAGATTGCCGTTACGTAAGGGTCAGTCGAGGATGTGCTCGATACCGTAGATGCGTGCCGCGGTGCCGGCGAAGAGGCAGCGCTTCTCGTCCTCGCTCGCGCCGGCGGCGAGCCGCTTGAAGGCGTTCCACAGCACCGGGTAGCTCGCGCCCCAGCGGTCAACCGGATAGTTGCTCTCGAACATAGCGCGATCGGCGCCGAACGCCTCGATGCAGGTGTCGATGTACGGTTTCCACAACGCAGCCAGCTCTTCGGAGCCACAGCCCTTGGCCGGGCCGTCCTCCGGCATGCCGCAGAAGGCCATCGCGAGGCCGCCGAGCTTCACGGTGACGTTCGGGCATTCCGCAATCGCGCGAATGCTGGTGCGCCAACGCTCGAAATGCGCGCCGAGCGTACCGCGATAGCAGGCGATGTTGAGCGGGGTGCCGCAGTGGTCGAGCACGATCGGCTGATCGGGAAAGGCGCGTGCCAGATCGAGGACGTCGCCGAGCTGAGGTTCGAGCACCCAGGCATCGAAGGTCAGCCCACGCTTGCCGAGCTCGGCGAAGCCCTTGCGGAAGGCCGCGTCGCGATAGAGGCCTTCGGGTGCGTGAAAGGGCGGGCCCAGCACATCAGGATCCGCGTCCCACGCCGCCTGATGACGAATGCCGACGAAGCGATGCGATGCGGCCTGGAGCGCATCGAGCACTTCCCCGGCCGTCGCGCCCAGCCGCAAGTCCGCATGGCCGACGATCGCGGCACAGGGGCGATAGGCACCATAGAGCCCGCTCGCGCCTTGCGCGGCGACACCATTGACGAACTCGACTTCCCCGACCGGCTTCAAGGCATCGTCGCGGCTCATGTCGTAGAACGCCCCGCATTCCATGAACACGGTGGCGACGACGTTATGGCCGCTTTGCGTATCCGCCTGGAGCTGGTCGAATGTGTAGTGGGCCGCGCCCGCGATCGCCTCGAGGAAGGCGTGGCGCGGCTCGGGGAAGGCCGGCAGGAGCGGGCGCAAGTCCCACAGGTGGTGATGCGGATCGACGATCGGCAGATCGGGTTCGATGATCTCTTCGGTCATGGCGGCTCCTCCCGGAGCGCCACGCTAACCGCGCCGCCGCTTGTGGCAAGCTAGATCGAAGCCGCCGAGTTCGCCGCGCTCAGCACAGCGCGCACGCTGGCGGTGGCTACGTCCTCGTCGATGCCGCAACCCCAGACGCGCTCGCCGGAGGGCAGGGCGCATTCGAGATAGGCGGCAGCGCGCGCATCGGAACCGGTCGAGAGTGCGTGCTCGGTGTAGTCGCACACTTCCAGCTCGACGCCGAACGCGTCCTTCAGTGTCGCGACGACCGAGGAGATCAGGCCGTTGCCGCGGCCGGAAACGGTCTGCGCCTTGCCGTCGACTTCGACCGTTCCCGCGAACACGCGCGTGCCGTCCGCCGCACGGCTCTCCTCGTAGTCGACGAGTTGGAAGCGCTTCGGCCGGACCTGCACGTGATAAGTGCGTTTGAAGACGTCCCAGATGTCGGCCGCGTTGAGTTCGCGCCCGAGCTCGTCCGCCATGCGCTGGACCTGCTTGGAGAAGTCCGCCTGCATCTTCTTGGGCAACTTGAGGCCCTGGTCCTGCTCGAGAACCCAGGCGAAGCCGCCCTTGCCGGACTGCGAGTTGACGCGGATCACCGCCTCGTAGTCGCGGCCGAGATCGGCGGGGTCGATCGGCAGGTAAGGCACGCGCCAGAACTCGTCGTTCTGCTTGCCGTGCGCTTCGAAGCCCTTCTTGATCGCGTCCTGATGGCTGCCGGAGAAGGCGGTGAACACCAGCTCCCCGCCATAGGGATGGCGCTGGTGGACCGGGATCTGGTTGCAGTACTCGACCGTCTCGATGATCCGGTCGATGTCGGAGAAGTCGAGCCCCGGATCGACGCCCTGCGTGTACATGTTGAGCGCCACGGTCACGAGGCAGCAGTTGCCGGTCCGCTCGCCGTTGCCGAACAGGCAGCCTTCGACGCGGTCCGCACCGGCCATGAGGCCGAGCTCCGCCGCCGCAACGCCGGTGCCGCGGTCGTTATGCGTGTGGAGGCTGATCACCGCGCTCTCGCGGCTCGGCAGATTGCGGCAGAAATATTCGATCTGGTCGGCGTAGATATTGGGCGTCGCCGCTTCGACCGTCGCCGGCAGGTTGAGGATGATCGGCCGCTCGGGCGTGGGCGCGAGCATTTCCATCACCGCCTCGCAGACCTCGATCGAGAAATCGAGCTCGGCGGTCGAGAAAGTCTCGGGGCTGTACTGGAAGTGCCATTCGGTCCCGGGGCGGCTCCCGGCCTCATCGCGCATGACTTTGGCGCCCGCGACGGCAATCGCCTTCACTTCCTCGCGGCTCATGCGGAACACGATGTCGCGCCAGGCAGGGCTGACCGCGTTGTAGAGATGGACGATCGCTGCCTGCGCACCCTCGAGGCTGGCGAAGCTGGTGCGGATCAGGTCCTCGCGGCTCTGCGTAAGGACCTGCACCATCACGTCGTCAGGAATGCGCCCGGAACGGACGAGGCCCTGAATGAAGTCGAATTCGGTCGCGCCCGCGCTGGGGAAGCCGACCTCGATCTCCTTCACCCCGATCTCGACCAGAAGGTCGAAGAAACGGTTCTTCTTCGCCGAATCCATCGGATCGACGATGGCCTGGTTGCCGTCGCGCAGGTCCGTCGAGAGCCAGCGCGGCGCGGCCTCGATGGTGTGCGCGGGCCATTGGCGGTTGGCCAGCGGCACCTGGGGGAAGGGGCGGTACTTGCGCGACGGTTCGCGGAGCATGGTCATTGTAGGAAATCTCGCAACGGAAGGTTCTGCTGTCTGGTGGCCTTGACCCCTTGGGCGCATCGCGCACCCACAAGGCACGCGTCAGATCACGCCCAAGGGCGAGTAAGTCGAAGCAGAATAAGTCCGTTGCGCGTCATGGCGATCCCAATGACCTAAAGTTGCCTCGATGGCAAGCGATCGAGGCCGGATTATTCCGCCGGCCGTTTCTCGAATGCCGCGGTGAACTCCAGTTCGACATCGTCGGACACCACCGGCACGCCGAAGCCGATCCCGAAATCCGAGCGCTTGATGACACCGTGTCCTTCGAAGCCGACCGTCTCGGCTTTCGTCATCGGGTTGGGGCCCGTGCCGGTGAAGCGCGCGTAGAGCTTCACTTCCTTCGTAACGCCGTTCAGCGTGAAGTCGCCGACCACATCGGCGGTCATGCCGCCGGGGCTGACTTGGACCGACTTCGAGACGAATCGCGCCGGTGCCGGCCCCGGCCCGAAGAAGTCGGGCGCGCCGCCGTCCTTGCCCGGCCGCAGCAGGTGATCGCGCAGCCCCTCGCTTGCTACGGTGACGTTAGCAACCGGGATCGTGACGTCGACCGACGACTGGCCCGGACTGGCGGGATCGAGCTGCAACGTTCCTTCGACATCGCCGAAGATGCCGAAATAGTCGTTGAAGCCGAAGTGGTTGACCCGCCACTGGACGAGGCTGTGCGCCGGATCGGCCACATATGTGCCGCCCGTCACCTTGCTCGGATCGACGACACCCGGCACCTCCGGCGGTGCATCCTGCGCGCCGAGCGTGGTCAGGGCCGAGAGGCCGAGCGTTGCCGCGCCGATTGCGGCGATCCAGGTCGTCTTCGTCATCTCGCGTCTCCAAATACTGTCGGCGCGAAGGATGCCGTCAGTTCTTCTCCTTGTCGACCAGCTTGTTCTTGCCGATCCAAGGCATCATCGCGCGCAGCCGCGCACCGGTCTGCTCGATCGGATGCGCCTCGGCCGCCTTGCGCGCGGCCTTCAACTCGGGCTGGCCGGCCCGGTTGTCGAGGACGAAATTCTTGACGAAACGGCCCGATTGAATGTCGGCAAGCACGCGCTTCATCTCGGCCTTGGTCTCCTCGGTGATGATCCGCGGGCCGGTGCTGATGTCGCCGTATTCGGCCGTGTTGCTGATCGAATAGCGCATGTTGGCGATCCCGCCTTCGTAGAGGAGGTCGACGATCAGCTTGGTTTCGTGGAGGCATTCGAAATAGGCCATCTCGGGCGCGTAACCGGCCTCTACCAGCGTCTCGAAGCCGGCCTGGATCAGGTGCGTGATACCGCCGCAAAGCACGGCCTGTTCACCGAACAGGTCGGTCTCGCACTCTTCCTTGAAGTTGGTCTCGATGATTCCGCTGCGCCCGCCGCCAACGCCGCTCGCGTAGGCGAGGGCGATATCGTGCGCGTTGCCGGTTGCGTCCTGGTGGACCGCGATCAGGCAGGGCACGCCGCCGCCGCGCTGATACTCGCTGCGCACGGTGTGACCCGGGCCCTTCGGCGCAATCATGATTACGTCGATGTCCTTCGGCGCTTCGATCAGGCCGAAGTGGATGTTGAGCCCGTGCGCGAAGGCGATCGCGCTACCGGGCTTCATGTTGCCGGCGAGATCGTTTTCCCAGATCGCGGCCTGATGCTCGTCGGGCGCGAGGATCATCAGCACGTCGGCCCACTTCGCGGCTTCGCTGTTCGACATGACGGTGAAGCCGGCGCTTTCCGCCTTCTTGGCGGTGGCCGAACCTTCGCGCAGCGCAATCGCGACGTCCTTCACGCCCGAATCGCGCAGGTTCTGCGCATGCGCGTGACCCTGGCTGCCGTAGCCGAGCACGGCGATCTTCTTGTTGGCGATCAGGTTCAGGTCGGCATCGGCGTCGTAGTAGACTTTCACGTCGGTTTCCTCGTTCTCTCGAATGTCGTCGTCCCAGCGCAAGCTGGGTCTGCTGTCCACATAGTCTCACTTGGCTGCGCCCGACCCCAGCTTGCGCCGGGGTGACGGCAAACGTCTAGGCTCCTTGCGCCCCGCGCATCATCCCCACGATCCCGGTGCGGCCGACTTCAACGAGGCCGAGCTCGCGCATCAGGCCGACGAAGCTGTCGACTTTCTCCGGCGTGCCGGTGATCTCGAAGATGAAGCTCTCGGTGGTCGTATCGACCGGGTGCGCGCGGAAGATGTCGGCGAGGCGCAGCGCCTCGACTCGCTTCTCGCCCGTGCCGGCAACCTTGACCAGCGCCAGCTCGCGCTCGACGTGCGGGCCTTCCTCGGTCAGGTCGACGACCTTGTGCACCGGCACCAGCCGGTCGAGCTGGGCGTGGATCTGGTCGATCACCTCGGGCGGACCGTTGGTGACGATGGTGATCCGGCTGACCGCGTGGTTCTCGGTGATGTCGGCCACGGTCAGGCTATCGATGTTGTACCCACGCGCGGTGAACAGCCCGGCGATCTTGGCGAGAATCCCGGCCTCGTTGTCGACGGTGATCGCCAGCACGTGGCGCTGCGATTCGGCTTCCTTGATCAGCATCACACCAGCGCCTTCGCTTCGTCGTCCATCGTGCCGCTGACACGATCGCCGTAGAGCAGCATGTCGGTGTGCGCCGCACCGCTCGGGATCATCGGGAAGCAATTCGCCCCCTTCGACACGCGGCAGTCGACCATGACCGGTCCGTCATGTTCGATCATCGCCTGGATGCCCGCGTCGAGGCCCGCGTCGTCTTCGATACGAATACCCTTCCAGCCGTAAGCTTCGGCGAGCCGAACGAAGTCGGGCAGGCTGTCGGAATATGAGTTCGAATAGCGGCTCTCGTAGGTCAGTTCCTGCCACTGGCGGACCATGCCCATGTACTCGTTGTTGAGGATGAAGATCTTGACCGGCAGGCGGTACTGGCTCGCAGTGCCGAGTTCCTGGATGTTCATCTGGATCGAGGCTTCGCCCGCGATATCGATCACCAGCGCATCCGGATTGCCGAGCTGCGCGCCGATCGCGGCGGGCAGGCCGTAGCCCATCGTGCCGAGGCCGCCGCTGGTGAGCCAGCGGTTGGGATCGGAGAAGCCGAAATACTGCGCGGCCCACATCTGATGCTGGCCGACTTCGGTCGAAATGATCGGATTGCGATCGCGGGTGAGGGCGAACAGACGCTCGATCGCCTTTTGCGGCATGATCTCGGTCTTGCTTGGCGGATAGGCGAGGCATTCGCAGGCGCGCCAACCCGCGATGCGTGCCTTCCATTCGCCGAGATCGCGCGCGCGGCGATCGCCCCAGGCCGCAGTCAGTTGACGCAGAACATGCGTGCAGTCGCCCAGAATGGCGAGGTCGACCGGCACCGTCTTGTTGATCGAGCTTCTGTCGATGTCGATGTGTATCTTCTTGGAATCGGGAGAAAACGCATCGAGACGCCCGGTCACGCGGTCGTCGAAACGGGCGCCGATGCAGACCATCAGGTCGCACCGGTTCATCGCCATGTTCGCCTCGTAGGTTCCGTGCATGCCGAGCATGCCCAGCCAGTCGGGATGATCGGACGGAAACGCGCCCAGCCCCATCAGCGTGCTGGTGACGGGCGCACCGGTCAGGTCCTGCAGACGGCGCAGCAGCGCGCTCGCTTCCGGGCCCGAGTTGATGACGCCGCCGCCGGTGTAGAAGATCGGGCGCTCGGCCGCGGCCAGCATCTCGATCGCCTGCGCGATCTCGTCCGCTTCGCCTTCCACCGGCGGCGCATAGCGCGACGAGGGCAGAGGAGCGGTGTCCTGATCGTCCCAGCTTGCGAGCGCGATCTGGACGTCCTTCGGAATGTCGATCACCACCGGGCCCGGGCGGCCGGTCGTGGCGATGCGGAAGGCTTCCTCGATCGTCGCACGGAGCTGTGTCGGGTCCTTCACCAGATAGTTGTGCTTGGTGCAGTGGCGCGTGATGCCGACCGTATCGGCTTCCTGGAACGCGTCCGTCCCGATCAGCGCCGTCGGCACCTGGCCGGTGATGACGACCATCGGAATCGAATCCATGAACGCGTCGGCAATGCCGGTCACCGCATTGGTCGCACCGGGGCCGGAGGTGACGAGCACCACGCCCGGCTTGCCGGTCGAGCGCGCATAGCCTTCGGCCGCGTGCGCCGCGCCGGCTTCGTGGCGGACAAGAATATGGCGGACGCGCGTATCGGCGAAGAGCTCATCGTAGATCGGTAGCACCGCGCCGCCGGGATAGCCGAAGACGAATTCGACACCCTCCCGCACCAGGCATTCGATCAGGATGGATGCGCCGCTGCGCTCCTCCGCCATTGTCCGACCCTTTCCTTCTCAACTTCGTCATACGCCGAAAAAAGATCGACCCGGCGCGGAGGGGGTATTCGCGCCGGGCCAAACTTTTCACTTCGGCCCGCCTATGCGACAGAATATGATATGTCAAGAGCTATTGGTGAAACAATGATGCGAATTGAGCCTCGATATCATTCCGAAGTGACTCGGTGCGCATCCATTCTTGCGGAGGCTGGCGACGGAACCAGGTGTACTGCCGCTTGGCGTAATTGCGCGTGGCCTGCTGCCCGGCGGCGATCATCTCCTCGCGAGAGAGCTCATTCGCCAGCCATGCGGCGATCTCGCGCACGCCGATCGCACGCATGACGGGCAGCATCGGATCGAGCCCGCGCGCCAGCAGCGCCTCGACTTCCTCTACCGCGCCCGATTCGATCATCGCCTCGAAGCGCCTGTCGCAGCGTTCGTAGAGCCACGAACGATCGGGCAGCAGGACCAGCGGATGGAGCGTGACCGCCCCCTCGATCCCGCCTTCGCGGAGCATCTGCCAGTGCGCGAGCGTGCGGCCCGTCGATCGGACGACTTCGAGCGCCCGGGCGACGCGCGTCGTATCGGCCGGAGCGAGCTGCGCTGCGCGTTCGGGATCGAGCGCCGACAGCTCTGCATGTGCTTCGCTCACCGGCATGGCACGGACGGCTTCGCGGACTTCGGGTGCGATCGGCGGCACGGGCGCGATCCCGTCGATCAGGGTGCGCAGGTAGAGCCCGGTCCCCCCGACCAGGATCGGCACGCCGTCTCGCGCGTGCATCTCGGTGATCTCGACTTTCGCGCGCGCGGCCCAGTCGGCTGCTGAGCAGGCTTCGGCCCCGTCCCACGCGCCGAACAGCCGATGCGGCACGCCGGCCATCTCTTCTTCGCAGGGCCGCGCGCTGAGCACGCGCAAGTCGCGATAGACCTGCGCGCTGTCGGCGTTGATCACCGCAGCCGGTCGCCCGCGCTCCCCCAGCGCATGCGCGAGGCGCACGGCGAGATCGCTCTTGCCGCTCGCGGTCGGCCCTGCGATGAGCGCCACCGGCGGCCGTTCGCGGCGGGATTTCGGAGAATTTGCGGTGCTCATCGCCCGGCTGATAGCAGACCCGGTACACCTTGAAACGCGCCTCGATCGCGCCACTGCTGCGCTCGAGCGCGAAGGGATGCGGGTGGCCGTAGCGCAGATGCTCGACTTCTGCAGTGACGTGCTGGAAATCGGATTGCCCGAAGGCGACGCAGCGGCACTCCGTGCGATTCTCGACGAGCATTTCACGCCTGCCGACCTACTCGTCTCGGCCCGCGAGATCGCCGTGCCCGACCTGTTCGTATCGGACATGGACTCGACTATGATCGGGCAGGAATGCATCGACGAGCTGGCCGACTTCGCCGGGTTCAAGGACCGTGTCGCGGCGATCACCGAGCGGGCGATGCAGGGGGAGCTCGACTTCGCCAGCGCGCTTGCCGAACGGGTCGGGCTGCTCGCCGGCCTTTCGGAAGAGACGATCACGACTTGCCTGACCGAGCGCATTCGGCCGATGGATGGCGCGAGAACGCTCGTCGCGACGCTGAAGGCGAAAGGCTGCCGCACCGTCCTGGTGACCGGCGGCTTCCATCATTTCGCCGACCCGGTGGCGGAGGACATCGGTTTCGAGCAAGTCGTCGGTAACCGGCTCGCGGTCGCCGATGGCAAGCTCACCGGCGCGCTCGCGGGCGCGATCACCGACAGTTCGGTGAAGGAGCGCGTGCTGCGCGAGGAGGCGGCGAAGATCGGCCCCGACGCGATCAGCCTTGCCGCCGGGGACGGAGCGAACGACATCCCGATGCTGCGCGCCGCGACCTGGGGTCTGGCCTACCGCGCCAAGCCGAAAGCGCGGAAGGCGGCGGACGGGTGGATCGATCGGGGGGATCTGACGGCAGTGTTGGAACTGCTCGGCATCCCGCATGAGGAATGGGTGAGCGGGTAGGGCGCGAACTGCTCCGCGTTCTGTGTGGGACTCACGATGGTGAGACCACCAGAACTAGCTTTCAATTTGCAACTGAAATGCTACATTGACAGGCGTGTCAGTAAAGGGCGACGCGATGACCGAAGTGCAGACCCTGCAGCATGCCGACCCGAACGCCGCCTGCGCGAGCGACGGCACGCTGTTCCGCAATCCGGTGCGGCCCGAGGTCAGGCGCGACGTCGGCAAGGCGCTTCATCACTTCCGCGAGCTGTTGAAGGACAAGGAGGACACCGAGCAGGTCTTCCACATCTATGAAGCCCTGCCGTCGGAGACCTTCCTGCCGCGGGCCCGTGCGCTGACACTGAGCGCAGAGGGCGAGGAATTGCGCGCGAACGAGCCTTTCCTGCCACCGATCCTCGACGACCACGATGCACTGCGGCGACTGCCCGCCGGCAGCGTGGCGCATGCCTATATCGAGTTTATGGAGCGCGAGGGGCTGACCGCTGCGGGCCTCGTCGCCGAATCGGACAAGATGGGCCGGCCGAAGTACGGTGATCTGATCGAGTGGTATGGTTTTCGCCAGCGCGATACGCACGACCTGATGCATGTCCTCACCGGCTACGGCCGCGATGCGCTGGGCGAGCAGTGCGTGCTGCTGTTCACCCACGGGCAGAGCCCGAGCCACGGGCATCTGCTGCTCGGCTACGCCGGCGCGCTCAACATCAAGAAGCAGGTCAAGAGCAAGGCGCCGGTCTACCGCGCGGTGCGCGAGGCGCATCGGATCGGCAAGGCCTGCCCCTCGATTGTCGAGATGTCGGTCCGTGAACTGCTCGCCATGGACCTGCAGGACGCGCGACAGAAGCTGCGGATCACCGAGCCGAAATGGTATCGCCACTGCCACGAGGTGTGGCGCAGCGAGGGTGTCGATCCCTATGATCTGCTCGGCAAGGAACTAACGGAGAAGCTTGCCGCATAGCGGACTTGTGTGTCCGCCTTCGTTGGAAGGCGGTGATCCGGTCTTACGATCGGCTTTTCAGCCAGGCGGCGAAACGAACGCCCGCCGCGGCAAGGGCGATGCTGCCGAAGATTGCCCCGATCCACATCGTGTCGGGATTGAATACGCGCCCAAGGTAGCTCTGGGCGAAGATCAGCCACAGATAGTGAATGCCGAAGCGGTGCAGCCGCTTCCACCAGCGCCCCATCGCGCGCTGCGCGGCGTTGCTCGAGGTCAGCGCCATTGCGTAGAGCAGGGCATAGGCCAAGCCGCCACCGACAAGCGTAACCGCCGATGGCGTCTCGCCGGCCAGCCGAAAGGCCATCGTCAACGAGATGAGATGGACAGTGTGGCTGCACGCGAAACCAAGGCCGATCCACCGCCGCCGCGCGAGCGCGGCCCGGGTGAAACCGTTCGGCGCAAGCTGGTGCAGCGGACGCGAGATGTAGGCAAGGATCAGCAACGGAAAGCCGACGCGCGCGGTGTAGCGGGTCGCAAGCTGCCATTGTTCCTGCGCGGTTTCGCCCCAGGCAAAGCCGGTCGCGACAGCAGCCAGCCCTGCCACCAGTCCGAACCACATCGGCCAGCGCGTGTGCATGCCCCGTTTCCCTCTGTTGCTGGTGCTACAGCCAGTTGATGATTTGCTCCATCGGCTTCTTCCTCAGCGCATGTTCGGGCATGGCAGCATCGGGCTTGCTCATACCCGCTGCGAGCGAGCCGTGATCCAGGCGATCGGAATGCCCACCAGGATGCAGTGCGAGAATAGCGCGTTGCCGACGCTCCATGCGATCTCGCTTACGCTATCTCCCGTATAAGCTTCCGGCGGCCACAGTTCGGGCCAGCGCAGCGGGCGGACGATCCAGTACATGATCACCCACAGCAGCAGGCCGTAGAGCAGCCCGGCCACGATCGGATGGCGCAGCACCGCGGAGAAATTCGGCGCGATCGCGACGTAGGCAGCCGCCATCGCCAGCATGATCGCGAAATGGGTCAGCAGCCCCAGCGACGCCCCGACTGCGCTCTCGTACATCCCGTCGCCAAACGGACCGCTGGCGACGAATTGCAGGACTCGCGTGGGTGTGGCACCCGCCATTCCGGCAAAGACGAAAGCCGAGATGATGTCGAGCGTCCCGGCGACGAGCCATGCGATGACAATCGTGCGCGCCATTCCAGGGCTCCCCTCCCGTTACCGCACCTAGCACACCCCTTTACGCATTCGGGTCGAGCTTGTCGAAGCCGGTTCTTCGGGTGTGGCAGCGGACCCTAACTCTCCATCCAGTCGCGGAAGAAGCTCTGATGCGCCTCGCGCAGATCGGCCAGCGAAACGCCCAGCAGCTTGTCGCCACCGACGGTGCCGAGGCGGCGGAAACCGATCATCGCGGTCTCGGCGTTCTCGGTGCCCTTGGCGAGTGCTTGGTTGAGCGCGTCGGTATCGGGCACGGTCACGACATAACGGCCCTGATCCTCACCGAACCACCACTGCGCCGCGGTGTAGGCGTCGTTGCCGCCGACCTCGGCGCCG
Organism: Pelagerythrobacter aerophilus; assembly: GCF_003581645.1. GTDB lineage: Bacteria > Pseudomonadota > Alphaproteobacteria > Sphingomonadales > Sphingomonadaceae > Pelagerythrobacter > Pelagerythrobacter aerophilus. Next base: position 376,473 of record NZ_QXFK01000014.1, on the reverse strand, counting down.
ATACCGCCCGCGAGCGCCATCTCCGCCAGCGCGACGGCGAGGCCGCCGTCGGAAACGTCGTGCACGGCGTTGACCAGCCCGTCGGCGATGAGCTGGCGCACAATCTCGCCCGCGTTGCGCTCGATGGTCAGGTCGGTGGGCGGCGTGCGACCTTCGTCGCGGCCGTGAATCTCGCGCAGCCACAGCGACTGGCCGAGATGCGAGCGCGTCGGGTCCGGTTTGGCCCAATATTCCGCCGCGACGAGGTAGATGACGTCGCCCTCGTTCTTGAACGGCATCGTCATCATGCGGCCGTAGTCCTCGATCACACCGACGCCGCCGATTGCCGGGGTCGGAAGAATCGCGCTGCCGCCGCCGGTCGCCTTGCTCTCGTTGTAGAGGCTGACGTTGCCGCTCACGATCGGGAAATCGAGCGCGCGGCAGGCGTCGCCCATGCCTTCGAGGCAGCCGGTGAACTGGGCCATGATCTCGGGCCGCTGCGGATTGGCGAAGTTGAGGCAGTTGGTCACCGCTAGCGGCCGCGCGCCGACCGCGCAGAGGTTGCGATAGGCTTCGGCGATCGCCTGTTTGCCGCCCTCGTAGGGGTCGGCGTAGCAATAGCGCGGCGTGCAGTCGGTGGTCATCGCCAGCGCCTTGCGAGTGCCGTGGACCCGGACCACGCCGGCGTCGCCGCCAGTCTGGAGCGTGTCGGCACCGACCTGGCTGTCGTATTGCTCGGCGATCCAGCGGCGCGAGGCGAGGTCGGGGCAGGCCATCAGCTTCAGCAGATCCGCGCCGACGTCTGCGCTCTCGGGTAGGTCGGCGAGCGGCTTGATCTGTGCCCAGGCCTTGTAGTCCTCGCGGTTCATCGCCGGGCGGTCGTAGAGCGGCGCGTCGGCGGCGAGCGGGCCGAGCGGGATGTCGCACACGACCTCGCCGTCGAACTCCAGCACCATGTGCTGCGTGTCGGTGACTTCGCCGATAACCGCGAAGTCGAGCTCCCACTTGCGGAAGATTTCCTCGGCCTGCTGCTCGCGGCCAGGTTTGAGGACCATGAGCATCCGCTCCTGGCTCTCGCTCAGCATCATTTCGTAGGGCGTCATGCCCTCTTCGCGGCAGGGCACCTGGTTCATGTCGAGCCGGATGCCGGCCTTGCCGTTGGTCGCCATTTCGACGCTGGAGGAGGTGAGGCCCGCAGCGCCCATGTCCTGGATCGCGACGATCGCGTCGGTCGCCATCAGCTCGAGGCAGGCTTCGATCAGCAGCTTTTCGGTGAACGGATCGCCGACCTGCACCGTGGGGCGTTTGGCGTCTGCGTCATCGCCGAAGTCCGCGCTCGCCATGGTCGCGCCGTGGATGCCGTCGCGTCCGGTCTTGGAGCCAACATAGACGATCGGATTGCCGACGCCCGTCGCGGCCGAGTAGAAAATCTTGTCGCTATCCGCGACGCCCACGGTCATCGCATTGACGAGGATGTTGCCGTCGTAGGCCGGATGGAAGTTCGTCTCCCCACCCACCGTTGGCACGCCCACGCAGTTGCCGTAGCCGCCGATGCCCGCGACGACGCCCTGTACCAGGTGCTTCATCTTCGGGTGGTCGGGCCGGCCGAAGCGCAGCGCGTTCATGTTTGCTACCGGCCGCGCGCCCATCGTGAACACGTCGCGCAGGATGCCGCCGACGCCGGTTGCCGCGCCTTGGTAGGGCTCGATGTAACTCGGGTGGTTATGGCTCTCCATCTTGAAGATCGCGGCCTGGCCGTCGCCGATGTCGATCACGCCCGCGTTTTCGCCGGGCCCGCAGATGACCCACGGTGCCTCGGTCGGCAGCTTCTTCAGATGGATGCGCGAGCTCTTGTACGAGCAGTGCTCGGACCACATGACGGAGAATATGCCGAGTTCGACGAGGTTCGGCTCGCGGCCCAGCGCGTGCAGGACGCGCTCGTATTCCTCGGGGCTGAGGCCGTGCTGCTCGACGACTTCGGGGGTGATCGCGGACATGGTGCGAGACTCGGGAGTAGCCATGCGCGCGCCCTTAGCCTTGGTATGCCCGCGCCGCCAGTCCTACATCCGCGGTGGCCCCCTGCGAAGGCAAGGGGCCTCAGGCCACCCGCGCTTCGATCGATAACACGAGGTCTCGGCCTTCGCCGGGACTCAGAAATGAATCCACATCATCCGCCTTCTCCCCCGCCTGTCGCCTTGACCAAGCGGGGAGTGCCCGCCAATGCTCCCGCGTCATGACCGAGGCTGCGCCTGAAATCGCCGAAATGTCCTTCGAAGATGCGCTCCGCGCGCTGGAAGAGATCGTAAGGAAGCTGGAGGGCGGCGAAGTGCCGCTCGACGATTCGATCACGCTCTACGAACGCGGCGAGCAGTTGCGCCGGCACTGCCAGGCGCGGCTCGATGCAGCGCAGGCACGGATCGAGAAGATCGTGACCGGGCCCGACGGCCAGCCGCGCGGAACGGCACCGTTCGGCGCGGACGGCTGACGTGCAACTGGTCGGCGATCGGACGGACATCATTTCCGGAAACCTTGCGCGGGTTCAGCGTGAGGTCGACGCCGCTTTCGAAGAGTTCCTGCCTGTCCCCGACGATACCCGCGCGCGCCTGATCGAAGCGATGCGCTACGCCGCAATCGGCGGCGGCAAGCGCGTTCGTCCGCTGCTGGTGACGGCAACAGCGAGCATGTACGGCGTGGCCCGCCAGACGGCGGTGAAGGCCGGATGCGCGGTCGAGGCGATCCACGTCTATTCGCTGATCCACGACGACTTGCCGTGCATGGACGACGACGATCTGCGCCACGGCAAACCGACGCTGCACAAAGCTTACGACGAAGCGACCGCAGTGCTGGCCGGCGATGCGCTCCACGCGCTCGCGTTCGAGATCCTCTCGATGCCCGAGACGGTGAGCGATCCGTTCGTTCGCGCAGAGCTGATCGCCACGCTGGCCGGTGCCAGCGGCATGGGCGGCATGGCGGGCGGGCAGATGATGGACATGGTCGCCGCTGAGAAGAACTACGATCTTCGCGCGATCACGCGGCTCCAGCAACTCAAGACGGGCGCCCTCCTGACTGCGGCCGTGGAGATGGGGGCGATCTTGGGCCGCGTTCCGGTCGATTCCCGGAACCATCTGCGCAACTACGCCCGCGATGTCGGCCTCGCCTTCCAGATCGCCGACGACCTGCTCGACCACGAGGGCGACGAGGCGAAGGCGGGCAAGGCGCTGCGCAAGGACGACGAGAAGGGCAAGCAGACTTTCGTGACGCTGATGGGCGCCGACAAGGCGCGCGATCAGGCACATGCGCTGGTCGAGCAGGCGGTCGGCCACCTCGCGCCGCACGGCCGCGAGGCCGATCTGCTGCGCGCGCTGGCACGGTTCATTGTGGAGAGAGACAGGTGAGTCCCAAGAACGATTCGGAGCGCATCGGCGTCTATCCGGGCACATTCGACCCGATCACGCTCGGGCATGCCGATATCATTCGGCGCGGGGCGAAGCTGGTCGACCGGTTGATCATCGGGGTGACGACCAATCCGTCGAAGAACCCGATGTTCTCACCCGAAGAGCGGATGGAGATGGTGCGGCGCGAGGTCGCCTCGCTCGGGCTCGGCAACGTCGACGTGGTCGGGTTCAATGCGCTGTTGATGAAGTTCGCACGGACGCAGGGCGCGAGCATGATCGTACGCGGCCTGCGGGCTGTGGCGGACTTCGAATACGAATACCAGATGGCCGGCATGAACCAGCAGCTTGACGACGAGATCGAGACGGTGTTCCTGATGGCCGACGTCTCCCTCCAACCGATCGCGTCGAAGCTGGTCAAGGAGATCGCGCTGTTCGGCGGCGACATCTCACCCTTCGTCAGCCCCGCCGTCTGTGACGAGGTAATCGCGCGGGTGGAGAAGATCGGGCGTCGGGGGGATTACTGACCGCTCCTTTGAAATATCCCGCTGCGCATCATTCATTGAACCGACAGTCCCCCGGCGCTAGACGCTGCCGCCGAAGCTGCCTGAAAGACGGAATACTCATGATCAGACGCCTGATTGCCGCCGGCGCCCTACTGTCGCTTATTGCCGCCCCCACCGTCGCCGCCGCACAGGACGACGATGCGCTGGAAGACTCCGCGGCTGCGATGGAGGAGGATGCCACTGCGCAAGCAGCGGCCGCGCCGGTCTACGCGCCGATCAATTACAACGTCGAGGAAGATCGGGAGAACATCCTTCTGCTCGACCTCTCGACCGGACAGCGCGTCGCGATCCGCCTGATGCCGAGCTGGGCCCCCAACCATGTGGAGCGGGTCAAAACGCTCGCCCGGCAGGGGTTCTACGACGGCGTGATCTTTCACCGCGTGATCGACGGCTTCATGGCGCAGACGGGCGACCCGACGGGAACGGGGCAGGGCGGTTCCCAGCTCCCCGATCTGGAGGAAGAATTCAATCCGATGCCGCACTTGCGCGGCACCGTCGCGATGGCCCGCGCCCAGTCGGAAGACAGCGCCAACAGCCAGTTTTTCATCGTCTTCTATCCACGCTTCAGCCTCGACAAGCGCTATACCAATTTCGGCCGCGTGATTGCGGGGATGGATGCGGTCGATGCGATCGAGCGGGGCGAGCCGCCGGCCAATCCGACCAGGATTCTCCAGGCCTCGATTGCCGCCGACAACAAGCCGCAGCGCATGCCGCAGCCGCAGTTGCCGCAGCCGCAGGAAATCACTGCCGATATGCTGAGCGCGCCGGTAGGGGAGAGCCCGCCGGTCAATGAGGACTCTCCGGCAGATCCGGTGGATCGGTAACATTTCAGGCATTTCCGCGGGGTGACGAACGCCCTTTGCGCGACTAAGCGCGCGCCATGCGTGTCGACCTCTTCGATTTCGATCTTCCTCAAGACCTGATCGCGTTGCGCCCGGCTGTGCCGCGGGATTCCGCGCGCATGCTGGTCGTGCCGGGCGAGGGCGCCTTCGCCGACCGGGTGGTGCGCGATTTGCCGGACCTTCTCGAACCGGGCGACGTGCTCGTGTTCAACGATACCCGCGTCATTCCCGCACAGCTCGAAGGACGCCGGGGCGAGGCGCGGATCGGCGCGACCCTGCACAAGCGGATGGACCTCAGGCGCTGGCAGGCCTTCGTGCGGAATGCCAAGCGGCTGCGCGAAGGAGACCGCGTCGAATTCGGCGCGGGCGTGACGGCCATCGCCGAGGCACGTCACGACGACGGCAGCTTCACGCTTGCATTCGAAGGCGACGAAGCCGTCGAAGTGCTGCTCGAACGCGCAGGCCGCATGCCGCTCCCGCCCTATATCGCCCAGCGCCGCGAGACCGACGAGCGCGACCGAACCGACTACCAGACGATGTTCGCCGCGCGCGACGGCGCTGTCGCGGCACCGACCGCGGCGCTCCATTTCACGCCCGACCTGCTTGCGCGTCTCGAACAGCGCGGCGTCGCCACCGAGACGCTGACGCTGCATGTGGGCGCGGGCACGTTCCTGCCGGTCAAAGCCGAGGATACCGACGAGCACCGGATGCATGCGGAATGGGGGCGCATCGACGCGGCGACTGCAGATCGGCTCAACGCCGCACGGCAAAGCAGCCGGCGTGTGATCGCCGTCGGCACCACCAGCTTGCGTCTGCTGGAGAGCGCGGTCGGGGAGGACGGTACGATCCACGCCTTCGAAGGCGACACGGCGATCTTCATTACCCCCGGCTACGCCTTCCGTGCGATCGACGGCCTGATGACCAACTTCCACCTCCCCAAGTCGACCCTGTTCATGCTGGTCAGCGCGCTGATGGGGCGGGAGCGGATGCAGGCGGCCTACGCGCATGCGATTGCGGAAAAGTATCGCTTCTACAGCTACGGGGATTCCTCGCTGCTGCTGCCCTGATTAACACTTGGCAAGTGCGGCCGTTGCGGCAATGTTCCGCAGCCCATGGAACCGATTCCCCAACCCATTCTCGACATCCGCGGGCTGACCAAGGTCTATCCCGGCGGCCTCAAGGCACTCGACAACGTCGATCTGGAGATCCGCAAGGGCGAGATCTTCGCGCTGCTCGGCCCCAACGGGGCGGGCAAGACCACGCTGATCGGCGCAGTCTGCGGCATGGTCCGTATCAGCTCCGGCACCATCAACGCGTTTGGCGAAGACCTGGCGCGCCACTGGCGCAGTGCGCGCCAGCGGATCGGGCTGGTTCCGCAGGAACTCGGCTTCGACATGTTCGACACGGTCGAGCGCCAGGTCGGCTATTCGCGCGGCCTGTTCGGCCGTGCGCCCGACGCGAAGCGGATCGAGGAAGTGCTGCGCTCGCTGAGCCTATGGGACAAGCGCGGCGAGGAAATCCGCAAGCTCTCGGGCGGGATGAAGCGCCGCGTGTTGATCGCGAAGGCGCTCGCGCACGATCCCGAGCTTCTGTTCCTCGACGAGCCCACCGCCGGCGTCGACGTCGAACTGCGGCGCGACATGTGGCGTCAGATCGGAGCGCTGCGGGAGCAGGGCGTCACGGTGATCCTCACCACGCACTATCTCGAGGAGGCCGAGGAGATGGCCGACCGTGTCGGCGTGATCGACAAGGGCCGCCTGCTACTGGTGGACGAGAAGGATGCGATGATGCGGCGGCTTGGCCGCACCGAGGCGCATTTCGCACTCGCCGCGCAACTGGCCGAAATCCCGTCTGCGCTTCGCGACTACCCGGTCACGCTCTCCGAGGATGGACGTACGCTGTGCTACCGCGGCGGCGACGGAACCGGGAAAGGCAAGGCGGAAGTCGCCGCGGTGGCGACCGCCCTGGTTCAAAACGGCGTCGTATTCACCGCGCTGGATCAGAAGGAATCGAGCCTGGAAGACATCTTCGTCGACCTGGTCGAGCGGCAGGGGCTGGCAGCATGATCAACTGGCGTTCGACTTTCGCAATCTACCGCAACGAGCTGTCGCGCTTCCGCCGCACGGTGTTCGGCTCGATCGTCTCGCCCGTGCTGACCACGAGCCTCTATTTCATCGTCTTCGGCGCTGCGATCGGCGGGCGGATCAACGAGGTCGGCGGGGTGGGCTACGGTGCGTTCATCGTACCCGGTCTGCTGATGCTGACGCTGCTGTCCGAGAGCACCAGCAACGCCAGCTTCGGCATCTACATGCCCAAGTTCACCGGCGCGATCTACGAGCTTCTCTCCGCGCCAGTGGGCGTCGCCGAGACCCTTCTCGGCTTCGTCGGCGCGGCGGCGACCAAGAGCCTGATCCTCGCCGCGATCATCCTCACCACCGCGATGCTGTTCGTCGACTACACGATCGCGCATCCGCTGTTCGCATTGGTCTATGTCATGCTCGTGGCGGCGAGCTTCTCGTTGCTTGGTTTCATCCTCGGCGTCTGGGCCGAAGGGTTCGAGAAGCTGCAGATGGTCCCGCTGCTGATCCTGACCCCGCTGACCTTCCTCGGCGGTACGTTCTACTCGATCGACATGCTGCCGAGCCCGTGGGACAAAATCGCGCTGGCCAACCCGATCGTCTATCTGGTCAATGGGTTGCGCTGGACGTTCTACGGCCAGTCCGACGTGTCGATCGGCGTCTCGCTCGGCCTGACTCTGGCATTCCTCGCAATCTGCGTGGTAGTCATCGCAGTGATCTTCCGCACGGGCTGGCGCCTCCGGTCATGACACGCTAACCCGATTTGGCGATGTTCCAACGATCCCCCTTTTGTGTCGCGGCGGGCGTCGCCGCTGTTGTTCTCGCGTCTTCGCCGGCTGCGGCCCAAACCGCAGCGGTGCAGAACGACGGGATGATGCTCCCGCCTGTTGAGTCCGATCCCTTGCCGGTGGGCGAAATCCAGCCCGTCGTCGAATCTGCACCCACTGCCGAGGAGGTTTCCAACATCCCCGGCGGCGTGCGCGCGATGATCAACGCCGCGATGAAGACCAACGACAAGAGCAAGATCGAAACCGTGCTTGCCCTCGCTCAGCAAGCCGCACCCCAGGGCGAGGAAGAGATCGAGGTAATCGAGACCGCCTGGCGAGCGGACGTTGCAGAGAAGACGAGACTTGCGCGCGAGGCAGAGACACGCAAGATTCGCGAGGCCGGCGTGTTCGAGCTGTGGAGCGGAGAGGGACAGCTCGGCGGCTTCCAGGCCAGCGGCAACAGCAACAACGTCGGCCTTTCCGCCGGGCTGAAGCTCAAACGCCAGGGGTTGGACTGGAGTCACTCGCTGCGCGCAACCGCCGACTACCAGCGTTCAAACGGCGTAACGAGCCGCGAACAGTTCCTGTTCGCCTACGAACCTCGCTACCAGGTCAAGGACGAGCTGTTCGTCTATGGTCTCGCCCAGTACGAGCGCAACAAGCTGCAAGGCTTTACCGGCCGTTACGCGATTTCCGGAGGGATCGGCTATCAGATCGCGAACAGCGGCGATCTCAAGCTATCGGTCAAGGCCGGTCCGGCACTGCGGGTGACGAATTTCACGGTCGAGGAGGACGAGACCCGTCTCGCCGCGCTGTTCGGATTCGATTTCGACTGGAAGATCGCCGAGCGGCTCTCGTTCACGCAGGATGCCAACATGGTGACCGAAACCGGTGGCCAGGCGACGGTCATCGTCGATTCGTCCCGCACGACACTCAATCTGGTTAGCGGGCTTGATGCGAAGGTCAGCGACCGACTGCGCTCGCGGATCACTTATGCGGTGGACTACGACAGCAAGCCGCCGGAAGGCAAAGTCTCGACCGACACGGTCACGCGCCTGACGCTCGTCTACGACTTCTGATGACCGGTCCCCGGTTCGATTTTCGGGTCGACGCCGTCGACGGCAAGGCGCGTACCGGCCGTATTGCGATGCGGCGGGGCGAAATCCGCACGCCCGCCTTCATGCCGGTTGGCACGGCGGCGACGGTCAAGGCGATGAAGCCGGAGACCGTGCGGGCGACGGGCGCCGACGTTATCCTCGGCAATACCTATCACCTGATGCTTCGTCCCGGCGCAGAGCGCGTCGCACGGCTCGGCGGTCTGCACACCTTCATGAACTGGCCGCGGCCGATCCTGACCGACAGCGGCGGTTATCAGGTCATGAGCCTTTCGGACCTGCGCAAGCTGACCGAACAAGGGGTAGAGTTCCGCAGCCATATCGACGGGTCGAAGCATATGCTCACGCCGGAACGGTCGATGGAAATCCAGCGCCTGCTCGGTTCCGACATCGTGATGGCATTCGACGAATGCCCGCGGGTCGATCGGCCTTACGACGAGATCGCCGCCTCGATGGAGCTTTCCATGCGCTGGGCGAAGCGGAGCCGCGATGCCTTCGACGCGGGCGGTGAACATGCCGCTGGGGCAGCGTTGTTCGGTATCCAGCAGGGTGCGCTCGACCCGGAACTGCGCCGCCGGTCGGCCGAGGCGCTGACCGAGATCGGCTTCGACGGATACGCCGTCGGCGGCCTGGCGGTGGGCGAGGGGCAGGAAGCGATGCTCGCCACACTCGACTTCGCGCCGGACATGCTACCTGCAGACAGGCCGCGCTATCTGATGGGTGTTGGCAAGCCGGACGATCTCGTTGGCGCGGTCGAGCGGGGGATCGACATGTTCGACTGTGTCCTGCCGACCCGCTCCGGCCGCAATGGGCAGGCGTTCACCTGGAATGGCCCGCTCAATCTGCGAAATGCACGGCATGCGGAGGATACCGACCCGCTCGACCCGCGCTGCACCTGCTCGGTCTGCGAGACCTACTCGCGCGCCTATCTTCATCACCTGCAGAAAGCGGGTGAAATCCTCGGGGCCATGCTCGTCACCGAGCACAACCTGGCATTCTACCAGCAACTGATGCAGGCCATGCGTGAAGCAATCGCGGAACGGCGCTTCGCGGCCTTCGCCGCCGCGTTCCGGCGAGACTATTTCGCCGACTGATCCGGAGCCTCGAGCGCTTCAAGGCTGGTGCCGGGATAGGCCACGAAGCGGCCGGTCATCCGTTCCAGGAAACCTGCGCCGATGGAGCTGGCGAAGAGCTGAGCCTGCTTGAGATCAGGGTACCACTTGCCCTTGCGGTGAGGAGTTATGAAACGGTACTTTGTCATAGCTCCAGGGAAATTCGCAAACCCGCGCCGGGTTCCTAAGCTTCTGTAATCTTGCGACGAATAGAAAAAAGGCGGCCCCGCGGGACCGCCTTTTTCTCGTTCGAAGCCGGAAGTCGGATCAGCGCGAGTAGAACTCGACGACCAGGTTCGGTTCCATGGTCACCGGGTAAGGGACCTCGTCCAGCGTGGGCACGCGGGTGTAGGTGATCTTGTCGGTGCCGTCAGGGGCCACGTAGTCGGGGATGTCGCGCTCGGCCAGGCTCTGCGCCTCGATCACCAGCGCCATTTCCTTGGCCTTGTCGCCCAGGCTGATGACGTCGCCGACGTTGATGCGCCGGCTCGCGATGTTGCACTTCACGCCGTTCACGCGAATGTGCCCGTGGCTGACGATCTGGCGCGCGGCGAAGATCGTCGGCGCGAACTTGGCGCGATAGACGACCATGTCCAGACGGCGCTCGAGCAGGCCGATCAGGTTCTGGCTGGTGTCGCCCTTCATGCTCGACGCTTCCTGATAGGTGCGCTTGAACTGCTTTTCGGTCACGTCGCCGTAGTAACCCTTCAACTTCTGCTTGGCGCGCAGCTGAAGGCCATAGTCGCTCATCTTGCCCTTGCGGCGCTGGCCGTGCTGGCCGGGGCCGTAAGAGCGCCTGTTGATCGGGGAATTCGGACGGCCCCAGATGTTTTCGCCCATCCGGCGGTCGAGTTTGTGCTTGGCGCTCTTGCGCTTCGACATGTGTCGTGTCCTTCGATTTGCTGTCGCCATCCCAGTGATGGCGCTTCAACCCGGCATCGCCCGCCTGACCCATTCGCCAGGCGCGGCCACCGCTTCACCGGGATGCGGGGCCAAATTCGCGAAGGCGCGCGTCTAGCAGGATTGCGCTACGCGTCAAGCACGCGATGGCGCTCGACAAAATCGGTCTCAGGGGGCAGGGCGCGCGCATGACCGAAGACTTCAAATTGCCCGATGAATGCGCCGATATGCGCGATGTGCGGATCGGTGTCGACGCGACTGACCGCGAACTGATGGCGCTGCTCGACCGGCGTTTCGGCTACATGCGCGCCGCGGCCCGGATCAAGCAATCCCGCGACACCGTGCGGGACGAGGAGCGCAAGGCTGCGGTTATCGCCGCGGTTGTCGCCGATGCGCAAACGCGGAACCTTCCTGGAGAGAAAATCGCGGAAATCTGGAATCTTCTGGTCGAAACCTCGATTGCGTACGAACTCGCGGAGTGGGACCGGCTGCGTAGTTAGGCGCCGTCCCGTCGAGGTTTGGACAGGCTCGACAACACCCCGCGCATGGTCCGTACCTCTAGGTGGTTCCAGCCTGGCTTGGTCAGCATCGTTCGGAGGGTCCGTCGCGTTGCCGCGGCTCGGCTTTCAGGTTGGAAGTAGCCGCGCGGTTCGAGCATCGCCTCGAGTTGCTCTATCATACTATCTAGCTCCTCCTGCGGCGCGGGCGGGAGGAGGTCTTCCCCGGTGGGCTGCACGAGCGCGCCGCCATCCCACTGCGTCTTCGACCACTCGTAGGCGCAGAGGATCACAGCCTGCGCCAGATTGAGCGATCCGAACTCGGGATTGATCGGCACCGTCACGATCGCGCGGGCGAGTGCGACGTCCTCGGTCTCGAGGCCCGAGCGCTCGGGCCCGAACACGATGGCGGACCGTCCCTGCGCGCGCGCGATTTCAGTCGCGGCTTCCTCGGGCGTCACGACCGGCTTGGTCACGCCGCGCTTGCGAACGGTGGTAGCGTAAACATGCGCACAGTCGGCGACCGCGTCTGCCAGAGTGTCGTGTACCGTGGCGTTCTCCAGCACCCCATTGGCACCGGCTGCCGCCGGGCCGGCGCTGGGGTTCGGCCATCCGTCGCGCGGGGCGACGAGCCGCATTTCGGTCAGTCCGAAATTGAGCATGGCCCGCGCGGCCTTGCCGATGTTCTCCCCCAGCTGGGGGCGGACGAGAACGATGACGGGCGCGGTGCTTTCCAATTCCAGCGATCTCCATATCCGTTCGTCGAGCGACTACGCGCGCGACGAACGGTAATAGTGCAGCGCACGCGTCCTAGTCGCCACCCGCATCCCGCACGGTACTGGCGAATTCCTCGAAGTCCTTGGCTTCGCTGAAATCGCGATAGACGCTGGCGAAGCGGATATAGGCGACGCTGTCGATCTGGCGCAGACCGTCCATAACCAGCTCGCCGATCCGGGCTGATGGCACTTCGGTGTCGCCTGCGGTCTCCACCTGGCGCTGGATACCGGAGATGAGCTGGTCGATCCGCTCCTGTTCGATGCCGCGCTTGCGGCAGGCGAGGGCTACCGAGTGCTCGAGCTTCGACCGGTCGAACGCTTCGCGCCGGTCGCCACTCTTCACGATGGTTACATCGCGCAACTGCACACGTTCGAACGTGGTGAACCGCGCGCCGCAGCTCGTGCACTGGCGGCGGCGGCGGATCGTGGTGCCGTCTTCGGTGGGGCGGCTGTCTTTTACTTGGCTGTCGTCATGCGCGCAGAAGGGGCATCGCATCGCGCATCACATTCCCGGATAGACGGGGAAGGCATCGCACAGCTCGTTGACCCGGCCGCGCACGCGCTCCTCAATCTGGGCATCGCCATCGGGCCCGTTCTTGGCAAGCCCGTCGACGACCTCGGCGATCAGCGCTCCGACTTTACGGAACTCCGCCGGGCCGAAGCCACGCGTCGTGCCCGCGGGAGTGCCGAGGCGCACGCCGCTGGTGACAAAGGGGCTGCGCGTGTCGAAGGGAATGCCGTTTTTGTTGCAGGTGAGCCAGGCCCGATCGAGACCCTTTTCGGCCGCCTTGCCGGTCACGTCCTTGGCCGTGAGGTCGACCAGCATCAGGTGGTTATCGGTTCCGCCCGACACGATCCGCAGGCCGTTCTCCTCCAGGCTGGCCGCGAGCGCCTTCGCATTCTCGACCACGCGGGCAGCGTAGCTCTTGAATTCGGGCCGCAGCGCTTCGCGGAACGCGACCGCCTTGGCCGCCACCACGTGCATCAACGGGCCGCCCTGCATACCGGGGAAGACCGCACTGTTGACCTTCTTCGCGATATCCTCGTCGTTCGTGAGGATCACGCCCGAGCGTGGGCCGCGCAGGCTCTTGTGCGTGGTGGTCGTCACCACGTGCGCGTGCGGGAAGGGGGAGGGGTGCGCACCGCCGGCGACGAGGCCGGAGAAGTGCGACATATCGACCAGCAAGTAGGCGCCCACAGCATCGGCGATCTCGCGGAACTTCGCGAAATCCCACTGGCGCGAATAGGCGGTGCCGCCGGCGATGATGAGCTTCGGCTTGTGTTCGTGCGCGAGCCGCTCGACCTGTTCCATGTCAAGCAGCTCGTCGTCCTTGCGCACACCGTAAGGCACGACATTGAACCACTTGCCGCTCATGTTCACGGGTGAGCCGTGGGTCAGGTGCCCGCCCGAGTTGAGATCGAGCCCCATGAAGGTGTCGCCGGGCTGGAGCAGCGCGAGAAACACAGCCTGGTTCATCTGGCTGCCGCTGTTGGGCTGAACGTTCGCGAAGTCGCAACCGAAGAGCTGCTTCGCGCGCTCGATCGCCAACGTTTCGACGACGTCGGCATAATCGCACCCGCCGTAGTAGCGCTTGCCCGGGTAGCCTTCGGCATACTTGTTGGTGAAGACGCTGCCAGTCGCCTCCAGCACGGCGCGGCTCGCGATGTTCTCGCTCGCGATCAGTTCGATCTTGTTGCGCTGGCGCTGGAGCTCGTTCTGGACGGCTTCGGCGATCTCGGGATCGGCTTCGGCGAGGGTGTCCTGCCAGAAACTGTGCATGATGTCGGCATTGGCGGCTTCCGCGGTGCTCATGAAATTCCTCAGCAGCTTGGGTTCGATAACTTGTCGACGCGGCGCTGATGACGGCCGCCGCCGAATTCGGTCTGGAGAAAGGCCGAGACACATGCCCGTGCCATCTCGATGCCGATCAGCCGTGCGCCGAGGGCGAGGCAGTTGGCATTGTTGTGTTCGCGTGCGAGGCTGGCGGAGAGCGGCTCCGACACCAGCGCGCAGCGCACGGCCGGGTTGCGGTTCACGGCGATCGATATGCCGATCCCGGATCCGCAGAGCGCAATTCCGCGCTCCGCGGTCCCTTCCGCGACGACGGCTGCGAGTTTGTAGCCGAAATCGGGATAGTCGACGCTGTCGTGGCTGTCGGGGCCGAGATCGGCCACTTCATGACCTTCTTCGATCAGCCACTCGCGCAGGGCGGCTTTCATCTCGATGGCGGCATGGTCGGAGGCAATGGCGATACGCATGGCGTCCCCATAGTGATTCGCGCGCCATGTCGCCACCGCAAACCCGCCTTGTCCCCGGCGGGGCGAGGGAGAGATCGGTTCCAGGAGGCCATTTTCGGCACCCACGACGCAAAAGCCCCGGCGCTGTTAGGCGTCGGGGCTCCTGATAGCTTCTCCTGAGAGAAACTTCATCCAGTCGATTTTTACATCGTCTGGACTCGAATAACGGCTGACACCGCAGCCGGTTCCCGAATCGAAGTTACTGATCCAGGAAGCTGCGCATCTTGCGACTGCGGCTCGGGTGCTTGAGCTTGCGCAGCGCCTTGGCCTCGATCTGACGGATGCGTTCGCGGGTGACCGAGAACTGCTGACCGACTTCCTCGAGCGTGTGATCGGTGTTCATGCCGATGCCGAAGCGCATGCGCAGCACGCGCTCCTCGCGCGGGGTCAGCGACGCCAGCACGCGGGTCACCGTTTCCTTGAGGTTCGCCTGTATTGCGGCATCCACCGGGATGATCGCGTTCTTGTCCTCGATGAAATCGCCGAGATGCGAATCCTCCTCGTCGCCGATCGGCGTTTCGAGGGAGATCGGCTCTTTGGCGATCTTCATCACCTTCCGAACCTTCTCGAGCGGCATCGAGAGGCGTTCGGCCATCTCCTCGGGCGTCGGCTCGCGGCCCTGCTCGTGGAGGAACTGCCGAGACGTGCGGACCAGCTTGTTGATCGTCTCGATCATGTGGACCGGGATGCGGATGGTGCGCGCCTGGTCGGCGATCGAGCGGGTGATCGCCTGGCGGATCCACCACGTCGCGTATGTGCTGAACTTGTAGCCGCGGCGGTACTCGAACTTGTCGACCGCCTTCATCAGGCCGATGTTGCCTTCCTGGATCAGGTCGAGGAACTGCAAGCCGCGGTTGGTGTACTTCTTGGCGATCGAGATCACGAGCCGCAGGTTCGCCTCGACCATTTCCTTCTTGGCGATGCGCGCTTCGCGCTCGCCCTTCTGGACCATGTTCACGATGCGGCGGAACTCTTCCAGGCTCATGCCCGTCTGGCTGGCGATGTCGGAGATCTCGGCACGGATACGCTCGACCGCGTCGGCTTCCTTCTCGGCGAAGGCGGCCCACTTCTTGTCCTTCTTCGTGCGCGCGGCCAGCCAGCTATCGTCCAGTTCGTTGCCGATATAGGCCTGGAGGAAGTCGGTGCGCTTGATCTTGTGCCGTTCGGCCAGGCGCAGCATCTGCCCGCCGAGCGCGGTCAGGCGGCGGTTGAAGGCGTAGAGATTGTCGACCAGGAACTCGATCTTGGTCGCGTGAAACTGCACACTCTCGACCTCGGCCGTGAGCTGTTCGCGCAGATCCTCGTACTTCTTTTCCTTGGCCGCCGGGAACTCCTCGCCGCGGCCGAGCACGTCGACACGCTCGTTCTGGAGCTTCTCGAACTTCTTGAACAGATCGGTGATGCGCGCGAAGCGTTCGAGCGCGTCCGGCTTGAGGGCAGCTTCCATCTGCGCGAGGGACATGGTGTTGTCTTCCTCGTCGTCCTCCTCGCGCCGGCGCGAGCTGCCGCCTTCGTCGTCGTCCTCGTCGCTGTCTTCCTCGTCCTCGACATCATCGTCGTCGCGGATCGACGGGCCGGCGGTCTCCTCGGAGATCTCGCCGTCGTCATCCTCGGCGCCTTCCTCCATCTTGTCGGCGGGCGGCTCCTTCGAGAGCATCGCGTCGAGATCGAGAATCTCGCGGAGCTGCATTTCCTCGTTGTTGAGCGCTTCCGACCACTGGATGATGGCGTGGAAGGTGATCGGGCTTTCGCACAGCCCGATGATCATCGTGTCGCGACCAGCCTCGATCCGCTTGGCGATGGCGATCTCGCCCTCGCGGCTGAGCAACTCGACCGCGCCCATCTCGCGCAGGTACATGCGCACCGGGTCGTCGGTACGGTCGGAGGTGGTGGTCTTCTTGGCTGCGGTCGGGGCGGCCTTCTTCGCCGCCTTGGGCTCGTCGCCGTCGTCGTCGCCGCCGATTTCCTCGACTTCGTCGCTCTCGGCCTCTGCCTCGCCCTCGGCTTCCTCGTCGTTCTCGACGATGTTGACGCCCATTTCCGAGATCGCCGACATCACGTCCTCGATCTGGTCGGTGCTCATCTGATCTTCGGGCAGCGCCTCGTTGAGCTCGTCTACGGTGACGTAACCGCGCTTCTTCGCCCGGGCGATGAGCTTCTTGATCGATGCTTCGTTGAGGTCGATCAGCGGTGCGTCGTCCTTCTCGGAATTCTTCGACGTGGTTGCCATGGAGGTGCGTTCAGTCCGTTTCTGCGCCGTTGGCGGGCCCTGTCTCCCGCCGACGCGTTGAATCAGTTTGGGCCGCCGAAGCAGCCCTTCGGCTTGCCATTTGCCCGAGTCGTCGCTCGAATTCCAGCTTTCGTTTGAGCAACCTCTGCTGCTCAGCGAACGCTCCTTCAGGGTCGGTCTCGAAACGCGCGGTCGCTGCGGCAAGCGCAGCCTCCAGCGCGGGTCTTTCGACCAGCAACGCTACGGCTTCGGCCAACTGTTCGCGCGCGTCTTGCGGATCGATGCCTTCACTGAGGAAGGCGAAACGGGTGTTATCCGGCGGCGCGACGGGACCGTCGAACGATGATATGGGGAAAATCTCTCCCGGTTCAAGCATTTCCACCGCTTCGAGTATTGCGTCGACCAGCGGCCCGGATTTCGCATCCATCTGCGCGAAGCGTCCGAGCTGTTCGGCATGGCGCAGCGCTTCCTCCGGAAAACGCACCAATCCGGCAATCACTGCGGAGACGAGCTGATCACGCGAGCCGTCTCGTGCGCCGC
This sequence comes from Pelagerythrobacter aerophilus, assembly GCF_003581645.1. Classification (GTDB taxonomy): domain Bacteria; phylum Pseudomonadota; class Alphaproteobacteria; order Sphingomonadales; family Sphingomonadaceae; genus Pelagerythrobacter; species Pelagerythrobacter aerophilus. Next base: position 359,381 of record NZ_QXFK01000014.1, on the reverse strand, counting down.
GCAGCCGCCGGGCGGCATCCGGCGAAAGTCGCGGCGCGACCGGTTTGCGCCAGTCGCCGCGCGTGCGCTCACGGCGCGGGAAGGCAAAGGCGGAGAAGCGCTCCAGCAGTTCGCGCTTGTAAAGCGCGCGGATGTCGGGATGCTCGATCTTCTCCACGTGATCGACCAGGCGTTGCTTGAGGCCGGCCTTGTCCTCAGGCGTGTTCAGCGGCTGTGCGGCGCGCTCGAATTCCCACAGCGTGTCGAGCAGGCTTGCGGGTTCGGCGACCAACTTCTCCATTGCCCCTTTGCCCTTCGCGCGCAGCAGGTCGTCGGGGTCGAGCCCGGCAGGCAGACGCACGATGGCCAGCGAATGGGCGGGACGGAGCAAGGGCAGGGCCCGCTCGATCGCGCGCATCGCGGCGCGCTGGCCCGCCGCGTCGCCGTCGAAACACAGGATCGGCGTCTCGACCATGCGCCAGAGCAGTTCGATCTGCCGCTCGGTCAGAGCGGTGCCGAGCGGGGCCACGGCATCCTCGAACCCGTGCGCCGCCAGCGCGATCACGTCCATGTAGCCTTCGACGACGATCATCCGCCCCGTCTGACGTGAGGCGGGCCCGGCGCGGTGCAGGTTGTAGAGCGTGCGCCCTTTGTCGAACAAAGGCGTGTCGGGCGAGTTCAGGTACTTGGGTGCATTGGTATCGGCCTCGAGGATGCGGCCGCCGAACGCGATCACTCGCCCGCGCGCATCGTGGATCGGCAGCATGAGGCGATTTCGGAACCGATCATAGGGATCGCGCTCCTCCACCGAGATCCGCAGACCTGCTTCGATCAGCAATTTTTCTTCGAAGCGCGACAGCGCCGCCTTGAGCGCCTGCCGCTCGTTGGGCGCGAAGCCGAAGCCGAAGCGTTCGATCGTCCGCGCATTGAACCCGCGCGACTGCAGGTATTCGCGCGCCCTGGCGCCGCCGGGTCCTTCGAGACTTGCGACGAACCAATCCTGCGCCGCCTGAGTCACATCGTGCAGCCCCGCGCGCTCTTCCGCCCGCTGCGCCGCACGCGGATCGGGTGCGGGGACCTCCAGTCCTGCCTCGGCTGCGAGTTCCTTCACCGCGTCCATGAAGGAAAGGCCGCGCTGGTCGGTCATCCAGCGGATCACGTCGCCATGCGCGCCGCAGCCGAAGCAGTGGTAGAACCCCTTCTCGTCGCTGACGGTGAAGCTCGGCGTCTTCTCGTTATGGAACGGACAGCACGCCTTCCACTCGCGCCCCGCGCGCTGGAGCTTGGTCGTGCGCATGATGACGCTCGAAAGCGTCACCCGCGCACGCAGTTCGTCCAGCCATTGGGGTGAGAGCATCTTACTCCCCTCCCGCTTGCGGGAGGGGCTGGGGGAGGGGATGTGTAGAGCCGTTCACCAGTCGCTGCCCTGTGGCTTGGACATATCGCGCGTGCCAAGTTCGGCGAGCGCACGCTCGATTTCCGAGACTACACCTTCGAGATTGTTCAGCACATCGTTGTTCCAGAAGCGGAGGACGCGGTAGCCGCGCGCCTCGATATAGCATGTTCTAGCCGAGTCGTAGGACGAGGCTGTGGCGTGCTGTCCGCCATCCACCTCTATGACCAGTCCCTTCGACCGAGCGGTGAAATCGCAGACGTAGGGGCCGATTGGGTACTGCCGGTTGAAGCGGACACCAGCGACTTGTTTGGAGCGCAAGCAGGACCAGAGCTTGGTTTCGGCGTCGGTGGGATTTACGCGCAGTTCGCGTGAGCGGGTGGTCGGTCGTTTGTAGCCCTTGTCCAAACAGGCCCTCCCCCAGCCCCTCCCGCAAGCGGGAGGGGAGCTTTACCTTAGCCCAGCGCTTCCTTCACCCAGCCGCTCGCCTTGCTCATATCGAGCACGGCGCCGTGGCGGGCTTTCAGTTCAGCCATCACGCGGCCCATGTCCTTGATCGAGGAGGCGCCGAGGCTGGTCTTGACGTCCTCGATGGCGGCGCGGGTGGCGGCCTCGTCCATCATCTGCGGCAGGAACTCCTCAATTACCGCAAGCTCGTCGCGTTCCTGCTGCGCGAGTTCCTCGCGGCCGCCTTCCTCATACATGTGGATCGATTCGCGGCGCTGCTTGGCCATCTTTTGCAGCACTTCGGTGACGAGATCGTTGTCGTTCACGTCCTTGGCGGACGTGCGCATTTCGATATCGCGGTCCTTGATCCGGGCGGAGATCAGGCGAAGCGCGGCGGTGCGCGGCTTGTCGCCACCCTTCATTGCCTGGACCGTGGCCTGCTTGATGTCGTCGCGGATCATGAGTGCTCTTTCTGTGGAAGGGTTTTGCCAGGCAGGGCATTTAACCCGATAAATCGCAATTGGACAGGTTGACGGGCACGCCACCGGGGCCTAGCGGCAACGACTTAGCGACATCGCCGGAAACACCTGACTCGGAGCGCCACATGGCAGACCCCGCAAACTCTCGCGCGCAACCCAGCGGCGCGACGGGAGTCCTCGTGCTGGCCGACGGAACGGTCATCTGGGGCCGGGGCTTCGGCGTTGCTGGCAGTGCCGTCGGCGAAGTGTGCTTCAACACCGCGATGACCGGCTATCAGGAGGTGATGACCGATCCGTCTTACGCCGGGCAGATCGTCACCTTCACGTTCCCGCACATCGGCAACGTCGGCGCGAATCCCGAAGACATCGAGTCGAAGGTGGAAGGCGCTGTCGGCTGCGTGGTGCGCGAAGAGGTCACGCCGCATTCGAGCTTCCGCGCGCGTGAGCAGTTCGGCGAGTGGCTTGCTGCGATGGGGAAGATCGGCCTCTCAGGCGTCGATACCCGTGCGCTCACTCGCCGCATCCGCCTCAACGGTGCGCCCAATGCGGTGATCGCGCACGACCCGGAGGGTAAGTTCGACATTCCCGCGCTGCTCAAGCGTGCGCAGGAATGGCCGGGGCTGGAGGGCATGGACCTCGCCCAGCGCGTCAGCCGCGAGAAGCAGGAAAGCTGGGAAGGGGGCTACTGGCGCCTCGGCACCGGCTACGGCCGCGCATCGCGCGATGCGAAGCCGCACGTGGTCGCCATCGACTACGGCAGCAAGGACAACATCTTCCGCAATCTGGTGAAGGCCGGCGCGCGGGTGACTGTGGTTCCGGCGAAGACTTCGTTCGACGAGATCCTCGCGCTTCAGCCCGACGGCGTGTTCCTCTCCAACGGCCCCGGCGATCCGGCCGCAACCGGAGAGTACGCGGTGCCGACGATCAAGGCGCTGCTGGGGCGCGACATGCCGATCTTCGGCATCTGCCTCGGCCACCAGATGCTAGGCCTCGCGGCCGGCGCGAAGACAGCCAAGATGCACCAGGGCCACCGCGGCGCGAACCACCCGGTCAAGCGACTGGAGGATGGCGTGGTCGAGATCACCAGCATGAACCACGGCTTCGCGGTCGATAATGCGACGCTGCCAGAGGGCGTCGAGGAAACCCATGTCTCCCTGTTCGACGGCTCCAACTGCGGCATCGCGATCCGCGGGAAGAAGGCGTTCGGCGTGCAATATCACCCCGAGGCGAGCCCGGGGCCGCAGGATAGCTTTTACCTGTTCGAGAAGTTCGTGGGGATGTTGGCGTGAGTAGAATGGACATCTACGTGTTTGCTTCGAGCACGCTCACGAATATCTGGGCGGGCGTGGGCGCACAGACATGGGCAGTCGCTCCCTCTGACGCGGGATCTCCTCAGGAAAAGGGACGAATCACTAAGGCTTCAAAGATGCCGGTTGGCGCCCAAGGGATTCTCTACTCCAGTGCTGATCGCACTCTGACGGTGCCCTTTATTGTGCGGTCGAAACCCGATCCAGATCAGGAGATCACCCATATCTGGCCAGAGCGCTGGGTCTTACCATTCCGGATTGCACCACTCGGAAGTCCTCATAAGCGCATGTCGATTGAAGATGCCAAAGACTTGTTGCCAGCATTCAAGGTCAGTCCGCAGCCTGCTTTTAATCATGTGTTTCGCGTGCGCGCAGACTTTGCATTTCAAACTTCGCAGATAGGTTTGGAGGACTGGACGCGTCTCATCGAGGAACTTGCCGAATAATGCCCAAACGCACTGACATCTCCTCGATCCTCGTTATCGGCGCCGGGCCGATCGTTATCGGTCAAGCCTGCGAGTTCGATTATTCGGGCACGCAGGCGATCAAGGCGTTGAAGGAGGAGGGCTACCGGGTGGTCCTCGTCAACTCCAATCCCGCGACGATCATGACCGATCCCGAGTTCGCCGACGCGACTTACGTCGAGCCGATCACGCCCAAGATCGTCGAGAAGATCATCGCCAAGGAGCGGCCCGACGCGCTGCTGCCCACGATGGGCGGGCAGACCGCGCTGAACTGCGCGCTGGCGCTGTTCAACGACGGCACGCTGGAGAAGTACGGCGTCCAGATGATTGGCGCCGACGCCGACGCGATCGACAAGGCGGAGAATCGCCAGCGCTTCCGCGAGGCGATGGACAAGATCGGGCTCGAATCTGCGCGCAGCGGTGTGGCCAACACGCTCGATGAGGCGTTCGCAGTTCTTGAGACGACCGGCCTGCCGGCGATCATTCGTCCGAGCTTCACACTCGGCGGTACGGGCGGCGGCATCGCCTACAACAAGGCGGAGTTCGAGCGGATCGTGCGCGAGGGGCTCGACGCCTCGCCGACCACCGAAGTGCTGATCGAAGAATCGCTGCTCGGGTGGAAGGAATATGAGATGGAAGTCGTGCGCGACCGCGCCGACAACGCCATCATCATCTGCTCGATCGAGAACATCGATCCGATGGGCGTCCATACGGGCGATTCGATCACGGTCGCCCCCGCGCTGACGCTGACCGACAAGGAATACCAGATCATGCGCAGCGCCAGCATCGCGGTGCTGCGCGAGATCGGTGTTGAAACCGGCGGCTCGAACGTCCAGTTCGCGGTCAACCCGAAGGACGGGCGCCTGATCGTGATCGAGATGAACCCGCGCGTGTCGCGTTCGTCTGCGCTTGCCTCGAAAGCGACCGGCTTTCCAATTGCGCGCGTCGCGGCCAAGCTCGCGGTGGGCTATACGCTCGACGAGATCACCAACGAGATCACCGGCGCGACGCCGGCCAGTTTCGAGCCAACGATCGATTACGTCGTCACCAAGATCCCGCGCTTCGCGTTCGAGAAGTTCAAGGGCGCGAAGACCGAGCTGTCGACCGCGATGAAATCGGTTGGCGAGGTCATGGCGATCGGCCGCAACTTCCAGGAGTCGGTGCAGAAGGCGCTTCGCGGGCTCGAAACAGGGCTCGACGGGTTCAACCGCGTTCTGGAATTGGAAGGTGCGGGCCGCGAGGCGATCACCACCGCGCTCAGTCGCCGTACCGACGACCGTCTGCTCAAGACCGCACAGGCGATGCGCGAAGGCTTCACGGTCGAGGATATCCACGCGATCACCGGCTACGATCCGTGGTTCCTGCGCCAGATCGCCGATATCGTCGCGGCCGAACGGGAGGTGAGCGAGAACGGCCTTCCGAACGATGCAGCCGGACTGCGGCGCTTGAAGGCGATGGGCTTTTCCGATCGCCGCCTCGCCACGCTCGCGGTGCGTTCGGTCGGTGTCGCCGGCGGGCTGGCGGAAACCCAGGCGCGCAATTCAGGGCTGCTGCACGATGCCCTGCGCGCGATGGCCGGCGCGACGAGCGAGGAAGAGGTGCGCAAGCTGCGCCGCAAGCTCGGCGTGCAACCCGTCTTCAAACGCATCGATTCCTGTGCTGCGGAGTTCGAGGCGGTCACCCCCTACATGTACTCGACTTATGAGGCGCCGAGCTTCGGTGAGCCCCAGGACGAGGCCATGCCGAGCGACCGGCGCAAGATTGTCATCCTCGGCGGCGGGCCGAACCGGATCGGGCAGGGCATCGAGTTCGATTACTGCTGCGTTCACGCCTGCTTCGCGCTGGCCGAGGCCGGGTTCGAGACGATCATGGTCAACTGCAACCCGGAAACGGTAAGCACCGACTACGACACGTCCGATCGCCTCTATTTCGAGCCGCTAACCGCCGAGGACGTGCTGGAGATCCTGCGCGTCGAGCAACAGGCGGGCGAACTCGTCGGCGTGATCGTCCAGTTCGGCGGGCAGACTCCGCTCAAGCTGGCGCAGGCGCTGGAGGATGAGGGCATTCCGATCCTCGGCACCAGCCCCGACGCGATCGATCTGGCGGAAGACCGGGAGCGTTTCGCCAAGCTGGTCAACAAGCTCAAGCTCAAGCAGCCGATGAACGGCATTGCGAAGAGCCGCGACGAGGCCGCCGCGGTCGCGGCGCGGATCGGCTATCCGGTGCTCCTGCGCCCGAGCTACGTACTCGGCGGGCGGGCGATGGAGATCGTCGATTCCGAAGCCCAGCTCGACAACTACATCGCCACCGCCGTGCACGTTTCGGGCGACAGCCCGGTGCTGGTCGATCAGTATTTGCGCGATGCGATCGAATGCGACGTCGACGCGCTCTGCGACGGCGAGGAAGTGCGTGTCGCCGGCGTGATGCAGCATATCGAGGAAGCCGGCGTGCACTCGGGCGACAGCGCCTCCACGCTGCCGCCCTATTCGCTGCCTGTCGAGATCGTCGAGGAAATGGAGCGTCAGACCGAAGCCCTCGCGCTCGCACTGGGCGTCCACGGGCTGATGAACGTGCAGTTCGCGGTCAAGGACGGTGAGATCTATCTGATCGAGGTCAACCCGCGTGCGAGCCGTACGGTGCCTTTCGTCGCCAAGGCGATCGGGCAGCCGGTCGCCAAGATCGCCGCGCGGGTGATGGCAGGCGAGCCGCTTTCGGCTTTCCCCTCGTTCAGACGCGAGCTCGACTACATGGCCGTCAAGGAGGCGGTGTTCCCATTCACTCGTTTCCCGGGGGCAGACCCGGTGTTGACACCGGAGATGCGATCGACGGGCGAAGTCATGGGAATCGATCGCGATTTCCCGGCCGCCTTCTTCAAGTCGCAGCTCGGCGCAGGGGTGGCGCTGCCGGACGGCGGCGTGATGTTCGTGTCGGTCAAGGACAGCGATAAGGCGATGATCCTGCCTGCTGTGCAGGCGCTGATCGAGCAGGGTTTCAAAGTGATCGCGACCGCCGGCACACAGACCTATCTGGCCGAGCATGGCCTGCCGGTGGAGCGTGTCAACAAAGTCGCGCAGGGGCAGCCGCACATCGTCGACCGGATGATCGACGGGGAGATCGCGCTGGTCTTCAACACCACCGAGGGCTGGCAAAGCCTGATCGACTCCAAATCGATCCGCGCCACTGCACTGGAAATGAAGATTCCCTACTACACCACCGCGGCGGCTTCGGTCGCTGCGGCGAGGGCGATTCGGGCGGTCAAGGCGAGCCAGCTTGAAGTGCGCCCGTTGCAAGCTTATTATAGCTGAAACAACTGCGGTTCCCTCTTCCGGACAATTCACCGTTCAATCGCCGCCTCCCGAGGGAGGAGCGGAACGGCGAGTTGCCGTTGCGGGACCGCCTGGAGGAAAGACGCGATGGCTACGATGGAAAAGGTTCCGATGCTGGCGGAGGGTTATGAGCGGCTGACGGCCGATCTCAAGACTCTGCGTGCGGAACGTCCGAAGATCGTCGACGCGATCGAGGAAGCACGCGCACACGGCGACCTTTCGGAGAATGCCGAATATCATGCCGCGAAGGAGCGGCAGGGCCAGGTCGAAGCGCAGATCGCGGATATCGAGGATCGGGTCAGCCGCGCGCAGATCATCGATCCCTCGACGCTGTCGGGCGACAAGATCGTATTCGGCGCCACCGTCACTCTGCTCGACGACAATGACAAGCCGGTGAAATACCAGATCGTCGGTCAGACGGAGGCCGACGCGAACAAGGGGCGGATATCCTACAATTCGCCGCTTGGCCGTGCGCTGATCGGCAAGAGCGTGGGTGACGAGATCGAAGTCACCGTTCCCTCGGGCGACAAGTTCTACCTCGTCGACAAGATCGAATTCATCTGAGTGCAAAGCTGAGCCCCCGCGCAAGCGGGGGCTGCAGCCGCCTCACACCTCCGGCGTCAACAGCCGGTGAAGATGGACGACGACGTACTTCATTTCCGCGTCGTCGACCGTACGCTGGGCGTTCGAGCGCCAGGCTTCGACCGCGTCTTCGTAGTCGCTGAACACACCCACCACGTGAATGCTTTCCGGGTCCTGGAACTCCAGGCTCCGCGGATCCTTGACGCGGCCGCCCATTACGAGGTGCAGCCGCTGCTTGGCTTCGGTTTCTTCCATATCTGATCTCGGGTCTTGGGGAGGACGGCGCGGGCATTAAAGCAAACGGCGCGGCAGGCAAGCCCGCCGCGCCGCATGCGTTACCCGAAGGACCCGATCAGTGCGCCATTCGCGCTCGCAGATCGCGAACCTTGCGGCCGGTCTTCTTGCTCACTTCGCGCGTCAGACGCCGCGCGCCTTCGCTGGCGGCGCTGCCTTGCAGGCTCGCCTGCCTGCGCAGATCGTGCGCGCTGTCGCCGATCGCGTCGCCCAGATCCTCGAGCCGGTCGCCGCTTGCACGGGCGGCAGTGCCCAGACTGTCGATAAGGCTGGCACCGTAGGCGAGACCGATCTCGGCTGCCATCGCGGCGAGCGCAGAACCGCGCCTAGTCGCCTGTTTGCGCATCCGTCGTCCCGGTCCGGGAACCATGCTGGCGACGATCACGCCGATCGCCACCCCGCCGACCACCGTCGCCACAGGATGATCCTTAACGAATGCGGTCGCCGTATCGCGCGCCTCGCGTGCATAATCGCCGACCGTGCGGTTAGCGTGGCGTTGCTGACCCGCCTCGATCCGGTTTTTCAGTTCTTCGCGTTTTTGCTTGTCGGCCATCGGTTCGTCTCCGCTGGAATGGATTGTCTTGGATCGAACGGGCTCAATCGCGCTCGGGTTCCTCGGATTCTTCGTCCTCGCCGTCCTCGTCGTCGAACAGTGCGAGGAGCGGGTTGCGCGTCAGCCAGAGCACCACTGCAGCGAGCAGCGTGAACAGCACACCGCGGTTGTTCCCGGCCACTTCGGCGGCTTCGTCGAGCACGTCGCTCGCCCCTTCGGCAACCCGGTCGAGGAAGCGCGCACCGATGCCCTTGGTGGTGAGATCGACGCGAAGATGAGCGATGTCGGCCTTGACCAGCGCAAAAGCCGCGTCACGCAACGCGCGATCTTCGATCATCTTGCGCTGGGGATCGCTCATTGCCCATCGTCCGTGAAGCTGTTGCCGGCATCCCTGAAATGGGCCAGCGCCTTGCGCGCGAGAACGATCCCGGAGATCAGCAGCACGCCCGTAACGAGCGCGGTGGCACCCCAGATGGTCAGGATGGGCGCGAGCGCGATCACCGCGCCGACGACAAGCCCGATCAACGCTGTGTGGATGAGCGCGAAGGCGACCAGTCCGTGGATGATGCCGTTCTTGCCTTCGTGCGCGGCATAGATCGCGCGGCTCTTCTGGTAGGCTTTCTCAGCCTCCAGATAGGTCTTCCCATCGTCCAGCAGCGCCACGAGATCGTCGGTCAACGAAGAGCCCGAGCGGGGAGATTCTCCGCCGGGTTCCTCGTCGCCGTCCTGCGCGTACGGCAGGGGCTCGTCTTGCATGGATGCCACCGCGGGGTGCGGAAGATCAGTCGCGGCTGCCGCGGAACATCCGCGCCAGCATGAAACCCGCGACCGCGGCCAGGCCGACCGCAAGCCCCGGGCTCTTGCGAACCATCTCGCGCGCGTCCTCGCTCAGATCGTCGACGCTCTTGCTGTCGAGCTTGACCGAGGCTTCCTCCAGGCTGCGGGACGCCTTGCGCGCATAGTCGCCGTACTGCGCGCCGAATTTCTCGTCGATCGCAGTGGCATTCTCCGAGACCATCCTGCTGAGCGAGGAAAGCGCCTCGCTAGCCTTGGCCTTGCCTTCGGTCGCGAGTTCCTTGCTCTTGCCCTTGGCCTGCCGGCCATAGGTTTTCGCCTCTTCCACCCAGTCCTCGGAACGGCCCTTGGCCTGATCGCGGTAAGCGACGGCACGGTCGGCAGCTTCGGCCTTGAGCGCCGCAGCGCCGGCTTTGGCTTCCTCGAGTGCGGAATTGAAGCGTGACTTCGCTTCCGTGCGATGATCGGTCGTCGTTCCGGCGCCTGCGGGCGCGGCCGCCGCGGTTGCCGTGGCCGGGGCGGCCGGCTTGGCCGCCGTCTTCCTGGTGGTTTTCTTCTTGCTCGTGCTGGAGGTCGTCGCGTCAGCCATGTCTCGTTCCTTAGCCCTCAATTGGTTCGTTATCCACCACCGCCGGACGGCGGTTTCAAGGTTCTGTGTCGCAACGTAACTTGCGTGGCATTGTTCCGGCGCATAGAGGGCGCCTAGCTTCCGATATGGGAGTGTCATAGCCCATTACAACACCACGCAACTCCGGAGCGCAGCATGACCGCCATCATCGACCTTCACGGCCGCGAAATCCTCGACAGCCGCGGCAATCCGACGGTTGAAGTCGACGTGCTGCTCGAGGACGGCAGCTTCGGCCGCGCGGCGGTGCCGTCGGGCGCCTCGACCGGCGCGCACGAAGCGGTCGAACTGCGAGACGGCGACAAGACGCGCTACCTCGGGAAAGGGGTGACCAAGGCAGTCGACGCGGTCGACGGCGAGATCACGGACGCGCTGCTCGGCCTCGATGCCGAAGATCAGCGCGACATCGACCTTGCGATGATCACCCTGGATGGCACTGCCAACAAGGCGCGTCTTGGCGCCAATGCGATTCTGGGCGTCAGCCTGGCGGTGGCGAAGGCGGCGGCGAATGCGCGCGGGCTGCCGCTCTACAGCTACATCGGCGGCGTCTCCGCCCATGTCCTGCCGGTTCCGATGATGAATATCATCAACGGCGGCGAGCATGCCGACAACCCGATCGACATCCAGGAATTCATGATCATGCCGGTGGGTGCGGAAACGCTCGCCGATGGCGTGCGCTGGGGCGCGGAGGTATTCCACACGCTCAAGAAGGGACTGGCAGAGAAAGGCCTGTCCACTGCCGTCGGCGATGAGGGCGGCTTCGCGCCCGATCTCGCGAGCACCCGCGACGCGCTCGACTTCATCATGCAGTCGATCGAGCGGGCCGGTTTCAAGCCCGGCGGCGACATCGCGCTCGCACTCGACTGTGCTTCGACCGAATTCTTCGCCAGCGGCCGTTACGATCTGGCGGGCGAGGAGCTTTCCCTCACACCTGACGAAATGGCCGAGTACCTGGCGAAGCTCTGCGCCGACTATCCGATCCGCTCGATCGAGGACGGCATGAGCGAGGACGACTTCGAAGGCTGGAAGGCGCTGACCGAGCTTGTCGGCAACAAAGTCCAGCTCGTCGGCGACGACCTGTTCGTGACCAATCCCGAGCGGCTGCGCATGGGTATCGGCAAAGGCCTCGCCAACTCGCTGCTGGTGAAGGTCAATCAGATCGGCACGCTGACCGAGACGCTGGAGGCGGTCGATATTGCCAACCGCGCCGGGTACACCGCAGTGATGAGCCACCGTTCGGGCGAGACCGAAGACGCGACCATCGCCGACCTCGCTGTCGCCACGAACTGCGGGCAGATCAAAACCGGCTCGCTCGCGCGCTCGGACCGGCTCGCGAAGTACAACCAGCTCATCCGCATCGAAGAAGAGCTCGGCGACAGCGCGCTTTATGCGGGCGAGGGGTGCTTCGGGAAGCTTGCATCGGGCGGCTGACGCGGCCTAGCCGTTTTCGGCTTCGGCCTCGCGCTCGGCTTGCTCTTCGAGCTCCTCAAGCTTTTCGATCTTCTTCCGGTTCTTCGGGCTGAGAAGATACTGCCAGACACCCCAGAGGTTGATGAGCAGGAGGATCGCGTTCATCGCGGCGATCGGCAGAGCGTCGCTGGTAAGGCCGGAGACGATCCAGGTCACTGCGACCGCGCAGAACAGGACGAAGCCCCATCCGGTGGCCTTGCGGCCGAGGTCGGCGGCGATCAAACCGGCAGCGATCATTGTGCCGATCGCGGCGATCCATTCGAGCGAGCCGTTCATCCAAGCCCGAGCGCTCAGGCAGGGAGAAGGTTCCTGAGCTTAGCTCGAGAAGGATTCCGTCAGTCGCGCGACCTGATCCTCGCTTAGCTGCACCCGGGTGAACTCGAGCAGATCGCGCAACTGCTCGATCGTGCGTGCGCTTGCGATCGGCGCCGGAATGCCGGGCTGGCGGACCAGCCAGGCGAGGGCGATCGCAGGCAGGCTGGCGCCGGTTTCCGCAGCGATCTCGTCCATGACGCGGAGCACTGGCCGTCCTTTTTCGGCGTAAGCTCTCACACTGCGCGACCGCGCGCCTCGCTCGAAATCCTCAGGCGTGCGGTACTTGCCGCTCAGATAGCCCGCAGCGAGACCGTAGAACGGCAGCATGGCAATGCCCCGTGCGGTGCATAACGCCTGCAGGTCTTCATCGTACTTGTCGCGGGAGACGAGGTTGTATTCGTTCTGCAGCACGGTGAACGCCGCTCGGCCCGACGCGTCCGCGGCCTCGACCGCGGCGGAGAGGCGCGCCGCATCGAAATTGGAGGCACCGATCTCGCGCACTTTCCCGCTCTCGATCGTGCCGTTGAACGCTTCGACGATCTGCTCCACCGGTAGCTCGGGATAATCCTTGTGAGCGTAGTAAAGATCGAGATAATCGGTCCGCAGCCGTTCCAGCGACGCATCGAGCGAGCGCAGCACGCGCGCCGGCTCATAGAGCTCCTTGCCGCCCAGCATGCCGGTCTTGGTGTGGATCAGCATCTCGCCGCGGACGCCGCGCGATTCGAGCCACGCGCCGATCACCCGTTCGGATTCGCCACCCCTGTGCCCCTCGACCCAGGCGGAATAGACGTCTGCGGTGTCGATCATTCGACCGCCGGCTTGGTAGAACGCATCAAGCACGGCGAAGCTCTCGTCGTCCGAGGCGGTCCAGCCAAAGACGTTCCCGCCCAGCACCAACGGAATGCCGCCGATAGCCGGATGCACGCTCACGCGAACTTCTCCTGAAGTGCGAGCAGCGCAAGTGCGGCCTTCGCCGCTTCGCCGCCCTTGTCCTTCTGCCTCTTGTCCGCGCGGACAAGGGCCTGCTGCTCGTTCTCGACCGTCAGGATGCCGTTGCCGATGGCGATTCCGTCCATCGTCAGTGCCATGATCCCGCGCGCGCTCTCGCCCGCGACGATCTCGAAATGGTAGGTCTCGCCGCGAATGACTACGCCGATGCCGACAAACCCGTCATAGCGGCCGCTTTCCGCCGCGAGGGCGATTGCGCCGGGAATTTCCAGCGCGCCCGGGACGGTCAGCACTTCCGCTTCGTGCCCCGCCGCCTCGATCGCGCTCCGCGCGCCGTCGATCAGCATGTCGTTGAGGTGGTCGTAGAACCGGGCTTCGACGATCAGGAAGCGCGCCATGTCTTTCTCCGCTGGCAATGAACCAGCGCGGGCGTAGCCACGCGATCGCTGGAGGGGAAGGGGACAAAAAGAAAGCCCCACCCGAAGGCGGGGCTCGAAGGTGAGAGCCTGTGCGAGCACGGGCCCTTCGGGTCGCGCATCGCTTCTGCCGGATCGGCGACGACTAACCTATCCCAAGAAATGTTGGGGCGGACGTGCAACGGCGATACCGTCTCCGGTTCGCTGCTGGAACGCGAAGCGATCAATCTCGGAAGGAAAGGGGAAAGGCAGCTAAGCCTCTGAAAAGGTGGTGGACGCACTAGGGCTCGAACCTAGGACCCGCTGATTAAGAGTCAGCTGCTCTACCAACTGAGCTATGCGTCCACATCCCGTCAGACCGACGGGCCGGCTGCTGCCGCCCGACTCGGGAGGCGCTGCATATAGCGATCTCCGCGCGCATGAAAAGAGCCGATTTTCGCTCTAGCTCAATTGGCTGCGCGGAGCGCGGCTGTTCCAGCGGTTGACCATCATGAGCGTGCCGATGCAGATCATGTTCGTCATCATCGACGATCCGCCATGGCTCATGAAAGGCAGGGGGATCCCGACGACCGGAGCGAGGCCCATCACCATCATCAGGTTGATCGCGACGTAGAAGAACATCGTCGCCACCATACCCGACGCGAGCAGGCGGGCGAAGCGATCGTGCGACTTGCGCGCCACGCTTAGGCCCCAGCGCATAATCAGGCCGTAGATCAGGATCACGGCGAGGCCGCCAAGGAGGCCCCATTCCTCCGCCATGGTGGCAAAGACGAAGTCGGTGTGCGGTTCGGGCAAGTAGTTGAGGTGGCTCTGCGAACCTTCGTTGAACCCCTTGCCGAACAGTCCGCCCGATCCGATCGCGATCTTCGACTGCGTGATGTGGTAGCCCGCGCCGAGCGGATCGCTCTCCGGATCGAGAAACGTCGTCACGCGGCGTTGCTGATAGTCATGCAGCCCGAAGAAAAAGGCGATGGGAGCCGCCACCAGGGCGCCGATACCGGCCGTGATGAACCAGCGCAGCGGCAGGCCTGCAAGAAACATCACCGTGGCGCCGCCGAAGCCGATGGCCAACGCGGTGCCCAGATCCGGCTGCAGCAGAACGAGCCCCATCGGTATGGCGATCAGCACGCCCGCAGGTACGAGCGCGCGCCACGACATGGTCATGCTCGGAGGAAGACCGCTGTAGAACCGGGCGAGGACGAGGATGATTGCGGGCTTCATCAGCTCCGAAGGCTGAAGTTGAACCACCCCGAGATCGAGCCAGCGCTGGCTGCCGCCGCCGACGAAGCCGATCGCCTCCACCGCCACCAGAAGGATCAAGAGGACGGCATAGAGCGGATAGGCTGCGAAACGCACGAACTCGCGCCCGAACAGCGTCATGACCCAGGCCATAACGAGGAAGATGAGAAAGCGTAGAAGATGCGAGGTGGCGAAGGGCTCCCAACTCCCCCCGGCTGCCGAGAACAGCACCATGGCGCCGAAGCCGACCAGGGCGATAAGCGGAAGCAGCATTGCCCATGGCTGACGTGCGATGGGAGCAGGGATTACCGAGTTCATTCGGCCAGATCCGATCGATTGACGGCCGCGTCCGTGGCCTCGGCCACCGGGATCATCGCTGCGGCGCGCGCCTCCGCGTCGACACGGGCGAAGATCTCCTCATCGCGCCGCGGAGCAGGCGGCACCGTCTCGCCCGTCTGAGCGGCATAGGCCGCGTAGCGGGCTGCAAGGCGTTCCTGCGCATTGCCGCCCCACTGCTTCTCCAGCGCATGCAGGGATTCCACGCCTTTGCGCGGATCGAACAGGAACGTCATCACGTCGCGCGCAATCGGGTAGGCCGCGCTCGAACCTCCGCCGTGCTCGATTACCACAGCCCCGGCATAGCGGGGATTGTCGTAGGGCGCGAAAAAGATGAACAGGCCGTGATCGCGATACTTCCATGGGCCCGAACGGCCATCGGACCGGGAAAGCGACACCACCTGCGCGGTGCCGGTCTTGCCGGCCATAAGCACGTCATCGAGCGGCAACCGCGCCCGGCCGGCAGTGCCGGGTCCGTTGATCACGTCGCTCATCGCCTTGCGCACCAGCGCAACGTGCTCCGGGGCGAAGTCTGCCGGAGGAAAATGGCCTTTGGACTCGCCGAACAGCAGATGCGGTTCGACGTGCCGCCCGCTCGCCAAGCGCGATGCCATGACCGCGAGCTGGAGCGGGTTCGCCAGCATGTAGCCCTGGCCAATGGTGGCATTGACCGTGTCGTAGGCCTGCCACTCCCTGCCGTACTTCTCCAGTTTCCATGCCGGATCCGGCACCGTGCCGTAGAACTGACTGAGCACCGGCAGGTCGAATTCCTGCCCCATGCCGCAGCGGTGTGCCATCGCCGCGATCGGATCCATCCCGATGCGCTGCGCCAGGTGGTAGAAATAGACGTCGCAGCTCTGGTAAATGCCCTTGGCCATGTTCACCTGGCCATGGCCGCGGCGCTGCCAGCAGTGGAACACGCGGTTGCCCACCCGCAAACCGCCCCCGCAATAGACGGTCTCTTCGGGATCGACGCCCTCGCGCAAGAGCGCCATCGACACCATCGGCTTCACGGTCGAACCGGGCGGGTAGAGTCCCTTCAGCACCTTGTTGCGCAGCGGAACTCGCTCGTCGTCGCGCAGCATGGCATATTCGACGCGGCCGATGCCGTCGGAGAAGCTGTTCGGGTCGAAGCTGGGCATGGAGGCCATGCACAGCACGTCGCCCGTTCGGCAATCCATCACCACGACGGAGCCGGATTCCAGTCCGATGCGGCGCGCCGCATAGTCCTGCAGCGGGCCGTCGATGGTCAGTTTGATGGGCTTGCCCTGAATGTCGTCGCGCGTTTCGAGATCGCGCACGATGCGACCGGTGGCGGTCACCTCCACGCGCCGCGCGCCGGGGACACCGCGGAGCCGCTGTTCGAACTGCTTTTCCAGCCCGTCCTTGCCGATCTTGTACCCGGGCGTGATCAGCAGCGGATTGCGGTCCTTCTCGTACTCTTCGGCCGAGGCCGGTCCGACATAACCGATCAGGTGCCCGACTGCGGGACCGGTGGGATAATAGCGCGAATAGCCGCGCTGAGGCACCACGCCCGGAAGGTTGGGCAGGCGAACGCTCAGGGCCGCGAATTGTTCGTAGGAAAGACCGCTGGCAACTTCGACGGGCCGGAATCCCCGTGTCTGCTCGATCTGCTCGCGCAAGTCGGCCATGGCGGCCTGGTCGAGGTTCAGCACCTCCTGCAGAACCGCCATCTGCTGCTCGGGGTGGTTCATCCGCTCCGGTATCACGTCGACACGGAAGTCGGCGCGGTTGGATGCGAGCGGCGCACCGTTGCGATCGATGATCCACCCGCGGCGAGGCGGGATCAGCGACAGGTTGACGCGGTTGCTTTCCGCCTCCGTCTCGTACTTCTCGTTCTCGGCAATCGCTAGATAGCTCATCCGGCCCGCCAGCAGCAGGCCGATGCTCGCACCGAAACCAGCCACCACGAAGCTGCGCCGGTCGTACGTGTTATCGAGCGTGGCGGAGGTGATCTGGACGTGCGGAGCTTTGCGGAACAGCGGTTTCCTGCGGAACATCAGCCGAGAATCCGAACGCGCAGCAGCCTGAACCGATCAAGGGTGGAGATCATTCGCGCGATAATGGGATAGAGCATCAGCGACAGCAAGACCTGGGGCATGAGGGCGGCGAAGAGGGGCGGACCCAGCGAGGCGCCCGACAGGCACGCTGCCGCGACGATGCTGCAGGTGACTATACCCACGGCGATCAACCAGTCCTGAACGAAACTGCGCCAGGGAAAACGGGTTTCGATCGCCTCGACCACGATCATCGCCAGCGACCACAGCAGGATTCCGCTGCCGAACGGCTGACCGCTGAAGAGGTCGTTGAACATGCCGAGCGGGAAGCCGGCCCAGACTGGCAGCAGCCCGGGCCGCACGAGCCGCCAGGCAAGCATCGTCATCAGCCCAACCGGCGGCACGATCGGTGCGGCCGTTGCGATTGGAAACACGGGGAGCAGGCTGGCCAGCAGGATTGTCGCCCAAGGGACCGTATAAGCGAGAAGCGGCGAATGCGCGCGATTGATCCGCGAACCGTAAGCGTCCCGCCGTGATCTCGGATCGGCCCGTTCCATCAGGTATTATCTGCTTCCGAGACGGATTGCTCGATCGGGGTCTCCGCGGCCCGGATAGCCTCGGGCTGCCAGATTTCCTCGACGGCCACATAATCGGTGGCCGCAGGATCGCTGATGATCCGCGCGAGCGCGCCGTCTTCGGTCTTTTCGGCAACGATGGCGACCGCAGTGCCTGGCCGGTAATATCCTCCGGCGCCGCTGGTCACGAAGATATCGCCCTTCTTGAGCGGGTTGATGCCGAGATTGATCAGGCGAATGCGCAGCATGCTATCGCCGCGGCCTTCGGCGTAGGCGACGACATTGTCGTCGACGAGCCGAACGGGCAGGATACTCTGGCTATCGGTGAGGAGGAGCACGCGCGAGCTCTGCCGCCCGACTTCGAGGACCCGGCCGACCACGCCGCGCGGGCTGCGCACCGGCATGCCGACCTTCACTCCGTCCACACTGCCGGCGCCGAGATAGGCGAAGCGCCGCGAACTGGCGGAGCTCGATCCGATAAGCCGCGCCACGGCAACCGGTTTCGTTTCTTCCTGCTCGATGCCGAGCAGCGCCTTGAGACGCTCGTTCTCGCGCTTGATCGCCTCGGCTTCGGCGAGGCGGATGCGGGCGAGTTCGACCTCCTGCTTCAGCTCGGCATTCTGGCTTCCCGCGCGCAGATAGCCGCGAATTGCCTCGATCAGGTTCTGGCTTTCGGCCCGAACTTCCGCGCTGGCTTCTGCGGCGGGGGCCACTGCGTCCTGCGCAACGCTGCGCGGGCCGTTGAAGCTGGCGGGCCGCCAGAGCGAGAGAGCGAGCAGGATGGCGCCGATCAGCGCACCGACCCCGGCAATCACGTAGCCGGTGAAAACCCCGTATTGCGCCCTGCGCGAATAGCTCGAGCGCCGTGACGAAGGCGGCGCCATATCTCTCCCCTCAAGCGGTCATCAGCACGCCGCGATAGATCGGATCTTCCATCGCCCGGCCGGTGCCGATGGCGACGCAGGACAGCGGATCTTCCGCGATGCTGACCGGAAGACCGGTTTCTTCGCGCAGGTGCTCATCGAGCCCCTGGATCAGCGCGCCGCCGCCCGTGAGGACGATACCCTGGTCGACGATATCGGCGGCCAATTCGGGCGCTGTGTTCTCGAGCGCGATGCGCACGCCTTCGACAATCGCGCCGATAGGCTCGGCGAGGGCTTCGGCGACATGCGCCTGGTTGATGGTGATTTCCTTGGGCACGCCGTTCACGAGGTCGCGGCCCTTGAGCGTGATGATATCGCCGACGCCGTCCTCGGGCACGGTGGCGATGCCGTAATCCTTCTTGATCCGCTCCGCCGTTGCTTCGCCGATCAGCAGATTGTGATGGCGGCGGACGTAGGAGACGATCGCCTCGTCCATCTTGTCGCCCCCGGTGCGGACCGACGTGGTGTAGGCGAGGCCGCGCAGCGAAAGCACCGCGACTTCGGTCGTCCCGCCGCCGATGTCGACCACCATCGAGCCGACCGGCTCCGTCACCGGCATATCGGCGCCGATAGCGGCGGCCATGGGCTCGAGAATCAGATAGACCGCGCTCGCGCCGGCGTTGCTTGCCGCATCGCGGATCGCGCGGCGTTCGACCGAGGTCGAGCCCGAGGGGACGCAGATCGTGATCTCGGGATAGCGGAACAGGCTCCGCTTCCCATGCACCTTGCGGATGAAGTGCTTGATCATCTCTTCCGCGATTTCGATGTCCGCAATCACGCCGTCGCGGAGCGGACGGATCGCTTCGATGCTGTCGGGCGTCTTGCCCATCATCATCTTGGCGTCGTCGCCAACCGCCTTGACCCGCTTGATTCCGTTGATCGTCTCGATCGCGACCACCGAGGGTTCGTTCAAGACGATGCCCTGGTCCTGAACGTAGACCAATGTGTTCGCAGTTCCGAGGTCGATCGCCAGGTTGGGAGAGCCGAATTTGAACATGTTGGAAAAGAAGCTCATGCGGTTGCGTGTTTCCGTAAGTGTTTCGGGCCCTTGCCGCAGATGCCTGCGACTGCCGTAACCCGCATCTGACAGGGACGGCGGGTCCTTACCCAAAGCTGCGGAAAAAGGCCAAAAGAAATATGACGAAACTCGGGGGCAAATTTCACTGCCGGCCTCGAATTCATGGCGCTTCGCCGCTAGGCCATGGCATCCATGCCGCAGATACGCCGCCTGCCCGAGAATCTGGTCAACCGCATCGCCGCGGGCGAAGTGGTCGAGCGGCCTGCGGCCGCGCTCAAGGAACTGGTCGAGAACGCAATCGATTCCGGCGCCTCCCGGATCGCGGTGAAGATCGCCGATGGAGGCCTCGCCCGGATCGAGGTGACGGACGACGGGTGCGGCATGGCCCCGGATGAAATGGAGCTCGCTCTCGAGCGTCATGCCACCTCCAAGCTGCCCGACGATGCGATCGAGCAGGTCGCGACGCTCGGCTTCAGGGGGGAGGCGCTGCCCTCGATCGCCAGTGTCGCGCGCCTCACGCTGGAGAGCCGTCCGCAAGGCGTGGCGGATGGATGGCGGCGTGTGGTCGATCATGGCAAACTGCGCGAGGATGGCCCGGCAGCGCTGCCGCCCGGCACGCGAGTGCGAGTCGAGAACCTGTTCGGCAAGATTCCCGCACGGCGCAAGTTCCTGCGCACGGCGCGCAGCGAATACGGTGCCTGTCACGAAGTCGTGCGTCGTCTCGCGATGGCGCGGCCCGACATCGCCTTCACCTTCGAACATGGCGACCGGCGCATCCTCTCGCTTCAGTCCGGTCAACCGCTGGGTCAGCGAGTGGCGGAGATCGTGGCGCGCGAGCTGGCGGACAACGGCGTCGCTATCGATCTCGAACGCGGGGCCATGCGGCTAACCGGGATCGCGGGTCTGCCGACCTACAACCGCGGTGTTGCCGATCACCAGTATCTGTTCGTCAATGGACGCCCCGTGAAGGACCGGACGCTGACCGGCGCGGTGCGCGGCGCCTATGCCGACATGCTTGCACGTGACAGGCACGCGGTCCTCGCGCTGTTCCTCGAGCTGCCGCCGGAGGAAGTGGACGTGAACGTCCATCCGGCCAAGACCGAGGTGCGCTTCCGCGATGCGCCGGCAGTGCGCGGGTTCATCGTCTCCGGCCTGCGCCAGGCGCTCGCCACAGGCGACAAGCGCAGTGCGCAGACGCCCGACGCGGGCGCGATGGCGCGCTGGCAGGCTGAACCGACGGGAACACCGGAGCGGCCGAGCGCGCTCGAAACGATATTCTCGGGCCGCGACTGGTCTCGTCCGCAGAGCAGCGTGCGCGAGACCTCTGATGCCTGGCGCAGCTACGAAAGCCAGGTCATGGCTGCGCCGCAGGGCCGAGCGGAAGAAGCGGCTCCGCTGTCGGAGGAGGCGACCGAGTACCCGCTCGGGATCGCGCGCGGACAGGTTGCCAATACCTACATCGTGGCCGAGGCCGCAGACGGGCTGGTGATCGTGGATCAGCATGCGGCGCACGAACGGCTCGTGCTCGAACGGTTACGCGCGGCGGGGGCGGGGGACTCGGTCGCACGGGCGCAGGCGCTGCTCATTCCCGAAGTCGTCGAACTCGACGAGCCGGCCTGCGACCGACTCGAGGATGCGGCGGACAAGCTAGGCGCGCTGGGTCTCGCTATCGAGCGCTTCGGTCCCGGCGCGATGCTCGTGCGGAGCATCCCGCATGCGCTGGGCAAGTCCGATCCGCACAAGCTGCTGCAGGACATTGCCGACGATCTCGCCAACCACGGCGAGGCGCTGCTGCTCGGCGAAAAGCTCGATCTCGTGCTCGCGACCATGGCCTGCCACGGCTCGGTCCGCGCGGGGCGTACGCTCTCGGTCACCGAGATGAACGCGCTCCTGCGTGAAATGGAGCGCACGCCGCGATCGGGCCAGTGCAATCACGGCCGCCCGACATGGGTCAAGCTTAGGATGGAAGACGTCGAGAAGCTGTTCGGGAGACATTGAGATGAGAAAAGCGGTTCTCTTCCTCTCGTTCCTGCTCATGGCCTGCAGCGAGCCCGAACTGACGCCGGCGCAGCAGGAGGCGGCGGAAGAACGCGCCATCGCCGCGATCGAGGCAGCGCAGATCATCCCTCCCGAACCCGTGACGCCGGAACCGATCCTCTTCGCCGATGTCGAGCGATACGACCTGTTCGGGGCCGGTTGCAGCTTCATGCCGGGCGGCCAGCCCGCCGAGGCTCCGGACGGAGCGGGGGTGCTTGCTCTCGCCAGCGAGCGCGGCGCCTACATCAAGGTCGAAGGCGAACTCCACCGCCTCGCGCCCGACGCCGGCAGCCCGGAACTGCCGCTCGGAACGCGCGGCAAGTACGACGGAAGGGAGTTTGCCTTGATCCTCGACATCGCGGCCGAGGAAGGCACGCCGAGCGGAACCGAGACGATCGACTTTCCCGCGCGCCTGGTGCTGCGCAATGCGCGCGACCAGACCGTCTATACCGAAACGGGCATTGCGCAGTGCGGCTCGTGAGCCGCTAGTCCTCGATCGGAGCTTCCGGATCGCGCACACTGATCAGGCCGTTGGAGGTCATCTCCAGCACCGGCGTGTCATCCTGGTTGAAGACCCGAACGCGCGACTTGAACAGGCCCATGTCGCGCCGGGACTTGCTGCGCCGCTTCTCGATCACTTCGGTCTCGCACCGCAGCGTGTCGCCGGGGTAGACGGGCCGCAGCCATTTGAGCTGATCGACACCGGGCGAACCCAGCCCCGCCTGCGTTTGCGACTTCATGTTCTCGACCAGCATCGCCATGGTCATCGCGCAGGTGTGCCATCCGCTGGCGGAGAGCCGGCCGAAGTGCGTCTTCGCTGCAGCTTCGTCGTCGAGGTGAAAGGGCTGTGGATCGTACTTCGAGGCGAAATCGGTCACCTCCTCGCGCGTGACTTCATAGCGGCCGAAGCTCTGCTTCGCGCCGACTTGAATATCCTCGTAATAGTTCATCTCGTCCCCTCAAGCTGAATCGGGCACGGATCGTGTAACGCATCCGACGGTCAACGCCATAGAGCGCGATCACCTCACGGCATGAAGAGCATCCAGATCGCCATGCCGATCATGAACAGGTTTTCGGTCAGCGAGACGAAGCCCAGCGGCACATCGCTCGATCCGCCGACACAGGCACACTTGATCTCGCGCTTCTGCACATAGACGGCGTAGAACACGCTGACCGCACCGATGGTGCCGATGAACAGCGCCACGGGAATGGAGAGCCAGTCGAGCGCGTGCGCCGCCATCAGCACACCGGCGCCGGCCTCCAGGAACGGGTAGGCATAGGCGTAGGGCACGAAGCGCTTGGCAAGCAGGTCGTAGCCGAGGAACATCGTCGAGAACTGCTCGACGTCCTGCAGCTTGAGCATCGCGAGGATCGCCATGGTGAAGGCGACGAACCACTCTGCCGCACGAATGGTGAAGGGCGAGCCGAACATGAATTGGCTGACGGCCATTCCCAGCGCAGCCGCGATGACGAACACGGCAATCACCGGCGTGTAGCTGGTCGCGCCCTTCTCGGGCAGCGGCTTGCCGAGGAAGGCGCGCAACTCTGTGTAGCCGCCGATGCGCTTGCCATCGATGAAGGTCTGCGGGGTGGTCGCGACGTCGTGCTCGCGCTTGAACGCGTCGGTCTCCTCGCGAGTCGTCAGCCAGTTGTCATCTACCGTGTAGCCGTGGCGTTCGAGCAGCCACTTCGCTTTCACGCCGTAGGGGCAGATGTGTTTGTCCATCACCATGCGATGGAGGCGGGCGGTCTTGTTTCCAGTCATGAAGGCACCCATAACCTCCGTACTACGGTACGGAGTCAAGCATGAAAGCGATGCGCATCTCGGATCTCGCGAAGGCCGGCGGTGTCGGCGTGGAGACCGTGCGCTTCTACCAGCGCAAGGGATTGCTACAGGTTCCGCGCGGCGATGCGCCCGGTGGGCGGCACTACGGCCCCGACGACCTGCGCCGCCTGCGCTACGTCAAGCAGGCGCAGACGGCGGGGTTTACGCTGGCGGAGATCGCTGAACTGATCGATCTCGACCGCACCGACGACCGGCCGCGTGCCCGCGATATGGCCCGCGAGCGGATTGCGGCGCTCGATGCGCAAATTGCGCAGCTCACCGCTGCGCGCGCCTCGCTCTCGAAGCTTGCTGCGGACTGCGGGAAGGGCGGGGAGGGACCCTGTCCGATCCTCGCGGCGTTCGCCTAGGTGCGAAAGCTTGGCCGCAGTCCGCGCGGGCCGAGATCCGGGATGATCCGGTAGCGCGCCAGCACGAGACTGAACGCGCCGAACAGCATCAGACCCACGGCAACCAATGTGTAGAGCGCGCCCATGTCCCGCAGCGAGAGTATCGCTTCGCCAAGCCCCTTGATCTGGCTTTCCTGCGCGAACCAAGCGCCTTGCACCATTGACCACCCGATGATCGCGAACACGATCGCCCGCGCGGCGTGTCCGATGCGGCCGATGGTCCGCACTCCGGAAGGCGCGCGGCCGCTGATCCTGTGCATGAACTCGCAAGTCCAGGCTTTCTTGCCCTGCATGACGCCGGTCACCAGAAAGCCCAGCCCGACGGCGCCGATGACTACCGAACCGAGTTCCATCGATAGTACGGAGCCGGCCATCTCCTCGCCGCTCGAGCCGCCGTCCGAACTCCGCTGAGCGCCGCTGGCAAACTGATAGCAGGCATAGGCGAGAAAGCTGTGCGCTACACCGCTGGCGGCATCGCCGATGCGCTTCACAGCTCCCATGGTGTCGTTGCCGCGGTGCTGGATATCCGCGAAGGCGGAGAGGAACTTGAACGCTGCGTAACCGAGCAGGCCCAGGGCCATGATCCACAGCAACGGCGTGCCGAAGGGGACTTCCTGAATATAGTCGAACACCGCCGACTGGCCGTTCTGTGCCTCGCCTGCGGTGCCGAGCGCGATATAGCCGAGCAGGAGATAGACGATCCCCCGCGCCGCAAAGCCAAGGCGCACGAGCCAGCGAAACTTCTCGGACTTGTCTACCATCGCTCTCCCCTTTGAAATTCCTGGCGAAACGGACGGGGAGAGAATTGGTGCCCGGCGCCGGAGCCTTTATCGCTCCGGCGACAGCGCCCCGCGCACCGGCTCAAGCGAGCCGTCGGCCTCGGCAGCCTGCGGCAGCCCGATCAACTCGCGGACCAGCGGCATTATCGCGGTGTTGCGGAACGACGGCAGAGCCGCGCCGCTGCGGAAGGCGGGCCCATTGGCGATGAAGAGCGCGGCCATCTCCGGCGCGGCAGGGTCGTAGCCATGGCTGCCACCGCTCCACGCCTGCTCGGGCTGCGTCGGGGCGACCGTCCAACCCACCTCCGGAAGACAGAAGTAGGGCGGAATGCGGCGGTGCGTGCCGTAAGCGAAACGCTTTGGCATCTCGCCCTTGCGCCAGCATTGCATATGCTCGTGCTCGCGCAGGAGCGCCTCTTCGAGCGCGGCCGCATTGCCCTCGGTCGGCTCGAACGTGGCATAAGCGCCGCCCTCGACGAGCCGGTAGAGCGAGGCATCCAGCACCTGATCGAGTGCGATCACACGCTCGGAATTCGTCGCCGCCATGCCGTGGTCGGAGACGATCACGAGATTGGCCGGTTGACCGAGATCGTCCAGTCCCTCCACCAACCTGGCTATGTCACTATCGATGCCACGCAGCGCCTCGTTCAGCTCCTCGCTGTCGGGCCCGCCGCCATGGCCCGCCGTGTCGACCGTATCGAAATAGAGCGTGACGAATGCGGGGCGGATCTCCGCCGGGCGGCGCAGCCAGTCGAGCACGGTGTTGACACGCTGGACGTTCGTCACCTGCATGCTGAACTGCTGCCAATCCTGCGGCAGCGTTCCGTCGCTGACTGGTCCCCAGCCGCCCTCAGGCATGGTGCCGCCCCAGGCGACCGACGAACCCGGCCAGAACATCGCCGCGCTGCGGATGCCGGCTTTCTCGGCGGCGACCCAGACGGGTTTCGCTTCGTTCCACCACCAGGGGTCGAGCGTGGCCATGGTGAACACTTCGCCCGGACGCGCGGGGTCTTCGATCCGGTTGGCCACGATACCGTGATGATCGGGGACCATGCCGGTAACCAGGGTCCAGTGGTTGGGGAAAGTCTTGCTGGGAAAGGACGGCTGCATCGGCGCGCGCACGCCGTCGGCAGCGAGCGTGGAGAGCGTCGGTGTCAATCCGCGGTCGAGATAGTCGGCGCGAAAGCCGTCGATCGACACGAGGATGGTGACGGGTGCGCGCGGCTCGGCCTGCGCGGCGCTGGCGTTCGCGGGAGCGGTGCTTTGGGAAATCGGTGCGCAGGCGGCGAGCAGCGCCGCCGCCGTCAGGGTGAGGGCACTCGCAAGCCTGCGCATCTCGTCACTCCGCGTGTTCAGACGTTGAACTTGAACAGCAGGACGTCGCCGTCCTGGACGAGGTACTCCTTGCCTTCCTGCCGCAGCTTTCCGGCCTCGCGCGCACCCGTCTCGCCGCCGAGCGCGACGTAGTCATCGAAGGCAATTGTTTCAGCACGAATAAAGCCGCGCTCGAAATCGGAGTGGATCTCGCCGGCGGCCTGCGGCGCCTTGGCACCGGCGGGGAACGTCCAGGCGCGCGCCTCCTTTGGCCCCGCGGTGAAGAACGTCTGCAGGCCGAGCAGCTTGTAACCGGCACGGATCACCCGGCTGAGGCCGCTTTCGGTAAGGCCCAGCTCGGTCAGGTATTCGGCGCGCTCGTCCGCTTCCATCGCGACCAGTTCGCTCTCGATCGCTGCAGACACCACGACTGCTTCGGCGCCTTCAGCCTTGGCCTTCTCGAACACCTGTGCGCTCAGCGCATTCCCCTCGGCTGCGTCTTCCTCGGCGACGTTGCAGACATAGAGCACCGGCTTGGCGGTGAGGAGCTGCGCCTGTTCGAACAGGCGTGCTTCCTCGTCGTCCTTCGGCTCGGTCAGCCGGGCGGGCTTGCCGTCACGCAGCAGGTCCAGCGCCTGGCCGAGAACGCTCGCCATCGCCTTCGCCTCCTTGTCGCCGCCGGTCGCCTTCTTGGCCGCGGCGGGAACGCGCTTTTCGAGGCTTTCGAGATCGGCCAGCATCAGCTCGGTCTCGACCACCTCGGCGTCGGCGATCGGATCGACCTTGTTGGCGACATGCTGGATGTCGTCGTCCTCGAAGCAGCGCAGGACGTGGACGATTGCATCGACCTCGCGGATGTTGCCGAGGAACTGGTTGCCGAGGCCTTCGCCCTTGCTCGCGCCTTTGACGAGGCCCGCGATGTCGACGAAAGCGAGCTGGGTGGGAATGATCTTCGCCGACCCGGCGATCGCGGCGATCTTCTCGAGCCGATCGTCGGGCACGGCGACCTGGCCGACGTTCGGCTCGATCGTGCAGAACGGATAATTCGCCGCCTGCGCCGCCTGCGTCTCGGTCAGCGCGTTGAACAGGGTGGACTTGCCGACATTGGGCAGCCCGACGATTCCGCAACGGAAACCCATCGATAACTCCGGAAGAACTGGTTTGCCCGGCCCGATAGGCTTGGGCGAGGGGAAAAGCTAGGGTGGGGGATCAATCCAACTCTCGTCATCCCAGCGAAAGCTGGGATCGTGTGCGGCGAAGCCCGACCGGGTGATGCGAGGTCAATCCTGCATCCGCAGGGCCACGTCGCTCATGAAGCGCGCGTCCTCGCCTTTGGCGAGCCATCCCGCTTCGGCGCCCATCGCGGCGAGCATGTCGGTCAGGTCGTCCATTTCCGCTTTCGCGTAGTTGCCGAGGACATGGCCGGTCACGCGGTCCTTGTGCCCCGGGTGGCCGATGCCGATGCGGACGCGGCGGAAGTCCGGCCCGAGGTGCTTGTCGATGCTCCTGAGGCCGTTGTGCCCGGCGAGCCCGCCGCCGGTGCGGACCTTGACCTTGAATGGGGCGAGATCGAGCTCGTCGTGAAACACGGTCAGCGCCTCGATGCCGAGTTTGTAGAAGCGCAGCGCCTCTCCCACGCTGCGGCCGCTCTCGTTCATATAGGTTGCAGGCTTCAGGAGCAGGATCTTGTCGCCGCCGATGCGGCCTTCCTGCACCCAGCCGGAGAACTTCTTCTGCACCGGGCCGAAGTCGTGCATCTCCGCGATCACGTCGCAGGCCATGAAACCCACGTTGTGGCGGTGGAGCGCGTATTGCGGTCCGGGGTTACCGAGGCCTGCCCAAATCTGCATCCGCGCTCCCTAGCCGGCTTGGCGGGGGCGGCAAGCCCTACCGGTTCAGCCGCCCCTCGATCAGTCCGTCGACCAGCGTGGGATCGGCCAGCGTCGAGGTATCGCCGAGCGAGCCGTAGTCGTTCTCGGCGATCTTGCGCAGGATGCGGCGCATGATCTTGCCCGAGCGGGTCTTGGGCAGGGCGGGGGTGAAGTGCAGGTGGTCGGGTGTGGCGATCGGGCCGATCTCCTTGCGAACCTGCTGCCGCAGTTCGTCGGCAAGCGCGTCGGACGGCTCCTCGCCCGCGTTGAGCGTGACGTAGCAGTAGATCCCCTGGCCCTTGATGTCGTGCGGGAAGCCGACCACGGCCGCTTCTGCGACCTTGGGGTGCAGCACCAGTGCACTCTCGACTTCCGCCGTGCCCATGCGGTGGCCGGAGACGTTGATCACGTCGTCCACCCGGCCGGTGATCCAGTAGTATCCATCCTCGTCGCGGCGGCAGCCGTCGCCAGTGAAGTACTTGCCGGCATACGTGCTGAAATAGGTTTGTACGAAGCGCTCGTGATCGCCGTAGACGGTACGCGCCTGGCCCGGCCAGCTCCGCGTGATGCACAAGTTGCCCGAGCCTGCGCCCTTGATCGGTTCGCCGTCGCCGTCGACGATCTCCGGGCAGACGCCGAAGAAGGGCCGGCCCGCGCTGCCCGGCTTCATCGGGTGCGCGCCGGGCAGGGTGGTGATCATGATCCCGCCAGTTTCGGTCTGCCACCAAGTGTCGACGACCGGGATTTCGCCTTTGCCGACCGTATCGTGGTACCAGCGCCAAGCTTCGGGGTTGATCGGCTCGCCCACGGTACCGAGCAGCCGCAGGCTCGACAGGTCGTGCTTGGTCACATGCTCGGGGCCCTCGCGCATCAGCGCGCGGATTGCGGTCGGGGCGGTGTAGAAGATGTTGACCTTGTGCTTTTCGCACACGGCCCAGAAACGGTCGTGATCGGGCCAGTTGGGTACGCCTTCGAACATGAGCGCGATCGCCCCGGCCTGGAGCGGGCCGTAAACGATATAGCTGTGGCCGGTGACCCAGCCGATGTCCGCCGTGCACCAGTAGATCTCGCCCGGGCGGTAATCGAACACATGGCGGAAGGTCGATTCGACCCAGACGGCGTAGCCGCCGGTAGTATGCAGCAGCCCCTTGGGCTTGCCGGTCGAACCCGAGGTGTAGAGGATGAATAGCGGGTCCTCCGCGTTCATTTCCTCGCACGGGCATTCTTCCAAGACCCCCTCGGACAACTCGTGATACCAATGGTCGCGCCCGTTCTTCATCGGCACGCCGGCGCTGGTGTGGCGGACCACCAGCACCGCCTTGGCTGAGACTTTCTCCAGCGCCGCATCCACATTGGCCTTGAGCGGAATCGGTTTCGATCCGCGGAGGCCTTCGTCGGCGGTGATGACCCAGTCGCTTGCGCAATCCTCGATCCGGCCGGCGATGGCGTCGGGAGAAAAGCCGCCGAAGATCACCGAATGGACCGCGCCGATCCGCGCGCAGGCGAGCATGGCGATCGCGCCTTCGGGGATCATCGGCATGTAGATCGTGACGCGGTCGCCCTTCGCCACGCCCATCTTTTTGAGCGTGTTTGCCATGCGGATCGTCTCGCGCTGGAGATCGGCATAGGTCAGGCGCCGCACCGCGCCGTCGGGATCATCGGGCTCGAAGATCAGGGCAACGGTGTCGCCGTGGCCCGCGTCGACATGGCGGTCCACTGCGTTGTGGCAGATGTTGAGCGTGCCGTCGGTGAACCACTTGATCGAAACCGGATCGTAGCTCCAGTCGACGATCGTGGTCGGCGCGCGAAACCAGTCGAGCCGCCGCGCCTGCTCGGTCCAGAACGCGTCCGACGCCTCGATGCTGCGGCGATACATCGCCTCGTACTGTTCGAGCGTGCAACCGGTCCGCTCCTTTGCGGAAGCTGGGACGGGTACGGTTTCGGCGGTGGTAACGGTGTCGCTCAAGTCAGTATCTCCCGGGGCTCGCGATGCGAGTCAGCATCATCGTATCGCGGCGCGGTAGATAGACAAACGAGCGCGCAAAAACAAAGCGCCGGCCCATCGCTGGACCGGCGCTTCGAAAAAGCCGCAAAAGGAATGGCGGGATTATTCCTCGCCGCTTTCCTCTTCTTCGCCTTCGTCGCTCTGCTCGCTGGCAGGAACTTCGTCGGCCGCGGGTTCTTCGCCCTCGGCAGCCTCGGCGCGCTTGAGCGCGGACGGGGCGACGACGGTGGCGATGGTGAAGTCGCGGTCGGTGATCGCGCTTTCCGAACCTGCGGGCAGGTTGACGTGGCTGATGTGGATCGAATCGCCGACTTCGAGGCCGGTGACGTCGATCTCGATCTCGCTCGGAATCTTGTCCGCCTCGCAGACCAGCTCGAGCTCGTGACGCACGACGTTGAGCACGCCGCCCTTCTTGAGGCCGGGGCTCGCTTCTTCGTTCACGAACAGCACCGGCACGGCGACATCGACCTTGGCGCCCTTCGCGAGGCGCAGGAAGTCGACGTGAATCGGGCGGTCGGTGACCGGGTGGAGAGCGACGTCCTTCGGCAGCGTGCGCAGGGTCTTGCCGCCGAACTCGATCTCGACGATCGAATTCATGAAGTGGCCGGTGCCAAGCTGCTTCACCAGCAGGCGTTCCTCGACGTGGATCGGGGTGGGGGCTTCCTTGCCGCCGTAGATGACGGCGGGAACACGGCCTTCGCGACGCAGTGCACGGGAGGCTCCCTTGCCAGCCCGATCGCGCGTCTCGGCCGGCAGGGTCAGAGCGTCGCTCATGTCGCTTACCTTTCGAAATGCTTCTGAGTACAGGTTTCCGCCACGCCTCCAGGGATGACCATGGCCGGAAGCGCGCGCCTATAGCGGACCGGGGCGGGAATGCAAGCGCGCTACTGGATGCGTCGCACTGTGTAACCTCGTGCGGCGAGCAGTGCGGGCAGGCCATCCTCACCCGCGAGATGGGCCGACCCCACGGCGACCAGCGGGCGCGGCTCGCGTCCGAGCAGCGCCACGAGCCGATCCGCCCAGCGACGATTGCGGCCGGCGTAGAGCGCCTCGCGCAGCTCCGCATCGGCCAGGATCGCACTCGTCGCGGGATCGGCAAGGTGCTCGATCCGTCCTGCGTACCAATCGGCTGCATGGCGCATCGGATCCTGATCCTGCCGCGTCATATTGGCGATCACGGCTGCCAGAAGATCGCGTTGCTCCGCCTCGGGCAAGCGATCGAACACATCGAGCTGCCGTGCGGCGCCCTCCAGTTCGACCGTCTTCTCGCGCGGAATTCGCGCAAGCAGAGTACGATCGACACCGTTCGCCGCTTCTCCGGTTTCGGCATATTGTGCGAGCGTAAGTGCCGCCGCCCAGGTCTCCATATCCCCGAACCTGTCCGCGATGATATCGTGCTCGGCGAGCACTGCGAGCAGATCGCCGCGTATTGCGTCGGGGACTTTCTCAGCCAAGGGCGGTTGATCGGCCGTATAGGCGCGATCCGCGAAAGCCTTGCGCAGCCCCGACGCGTCATCCAGATCGCGCACTTCGACCACCAGCAGGTCTGCGCGCGAAAGCACGCCCTCAAGTGCCTCGGTTTCCCAGTCGACGCCGTCAGGCAATGAATGGATCGTGCCGAACATCCACCCTTCCACGGCGCCGCCAGGAGCGGAAACTTCGAACAGCGCGGGAGAAGGCGGGGTTTCGAAGCCCGGGGGCGGATCGGCCTTCCCGCAGGCGGCGAGCGCAAGCAGGGCTGCCCACGGGAAAGCCAGTCGCCGGATCACTGGATGTGCCCGATCACTGAACCCGAGCGGCCTCGATGCCAAGCTCGGCGAGCTTGTCCTGCACACTCTGCTCGCCCGCGAGGTGGCCCGCACCCACCGCGATGAACACCGCGCCCGGCGCATCGAGCCGTTCGTCGATCCATTTCGCCCAATTGGCGTTGCGGGCGTAGAGCAGACGCTCGGCCAGTATCGGATCGGTCATGCCTTCGTTCATCAGTCGCGCGAGCTCGGTCGCGTCGCCTTCGGCCCATTCCGCGACCATCGCGTCGAGCATTGCCTTGATCTCGTCGACCCCCTCGACCGTTTCCATCAGAAACGCGATCTGCGCGTCCTGCGGCAGGTTGTCGAAGATCGAGAGCTGTTCATCGACGGTCTCGAGCGCGCCACGCTCCATCCCGTCACCGGCCTTGGTTTCCAGCACCTTCTCGACCCCGGCATCGAGCGAATAGCCCTGCTTGAGCAGCGGCAGCATGGTCATCATCATGGCGCCGTACCACGGTTCGAACCGGTCGAAGGCGCCAGCCGGCAGGTCGACTTTGGCCAGCGCTGCCTCGTACGCGGCGCGCTGTTCTTCGGTCAGCAAGTCGCGCAGCGTCTGCCCCTCGGGCAGCACGCCCTTGGCCAACACGAGTTGCTGGGTCGCGGCCATCGCCTCCGGGTTCATCTCGATCTCGGTCACCAGGATTTCGGACGAACCGAGCGCTTTGGCGAGGGGGCCGTGATACCACTCGATGCCGTCGGGCAGCGCATGGACCGTGCCGAAAAGGTAGATGGTCGTGTCCTCGTCGGCCACCTTCCACAGCGCCGGCGTGGCGATCGCCGCTGCCGCCTCCTGCGTCTCCGCAGCCGCGGGCGCGACGTCCTGTGCCTGGACCGGGGCGACGAACGCGAAGGCGCCGGCCGAGGCGCCGAGCAGCAGCGCGCGGATATTCATGGAGATGCGGTTCAGTTTCATCGTTCCTGGATCCTTGTTGCAGGGAAAGTCTGTGGTGTCAGCGATATCGGTGCCACGCCCACCCGCCCAGCCAGGCGATCGTCGCCAGGATGAAGACGAGCATGTGCTGCGGCTCCGGCAGGAAGCCGCCGCGCCAGCCGATCCACCACGCAGGCGTGACGAAGTAATAGAAATAGAGCGCGACAACGGCGCCCGAGGTGTACGCCTGTGCCTCGTGCTCGTCGATATTGCGCCACCATATCCACGAGAGCACTGGGACGACCAAGAGCCACCCGGCGAGGATGACTGCCGCGGCCGCCGGTGCGAGCGGCGCGTTGCTGAAAGCGACGTCTATTCCCTCGTCGCCGAACATCCCGAGCGACAAGATAATGCCGAGGACACCGCCCAGGATTCCCGATAGTACGAGCATCGAACGGGCGCGGCGCTGGCTCGGCGCGACGGGCTCGTCACCTGCGGGCCAGGGCTTCAGCCGGAGCAGGCCCCACAGGCAGACGCCGCAGACCGCGAGCATTATCGCGATCGTCGCGAGCATGGGGCCGGTCGGGCCATCGGTCACTGCAACGACTGCCACGCCCAAGGTGACGCCCGCGGCAAAGATCGCGCCAAGCACCAGCGCCAGCCCGCCGAGAGCCTTGCCGAAAGTCATCCCGCCGCTGTCCGGCCCCCGGGATCGGTCGTCATGCGTGACCATCATCGAAAATCTCCTCGATCGGCATTCCGAACAAGCGGCCAATGCGAAAGGCCAGCGGCAGCGACGGATCGTGCTTGCCCGTCTCGATAGCATTGACGGCCTGGCGCGAGACATCGAGCCGGACGGCCAGTTCGGCCTGGCTCCAGTCGCGTTCCGCTCTCAACACTTTCAGCCGGTTGTTCATCGGCTTTGCAGCCGTTTGGCGTGAAAGCCGATGAAGAAGGCGGCGATTGCGACAACCCCCGTCATTCTCTCCGGCCAGTAGGGACCGCCGTCGACGCCGCCCAGCCCGTGCGCGACGCCTTCGGCGAGCAGGAACCAGGCGACGGCCGCGAGGAACGCCATCGACGCGCCAGCCTTCCACAGCTCGTTGAAGTATTCGTCACGCAGCCTGCGCCGCAGCAACATCAACAGGCTGACGAGCAGCAGGCCAATCGAAAATCCGCGCACAAAGTCCGGCCATCCGAATACGAGCGCGAGGATCAGCAGGCAGGTGGCAGCCGCGCCGAGATACGAAGCGACGAGGTAAAGCTTGGCACGTTGCAAAGCCGACATGGCGATCCTCTCCAAGTGTCAGGTATGCCTGACTATATGTCGCGATTCGCTGACTATGTCAATATAACCTGACATCATGTCGCGACTACCTGTCATTCCGCCTGAATGCCTGCCGCACCATTGACGGGTTTTGCCCGCTACGCCATGGCGCGGCGCGATGGACCGGAACCCTTCGAAAAGCTTCCAGGACATGATCCTCGCGCTCCACGATTTCTGGAGCGCGCAGGGGTGCCTGATTCTCCAGCCCTACGACATGCGGATGGGGGCCGGCACGTTCCACACGGCCACGACGCTACGCGCGCTCGGACCCGAGCCGTGGAATGCTGCTTTCGTTCAGCCCTGCCGCCGCCCCACCGACGGCCGCTACGGCGAGAACCCCAACCGGTTGCAGCACTACTATCAATATCAGGTGATTCTGAAGCCGAGCCCGGCGGACATTCAGGATCTCTACCTCGAAAGCCTGCGGGTGATCGGGATCGACCCATTGCTGCACGACATTCGGTTCGTGGAGGACGACTGGGAAAGTCCGACGCTCGGCGCCTGGGGGCTGGGCTGGGAAGTCTGGTGCGACGGGATGGAGGTGACGCAGTTCACCTACTTCCAGCAGATGGGCGGCTTCGATTGCAAGCCGGTCGCGGGCGAACTGACCTACGGCCTCGAACGCCTGGCGATGTACATCCAGGGCGT
Organism: Pelagerythrobacter aerophilus; assembly: GCF_003581645.1. GTDB lineage: Bacteria > Pseudomonadota > Alphaproteobacteria > Sphingomonadales > Sphingomonadaceae > Pelagerythrobacter > Pelagerythrobacter aerophilus. The sequence continues at coordinate 324,984 of NZ_QXFK01000014.1, read as the reverse complement.
CGACAACGTTTACGATCTGAACTTCAACGGCCGCGGCGTCACTTATGGGGACGTGTTTCTCGAGAACGAGAAGCAGATGTCGAAGTGGAACTTCGAGGTTGCCGATACGGACGCGCTGTTCGATCTCTTCCGCAAGGCCGCGGCGGAATGCCGCAACTGTCTCGACAACAACGTACCGATCGCCGCTTACGAACAGGCGATCGAAGCCAGCCACGTGTTCAACCTGCTCCAGGCGCGCGGCGTCATCAGCGTGCAGGAACGGGCTAGCTACATGGCCCAGGTCCGCGACCTCGCCCGCGGTAGCTGCGAGGCCTACATGGCGAAGGAAGCCCCGCGCTGGGCCGAGAAATACCCGGAGTGGTCGAAATGAGCGACTTCCTCCTCGAACTTCGCTCCGAAGAAATTCCCGCTCGCATGCAGGCCGGCGCGCGCGCCGAGTTCGAAAAGCTGTTTCGCCGCGAGATGGACGCGGCTGGCGTCGAGGTCGGCGAGGTGACCGTCTGGTCGACTCCGCGCCGGCTTGCCCTCGTCGCGCAGGGTCTGCCCGAAAGCACCAGGGCCGTAAGCGAGGAAGCCAAGGGCCCGCCCGAAGGCGCGCCCGATGCGGCGATCGACGGCTTCTGCCGCAAGAACGGCGTCACTCGCGACCAGCTCGAACTGCGCGAGATCAAGGGGCGAGCGACCTGGTTCGCCGTGATCGAGAAGCCCGGACGCGCGACGCGCGACCTCCTTGCCGAAGCCATCCCTGCGATCGCACGCGATTTCGCCTGGCCCAAATCCATGCGCTGGGGTGCAGCCTCGGTCTCGACTGGATCGCTGCGCTGGGTGCGTCCGCTCTCGGGCATCGTTGCGATCCTCGGGGAGGAACTGGTGGAGTGCGCGGTAGACGGCGTTCGCTCCGGTTATGCCACGCTCGGCCACCGTTTCCATTGCCCGGGCGAGATCACCATCGGCGGCGCGCACGACTACGCCGAGAAGCTGCGTGCCTGCCATGTGATCGTCGACCAGGAGGAACGCGCCGCGCTGATCCGCGAGGGCGCGCAAAAGGCGGCGGCGAAGGCTGGGCTCACGCTGGTCGAGGACGAGGGACTGGTGATCGAGAACGCCGGCCTCACCGAATGGCCCGTGCCGCTGCTCGGCCGCTTCGACGAAGCTTTTCTCGATGTCCCGCCCGAGGTCATCCAGCTCACCGCGCGGACCAACCAGAAGTATTTCGTGTGCGAGGATGAGGGCGGCAAGCTCGCCAACGCCTTCGTCTGCACTGCCAATATCGAGGCGGCGGACGGCGGCGCGGCGATCGTCGACGGCAACCGCAAGGTCCTCGCCGCGCGCCTTTCCGACGCCCGTTTCTTCTGGGAACAGGACCGTAAGACCTCGCTCACCGAGCAGACGAAGAAGCTTGAGCGGATCACCTTCCACGAGAGGCTCGGCACCGTCGCCCACAAGGTCGAGCGTGTCGCGAAGCTGGCAAGGTGGCTGGTGGAAGAGGGCATCGTGAAGGGTGCGAACCCTGACCTCGCCGAGCAGGCGGCCCGGCTCGCCAAGGCAGACCTCGTCACCGAGATGGTCGGTGAATTCCCCGAACTCCAGGGTCTTATGGGCGGTTACTACGCCCGCGCCGAGGGCCTGTCAGACGAAGTCGCCGACGCCATCCGGGACCATTACAAGCCAGTCGGGCAGGGCGATCAGGTGCCAACCGCGCCGGTGACGGTGGCGGTGAGCTTGGCGGACAAGTTGGATACGCTCCGCAGCTTCTTCTCGATCGACGAGAAGCCGACGGGCTCGAAGGATCCCTTTGCTTTGCGTCGCGCAGCGCTCGGCGTGATCCAGCTGCTCGAAACCAATAGTCTGCGGTGCAACCTTTCCGCCATTCGGTCTGAGCCGGTTGACGGGATGCCGTGGCCCACAGGGGAGCCGGAGCGCGGACTCCTCGACTTCTTCGCCGATCGCCTCAAGGTCCAGCAGCGCGAAGCCGGCGTCCGTCACGATCTCATCGACGCCGTTTTCGCACTCGGGAACGAAGACGACCTCGTGCGGCTTCTTGCTCGTGTGAACGCACTGCAGGCCTTTATCGCGACCGAGGATGGCGCCAATCTGCTCGCCGCGTACAAGCGCGCCTCGAACATCCTCAAGAAGGAGGACTGGCGCGGGATCGAGGGCGAGATCGCGCAGACCGGCGAGGAAGATCCGCTGGCGATCGTCGACGATCCCGATCTCGCGGCCGTGGTTGCGGCCAAGATGGCGGAGCGGCACGCGAGCGGGCTGTCCTACACGCCCGAGCCGGCCGAGAAGGCACTGATCGACGCGTTGCACGCCGCCGAGCCGGAAGCCGCGCGCGCCGTAGAGCAGGAGGACTTCGCCGCCGCCATGGCCGCGCTCGCCTCGCTGCGTGCGCCGATCGACCGCTTCTTCGACGAAGTGACGGTAAACGCGGATGAAGAAAAGAAGCGTGCCGCGCGGCTCGATCTGCTTGCACGCTTCCGTGCTGCAGTGCACAAAGTGGCTGACTTCTCGCGCATCGAGGGGTGAGGGCGCGCTCCGCATGGGTTGGCCTGGCGGCGAAATATCGCCTGGGACAACCGGTTGGATCGCGTAGTTAGGATGGGGGCGGCATCGTCTCGGTAACTTTTCCGGCAGGGAGCGCAATGGAACAGACGGTCTTCACCTTCGGCGGCGATACGCCGCATACGAATGCGCGACAGAAGGACAAGACCGTCACCGGCGGCAAGGGCGCCAACCTCGCCGAGATGGCGTCGATCGGCCTGCCGGTGCCGCCCGGGTTCACGATCACGACCGAGGAATGCGTCCGCTACCTGAAGCACGGCGGCGATTTTTCGAACGAGCTACGAGCCGAAGTCGCCAAGGCCCTGGAGCATATCGAGAAAACTGTCGGCAAGCGCTTCGGCGACGCGGCCGATCCGCTGCTGGTCTCGGTCCGTTCGGGCGCGCGGGTTTCGATGCCGGGCATGATGGACACCGTGCTCAACCTGGGGCTCAACGACGACACGGTGGAGGGGCTCGCTGCCGCCTCGGGCGACCCGCGCTTCGCCTGGGATTCCTATCGCCGCTTCATCCAGATGTATTCCGACGTCGTGCTCGGGCTCGATCACGGCCTGTTCGAGGAAGCTCTCGAAATCGCAAAGGAAGACAAGGGATTCTACAACGACACAGAGATGGAATGTGAGGACTGGCAGGCGCTGGTCGGCGAATACAAGCGGATTGTCGCTGATGCGCTGGGAGAACCATTCCCGCAGGATGTGTCACGCCAGCTCTGGGGCGCCATCCGGGCGGTTTTCGATAGCTGGGATTCCGAACGCGCCAAGGTCTACCGCCGCCTGAACGACATTCCCGGCGACTGGGGCACCGCGGTCAATGTGCAGGCAATGGTGTTCGGCAACATGGGCGACACGTCCGCCACCGGCGTTGCCTTCACCCGCGACCCCGCCACGGGGGAGAAGGTCTACTACGGCGAATACCTGATCAACGCGCAGGGCGAGGACGTCGTGGCCGGCATTCGCACCCCGCAGTATCTGACGAAAACCGCGCGCGAGGCGGCGGGCGCAAAGCCGCTCTCGATGGAAGAGGCGATGCCCGAGGCCTATGCCGAACTCGCCCGCGTGTTCGATCTGCTCGAACGCCATTACCGCGACATGCAGGACATCGAATTCACCGTCGAGCGCGGCAAGCTCTGGATGCTGCAGACGCGCAGCGGCAAGCGCACCGCCACGGCCGCGCTCAAGATGGCCGTGGACATGGTGGGTGAGGGCTTGATCAGCGAAGAAGAGGCGGTGTTGCGCGTCGATCCGATGGCGCTCGACCAGCTTCTTCACCCCACGCTTGATCCAGATGCCCCGCGTGACGTGCTGACCACGGGCCTGCCGGCCTCTCCAGGCGCCGCCTCGGGCCGCATCGTACTCGACGCCGACACTGCCGAGCAGTGGTCGCAGCGGGGCGAGAAAGTCATCCTTGTCCGGGTCGAGACCAGCCCCGAGGACATCCACGGGATGCATGCCGCACAGGGTATCCTGACGGCCCGCGGTGGCATGACGTCACACGCCGCCGTGGTCGCCCGTGGTATGGGGCGGCCCTGCGTATCGGGAGCGCCCGGTGTGTCGATCGATCTCAAGACCCGCACGCTGCGCATCGGGGAGCGGGAACTGGCCGAGGGTGACACGCTCACGCTCGATGGCAGCAAGGGCCAGGTCATGGCGGGTGAGGTCGCGACGGTCGAGCCGGAACTGGCGGGCGACTTCGGCACGCTGATGGAGTGGGCCGACCGCCATCGGCGGATGAAGGTGCGCACCAATGCCGAGACGCCGGCGGATTGCCGCATGGCACGCCAGTTCGGCGCCGAAGGTATCGGCCTCTGCCGCACCGAGCACATGTTCTTCGACGCCGGCCGGATCAGCGCCGTGCGCGAGATGATCCTCGCCGAAAACGAGCAGGGGCGCCGGGCGGCGCTCGCCAAACTCCTGCCCGAGCAGCGTGCCGACTTCCGCGAGATCTTCGCCGTTATGGCGGGCCTGCCATGCACCATCCGCCTGCTCGACCCGCCACTGCACGAGTTCCTGCCGCACGGCGATGCCGAGTTCGCCGAGCTCGCGGAAGTGACCGGCGTCGGCGTCGATCGTCTCAGGCGCCGTGCGGACGAGCTGCACGAGTTCAATCCCATGCTTGGCCATCGCGGCTGTCGCCTCGGTATTACCTATCCCGAGATCTACGAGATGCAGGCGCGCGCGATCTTCGAAGCGGCCTGCGAAGTCGCCGAGCGATCGGGTGAAGCTCCGGTGCCCGAAGTCATGATTCCCCTGATCGCCACCCGACGCGAGCTCGAGCTCCTGCGGGCGCTGGTCGATCGGGTCGCCGGCGAAGTGTTCGCCGAGAAGGCGCGCACGCTCGAGTATCTCGTCGGCACCATGATCGAGCTTCCGCGCGCCGCTCTTATGGCGGGTGAGATCGCGGAAGAGGCGACATTCTTCTCGTTCGGAACCAATGACCTGACGCAGACCACTCTCGGTGTTTCGAGGGACGATTCGGCGCGCTTCCTCGCACCGTATGTGGAGAAGGGCATCTTCGCGCGCGATCCGTTCGTAAGCCTCGATATCGAGGGGGTGGGGCAGCTTGTGGAGCTCGCTGCGGAGCGGGGCAGGGCGGCACGGCCCGACATCAAGCTCGGCATTTGCGGGGAACATGGCGGCGATCCCGCCAGCATCGCCTTCTGCGACACGGTCGGGCTGGATTACGTCAGCGCATCGCCGTACCGCGTGCCGATCGCCAGGTTGGCCGCAGCGCAGGCCGCGCTTCGCTAGCTCTTCCAGCCAGTTAGGATGACAATCTCGAAGGTCTCGGTAACGCGGCCGTCTGCATCCGCCGTCTCGAGAAAGGCCTCCCGCGCACGCTGAAGCGCGGCGCGGGACAGCGGCGGCGGTGCGGCTGCGAGGACGTTCGTCAGCGCCTGGCTGCGCAAATCCTCGACCAGGCGGTCGAGCGCGCCGTAGCGGACCCGCAAGGGGTAGCTATCGGCCACCTGGCGGCCGAAGCCTGCGCGCTGCATGAGTGCCGAGCCGGCCTGGACGTCGATCATCGGATGCATGCGCGCCGCCGGCCTGTCGGGCTCTGCTGCCAGCAGGGCGCGCCGGAGATTGGCCAGACTCCCGGCGCCCACGAAACTCACCATTGCGATGCCGCCGGGAGAGAGAGCATTACGCAGATGGATCAGCGCGCCGGGCACGTCGTTGACGGTGTCGATCGCGCCAAGGCTGGCGATCAGATCGAACGTGCCGTCGATCGCCTTCTCCTCGTCATGCTCGAGCGGATCCACCGTGCGGACCGTCTCGGCGCTTTCCGCCAGCGCTGTACGTGCCAGCCCGGTCGGATCTCCCGACAGCAGCGCGGTACCGGGGCGGAAGTTCATGAAGGCAAGCCGCTCCTCCAACTCTTCGGCCATCGACCGGAACACGAAATCGGCCGCACCCTCCCGGCGCTGTTCGGCAATGGAACGGCGCCAGCGTGCGCGTCGCCGATGAGGTGAGAAGATCTGCGGAACCCGGGCTGCCGTCATGCGACCGCCCTGCCGGGCTTGCCTTCGCCATGCAAGAGCGACAGCATCGCCCGGTGAGTGCCGCCACAGCCTTGCGCGAATCGATCGCTCCGCTGGTCGATCTGATCTTCCCGCCGCGCTGTCCCGTCTGCGGTGCGGGAATCGCACAACAGGCCGGGCTCTGCGCATCGTGCTGGAGCGAACTCGTTATTCCCGGTGAACCCGCATGTGCGGCGTGCCAGCGCCCGTTCGCGAGCGAGTCGATGGCTGGCGATGCCATCTGCGCGCCTTGCATGGCGCAGCCTCCGCGACACGACGGGATCGCCGCCGGGACGCTCTATAACGACACCGCGCGCAAGCTCGTGCTCGCCTTCAAGCACGGCAGGCGCATCGCGCTCGCTCCTATGCTGGCGCGCTTGATCGCAGCCCGGCTGCCGGCGATGGAGGGGCCGTGGCTGGTGATGCCGGTACCGCTCCACCGGTGGCGGCTGTGGCATCGCGGCTTCAATCAGGCCGCTCTCATCGCGGCCGAGATCGCGCGTCTGACGGGGACGGAGTTGATGGTTGACGCTCTCGAGCGGCGTAAACGCACTCCGGCGTTGGGCGGGCTCGGGCGCAAGGCGCGGATGCGGACGCTTCAAGGTGCGATCGCGGTCGATCCCCACCGCGGCACGCGCGTTCGCGGCGCGCAGGTCCTCCTGGTGGACGATGTGCTGACAAGCGGGGCGACGAGCGATGCCTGCGTGGCCGCTCTCAAGCGTGCAGGCGCCACACGAGTGGTTATCGCATGTTTTGCCCGGGTTCTGGAGGATGACAGCGCAAGCGGCGCCGTGGCGGCGCCCGAGAACTAGACATCTCATAAACGAAACGCCCGAAGCCGAAGCTCCGGGCGCCACGTGACGAAAATCGTCGGTCTCGCTTAAAGCTGCGCAGTCACCCCCATCGACTGCGGGCACGAGACCCGATCCCTCAACGTTGCGGGGGCGCCATCACCGTGCGGCTGGCTGCGTCCCCAATTCCCCCTGAACCTGGCGCTCTTGTGGCACCGAACGGTCGGTGGGCGGCTCTTGCGAGCTGCATCCACTTCTTCCCATCTGGTGGCCGTTCATCAAAGTGACATGTGTGGCGGGTGCGGATTTTGAGCCGCCCCTGTGGTTATCGTGCAACAAATCAATTAACGGGCAGGGCCGCGCGACTGTTTAGCCTGATGGAGAACACCTTGATCGACCGATTCGAACCCAAGTTCGACAGCAGCGGATTACTCACTGCAGTGGCGGTCGACAGCGCCAGCGGTGCGGTGCGCATGGTGGCGTTCATGGATCGCGAAGCCCTGGCAAAAACGCGCGAGACCGGTCTGGCGCACTTCCATTCGCGCTCGCGCGGCGCGCTCTGGCTGAAGGGGGAGACTTCGGGCAACACCTTGCAGGTTGAAGAAATCCTCGTCGATTGCGATCAGGACGCGGTAGTGCTTCGCTGCCGTCCACAGGGGCCGACCTGCCACACCGGGGCGGAGAGCTGCTTCTTCCGCAAGCTCGACGGCGACCGCCTGATCCCGGCCGAAGATTGACGTTTACGTAAAGGGTATTATTCTGCGGCCATGCCTGATCCCGCCCGCAAGCTCCCCGAACCGCATTCCGGCGCCCATCTCGAGCGCCCCGACAAGCATTCGCGCGAGCAATATTCCATCTCCGACCTGACCTCGGAGTTCGGCTGCACCGCTCGCGCACTGCGCTTCTATGAAGACGAAGGGCTGATCGGCCCCAAGCGCCTCGGTCTAACGCGAGTCTACTCGAAACGCGACCGCGCGCGACTTGCGTGGATCATGCGTGCGAAGAACGTCGGGTTCTCGCTATCCGAGATCCGCGAAATGATCGACCTCTACGATCTCGGCGACGGGCGGGTCGAGCAGCGGCGCGTAACGGTCGAGAAATGCCGCGCGCACGTCGCCAAGCTCAAACGCCAGAAGGCGGATATCGATTCTTCCATCAAGGAACTGAGCGCCTTCATCAAGCTGGTCGAATCGATCGACTGACCAGAACTCTTTTTCTTAGGACCAACGCATGCCGATCTATACCGCCCCGACCCGCGACACGCGCTTCGTCGTCAACGAACTCCTCGACCTCGCGAGCTACGGCGATCTGCCGGGTTTCGAGAGCGCCACGCCGGATATGATCGACACCGTGATCAATGAGGCGGGCAAGTTCTGCTCCGAAGTCCTCGCGCCCCTCAATCAGGCCGGCGACGAACACGGATGCACCCGGAACGAGGACGGCTCGGTCACCACGCCGCCGGGATTCAAGCAGGCGTTCGAGCAATTTCGCGAGGCCGGTTGGGGTACGATCTCCGCGCCCGAAGAGTTCGGCGGGCAGGGCATGCCGCACGTGCTCGGCTTCGTGATCGAAGAGTTCATCTCCTCGGCCAACCAGGCGTTCGGCATGTATCCGGGTCTGACCAACGGCGCGGTGTCGGCGCTGCTTGCCAAGGGATCGCCCGAGCAGCAGGCGAAGTACGTGCCGAAGATGATCGCCAACGAATGGCTCGGCACCATGAACCTGACTGAGCCGCAGTGCGGCACCGATCTCGGCCTGATCCGCACCAAGGCGGAGCCACAGGCCGACGGCAGCTACGCGATCACCGGTACCAAGATCTTCATCTCTGCCGGCGAGCACGATCTGACCGAGAACATCATCCACCTGGCGCTGGCCAAGACCCCCGGCGCACCGGATTCGACGAAGGGCATATCGCTGTTCGTGGTTCCCAAGCTGTTGGTGAACGATGATGGCTCGCTGGGTGAGCGGAACGGCGTCACCTGCGGCTCGATCGAGCACAAGATGGGCATCCATGGCAACTCGACCTGCGTGCTCAACTATGACGGCGCGAAGGGCTGGATGGTCGGCGAGGAAAACAAGGGGCTCGCCGCGATGTTCATCATGATGAACGCGGCGCGACTCGGGGTCGGCATCCAGGGCTTCAGCCAGGCGGAAGCCGCCTATCAGAACGCAGTGGCCTACGCGCTCGACCGGCGGCAGGGCAGGGCGCTGGCCGGCCCGGCCGAGCCGGAGGAAAAGGCCGATCCGATCATCGTCCATCCCGATGTGCGCCGTATGCTGATGGATGCGAAGGCCTTTACCGAAGGCTTCCGGGCGCTCGCACTGTGGGGCGCACTGCTGGCCGACCTGTCGCACAAGGCCGCGAGCGAAGAAGAGCGCGCCGAGGCCGACATGCTACTCAGCCTGATGACCCCGGTGATCAAGGGCTACGGCACGGACAAGGGGTTCGAGACCGCGGTCAACATGCAGCAGGTCTTTGGTGGGCATGGCTACATCAAGGAATGGGGCATGGAGCAGTTCGTGCGCGATGCCCGTATCACCCAGATCTACGAAGGTACCAACGGCATCCAGGCAATGGATCTGTGTGGGCGCAAGCTGGCGCAGAACGGGGGCGCCGCGATCCAGGTGTTCTTCAAGCTGGTCGGCGAGGAAGCCGCGGCGGTCAAGGGCGACGAGACGCTGGGGCCGCTCGCCGGACGGCTCGAGAAGGCGCTGAACGAACAACAGGCCGCGACCATGTGGTTCATGCAGAATGCGATGCAGAACCCGAACGACCTTGGCGCGGGCGCGCACCACTACATGCATATCATGGGGCTGGTGACGCTCGGCCTGATGTGGCTGCGCATGGCGAAAGTCGCGCAAGAGAAGCTCGCTGCCGGAGCGGAGGACAAGGCGTTCTACGAGGCCAAGCTCGTCACCGCCTGCTACTACGCCGAACGTTTCCTGCCGGATGCCGGTGCGCTGCGGCGCAAGCTCGAAGCGGGGAGCGAAGCGATGATGGCGCTCGGCGAGGATGGGTTCGCCACGGCTGTTTAAACGGCGGCCATCCAGCCACCGTCATCGTTTTTCGAACGTCGCTCACGGCTGCCGAGTGCCGCCCCGCGTGCTCTGCGCGGGGCGGCGCGTACCAGGTCACGCCCGCTCGGCATCTCCGCCGATGTGGTCCAGGGTCTCTCCCGGCATCAACAGGAAGCGCCAGATCAGCGCACCCAGCGCCCCGCCGACCAGTGGTGCAAGCCAGAAGAGCCATAGCTGACCCATGGCCGCGGTGTCCGCGAACAGAGCCACGCCGGTCGAGCGTGCCGGATTGACCGAAGTGTTGGTCACCGGGATCGAGACGAGGTGGATCAACGTAAGAGCCAGGCCGATCGCGAGCGGCGCGAAACCTGCCGGCGCGACCCGGGACGTCGATCCCAGGATCACGATCAGGAAGCCGGCAGTCAGAATCACCTCGATCAGCAGGGCCGCCTTCATGGAATAGCCGCCCGGCGACAACTCGCCGAACCCGTTGGTGGCAAATCCGCCGGCCTCGAAGCCGGTTTGCCCGGAAGCGATCGCCAGCAGCGCAGCGCCCGCGACGATCGCCGCCACGACCTGAGCGATCCAGTATGGGATCACCTCTTTCCATGAGATGCGGTTGGCGACCGCAAGGCCCAGTGTTACCGCAGGATTGAAATGCGCTCCGGAAATTCCTCCGACCGCGTAAGCCATCGTCAGGACCGTAAGACCAAAGGCAAATGCGACACCGGCGAAGCCGATGCCAAGGTCAGGAAATCCCGCCGCGAGAACCGCCGCGCCGCAGCCACCGAAAACGAGCCAGAACGTGCCGAAAAATTCGGCCCCTAGTTTGCGGACCATGTCTTTGTCCTCCCTCTCCGTTGTTCTTCGTCTCCCCAGAACAAGTTAAGACACAATCGCAGAAAAGAGAAAAGTTAAAGAATGTGTCTTGCCGATCCAACGCGTAAATGTGCGCGCGAGACTAGCCGAGAACTTCGGACAACAATTCCAGCATTGCGGCCCAGCTTTGCCGGTCGGCGCTGGCGTCGTAGTCGACCGCAGCACTGGCCGGAGGTGGAGCGGGATTGGTGAAGCCGTGCTTCACGCCGCCGTAGCTGTGGAAATGCCAGTTCGCGTCGGCGCGATCCATCTCCTTCCAGAACGCCAGCACGTGTTCGCGCGGAACGAGCGGGTCGGCATCGCCATGGCAAACGAGTACGCGCGCTCTGACCGCGCCAGGTTCGGCGGGAGCCTGCGTGTCCAGCAGGCCGTGAAAACTCGCCACCAACGCCAGATCGGTCCCGTCGCGGGCAAGTTCGAGCGCGGCCTGTCCGCCCATGCAGAAGCCGATCGCCGCCATCCGCAGATCTGGTGCAGCCTCACGCAGTGCAGCGAGCGCGGCATGAAGCCGGGCGCGGTAGGCGCGCAGATCTGCGCGCAGGTCATTCGCCCATTCGTTCGCTTGCACGAGGTCGCCGGGCGAGGCGCCGTAGAAGTCGCAGATCATCGCCAAATAGCCCACCTCCGCCAACGCGCGAGCCTTCGCCTCGACGGCGGCGGTGGGGTTCATGATCGTCGGGAAGACAGCGATCGCGGCGCGAGGCTCGCCCTTCGGGCGAACAAGGCGGCCGGCGAGCGCACGATCACCATCGGTGTAGGTGACTGCTTGGAAAGGTGCCACGATCGCTATCCCGCCTAGGTCGCGTAAACCTGCCGCAAGATCGCCAGCGCGCGTTCCGTTTCGGCCCGATCGACCGTCTCGTTCGGGTCGCCGTAACCGAAGTCCTCATTCGGGCCATAATACTGGATGACGACACCGTCGCGCCGCGAGATCGCGTTCACGCCGCCGTAGTAGAGCGAATAGCGCGACTCCGGCTGCGGGATCAGCCATCCGATCTGGCCGCGGACCGGCACCATGCCGGCGTCGCTCCAGATCGCCTTTGCGCCGTAGCCCATGCAGTTCACTATCACCGCTTCCGGCAATGCGAGCACCGCGGTGCGGTCGGGAAAGCTGCGCCGAATCATCCGTCCACCGCGCAGCATGAAGAGCCGTGCGAGCCGGTCAGCGTAGCTGGCGACGTTGAACACCATTCCGTTGCCGGTTGCGGTTTCGCGCGGTGCGAAAGGGTTCTCCTCCGCGGCCATTTGCCGCCAGGGCGGCTGCAGGTCGCGTACCCGGCGGTGGATGTGGAGGAAATCGTGCGCGGCCGGCGGACCGCCTCCCGGTTCGCCGTCGCTCACCTCGTACTGGGGGAGGAACTCGACCGGATCTCCGAGAAGGCCGACCATCCGCAGATGCGTGGCATAGGAGGCGCGGGCCCAGCCTTCCCAACGTTCCGCGAATCCGGTCGGCGCAGCGTCCGCCAGAGCGATCCGGCTGCTCGGTGACCACACGCCCGTGGCGCGTGCGGAGCGGGTTTCGGCAGGGAACTCCTCAGCGTAGATCGTTACCTTCGCGCCCGTTTCGATCAGGCGCAGCGCGGTCGTGAGGCCGATCACGCCTGCGCCTACCACGGCGAATTCACTTGCCCCACCCGAACGCGCGAGCGCCGCGGCCTCCGCCGCGCAGCCCCACCCGAGCGACCAGCCCGCACCACCATGGCCGTAGTTGTGGACCACGGTTGTCTCGCCAAACCGCTCGGCCTCGAGGCGAGGGCCGGCCGGACGGAACGGGCGCAGGCAGACGGTGACCTTCATCACATGGCCGGCATCGAGGCGGAGCGGCACCAGGCGCGGGCTGGCGGATGTCGATGAAATCCGCGCGCCGGTGGGGGTGCAGCCTGCCAGAAGAGTGGCAGCGCCTCCAGCCAGCACAGTGCGACGCCTGACGTGCATTAGCGACCTCCCAAACCGTTCATGCCGAGCTCGTCGGAGCACCGCGCTGGGCAACGCTAGAAGGAAATGCGGTCCTTCGACAAGATGGGAGCGAGGGGCAGAAGAGCGTGAGTCCGGCTCCGTACCCGGAGGAGCTTACTCCTCCGGCAGGAAATCAGGCACCGAGAGATAACGTTCGCCGGTGTCGTAGTTGAAGCCGAGGACGCGGGCGCCCGTATCGAGTTCAGGCAGCTTCTGCGCGATCGCGGCGAGAGTCGCGCCGCTGGATATACCGACCAGCAGCCCTTCCTCTCGCGCGCAGCGGCGAGCCATTTCCCTGGCATCGTCGGCCGAAACCTGGATCGCGCCGTCGATCGCCTGAGTATGCAGGTTCCCCGGAATAAAGCCCGCTCCGATGCCTTGGATCGGATGCGGCCCAGGCTGGCCACCCGAAATAACGGGCGAGAGTTCGGGCTCCACGGCGTAGGCCTTCATTCCGCTCCAGCGCTGCTTCAGTTCTTCGGCACAGCCGGTGAGATGGCCCCCGGTTCCAACCCCGGTAACGAGCACGTCGACCGGGCTGTCCGCGAAATCTTCGAGAATTTCTTTCGCGGTAGTGGCGACGTGAACCTTCCAATTCGCCTCGTTGTCGAACTGGCTCGGGATCCAAGCGCCTTCGGTTTCCGCCGCCAGTTCGCTCGCGCGCTCGATCGCGCCTTTCATGCCCTTTTCCTTGGGGGTGAGATCGAACTTCGCGCCGTAGGCCAGCATCAGGCGGCGGCGCTCGATGCTCATGCTCTCCGGCATGACGAGGATTAGTTCATATCCCTTGACCGCGGCGACCATCGCGAGGCCGATGCCAGTGTTGCCGCTGGTCGGCTCGATGATCGTGCCGCCCGGCTTGAGCGCGCCGGATTTCTCGGCATCCTCAACCATGGCGAGCGCGATGCGGTCCTTGATCGAACCGCCGGGGTTGGCCCGCTCGCTCTTCACCCAGACCTCATGGTCGGGGAACATGCGCGCGAGGCGAATGTGCGGCGTGCGGCCGATCGTTTCGAGGACGCTGGCAGCTTTCATGGGATGTGCTCCTGCAACTTTTCTTCCGGTGTATGATCGTCCAATTCTTCGGGCGGGTCAAAGGTCCGGGTCGTGCGCAGGACCGGGAATATCTTCGCCCACAGCGCAACGGTGACGATCGCGCCGATCCCGCCGCTCACCACGGCGAGCACCGGGCCGATCAGCCACGCAAGCGTGCCGGAGAAGAAGTCGCCGAATTCATTGGAGGCGGAGATCGTCAGCAGTGAAACCGAAGATACCCGGCCGCGCTTGTCGTCGGGCGTGTGCAGCTGGATCAGCGACTGGCGGATATAGACCGAGAACATATCCGCCGCGCCGACGATGAACAGCATCGCGAGGCTGAGCGGCATCCAGGTCGAGACGCCGAAGATCACGGTCGCAAGGCCGAAAATCGCGACCGCGAACAGCATTTTGGGTCCGACATTGCTTTTCAGCGGGCGGAACGAGAACCACAGAGCGGTGAGCGCGGCCCCGGTCGCAGGTGCCATGGCGAGCTGCGCCAGGCCGGTCTCGCCGACCTTGAGGATATCGCGGGCATAGACCGGGAAGAGCGCGGTCGCACCGGCCAGGAACACTGCAAACAGATCGAGCGTGATGGCGCCGAGCACCATCTTGTTGCGCACAACGTAGTGCAGCCCGTCGATCATCTGCCCGATCGGGCGCGTCGCCCCGGGGATCGGCGGTTGCGGTACTTTGCCGATGGTGCTGAGCGCCACTATGGAGATCATGAGCAACCCGGCCGCGACGGCATAGGGAAGAGCCGGAACGATGGCGTAGAAATATCCGCCGATCGCGGGACCGACGATCATCCCGGTCTGCCAGGCGATCGAGCTCAGCGCGATCGCGTTGGGCAGGATGGCCTTGGGCACGAGGTTCGGCGCGAGCGCGGAAAGCGCAGGACCGTTGAAGGCGCGCACCACGCCGAGCACCACGGCAATCGAGAACAGCCAGTGCAGCCGCACTGCCTCGTTCCACGTGAGCAGTGCCAGCGTCGCGGCGCAGGCAAGTTGGAGCACTATCGTCAGCCGCGCGAGGTTGCGCCTGTCGAACCGGTCGGCCGCCAGGCCGGAAAACGGCGTCAGCAGGAACAGCGGAACGAACTGCAGCAGACCAATCAGCGCCAGCTGGCCCGATGCGCCGGCGACGCTCATTCCTGCGTCGCGCGCGATGTTATAGGTTTGCCACCCGATGATGAGCATCATCGCGTATTGCGCCAGCGTCATCGTCAGACGCGCTACCCAGTAGGCGCGAAAATTGGCGATGCGGAAGGGGGATCGTGGTTCGCTCACGAGCGAGCCCATGGCATTGCACGCGGGGCAAGCCAAGCAATCAGATCGAGCAATTGGAGAAGCGGCGCTTGCCGCAGGTCGCTCAGCGCCGGCGGCGCAGGCGCGGATTGGGCTGGAGCGTGTCGATCAGGCTCATGAAGTCGTCGAGCCGAATGATGCGTTCGAACTGGAAACCAGCGCGCGTGTCGCGGGTCCAGATCACATAAGCTTCGATCAGGCCGATCACAGGCAGGCGAATCATCAAGCGGTCGCCGCGAGCGAGATCCTGGGCATCGTCGACCATGAAGCCATGCGACGAAATGTTGCAGATATGAAGCGGCATGTCGCCGCGAACCTGATGTTCGGCAATTACCGGATGATCCACCGGATGGCGCGCCGCGCGGCGCATATCGGTAACACTGAGATTCGCTCCAGCAGACACTGACGACAACCCTTTGTTCTCCTTGTGCGGTCGTCCCTAGTGTTCTCAAAAACCTGACAATTGGTAAAGCGAGCGGTCGTTCAATCTATACCGAAACCGGAACGGTGCGTCGCGATCAGCGGGTCAGTACGCCGTGCTTCTTCTTGCCCAGGCTGAGCCGCACTTCCTGCCCCTCGGCGGGCAGAACGAGCTGTGCCGGATCGGTCACCGCTTCGCCATCGAGCTTGACCGCACCTTCGGCGATCTTGCGTTTCGCTTCGCCGTTGGAGGCGGTGAAGCCGATGGCGGTCAGCACCGCACCGATCCGCATGCCTTCGGTGCCGAGTGCGAGCGTGGGGAGATCTTCGCCCGAGCCGCCGGCGAAGGTTTCCGCCGCGGTCGCCTCGGCTGAGCGCGCCGCTTCCTCCCCTCGCACCAGTCCTGTCACCTCATTCGCGAGCACGACCTTGGCGGCATTGATTTTGCTCCCCTCGAGCGCCTCGAGCCGCGCGATCTCCTCGAGTGGAAGATCTGTGAAAAGCCGGAGGAAGCGCCCGACGTCGCGATCGTCGACATTGCGCCAGTATTGCCAGAAATCGTAGGCGGGCAGTTGCTCCTCGTTGAGCCACACCGCGCCGCCTGCCGTCTTGCCCATCTTCGCCCCATCGGCCGTGGTCAGCAGTGGCGTGGTGAGGCCGAAGAGCTCCGTGCCGTCCATTCGGCGGCCCAGCTCGACGCCATTGACGATGTTCCCCCACTGGTCGCTGCCGCCCATCTGCAGCCGCGCGCCCATCTCCTGAGCCAGGTGCCGGAAATCGTAACCCTGGAGGATCATGTAGTTGAATTCGAGGAAGGTCATCGGCTGCTCACGCTCGAGCCGCAGGCGCACCGAGTCGAACGTCAGCATCCGGTTGACGGTGAAGTGGGTGCCAACCTTCTGCAACATCTCGATATAACCGAGCTGGCCGAGCCAGTCCTGGTTGTCGACCATCACCGCGTCGGTCGGGCCGTCGCCGAAGACGAGCAGCTTTTCGAACACCTTGCGGATGCCGGCAACGTTCGCGGCGATCGCCTCGTCGGTCAGCATCTTGCGGCTTTCGTCGCGGCCCGTTGGATCGCCGATCCGCGTGGTGCCGCCACCCATCAGCACGATCGGCTTGTGGCCGGTCTGCTGCATGCGGCGCAGCATCATGATTTGCACGAGGCTGCCGACGTGGAGTGAGGGTGCGGTGGCATCGAACCCGATATACCCCGGCACGACCTGCCGCGCGGCGAGGGCGTCCAGACCCTTCGCGTCGGTCGCCTGATGGACATAGCCGCGCTCGTCGAGCACGCGCAGCAATTCGGATTCGTACGTCGTCATGGGGCCCTCTGATGCGGGGCGGCGCGTAGCACGAGGAGTACCGCTTGCAAACGCATGAACTCATCGCCCATCCGGCCTTTCCGCCGCTGGCCGTGACCCGGGTCGAGGCGCGAATCCTCACCGCAGATCGCGAGTGGCTGCGGTTGCGCTGGCGGATCGAGGGGATCGGCAAGCTGGTCGTCCCACCCTTCGCCGGCCGTGGCCGTGCGGACGAGCTGTGGCGGACCACCTGTTTCGAACTGTTCCTGAGGCCCGAGGGCGGCACGGCCTACTGCGAGATCAATCTCTCACCCTCGGAGCGATGGGCGGCCTACGATTTCACCGGCTACCGCGAGGGGATGAGCGAGCGCCCGTTCCCGCGCGAGCCGGACTGCGCAATGCGCCTGGGCAGCGCGATGGCGATTTTCGACGCCACCGTGCCGCGTGCCGGGCTTCCCAGCACCGAGTGCACAGCCGGGCTCTCCGCGGTTATCGAGGAACAGGGCGACGTGAAGAGCTACTGGGCGATCGCCCATCCGGAGCGCGGACCCGATTTCCACGACGACGCTTGCTTCGCAGCCAGGCTTGCGGCACCCGCACCGGCATGAAATTCGGCATCGACCGGCTGTTGGCCAACCCCGACCTGAGGAAGCCGCTCGAGGGGCGGCGTGTGGCGCTCGTTGCCCATCCGGCGTCTGTCACCGAGAATCTCACGCACAGTCTCGACGCGCTGATTGGCGCGGGGGTCAACGTGACCAGTGCTTTTGGTCCGCAGCACGGGCTGAAGGGCGACAAGCAGGACAACATGGTCGAAACCGCGGACGAGACCGATCCGCGCTACGGCATTCCGGTGTTCAGCCTCTACGGCGAGGTGCGCCGCCCGACGCCTGAGATGATGGCAAGCGCCGACGTGTTTTTGTTCGATTTGCAGGACCTCGGCTGCCGGATCTACACCTTCGTCACCACGCTGCTCTACCTGCTTGAGGAAGCGGCGAAGCACGGCAAGAGCGTGTGGGTGCTCGACCGGCCCAATCCGGCCGGGCGCCCGGTCGAAGGCACACTGCTGGTGCCGGGTCAGGAGAGCTTCGTCGGCGCCGCGCCGATGCCGATGCGCCACGGGCTGACGCTGGGTGAAATGGGCCACTGGTTCGTGCGGCATTTCGGTCTCGATGTCGATTATCGCGTAATCGAAATGGACGGGTGGCAACCCCGCGGGTCGGGGCATGGCTGGCCACCCGAGCGCGTGTGGATCAATCCGAGCCCCAATGCCGCGAACGTGAACATGGCACGCGCCTATGCCGGGACGGTCATGCTCGAAGGCACGACGCTGAGCGAGGGGAGGGGGACGACGCGGCCGCTCGAGGTCCTGTTCGGCGCGCCGGATATCGATGCGAGTGCTGTTCTCTCCGAGATGGAGCGACTTGCACCTGATTGGCTGGCCGGCTGTGCCCTGCGCGAATGCTGGTTCGAGCCGACCTTCCACAAGCACGCCGGCAAGCTCTGCAATGCGCTGATGATTCATGCCGAAGGGCCGTTCTATGCGCACGACGCGTTCCGCCCGTGGCGTCTGCAGGCGCTCGCCTTCAAGGCGATCCGTCGACTTTACCCCGACTACGACCTCTGGCGCGACTTCCCTTACGAGTACGAACTGGAACGCCTCGCGATCGACGTGATCAACGGCGGCCCCGCCTTGCGCGAATGGGTCGACGATCCGTCGGCTCGCCCCGAGGACTTCGACCGGCTCGCTGATGCGGACGAGGCGCAATGGCGGAAAGAGATCGCACCCATTCTTCTATATTCGTGATTCACGCTTGACGAAGCGCCCGGTATAAAGAAGGTTCGGCTCTCGCGACGGGCATACCCGCGCTTCGGAGAGGGTCGAATATGGCATCAGCAGCACAGGCTGAGAAGAACACGTCGCGCTCGGTACGCGTGACGCTCTGGATCCTGCTGACCGTCTACATCTTCAATTTTATCGATCGCCAGATCGTCAATATTCTGGCGGAACCGATCGCGATCGATCTCGGCCTCAGCGACACGCAGATCGGTTTGATGACGGGTCTCGCATTCGCGTTGTTTTACACCGCGCTCGGACTGCCGATTGCGCGTTATGCCGACCGGCCGACGACCAACCGTCCGCGGCTGATCGCGATCGCACTCGCCACTTGGTCCGCGATGACTGCGCTGTGCGGCATGGCCAACAACTTCGTGCAGCTCCTGCTGGCGCGGATCGGCGTGGGCGTGGGCGAGGCCGGATGTACACCGCCGGCGCATTCCCTGATCAGCGATATCGTTCCGCCCGAACGGCGCAGCTCGGCGCTCGCGTTCTACGCTCTCGGCATTCCCGTCGGCACGCTGCTTGGCATGATGATCGGCGGCTTCCTCGCCGATCTGGTCGGATGGCGCACGGCTTTCCTGATCGTCGGGCTGCCGGGAGTCATGCTGGCCTTGGTGGTTCATTTCGTGCTGCGCGAGCCGCGGCAGCAGATTGCCGGAACCATGCAGGAAAGTGCATCCAGCGGAGAGGCGTTATCGACTTGGACTGCGGTGCGCATGGTGATGGGATCGAAGGCATTCCTCTTCCTGCTCGCGGCGAGCTCGACCGCGGCCTTCCTTGCTTACGGCAAGGTGACCTGGACGACGATCTTCTTCCAGCGCACGCATGAGCTGTCGCCCGGCGAGGTGGGGTTCTGGTTCGGTGTGGTGAACGGCGCGGCGGGCATATTCGGCACTTGGCTCGGAGGTTACGTTGCGGACAAGTTCGGTTCGAAGGACCGGCGCCACGTATTGACCGCGCCCGCGATCGGAATGGCGATTGCAGTGCCGTTCGCGTTCTTCGCCTATCAATCGACCAACTGGCTCGTGGCGCTTCTGCTCCTCGTCGTCCCGACGATCTGCAACTCGCTCTACTACGGCCCGACCTATTCCGCCGCACAAGGTCTCGTGCCGGTGCGCGCTCGCGCGATTGCAGCGGCGATGGTGCTCTTCTTCCAGAACCTCATCGGGCTGGGCCTGGGGCCGCTGTTCTTCGGTATGCTGTCCGACCTTCTGCAGCCGGCTTACGGAGAAGAAAGCGTGCGCTACGTGCTCTACGGCGCAGCGTTCCTGGGCCTTCTTCCGGCGTTCTTCTTCTGGCGCTGCAGTCTGAGGCTCAATGCGGAGCTCGACCGGAAAGGTTAGGTCTTGTCGGTCGGCCGTACAGGCTGCACCAGCGCGACCAGCACGAAGCTGATCAGCATCAGAAGATACCAGCTTCCGAGCTTTGCGGGCGAGACCATCTCCCACCCGTCCTCTTGCCCTGGATAGTGCCAAGCGTTGGCGAACGTGGCGATGTTCTCGGCGAACCAGATGAACAGCGCCACGAGACCGAAACCGAGCAGCAAGGGCATCCAGCGGTGCACCTGCCAGTTGCGGAAATGAATCCGCGTTCGCCAGAAGAGCAGGGCCGTCGCGGCGAACAGCAGATAGCGGATGTCGACCGTCCAGTGGTGCGCGAAGAAGTTGACGTAGATCGCCGCCGCCAGCAGCCATGTTGTCCAGTGGGGGGGATAATGGCTGAAGCGAAAGTCGAATATCCGCCACACGCGCGCAATGTAGCTGCCGACGGCGGCGTACATGAACCCCGAGAACAGCGGCACCGCGCCGATATGCAGCATGCTGGCTTCGGGATAGACCCATGATCCGGCTGCGGTCTTGAACAGTTCCATCACCGTGCCGACAACGTGGAAGATCAGGATCACCGATGCCTCGCGCGGCGTTTCAAGACGAAGGGCCAGCAGCGCAAGCTGGATACCGATCGCCGCCAGCGTGAGGAAATCATAGCGATGGAGCGGCGCATCGTCCGGGTAGAAGAGATGCGTCCCCAGAAGCAGCGCGAGCAGCAGGGCGCCGAACAGGCAGGCCCAGGCCTGCTTGAAGCCGAACAGCAGGAACTCGTAGAGCCAGAGGCGCCAACCCGTGCCCGGATCGAACGTCTCGAGACGGCGGCGGACCGCCTCGAAGCGAGTGTGTCTCAAACGCCTAGCCCTGCTTGCGGCTCAGTTCGCGCATGGCATCGTCGAGCCCGTCGAGAGTGAGCGGATACATGCGGTCGTTCACGAGCTGCTTCATCAGCTTGGTCGACTGCGAATAGCCCCACTGCTTCTCCGACACCGGATTAAGCCAGACGGTCGCAGGGTAGGTGTTGGCGACCCGCTGCATCCACACCGCGCCGGCTTCCTCGTTCATATGCTCGACGCTGCCGCCTGGGTGGGTAATTTCGTAGGGACTCATCGCCGCATCGCCGACGAAGATCACTTTGTAGTCGTGGCCATACTTGTGGAGCACGTCCCAGGTCTTGGTCCGCTCCTGCCAACGGCGGCGATTGTCCTTCCACACCCCTTCGTAGAGGCAGTTGTGGAAGTAGAAGAACTCCAGGTTCTTGAACTCGCTCGTGGCCGCGCTGAACAGTTCCTCGCAGAGCTTGATGAACGGATCCATCGATCCGCCGACATCGAGGAAAAGCAGCAGCTTCACCGCATTGTGCCGTTCCGGCCGCATGCGAATATCGAGCCAGCCTTGCTTCGCGGTCCCTTCGATCGTGGCATCCAGATCGAGCTCGTCCGCAGCCCCTTCGCGCGCGAACCGACGCAGACGGCGCAGTGCCATCTTGATGTTGCGGGTGCCGAGCTCCTTCGTATTGTCGAGGTTCCTGAATTCGCGCTTGTCCCACACCTTGATCGCGCGCTTGTGCTTGCTCTCGCCGCCGATCCGCACGCCTTCCGGGTTGTAGCCCGAGTTACCGAACGGAGAGGTGCCCCCCGTGCCGATCCACTTGTTACCGCTCTGGTGGCGCTTTTCCTGCTCCTCGAGCCGCTTCTTGAGCGTCTCCATGATCTCGTCCCAGTCGCCCAGGGACTTGATCTTTTCCATCTCCTCGGGGGTGAGGAATTTCTCCGCGACCGCCTTGAGCCAATCTTCCGGAATGTCGGTCGGATTCTGCCCGTAATCGGTCAGGATGCCTTTGAAGACTTTCTGGAATACCTGGTCGAAGCGGTCGAGCAGGCCTTCATCCTTCACGAACGTCGCCCGCGAGAGATAATAGAACGCCTCGGGCGTCTGCTCGATCACGTCCCGGTCGAGCGCCTCGAGCAGCGTAAGGTGCTCCTTGAAGCTTGCCGGTATTCCCGCGGCGCGCAGCTCGTCGACGAAGTTGAAGAACATGGGCGTGTCCTATCCGCTCCGCGGCCCTACCGCCAGTGTGACGTTGCGTAAGCCATCGGCGCTTAAACGTTCGCTAACCATGGAGCGGTATGTCCTGCGCCACCAAGCGTTGGGGAGAACGATTTCCATGGAAGAGCTCAAGATCGGCACCGACACGAATGAGCCGATCAACCGCATTCCGGAAAGCTGCGGCGAAGTCACCGTCGGCTGCACCGACGTTGCGGGCATCGTCGAAGCGGTGATCAAATCCTCCGAGACCCTCCGCGCCGAGCACACCGCCCTGCGCGGTACGGTCGAGGAACTGGAGGAGGATCAGCGCAAGGTCTCGCAGGCGAGCGACGAGGCGCGCATGCTTTCCGAGCGCGCGATCGACCGCCTGGGGCAGGGCACCGATCTGATCCAGTCCTCCCTTGGTCAGATCACCGACCTGCTCGAACTGGTCGACACGCTCACCCAGCATGTGACGGGCTTCGCGGCCGCGATGGATCAGGTGCGGCGCTGCTCGCAGGATATCGAGCAGATCGCCGAGACCACGAATATCCTCGCTCTCAACGCCACGATCGAAGCGATGCGCGCAGGCGATGCAGGCCGCACCTTCGCCGTCGTCGCGAACGAGGTGAAGAGCCTCGCCGGCGACACCCGCCGCGCGACCGAGGAGATCGCGCGGACGATCGATACGCTCGGCGGCGAGGCCAACTCCGTCATCGCGCAGATCGAAAGCGGCGCAGAGGCGAGCAAGGAAGCCAAGGCCTCGGTCTTCCAGATCGAGCAGACGATCCAGGGCGTCGCCGAACTGGTCGAGGAAGTCGATCGCCAAAACGACGAGATCGCCCGCGCGACGGGCACCATCAGCGGGCACGTAGGGCGGGTCCAGCGTGTGCTCGACAACTTTGACGCCGCGGCGATCGAAAACGAAAACAAGCTCCAGAGCGCTCATCGCCGCATGGTCGATCTCGAGATGACAGCGAGCGAGATGTTCGATTCGATCGTCAAGGCCGGCCTCTCACCGCAGGACAGCGCTATGGTCGAACGTGCGCAAGAGAACGCGCGCGAGGCCCAGCGCATAGCGGAAGAAGCGATCGCAGCCGGCAACTTGAACCCGGAGCAGTTGTTCGATCAAGATTATTGCGAGATCGAAAACAGCAATCCCAAACGCTTCCGCACTTCGCTGATGGATTGGGCCCACGAAAACTGGCGCGCCTTGCTCGATAGCGCGGAGGAAGGGGACGCCGCGGTCATGGGCGCCGCCTGCACCGACATGAACGGCTATCTCCCAACGCATCTGACCAAGCATTCACAGGCCCCGACCGGCGACCTGGCCCACGACACCCACTCATGCCGCAACGGCCGCATCATCTTCGACCCGATCGACCAGAAGGCCAAGCGCAGCAGCGACCCGTACATGATGGCGGTCTATCGCCAGGAAGGCGACGGCAAGACCTACCGCGTGGTGCGCAACGTCTACGTCCCGATCTACATCGCCGGCCGCCGCTGGGGCGACTTCGAACTGGCCTACAGCTTCGATTGAACCACCGCTACGACTGCCGGCGGGCCATGAACGCCAGTCGCTCGAACAGCATGACGTCCTGCTCGTTCTTGAGCAATGCGCCGTGGAGCGGGGGGATGGCGGTGTTGGGGTTGGAGTCCTGCAGGACGTCCAGCGGCATGTCCTCGTTCAGCAGCAGCTTGAGCCAGTCGAGCAGTTCGCTGGTCGAGGGCTTTTTCTTCAGGCCGGGCACGTCGCGGATTTCGTAGAAAATCTCCATCGCCTTGGTGACGAGGGTTTTCTGGATGCCGGGGAAGTGGACCTCGATGATCTCGCGCATCGTGTCACGGTCGGGAAACTTGATGTAGTGGAAGAAGCAGCGGCGCAGGAAGGCGTCGGGTAGCTCCTTCTCGTTGTTCGATGTGATGACGACGATCGGTCGCTCCTTCGCCGCGATACGCTCCTGCGTCTCGTAGACGTCAAAGCTCATCCGATCGAGTTCCTGCAGCAGGTCGTTGGGGAACTCGATGTCGGCCTTGTCGATCTCGTCGATCAGCAGGACGGGAAGCTCGGGCGCAGTGAACGCTTCCCACAGCTTGCCGCGCTTGATGTAGTTGCGGATGTCGTGGACGCGCTCTTCGCCAAGTTGGCCGTCGCGCAGGCGAGCGACGGCGTCGTACTCGTAGAGGCCCTGGTGTGCCTTGGTGGTGGACTTCACGTTCCACTCGATCAGCGGCGCATCGATCGCCTTGGCCACCTCGTGCGCGAGCACCGTCTTGCCCGTGCCCGGCTCGCCTTTGACCAGCAGGGGGCGGCGCAGGGTAACGGCGGCGTTGACCGCCACCTTCAGGTCCTCGGTCGCGATGTAGGAGCTCGTGCCTTCGAAGCGCTGGGTCATTCGGTTTCCTCTTGCCACTTTACGTTCGCGTTAAGCGGCGAGGTCCGCAGGGGCAAGGGAAAGATCACTGCGACAGCGATAGAATGCGCTGAGCCAGGAGCTCGAAGGCAGCCGGCTCTACCGGCGCATCGGGATTGTTCCAGCTCATCGTAAGGATGCGCCACTCGCCGGCCTTGTCTTGCAGAAGCCAGGTGAGATTGAGCACGCCCGGCTCCGAACCGCCCTTGTAACCGATGTAGGACCAGTCGGCGCGCTTTGGCTCCGGCACTGCGGGCGTTACCGCCATGATTTCGCGCGCAGTCGGATCCTCGAGTGCAGCGATGCGGCGCAGCAAGGCGGCGAGATCGTGCCCGCTGGCGAACCATTCGAGGCTGTCGATCGCGGTGGGCTGCGTGAAAGTCGGCTTGACGATCTTGTCGGGGTTGCCCGTGATCTCGCTCGCGAAAGCTTCGAGCAAGCGTGTCTGCTCGTTCTCGCTTGCAGCTGCGTAGGCCTGCCCGCGATCGAGATCGCCTTTGAGGCCGAACAGTTCGAGCGTGCTCAGGAAAGGCAGGGTCTTGTCCGGCGCGGAATGGCCGCTGGCTCGCAGCTCCTCCGCCACGGCATCGCGCCCGACGATCGCGAGCAATTGATCGGTCGCTGTGTTGTCGCTGATCGAAATCATCAGCGTTGCCAGCGTGTGGAGCGTCACCGGCGCGCCGTGGGGCCAATTCTGCATAACGCCGCTCGGCAGCGAATGCCGATCAAGCAGAACGACCTCATCCCACGAGTGCTCGCCTGCCGCAATCTGCCGCGCGAGGGCAGAGAGGATATAGAGCTTGAACGTGGATCCGATCGCGAACTGCCGCTCGTCGTTCACCGACAGGATGGGCGTGGCACGCTCTGCAAGCGGAGCATAGTAAACGCTTGCCTCGCCAGGGAGCGCCGCGATGTCGGCCCCGATCTTCTCCGCGCTGTCGTCGATCGGCTCGAACTGGTTGATCAGCAGCCCGGCGACCAGTCCGCTCGCGTCGAGCTGCATCGTTCCCCGAGCGATCGCCCGCTCGAACCGCAGTGACACGATGGCCCTATCCGGTCCCTGTGGTTCGATGCCTTCCAGCCCCTGGAGCGCGCCAAACTGCGCCGAAAGCTGCCGATGCAGAGCCTCGAGCTGCGCTTCCGGCACCGCTGCCAGGAAGCTTGGCGAGAAAACCTCGGCAGGAAGCCGCTCGCCCCGCAGCACGGCGACGACGCCCTCCGCGCTGGCTTCGAGCGAACTGGGCGCGGTATCCTCCTGTGTTTCCGGCCCCTGCGCGGCGAGTTCGACGGGGACCGCGGCGAGGGCAAGCGCTAGGGCGATCGGGCGTAGCATCGTGGCATTCTCCTCGGCAGCAGGTTCTATCGGTCGCAGGACAACCCCGCAATTCGGGACCGGCCCGGAGCTTCCTCCGAACGCGCCCGCGTTGCTAAGGGCTTGTGTCACAGAAGGAGAGCCGATGCCTGCCGAACGCCAGACGATCCCCACTAGCCGAGGCTACGGCCTTGCGAGCTCGCTCGAACTGCCTGCAGGACCGGCGTGGGGAGCGGCAGTCTTCGCCCACTGCTTCACATGCACGCAGCAGAGCAAGGCGGCGGTGGAGATCACGCGCAGGCTTGCCCGTGCGGGAATCGCGAGCTTGCGGTTCGATTTCACAGGCCTTGGCAAAAGCGAGGGCGAGTTCGGCCGCGCGGGTTTTGCGATAGACGTCGCCGATCTGGTCGACGCGGGGCGGTTCATGATCGGGCGTTGCGGTGGACCGCTGCTGCTCGTCGGGCACAGTCTTGGGGGAGCGGCGGTGCTGGCTGCGGCCGACGATCTCGGTTTCGATGCCATCGCCGGCATCGCCACGATCGGCGCACCGGCGGATGTTTCGCATGTGCTCGAACGGATCGAGGGCGATCTCGAAGCCATCCGCACAACGGGTGAGGGCGATGTCTCGATCGGCGGACGCGCGTTCAGGCTGGCGCGCGAATTCCTAGAGCGGATCGAGCATATCGATCTCCTCGCCGAAGTCGCCCGGCTGCGCGTGCCGCTCCTGTTCATGCATTCGCCCACCGACAATCTCGTCAGCGTAGAGAATGCCGGTGCGCTGTTCGCTGCGGCCATGCACCCGAAGAGCTTCGTCAGCCTTGAGGGCGCCGGCCACCTTCTGCTGGACGGCGACGATGCCGCCTATGCGGCCGGAATCATCGCCGCCTGGGCCAGCAGGTATCTCGGTGAAGGCGAGTTTCCGCCGGGTCGCTAGCGTAGCACTTCCGCGACATTGGCCAGGCGCATCTCGCTCAGCATGTCGAGATAGCGCTCGTAATACGGCTTGTGCGACGCGCCCACGATCGCGAGCACGCGGATGCCCGGATGCGGCCCCGCGGCTTCGCGGATGTTCGCGACCATGCGGAGATTTCGTGTCTCCCAGTACGCCAGATAGCGGCGGCCCACGCGGGCAACGCCCCTATCGCCCGCCGCAGCGCCGAAGTCGCCGCGGACCACCAGTTCAGCCGTCTCGAGCGAGTTGTAGTCGATATAGGAGTTGATCACCGTAGCGGGTGAGGGCGTGCTGCTCAGCCGTGCGACCCAGTCGTCTCCGAGCTTGCGGTTCGCTTTGGCCCATTCGTTGTCCCAGATGCGCGGCATCGCCTCGGCAAAGGCATCGGTATCGGGGCCGCTGGCGCGGTCGCCGGTATGGTCGTCCACCAAATGCACGCGTTCGAGACCCAATCTCGCCGCAAGCCGGGCGCCGACGACGTAGTTCTCGTTGAGCCGAGCCCGCGGCGCGAGCGCCTTGGCGAGTTCCTCGGTAAGAACTGCATCGGCGCGGCGCTCCTCCGCAGGAAGGCGAAGCCACTGCACCATTGCGGAAGCGCGATCTCCCGCGGCCAGGAAGAGTGCCGCCAAGCGCCGTCGCTCTGCGGGAAGACGCTGTTCCACGGCCTCCGCCAGAATCTGCTCGATGGATGCCTCGGCTCCCGCCTGGTCGAGCCCGAGCGCCTTGCGCGCAGGCTCGGCGTCAAAGCAATAGGCATCGGCCGTTCCGTCGTAGGCGAACGCAAATTCGCGAAGGTAATCGCACTGGGCGCCGCCGATGCCTTCAAGCGCGATCAGTTGCGGCTGCCACGCCGCCAGCTTGTCGAGCAGGGGATCGAATAGCGACGGGTCGGTCCCTTCGGGGAGGGTCGAGAGGTGCGGCGTGCCCAGTACGAGCACTTCGGTCTTCGGCTCGCGAACCGCCGCGTCCGCGATCACGACTGCCTGCGCCGCACGTGTTGGCTCGGCCCTCGCCGTGCCCGGAATCGTCATCGCCAGGACGGTGAGGCATGAAAGGGCGGCAAGACGAGCAGACATCACGAGCTCCTGAAGTGAAGTAGTGTATTACCTCACTACTTCACTCGAAACTCCGCGGCAAGTCGGCTCAGGCGTCTATCAGTTCTCGGTCGAATTCGCCTGCGCGATTCTGGATGAAGTTGAAGCGGTGCTCGGGATTGCGACCCATGAGCTGGTCCACCAGTTCCTTCACCGCGTGCCGCTGCTCGTGCTCGGCGGGCAGGGTGATGCGGATCAGGCTGCGCGATGCCGGGTTCATCGTCGTTTCGCGGAGCTGCTGCGGATTCATCTCGCCGAGGCCCTTGAAGCGCCCGACTTCGACTTTCTTGCCCTTGAACACCGTCGCCTCGAGTTCGGCCCGGTGTGCGTCGTCGCGGGCGTAAACGCTCTCCTTGCCTGCAGTGAGACGGTAGAGCGGCGGCTGGGCGAGGAACAGGTGCCCGCGGCGGACGACCTCGGGCATTTCCTGGAAGAAGAATGTCATCAGCAGGGTCGCGATATGCGCGCCATCGACATCCGCGTCGGTCATGATGACGATGCGGTCGTAGCGGAGCGCCTCCGGGTCGCAATCCTTGCGCGTACCGCAGCCGAGTGCGAGGATCAGGTCGGCGATCTCGCTATTGGCGCGGATCTTGTCGGCGCTGGCGGAAGCGACGTTGAGGATCTTGCCGCGGATCGGCAGGATCGCCTGCGTCTTGCGGTTGCGCGCCTGTTTGGCGCTGCCGCCGGCGCTGTCGCCCTCGACGATGAACAGCTCGGTCTCGCCGTCGCCTTCACCCGAGCAATCCGTCAGCTTACCGGGCAGGCGCAGCTTCTTGGCATTGGTTGCGGTCTTGCGCTTGACCTCGCGTTCCGCCTTGCGGCGCAGGCGCTCGTCCATCCGCTCCATCACCGCGCCGAGCAGCGCTCGTCCGCGCTCCATGTTGTCGGCGAGGAAATGGTCGAAGTGGTCGCGCACCGCGTTCTCGACTAGGCGTGCGGCTTCGGGGCTGGTCAGCCGATCCTTGGTCTGGCTCTGGAACTGCGGGTCGCGGATGAAGACGCTGAGCATGACCTCGGCGCCGGTCATCACGTCATCCGCCGATAGATCCTTCGCCTTCTTCTGCCCGGTCAATTCGCCGAACGCGCGCAGACTCTTCGTCAGCGCGGCGCGCAGGCCCTGCTCGTGCGTGCCGCCATCGGGGGTGGGCACGGTGTTGCAGTACCAGCTCCCGGCGCCGTCGGACCAGAGCGGCCAGGCGATCGCCCATTCGACGCGACCCTGCTCGTCCGGGAACTCCTGCGTTCCCGTGAAAGGGCGGGAGGTGACGCACTCGCGCTCGCTGATCTGCTCGGCAAGGTGATCGGCGAGGCCACCGGGAAATTTGAACACCGCCTCCGCGGGCACATCGTCGCTTGCGAGCGAGGCGGCGCACTTCCAGCGAATCTCGACCCCGGCGAAGAGATAGGCCTTGGAGCGGGCGAGCTTAAACAGCCGCTTGGGGCTGAACTTGCGGTCGCCGAAGATCTCGGTGTCGGGCGTGAAGCTGACGGTGGTGCCGCGGCGGTTGGGGGTAGGGCCTAGTTCCTGCAGCGGCCCCAGCGTTTCTCCGCGTGCAAACTCCTGCGCGTAGAGCTGCCGGTCGCGTGCCACCTCGATCCGCGTGTGGCTGGACAGCGCGTTCACCACCGAAACGCCGACACCGTGCAGGCCGCCGCTGGTGGCATAGGCCTTGCCCGAGAACTTGCCCCCCGAGTGCAGCATGGAAAGGATCACTTCGAGCGTCGATTTGCCCGGAAACTTGGGGTGCTCGGCCACCGGCATCCCGCGGCCGTTGTCCGTGATCGTCAGGCGATTGCCTTCCTCCAGACTGACTTCGATCCGCGTAGCATGACCCGCGACGGCCTCGTCCATCGCGTTGTCGAGCACTTCGGCGGCGAGGTGGTGTAGGGCACGGTCGTCGGTTCCGCCGATGTACATGCCCGGCCGGCGGCGTACCGGCTCGAGCCCTTCGAGCACCTCGATCGAAGAAGCATCATAGTCACCGCTCGATGCGGGCGTGTTCGCGAACAGGTCGTCGGGCATGGTTCGGCCTATAGGCCGCGATTTCGCGCGGCTTCAAGCGGGCGGTGGCGCGTTATCGTCAACCTCAGAAGCCGCTGGGGGCGGGAGAAACGATCACGACCTGCCCGTCGCGCACCTCGCGCACTTCCATCGCCCGCTCGATCACGCCGTTGCGTTGGAAACGGAACGGACCGTCGAGGCCGAGGAAACCGCCTTCCTCACGCAGACGCGCGACCGGGAAGCTGCGCCCGACCTGCCAGTCCTCAGCGACGCGCAGGGCCAGCAGGACACCGTCATAGCCGAGCGTCGAGATGCGATAAGGCTGCGATCCGAAGCGGCCGTTGTAGCTGTCCGAAAAGCGTTTGAACCGCGCGTCGGACACTGCCGCGAATAGCGCGCCGCGCAGCGCAGCAGCGCTGGTTACTGCGCTTTCGCCGCTCCACAATTCGGTCCCGAGGATCTGCATCTTGCCGCCGCCCGAGCGCAGCTCGCGTGCGGCGAGCGAAGCCAACCGTGCGCCATCGGCG
The DNA here is from genome assembly GCF_003581645.1 of Pelagerythrobacter aerophilus. Classification (GTDB taxonomy): domain Bacteria; phylum Pseudomonadota; class Alphaproteobacteria; order Sphingomonadales; family Sphingomonadaceae; genus Pelagerythrobacter; species Pelagerythrobacter aerophilus. The sequence goes on along the minus strand of NZ_QXFK01000014.1, from coordinate 294,701 downwards.
AGCAGGACGGTGTCGAAGCCGCCTTCTTCCGCTATCCGCTGTGCGGCGCTGACCACTGAGGTATTGCTGCGCGTGTAGGTTTCGGTCGCGACCACCCGAGCGCCCGAATCGACGACGGCGGCCGAAAGCGCCGCCTCCGCGCGCCGTCCGTACTCGCCGTCGGGCACGATCGCCGCGAAGTTGGCCGAGCCGCGCTGACGCGCATAGGCGACGCTGCGTGCGATCGATTGTTCGGGGATATGGCCCATCAGGAAGACCCCGGCGCCGGCAACGCTGGTATCGTTGGAAAACGAGATCAGCGGCACGTCGGCCGGGCGTGCCTCGGCCAGGACCTGTCCGACGTTGCTGCCCAGCAGCGGGCCGAGGATTAGTTTGTTGCCGTCCGCGATGGCGCGCCGGGCCGCGTCGCGTGGGTTGGTCGACGTGTCATAGGTGGTGATGCGCAGATTGTCGGCATTGGTGTCGAGCAGGGCCATCGTCGTGGCATTTGCAATCGACTGGCCGACCGCGCCGTTGGTGCCCGACATCGGCACGAGCAAGGCGACCCGGTGACGCGCCTCGTCATCGGGCAGGCCGGACTCGCTCGGTGTAGGAGTCGGTCTTGGCTCGGGAGCGGTGGAAGTGGTCGGCCCCTTCGGTATCACCTGGCAACCCGCCAAAATGGCGCTTGCCCCGGCGATGACCAGCATTCGCCGATCCAGTTTCCAACGCTTCATGCTTGCGGCTCCCCGTCGTCGTGTCCATGGATGAGGGAGTGGCCCACCAACCTCTCCAACCCGGTCTCTATATAGTCGCGACCCCGATTGGCAATCTCGGCGACATCACCGTGCGGGCAACCGAGACGCTCGCGCGGTGCGATGGAGTGGCCTGCGAGGATACGCGGGTCACCGGCAAGCTCATGAAACACCTCGGCTTGTCGAAGCCCCTCTGGCGCTACGACGACCATGCCGGTGAGAAGGATCGTGCACGCCTGGTCGCTGCTATGCAGGAGAAGGCGGTGGCGCTGGTGAGCGATGCCGGGACGCCGCTCGTCTCCGATCCGGGCTACCGCCTCGTGCGCGATGCGCGGGCGGCGGGGGTGCCTGTGACGACGCTGCCGGGTGCCTGCGCGGCGATCGCCGGGCTGACCCTCTCGGGCCTTCCAAACGACCGTTTCCTGTTCGCGGGCTTCCTCCCGAACAAGGACAAGGCCCGGCGCGAGGCATTGGAGGCGGCGGCGAAGGCAGATGCAACCGCGATCTTCTACGAAACCGCACCCAGACTAGTGAAATCGCTCGAGACGCTCGACCAGTTGATGCCCGACCGCGAAATCGCCGTCGCCCGCGAGCTGACCAAGCTGCACGAGGAATGCCGAACGGGCACGGCCGCCGAGCTCGCGGCTTATTTTGCCGGCCATCCGGCGAAGGGCGAGATCGTGCTGCTGGTTGGGCCGGCTACGGATGAACCTGTGGGCGAGCACGATGTCGACGCCCTCCTGAGCGAAGCCCTGCAATCGGCCAAGCCGTCGCAAGCGGCGGCCCTTGTCGCGAAGGCGACGGGGCAGGACCGAAGGGCGCTCTACGCCCGCGCGCTCGAGCTGCGAGGCGTATGAAGCGCCAACGGGCGGAACGCGACGGTCGGGCCGGGGAAGGTCGGGCAGCGCTCTGGCTGCAGATGAAAGGCTGGCGCGTGCTCGACCGCCGCCGAAAGACGCCGCTCGGCGAGATCGATCTCGTGTGCAAACGCGGCAATGTCGTCGCTTTTATCGAGGTCAAGTGGCGCAAGTCCGCGATCGAGCTCGACTACGCGATCGACGAATATCGCTTGAGCCGCGTCGCCGCTGCGGTGGAAGCGGTGGCGCACGAGTATGCGACCGATGGCGAAGACGTGCGCGTCGACGTGATCCTCCTTGCGCCGAACAGTTTCCCCCGCCACATCGTCAACGCCTGGCAGCCTTAGGGGACCCCAATGAGCTTACGCGTCGCCATCCAGATGGACCCTATCGAAAGCGTCAAGATCGCAGGCGATTCCTCGTTCGCCTTGATGCTTGCCGCGCAGGCGCGTGGGCATCGTCTGTGGCACTACGACGTTTCCACGCTGGCGTGGGAGGAAGGGCGCGTAACCGCCTGGGCGCGCGAGGTTTCGGTCCAGCGTGTCGAAGGTGATCACTTCCGCTGGGAAAGCGAGCTGCGCCGAATCGATCTGGGACGCGAGATCGACGTCGTGCTCATGCGGCAGGACCCGCCGTTCCATCTCGGTTATATCAGCGCCGCCTTCCTGCTCGACCGGCTCAAGGGCGAGACGCTGGTCGTCAACGACCCGCGCGAGGTGGTGAACGCGCCCGAGAAGATGTTCGTGCTCGACTATGCGCGCTTCATGCCGCCGACGCTCGTCGCGCGCAGGCTAGAGGATATTCGCGCCTTCCAGAAGAAGCACGGCGCAGTGGTGGTGAAGCCGCTGCACGGCAACGGCGGCAAGGCGATCTTCCGCATCGATGCGGACGGGACGAACCTTTCGGCTCTGTCCGAAGTGTTCAACCAGACCTGGCCCGAGCCGCATATGGTCCAGCCCTTCCTTCCGGAAGTGGCGGAGGGGGACAAGCGGATCGTGCTTGTCGACGGCGAATTCACAGGTGCGATCAACCGCTTCCCGGGCGAAGGGGAGTTTCGTTCGAACCTTGCGCAGGGCGGCCATGCCGAGGCGGCGACCCTGACGGCGCGCGAGGAGGAGATCTGCGCCGCGATGGGGCCGGAGCTCAAGCGCCGCGGGCTCGTGTTCGTCGGCATCGATGTGATTGGCGGCAAATGGCTGACCGAGATCAACGTCACCAGCCCGACCGGGATCGTCGCCATCGACACGTTCAACGGCACCGACACCGGTGCCCTGATCTGGGATGCGATAGAGGCGCGGCTCGCGAACCGTTAGCGGCTTCGTCCGTTCTCCCCGCCAATGAACGACATTATCATCGAAGCGATCGCCCGCGGCGGCTATCTCGGCATTGCGCTGCTGATGGCGATCGAAAACATCTTCCCGCCGATCCCGTCGGAAGTCATCATGGGCATAGGCGGCGTGCTGGTCGCCCGCGGCGAGATGGCGTTCTGGCCACTCATGCTCGCCGGCACGGTGGGCTCCACCGCGGGCAACTACGCTTGGTTCTGGCTTGGCGACAAGTGGGGCTACGAGCGTCTGAAGCCGTTTGTGGATCGATGGGGGCGGTGGCTGACGCTCGACTGGAATGAGATCGAGAAGGGATCGCAATTCTTCCGCCGTCACGGCCAATGGGTCGTGCTGGTGCTGCGCTGCACCCCGATCTTTCGCACGATCATTTCGCTGCCCGCCGGTCTTGCGCATATGAGCGTGTGGCGTTTTTTCGCCTTCACTTTCGTCGGGACCGCCGCCTGGAATGCGTTGCTCGTACTCGGCGGGCAGGCGCTCGCACGATATCTTAAGGAATACGAGCATGTCGTCGGATGGATCGTACTCGGCCTCATCGTGCTTACGCTCGGAGCTTATCTCTGGCGCGTAATCACCTGGACGCCGCCGAGCGAACGGAGCGACTAGCTCCTCCCGCGCGGGTGCGCCGCCCGGTAGGTATCGAGCAGGGTCGCCGCGTCGACTTTCGTATAGATCTGCGTCGAACCCAAGCTCGCATGGCCGAGCAATTCCTGCAGGCTGCGCAGGTCCGCCCCCGCGCCGAGCAGGTGAGTGGCGAACGAATGCCGCAAGGCATGCGGGGTCGCACTGTCCGGCAGGCCAAGTGCGATGCGCGCGCGAGCCACGGCCTTCTGCACCATGCCCTGGTTGAGCGGTCCGCCCTTGGCGCCGCGAAACAGCGGCTCGTCTTTCGCCAGAGGCCAGGGGCACTGCCGCGCATAGTCGCTGGCCGCCTCGCGAACGAGCGGCAGGATCGGGACCACGCGCTGCTTGCCGCCCTTTCCGGTGACCGAGAGCGTTTCGCCCAGCGGCAGATCGCCGCCGGTCAGCGACAGGGCCTCGGCGATCCGCAGGCCGGCGCCATAGAGCAGCAGCAGAACCGCCCGATCGCGAGCGCCGATCCAGGGCTCCGCGGCATCGGCCGCGACCAGGTCGGCGAGATTTCCTGCATCGTCGGGCGTGACGGGGCGAGGCAGGCCCTTCTTGATCCGGGGGCCGCGCAGGCGCGGGGCGACGGTGTCCGCGTGGCCTGCACGTTCGCGAGCATGCTTTACGAACGCCTTGAGCGCGGAAAGCTCGCGTGCCGCGGAAGCATTGCCAAGGCCGTCGGCACGCCGGCGGGCGAGCTGCGCGCGCAGCCCCACGCCTTCGACCTTTGCGACCGTCTGCCAGTCCTCGGCGCCGAGCGCTTGCAGAAAGTTCCTGGCCGCCGCGAGATATGCGCGCACCGTATGCGGCGATCGGCGGCGATTCTTCGCGAGATGGTCATGCCAGTCGGCGAGCAGGTCGGCTGCGCTCATGCCGCGACGAGTTCCGGATGGACCAACTCACCCAGCACCGCGTCGAGCACCGGCATTCCCTTGTCGGTTACGACGAGACGTCCGCTTGCATGCTGCACGAAGCCGAGCCGCTCCAGCATTTCGCGGCCCGAACGGTCGATCAGGCGGTCGGCATCGAGCCCGAAACGCCAGGCAATGTCCGGCAGCGAAACGCCTTCGGAAAGGCGCAGGCCCATCAGCAAGGCCTCCGATGCCCGGGTGGCAGGTGACAGGGCGGTGTCCTCGCGGATGCCGTGTCCCTGCTCGGCCACGGCGGCGAGCCAGTTCTCGGGCTTCTTGTGCCGCAGGGTCGCGACGCCGCCGCGCCGTCCGTGCGCGCCGGGGCCGATCCCGCAATAGTCGCGGTAGCGCCAGTAGGTGAGATTGTGGCGGCTTTCCTGCCCCGGCTGGGCGTGGTTGCTGACTTCGTAGGCGGGCAGCCCCGCTTCGGCGGTGATCGCGCGGGTGAGCTCGAACAGCTCGGCCGCCGGATCGTCGTCGAGCGGTGTGAAATGGCCCAGCCTGACATCGGTCGCGAAGCGCGTGTTGGCCTCGATGGTCAACTGGTAGAGCGAGAGGTGATCGGTGCCGAAAGTCAGCGCACGTTCGAGTTCCGCCTGCCATTCCCTGGTGCTCTGTCCGGGGCGGGCATAGATCAAGTCAAAGCTGACCCGGGCGAAATGCCGTTGCGCGATCTCCAGCGCGGCAAGCCCTTCTCCGACGTCATGCAGCCGGCCGAGGAACCGCAATGCCTCGTCGTCGAGCGCCTGCAGGCCGAGCGAGACGCGATTGATCCCTGCCGTGGCAAGATCGCCGAACGCCGCCGCCTCGACCGATGATGGATTCGCTTCGAGTGTGACCTCGATCCCGTCCGCGAAACCCCACAGCCGCTCGGCCTCTGCCAACAAGTGAGCGACGAGCGCGGGTGGCATCAGCGATGGGGTGCCGCCGCCGAAGAAGATCGACGTGAGCGGTTCACCGCCCGCGAGCACGGCTTCGTGCCGCATGTCCGCCATCAGCGCACGCTGCCATGCCGCGTGGTCGACGCCATCGCGGACATGGCTGTTGAAGTCGCAGTAAGGGCACTTCTTCAGACAGAAGGGCCAATGGATGTAGAGTGCGCGTGCCACGGGAATTCCTTAGCATACACCTGTTCCCCCGCGAAGGCGGGGCCTTCGTGCCGCTGGCACAGCGCCGGTCGTCTGAGGTCTCCGCCTTCGGGGGGATTCAGCTCTTGCCGAACTGCTCGGCAACGAGCTTCGCGAAGGCGTCTGCGCGGTGGCTGATGCGGTGCTTTTCCTCGGGTGCGATCTCGGCGAAAGTTTGCTCGTAACCCCGCGGCACGAACACGGGATCGTAGCCGAAACCGAGCGTTCCCCGGGGCGGCCACGTGAGCGCGCCCGGCGCGGTTCCTTCATAGACCGCATGTTCTCCGTCGGGCCAGGCGATGGCGAGCACGCAGTGGAATGCGGCGTCGCGGGGCGCGTCCGGCCCCTGCTGGGCGAGCATTCCCTCGACTTTGCCCATTGCCATGTACCAGTCGCGGCCCGGCTCGCCTTCGAACCACTGCCGTTCGGCCCAGTCGGCGGTGTAGACACCCGGCCTTCCTCCGAGTGCCGTGACCGAGAGCCCGCTGTCGTCGGCAAGCGCGACAATGCCGGAGGCCTCGGCCGCCGCGCGCGCCTTGATCAGCGCGTTCTCGACGAAGGTCGTGCCCGTTTCGGCCGGCTCCGGCAGGCCGAGCGATCCCGCACTGAGGCACTTGATCCCGTAAGGGTCGAGCAGAGCCTGGATTTCCTTGAGCTTGCCCGCATTGTGCGTGGCAATCACGAGGCTGCCGGAACTAAGACGACGAGTCACTTCTTCACCGCATCCAACTGCGCCGCGAAGATCCGGTCGCAGCCGATCCGCGCCAGGCGCAGGAGGCGCAGCAAGCCCTCCTCGTCGTAGCAGGCACCCTCGGCTGTCGCCTGGGCCTCGGCAATCTTTCCGCCCGAGATCAGGACGAAATTCGCATCGGCATCGGCAGTGCTGTCCTCGTCATAGTCGAGGTCAAGCACCGGCGTTTCCCGATAGATGCCGCAGCTTACTGCCGCGACCTGCGCTTCGATCGGGTCCTCTGAAAGCGCGCCGCTCTTGATGAGACCATCCACTGCGAGGCGCAGTGCAATCCACGCGCCGGAGATCGCCGCGGTGCGCGTGCCGCCGTCCGCCTGAATGACGTCGCAGTCGAGCGTGATCTGGCGCTCGCCAAGCTTCTTGAGATCGACCACGGCGCGTAAGCTGCGCCCGATAAGACGCTGAATTTCCTGCGTACGCCCGGACTGCCGGCCCTTCGCCGCCTCGCGCTGGCCACGCGTGTGCGTCGCGCGCGGCAGCATCGAGTATTCGGCCGTGACCCATCCTTCGCCCTTGCCGCGCAGCCACGGCGGCGTGCGTTCTTCCACGCTCGCCGTGCACAGGACGCGCGTGTCGCCGAAGCCGATCAGGCAAGAGCCTTCCGCATGACGGGTGAAGCCGGTCTCAATGGTGATAGCGCGCATTTCGTCGGGCGCGCGTCCGGAAGGTCGCATGAAAATCTCCGTATCTCTCGATTGCGGATCGCCCTAGCGATCTTGCACGTTGGTGACCAGCATCGACGAAGGAGCGATTCGATCATGTTCAGATATGCGGCCGCGCTTGCGGCGCTTACGCTTGTGGCTTGCACTCCGGTATCCGCACCCGAGACCACCGCGCACGGAGCAGGTGCGGTCGAATCCATCGCATTCTCCACCGGCCCGTGTTTCGGCGCCTGCCCGGTTTTCAATGTCGAAGTTGGGCGGTCGGGCGAGGGAACCTTTCGCGGTGAGCGGTTCGTCGCCGTGAAGGGCGAGCGTCCGTTCACCGCCAGCCCGACCGAGTGGGACGCCTTTACCGAGCGGCTCGCGCCCTTCCGTCCGGAAACCAGCCAGAAGTACGGCTTCGAGAATTGCGACGGTCCGACGGCGACCGACCACGCGAGCGTGGTCGTCACCTGGCGCTATACTGACGGCACGGAGACCACGCTCGACTGGTACATGGGTTGCCGTCAGCCCGGTCTGGCCGAGAACGCCGAGCGCCTCTATGAAGCATGGGAGGAACTGCCGCTCGACGATCTCGTCGGCACCTTGGAAGATCGGTTCCGCTACGAACAGGATCAGGCTGCCGGCGGCTGACGCCGGGATCGAACACGCGATGCCGACACCTCCCGTCACCGAACTCACCGATCGCGCCCGGGCTATATTCCGCCTGGTGGTCGAGGGTTATCTCGACAGCGGACAGCCGGTCGGATCCAAAGCGCTCGCGGGCGAAGGCGGGCTCAACCTCTCGCCGGCGTCGATCCGGTCCGTACTGGCGGACCTGGAGGGACTGGGACTGCTTGCGGCGCCGCACACCAGCGCAGGGCGGATGCCGACCGAAAGCGGCCTGCGTCTCTTCGTGGATGGCATGATGCAAGTTGCCGAGCCCACGCGCGAGGAACGCAAGGCGATCGAACGGCGCCTCGCCGAACCGGGCCCGATCGAACAGGCGCTCGAACAGACGAGCGCGATCCTCTCGGATATTTCCGGCGCGGCCGGCATGGTCATGGTGCCGCGGTTGGAGCCACGCCTCGCACAGCTCAGCCTCGTCAACCTGGGTCAGGGACGGGTGCTCGCGGTGCTCGTCGGCGAAGACGGAGCGATCGAGAACCGCGTGATCGAGCTGGGTGAGGGGGTCTCACCGCAATTGCTCGAACAGGCGAGCAACTACATCACGGCGCGCCTTGCAGGGCGCACACTGCCTGAGTCCGTGGCAGCGATGCGCAGCGAGATCGCCTCCGGCCGCTCGCAACTCGACGAAGCGAGCCGAAGCCTGGTGGAACGCGGGCTCGCGGTATGGAGCGAGGACGCGGCGCAGCGTCCGGTCCTGATCGTCCGCGGGCAGGCGAAGCTGCTCGACGAGGCCGCGCTCTCGGACCTGGAACGGGTCCGCTCCCTGCTCGATGACCTGGAGAACAAGCAGTCGGTCGCGGAATTGCTCGAAAGCGCGCGCGAGGCTGAGGCGACGCGCATTTTCATCGGCAGCGAGAACCGGCTGTTCGCGCTCAGCGGTTCATCGGTCATCGCCTCGCCCTATCGCGACCGCGAAGGCAGGGTGGTGGGCGTGCTGGGCGTGATCGGCCCGACTCGGTTGAATTACGCGCGGGTCGTCCCCATGGTGGACTTCACCGCCCGATCCCTGGGTAAACTCATCGGATAGACACGAAAAATCATGAGCGACAACGACAAGCGGCCGCACGACGAAGCCGTTGAAAAGGAACTCGAAGGCGTGCCCGAGGACTTCCTCGACAATGGCGACGGCGAAGACGGCGATGACGCAGGCGGCGTCGAAGAAGCGCTCGCCGCGCTGCGTGCCGATCTGGATGCTGCCAAGCAGGACGTGCTCTACGCGCGCGCCGAGACGCAAAATGTCCGGCGGCGGCTGGAGAAGGACGTGCAGGACGCGCGCAACTACGCCGCCACGGGCTTTGCGCGCGACATCCTTTCGGTCGCGGATAATCTCGCCCGTGCGCTCGAATCGGTGCCCGCCGAATATCGCGAAGACGAGAAGATGAGCCGGTTTCTCGCCGGAATCGAGGCGACGCAGCGCGAGATCGAGAAGGTTTTTGGGCAGCACGGCATTACGCGTATCGCCGCGACCGGCCTGCCGCTGGACCCGAACGTCCATCAGGCGATGATGGAAGTTCCGGCCAGCGAGGGGCAGGAGCCCGGCACGATCGTGCAGGAGTTGCAGTCCGGCTACATGATCAAGGATCGCCTGCTGCGGCCCGCCATGGTGAGCGTCGCCAAGTAACGAGAACTTCGAAGGGAGGATCGATGAGGTTTACGTTTCCGGCGGCAGTTGTTGCCGCCTGCGTTGTCGTTGCGCCGTTGCAGGCGCAGGAAACGGCCGACGATCGGCTCTCCGCCCTGACCGGTGAGTACTACGCCTATCAATTGGCGCAGTACAAGCAGATCGAGGAAGGCAACGGCAGCACCGCGCCCGGGAGCGAGCTGGCATCGGTCACCCCCGAAGCTCACCTGGCGCGCGCCGCCAAGGCGAAGGAGTTCCTGGAGCGGCTGACGGCGCTCGACGAGAGCGCCCTCAGTCCGTCGTCGCGCACCGACGCCGCAGTGTTCCGCACGCTGCTCGAAGGCGACCTCGGCGACGCGCGCTTCCGCGAATGGGAGATGCCGTTCGACAGCGACAGCAGTTTCTGGAGCTACCTCGCCCCGCGTACCGGCTTCACCACCATGGCAGAATACGAACGCTACATCGGTCGCATGCGCGACATTCCTCGCTATTTCGACGAGCACATCGCCAACGCCCGCGCCGGTCTGGAACGCGGGTTCAGCGTGCCGCGCGTGACGCTCGAGGGGCGGGATGCGTCGATCGCATCGAGCGTGGTCGAGGGTGTCGAGGACAGCCCGTTCTGGACCGCTTTCGCCGAGATGCCCCAACGCATCCCCGCCGCCGAAGCCGAGCGGCTCAAGGCGGCAGGCCGCGCGGCGATCGCCGAGAGCGTTACGCCGGCCTTTTCCAAGCTGCTCGACTTCTTCCGCAACGAATACCTGCCGCAGACGCGCACCACGCTCGCTGCCGAGGAAATGCCGGAGGGTGCCGCCTACTACCAACAGCAGATCGAGCAGTACACGACGCTCGACCTGACGGCGGAGGAGATTCACGAGATCGGCCTGGCCGAAGTCGCGCGGATCACCGCAGAGATGGAGAAGGTGAAGGCCGATGCCGGATTCGAAGGCACCTTGCCGGAATTCGTGCAATTCCTGCGCACCGACTCCCAGTTCGTCGCGGATACGCCGGACGAGCTGATGGGCGTCTCAGCCTACACCGCCAAGCGGGTCGACGGAGTGATTGCCGACTACTTCGGTTTCCTCCCGCGCCACCGCTTCACCATTCGTCCTGTGCCCGACGCGATCGCGCCGTTCTACACGGCAGGACGGGGAGGACTCGATGCGTGCATGATGAATACCTACGATCTTCCGTCGCGGCCCCTCTACAACATCCCGGCCCTGACGCTGCACGAGTGTATCCCCGGGCACAGCTTCCAGGCCGGTGTGGCGCTCGAACAGGCAGAGGCGCCGCCTTTCCGCAGGCAGACCTACTTCTCCGGCTTCGGCGAAGGCTGGGGGCTCTACGTCGAATATCTCGGCAACGAGATGGGCATCTACCGCACCCCTTATGAACGCTTCGGACAGCTCAGCTACGAAATGTGGCGCGCTGCGCGGCTGGTGATCGACACTGGCGTTCATCACTACGGTTGGAGCCGCGAGCAGGCGATCGACTATCTCGCGACCCGCACGGCGCTGTCTCGGCACGAGGTCGAGACGGAGGTCGACCGCTACATCAGCTGGCCCGGCCAGGCGCTGGCCTACAAGCTCGGCGAGATGACGATCCGGCGCGTGCGCGCGAAGGCGGAAGAGGCGCTCGGCGAGCGGTTCGACATACGCAAGTTCCATGATGTCGTGCTCTCGCTGGGCTCGGTCCCGCTGCCCGTGCTGGAAAAGCGGATCGACACCTTCATTGCGGACGGCGGACAGGGGCTCCCCGGCGTCGAATACGACTGACTCCGCTCTCGATTCACCGCATCGGCCGCTCCCGGACGGAACCTTCGTCTACGCAGCCCGTAGCACGCAGCACAGGGATGCAACGGAGAATCGCTATGAAAGCCACAATGCTGCTCGCCCCGGCCCTGCTCGTTTCGTCGCTCGGGCTGTCCGCCTGTGCGGAAAACTATGCGGTCGAAGGTGCGGGCCTCGGCGCGGCGGCCGGTGCGGCCGCGGCTGCAATCACTGGAGAAGACCTTGAAACCTATGCGATCGCCGGCGCGGCGATCGGCGGCCTGGCCGGCTATTTCAAGGACAAGGACAGCGATTGCGACGGCTGGTATGATCGCAACGGCCGCTACCTAGACGACGACTGCCGCAACGACGATCGCTATCGCGATTACTTCTGATCCGCTGGATCGAGTGGAAAGGGGCCGTCCCGCGGGGGCGGCCCTTTCTTGTTGCACCTTTCCCGCTGCGGGATGGTCTCGCGTTCAAGAGACGCCGGGAAACCTCACCAGGAGGTCGTACGCCGCTGCGTCAGGTGTGCCTGCGACTCTCACACCGTTGCGCAGCCAAAAGGCATGTTTCACGATTTCCGCTTGCTGCTCGATACCGTACCGTTCGAGCGGCCATCCGGGTTTGAGGCTATAGTCGTAGCGCGCCCACGGCATTCGGTTGAACACGAGCCACCAGCTTCCCTTCGTCTGCGCCTGCCAGACGTGGACCATCTCGTGGATGAAGAGACCCTGGCGGATGACCGAGACTTGCGCGAAATCGTCGCAGTACGCCTCGCCCAGAGGGTGGAAGTGCAGATGTCCACGCGGCGCCATGGTGATCTTGCGCGGCTGAAGGGGAAAGAACTTGCGGCGGCGAATGGTGACCTTCGAATAGTCGATCGCTTCGCCGAAGACGGAACGGGCGAGCGCGATCTCGCCCGGCGTGAGCGGCCGTTCGCCGCCGGCCGGGCATACCGGCACGGCGGCAGGAACGACCGCTTCGCTCAGCGCTCTTCCCCGGGGCCGCGGATCTCGGCCTCGAACGTGGTCTTGTCACCGCCGGAGACGGTGAGAGTCACTTCGGTCTTCCCGCCCGGCTGCAGCTCGGGCGCCACGCCCATCGCCATTACATGCTTGCCGCCCGGTTCGAAGGCGACCTTGTCGCCTTTCTTGAGAACCAGCGGCAACATCTCCTGCATCTGCACCTGCCGGTTCCACTCGCCGTATTCATGGAGAGAGGCGCTCTGCGCCCCTTCGACATGTGCCCGCGTGAGCGCGACATTGCGGTCGCCGTCGTAAGCGAGATCGAAATAAACTGCTGCCGGATTGCCCTCTACCGGTGCGAGCACCATCCTCGCGTTCGTGACGGTGAGCCCCGGCACACCTTCGGGCGCTTCGACTGCCTGCTCGGTGGCGCCATCCCCACAGGAAGCGAGGCCGAACGCGGCGGCGGACAGAACCGCAGCGGCTAGGATGGATGATTTCATGATCGTTTCTCCCCTCTGAACACCGTGCGAGGCTAGCTCTCAGCGTCCCTTGTGCCAACAGAAACCGAACCTATATCCCGCACGTAATCGAGCCGCCGAGCAGTCCTGCCGGTTTCCGGGGGGCATAGTGAGCGGCGTCCAACTATCGGAAGTGGAATAGGGAAACCATGGCGAAAGTAATCGGTATCGACCTCGGCACGACGAATAGCTGCGTTGCCGTGATGGATGGGGGCAAGCCCAAGGTTATCGAGAATTCCGAAGGCGCGCGCACGACGCCTTCGATCGTTGCGTTCACCAAGGATGGCGAGCGCCTCATCGGCCAACCCGCGAAGCGTCAGGCGGTCACGAACCCCGACAACACGCTGTTCGCGATCAAGCGCCTGATCGGCCGCCGTTACGACGATCCGACCACCAAGAAGGATCAGGAGCTCGTCCCCTACGATATCGTCAAGGGCAAGAACGGCGACGCCTGGGTCGAAGCCGGCGGTACCGAGTATTCGCCCTCGCAGATTTCCGCCTTCATCCTGCAGAAGATGAAGGAAACCGCCGAAAGCTATCTCGGCGAGACCGTTACGCAGGCGGTCATCACCGTTCCCGCATACTTCAACGACGCGCAGCGCCAGGCGACCAAGGACGCCGGCCAGATCGCGGGCCTCGAAGTGCTGCGCATCATCAACGAGCCGACCGCGGCCGCACTCGCCTATGGGCTGGAGAAGAACGACGGCAAGACCATCGCCGTTTATGACCTCGGCGGCGGTACGTTCGATATCTCGATCCTCGAGATCGGCGACGGCGTGTTCGAAGTGAAGTCGACCAACGGCGACACCTTCCTGGGCGGCGAGGACTTCGACAGCGCGCTGGTCGAATACCTGGCTGACGAGTTCAAGAAGAAGGAGAACATGGATCTCCGTTCGGATAAGCTTGCTCTTCAGCGCCTCAAGGAAGCGGCCGAGAAGGCCAAGATCGAACTTTCCTCGAGCCAGCAGACCGAGGTCAACCTGCCCTTTATCACCGCGCGCATGGAAGGCGGCAGCTCCACCCCGCTGCACCTGGTCGAGACGCTGACCCGCTCGAAGCTGGAGCAGCTCGTGGGCGATCTGATCAAGCGTACGCTCGAGCCCTGCAAGAAGGCGCTTGCCGATGCTGGCGTGGACAAGAGCGGCGTCGACGAAGTGATCCTCGTCGGCGGTATGACCCGCATGCCCAAGGTGCATGCGGTGGTCGAAGAATTCTTCGGCAAGAAGCCGCACACCGGCGTCAACCCGGATGAAGTCGTCGCCATGGGTGCGGCGATCCAGGCGGGCGTGCTGCAGGGCGACGTCAAGGACGTCCTGCTGCTCGACGTGACCCCGCTGTCGCTCGGCATCGAGACGCTCGGCGGCGTGTTCACCCGCATGATCGACCGCAACACCACGATCCCGACGAAGAAGACGCAGACCTACTCGACCGCCGAGGACAACCAGAACGCGGTGACCATCCGCGTCTTCCAGGGCGAGCGCGAGATGGCCGCGGACAACAAGATGCTCGGCCAGTTCGACCTGGTCGGCATCCCGCCTGCGCCGCGCGGCGTGCCGCAGATCGAGGTCACCTTCGACATCGACGCGAACGGCATCGTCAACGTCAGTGCCAAGGACAAGGGCACGGGCAAGGAACAGCAGATCCGCATCCAGGCCTCCGGCGGCCTCAACGAAAGCGACATCGAGCAGATGGTGCAGGACGCGGAGAAGTTTGCCGAAGAGGACAAGAAGCGCCGCGCAAGCGCCGAGGCTCGCAATCAGGCGGACAGCCTGGTCCACGCGACGCAGAAGCAACTCGAAGAGCATGGCGACAAGATCAGCGCCGATCTCAAGGGCCAGGTCGAAGCCGCGCTGGCCGAGGCGAAGACCGCGCTCGAAGGCGACGACGTCGACGCGATCAACGCGAAGGCTCAGGCGCTGACCGATCTCGCCATGAAGATGGGTCAGGAAATCTATAGCCAGGAGCAGGCCGCCGCGGCCGATGCTCCGGCCGACGGCGCCGCCGCCGGAAGCGAGGGCGGCTCGGAGGAGGACGTGGTCGACGCGGAGTTCTCCGAAGTCGACGAAGACGGCAACAACAAGGGCTGAGACGCCCGATGAAGATCCAGACCGCCGCCGGTGCAGCCCGCTCCGGCGGCGGCTAGGTCTTTAAGGGGCGGGGACACCATGCCGGCAACCGAAACCGATTTCTACGAGCTTCTCGAGGTCAGCCGCGATGCGGACAGCGCGACGATCAAGTCCGCCTACCGCAAGCTGGCGATGAAGTATCACCCGGACCGCAACCAAGGGTGCAAGGAGAACGAGGCCAAGTTCAAGGCGATCAGCGTCGCCTACGACTGCCTGAAGGACCCACAGAAGCGCGCGGCCTACGACCGCTTCGGTCATGCCGCTTTCCAGCAGGGCATGGGCGGTGGCCATCCGGGTGCGGACTTCGCCGATATCGGCGACATCTTCGAGACGATCTTCGGCAGCGCTTTCGGCGGCGGTGGCGGCCGAACGCAGCCGCGCCGCGGTGCCGACCTCCGCTATGACATGGAGATCGGCCTCGAAGAGGCGTTCCACGGCAAAGAGACCCAGATCGAGATCGAAGTCTCGCAGGCCTGCGAAACCTGTCACGGCTCGGGCGCGACGCCGGGCACGAGCACGCGCGGCTGCAATCTCTGCAACGGCTACGGCAAGGTCCGCGCCAAGCAGGGCTTCTTCGTGGTCGAACGCCCTTGTCCCAACTGTCACGGACGCGGTGAAGTGCTGGTGAGCCCGTGCCGCGACTGCCGCGGGGAAGGGTGCGTCGACCGCCCCCAGACAATCGAGGTGGAAATCCCGCCGGGTGTCGATACCGGCACGCGCATCCGCCTTACCGGCAAGGGCGAGGCCGGCCCGCGCGGAGCACCGCCGGGCGATCTCTACATCTTCGTGCATGTCCGCCCGCATCCGGTGTTCCAGCGCGAGGGGACGACGCTCCTTTCCCGCGTTCCGATCAGCTTCACGGCCGCTGCACTGGGCGGCAAGGTCGAGATCCCCGATCTCGGCGGCGAGACCAACATCGTGGACATTCCGGCCGGCATCCAGTCGGGCAAGCAGCTGCGCGTGCGCGGCGCCGGGATGCCCGTGCTTCAGGGTCGCGGGCGGGGCGACCTGGTGGTCGAGATCGCGGTCGAGACGCCGACGAAGCTCAGCAAGGAGCAAAAGGCGTTGCTCGAGCAGTTCCGCGAGACCGAGACGGGCGAGGAATGCCCGGAGTGCCGCGGCTTCTTCGAGCGGCTGAAGGACGCATTCGGCGCCTAGCTAGCGAGCCGGTCGCTCAGATCCGTTCGGTCGCCAGCACTTCACTGCGGATTCGCTCAAGCAATCCCGGATCGGCGCGGAGCCGTTCGCGCTCCTCGTCCAGGATCGCGAGAAAGACTTTGCGCTTGAACGCCGACGCATCGACTTTCGGCTCTCCCCCCTCGATCGTCGAGCAGACCAGGTCGATCATCCGTTCCGCCCCGTGGAGGCGACCCCAGAGATAGTCGTTCTCGCGGTAGGCACGGCTGAAGAACGCGCCGAAGTTGTAGAACTCGATCCCCCGCAAAGTGGCGCGCGTGCCGCCTTCGCGGATCGAGCGGGCATCGTCCGGGCTGATCCGGTCGACCTTGATCGGATCGAACTCGGTCAGCGCCTCGTCGCGCACCAGCGGCAAGGTCGCGACATCATAGAACGGGAATCCGAGATAGGTCAGCAGCGTCGGACGCCTGAGATTTTTCGGCATCTTCTCGAGCGCTTCGGCGAGCATCTCTTCCGCCAGATCGTCGACCTCGGGCAGCAGCCGACGGGCCGCGAGTGCATCGATCACGGCGGAAGGATCGTCGAGCACTTTGGCTGCGAGCAGAGGGAAGTCCTCGCCCAGATCGGTCGCCCCTTCGCGTGCGAAGTAGAGCGCAAGAATCCTGTAGATCGCGTCGCGCGCTTCCTCCACCGCCGCGTCCGGGATCTCCGGGTCGGCATCCCATTCGCGCGACAGCCGGCGGGCGAGCAGGCGGAGGCGGCGTACGCGAAAGCCGACGTCGTGCGCCCGGAAGAAGGTAATCGCCTCCGCGCTCGCGCCGCCCGAAGGTGCGGAGAGCCGGTCGAGCCCCCGTTCCGCAAGGGCGTTGCGCAGCACGGCGATGATCGGGCGGGAATCCGGCAGCTTGAGCTCCGGAGCGGCATCGAACACCAGTTCGGCGAGGCTCTCGACGATCCCGGTGAACTTCGCCTGCGCGTAGGACTGGAAGGCGTAGCCGGCCTGCTCGGCAGCGGCCTGCTGTGCCTTTGCGCGCCATGCGTTGAGCCGTCTTGGCGTTGGCCGATCGAGGAACAGCGTCAGCCCGAACAGACGCTCCACCGCCGCTTCGACGTCGGGCCGCAGGGCGGCGATCATGTGCTGCCGCCGTTCCGCTTCGTGCGACTGACGTTCCAGGACTTCCAGATTGTCGCGGATCGGCTGCTCGCGCGGGATCGTCGACAGCGATCCGAAGATCGCACCGAAGAAGCCGACTGGATCGTCGTTCCGCTCGCGGATCGAATGCGTGCGGTCGGGTCGCGGGTCGATATAAACGAAGCGGCGGTCGACTTCCCGCTGAGCCGGG
Organism: Pelagerythrobacter aerophilus; assembly: GCF_003581645.1. Taxonomy (GTDB): domain Bacteria; phylum Pseudomonadota; class Alphaproteobacteria; order Sphingomonadales; family Sphingomonadaceae; genus Pelagerythrobacter; species Pelagerythrobacter aerophilus. Next base: position 277,538 of record NZ_QXFK01000014.1, on the reverse strand, counting down.
CGACCGCGCAGCGCGCGCATCGCACCTTCGAACGGCTTGTTGACCAGCACCGAACCGTCGATCAGCGAGATTCCCTCGGCCGAACCTTGTCGCAAGTTCACGGGCATCACCCGCGCCAGGAACTCGTGCCGTTCGGTCCACTCGACCTTACGCTCACTCGCGAGGCGGTCGATCTCCTGAAGCTGGAGCGGCGGGAACGCGCCGGGAAAGCTCGCGGTGGCACGCGCGGCGAACGTGAGCTCCAGGGGGTCGGCGAGATCGTGCCCGCCTTCCGCGGGAATGCGGGCAGTGAAGCCGATCGGAAGGCGGTGCTCGCTTTCCTCCACCACAGGCGGGCTGTTGAGCCGCAGCAGCTCCAAATGTCCGCGGAAATCGGTGGTCGTCACCAGGAGGTCGATCGGATGCCTCGGCGGCAGCAGCGGCTTGCCGCAGGGCACCTTCGCCATCGCGTTCAGCGCCTCGAACAGAAGGTGCGAGAACCCGATGCCCGAGAACGGCGGCTCGAACCAGCGGCCGCGGATGAAGCTCGAGACTTTGCGCCGCACTTCCGCCTGCGTCTCGGGCGCCACGCTCTCGGACACCGCGTTGCCGGGGCGCTGAAGCACCCACCAGGCGAGCGGCTGCGCCCAATACTTGGCGAAGCGCCAGACGGGCTCCGCCTCGGGATCGACGAGACGCTCGACGTCGGCCGCCGAGAGCCAGAGTTCGGTCAGCGGTTCGAGCGATTGGCCGGAGTGAATCGCCTGGGCGAGGAACACCGCGTTGATCCCACCGGCGCTCGCGCCGCTGAGGATATCCGGCAGCACGCGCAGCTTGAGCCCGTGCTCCGCTTCGATCGCCTCTAGAAGTTCGCGGTAGACGCCTTGTACCCCATCGGCGGCCGGATCGGACGCATGGAACGCGCGGCTCGCGCTGGCGAGCTTCCAGATCTCCTTGGTGACGCCATGCATGTAGACCGCCAGGCTGACCCCGCCATAGCAGACCAGTGCGATCCTCAGTTCCTTCTGCCGCATTGGGCGCCTTGTGACGGCCAATTGCCGCGAAGGCAATTGCGTTCCACAAATGTTCCGTCTATCGCGCTGCCATGGCGAAGTCGAAGAAGCGCTATGTCTGCCAGGCCTGTGGCTCGGTTTCCCACCGCTGGCAGGGCCAGTGTCCCGATTGCGCGGAATGGAACACGCTGGTCGAAGAGGCACCGGCCACCGTTTTCTCGCAAAAGCATGATCTGTCGAGCGGGGGCAGGGCGATTGCGTTCGAGCCGCTTGACGCGCCGGGGGAGACGCTAACCCGGCGTACCACCGGTCTCGCGGAATTCGACCGCGCGCTGGGCGGCGGGCTCGTGCCCGGCTCGGCAATCCTGATGGGCGGTGACCCCGGCATCGGCAAGTCGACGCTGTTGCTCCAGGCCGGGGCGAAGATCGCCAAGGCCGGTAGCGAGACAGTCTATGTCAGCGGGGAGGAGGCAGCCGGCCAAGTGCGCTTGCGGGCCTCGCGCCTGGGACTCGCGGACGCTCCGATCCGTCTCGCAGCAGCGACGTCGGTGCGGGATATTCTCACCACCCTGAACGGCATGCCGCCTCCTGCGCTGTTGGTGATCGATTCGATCCAGACCATGCATTCGGACACGATCGAGGGTGCGCCGGGCACCGTCAGCCAGGTGCGCGGGTGCGCGTTCGAGCTGATCCGCTATGCCAAGGAGAACGGCGTCGCTCTCGTGCTTGTCGGCCACGTGACCAAGGACGGCACGATCGCCGGCCCGCGCGTGCTGGAGCACATGGTCGACGTGGTGATGAGCTTCGAAGGGGAGCGCAACCATCAGTACCGCATTCTGCGCAGCCTCAAGAACCGCTTCGGCCCCGTCGACGAGATCGGCGTCTTCGCCATGGCGGGGCAGGGGCTCGACGAAGTCGCCAATCCCTCGATGCTGTTCCTTTCGAGCCGCGACGAGCCGATGGCGGGCAGCGCCGTCTTTCCCGCGCTGGAAGGCACGCGGCCGGTACTGATCGAAGTTCAGGCCCTGATCGTGCGGTTGCAGAGCGGAGCGACGCCGCGCCGCGCGGTCGTGGGCTGGGACAACGGGCGCCTGGCGATGCTGCTAGCCGTGCTGGAAGCACGCTGCGGACTCAATTTCAGCTCGGCGGAAGTCTACCTCAACGTTGCGGGCGGATATCGGCTTACCGATCCGGCGGCCGACCTCGCGGTTGGGGCGGCACTGGTTTCTGCACTTGCCGACCGGCCGCTTCCGGCCAAGAGCGTGTGGTTCGGCGAGGTCTCGCTCGCCGGCGAAGTGCGTCCCGTCGCCCATTCCGCGCTGCGCCTGCGCGAATCGGCCAAGCTTGGCTTCGATTGCGGATTTGGGCCGGTCGAGGACAAGTCAGCCCCCGCGGGCTCGTCCGCCTTCCGCTATAGCGGTATTCGGCAACTCGCCAATCTCGTTGACCAGGTTATGGCCACCACCTAATTCAGCGGTGCTTATGGCGATCTTCGACATCATCGTGCTGATCATCGTTGCGGTGGCCGCGATCGGCGGCTTCATGCGCGGCTTCGTGCAGGAGGTGCTCTCGTTGGCGGCATGGATTCTCGCGCTGTTCGCAATCCGGGCGCTCCACACGCCGCTTTACACCTGGATCGAGCCTTACGTCGGCACGGAGACGGGCGCGGCCGTGCTGGCCTTCGCCCTGCTACTGCTGATTCCCTATGCGGCGATGAAACTGATCGCCGGTCGCGCCGGGAAAGCATCGCGCAATTCGATCCTTGGCCCGATCGACCGTGTGCTCGGCTTCGGCTTCGGCATGATCAAGGGTGCCGTGATCGTCGTGCTGGCGTTCTCGCTGCTCGTGCTTGGCTACGACACGATATGGGGCGTGGCCGGACGGCCCGACTGGATCACGACCGCACGTACCTATCCGGTGGTCAATGCCAGCGCCAACGAGCTGGTCGAGATCGTTCGTGAGCGCCGCGCGCAACTGCGCCGCGAAGCCGAGGCAGAAGCCGAAGCGACGACATGACCGCCGCCCCTGGGCCTCTCTACACGCCCGAGTTGCTCGCCCTCGCGGTCTCGCTCGCAGACATGCCGCTCAGCGACGATCTGCATTGGCGTGGTGAAGCGATCTCCCGCACATGCGGCAGCACGCTGACCGTCGGGCTGCGGTGCGACGATGCAGGGCGGATCGAGGGGGTCGGCATGCAAGTCTCCGCCTGCGCCGTCGGCCAGGCGTCCGCCGCGATCTTTGCCGATGGCGCCTACGGCGCGGCTGCCGACGATATTGCCGCCGCGGAAGACGCGATCGCGAGCTGGCTCGCCGGCGGCGACACGCCCGCATGGCCGGGGATCGAGAAGATCGCCGCCGCGCGCGCGCATCCGGGGCGGCATGGTGCCATCCTCCTTCCGTGGAGAGCTGCGCGCGCTGCGCTTTCCAAGGCGGTGGCGAAGGGCTAAATCGCCTCCAAAGGGAGAGGGGATAGCCGGATGAGTGAAAGCGCAGCGATGGCGCACCGGGAGCCGACCGACAAGGAAATCCGCCTGGTGATCGCAGCCTCATCGGCAGGCACGATCTTCGAGTGGTACGATTTCTTCATCTACGGAACGCTCGCCGGATTGATCGGTGCGGCGTTCTTCCCGAGCGGCAACGAGACGCTGCAACTGCTGCTCGTCTGGGCCGGGTTCGCAGTGGGGTTCGGGTTCCGGCCGCTGGGCGCAATTCTGTTCGGCTTCCTCGGCGACCGGCTCGGGCGCAAATACACCTTCCTCATCACGGTCACCCTGATGGGCATCGCGACGGCAGGCGTCGGCATGATCCCGAGCGCGGCCAGCATCGGGATCGCCGCGCCGATCATCGTGATCGGCTTCCGCATTCTCCAGGGGCTCGCTCTCGGGGGCGAATACGGGGGTGCTGCGATCTATGTCGCCGAGCATGCACCGCCCGAGAAACGCGGCTTCTACACCAGTTTCATCCAGGCAAGCGTGGTCGGCGGCTTCGTGCTGTCGATCGCGGTCGTGCTCACATGCCGGCTGCTCATTCCCGAGGATGATTTCGCCGCCTGGGGCTGGCGCATGCCGTTCCTGCTCTCGATCGTGCTGCTTGCAATCTCGCTGTGGATGCGTCTGAAGCTCAACGAAAGCCCCGTGTTCCAGGCGATGAAGGCGGAAGGGAAAACCGCCGCCAATCCCTTCGCCGAGAGCTTCCGCTATCCCGGCAACGGGAAGCGGATCTTCGTAGCGTTGTTCGGCATCACCGGGGTGCTGACGACGATCTGGTACACTGCGTTCTTCTCCAGCCTCTCATTCCTGCGCGGTCCCATGGGGATGGACGAGCAACTGGTCGAAATCGTGCTGTTCGTCGCGGGCCTGATCGCGATGTCGTTCTACCTCGTTGTCGGGCGCTGGTCCGACCGGATCGGACGCAAGAAGCCGATCATCATCGGTGCGCTGCTGGCGCTGGTGCTGCTGTTCCCGATGTTCTGGGGCATGGGCAAGCTCGCCAATCCCGGGCTCGCCGAAGCGGCCGAGGCGAACCCGGTGGTCATCACGGGCACACAGTGCTCGACCGATCCTTTCGCCGAATTGTTCGGACGCGCGCAGAGCGACTGCGGCAAAATGCTCGAAACGCTGACGGCAAACGGCGTCTCCTATTCCGTCGAGCCGTCGGATACTCTCGGGCTGACTGTCGGCGGAGAAGCGATCGCGCTCGATACGACGTGGTTCGAGGATGCCGGCGCGAGGCGCAGCGGATTGCTCGGAGCGCTCGAAGCGCGCGGGTTCGATTTCTCGCGCCAGTCGCCACCGGCGATCAATGTGCTCGGGATCGTCGCGCTTCTGCTCGGTCTGGGGATGCTCTCGGCCTTGACGTACGGTTCGGTGGCGGCGCTGCTCTCCGAGATGTTCCCGCCGCAGATCCGCTATTCGTCGATGTCGATCCCGTACCACATCGGTGCGGGCTATCTCGGCGGCTTCCTGCCGCTGATCTCGGGTATCATCGTCGCGCGGACGGGCGACGTCTACGCGGGACTCTGGTATACTTGGGCGGTGGTCGCGTTCGGTGCCGTTGTGGCCTGGTGGGGCCTTCCTGGTGGACCGCCGAGAGACTTCGAAGCCGATGCCTGATCTCCCGCCGCCAAGCTTGCGGCTGCGACTGGACGAAGAAGCGCTGGCGGCCAACTGGCGCGCGCTCGACACGATGTCGGGCACTGCGAGCGCAGGCGCGGCGGTAAAGGCCGACGCCTACGGGCTGGGTGCCGACAAAGTGACCCCCGTGCTGAGCGATGCGGGCGCTCGTGACTTCTTCGTCGCACACTGGAGCGAGGTCCCTCAGGTGCTGCATCATGTGCCTCCGGCGCAGGTCTCGGTGCTGCACGGACCGGTGCGTGGCGAGGATGCGATCTATGCGCGGGCGGTCGGGGTGAGGCCGGTCATCAACAGCATCGAACAAGCGAAGCGCTGGCTCGAAACGGGCGGTGGACCATGTCATCTCATGGTCGACACCGGGATCAACCGCCTCGGCGTGTCGCTTGCGGACATCGGAGATCCGATGATCGCGGCGCTCGAGATCGATTTACTGATGTCGCATCTCGCTTCGGCGGATGAGGACAGCGCGCTCAACGCGCGCCAGCTCGAGCGTTTTCGTACCGTCGGGGGATCGGTTTCCGCGCTGCGGTACAGTTTGGCCAACAGTGCCGGGATCGCGCTGGGCTCTGACTACGCCTTCGACCTCACGCGGCCGGGCATCGCTCTCTACGGCGGTATTCCGCGTGGCGAACTTGCAGGTACGATCCGGCAAGTCGCCCATCCCCAGGTCGCGGTGATCCAGGTGCGCAAACTCGCCCCCGGCGATAGCGTGGGCTACAACGCTGCGTTTACCGCCCACGAAGAGATGCGGGCGGGTGTCGTGTCACTCGGCTACGCCGACGGATTCCTGCGCTGCCGCGGGTCGGGCGTGTTGCGCTGCGGCGAGGCGCGCTTGCCGCTGCTCGGCAAAGTGTCGATGGATATGGTCGTGGTCGACCTCAGAGCCGCGCCGGCGATCCGCGAAGGCGACTGGCTGGACGTACCGTTCGACCTGCCGGCCATGGCCGAGGCTTCCGGGCTTTCGCAATACGAGCTTCTGACCACGCTGGGGCGCCGTTTCCGTAGGTGACAGACGGCGATGTTGCGCTGCACATACTGCACCTGCTAATGCAGCAGAAAGCGCAGCATCTCGGGAATTTCAATGGCCAGGAACCAGGGCGGGGCGGGTGATCCGATCACCATCAAAAAGTACGCCAACCGGCGCCTCTACAATACCGGTACCTCGAGCTACATAACGCTCGAGGACCTCGCGAAAATGACCCGGGAGGGCGTGCAGTTCCAGGTGGTCGATGCGAAAACGGGCGACGATATAACCCATTCGATCCTTACCCAGATCATCATGGAGGAAGAAGCGAGCGGCGAGCACATGTTGCCGGTCAGCTTCCTGCGCGATCTGATCTCGATGTACGGTAATTCGATGCAGGCCATGATGCCGAGCTATCTCGAAGCGAGCATGGCGAATTTTCGCGAGAACCAGGCCAAGCTGCAGGAAGCGTTCCAGGGCGGCATGGGCAACAATCCCTTCGCCCGGATCGCCGAAACCAACATGGCGATGATGAGGGCTGCGACCGAGGCCTTCATTCCTGGCGCTAAGAAGGACGAAGCGACGCGTCCCAGCAAGCCGGACGCGGAACTCGCCGCACTGCGCGAGCAGATGGCCGCGATGCAGAAAAAGCTGGACGAACTCGACAAGTAGCGCGAACGGCCGGCCTTCACCGACGACGAACTGCAGGAATTCACGTGTCCAAGATCCGCCATGCGCTCAACACCAGGCGCGCCGACGATTTCGCCCAGTGGTATCAGGAAGTGATCTCCGCCGCCGACATGGCCGAGGAGTCGGGCGTGCGCGGGTGCATGGTGATCAAGCCCTGGGGCTACGGCGTCTGGGAGCGCGTGCAGCGCCTGCTTGACGCCCGGATCAAGGCCACGGGGCACGACAACTGCTATTTCCCGATCTTCATCCCGCTCTCGAACTTCGAGCGCGAGGCGAGCCATGTCGAAGGTTTCGCCAAGGAGATGGCGGTCGTCACCCATCACCGCCTCATTGCCGACGGCGAGGGCGGACTGGTGCCCGATCCCGAAGCGAAGCTGGAAGAACCGCTGGTCGTCCGGCCCACTTCGGAAACGATCATCGGCGATGCGATGGCACGCTGGGTGCAGAGCTGGCGCGACCTGCCGTTGAAGCTCAACCAGTGGGCCAATGTCGTGCGCTGGGAAATGCGCACGCGTATGTTCCTGCGCACCAGCGAGTTCCTCTGGCAGGAAGGCCATACCGCGCACCAAAACGCGGAAGAAGCGAAGGAACACACTCTGCGTATGCTCGAGGTCTATCGCGCCTGTGCGGAGGAAGACATCGCAATGCCTGTGATCGCCGGCGAAAAGCCGGAGCACGAGCGTTTCCCTGGCGCTGTCGAAACCTGGTCGATCGAAGCGATGATGCAGGACGGCAAGGCGCTGCAGGCGGGCACCTCGCACTATCTCGGGACCAACTTCGCGGAAGCCGCAGGCATTCGCTATCAGGATCGTGAAGGCGGGCAGCAGCTCTGTCACACGACGAGTTGGGGGGTCTCGACCCGTCTCGTCGGGGGCATGATCATGGTTCACGGCGACGATGACGGATTGCGCGTGCCGCCCAAGCTCGCACCGTGGCAGGTCGTGATCCTGCCTCTGCTGCGCGACGACGAACGCGATGCTGCGCTGCTCGAATACTGCGAAGGCCTGCGCGCGGCGCTCGCCGGGGCATCAGCCTTCGGCGAACCCGTGCGCGTCCTGCTTGACGACAAGCCCGGTAAAGCCGCGGCGAAGCGCTGGGACTGGGTGCGCAAGGGCGCGCCGGTGATCGTCGAGGTCGGGGGGCGTGACATGGAGGACGGCGTCGTCTCGCTCCTCCGCCGCGACCGGCTGTGGGGCGAGAACGCCAAACCGGCCTTCGAGACACCGACCCGCGACGATGCAGCGCAGGGGATTCCCACGCTGCTCGAAGAAATCCAGCAGGCGCTGTTCGCGGAAGCGCGCGATCGGCGCGAAGCGAATATCACGCGCGGGATCGAGAGCATGGACGCGCTGAAGGACTTCTTCGCCTCCAATGGCCGCTATCCGGGCTGGGTCGAAGTGCAATGGGCGAAGCCCACGGGCGCGGCGCTGGAGAAGGTCGTGGAAGATCTCAAGGCGCTCAAGCTGACGGTGCGAAACGTGCCGATCGGTTCGGCGCCGGCCGATGGGGCATGTCTGTTTACCGGAGAACCGGCAGTCGAGCGGATTCTGGTCGGCAGGGCCTACTGACAATCCCACTGGGCGGGTCTTGTATTCGAGCGTTTTGACGGCAAGAGTGCGCGCCATGCACAAACTCCTGCCGCTTGCCGCTCTTCTCGTCGCCGCCCCTGCCGCCGCGCAGGGCCATCCCGCCGACGGCGTTTCGCAGGAGCGACTGCGATCCGACGTCGAAAGCCTGGTCGGCTTCGGCACGCGCCATACGCTTTCCGAGCAGGGTAGCGACACGCGTGGGATCGGCGCAGCGCGGCGCTGGGGCGAAGCGCAATTCCGCGCCGCGAGCGAAGCTTGCGGCGGTTGCCTGGAGATTGCGCTCCCCGAACGCATGATCCAGGGCAACCGAGTGCCGGAACCAACCCGTCTCGTGAACGTCGTCGCCATCCAGCGCGGGACCGAGCGGCCTAACGAGGTCGTGATCGTTCAGGGCCACATCGACAGCCGCGTCTCCGACGTGGCGGACTTCACTAGCGACGCTCCCGGCGCCAACGACGACGCTTCGGGCACCGCGCTGGTGATCGAAGCGGCACGCGTGCTCTCGCAGAACGAATACCCGACCACGATCGTTTACGCGTTGCTCTCGGGCGAGGAGCAGGGCCTCTATGGCGGACGGCTGCTGGCCGACTACGCCGAAGAACAGGGCTGGACCGTCAAGGCCGTGCTCAACAACGATATCGTCGGCGGCTCCTGCGGATCGGACGGCTACTGCGACGATACGCATGTGCGTGTATTCTCCGAAGGACCGCGTGCCGACCTGACCGAAGAAATCCGCGCCGCGCAGCGCCGCAACGGCGGGGAGAACGACAGCCCCGGTCGGAACATTTCACGCTGGCTCGACGAACTCGCCGAAGCCGATCCTGCGGGTCTCGATGTGCGGCAGATCTGGCGCACCGACCGGATGGGGCGGGGCGGCGACCAGATTCCGTTCCTGGAGAAGGGCTACCCGGCAGTGCGGATCTCGGTCGCGGTCGAGGACTACGAGCATCAGCATCAGGACCTGCGGGTCGAAAATGGCGTGACGTACGGCGACACCGTCGACGAAATGGATTTCCCTTACCTTGCCAAGGTGACGCGCTTCAATGTCCGCGCGCTGGACGCTTTGGCGCAGGCTCCCATGCCTCCCGCGCCGACTGCCGAGGCAGCGGTGCAGACCTTCACCGAAATCACCTGGGACAAGGTCCCCGGCGCCGCCGGCTACACGATCTGGCAGCGCCGGACCGACGAGCCTTACTGGCGCGAGAAGCCGGTGATCGAGAACGTGGTCGCCACCAGCGCGAAGCTCGAAGGCGTACGCGGCGACGATTGGATCTTCGGCGTCAGCGCGCGCACTGCGGACGGCATGCAAAGCCCGGTCGCGAGCGCCGTGCCCGCCGGCGGGTTCACGCCGATCTCCGAAACCCAACCCTGATCCCGTTCGTTCGAAACGGAGCTGCCATGCAGCACCGCTCGACACGAAGGGATTGGAGGAATAGGCCCGCGCCATGTCACGTACGACCCAAGGCTTGCCCTCGCGCGAGCAGATCCTCGAATTCATCCAGACTTCGGACACTCCTGCCGGCAAGCGTGAGATCGCCAAGGCCTTCGGTCTCAAGGGGCAGGAGAAAATCGCACTCAAGAAGCGCCTGAAGGACATGGCCGAGGAGGGCCTGATCGACGGCAAGAAGACCGCCTACCACAGGATGGGTGGGGTGCCGAAGGTCACCGTCCTGCGCGTGGTCGAGATCGATGACGGCGAAGCCTTCGCGATCCCTGATGCGTGGCAGCCCGATGACGGGAGCCCGCCGCCGCGGCTGCGGGTGATCGAAGGGAAGAAGGGCAAGTCGCGCCAGGCGGCGCTGAAAACCGGCGACCGGATTCTCGCGCGCACCGAAGAGACGGGGCGCGGGTGGAAAGCACACGTGATGAAGAAGCTCCCCGCCCGCACGGAAGGGCTGATGGGCGTGGTCGAGATCGACGCGAGCGGGAAGGGCTGGCTCGCGCCCGTCGACAAGCGGGTGCGCAATTCATCGCCGATCGCCGATCTCGGTGGGGCGGAGGAAGGGCAACTCGTCCTCGCCGAACCTGCGGGCCGGTCGCCACGTTCGGGAGTCAACGTGGTCGAGGTGCTGGGCGATCCGCTCGAGCCCCGAAGCTTCTCGCTCATCGCCATCGCCAAGCACGGCATTCCGCACATCTTTCCCGAAGCCGTGATCGAGGAGGCAGAGCGCGCAGCCGAGCTGCCGCTGAGCGAGGACAAACGCGAGGATTTGCGCCACTTGCCGATCGTCGCCATCGACCCGGCCGACGCGCGCGATCACGACGACGCGATCTGGGCCGAGCCGGACAGGGAGGGCGGCTACCGCGCGCTGGTCGCGATTGCCGATGTCAGTTTCTACGTGCGGCCCGGCGGTCAAATCGACCGCGAGGCGCGCAAGCGCGGCAATTCGGTCTATTTTCCCGACCGCGTCGTGCCGATGCTGCCGGAAGTGCTCAGTGCGGACGTCTGCTCGCTCAAGCAGGACGAGGACCGCGCGGCGATGGCCTGCCACTTGCACATCTCGCCCGAGGGCAAGGTGACCAAGTGGCGCTTCACGCGCGCCCTCGTGCGGATCGCCCACAACGTCGCCTACGAGGGTGCACAGAAGGCGATCGACGAGGGCAATGCGCCCGAACATCTGCAGCATCTCTGGGGCGCATGGAAGCTCCTGTTCGCCGCACGCAATGCGCGCGATCCGCTCGAGCTCGAACTGCCGGAGCGGCGCGTGGTGCTCGACGAGCAGGGCAAGATCGCCGAGATCGCGGTGCGCGAACGGCTCGACGCGCACCGGGTGGTCGAGGATTTCATGATCGCGGCGAACGTTGCTGCGGCCAAGGCGCTGGAGAGCAAGACCGCGCCCGTCGTCTACCGCGTCCACGAGCCTCCGAGCCGGGAGAAGCTGGTCGCGCTGAAGGACTATCTCGCCACGTTCGGGCGCACGCTCGCGTTGGGGCAGGTGATCACGCCGGGCCTGTTCAACCGCATGCTCAAGGACGTGACCGACGAGAGCGAGAAGGCGCAGGTGATGGAGGCGGTGCTGCGCACGCAGACGCAAGCCTACTACGGCCCGCAGAATGCCGGGCACTTCGGCCTCGCGCTCGGCTCTTACGCGCACTTCACGTCGCCAATCCGGCGCTACGCCGACTTGCTTGTCCACCGCGCGCTGGTGGATGCTTTCAGACTTGAGCAACCGGCGCCGACGGGTGGCGTCCTGCCGCCCACGACGGGCCTGTCCGACCGGGATCGCGACGATCTATCCAAGGTTTCGGACGCCATCAGCGCAGCCGAGCGCCGCGCGATGGAGGCCGAGCGCGACACGATCGATCGCTACGTCGCAGCCTGGCTTTCCGGCCGAGTGGGCGAGACGTTCGACACGCGTATCACGGGCGTGCAGCCGTTCGGTTTCTTCGCCACGATCATGGGACTTGGCGGCGACGGCCTCGTGCCGGTCTCGACCCTTGGTGCGGAGCATTTCTACTACGACGAGGCGGCGCAGGCGCTGGTCGGGTCAGACAGCGGCACGCGCTATGCGAGCGGGGACCGGCTCAAGCTGAAGCTCGGCGAAGCTAACCCGCTCACTGGCGCCCTCAAGTTCGAACCGCTCAATGCCGACGGCAGCGCGATCGAACCGCGCGGGGATCGCTCAACGCCGCGACGACGGAAAACGGGCAAGTTCGTCCAGGGCAAGCGTGGACGCCCGGCCAATATTCGCCATCAAGGACGCGGAAAGAAGCGCTAGCCGAGCGCGGCTTGAAGGCGCTCGCCGGTTTCGCGATCCGCGGGGAAGAATGCCTCGATCGCGAGCTCCGACAGCGTGATGTCGAGCGGGGAGCCGAACACCGTTGTGGTCGAGATGAACGACAGGCGCCCGTGCGGCGTGTCGAGCTGCAACGGCACTGCGATCGCGCCGCCGTCGGCCCGCGGCGGCGGGCCCGGCGAATGATAGGGAATTGCGCGCAGCTCGGTTTCGAGCCCTTCGAGCACCGGATCGCTCGTGGCCTCGATCTGGGCCGACAGCCGCGCGAGCAGATGTGCGCGCCACTCGGCAAAGTTCGCAATCTGTGGTGCGATCCCGCGCGGATCTAGCGCAACGCGCAGCACGTTGACCGGCGGCTCGAGCAGTTCCGGCGCGACCCCGGCGAGTAACAGAGGAAGGGCTTCGTTGGCTGCGACGAGGTTCCACGCCCGGTCGACGGCGAGGGCGGGGTAGGGTTCGTGGCCCGTAAGAACCTGCTCGACGATTGCTCGAGCATCGCGGAGCTGTGGATCATCGAGCGGTCTTTCGCGATGCGCCGGGGCATACCCGGCAGCGATTCGCATCGCATTATGCGCGCGCATCGGCATGTCGAGCTCACGCGCGAGGCGGTCGACGACCGACGTGCTCGGCGCGCTGCGGCCTGTCTCGATGAAACTGAGGTGCCGTGCGGAGATTTCGCTCGCGAGCGCCAACTCGAGCTGACTGACTTTCCGCCGCGCGCGCCATTCGCGCAGCAGCTCACCGAGAGGGGGTTGTTCCATGGGATGTGTTCTACCGTCCAAGCCGTGTGAGCACCATTACCTGTCAGGTAATCGACTTGCCTCGCCGCCGCTGCGACCAATGCGCTTGTCCAACCAACGGAGTACAGCACATGCGCAATATCACTCTTACCCAAGCCCTGGTGCTCGATGCGGCCAGTTGCGCGATCTTCTTCGCGTTCTGCGTGGGCGCCACCGCTACCATTGCGGCCCTCCTGGGCCTGCCAATGACGATCGTTGCCGCTGCCGGATGGATCTGCTTGCCGGTGACGGCTCTGCTGGCGTTCCTCGCGTATAAGCCCTCGCGCCCGCTGCTGGCGGCGGTGGTCGCAGGCAATACCGGATGGGTGCTCGCCAGCCTTGTCGTCTGGCTGCTCCATTTCAACGCACTGACGACGCTCGGTCACGCCGTGATCCTTGCGCAGGCCGTGGCGGTCGAACTGTTCGTGATTCTCGAATGGCGCGGGTTGAAGGCGCTGGGCGCGCAGCCCTCCGCCGCCTAGCTCAACTGATCGATATCCTCCGGGCTCAGCGAGCCGGGAATCACAAAGAGAGGGCAGGGCAACGAGCCGGCGTGCGCGGAGAAATGCGTCACGAGCGGCCCGGGCCCGCCCTCAGGCGCAGAGCCGAGGACGAGCGCGGCGACTTCAGGATGCTCGGCAAGGTAGTCCTTGATCACCGCCTGGCCTTCGCCGACTCGCACCGCGATAGTCGGCATCTTGCCACTTTCGGAATAGAGGTTGCCCGCCGCGCTGGTCGCCATGACTTCGGCGCGATCGCGCGCTTCCTGCTCGATGGTCGCCTGGACGCCGCCGAAAGCGTTGAAGCTCTGCGGTTGCACCAGTGCGAGGATGTGCACCGCGCCGCCCGTCGCAGTCGCTCGGCGCGCAGCGAACCGCAGCGCTTTGCGCGCTTCCTCGGTCTCGTCCATGATCACGAGATAGACCCGCATGCATTGCCCTCCGGGAGCGGGTATCCGATGAAATCGTATTCCGCGCAAGGACCTTGCCCGTGCGCGCCAAATTGGCCAGAGCAGGGCCGAAAAATTCGCGAGGACCCGACGTAAACATGCCCACGCCGATCAAGATGCCCGCCCTTTCGCCCACCATGGAGGAGGGCACGCTCGCCCGATGGCTCGTGAAAGAGGGCGATCAGGTCAGCGCCGGCGACGTGATGGCCGAGATCGAGACCGACAAGGCGACGATGGAATTCGAGGCGGTCGACGAAGGAACGATCGTCAAGATCGAGGTGCCGGAAGGCACCGAAGGCGTGAAAGTCGGCACCGTGATCGCTACGCTCGCCGGCGAGGATGAGGATCCGGAAGACGCGAAGGCTGCGGCGGAATCAAAGCCTGCCGAGAGCGAAGAGACTGGGAAGAAGGACCGGGCCCCAGCGAAGGCCGGGGCCTCCGGCGGCGAAGAAAAACCGTCCGACGAGCGGCCGAAATCCCCCACCTCCGCGGGGGCTCAGGAGAAGCCGAAAACCCCCGCTGCGCCCAAAGCCGATGGCGACCGTGTGATCGCCTCTCCGCTGGCCAAACGTATCGCCGAGCAGAAGGGGATCGATCTCGCGTCGGTTCAGGGAAGTGGGCCCAACGGGCGAATCGTGAAAGCGGATGTCGAGGGTGCGCCGACCGCCGCCGGGCAAGCGCAAGCCCCTTCCAAGGCCGCAGAGCCGGCAAAGACCGCAGCCCCTGCGGGCGCTCAGCAGAGCGAGTTCGGCGCGCCTTACGAGGCACAGAAGCTCAACAACGTGCGCAAGGTCATCGCGCGCAGGCTGACGGAAGCAAAGCAGACGATCCCGCATATCTATCTCACGGTGGACGTGCGGCTCGATGCGCTGTTGAAACTGCGCGGAGAGCTCAACGCCAGCCTCGAGGCGGACGGCGTCAAGCTCTCGGTCAACGACCTCCTGATCAAGGCTCTCGCACGGGCGCTGCAGCGTGTGCCGCAGTGCAACGTCAGCTTCCAGGGTGATGAGCTCCACCAGTACACGCGGCAGGACATTTCCGTCGCGGTTGCCGCGCCGAGCGGACTGATCACCCCGATCGTTGTCGATGCCGGACACAAAGGTCTGGCGCAGATCTCGACCGAAATGAAGGAACTCGCGGGCAAGGCGCGCGACGGCAAGCTGCAGCCGCACGAGTACCAGGGCGGCACGGCCTCGATCTCCAACCTCGGCATGTTCGGGACCAAGCAGTTCGACGCCGTGATCAATCCGCCGCAGGCGATGATCCTGGCGGTCGGCGCAGGCGAGAAGCGGCCTCACGTAATCGACGATGCGCTTGGCGTCGCCACGATGATGACCGCTACGGGCAGCTTCGACCACCGGGCGATCGACGGTGTCGATGGCGCCAAGCTGATGGAGGCCTTCAGGAACCTGGTCGAAAATCCGATGGGACTACTCGTCTGACGTGGGCCTGCTGCCCGCCATCCTGCTGACCGCGCAGGTCATAGGTCCGCCCGCGCCCCCGACTGCACCGGCGGGCGAAGTGCGTGTGCCGATGATCGGGCTGGAAGGACCGGGGGCGGATGCCTGCGGAGGGATCGCGCGCATCGCAACATACGACGAAGAGGAGCCGGTACGCGAGCGCCCCGATCCCGAGGCTCCCGAAAGCGAGAAACTTCCGCACAAGACGCTCGTCTGGCTGTGCGAGGCGTCGGGCGAGTGGCAGGGCATCGTCTATCCATCAGGCAAGTTCCAGGAACTCGGCGACTGCCGCGTCAGCAGCCCCGTGCCGGAGAAGCGCTTGTATGACGGGCCGTGCCGCCATGGTTGGGTCATCGCCGAAAACCTCGAACTGGTGGTGGGATGACGGACATGAGCGCTGCCCGCGTCCCTTCGATCCGCGTCACCGCCATGCCGGCGGACACCAACCCTTATGGTGGCGTGTTCGGGGGATGGCTGATGAGTCAGATGGCCCTCGCCGCAGGGTCGCTCGCGAGCCAGGTAGGGCGGGGCAAGGCGGTCGTGGTCTCCGCCACCGACTTCGCGTTTCCCGGCGCGATGACGGTGGGCGACGAACTCTCGGTTTACTGCGACATCGCCGCGACCGGCCGCACGTCGCTGACTGTCGCCGCCGAAGCGATAGCGCGTGAACGCAATGGCGAGGCGACCGTCAAGGTCGCGGCCGGAACTTTCAAATTCGTGCTGCTCGACGAAAACGATCGCCCGCGGGCGGTTGGCGAGGCGGCGACATCACTCCCCAAGGAAATGACGAATGGCTGACAAATACGACGTTATCGTGCTCGGTTCGGGCCCCGGCGGCTATGTCGCGGCGATCCGCTGCGCTCAGCTCGGTTTGAAGACCGCGATCGTCGAGCGCGAGAACCTGGGCGGTATCTGCCTCAACTGGGGCTGCATCCCGACCAAGGCGCTGCTGCGCTCGGCCGAGATATTCCACTACATGCAGCACGCGCAGGATTATGGCCTCAAAGCCAAGGAGATAGAGGCCGATCTCGAAGCGGTGGTGAAGCGCAGTCGGGGTGTCGCCAAGCAGCTCAACCAGGGCGTCACGCACCTGATGAAGAAGAACAAGATCACGGTCCACATGGGCGAAGGGACCATGACCGGCCCGACCTCGCTGACCGTCAAAGGAGACAAGGGCGAGGAGAAGCTGGAGGCCAAGCACGTGATCGTCGCGACCGGCGCGCGGGCGCGGGACCTTCCCTTCGCGAAGGCCGACGGAAAGCGCGTTTGGACCTATCGCCATGCGATGACCCCGCCCGAGATGCCGAAGAAGTTGCTTGTCATCGGCAG
This sequence comes from Pelagerythrobacter aerophilus, assembly GCF_003581645.1. GTDB lineage: Bacteria > Pseudomonadota > Alphaproteobacteria > Sphingomonadales > Sphingomonadaceae > Pelagerythrobacter > Pelagerythrobacter aerophilus. The sequence continues at coordinate 260,916 of NZ_QXFK01000014.1, read as the reverse complement.
CGGCGCGATCGGAATCGAATTCGCAAGCTTCTACAACGATATGGGCGCCGAAGTTACAGTCGTGGAGATGCTCGACCGGATCGTGCCCGTGGAGGACAAGGACGTCTCCACCTTCCTCGAAAAGTCGCTCACCAAGCAGGGCATGACGATCATGACCGGAGCGGGCGTCGAGGACCTGAAGGTCGGTGCGAGCGGGGTGAAGGCGAAGATCAAGGCGAAGGACGGCAAGACCTCGGACACCGAGTTCAGCCACGTGATCGTCGCCGTCGGCATCCAGCCCAACACGGAAAATGTCGGCTTGGAGAAGCTGGTCGAAATGGACCGCGGTTTCATTCAGATCGATCCGTACGGCCGCACGAAGACGAAAGGCCTGTGGGCGATCGGTGATTGTACGCCTGGGCCTTGGCTGGCGCACAAGGCAAGCCATGAAGGCGTCACCGCGGCCGAGGCGATCGCGCAGGAACTGGGCAACAAGGATGTCCACCCACACCCGCTCGACCGCAACAACATCCCGGGCTGCACCTATTGCCATCCGCAGATCGCCAGCGTCGGCATGACCGAGGCGAAGGCCAAGGAAGCCGGTCACGAAGTGAAGGTCGGCAACTTCCCCTTCATCGGCAACGGTAAGGCGATCGCACTGGGTGAAGCGGAAGGCTTCATCAAGACCGTGTTCGACGCGAAGACCGGCGAACTGCTCGGCGCGCACATGATCGGCGCCGAAGTTACCGAGCTGATTCAGGGCTATACCGTCGGCAAGACGCTGGAGACGACTGAAGCCGAGCTGATGCAGACGGTCTTCCCTCATCCAACTCTTTCGGAGATGATGCACGAGAGTGTGCTCGGCGCTTACGGCCGCGCGCTGCATATCTAGGAGTTGCGAGGCCGGCCTAGGCTCGGGCCTTAGACGAAGGCGGAAAGACGTCCGGGAGCGGTCTGAGGTACCGGCGTGCGCCGGGACTCGCGAGTGGTAACCGAGCGAGGAGGGTGAGATGACCGAGTTCCTGATTCTCGCCTTCGTGATCATGATGGCGGGCGTGGTGGCCGTGCCGCTCGCCACCCGGTTCGGGTTGGGATCGGTGCTCGGCTATCTTCTCGCGGGGATGGCGATTTCACCATTGCTCGGCGCCCTTCGGGTCGACGTGGGTGCTCTGCAGGCCTTCGCCGAGTTCGGCGTGGTCATGATGCTGTTCATCGTCGGGCTGGAGCTCGAGCCGAAGAAGCTGTGGGAAATGCGCCGGCGCCTTGTCGGACTTGGGGGCGGGCAGGTCCTGCTGACCACGCTTGCGCTCGCCGGCGCGATGATGGCCGCGGGACAGGAGTGGCGCACCGCGCTCGCGATCGGGATGGTACTCGCCCTCTCGTCCACCGCAATCATCGTGCAGACGCTCACCGAAAAGGGGCTGCTGAAGAGCGAGGGCGGTGAAGCAAGCTTTTCAGTCCTGCTCTTTCAGGATGTGGCGGTCATTCCAATGCTCGCCATCTTGCCGTTTCTTGCCTTGCCCGAACTCGCTACGGCAGGGGCCGCAAGCGCGGAAGCCGCTCATGGCCACGGCGGCGGCTTCAACCTGACCGAAGGCATGCCGGTCTGGCTCTCCGGCTTGACGACGCTTGCCGCGGTCGGAGCGGTCGTGCTTATCGGCACCTATCTCACCCGGCCGGTCTTCCGCTTCATCGCTGCGGCGCACTTGCGCGAATTGTTCACCGCCACGGCGCTCGTCTTCGTGATCGGCATCGCGCTGCTGATGACGATCGTCGGCCTCTCGCCCGCGCTCGGCACTTTTCTGGCAGGGGTGGTACTGGCGAACAGCGAATACCGGCACGAGCTTGAAAGTGACATCGAGCCGTTCAAGGGCCTGCTGCTGGGCCTGTTCTTCATTACCGTCGGGGCGGGAATCGACTTCACACTGGCGATGGAGAACTGGAACACGGTTCTGTTCTGGGCAGCGGTCGTGATCGCGGTGAAGGCCGCGGTTCTGGCGTTGATCGCGCGCGTGGCCGGAATCCGGCGTCAGGCGTCTTGGCTCTTCTCTCTCAGCCTGGCGCAGGCGGGGGAATTCGCGTTCGTGTTGATCGGTTTTGCCGTGGCCAATTTCGTCCTCGACGGCGAAACCGCGGACATGCTGCTGCTGATCGTGGCGCTCACGATGCTCGCCACACCGCTGCTGTTCATCGCCTATAGCAGACTGATCGAGGCAGCCTATTGCCGCGGGGAAGAGCGCGAGGCGGACACGATCGAGGAGGAAAACCCGATCATCATCGCAGGCCGCGGCCGGGTCGGAGGGATCGTCGACCGAATGCTCGACGCCGCAGGACGCCGGGCGACGGTGATCGACTACGATTCAACGCATCTCGAGCATCTCAAGAAGTTCGGCGTGAAGAGCTATTTCGGTGACGCGACCCGGCCCGACTTGCTGGCTTCAGCCGGGATCGCGCGTGCGAAGCTGCTGATCGTGGCACTCGACGAGCGTGAGCAGATCGACAAGCTCGTGCAGTATGCGATCAAGAATTTCCCGCAGCTCCATGTCATCGCGCGCGCCATCGATCGTGACCATGTCTATCATTTGTGGGCGATGGGATGCCGCGACGTGATCCGCGAGACCTACGACGCTGCGATCCGCATGGGCCGCTCCGCCTATGAAGCGCTCGGCGCCGACCGGCAGGCGGCCCGCGCGATGGCGGATGCGTTCGAGGAAATGGACCGCACTTCGATGCGTGAAGTCGCGGACCTCTACCGGCTCGATATTCCCGCCTACGAGAACGAACCCCTGCTCGCCAAGATCAGGGAATTGCGCGCCGAATGGGATCCGAAGCTGCGCGAGATGATGGACGACATCGTCCAGAGAGGGCACTGAGCGAATGACGCGGGCACGCACCACTACGTTCCGGATGGGCGAAACGAGACTATTCTGATCGACGTGAACGGCGAGCATTTCCCGCGTGCCGAAGCGAAAGTCAGCGTGTTCGACAGCGGTTTCATGCTCGGCGATGGCGTGTGGGAAGGCATCAGGCTGCATCGCGGCCACCTTGCTTTCCTCGACCGGCATCTCGACCGCCTGTGGCGCGGCGCGAAGGCGATCCATATCTCGATCGCCTCGCGCGGGATGTCGCGGGAGGGCGCGGCCGTGACGATCCGCATCGCCATGTGGTCCGGCCCGCGCAACATCTCGACCGCGATGATGCGCAGCTTCTCCTCGCGAGCCGATTGCGCCGTCTCGGACGAACCGTTCTACGGAGCATTCCTCAAAGCGACGGGGGAGCCGCATCCGATGGCGGCGGAAACGATCGCCACGATGGACTGCGGAGGCTTGTCGGGCCGACTACGAAGCGCTCCGGCGCCACGCGATAACCGCCTGACAGCGGTTCGGCGAGAAAACGGGGCGCTCTGTCGACGGGGCCGCTTCCGCTTGGCTGGCCACGCGTTTCTCCATCGAAGGAGAGGTGCGATGGAATTCGAGATCGACGATGACCCGCAGGATCACGATGGCGACCGCTGCGAGGCGAACCGGACGGGCGGCGTGCGCGAAGATCATCTGCTGCACACGCGCAGCGAGCACAGACCCTCTAAGGCCAATCGGGCGGACCCTCCACCGCATTTCAGGCTGAAGGTGGCGGACAGGGTGGGATTCGAACCCACGGTGGGCGTTAACCCACGGCGGTTTTCAAGACCGCTGCCTTAAACCACTCGGCCACCTGTCCGCTGATTGCGCCCGCTAGCGCCTACGCGGGCGCTTGTCATCATCGGCGAGGCGGTTCGGCCTTCGCGACATCGTAAACATCGAAAATCATTTGCGGTTAAACTGGGCTCTGCCACAACGTTCGCATGATCAAGCGCGCCTTTCTGAATCTCGCCCTCTCCGCCGCGGTATTCACACCTGCGGTTCCTGCCACAGCGCAGGACATGCCTTTCGACACTTATCTGCAGCAGTTGGCGGCGCAGGCGCGGGCGGAAGGCGTCAGCGAAGCGACGATCGCGCGCATGACCCAGGGGCTTCAGCCCAATCACCGCGTAATCGAACTCGATCGCGGGCAGCCGGGATCGTCGTCGAGCGGTAGCGGGTACCCTCCGCTATCCTCCTACATCGATAGTCACGTTGACGCGGCCCGTATCAATGGCGGCCGGCGCGCCTATTCCTCCTCGCTCGGCACAATCCGGGCGATAGAGCGCGAGTATGGCGTGCCCGGCGAGGTCCTGGTCGCTATCTGGGGACATGAAACCGCCTATGGCGCGGTTACCGGAAGCTTCGACCTCGCCCAGGCGCTTGCCACCCTTGCCTGGGAAGGACGCCGCCGGGAGCTGTTCGCGGGCGAGTTCATCGACCTGCTCAAGGTCGCCGACAAGGGCTATCCTCGCTCGCAGCTCCGGGGAAGCTGGGCCGGCGCGTTCGGCAATCCGCAGTTCCTGCCGAGCGTCTATCTGCGCCTGGCTGCCGACGGCGACGGCGACGGACGGGCGAACATCTTCAACAACAGCGCCGATACGCTCGCGTCGATTGCCAACTATTTCCGCGATGCAGGCTGGCGGGCCGGGCAGCCCTGGGGCGTGCGCGCGTCGGTGCCGAGCGGGTTCAACTGGTCCGCCGTGCGCAGCAAGGTCGCCTCGCCCGTGTGCCCGCGCGTGCATGAACGGCATAGCCAGTGGCGGACCGTGGGCGAGTGGCGGGCGCTTGGCGTTCAGCCGCAGCGCCCGCTGGACGACAGCGTGATGGCCTCGCTCTTTCAGCCCGATGGGCCAGGGACTCCGGCCTGGCTCTTAACGGCAAATTATAGGGTTATCCTCGAATACAACTGCTCGAACTACTACGCGATGAGTGTGGGATTGCTTGCAGATGAGATTGCCCGATGATCTGTTTCGTGGAGCCGCCGCGCTCGCGCTGAGCGCTGTGCTGGCGGGGTGCGGCTCGGCGGGCGGAGGCGATCGTCCTGCTGCTGAAGCGGGATCGCCGCTCGCGGCGCAGCCGACCGGACCGGCGGCCGATTATCCCATGGTGCTCGGCGATCCGTTCACCATCGATGGGGTCGAATACGTTCCGACCGACGTGATGAACTACGATGAGGTCGGCTATCTTGCCGCCGACGATGCCGGCGCGGGCGTGACCGCGGCGCACAAGACCCTTCCGCTGCCGAGCTACGTCGAAGTCACCTCGCTTGAAACCGGGCGGACTATCCTCGCGCGGGTCGAACGGCGTGGGCCGATGTCGACCAAAAGGCTGGTCGCGTTATCGCCCGACGCGCTTACGCAGTTGGGGGCGAGCGAAGGCGCACCGGTGCGGGTCCGCCGGGTGAATCCGCCGGAAGTGCAGCGGGCCGACCTTCGCGCCGGCCGCACCGCGCCGCTGCGCATGGATACGCCGGAGACACTGCTCGGGGTCCTGCGCCGCAATCTGCCGAAGGAAGGGTCGGCCAGTCTTGCCGATGGGCACAAACCGCCCGTTCCTTCGGGCGTTCAGGTGGTGAGCGAGTCTGCTGCATCGAGGCTCACCGAACCCGTGGCGGCTCCGGTGGCGCAGTCCGGGGCGACCGCTCATCCGCTTCCGCCTCTGAACGAGGCGATCGCCGCGCAACCGGCAACACCTGCCGGTCGCTTCGTAGTCCAGGCCGCCGCCTTCTCGAGGAAGGAAAACGCCGATCGCGCGGCCGGCGCGCTGGGCGGGTTCGTCTCCAAGGCCGGGCGGTTCTACCGTGTCCGCATGGGGCCCTATACGACCCGTGGACAGGCCGAAGCCGCGCTCGCCAAGGTACGCGCTGCCGGTTATAGCGACGCGAGAGTGTCCACAGCAGGTTGATCCGCCGGCTTCCCGCCGGCGGCGGGAGCGCAATTGACCGGTCTTCTTCGATATTTCGCCGTGCTTCCCGTGCTGGCGCTTGCCAGTGCAGCGGGTAGCGCCGATCCCGAGCCGGGGACGGTGCAGCCGTTCCCCGGCGCGCCGATCGCGCTGCTCGTCGACCTCTCCTCCGGCCAGGTGCTGTTTTCGCGCGAGGCCGAGCGCCGTTTCATGCCCGCCTCGATCACCAAGGTGATGACGGCGTTTCTCGCCTTCGAGCTGATCGACGGCGGCAAACTCTCGCCCGGCCAGTCTTACATGATGAGCGAGAACGCCTACCGCGAATGGTACGGTAAGGGATCGCGCATGTTCCTGGACAGGAGCGAACCCGTCACGGTCGAAACTCTGCTGCTCGGCATCACGAGCGTCTCGGCGAACGATGCAGCGGTGGTGCTTGCCGAAGGCGCGGCAGGGTCGGTCGACAACTGGGTCGCGATGATGAACGCCAAGGCGCGCGAGATCGGGATGACCGACAGCCACTTTGGCACGCCCAATGGCTGGATGGACGAGGGGCGGACCTTCACGACCGCCAACGACCTGGCCGTTCTCGCGCGCGAGATGATCACTCGTCATCCCGACCTCTATCGCTTCTATTTCGGGCGGGAGGGCATGACGTATCGCGGGATCGCGCAGGCGAACCACGACCCGATCACCGGCCGGGTCAAAGGTGCAGACGGAATCAAGACCGGCTTCACCAATCAGGCGGGCTACGGCTTCCTCGGCAGCGCCGAACGGGATGGCCGGCGGCTGATAATGGTCGCGGCAACCGCACCGACCCCGCGCGACCGCAACGATGCCTCGGTCGCGATGATGGAATGGGGATTCGACGCTTTCGACACCCGCAAGCTCTACGCGCGCGGCGGTTATGTCGGCGAAGCCCTGGTGCAGGAAGGGGCCCGCAGCACAGTTCCACTGGTCGCGGCTGGGTCCATCCACGCGACCTTTCCCGAAGGGGTGAAGGCCACACCGCGCCTGACGATCCGCTATGAAGGTCCGCTCGAAGCACCACTGGAAGAGGGCGAGCGCGTGGCCGAGCTGGAAATTGCGGTCGAAGGCGCGCCGCCGTCGCGGGTGCCACTGCTGACGGGAGAGGCCGTCCCGCAGGCGAACACCTGGCAGCGGCTGGTGAACGGCGTCGTAGGCCTGTTTCGATGACCCGCGGCCGTTTCATTGCGTTCGAGGGCGGCGAGGGGACCGGCAAGTCCACCCAGGCGAAGATGCTCGCCGACACATTGGCCGCGCGCGGTATCGACGTTGAGTTGACGCGCGAGCCGGGCGGCACACCCGGCGCGGAGGCTATTCGCGGACTCTTGTTGGACCCGCCGGGGGAGGGATGGGGCGCACGCGCGGAAGCACTACTGTTCGCCGCGGCGCGTGCGGATCACGTCGCACGCCGCATCCGCCCTGCACTCGAGGAGGGCCGATGGGTCGTGTGCGACCGCTTCGTGGATTCGAGCAGAGCCTATCAGGGCAGCGCCGGCGGGCTCGGCGACGATGCCGTACGCGCGTTGCACGACATCGGCAGCGGTGGATTGCATCCGGACCTCGCCGTATTGATCAACGTCGCGCCCGATGTCGCAGCGACTCGCCTTGCTGCGCGCGACGCCGGACGGTCGGACGCGATCGGCGGGCGGGATGCCGCTTATCATGCGGAGGTGGCGGAGGCCTTCCGCCGTTTTGCGGATGCCGATCCTGCCGCTTTTGCCGTGGTGGAGGGCGCGGGAACGCCCCAAGAAGTCCATGCGCGCGTCCTCAAGATGGTCGAGCCGCTTTTGCGAAAGGCTGCGTGACGATGATGCTCGGTCACGATGAACCCTGGCGGCAATGGCGCGACGCCCTGCGGGGTGAGCGCATGCATCACGCCTGGCTCCTTGCGGGCAGACGTGGCCTCGGCAAGATGGGTTTCGCCGAGGCAGCCGCGCGCGAGCTTTGCGCCGAACCGGGCGTTCCCCAGCCCCAAGGCCCGCATCCCGACGTCCATATCCTCACGCGCCTGCCGAAGGACGAGAAGGAGGAGCGCAAGCGCGAGGAAGGCAAGCCCTACGAGGTCAAGCGCAACATCACCGTCGCACAGATCCGCGCGATGCAGCAGCGATTAACCACCCGGCCTACGTTGGGATCGCGGCGGGCCGTCATCATCGATCCCGCGGATGATCTTGAGAAGAGCGCGTCCAATGCGCTGCTCAAGAGCCTGGAGGAACCCCCGGCGGGCACCTTCTTCTTGCTCGTCGCACACAGGCCGGCCAAGCTCCTGCCGACGATCCGCTCGCGCTGTCGCGTAGTGCGGTTTCCAGCGCTCGCTGAGGCCGATCTGGCGGGCTGGCTTGCAGAGCAAGCGCCCGACATCGACGTCAAGACGCGCGAAGCCGCCGTGCGCGCCGCCAGCGGCTCTCCAGGGGCGGCGCTCGATTTCGTGGAGCGTGACCTGGCTCCGCTCGATGCGCTGATGACGCGGATCGTCCGGGAGGGCGACCAGAGCTTCGAACTGCGCGGACAGCTCGCGGAGGCGATCGGGGCGCGTCCGGACCGCGAGAGAATGGCCGCGATCCTCGATCTGGCCCGCTCGGTGCTCGCTGGCCAAATGGCCGGCGAGAGCAGAGTCGATTGGTCGAATCTGGTCGACGCGCATGCCGCGCTCGTCCGCCTCGCCGGGGAGGCTCCAACCTACAATTTCGATCCGGGTCTGCTGGTAATGGAGATCGGCACCTTGCTCGCCTCCGCCGCGCCCGCTAGCGAGCGCGCCGATGCCTGATCCTTTCTACATTACCACCGCAATCAATTATCCCAACGGCCGACCGCACATCGGCCATGCGTACGAAGCCGTTGCGGCGGATGTCGTCGCCCGGTTCCAGCGGGCCCTGGGGCGCGAAGTTCGCTTCCAGACCGGAACCGACGAGCACGGCCTCAAGATGGCGCGCAAGGCGGCCGAGCAGGGCAGGACCGCTCGCGAACTCGCCGACGAAATGGCTGGCTATTTCAAAGATATGGCGGACGTGCTTAACATCTCCTACGATCGCTTTATCCGCACCGTGGAAGAAGATCACCACCGCGCCAGTCAGGCAATCTGGCGGGCGATGGAGGCGAACGGCGACCTCTATCTCGACCGATACGAAGGCTGGTATTCCGTCCGCGACGAGGCCTACTACGATGAAAAAGAACTGGTCGAGGGCGAGGGCGGAGAGAGGCTCTCGCCGCAGGGTACGCCGGTGGAATGGACGGTCGAGGAAAGCTGGTTCTTCAGACTGTCCAAGTACCAGGAACCGCTGCTGGAACTGCTGCGGACGCCGGGCTTCGTCGAACCGGAGAGCCGCCGCAACGAGATGATCGCCTTCGTCTCGGGTGGTCTCAAGGATCTTTCGGTCAGCCGTACGAGCTTCGATTGGGGCGTGCCGGTGCCGGGCAGCGACGAGCACGTGATGTATGTCTGGGTCGATGCCCTGACCAACTACATCACCGGCCTCGGCTATCCCCACGACACCGAGCTTTGGCGCAAATTCTGGCCCGCCGATCTGCATCTAATCGGGAAGGACATCGTCCGCTTTCACACGGTTTACTGGCCGGCCTTCCTGATGAGTGCGGATCTGCCGCTGCCAAGGAAGGTTTTCGGGCACGGCTTCCTGCTCAACCGGGGCCAGAAAGAATCGAAATCGCTTGGCAACGTCACCGATCCGCTCGAACTGGCGGAGCGTTTCGGGGTCGACCCGCTGCGCTATTTCTTCCTGCGCGAGATCGCGTTCGGGCAAGACGGCAGCTATTCGCCCGAAGCGATCGTGACCCGCGCAAATGCCGAACTCGCAAACAGTTTCGGCAATCTGGCTCAACGTACTTTGTCCATGATTCACAAGAATATGGATGGCAAGCTTGCCACGTGCGAGTTGGACGCAGCGGACCTGGCGTTGATCGAGACGGTACGGACGGCCTGTTCCGAGGATCTGCCCCGTGAGTTCGAGCGGCTCAACTTCTCGGTCGGGCTGGAGGCTTGGATGCGGGCGGTCTTTGCCTGCAATCAGTATGTGGACGAGCAGGCCCCCTGGACGCTGCGCAAGACTAATCCCGCGCGGATGGCAGCGGTGCTGATGACGCTCTTCCGCTGCGTGCACGATCTGGCGATAGCGGTGCGACCCGTGGTGCCCAGCGCTGCCGACGCCTTGCTAGACCAAATGGGCGTCGCCCGGGACGCACGCGACTACGCCGCGATCGGGAACGACAGCTGGTTCGAAGCGCTCGTTGATCGCGGGTTCGCTCTCGACAAACCGGTCGGCGTGTTCCCGCGCCTCGAGTTGCCCGAGAACGAGACCGCCTGATGCTGATCGACAGCCACTGCCATCTCGAATACGAAGGACTGGCCGAAAACCAGCCCGACGTGCTCGCGCGTGCCCGAGCAGCCGGGGTAGTGGGCTTTCTCAACATCTCCACCCGCCGCAGTGAGTGGGAGAGGGTGGTCGGCACCGCGGAACGCGAGAGCGACGTCTGGGCGAGCGTCGGCATCCATCCGCACGAAGCCGATGCGCACGAGGATCTTGGCGCCGCGGAATTGCTTGCAGCAACGAAAAATCCGCGTGTGATCGGAATAGGCGAGACCGGGCTCGACTATTATTACGACAAGTCGGACCGCGTCGTGCAGCAGGCGCTCTTTCGCACACACATCGGCGTCGCGCGGGAAACCGGCTTGCCGGTGATTATCCACACGCGCGACGCAGAGGACGATACCGCCGCGATCCTCGCCGACGAAATGGAGAAGGGCGCTTTTCCGGCGCTGATCCACTGTTTCACCGCTTCGGCAGAGTTCGCGCGCAAGGTTCTGGATCTCGGCCTGACTATTTCTCTTTCAGGCATAGTGACTTTCAAGAACGCGTCCGAACTGCAGGAAATCGCGACCGAATTGCCGGCCGACCGCCTGCTGATCGAAACCGACAGTCCGTTCCTCGCGCCCGTGCCTCATCGCGGCAAGAAGTGCGAGCCGGCGTTCGTGCGCGACACGGCGCAGTTCGTCGCCGACCTGCGCGACGAGCCGATGGAGCAGCTTGCAGAGACGACCACACGCAACTTCTATCGCCTCTTTTCGAAGGCTAGCGCGTGAAGTGCATCCTGCTCGGCTCCGGCACGTCCACCGGCGTTCCGCGGATCGGCGACGACTGGGGCGACTGCGATCCAAATGAGCCGAAGAACCGGCGCACGCGTGTGTCGATACTGCTCGAGAGCGATGAAGGCCGCCGGATCCTGGTCGACACCTCGACCGACCTCCGCCAGCAGCTTCTCGCGAACCAGGTCGATGCGATCGACGCCGTGTTCTGGACCCACGATCATGCCGATCATTGCCACGGCATCGATGATCTGCGGGTGCTTCGCTATGGACGCGGCGGCCCCATTCCGGGCTACGCCGCCGCCACGACGGCCGACCGGCTGCGGCGGAGGTTCGACTACGTCTTTGCCGGGCAGCACGGCTATCCTACGATCGTGTCGTTGGAAGCGCTCGATCGGCTGAGACTGTGCGCCGGCTTCTCGATCGCATGGTGCCAGATGCCCCACGGGCCAGCGCAATCGACAGGTTTCCGCTTTGAAATCGACGGAAAATCCGTAGCTTATGCGACGGATTTCAGCGAAATACGCAGCGAGATGGTCGATACCTTTATGAATGTCGATCTGCTCGTCACCGATTGCCTGCGCCGCGAGCCGCATCCGACGCACGCACATCTTGCGATGGCGCTCGAACTTGCTGAGCGCTGCAACGCGCGCCAGACCGTCCTGACGCATCTCGACAAGAGTATGGATTACCGGGCTTTGTCTGAAGAAGTGCCGAAAGGCGTCTCGGTCGGCTACGACGGCATGGAGGTCGCGCTATGACAGATCTCGCTGCGCTTCAGATGGTCTCGTTGATCGGATGGCTCGTGGTCGCGGTCGCTGCGTACGCGTCCTTCCGGTTGGACTGGAAGAAGAGCGTGCGCATGGCGTTGTTGTGGATCGTGATCTTTGTCGGGGTCGCATTCCTGTTCTCGCTGATCGGCGGATAGGGCGCCTGGCTCCGCCGTCCTTTATTTTACATAATATATATTATCATTCCAGTATGACTGACCAACTGACCCGCCTCCTCCAGATCATGGCGACCCTCCGCGACCCCGAGCATGGCTGTGAGTGGGACCGCGCGCAGCGCTTTGAGACGATCGTGCCGCACACCATCGAAGAAGCGTACGAGGTGGCCGACGCCGTCGCACGCGGCGACGTGGCCGACATCCGCGATGAACTCGGCGATCTGCTATTCCAGGTCGTGTTCCAGGCACGGATCGCCGAGGAAGCCGGCCATTTCGAGTTCGACGACGTCGCGCGATCCATCGCCGACAAGCTCGAGGCTCGCCATCCGCATATCTTCGGCGATACCGACATGCCCGGCGGAATGCGCGAGGAACGCTGGGAAGCGCTCAAGGCGCAGGAACGCGCGGCCAAGGGCGCAGAAAGCGCGCTCGACGGCGTCGCGGCTGCGCTTCCCGCGCTCATGCGTGCAGAGAAACTCCAGAAGCGTGCCGCGCGCGCCGGCTTCGACTGGCCCGATCCGGGCGGGCCTCGCGCGAAAGTAATCGAGGAGATGGAGGAACTCGCCGACGCTGCTCCCGACGAGCAAGCCGCCGAAGCGGGCGATCTGCTGTTTGCCGCGGTCAACCTCGTGCGCGCTTACGGCGTTCCAGCCGAGGAAGCGCTGCGCGCCGCCAACGACAAGTTCGAACGCCGCTTCCGTGCCATGGAAGCTCTGGCGGCCGGCGCATTTCCGGATCTCTCGCTCGACGAGCAAGAGGCGCTTTGGCAGCAGGTCAAACGAAGCGAGCGTTAGCGCAGGCTGGCAAAGCGCCCGAATTCCTTCGGTGTCAGGCGCACCTGGAGCCGATGGACGGGGCCGCCCTCGCCCTCCTCCGCGCGGTCGCCAAGCACTTGCCCGTGTGCGTGGAGCCAGGCGATCTTCTGCCCCTCACCCGCCGGCAGCACGATCTCGTGCACTTTCGCACCCGCCGTCAGCAGGGCGTCGAGCCGAGTGAGTAGCTCTTCCACACCCTCGCCCGTTTCAGCAGAGATCGGGACGATATTCGGCTCACCGTCCGCGACCGCAAGCAGTTCCTCGAACGGCTCCTCAGGCAGCAGGTCGATCTTGTTCCAGGCTTCGACGATGGGAATGGTGCTTTCGCCCCCCTCCCCCTCGACGACGCCCAGGTCGGCGAGCACCTGAAGGACCTGCGTCTTCTGAGCACCGGCCGAAGGGTTCGCCATGTCGCGCACGTGGACGATCACGTCGGCACCCGTGACTTCCTCCAGAGTGGCACGAAAGGCCGCGACGAGCTGGGTCGGAAGATCGGAGATGAAGCCGACGGTGTCGGACAGGATCGCCTTCTCCACGCCCGGCAGGCGGATGGCGCGCATCGTCGGATCGAGAGTGGCAAAAAGGAGATCTTCCGCCATGACAGATTCGCCCGTTAGACGATTGAAAAGCGTAGATTTCCCGGCGTTAGTGTAACCAACCAATGCAATCACCGGCCAGGGTGCCCTGCCGCGTCTCTCACGGTGCAGCGTACGCGTCTTGCGTACTTGCTCCAGTTCCTTGCGCAGCCGCCCCATGCGCTGGCGGATCATCCGCCGGTCGGCCTCGATCTGCGTCTCGCCCGGGCCTCCGAGGAACCCGAAGCCGCCGCGCTGGCGCTCGAGGTGGGTCCACGACCGGACGAGACGGCTCTGCTGGTAATCGAGATGCGCGAGTTCGACTTGCAAACGGCCTTCGGCAGTCGCAGCACGTTCGCCGAATATCTCGAGGATCAGACCGGTGCGGTCGATCACTTTACGCTTCAGCGCCTCTTCCAGGTTGCGCTGCTGGATTGGCGACAGCGCGCCATCGACCACGACCAGCTCGGCCTCGTTCTGCTCACAGGCGACCGCGATATTCTCGACCTGACCCGCACCGAAGAGCGTGCCCGGTCGCACCTGGCGCACAGGCAGCACGAAGGCTTCGGCCACCACAATCCCGATAGCGAGCGCAAGCCCGCTTGCTTCGGCAAGACGTGCCTCGGCCTCGAGATCGTGGTGCTGCCCGCGAATATCCGGACACACGACCAGCGCCCGCGCGCCGCGCGAAACCTCACCGAGAAGGTTGTCGTCGAAGCTCAGTCGTCCTCGCCTTCGAAGTCGTCATCGTCGGTCAGATCGACGGGCGTTGCGGGCTGGATCGTCGAGATGGCATGCTTGTAGGCGAGCTGGACGTATCCGTCGCGCTCCAGCAGCATGCAAAAAAGATCGTAAGCCGCAATCGCGCCCTGCAGCATGACGCCGTTGACGAGGAACATCGTTACTTGCGCTTCCGCATCGCGCACGCGCGAAAGGAATACGTCCTGCAGCAAGCGCTGCTTCTTGCTCGAATCCTGGCTCGCAAACTGCGAGGCGTCCATCGGCTGCGCGGGCATGATCGTCGAGATCGCGTGCTTGTAGACCAGCTGTGACTGGCCGTCACGACGAAGCAGGATCGAGAAGTTGTCGAACCAGGTGACGATGCCCTGCAGCTTGACGCCCTTCACCAGGAACATGGTCACCGGCGTCTTGTTCTTGCGCAGAATGTTCAGAAACGCGTCCTGCAGATTTGCCTGACGGCCCTGCTGCTTCGCTTCTTCGGCCGGCTTTGACTCAGGCTTGGATCGGGGACGCGCGGAAAGCGTCTGTCCGGTAGGCATGGCTGCTTCCTTCTTCTTGGCGGCCGCCCTTGCGGTCCGCATTCTGGCCACGGCCCGAAAGCCGCCGCCGCATTAGATAACCGATTATGCCGCGATTGGTGCCCGCGAGCAAATCGTTATTGTGTGTGCTGCAATCCGATGCCGTTCAAACCTTCCGATCCGATGCATGCCGCTCGCCCATTCCGAGCAGCTTCAGTTTGCGGTGCAGTGCCGAGCGTTCCATCCCGATGAAGCTCGCCGTCTTCGAAATATTGCCCGAAAAACGCCGGATCTGGATGCTCAGATACTCGCGCTCGAACGTTTCGCGCGCCTCACGCAGGGGGACCCCCATCAGCGTGGAAAGGCCATTTGCGCCCCCCAGCTTGCCGCCCGTAACCTCGCTCGGCAGCATCTCGGCCTCGATCACTTCCAGGTTCTCGCGCGGGGAGAGAATCACTGTCCGCTCGACCACATTCCTCAACTGGCGGACGTTGCCGGGCCAATCGTAAGCCTGCAGCGCAGCCATCGCCTCCTCCGAAATGTCGGGAGCGGGTACGCCCTGCTCGGCGGCGTAGCGCGCAAAGAAATGCTGCGCGAGCGCCGGAATGTCGTCGCGGCGCTCGGCGAGCGAAGGAATGGCGACGGGCACCACGTTGAGGCGGTAGAACAGGTCCTCGCGAAAGCGCTTGTTCTCCATCTCCTCGGTCAGATCGCGCGAGGTCGAAGAGACGACCCGCACGTCAACGCCGATCTGCCGGTTGCCGCCCACACGGACGAAGGATTGTTCGGTCAGCACGCGCAGGATTCGCGCCTGGGTCGAAAGCGGCATGTCCGCCACTTCGTCGAGGTAGAGCGTTCCGCCGTCGGCAAGCTCGAGGAGACCGGGGCGGACGAGCTGACCGTCGGCCTCCTCGCCGAACAGTTCCTGCTCGAATCGTTCGGGCGTGATCCGCGCCGAATTGACGATGACGAAGGCGGAATCCGCACGCGCGCTCCAGCTATGCAGCAGCCGCGCCGCGACTTCCTTGCCCGCCCCCGCAGGCCCGCTGATGAGCACGCGGCTTCCCGTATTAGCGACCCGCTTCAGCGTCGCACGAACCTGGTTGATGGCCGGCGAATTACCGGTGAATTCCTCTCCATGCGAGAAACCCTGCCGCAGACGGGTGTTCTCCCGCCGCAGCCGCTCGGTCTCGGTCGCACGGCCGACGAGATGGAGCAGGCGCTCGGCTTCGAAGGGCTTCTCGATAAAATCCATCGCCCCGCGGCCGACCGCCGACACCGCAGTGTCGATATTGCCGTGGCCGGAGAAGATGATCACCGGCAGCTCGGGTTCGCGCTTCTTGATCTCATCGAGCACTTCGAGCCCGTCCATCGGGCTGCCGTGGAGCCATACGTCGAGCAGCACCAGGCTCGGACGGCGCTCGTCGATCGCGGCGAGCGCTCCGTTGCTGTCACCTGCCGTGCGGCATTCGTAGCCCTCGTCGCACAGGACGCCGGAGACGAGCTCGCGAATATCGCGTTCATCGTCGACGACGAGGATGTCTAGGGCCATAGGGCGAACTCCTTGTCATGCATCATTCTGCGGCTTCGCTCCCTTGCACCGCAGGTTCGCGCGTAAACCGCAGTGTTACGCGAGTGCCCCCACCCTCGGCGGTTGCGAAGATCATTTCCCCCCCGTGTTCCTCGACGATCTTGTTGACGATGGCGAGGCCGAGCCCCGTGCCCTTTTCGCGGGTCGTCACGTAGGGTTCGACGATGCGATCGCGATCCTGCGGCAGGCCGACGCCGTTGTCCTCGACCGTAACCGTCACATCGTCTTCGCCAGGGATGACGGCGACCGCGATCTGTCCGCGGAAATCCGGCTCTGCCTCGCGCACGCGTGCGTCCACAGCCTCGACGGCATTCTTGAGAACATTGGTAAGCGCCTGACCGACCTGGTGCCGATCACACGCGAGCGGGATCGGGCCGTCGCCTTCGTAGCTGAAACGGAAGTCGATCTCGGGATGGGCGACTTCCTGCAGGAAAAGCGCCTGCCGGACGAGATCGAGCGCGTCTTCCTTGCGGAAGACCGGCTTGGGAAGGCGCGCGAAGGATGAGAATTCGTCGACCATTTTCCGCAGGGCGCCCACCTGACGCACGATGGTGCTGGTCAGCTCGTCAAACAGCTCGCCGTCGCTGTCGATCTGCTTGCGATAGCGGCGCTTGAGACGCTCGGTGGCGAGCTGGATAGGCGTGAGGGGATTCTTGATCTCATGCGCGATCCGCCGCGCCACATCCGACCAGGCTGCCTGCCGCTGGTCGAGGAGCTGGCGCGTGATATCCTCGAACGTGATCACCTTGCCTTCGGAGAAGTCGGCGACCTTGACCGCCAGCGTCAGCAGCTCTCCGCCGACGGTCTGGTTTACGATCCCCCGATCAACGCCCCCGAGCACGAGTGTCGAGATCTGCGGGCTGAGCTGTTCGAGCGTGAGCCCGATGGGCGGCGGCGACGATTCTTCGATCAGCAACGCCTGCGCCGAGCTGTTCATCAGCAGGACCTGCCCATCCTGATCGACCGAGATCACCCCTGCGGTGACCGATTCGAGCACGGTTTCCATGAACGCACGGCGGTTTTCCAACTGGCGGTTGGCGCTGACGAGAGCGTCCGTCTGCTTCTCGATCTGCGCCGTCATCCGATTGAACGCGCGGTTGAGTAGGCCGATCTCGTCGGGCCCGGTTCGCCCCTCTACGCGTAGCGCGAAGTTGCCCGCGCCAACCTGACGCGCCGCGCCGACGAGGTCGGTGAGCGGCTCGACCTGCCGGTCTGCAAAGCGCAGGGCGAACCACACCGAAAGCGCAAGCAGCGCGAGCGACACGAAGAACAGCGCCAGATTGAAACGCAGCTGCAAGGCCCGAGCACGCTGCGTGAGCAGGTCGTATTTGGTGGAAATCGCGTTGGCGCGGTCCCACAGATCGAAGGCGAACGCTTGCGAATTTCGCGCGTTATAGAGGAATATTCCGCTTTCCTCATCGATCGCCGCGACGCCCTCGATGCGCTCCGAGCTGCCCTGCACGACAACCTGTTCGTCGCCCGCCACCCGGTCGAACAATGCGGGATCAAGCTCGGTCGGATCGTTGTCACTGACCAAGCCGAGCAGCGCCGCGGTGCGCAAGCTTCCGTCTGCCACGCGTTGGAGAATGGCCGATTCGTTGATCCCCCTCCCCTCCGCCTGATAGCGATAATAATCTTCGAACCCACCGTCGGTAAGAGAGCCACGCTGGAGATAGAATCGCAGGTCTGCAGCCATGGCTATGGTCTGGTTGGCGACCTCGAGCTGATTCTGCTCGTAATAGCCCTGTGCGAGCTCGTTGGCGTTGCGCATCAAGCCGCGTGAATCGTCGGAAAACCAGAAGTCTACGCCCGACTGAAACAGCACCGCCGCAAATGCTGCGACCAGCAACGTCGGGATTGCCGCGACAAGCGAGAAGAAGAACACGAGACGCACATGAAGCCGGGCCGTACTTCCAGCCGCGCGGCGGAGCGCGAGCCGTCGGCCGAAGAGCACGACCAGCGCCATCGCAGGCAGCAGCGTGCCGATCAGCAAGCTCGCTACTTGACCCGCAGGCACGAGTTGGCCATCCGGCGGCGCGCTTTCGAATGTAACCCAGGTCGTCGCCACCATGGCCGCCAGCGCGAGTGCGGCAGCAATCTCGAGCAGGAGGAAGAAATTCGACCGGCGCGAAGCGACCACGACGCGGCGCCATAATCGCGGCGCTCGCCTGGTCAACGGGAGTGTCGGTGCTGCCACAGTTGCAGGCTTACAACGCTCCTGTTGCAGTTTTGCAAGCTCAATTTCGCCCAGACGAAAGTTGGTGCCGACGAACGGTCATGCAATGCGAACAAAGCTCTCCGCCTGGATCGCCAAATCCGAAAGCTTCTTGCGCAGCGTGTTCCGGTTGATGCCCAGGAGCTTCGCGGCTCGCAACTGATTGCCACCGGTCTGCGCCAGCGCGTGTTCGAACAGCGGCCGTTCGAACGCGGCAAGTGCGCGGTGATAGACCGTGCCCGGCGCCGGCGCGGTACCGGCGATCCAACCTTCCAGCGCACTGCGCAGGCTGTCGTCATTGTCCGGCCGAGCCGGATACGCCGAGTCCTCGCCCAGGACCGCCGTGACAGTCTGGGCGTCGATGACCTCGTCGCGCGCCATCAGCGACAGGCGATAGATCGCGTTCCGCAGTTCGCGCACGTTGCCGCGCCAGGGCTGCTGTTCGAGCAGCGCGATAGCGGCACGGTCGATCCGGCGTTCGGGCAGGCCCTCCCGCGCGGCATGGCCGAGGAAATGCTTGGCCAGCGCCTCGATATCCTCCGCACGGTCGCGCAGCGGCGGCAACTGGACCGGCACGACGTTGAGGCGATAGAACAGATCCTCGCGGAACCTGCCGCTGGCGATCATCGGCTTGAGATCGCGGTTCGTGGCGGCGACGATACGCACGTCCACCCCGATCTCCTGCCGCCCGCCGACGCGCCGGATGCGCCCGGACTGCAGCGCGCGAAGCAACCGCGTCTGCGCCTCCATGGGCATGTCCCCGATCTCGTCGAGGAACAGCGTACCCCCGTTGGCCTGTTCGAACTTGCCGATCGCCTGGGCGATAGCGCCGGTGAAGGCCCCCTTTTCATGACCGAACAGCTCGCTTTCGATCAGGTCCGACGGGATTGCCGCTGCGTTGACTGCTACGAACGGCCCGGATTTGCGATGGCCAAGCTGATGGATCGCCTCCGCCACCAGCTCCTTGCCGGTCCCGGATTCGCCCAAAATCAGCACCGTCAGATCGTTGCGCAGGACACGGGTTATCATGCGGTACACGGCCTGCATGGCCTGA
Organism: Pelagerythrobacter aerophilus; assembly: GCF_003581645.1. Taxonomy (GTDB): domain Bacteria; phylum Pseudomonadota; class Alphaproteobacteria; order Sphingomonadales; family Sphingomonadaceae; genus Pelagerythrobacter; species Pelagerythrobacter aerophilus. The sequence continues at coordinate 241,556 of NZ_QXFK01000014.1, read as the reverse complement.
CTACGGCCGACGAGAGGCAGGCCGTCGCCCACTTTCGCTTCCTCTCCGCGCTGCGCGCCCGAACCGGCAGCCTGCGCCACCGCGCGCACCAGATCCTCCAGATCGAACGGTTTGGGGAAGTACTCGAACGCGCCGGTATCGCTCGCACGCACGGCCGTATCGAGCGTATTCTGTGCCGACAGCACGATCAGCGGCATGGAAGGGCACGCAGCGCGGACGCTATCGATCGTCGCAATGCCGTCACCATCGGCAAGCATGACATCGGTCAGCATCACGTCGTACTTGCCCGAAGCGAGCAGCCTGTCGCGTGCCGCGATACTGTCGCAGCGATCGACCGCGAAACCTTCGTCTTCCAGTGCCGATCGAATGACGGTGGCGATCGAAGCGTCGTCCTCGACCAGCAGGATCTTGCCGCTCATGCCTGTTCCCCTTCGTTCTTCGCCAGCGGCAAATGGATGCGGAAATGTGTCAGGCCCGCGCGCTCGTCGCGCTGATGTCCGATCCGCCCGTCCATATCGCGGACCAGCTTGCGCACGAGGGCGAGGCCGAGCCCCTGCCCGCTCGCCTTCGACGTCACGAACGGCTCGAACACGTGATCGCACAATGCTGGCTCGATTCCCGGACCGTTGTCGCTGACGGTGATTTCGATCGGCAGGCGCACCGCCCGCCCCAGCTTCAGGTTGGAGACGAGCCCGCTGGCGAAACGCGTGCGAATGGTGACGCGCGGCGAAGCTGCACCGGCGCAGGCGTCGCGAGCGTTCGATATCAGGTTGATCAGCACCTGCTCCAGCGCGTCGCGACTGGCGAGCACCGGCGGCAGCGAGGGATCGAACTCCTCGACCAATTCCACGTCGCTGTCGCCCGCCGTGCGCACCGTTGCGATCGCGCTGCGTACCGCGACGTGAAGATTGACCGGTGCCACCGGATCGGCACGCTCGCTTCCCAGGCGTTGCATGCGGTCGACCAAGCGAGCGATGCGGTCGACTTCGTCCGAGATCATCGCGGCGAGCGGCCGGTCCTTCTCTTCCAGCTTGCGCGCGACCAGTTGGCCGGCACCGCGGATCGCAGCGAGCGGATTCTTGATCTCGTGCGCGAGGATCGCCGGTGCGCGAAGCGTGGTTTCCTCGCCGGGAAGCTCGGCCATCTCCCCCTGCCCGACCTCGGAGATCGTCATCACCCGCCAGCCCGGGTGCGACGCAAGAGGAGAGACGGTCAGGTTCACCTGCGTCGCACGTGCGCCGCAGCGCAGCGTCATGCCGCGCACTGTGAGGCGGGCGTCCGCTTCCCTCAGACGCATCGCTACGCGCGCATCGTCGAGTTCAAGAACGTCGAGCAACTTGGCGCCCACGAGCCGCTTGGCGCTGCGATGGAGAAGGTCTTCGGCCGCCGGATTTGCCTCGCGGACCACCAGATCGGGATCGAGCAGCAGGACGGCGAAGATCAGTCCGGCGATCTGCGCACCCGGCCCGGGCCGCTGGTCCTCCATCGTCACGCAGCGCGGCGGCGCATGAATGGCTCATAGAACCGTTCCAGCTCGCCGAGCACCTGATCCGGGTCGTCGATGAAGTTTACACGGTTGCGGAACTCGGCCGACCCGTGCATCCCCTTGGTGTACCAGCCCAGATGCTTGCGCGCGACTTTGGCGCCGACATCGCGGCCGTAGTGCTCCAGCATGCCGCGGTAGTGCTCGACGAGCACATCGTACTGCTCGTCGAAGCTTGGGTTGCCGAGGGTCTGCCCGGTGCGCCACCAGTGCATCACCTGGCCGAGCAGCCACGGTTTGCCGTAGGCGCCGCGGCCGATCATCACGCCGTCGGCGCCCGATTGTTCGAGCGCCTTGGCGGCATCTTCGACCCCGCAGATGTCGCCGTTGACGATCACAGGGATGGAAACCGCATCCTTCACCTTGCGTATGAAGGCCCAGTCGGCGCTCCCCTTGTACATCTGGTTGCGCGTACGGCCGTGAACGGTGATCATCTTCACGCCCAGATCCTCCGCGATCCGCGCGAGCTCCGGCGCATTGAGGCTACCATGATCCCAGCCCATGCGCATCTTGACCGTCACCGGCACCGAAACGGCCTTCACGGTCTCCTCCATCAGCCTGGTCGCCAGCGGAACCTCCCGCATCAGCGCGGAGCCGGCCATGCCGTTGGTGACCTTGCGCACCGGACAGCCGAAGTTGATGTCGATGATCTCGGCGCCGCGGTCCTCATTGAGTTTGGCCGCTTCCCCCATCGACTCTGGATCGCATCCGACGAGCTGCATCGAAACCGGTTCTTCGGTTGGGTCCCAAGCAGCTTTCTGGACCGACTGGCGCGTCTCGCGGATAGCAGCCTGGCTCGCGATCATCTCGGTGACGTTGAGGCCGGAGCCGTAGCGCCGGACGAGCGTGCGAAACGGCATATCGGTGACGCCGGTCATCGGCGCGAGGATCACCGGACAGTCGATCGTCACCGGGCCGACGTGGATCGGCTTCAGAGCCGGAGGGGTGGGAAGCGAAGTCATATACGAGGGTGTGCCTAAAATTTGGGCAGCGCATAGTGGATTGCCCGGCTTCGCGCAAGCGGCTAGCCGCGGCGGCGATGCCGGACAGCTCGCCCCTGCCCCCATTCGCCGCGGTCGTCGTCGCCGCAGGCAAAGGGCTGCGCGCGGGACAGCCGGTACCCAAGCAGTTCGCGCGCTGGCGCGGCAAGCCGGTGGTGCGCCACTCGGTAGAGGCCATGATCGAGGCTGGAGCACGACGGGTGGTCGTCGCCATTCCGGAAGGGGCCGAGAATGTCGCCGGAGAAGCGCTGACAGGCCTCGCGCGAGTGGAACTCGTCACCGGCGGCGCGACCCGGCAAATGTCGGTGCACCGCGCCCTCGAAGCGCTGACAACCAGCGCGCCGGAGCTCGTACTGATCCACGATGCTGCTCGCCCCGCTCTCACCCGCCCCGTGATTGCGCGGCTACTGGCGGCACTTGCCAGCTATCCGGGCGCCATTCCCGTCCTTCCGGTCATCGATAGCCTTGCGATCGCCGATGGCGGCACGATGGGTGGTTCCGCCCAGCGCGAAGCGCTGCGCCGTGTCCAGACCCCGCAGGCGTTCCGTTTCGCCGATATTCTCACCGCGCATCGGGCCTGGCTTGGCGACGCGACAGCCGGCGACGACGCGCAGGTCCTGCGTGCGGCCGGCCAAACTGTCGCGCTCGTCGAAGGCGATGAAGCGCTCAGAAAACTGACATTCGCGGAGGATTTCATGCCCCAGCCTGCCTCGGTCCGCACCGGCATGGGCTTCGACGTGCACCGCCTCGCCGCGGGCGAGGAACTGTGGCTCGGCGGCGTGCTTGTGCCACATGACAAGGGTCTGGCCGGGCACAGCGATGCGGACGTGGCGCTTCACGCGCTGGTCGACGCGCTGCTCGGCGCTGTCGGCGAGGGCGATATCGGCAGCCACTTCCCCCCCAGCGATCCACAGTGGAGGGGTGCATCGTCGGGACGCTTCGTGGAGCACGCGGCTGCGCTCGTCGACACTGCCGGTTATCGGATCGTCAACGTGGATCTTACGATCATTTGCGAGGCGCCGAAGATCGGCCCACATCGGGACGCGATGCGGGCACGCGTCGCAGAACTCTTGGAGATCGACGTATGCGGGGTTAGCGTGAAGGCTACCACGACCGAGGGACTCGGGCTTACGGGTCGCGGTGAAGGCATTGCCGCCCAGGCGGTGGCGACGCTGGTCGGAAAGGATTGAACGGATCCCATGAAAGCCCCCCTGACGTGTACCGCTCTCGCGCCGCTGGCGCTGGCGTTCTTTGCCCTCCCCGCGAATGCGCAGGCCGCGCCAAGCGGCCCTGAGATCGAAAGCGCAGTTCGGTTCGGCTTGCCCGCGCTGTTCAACGGATTTCAAGCGACCTGTTCCGCCCAGCTCGCGCCCGACGGGTATGTCGCGCGGAACGCCGATCGGCTCGTAGCCAAGTTCGCCGAAGGCGCAGACGCACACTGGCCCGCGGCAAAGGCGGCGCTCTCCACCATGGGTAACGATCAGGGCGTGGATAGCGCGATGCTGGCCGAGATGCCCGATGACGCGCTGAAGCCCTTCGTCACCGCCCTGCTGCAACAGATGGCTGCTTCGGAGATCAAGCCGACGCAATGTGTCGACGTGGAGCGGGGGCTTGAACTGATCGATCCGCTACCCGCCGACAATATTGCAGGCCTGATCGGCTTTATGGTCGAAATGGCAGAGCGGGATGGAAACAGTGCCGACGCCGCTGGCGTGGCTGGCGAATAGCATGGCCGGCGCGCTCCTCTCGGACGACATCGAAGAACTCGCGCGCCGCTGCGTGGAGGAAAATCTCGCGGCGTGCCGCCGCGTCGCGCTGGCCGAGAGCTGCACCGGCGGCCTCGTCACCGCCGCGTTGACCGAAATTCCCGGTTCCTCGAAGGTCCTCGATCGCGGCTTCGTTACCTATTCGAACGAGGCGAAATTCGAGATGCTGGGCGTGTCGAACGAGATCATGGATACGTTCGGCGCGGTTTCGATCGCCTGCGTATGGGCCATGGCGCAGGGAGCGCTCGAGCGTAGTCAGGCCGATGTTGCCGTCGCCATCAGCGGGGTGGCGGGACCGGATGGCGGCTCCGATCTCAAGCCGGTGGGCACAGTCGTGTTCGCCCGCGTCACCCGCGGCGAAGTCGGCGATCCCGAAGGCGAGTTGAGGAACTTCGGCAACGTCGGGCGGGCCGAAGTGCGCCGTCAGGCGACGCTTTGCGCGCTCGAGTTGCTATTGCCGTAAAGCTCTTCCGCGCGGGCTTCGAAGGCCGCGACCATCTTGCGAAAAGCACGATCGAAGTACTGACCCGCCAGGGCTTCGAACACGCGGTTCTTGAACGTGAACTCAACCGCGAAGTCGACCCGGCATCCACCCTCGGGCAGATTGGTGAAGTGCCATTCGTTATCGAGGTCGCGCAGCGGGCCATCGACATAGATCACGTCGATCATCTCCGGCCGGCGCTTGGTCACCTTGGAAGTGAAACTCTCGCGAAAGCTCTTGAACCCCACCACCATGTCGGCGACCATCTCGGTTTCGCTGTCAGAGCGGACCCGGGTCGCGATCACCCAGGGCAGAAATTCCTTGTAGCGCCCCACGTCGGCCACGAGATCGAACATCTGCTCGGCGCTGTAGGGAACGTGTCTGGTCTCGCGTATTCCGGGCATGCTCGTCTTCTAGGCAATCGTTAATTCCGGGCACTTGTCGCCAACCCCCGCCCGCCGGCTGAGCGGACTTTGGGGTAGGGGCAGACTTATGCCCGCGCCGAGGCTTTCGCCAGTTTCGCCTCGCGCGCAGCCTTCATCTCGGCGAAATCGTCGCCTGCGTGATAGCTCGACCGCGTGAGCGGGCTTGCGGCAACCTGCAGGAAGCCCTTGGCGCGCGCTATCGAGCCGTAGGCGGCGAAAGCCTTGGGCGTTACGAAATCCTCGACCTTGGCATGGCGCGGGGTCGGCTGAAGATACTGGCCCATGGTGATGAAATCGACATCCGCGCTGCGCATGTCGTCCATCACCTGGTGAACCTCGAGCCGTTGCTCGCCCAGCCCCAGCATGATGCCGGACTTGGTGAAGATCAGCGGATCGTGCGCCTTGACCTCTTCGAGCAACCGCAGCGACGCGTAGTAGCGCGCTCCAGGGCGGATCGTCGGATAAAGCCGCGGCACCGTCTCTAGATTGTGATTGAACACATCCGGCCCGGCTTCGCAAATCGCCTCGATCGCGGGACGCATCTTGCCGCGGAAATCCGGGGTAAGGATCTCGATCGTTGTCTCGGGCGTCTCGCGCCGAAGCGCCTTGATGACCTTGACGAACTGCCCCGCCCCGCCATCCGGCAAATCGTCACGGTCGACGCTGGTGATCACGATGTGCTGCAGGCCCATCTTGCCCGCCGCGATGGCGACGTTCTCCGGCTCCATCGGATCGACCATGCGCGGCATGCCGGTCTTTACGTTGCAGAACGCGCAGGCGCGCGTGCACACGTCGCCCAGAATCATCACGGTCGCGTGCTTCTTCGTCCAGCACTCGCCGATATTGGGACAGGCTGCTTCCTCGCACACCGTGTTGAGATTGAGCTCGCGCATGAGCTGGCGCGTTTCGTGGTAGCCCTTGCTTACGGGGGCCTTGACGCGGATCCAGTCGGGCTTGCGCTGCCGTTCGGGGCGCGGGCTCTCGGGTACGGGTGCGCTGGAGAGATCGTTCATGGGGCCCATCTAATGGCGGCGTTGCAGTCTTGCCAGCCCTTTCCCTGCGAGGCATGGGAGCGAGCATGAAGAGCTTCGCAGAACTGATCGACGGCTACCGCAACTTCCGCAAGAACGCCTGGGCTGCGCAGCGCGAACGGTGGAGCGAACTTGCCGAGGGGCAATCGCCGCAGGTCATGGTCATCGCCTGCTCCGACAGTCGGGCTGATCCGATGCAGATCTTCGACGCTGCCCCAGGCGAGATCTTCGTCGTACGCAATGTGGCCGCGATGGTACCGCCGTTCGAAACCACCCCGGGCAACCACGGCGTCTCCGCGGCCCTGGAATTCGCAATCCAGTTCCTCAACGTTCGCGAAGTTGTTGTCATGGGACATGGCTTCTGCGGCGGCTGCAAGGCGGCGCTGACACAAGATCTGCACGGTACCCGGCCCGGCGAGGGTGGTTTCATCGCCAATTGGGTGGCCATGCTCGACGAGGTACGCGATCCGATCGTCGCCGAGCTCGGGACCGAAGGCCGCGAAGCGGAGCGCGCGCTGGAACATGCCGCCGTCAAAGTCAGCCTAAAGAACCTGCGGACCTTTCCATGCGTGCAGGCGAAGGAGGGCAAAGGTTCCCTCAAGCTCTATGGTGCGTTCTTCGCTATTTCGGACGGCGTGCTCCACCTGCTTGACGAGCAGACGGGCGAATTCAATCCCGCCGACTAGCGCTTGTCACGCCTCGCTCGGCCCGGCATGTAGCCGCACATGGCCGAAGAGCTGCAACGCAACATCGCCCTCCTGATCGACTCAGACAACGCGAGCCCTGCCGGCATCGATCCGGTGCTGACCGTTCTGGCGGAGCTCGGCCAGGTCAACATCCGGCGCGCTTACGGCAACTGGCGCAAGCCTGCGCTCAAGAGCTGGGCCGACCTTGTTCATCGCTACGGCATCGAACCGCAGCAGCAGTTCGATCTCACGCGCGGCAAGAATGCGACCGACATGAAGATGACCATCGACGCGATGGATCTGATGTATCGTGGCCGCGTGCACGGTTTCGGCATCATGAGCTCGGACAGCGACTTCATGCCGCTCGCGATGCGCATTCGGCAGGACGGATATCCCGTCTACGGCTTCGGCAGCCCCAAGACGCCGGAGGCTTTCCGCCAGGCCTGCACGCGCTTCATCGACGTCGACGCACTGATCCGTGCCGAGAAGGAGGAGCGCGCCAACGGCAAGGACGGCAAGCTCGACCAGGAGCTGCTGCAGCTCCTTTTCGACGCCTACAATGCGAGCAAGCGTGACGAGAAAGGCTTCGCCAAACTCTCCGAAGTCGGCCAACTCGCCGGCAACCGTTCCAGCTTCGACACGCGCAATTACGGCTTTACGCGGCTGATCGACATGATCGAGACCATCCCCAACTTCGCCACCGAACGGCGTGACGGCGGGCAGATCTGGATCAAGCGGCTGCGCTGACGGCGCGCAAAGAAAAAGGCGCGGACCGAAGCCCGCGCCTTCTGCATTCGCGATCCAGGATTACTGGGCGGGCGTCTGAGCCGCCGGTGCTGGCGAAGCACCACCGGAAGCCTGCGCCTGAGCGTAAAGCGCCCATAGGTCGGCGATCGGTGCACGGGTCCCCTCGACTTTGTCGAAGGTCGCCTTGGCTTCCGCGAACTTGCCTTGGTCGGCCTGCGCAATGCCGAGACGAGTCAAAGCGCGGGCGGTATCGACATCGGGCCGCGTCAGGGCGAGCTGGTACATCTCCTCCGCCTTCGCCGGCTGCTCGAAGTTCAGGTACATGTCGCCGGCTGCGGTGGCGAGAAGCGCGTTGGCGCCGGAGGCGCGCGCATCGCTCTCGAGCTCGGGCAGATCGGCACGCGCCGAAGCGGTCTGTGCCTGCGTCGTCGCCTTCGCTTCGGTCACGAGGACGTCGCCCTGCTTCAGCATGTTTGCCGCCAGCCCCGCGTCGATCACACGGCCGACCTCGGCCGGCAGACGGCGGGGATCGGCCGCCGCAATGTAGTCGACATAGTCACGCTCGCTCCGCAGGCTGTCCGTGCGTTCGGCGAGCCGCATCAGGTCCAGCAGCGCCTGATCGTCGTAGTCGTAGAAGCTGCGCTGCACCGCGATCGCGTCGCCCCAGACGTCGCTCGACGGATAGTGCGTGACGTAGAGCCTGCTGAACGTCGTTGCCTGCTCGGGAAGCTGGTTGTTGTAAGCGATGGCGAAGCCGCGCTGAATCCAGTTCTCATCGATCGGCTGCCCGGCCTCTTCCTGCGCGGTGATCGCCTGCATGAGGAAATCGAGGCCCGCGGCGTGGTTGCCTTCGGAGAAATAGGTTTCGGCGATCAACCCTTGAGCGTTCGCCGTTTCGAAACCGCCGGCAATGGCCTGTTCGAAGCGAGCACGCGCAGCCGTCCAATCTTCGGCCTGATAGGCAAGTTGCCCGGCCGCGAATGCCATGCGGCCCTGATCCGCCGCGGAAACCTTGCCGCTTTCGAGCATCATTTCGACACCCTGACGCTGCAAAGCCGTGTCCTCGCTACGGGCACCGATGGTATAAATCGCCTGACCGGCGACCAGCTTGTCGTCCGCGGTCTGGGCAGCCCCAAGCAGGGTGGGAATCTCGGCCTTCAGCGCCGCCGGATCCTCCTGGGCTTCGAGGCGCTTGGCGAACGGCTGATAGACCTCGATGAAGCCCTTGGAATAATCTGCCTTCGCCTCCTTCTTTTCCTTGTCCTTCTGAGCCTGCGCCGGTGCTTCCAGTGCGACGGTGGCGACCGCCCCGCCCGAGATGAGCGCGATGGCGAGGGCGAGGTGTGAACCGAAACGCTTGGTGCGGGCTTTCGGATTGCGGGCGAATGACTGCATCTGGGTATCTCCCATTGACGAATTAAATACCATGTAGGCTGAAAAGCACATGAGGCAGGCGCTAGTGCCGCCTCGTGCCGCGTATTGCAATCTCTTGTAGGGGAAGCGTGCTGAACGGGCTTTGAATGCCTCGTTCGGGCTCTCGTGGTGCACAAGTCACCGGAAGTGTGGAAAAAGCGGGCCCGAATGCCCATCTGGGGCCTGTTCAGGTGGCGATTTCCAGTCACCTGGCCTAGGCATAACGCTGCATTCCCAAGCAACAGAACGAAAAGAAAAGAAGTCCGTTGAGCGACGATACCGAGACTCTTGCACCGCCCGTTCCAGCGGGCGATTTCGATCGGGTCGACATTGTCGACGAAATGAAGACGAGTTACCTCGATTACGCGATGAGCGTGATCGTGAGCCGCGCGCTGCCCGACGTGCGCGACGGCCTGAAACCCGTCCATCGCCGGATTCTCTTCGCCAGCCAGGAAGGCGGCTTCGTCGCCGGGCGCCCCTACCGCAAGAGTGCCAAGATCGTCGGCGACGTGATGGGTAACTACCACCCGCACGGCGACGCCGCGATCTACGATGCGCTCGCCCGCATGACGCAGCCGTGGTCGATGCGCGTGCCGCTGGTCGATGGCCAGGGCAACTTCGGCTCCATGGACCCGGATCCGCCGGCCTCGATGCGATATACCGAGGCACGCTTGGCGAAAGTCGCCAACAGCCTCCTCGACGATCTCGACAAGGATACGGTCGATTTCGCCGACAACTACGATGGTTCGCGACAGGAGCCGACCGTCCTCCCCGCCCGCTTCCCCAACCTGTTGGTCAATGGCGCCGGCGGCATCGCCGTCGGCATGGCGACGAACATCCCGCCGCATAATCTCGGCGAAGTGATCGACGGCTGCCTTGCTTTCATCGACAACCCAGGAATCAGCAGCGAGGAACTGGTCGAGATCATTCCCGGCCCGGATTTCCCCACCGCACCGCTTATCCTCGGCCAGTCGGGCGCCAAGGCCGCCTACACGACGGGCCGCGGCTCGATCCTGATGCGCTGCCGCCATTTGATCGAGACATCGCGCGGCGATCGGCAGTCGATCGTGTTCACGTCGATTCCCTATCAAGTCGGCAAGTCCGGCCTGGTCGAGAAGATCGCCGATGCTGCCAAGGAAAAGCGGATCGAGGGCATCGCGGACATCCGCGACGAATCGAGTCGCGAGGGTGTGCGCGTGGTCATCGACCTCAAGCGGGATGCAACCGCCGAAGTCGTGCTTAACCAGATCTGGCGTCATACGCCGGCCCAGGCAAGCTTCCCGGCGAACATGCTCGCGATCCGCGGCGGGCGACCGGAAGTCCTGACGCTACGCGACTTCATCCAGGCCTTCATTGCCTTCCGCGAACAGGTCATTACCCGCCGCACCAAGTTCGAGCTGAACAAAGCGCGCGAGCGGGCGCATATCTTGCTCGGTCTGGTGGTCGCGGTCTCGAACCTCGACGAAGTAGTCGCGATGATCCGTGGGTCGTCCAATCCGGCCGATGCGCGTGCCAAGCTGCTCGCCAAGGAGTGGCCGATCGGCGATATCGCGCAGTATATCCGCCTGGTCGAGGCGATCGAGCCCGACGCGGAGCAGCAGGGCGGCACTTATCGCCTGTCCGAGCGGCAGGTGAAGGCGATCCTCGACCTGCGGCTTCACCGTCTCACCGCGCTCGGCCGCGACGAGATCGGTGGCGAACTCAAGGAGCTGTCGATCGCGATCGAGGAGTATCTCTCGATCCTGGCGGATCGGGTGAAGCTCTATCGCGTCATGCGCGACGAGCTGACCGAGATCCGCGAACTCTACGCCACCCCGCGCATGTCCGAGATCGCGCCCGCATGGGACGGCATAGACGATGAAGACCTGATCGAACGCGACGAAATGGTCGTGACGGTCACGCTCGACGGCTACATCAAGCGCACGCCTCTCTCCACCTTCCGCGCGCAGAACCGTGGCGGCAAGGGTCGCGCCGGCATGGCAACGAAGGAAGAGGACGCGGTGATGGAGATGTTCGTCACCTCCACTCACAATCCGGTGCTGTTCTTCTCCACGGCGGGTAAAGTCTATCGCCTCAAGGTCTGGAAGCTGCCCGAAGGTGGCCCGGCCACTCGCGGCCGGCCGATCGTCAATCTGCTTCCGGCGCTCGACGAGGGCGAAACGATCCGCACCGTGCTTCCTCTGCCGGAGGATGAGAGCGGTTGGGGCGCACTCTCCGTCGTATTCGCGACCGCCAAGGGCAATGTCCGCCGCAACTCGATGGATGCGTTTGCCAACATTCCTTCCAACGGCAAATACGCGATGAAGTTCGAAGAGGGCAGCGACGACCGTCTGATCGGCGTTGCCCTGCTCGACGCGCACGACGACGTGCTGCTTGCGAGCCGCAACGGCAAAGCGATCCGCTTCGCCGGCGACGATGTGCGCGAGTTCACGAGCCGCACCTCCACCGGTGTTCGCGGGATGAATCTCAAGGATGGCGATGAAGTCGTCTCCCTCTCCATCCTGCACCGCGTGGGCACCGAATCCGAAGAGCGCGATCAGTACCTCAGATACGCTCCTTGGAAGGGCGAGAGAGACGGCGAGACCGAGCTTGCTCCCGAACGGTTCGAGGAACTGGCCGAGAAGGAGCAGTTCATTCTCACCGTCTGCGCCAACGGTTATGGCAAGCTTTCCTCGGCTTACGAGTATCGCCGCATCGGGCGCGGCGGCCAGGGCATTCTCAACATCGACAATGTCGAACGCAACGGGCCCGTCGTGGCGAGTTTCAACGCCACGCAGCGCGATCAGCTCATGTTGGTGACCGACCAGGCCAAGCTCATCCGCATCGGGCTCGACAGCCTGCGCGTGATCGGTCGCGGTTCCGCCGGGGTGCGCCTGTTCAAGGTCGCGGAAGGCGAACAGATCGTCAGTGCCGTGCGCCTGGACGAAGAGCCCGATCCCGAAAATGAGGCCGAGGAGGCGATCGTCGAGGAAATGGCCGTCCGCGGCAGCGTCGAAACTGTACCCGAGACGACTCCGCAATCGGATGAGGATATCGAAGGCGAGCCCGGCGGCGAGTGACCTCGCCGGGCGCCCGCCGTTAGACGTTACGGCGCAGCGTCTGGATCACGCCGGTGGCGATCAGGAAGTGGCCGGCGAAATAGGCCGGCCAGACCAGCAGCCCCGGTAGCGCACTCGATGCGAGCGGCCCCATGCGCGCGAAGATCAGCCAGTCCGAGATGACGAACAGGAGTGCGCCGAATCCAACCCGGTAGCGCGGGAAACGGCTCATCCACGCACAGGCGGCCATGCCACCGAGCGCCAGGGCGTAGAGCGCGATCCCCTCGTCGCGCGTGAACAGCCACGAGATCAGCGGCGTGCCGATCAGCAAGGCAACAGCGAGCGCCTTCTGGCTGGGCGCAGGTGCCTCGCGGCCGTTGCGCAGGTAGAGACTCATCGCAGCGAGGTGCGACGCGAAGAAGGCCGCCCCGCCCCAGACGAAGTCGAGCTCCAGAAGCATGTCGCCGAGAGCCGATAGCGCCATGACGAGTGCGAGAAGCCTGCCGTCGGCGCTCGCGTGGCGCTGCCAGGCGTAGATCGCGAGGAAGCCGACCCCCGCTCCTTTGAGCAGGATCAGCCACAACTCACCGATCGGCCATTCGCGGACGAAGAAATAGACCGTCGCCGCAGCGATCGCGGCGAGCAGCCAAGGCCGGTGCTCAAGCAGTGCGCGTTTCGGCATCGTTCTCTTCCCCCTCGAACGCGCGTACTTGGACTTGAACCCTGTGGCGGGCAAGCACGAACGGTTCCGCTCCCGTAGCGCGCCCTCCCTCCCCGGCCATTGCAGGTTATCGATCCGAACCCTAGGTGCGCGCGCATGACCCATGACGTCCACATCATCGGCGGCGGCCTCGCGGGCAGCGAAGCAGCTTGGCAACTCGCGCAGCGCGGCTTTCGCGTACGCCTGTCCGAGATGCGCGGGAGCGGCGACACGACGCCCGCGCACCAGACGGAGGGCCTGGCGGAGCTCGTCTGCTCCAACAGTTTCCGTTCCGACGACGACGAGCGCAACGCCGTCGGCCTGCTGCACCACGAGATGCGGCGTCTCGACTCGCTGGTGATGCGCGCCGGCGAGATCGCACGCGTTCCTGCGGGGTCGGCGATGGCGGTCGATCGCGACGTGTTCTCAGCCGAAGTCGAGCGGGTGCTCACGGCGCATCCGAATATAACGGTCGTGCGCGAGCGGATCGACGAACTGCCGACCTCCGGCCTCACGGTCGTGGCCACGGGGCCGCTCACCGCGCAGGGACTGGCGGAAAGTATCGTCAGGGCAACCGGGCAGGACCGCCTCGCCTTCTTCGACGCCATCGCGCCGATCGTCCACCGCGAGTCCATCGATATGGACGTGTGCTGGTTCCAGAGCCGCTGGAACAAGGGTGACGGGAAGGACTACATCAACTGCCCGATGACGAAGGAACAGTACCTCGCCTTCCATCAGGGCCTGCTCGACGGGGAGAAAATCGCCTTCAAGGATTGGGAGGCCGACACCCCCTATTTCGAAGGCTGCATGCCGATCGAGGTCATGGCCGCGCGCGGCGTCGACACGCTGCGCTACGGCCCGATGAAGCCGGTCGGGCTCGACAATCCGCGCGACACGACACCGGAGTTCCCTCAAGGACGCTGGCCCTATGCCGTCGTGCAGTTGCGGCAGGACAACAAGCTCGGCACGCTGTGGAACATGGTCGGCTTTCAGACCAAGCTGAAGCACGGCGCGCAGGTGGAGTTGTTCCGCACGATCCCCGGGCTGGAGAATGCCGAGTTCGCACGCCTGGGCGGCTTGCACCGGAATACCTTCCTCAATTCGCCGCTGGTGCTCGACCGGCAGCTACGCCTCAAGGGCGGTGAGCATGTCCGTTTCGCCGGGCAGATCACGGGATGCGAGGGCTACGTCGAAAGCTCGGCCGTGGGGATCATGGCCGGATTGATGACCGCGGCCGAGCTGGCGGGTACGGCGTGGACTCCGCCGCCGCGCAGCAGCGCCATGGGAGCGCTTCTCGCGCATATCACGGGCGACGCGGAGGCCGAGACGTTTCAACCGATGAACGTCAACTTCGGGCTCTTCCCTCCGCTTCACGACGTGAAGAAGAAGTCGCGCAAGGAAGCCTACACGAGCCGCGCCAAAGCCGATTTCAGTGAATGGCTGGAGAGTGCCGCCCGCGTTCCGGCCTAGGCTGAAATAATGCGCACGAGCATCTCCGCAGAGAGGCACCTGGAAACACAGAAGAGGGCACAACGGGCCAACACACGAGGCCCGGCAGGCGACCGCTGGCTTGCTAGCATTTACATGCCGGCTTCGGATTGCGCTTCGGTGCAGTCGTTGCGAACTCCGCCGCAGTCAGTTCCTCATTTCCATCGGCGTCGGCGCCTTCGAAGCGCTCGGCCGTCGTGACGGCCCATTCCTCGAAAGTCAGCAGATTGTTGCCGTCCTTGTCGAGTTTGCGGAAGCCGTCGCTTCGCGTCGACAGCATCTCGTTGCGCGTTATCTTGAGGTCGCGATTGCGGTCGTAGCGGAAGAAGCGCCGCTGCTCGCGCGTCAGCTCGGTTGCCTCGGGCGGCTCTGGACCGCTCAAGTTTCCGGGATCGACTTGCGGCAGCGTCTCGTCATCGGGTTCCGCGATTTCGGGCAACGGCGGTGGAGCTCCTCGCTCGACCTCGGCCCTTCCCTGCCACCAGAACATACCGATCCCGACAAGAATCAAGGCGCCGACCGCCCCCAGCACGAGCCGGTTCATCGTCCACTCTCCCCCTGCTTCGCGGGGGATCATAGGCTAACGGCCGATCATGCCAAGACGCAGCGCAGCAAGAATGTCGCGCCTCCCTGTGACGAGCGGCGCCCCTCCAAGAAGGAGAGCACGGTGCGCAAGCCCTCGCAGCACCGCCAGCGGACGCAGCGCGCGGGGCAGGCGCGGGAAGCGATGCTCTTGCCCTTCCGCCAGACGACACGCCGTCTGCCGCTCCTGGTCGTCACTCACCCGGGCCGCGAGATCGGCAAGAGCCCAAACCCTTCCGGCATCGCGAGCTATCTCTTCCGCGGACGGCTCACCTGCGAGGCGGGCGAGCGCCGCGAACGCACCGGCGCGGCCGTCGGCAAAACTTTCGAGAGCGGAACCTGGTAACGGTGCAGCGCCGACGAGTTGCTCCCACCCGTCTATCAGGCGAATGAGCGCGTGTTCCTCTCCCGGCCATGTCTCGCCGAGCGTGTCGAGTATGGGATCACCCCTCGCCCGCTCCTCCTGTGGCTTGCTCAGCTCATCGCGCCACCACGCCAGGCGCAGCTGCGCGAGCAGCGGCTCGTTGGCCTTGGCGACAAGCTCCCCCAGGCGTGCGTCGAGAGCGAACAGCGCAGCGGTCTGCGCACGAATACGTTCGGGCGCGTAGTTCAGCGCCAGCCGCTGCGGCAAGGGGAGGAAACCGAGATCCATCGAGTCTGCTGCCGATAGCACCGATCGGGCCGACCACGCCACGTCGATCCGAGATGCATCGCCTATTTGGAGTTTCTTAATGCCGTCTTGGTAGGCGCAAGGCGAACAACTTCGGACGTTCCATGAGGGGTATCGGCATCGCCACATCGCTTGCAGCGCTCTGGCGCGATCGGGGGGGAAACACCCTGCCGATTTTCGCGGCATCGCTGATTCCGCTGCTCGCGATCGTGGGCGGCGGGGTCGACGCCAGCCGCGGCTATCTGACCAAGACGCAGTTGCAGAACGCCTGCGACGCCGGCGTACTCGCGGGCCGCCGCGCCATGGCGAAGTCTGGTCTGTTCGAAACCTCCGAAAAGGCGAAAGCATCGCGCATGTTCGATGCGAACTTCGATTCCGCTATCGTCGACGCAGAAGAGGTGACCTTCGATACCCGAGCCGGCACGGACGGTGACGTCTACGGTACGGCCACAGCGACGATCCCGACCGTGCTGATGAAGCTGTTCGGCACCAACGAGCTGTCGTTCTCGACAGGATGCATGGCCGAGCTGCAGATCACCAACACCGATGTGATGTTCGTGCTCGATACGACCGGGTCCATGGCAGGTACCCGTATCCAGGGCCTGCGCGACGCGGTGAAGGACTTCCACAAGACCATCGCTTCGTCAGTAACCGACGACGATGTACGGGTACGCTACGGCTTCGTACCGTACAGCATGACCGTGAACGCCAGAAACTTGCTGGTCAACGGCGACATGCCGAAAGATTATATAGCCAACACCGCCCGCTATAACGTGCGGAAGGCGGTGTTCGATTCCCATGAATGGGCTTGGACGGGCTCGAAATGGGAGCAAGTCTACAAGCTGTCCGGATGGCGCCGCGAACCCACCGAGATCGATGTATCGTTCCTTAAGGACTTTACCTCGGTCAAGATCGTAAGCAAAGTTGAGGGAGAGGGCCGGAACGAAGATCCGGCCTATATCAAGGGTACCCCCGCAAGTCCCCGTGAATACGACATGCTCAGACTCGCGACGATGTCCGGCACGGTTGGGGTCAAGACACTCAACTATTCTTGGGGCGGATGCATCGAAGAGCGTGCAACGGTGGTCGATGGGGATATGGATCCTGTCCCCTCCGGCGCCACCGACCTTGACATCAACTCCGCGCCGAACAGTGACGATACACGTTGGAAACCATATTTCGCCCCATATGTCGTCGGGACGCGCAATTCGGCGAGCGCCGCTGACAACTGCCCCTCGCCGATGCAGCTATACAAAAAAGTTGACCTAACGCCGAACGAGATCCCGGAATGGCTCGACAACTATGTCGATGGACTGGTCGTCCGGGGCAATACCTATCACGATATCGGGATGATCTGGGGAGGGCGTCTGGCGAGTCCGAGCGGAATTTTTGCCGATCTCGTTAACGATGAACCCGATCGCTCAGTCAGTCGGCACATCATCTTCATGACTGATGGCGAAATGCTCCCCGTGCTGAGTGGCTACTCTGCATATGGGATCGAACAATACGATCATCGTGTAGCCCCCTCCGGCAGCGATACCGATGATCTGATCGCTTACCACAATGCCCGCTTTGTGGCGGCATGCAACGCAATCAAGGACGAAGGCTACACGGTCTGGGTAATCGGCTTCGGTTCGTCACTGACGACGCAGATGAAGAACTGCGCGACGGGCCATAGAGCGTATTACTCCAACGACTCCGACGAACTCCGAGCCACCTTCCGCTACATCGCCTCACAGGTGGCCGACCTGAGGCTCGGCGAATGAACCGCTTGCGTGCTCTTCTCCGCGACACAGCGGGCGTTACGATCATCGAGTTCGCGATCGTGGCTCCGGTGTTGCTGACGCTGATCTTCGGCGTGCTCGACCTCGGTCATGGGCTCTACATGCAGTCGGTGCTCCAGGGCGCGGTGCAGGACGCGGGGCGCGACGCCGGCTTGGAGAGCGGGCGTACGGCGCAAGCCACGATCGACGAGAGCGTGCGGACGAGCGTCCAGGCCGTCATGCCGTTCATTCCTGACGAGGATATCGACATCAAGCGCTCCAACTACGTCACGTTCAGCGACATCGGCGTGCCGGAGGACTATGACGACACCAACAACAACGACCTGTACGATATCACGGAGTGCTTCACCGATCAGAATGGCAACGGCCAGTGGGACGATGACATCGGCGCCGACGGGCTCGGCGGGGCGGACGATGTCGTCTACTACGAAGTCACAGTCGGGTACGATCGCCTCTTTCCTCTCTGGTCCATGATCGGCTTGCAGCAACGGGCCACGGCGCAGGCGACCACCGTCATGCGCAACCAGCCGTTCGGTGAGCAAGCAGCCCGCAAGACGGTGCGCATATGTCCGTGACGCGCCTTGCTTCGTGGGTGACGCGCGAATTCCGCACGCTCGCCGGCGCGCGTGATGGCGTAGCTCTGATCGAGTTTGCCTATTCGCTGCCGATCATGGTCACGCTCGGCCTCGGCGGCCTCGAGCTCGTCAACTACACGACCGCACATCTGCGGGTGAACCAGATCGCGATATCGCTGGCCGACAACGCCTCGCGCGCCAAGCAGGAGGTGGTCGGCAGCAATCCCCGCTTCCGGGAACTCGACGCCAACGAGTCGATCCGCGCCGCGCAGTTACAGGGCGGCAATCTGAACTTGAAGGCAAACGGCCGTGTCGTTCTCTCCAGCCTTGAGGTGAATGGAGACGGTGGCCAGTGGATCCACTGGCAGCGTTGCGGCGGAGACAAGTCCTATCCTTCACGTTACGGCGCGGAAGGCGAGGGAGAAACGGGAACGTCGTTTGCCGGGATGGGCGCTGGCACGCGCATGGTGCAGGCGGAACCGAGATTCGCGATCATGTATGCCGAGGTCTTCTATGACTATCAGCCGGTCGTGTTCCGCGGTCTGATCCCGGAACAGACGATCTACAAGACGGCCGCGATGTACGTCCGCGACGATCGCGATTTGACCAATATCTTCAACCCGGACCCGGCAGCTACCAAAAGCGCCTGCTGAACCGAAGCGAACGAACTCAATAAATTAACCCCAGTCATTCACGATAATCTTACTGCGGCTCGATAACAGCGAAGGGTGGGAAATCGTCTCGCCTCGCCGCCTCGGCCGGTCGCCGGATTGCTGACGCGCCTCGTGCGCGATCGGTCGGGCAACACGCTGGCCATCATTGCCGCGGCGATTGCGCCGATCCTCGCCATGGTCGGCGGCGGGATCGACATGGGGCGCTCCTACCTCAGCCAGAGCCGGCTACAGCAGGCCTGTGATGCCGGGGTGCTCGCCGCGCGAAAGCGGCTGGGCGCGCAAGCCGCCGCCACCGGTGAAATTTCGCCCGACGTTGCCGAGACCGGACAACGCTTCTTCAACATCAACTTCCGCTCGGGCTCCTACGGCACCGAGGACCGCGATTTCGTGATGACACTGGAGGACGATTTCGCGATCTCAGGCGTGGCAACGGTCGACGTCCCGACCACGATCATGCAGATCTTCGGCTTCACGGTCGTTCCGGTGCGCGTCGAGTGCGAGGCGCAGATCGACTTTGCCAACACCGACGTGATGATGGTGCTCGACGTCACAGGTTCCATGGCGCAGCGCAATCCGGGCGATACGCTCTCGCGCCTCGATGCGATGAAGCAGACGGTTGCGACCTTCCATGCGCAGCTCGCCGCCGCGTCGCAGGCCGGTTCGCGCATCCGCTACGGCTTTGTCCCCTATTCGACCAATGTCCATGTGGGCCATCTGCTGCGCGACGAATGGGTCGCTGGGACATGGAGCTATCAGTCGCGCGAGAAGCATGACGACCTGACCAGCCCTGCGTCGCGGACATATACGACGCCTGCAAAACGCGTATCCGGCTCGATCACGGTGAGCAATTACACGTCCTACAAGGCCAGCTTCACCGAATTGAAAGGATACCACTGTCCTTCGAAGCCGTCGGGGAAAATCACCACCGGCACCGAGGTCACGGAGACTCTGACGGACGTTCTCACGCCCATACCCGGCGTCCGCCACGAGTGGACTTATCTTCGCACGCGCAATGGGAACAGCTATTCGACCGTTCTGAACGATACCACCTGCATCGTGCGCCAGCACACGTACGACAATTATGTCGACACCTACAAGAAGATCCAGGAACCCGCGCTCCTGAGCGAAGCGCAATGGCGATATGCGCAGATCGAGTACGATGTCGGTGACTGGCGCACGACCGGAAACGGCTGCGTGGAGGAGCGCGATACCTACGAGATCGCGGATTTCAGCGCCGTGGACCTGAGCCGCGCCCTGGACCTCGACCTCGATCGGATTCCGGTCAGCGGCAATCCGTCGACGCAATGGCGGCCGATGATACCCTCCTACATCTTCGGCCGCGCACTGCGCTGGGACGGCAGGGGCAAGTTCGACACCAGGGAGACGATCACCACCGAGGACTATGTTTCCCCGGTCGGGCTCGATTCCGCCGCCTGCCCTGCGCCGGCGCGCAACCTGTCCGCGATGACGGCCGACGAGTTGCAGGACTATCTCGAAACCCTGCGGGCGGAAGGCAGCACATATCACGACATCGGAATGATCTGGGGCGGCCGCCTCATCTCCCCGACCGGCCTGTTCGCAGCGGAAAATGCGGATGCCGCCAATTCGATGACCAGTCGCCACCTGATCTTCCTCACCGACGGCGAAACCGCGCCGCTCGATCTCAGCTACTCAAGCTATGGCTTCGAACCGCTCGACCAACGGCGGTGGTCGCCGGACTCCCCGCTCTCGCTTGCCGAAACCGTCGAGAAGCGTTTTGCCTTCGCTTGCGGAGAAGTACGCCGGAAGAACGTCACGGTATGGGTCATCGGCTTCGGCATCACCTTGACCGACGTGATGAAGAACTGCGCCGGCGAGGGACATTACTTCGAAGCCGCCGACGCGGCCGAACTCAACGCCTCGTTCGCCGCGATCGCCGAGAGCATGAGCGACTTGCGGGTGAGCCGATGACGCGGGCGCGCAATCTTTTCGTCGATCGCGGGGGTGCCGCCCTGGTCGAATTCGCGCTGGTGGCGCCGGTGCTGCTGCTGATGCTGCTGGGCATGTTCGACATGGGCTACAACTACTACGTCCAGTCGCAGCTCCAGGGCGCCATCCAGAAAGCCGCGCGCGATTCCGGCATCGAAGGCGCGCATTCGCGGATGGGCGAGATCGACGCACGGGTGGCCGATGCAGTTCACGCCATCGTGCCGGGCGCGGAGGTGACGTTCTCGCGCAAGGCCTACGCCCGCTTCTCCGACGTCGCACGACCGGAGGATTTCAGCGATATCGACGGCAACGGCACCTGCAACGACGGCGAACCGTTCGAGGATGCGAACGGCAACGGCATCTGGGATGAGGATCGCGGTGCAGAAGGCCTCGGCGGCGCGCGCGATGCGGTGCTCTATGTCGTGACCGTGAGCTACACGCGCGCTTTCGCCATCAGCGCTTTCATCGGCATGCCGGACACGTTCACCACCCAGGCGACGACGGTGCTGCGCAATCAGCCTTACGGCGAGCAGGATGTCTCGTCGCTGGTCAGGAATTGCGGATGAGCCCGCTACGCGCTCTCCTCAGGCGTATGTGCCGCTCGACGTCGGGCACCGCACTTACCGAATTCGCGCTCGCCGCGCCGCTGGTCATGACCGCGGGCCTCTGGGGTGTGGAATCGGCGCATCGCGCGGTCGTGCAGATGCGTATCAGTCAGATCTCGGTGTTGATCGCGGATAACGCGTCGCGCGTGGGCGAGAACTCGCTGCTCGGCGAAACCAAGCTTTACGAGACCGACATCAACGACGTGCTTTACGGCGCGCATGTCCAGGCCGGGAACTTCGACCTCTACAAGCACGGGCGGGTGATCCTATCCAGTCTGGAAGTCGTGCCGGGAACCCAGGACCAGCAGTACATTCACTGGCAGCGGTGCAAGGGCGAATTGGTCCACACCTCAAGCTACGGACACGCCGGCGACGGCCTCATGAGCGGCATTCCCGGCATGGGACCGCCCGGCGAGGAGATCATCGCGTTCGAAGGCGAGGCGGTGATGTTCGTCGAGGTCGTGTATGACTATCAGCCGCTGATCTCGCGCGCCTTCACCCATGCCGACAAGATAAGCGCCACCGCCGCCTTCAACGTGCGCGACAATCGCGATCTATCGCAAGTCTACCAGCACGATGCCGGGGACCCGGACGCGACCGCGGATTGCAACGTGTACGACGGGGTGGCGACGCTCGGCTGAGCGCCGCCCCAGGTCAGACGTAGCAGACCTTCTTCACCGCTTCGACGATCCGCGGCGCATCGATCAGCGCCATCTTCTCGAGGTTCGCCGCATAAGGCAGCGGAACGTCCTCGTTGCACACGCGAAGGACCGGTGCGTCGAGGTGGTCGAAGCCCTCCTCCATACAGATCGCGATCACTTCCGAGGCGATCGAGCACGTCGGCCAGCCTTCTTCCGCGACCACCAGGCGGTTGGTCTTGGCCAGGCTTTCGAGGATCGTCTGGCTATCGAGCGGACGCAGCGTGCGCAGGTCGATCACTTCCGCATCGATGCCTTCTTCGGCCAGCTTCTCCGCCGCCTGGAGCGCAAAGCCGACCCCGATCGAATAGCTGACGATGGTCACGTTGGAACCTTCGCGCACGATCCGTGCCTTGCCGATCGGCAGGACGTGGTCGTCGAGTTCGGGCAGTTCGAAACTGCGACCGTAAACCAGCTCGTTCTCGAGGAACACGACCGGATCCTCGCTGCGGATCGCGGCCTTGAGCAGACCCTTGGCGTCCGAGCTGTCGTAGGGCGCGATCACGATCAGGCCGGGCACGCTGGCGTACCAAGGGCCGTAGTTCTGGCTGTGCTGAGCGCCGACGCGGCTGGCCGCACCATTCGGACCGCGGAAGACCACCGGGCAGCGCATCTGCCCGCCCGACATGTAATTGGTCTTGGCTGCCGAGTTCACGATGTGGTCGATCGCCTGCATTGCGAAGTTGAAGGTCATGAACTCGACGATCGGCCGCAGACCGCCCATCGCAGCACCCGTGCCGATCCCGGCAAAGCCGTACTCCGTGATCGGGGTATCGATCACGCGCTTGGGCCCGAATTCGTCGAGCAGTCCTTGCGTGACTTTGTAGGCGCCCTGATACTCGGCGACTTCCTCGCCCATGACAAAGACGCGCTCGTCGCGGCGCATTTCCTCCGCCATCGCATCGCGCAGGGCTTCGCGCACGGTGACCGTCGCCATGTTGGTGCCGTCGGGAATGGCCGGATCGGACTTGGGCTCCGACTTCGGCTTGCCCGGAGCGATCGCTTCCTTCTCGTCGCCGGACTTTTCCTGATCTCCCGCAGTCGCTGGAGAATCAGGCTGTTGGTCCTCTTCGTCGGAGGTTGCTGCCTCCGCGGGGGCCTCGACCTCGGAGGCATCTTCCCCCTCGCCCGCGAGCATGGCGATCACAGTGCCGACCTTGACGTTCTCGGTGCCTTCCGGAACCAGGATCTTGCCGACCGTGCCTTCATCGATGGACTCGAATTCCATCGTCGCCTTGTCGGTCTCGATCTCGGCGAGAATATCGCCGCTCGAAACCGTGTCGCCTTCCTTGACCAGCCACTTGGCGATCGTGCCTTCCTCCATGGTCGGGGAAAGGGCTGGCATTTTAAGTTCGATGGCCATCAGTCGGTTACCGTCTGCTGATGTTGAATGAGATGCCAGCCGGCATCGGCACCGCGATAGGTGCTCGAGCAGTGGCAGGTGTAAGTTTCGTCGTCACCGCGTTTGGCTTCGGCGCGATAGGCGAGCACTGCAACGTCCTTCCCGAAGCGCGCCACATGCCTCTCGGACATGTCGAGCTCCCGCCAGCGCGGCGCATTCTCGAGGCCCGCGATAGCGCCGGCGCGATCCATCACGCCCATGCCCGGGAAAACCATCACACAGTCCGGTGCGACCAGCTCACCATAAGCCTCGGCACCCTCGGTCCACAGCCGCCGCTCGGCATGCCACAAGTTGTCGTCGGTGATCGCCAAGCTCAGTACTCCTCCACCAGGACATCGGTGTAGAGTTCGCCTGCTTCCGGCTCGGGAGAATTTTCGGAGAAATCAGCCGCTTCCGACACGATCTTGCGAATTTCCTTGTCGATCGCCTTCAGATCGTCCTCGCTCTTGCCTTTCTCGACCAGGACTTTCTTGAGGCCCTCGATCGGATCCTTGTGCTCGCGCACGTCCTGCACTTCCTCGCGCGTACGGTACTTGGCCGGGTCGGACATCGAGTGACCGCGATAGCGATAGGTGTTGAGCTCCATCAGCACCGGCCCCTTGCCCTCGCGGACGTGCTTGAATGCGACTTCGGCCGCCGCACGCACCTCGAGCACGTCCATGCCGTTGACGTCCATGCCAGGGATGCGGAACGCCGTACCGCGCCGATGGAATTCCGTCTCGGCGCTGGATCGCGCGGTGCTGGTGCCCATTGCATACTGGTTGTTCTCGATCACGAAGACGATCGGCAGCTTCCACAGCGAGGCCATATTGAAGGTCTCGTAGACCTGGCCCTGGTTCGCCGCGCCGTCGCCGAAATAGGCGAGGCACAGGCCGCCGTCTTCGTTGTACTTGTGCGCGAGCGCGAGCCCGCCGCCGAGCGCCACCTGCGCGCCCACGATGCCGTGGCCGCCGTAGAACTTATGCTCGGTGCTGAACATGTGCATCGAGCCGCCCTTGCCTTTCGAGATGCCGGCCTGGCGCCCCGTAAGCTCGGCCATGATGACCTTGGGATCGATACCGTAAGCGAGCATGTGGCCATGATCGCGGTAGCCGGTGATCACGCTGTCCTTGTCGTTGTCGAGCGCGCTCTGAAGCCCGATGGCAACCGCTTCCTGTCCGATGTAAAGGTGGCAGAAGCCCCCGATCAGGCCCAGGCCATAGAGCTGCCCCGCCCTCTCCTCGAACCGGCGGATGAGCAGCATCTGCCGGTAGAACGCCATCATCTCGTCTTCGGAGGCGTCGTAGGTTTTCGCCTTCTCGAACGCTTCCTGCAGACTGTGCAGCGCGAAATCGGGATCGTCGGACGGGCCGCCCTGCTGCTGGCTTTTCGCGGGCGTCTTGCGGGTCTTGGCGGTTCTGGCCAATTCTCTTTCCTCGGTTGTGGCGATCACCTGGGGAGGTGCGCCGCATCGCGCGGCATGCCGCGCCTATAGGCGCAAGCAGCGCGCACGTGCAACGCCCCGGACTGCAGATGAATACGAAATTCCCGACAGTGCAAGAGAGTGCCCGCTGCCGGCTTACTCGTCCTGGGGTTCGAGGATCAGAACGACCTCGTCCGGATGCACTACGTTGAAGTTCTGGCGCAACTGCTCGCCAACGAGATCGGGATCCGCGTGATCCGGGTCCAGCAACTTCACACGGTTGCGGAGCGCGTCGCGCTGTTCCGTCAGCTTTGCGATGCGCGTCTGGTGCTTGCCCAGCAACTGCTCGTTCTCGCCCCATGCGAGCAGCCCGCTCGGCCCCGCGATCGCCAAACCCATGAGCAGCAAAAGCAGCGCCAGGGCGAACCCTTGCGTCAATTGCTCCCTCGGCAAAGTGATCTTGTGCCCTGCTCTCGTCACGAGAACGACAGAATCACAGTTAATGCCGCTATTCAAGCGGTTTGTCTGCGATCATCACCCATTTGCGACGACCCGATGCTCCTGCGCGAGCCCTATGGCGTCTCCCAAGCGTTTTTCAAATGGCCCACCCTTGCGGAACGGGATCGAATTGGTTACACTTGAAACCAACAGAGGAGACCACATTCATGCCCGACCTGTTCGAAAATCCCGCCAGCCTCGATGGCTTCGAGTTCGTGGAATTCTGCGCGCCCGAAAAGGGCGTTCTCGAACCGGTGTTCGAAGCCATGGGCTTCACGCACGTGGCCACTCACCGCAGCAAGGATGTGCACCTGTGGCGCCAGGGTGGAATCAATCTGGTCACCAATTACGAGCCCAGAAGTGCTGCTTGGTATTTCGCCCGCGAGCATGGCCCGTCCGCCTGCGGCATGGGGTTCCGCGTGAAGGATGCCGCCAAGGCCTGGCAGCACCTGATGGACAGGGGGGCCGAACCAGTCCACGTCGAGACCGGACCGATGGAACTGCGCTTGCCTGCCATCCGCGGCATCGGGGGCGCGATCCTTTACCTCGTCGACCGCTATGAGAACGAGGATGGCGAAGGTCTGTCGATCTACGACATCGATTTCGAATATCTGCCCGGTGTCGAGAAGCACCCGGTCGGCGCCGGTTTCAAGCTGATCGACCACCTGACGCACAACGTCTACGGCGGACGGATGAAGTACTGGGCGGACTATTACGAGACGCTCTTCAACTTCCAGGAAATCCGCTATTTCGACATCAAGGGCGAATATACCGGTCTCACCTCGAAGGCGCTGACCGCGCCCGACGGCAAGATCCGCATCCCGCTCAACGAAGAAGGCGACGGCGGCAAGGGCCAGATCGAGGAATACCTGCGCGAGTTCAACGGCGAAGGCATCCAGCACATCGCCCTGATCTGCGACGACCTCGTCGCCTGCTGGGACAATCTCAAGAAGCTGGGCGTGCCGTTCATGACCGCGCCGCCCGCCACCTATTATGAGATGCTCGACGAGCGCCTGCCCGGCCACGGCGAGGACGTAGAGGCGCTGAAGGCGCGCGGCATCTTGCTCGACGGCACTACCGAAGGCGGTCATCCGCGCCTGCTTCTGCAGATCTTCGCGGAGGCGCAGGTCGGTCCGGTGTTCTTCGAGTTCATCCAGCGCAAGGGCGACGAGGGCTTCGGCGAAGGCAACTTCAAGGCGCTGTTCGAATCGATGGAACGCGACCAGATCAAGCGCGGCGCGCTCAAGGTCGAGGACGCGCAATCCGTTCAGACGGAACCGGCCGAGTAGGCCACACGGAGGTAGCGATGACCGAACAGGCAATGCACCCGATCAAGCTCGGCGGGGTCCACCACGCGGCCTACCGGTGCAAGGATGCCAAGGAGACGGTCGAATGGTACGAGAAGGTCCTCGGCATGGAATATGTCAGCGCCTTCTCCGAGGACCATGTACCGTCGACTGGCGAATACGATCCCTACATGCACGTGTTCCTCGACGCGGGTAACGGCAACGTGCTGGCGTTCTTCGAGCTGCCTCAGCAGAAGGACATGGGCCGCGACGAGAACACGCCCGCATGGGTCCAGCATCTCGCCTTCCGTGTCGGTTCGGAGGAAGAGCTGCTGGCCGCGAAGGAGCATATCGAAAGCCTCGGCATCGACGTGCTCGGCCCGACACATCACGGTATCTTCAAGTCGATCTATTTCTTCGATCCCAACGGCCACCGCGTGGAGCTCGCCGCCGACATCGGGACCGACGAGCAGTACGCCGAGCTCAAGCGGGTCGCGATGCCGATGCTGGAGGAATGGTCGCAGACCAAGAAAGCCCCCCGGCACGCCGACTGGCTCCACGAGATCGCCCGCGCCGAACACGCCGCCAAGGGCTGATGCCGCGGCGCTGGCTTCGCCCGCGCATGAGCCAGCTTCTGTGTAGTTCTTGCAGCACCGCGCCCGCGACCCTAAAGCGCGCTGCGGGGCGCCCGTAGCTCAGTCGGATAGAGCACCAGATTCCTAATCTGGGGGCCACAGGTTCGAATCCTGTCGGGCGCACCACGACCGCTACCAGCAACTTCGGTCGATCAGTTGATCTCGTCGGGCTCAGCCACGGGGAACGGCAGCGGGGCGAGCGAGATGCCCTCGTCCAGCAATTCCTTCGCTTCCTTGAGCGTCGCCTTGCCGTGGATCGCCTCGAGATCCTTCTCGCCATAGTGCATCGCCCGCGACTCCTCTGCGAAGCCGTCGCCGACCCAGCGGCTGCTCTCGAGCGCTTTCGCCTGGGCTTTCGCGAGCGCTTCCATCGCCTTGCGCACCTCCGGCGGGATCTTGCCGCCGCTCATCGGCTTCTTTTTGGTCTCGCCGGCGGCAGGACGCTGATTGCTCTTGGCCCCGACCGCGGGCGCCATCGGCGCCTTGGCGATTTCGGTTGAACCGCACCGCGGGCAAGTGACGAGCCCGCGCGTCTTCTGCCCGGCAAAGTCGTCGGACGAGCCGAACCAGCCTTCGAAACGGTGCCCTTCAGCGCAGGAGAGTTCGAATACGATCATAGCGGGCGCGCTAGTCGGGCATCTGGCGGCGATTGGCAAGGCTGGGAACCTGCCGGCGGACCTCGGCGATCCGCTCTGCATCGATCTCGGCAAAGCCCAGTCCCGGCCCTTCGCCACCCATGTCGAGCAGGACTTCTCCCCACGGATCGACCACCAGGCTGTGCCCGTAGGTTCGCCGGCCGTCCTCGTGAGTGCCGACCTGCGCCGCAGCGATCACGTAGGCGCTCGCCTCGATCGCCCGCGCCCGTTGAAGCACGTGCCAGTGCGCCTCGCCGGTCGGGACGGTGAAGGCAGCGGGGATCGCAATCGCATCGCACCGGCGGTTGCCGAGCGCCTCGAACAGTGCGGGGAAACGCAGATCGTAGCAGATCGAAAGACCCAGTCGGCCGAGCGGCGTATCGGTTGTCACGATCTCCTCACCCGGACGATAAGCATTCGATTCGCGCCAACTCTCTCCGCTGGCGAGATCGACGTCGAACATGTGCATCTTGTCGTAGCGCGCGGCGATATCTCCGCCTGAATCGATCAGGTAGCTGCGGTTCGCCCACTTGCCGCCTCCGAGGTCGATCGCGAGGGAGCCGAGGGCGATCCATAGTGCCTTCCGCGCTGCCGCTTCCCGGACGGCGCTCAGCACGCGGTCGTCCGCTTCTCGCGCGATGTTCTTCGCGGCTCTGGCACGGTCGCGGTCGAGCAGACCCGACATTTCGGGCGTAAAAAGCATCGCCGCACCCTCGCCCGCAGCGCGTTCCGCGGCCTCCACGATCGTTGCGGCGTTGCGGCCCGGGTCGATCCCCGACTGCATCTGGAGAAGTGCGATGCGCGTCATCCGCCGAGCAGCGCGTCCAGCTTGCCTTCGCGTTCGAGCGCGTGGAGCTCGTCCGACCCGCCAACGTGGGTGTCGCCGATGAAGATCTGCGGCACCGTGCGCGCGCCCGGAGCCCGCTTCAGCATCTCGTCACGCTTCGGGCCGCCCAGAGTGATATCATATTCGGTATAATCGACATCCTTCTGGTCCAGCAGGCGCTTGGCACGAAAGCAATATCCGCATCCGAATTTGGTGTAGATGTCGACCTTTGGGGTACTCATTGATATTCCTCGGTTATTCTTGGCAAGAAGAGGCTCTTGAACGGCGGGCCGTGCTCCCTATCTGGCGAATGGAGGCGCATGCCGCAATGGATGTGTCCTCCGCCAAACCGCCGGGCGCCGCATTGGGCCCGGCACATAGTCAAATTGCTCTTAGGAGGATTTGTTTCGATGAACCGTTTTGATTTTACCCCTTACCGCCGCTCCACCGTCGGCTTCGACCATCTGTTCGACCTGCTCGAGCGGCAGGCGCGCAGCAACACCGGCGACAACTATCCGCCCTTCAACATCGAGCGCCGGGGCGAAGACAGCTATCGCATCGTTCTGGCGGTGGCCGGCTTCCGCCCGTCGGACATCGATATCACGGCGCAGCAGAACCTGCTCGTCGTTCAGGGCAAGAAGCGCGAAGAAACCGATA
Organism: Pelagerythrobacter aerophilus; assembly: GCF_003581645.1. Lineage (GTDB taxonomy): Bacteria > Pseudomonadota > Alphaproteobacteria > Sphingomonadales > Sphingomonadaceae > Pelagerythrobacter > Pelagerythrobacter aerophilus. The sequence continues at coordinate 212,340 of NZ_QXFK01000014.1, read as the reverse complement.
GCGAGAGCGAAATGCTCCATGTGGGTATCGCCAATCGCGGGTTCGAGCGTCGCTTCGAACTGGCCGATTACGTCCGCGTCGAGAACGCGCGGCTCGAGGACGGCCTGCTCGCGATCGATCTGGTCCGCGAAGTGCCTGAAGCGATGAAGCCGAAGAAGATCGCCGTGAACGGGCAGAAGACGCTCGAGGTCGTCCGGGATGACGACGGCGACGAGAGCGAAGACAAGGCCGACGCCGCCTGACAGGTACTGGCAAGCTGGAACGGTCCGCCTCTGGAAACGGGGCGGGCCGTTTTGTTCAATTACAGACGGAGGCAGCGGCCGGAGATGGAGGCGGGCCCGAAAGCCCGCCCCCGCGGCGCGGACGCCGCCTTGTCACGGAGCATGATCGTCCGGGTCGCAGAAGACGATCAACTCCGAGCCAAGCTCGATTCAATAGCCTGGAGCCCCTCGCGGACGACTCACGAAAAAAATCGCGCGTGCCCAACGGCATCATGCGCTGAATTCATCAAAAGATAAAGCCGAGGCGCAAACATCTGTGCCTCGCTGTCCCGATTTGACGCTGTTTATTGCGCCCATACGGGTCAGAGAGGCCTATGATTTCGCAAGTTCGCCAACGATAATACGCGCTTAGGCGGCTTAGACGAGGCGCGATTGGTCCAGCGCGGCCGCTACGAAGCCGGCGAACAGCGGGTGCGGATCGAATGGTTTCGATTTCAGTTCCGGATGGAACTGCACCCCGACGAACCACGGATGTTCGGGGCGCTCGACGATTTCCGGCAGCAATCCGTCAGGCGACATGCCCGAGAAGATCAGGCCCCCGCTCTCGAGCGCGTCGCGATAGGCGACGTTGACCTCGTAGCGATGGCGATGGCGCTCCGATATTTCCGTGGCCCCGCCATAGATGCGCGAGACGTGGCTGTTGCCTGCAAGCTTGGCATCGTATGCGCCAAGCCGCATCGTTCCGCCAAGATCCCCGCCGGCCTCACGCTTCTGCAGGCCCTCCTCGCTCATCCATTCGGTGATGATGCCGACCACCGGCTCCTGAGTCTCGCCGAACTCGGTCGAGGACGCACCTGGATGGCCGGCGCTGCGCGCGCCTTCGATGCAGGCCATCTGCATGCCGAGGCAGATGCCGAGGAACGGTACGCCGCGCTCCCGCGCGAAACGGACGCTCGAGATCTTCCCTTCGGACCCCCGTTCGCCGAAGCCGCCGGGCACCAGAATGCCGTGAAGCGGCTCAAGCTTGGCCGCGAGCTCCGAATCCTCGCCCTCGAACAGTTCCGCATCGATCCAGCGGATGTTGACTCGAACCCGATTGGCCATGCCGCCGTGGATAAGCGCCTCGTTGAGCGACTTGTACGCATCGGGCAGGCCGACGTACTTGCCGACCACACCGATCGTCACCTCGCCTTCGGGATGCTCGTAGCGGTCGAGGATGTCGTGCCAGATCGAAAGATCCGGCTCCGGCGCGTCCTCGATCCCGAAGCCGCGCAGCACCTGCGTATCGAGCCCTTCGCGGTGATATTGCAGCGGCACCGCGTAGATCGACGAGGCATCGAGTGCCGGAATGACCGCTTCGGGGCGGACGTTGCAGAACTGGGCGATCTTGCGGCGATCGCTGTCGGGCAGCGGATGCTCGCAGCGGCACAGGAGGAGATCGGGCTTGATCCCCAGGCTGGCGAGTTCGCGCACCGAGTGCTGCGTCGGCTTGGTCTTCAGTTCGCCGGCCGCCGCGATGTAGGGCACCAGCGTGACGTGGACGCTCAGCGTCCGGTCTGGCTCGAGCTCGTTCCGGAGCTGACGGATGGCTTCCATGAAGGGCAGCGATTCGATGTCGCCCACCGTGCCGCCGATCTCGCACAGGATGAAGTCGTGGTCGTCCTGGTCGGCGAGCGCGAATTCCTTGATCGCGTCGGTCACGTGCGGAATCACCTGGACGGTCGCGCCCAGATAGTCGCCACGCCGCTCCCTGGCGATGATCTGCTGATAGATACGGCCCGAGGTCACGTTGTCGCTCTGGCGCGCGGAAACGCCCGTGAAGCGCTCGTAGTGGCCGAGGTCGAGGTCGGTCTCCGCCCCGTCGTCGGTGACGTAAACCTCGCCGTGCTGATAGGGGCTCATCGTCCCCGGATCGACGTTGAGGTAGGGGTCGAACTTGCGAATGCGGACCTTGAACCCGCGTGCCTGCAGCAACGCGCCGAGGCTCGCCGCCATGAGACCTTTACCGAGCGAAGAAACCACGCCGCCGGTGATAAATATGTACCGCGCCATGGGAGTCGGGCCTTACGCGTGAGGTATGAGTCGGGGCAAGCGGAATGGTGCGGGCAAGCGCCCGCAATCCACAACTGCCAGTGTGAAGTTACTGGGTGACGTCGGCCAGCGGATCGTCACCGGCCGGAGCAGGGGGCTGCGTAGCAGGTGCCGCAGGCGCCGGCGTACCGCCAGCGGCCTCTCCGAGCGGATCGGCGATCGAGCGGTCGAGCGTCGAGGTAATGCTGTCCTGTCCGGTCGTCTCGGCCGCAATCACCGCGAGCGCGATCGAGAGGAGGACGAAAACGACCGCCAGCCACTTCGTCGCCCGGGTGAGGAAGTCTGCCGCGCCGCGGGCGCTCATCAATCCACCCGGGCTACCGCCACCGCCGATGCCAAGCCCGCCGCCCTCGGAACGCTGCATCAGCACGACGCCGACCAACGCCGCGGCGACGATCGCCTGGAGCACGAAAAGGAAAATGAAGAGGGACATGCGTTCTATCTCGATCCGTTTGCCCGCGCATCTAGGGACTGCGCGGCGTCGGGGCAAGCCGCCCCTCCGGCGTAGGGCTTATTGCTCGTGCACTTCGGCAGCAGCAATGACGATACCCATGAAGCTGTCTGCCGTCAGGCTCGCACCGCCGACCAGCGCGCCGCCGACCTCGTCCGCCGACAGCAGTTCGCGGGCATTGTCCGCCTTGACCGACCCGCCATAGAGGATTCGTATCGACGCACCGTCGGCGTCCCCATAGCGTTCGACCAGCAGTTCGCGGATCGCACGATGCATGACGCCGATATCGTCGACCGTCGGCGTGCGGCCGGTGCCGATCGCCCAGACCGGCTCGTAAGCAACCGTCAGCATCTCGCCGGCCCGCTCGTGCTTCTCGGGCAGCGAGGCGCGAAGCTGGGAAGCGACGAATTCGATGGCATTGCCCGCGTCGCGGACATCCTCGGTCTCGCCGCAGCACATGATCACCCGCAGGCTCGCGGCCAGGGCCGCCTCCGCCTTGGCACGAACCAGCGCGTCGTCTTCGCCGTGGTTCTGCCGCCGCTCGCTATGTCCCAGAATCACGAACTTCGCGCCCGCGTCGGCGACCATCGTCGCGGAGACATCACCGGTATGCGCACCGTCGGTGGAGCAATGGCAATCCTGAGCGCCGACGCCGATTTGCTCGACTTCCCGGTGGGTCGCGTGAATCAGTGTGAACGGCGGCGCAAGCGCCACTTCGACCTTCATCATGTTCTGCGCCGCGCGGTCGATGGCACGCGCCTGGGCGAGCATCGCCCGCGTGCCGTTCATCTTCCAGTTTCCAACGATATAGGGCCGTTCGGCCATGACAATCCGTCCTGTAATCCCGATTTAGACGATTCCGATCGCCGCCTATATGGGGCGATACGCCCCGGCCGCCAGATGCTTCGCCTTGCAGGGCCAAAAGCGCTGCCGACCTGTTGCCGGGACGCCGCAGGCCGGATAAAGCGCTCGCCGTATAGCGCAACCCCAAATCGATCGCAGCTTCCGGAACCACCCACGACATGCTCCTATTCTTCCGCAACTTCTTCAACTCGAAGTTTGGCGTTCCCATCACGTTGGCCTTTCTGGCGCTGATCGCGATCGCCTTTGCGAGCAGCGATCTGGCCAACTCGGGCACCTTCGGCGGCGTCGCCGGCGGCGACCGGGTGGCGGTGGTCGGCGATCGGAAGATCGATTCGGCCGATCTGATCAGCAGCGCGAACGCAGCGCTCGATCAGGCTCGGCAGAGCAATCCGAATCTGTCGATGAACGCCTTCATCGAACAAGGCGGACTGGACGACGTCCTGGACCAGATGATCGATCGCGCGGCGATCGCCGAATATGCACGCCTTCACGGGCTCCGCGCGGGGGAGAACCTGGTCAACAGCGAGATCATGGCCATTCCGCAATTCCGCGGCGCCAACGGAGAGTTCGACACGAACACGTTCCGTCAGTTGATCGCCGCCCAGGGCCTCTCGGAAGCGACGTTCCGCGCCGATCTGGCGCAGGGCCTGCTCGCCCAGCAACTGCTCGTTCCCGTCGCGATCGGCGGGAAGGCCCCGGAAAAGGTCGTGACGCACTACGCCGCATTGCTCAAGGAACGGCGCCGCGGCGCTATCGCGGTCCTCCCGGCGCGGGCTTTCGCGCCGACCGGCGATCCCAGCCAGTCCGCTCTCGAAGCCCACTACACCGAAAGCCGCGCCGATTTCATTCGGCCCGAGCGCCGGGTAATCCGGTATGCGGTGTTCGGCGCCGATACCCTCGGCAAGCAGGCCGAACCGACCGCGGCCGAAATTCGGGCGCGCTATGACGAAAATCGTGCGCAATATGCGGCGAGCGAGAATCGCCGTCTCACGCAGCTCATCGTTCCCACGCAGGACGCGGCGAATGCCATCCGCCAGCGGGTGAGCACAGGCGGTTCGCTGGAAACGGCAGCACGTGAGGCCGGATTCGACACGGCGGCGCTGGGGCCGATTTCCCGGGAAGATCTAGCGGCTCGCAGCTCACCCGAAGTCGCCCGCGCCGTTTTCGCAGCGAACCGCGGAGAGATTGCGGCGCCTGCACGAAGCGGCCTCGGCTGGCACGTCGTGCGGGTGGACGAGATCGATACGACGGCGGCGCGCAGCTTCGAGCAGGTTCGCAGCGAGATTGCCGACGCGCTGCGGGTCGAAAAGCGCCAGAATGCTCTCGCCGATCTTGCTGCGAACGTCGAAGAGCAGTTCGCGGACGGCGTTTCGCTGTCCGACGTCGCGAAGGACCTCGGCGCCGAACTGCAAACCACGCGTCCGCTGCTTGCATCGGGCGGCGTCTACGGCACGCCGAACGAAACTGCGCCCCAAGTTCTCGCGCCTGCGATGGAGACGGCATTCCAGATGTCCGAAGGCCAGCCGCAGGTTGCGGAGATCGAACGAGGCCAGACGTTCCTGATCTTCGAGGCGAGCCAGATCATCCCCTCGGCCGCTGCGCCGCTGGCGGAGATCCGCGACGACGTGGTCGCTTCCTGGCGGCAGGCGCAGGGCGCCAAGGCGGCGCGCGCCGCAGCGGATCGTATCCTGCAGCGCGTCAAGGACGGTGCGACGCTCACTGCGGCAATCGGCGAGGAGGAGCAGGATCTGCCAGGTGTGGAGCAGATCGATCTCACGCGTGAACAGCTTGCCGCGATGCAGGGGCGGTTCCCCCCGCCGATCGCGCTGCTGTTCAGCATGGCCGAGGGTACTACGAAGAAGCTTGAAGCGCCGGACAGCAACGGTTGGTTCGTCGTCGATCTCGACGACATCGAGACCGGCGAGGTGAGCCGTGAAGATCCGGTGTTCGCGCAGGCGAGCGCGGACCTTGGAGGCGCGATGGGCCGCGAATACGCCGATCAGCTTCGTCTCGCGCTGCGCAAGGAACTCGGCGTCGAGCGCAACGAAACGGCGATCGCGGCGATCCGCAAACAGCTCCTCGGGCAAAATTGAGGGGGTCGGCTCTGGCCGCCCCGGGTCTCTCGAACGCGGGCGCCGCTCGCAGTGCGCTTGCTGCGGGACGGCCGGCGCTCGTCTGGCGCAAGGTCGTTGCCGATACCGAAACGCCGGTGGGCGCGGCGCTGAAGCTGATCGAACCGGGCCGGGGCGACTTCCTGCTCGAATCGGTCGAAGGCGGCGAGGTGCGCGGGCGCTACAGCCTGCTCGGCCTCGATCCGGATCTGGTGTTCCGCGCCGAAGGCGATCATGCCGAAATCAACCCGTGCTGGCGCGAAGATCGGGCGGCGTTCGCGCCGTGTAGCGAAGGGGCGCTGGCGGAACTGCGTGCACTCGTTGCCCGCTGCCGGATTGACGTGCCCGAGGCCCTGCCCCCAGCCCTCGCCTGCCTCGTCGGCTATTTCGGATACGAGACCATCGGGCTGGTCGAGAAGCTGCCGCGCGCGCCGCAGAGCTCGGTCGCCCTGCCCGACATGCTCTTCGTCCGCCCGACCGTGCTGCTCGTGTTCGACCGTCTGGGCGACGAACTTTTCTGCATCGCGCCGATCTGGGCGGAAGGCGGCGATCCGGACCATGCAATCGAAGCTGCAGAAGAACGGATCGATGACACCCTGCGAAAGATGGCCGGCCCCGTCGCGCCGGCAGATCGCGCGGCAAACCTGCCGGAGATGGCACTGGCCCCGACGATGGCCGGCGAAGACTACGCCGCAATGGTTGCGCGCGCGAAGGGCTACATCGAAGCCGGCGACATCTTCCAGGTCGTGCTCGCCCAGCGCTTCACGTGTCCCTTCCCGCTACCGCCGTTCGCGCTCTACCGAGCGCTGAGGCGGGTGAACCCCTCACCGTTTCTCTATTTCCTCGATCTACCCGGCTTCGCTGTCGTCGGGTCGAGCCCCGAGATCCTCGTCCGGGTGCGCGACGGGGAGGTCACGATCCGTCCGATCGCCGGTACGCGCCCGCGCGGCGCCACACCTGAGGCCGATCGTGCGGCAGAGGCCAGCCTGCTCGCCGATCCCAAGGAACGCGCCGAACACCTCATGCTGCTGGATCTCGGCCGCAACGATGTCGGCCGCGTCGCCGCAAAGGGCACGGTCGAAGTGACCGACAGCTTCACCGTCGAACGCTACAGCCACGTCATGCATATCGTGAGCAACGTTGTCGGCCGTCTCGGTGCCGACAAGGACGCATTGGACGCGCTCTTCGCAGGCTTCCCCGCAGGCACTGTCAGCGGCGCACCGAAGGTCCGCGCGTGCGAGATCATTGCGGAGCTCGAGCCCGAAACACGGGGGGCTTACGCAGGCGGCGTTGGCTATTTCGCACCAGACGGATCGGTCGACAGCTGCATTGTCCTGCGCACCGGTGTGGTGAAAGACGGCGTGCTCCACGTCCAGGCCGGTGCGGGCATCGTCGCCGATAGCGACCCGGCCTACGAACAACGCGAATGCGAAGCCAAGGCCGGCGCCCTCCTCGCCGCCGCACGGGAGGCCGCGCGGATCGCGCAGGAACCGGGATTCGGCCAGTGAAACGTCTGCTCGCCCTCGCCGCGCTCCTTGCCCTCACCGCGTGCGAAAAGCAGCCGGCGGGTGAACCCGTCATTCGCACGGAAATTGGAAGCGGCGTGGCTGAAAAAACGGACGCGCCTTCCCCAACCCCCACACCGACTCCGAGCGTCGCTTCGGCCTGCGAGAGCGTCACCTTCGAAGGCGCGGCCTTTACGCATTGCCTCGCCGACCCCGCGAAGCACCGCATTCTCACCGATCTCGGACCCGACGACGGCGCGCCCTACCGCAGCTTGGCGAAGCTCGCCGCCGCTCGCAGCGACGATGCGCCCAAGGTCGCGTTCGCGATGAACGGCGGGATGTACGATGGCGAAGGCAAGCCGATCGGCTACTACGTCGAGAACGGCGACCGTCTTGAGGAGCTCAACCGCGCGGACGGGCCGGGCAATTTCCACATGAAACCGAATGGCGTGTTCTTCGGCACCGGCGGCAAGTGGCAGATCCGTACGGCGGACGATTTCTACGCCAACGTCGGCGATCGCCCCGACTTCGGCACCCAGAGCGGCCCGATGCTCGTGATCAAGGGCAAGTTGCATCCCAAGATTTCGGAGGACGGGCCGAGCAAGGCGATCCGCAACGGCGTCGGCATAGACGCACAGGGTCGCGCCCACTTCGTCATCTCCGATGGACCGGTAAGCTTCGGCGTCCTCGCGCGTTACTTCCGCGACGTTCTCAAGACGCCCGACGCATTGTTCCTCGACGGTAGCGTCAGTGCGCTTTGGAACCCCGCCACCGATCGTCTCGACAACCGGGCACCGATCGGGCCGATGATCGTAGTCGAGCACAAGGACAAGCCATGATCCGGATTGCATACGAGCGCACTCTCTACCCACCCATCGAGCCGTACGAGACCGGAACGCTCGATGTCGGCGACGGCCACACGATCTACTGGGAGCGCGTCGGCACGCGCGGCGCCAAGCCGGCAGTCTTTCTCCACGGCGGCCCGGGTTCCGGCAGCAGCGATACGCAGCGCCGCCAATGGGACCCGGCGCTCTACGACGTGCTGCTGTTCGATCAGCGCGGCTGCGGCCGCTCCACGCCTTTCGCGAGTCTGGAGCACAATACGACTTGGGACATCGTCGCCGACATGGAGCGCCTGCGCGAGATGTGCGGGCACGAGACATGGCAGGTCTTCGGGGGAAGCTGGGGTTCGACCCTGGCCCTCTCGTATGCGCAAACACATCCCGAGCGCGTCAGCGAACTCGTGTTGCGCGGCATCTTCCTGTCGAGCCAGGCCGAACTCGACTGGCTCTACACTTACGGTGCGAGCGAGCTCTATCCGGAAGCCTGGGCGGACTTCATCGGGCTGATACCCGAGGACGAGCGGGACGACGTCGTCGAGGCCTATCACCGCCGCCTCACCAGCGACGATCACCCCACGAAACTCGCCGCTGCGAAAGCGTGGAGCACGTGGGAGGGTATGACGGTGACCCTCCTGCCCGATCCCGCAATGCTCGAGGAGTTCACCGAAGACGATCATGCGATCGCCATCGCCCGGATCGAGAACCACTACTTCCGCCACAAGTGCTGGCTCGAGGAAGGCCAACTCCTCGCCAACGCGCATCGATTGAAAGGCATCCCCGGCGTAATCGTGCAGGGGCGGCACGACTGCTGCACTCCCCCTGCCGCGGCGTGGGCGCTCAAGCAGGCGTGGCCCGAAGTAGACCTGCAGATCGTGCCGGACGGCGGGCACTTGTTTACCGAGCCCGGCATCACCGATGGCCTCGTCCGCGCCAGCGACCGGTTCGCGGGAAAGAGCGGCTGATAGCTTAACTTGCTTGATCGAGGGCGCCCGAATGGCGAAGGCCGCGCTATGACCGCACGACCCGACATACTCGTCATCGACAATTACGACAGCTTCACCTTCAATCTGGTCCACTACCTGATGGAACTGGGCGCCGAGGTTCGCGTCGAGCGCAACGATGCGCTGACGGCGGCGGAGGCGGTCGCGAGCGGGCCGGCGGGCGTGCTGATCTCGCCCGGACCTTGCACACCGAACGAAGCCGGGATCAGCCTCGATCTCGTCGGTGCCTGCGCAGACGCCGGCATACCTCTGCTCGGTGTGTGCCTGGGGCACCAGGCGGTCGGGCAGCATTTCGGCGGGCGCGTGGTGCGCGGCGGCTTGATGCATGGCAAGACCTCGCCGGTCGAGCACGACGGTAGCGGTATATTCGCCGGCCTGCCGTCGCCCTTCACCGCGACCCGCTATCATTCCCTGATCGTCGAGGATGTCCCCGAGGCTCTGGTGGCCAACGCGACCAGCGAGACGCCGGGGCTCGACGGCACGAGCGTGATGGGCTTCCGTCACGTCGAGCTGCCTATCCACGGGGTACAGTTCCACCCGGAAAGCATTGCCACCGAGCACGGCCACGCGCTGCTCGCCAACTTCCTCGCGATCTGCGGAATCGACGCGAAGGTGCCGGCATGAAGACGCTCCCGCAGGCAGAGCCGCACCTTTCGGAAACCGAGGCGGAGGAGGTCTTCGGCTGGATCCTCGACGGCGAGACCAGCGAGGAGGAGATCGCGCGCTTTCTTATCGAGATCACGGAGCGCAGCGAAACGGCGGACGAAATCGCCGGTGCGGCGCGGGCACTCCGAGCACGAATGATCCCGGTCGCGGCACCAGAGAATGCCGTCGATTGCTGCGGCACCGGGGGCGACGGTCATCACACGCTCAATGTCTCGACCGCAGTCAGCCTCGTCGTGGCGGCGGCAGGCGTTCCGGTCGCCAAACACGGCAATCGCGCGGCGAGCAGCAAATCCGGTGCGGCGGATACGCTGGAAGCGCTCGGGCTCGACATGGCGGCGGCTGGGAACACTGCCGAGAGGACGCTGGCCGAACTGGGCATCTGTTTCCTCTTCGCGAAGAACCATCACCCCGCCATGGGGCGCATCCAGCCTCTCCGGCAACGGCTCGGACGGCGCACGATCTTCAATCTCATGGGCCCGTTGTCGAACCCCGCCGGGGTGCGCCGGCAGTTGATCGGCATCGCGCGCCCCGGTTACGTGCCGATCTATGCGGCGGCCAAAGCCAAGCTGGGGACCGAGCGTACCTTTATTGCCTCGGGCGACGAGGGGCTCGACGAGCTGAGCCTTGCCGGCGGCAACGAAGTGGCGGACGTGGTCGGTGACGACTTCGAGATGCGCCGGGTCGATGCCTCCATGGCAGGCCTGCCGAATGCTCCGGTCGAAGCGATTCGCGGCGGTGATGCGCTGCATAACGCCCGGGCGCTCAAAGCGCTGCTGATGGGCTCGCCTGGGCCCTACCGCGACGCCGTGTTGCTCAACGCCGCGGCCACGCTGATCGTTGCGGGTGCGGTCCAGGGATGGGAGGAAGGCGTCGCGGTCGCCGCGGAGTCGCTCGATAGCGGAAGCGCAGGCACCCTGCTCGACCGCTGGATCGAAATGGCGCGGTAGATCGCGCGATCGAACGCAAGCCTGCCACACAGGACCGGATAATGAACAAGCTCGACGAAATCTGCGCCACGAAGCGAGAGGAAGTCGCCGCTCGCAAGGGGCTCGCCACGATCGAAGATCTCGACCGTGCGGCACTGGATGTCGAGCCGCCACGAGGCTTTGCCGAGGCGCTTGCGGCCAAAGCGCGCACCGGCTTCGGTCTGATCGCCGAAATCAAGAAAGCTTCGCCATCCAAGGGTCTGATCCGCGCCGATTTCCGCCCGGCGGAACATGCTCTGGCGTACCAGTCAGGCGCCGCCGCCTGCCTTTCCGTCTTGACCGATGCGCCCTATTTTCAAGGGCACGAGGATTTTCTGATGGATGCACGCGCGGCCTGCGATCTGCCGGTGCTGCGCAAGGACTTCATGGTTGATCCCTGGCAAGTCGCAGAGGCGCGCGCGATCGGCGCTGACGCGATTCTGATCATCGTGGCCGCGCTTGACGATGGCGCGATGGCCGAGATCGAGGCGGCGGCACTCGAGCGCGGCATGGATGTGCTGGTCGAAGTTCACGACGAGGCGGAGATGGAGCGGGCAAGCGCGTTGCGCTCGAGGCTCATCGGAATAAATAATCGCGATCTCAAGACCTTCTGCACCGATCTTGCAGTGACCGAACGTCTCGCACCGCTCGCTCCCGAAGGTGCGCTCTTGGTGGGCGAGAGCGGGATCGAGTATCATGCCGATTGCGAGCGCCTGGCCGGCGCGGGTGTGCGTTGCTTCCTCGTCGGCGAGAGCCTCATGCGGCAGCCCGATCTCACCGAGGCGACGCGGCGGCTTCTCCTCGGTTGAGGGCGTCGGAGACGAAAGCGGAACGGATGTTCTCCGTTATCGACTCCAAAATGGCGGAATTGCTTGACTTCACCAAATTGGTTGCCTAGTTGTTCCGCATTCGTTCGCAACCTGAGCGAGCATATCAGGCGACCGAGGAGACTTCGCCATGCTGACGGCAAAGCAGCACGAGTTGATCCGCTTCATCCAGCAGCGACTGGAAGAGACCGGCATTTCCCCTTCGTTCGAGGAGATGAAGGAAGCGCTCGATCTCAAGAGCAAGTCAGGCGTCCATCGGTTGATCTCGGCGCTCGAGGAACGCGGCTTTATCCGCCGCCTTCCCAACCGCGCCCGTGCGCTCGAAGTGCTCAAGCAGCCCGAAGATGCAACACCCGTCGCGCGCAGCGCGAGAGGCGACAACGTCATCGATCTGCATCGGGTCGCGCCCCCTGCGCAGCCACGACCTGCCAACGACGTAATCGAAGTTCCGCTCCACGGGCGCATCGCTGCGGGCGTTCCGATCGAGGCGATCGAGGGGCAGAGCAGCTTGCCGGTCCCGGCTGCGCTGCTTGGACCGGGCGAGCACTATGCGCTCGAAGTGTCTGGCGATTCGATGATCGAAGCGGGTATTTTCGACGGTGATTTCGCGCTCGTGCGCCGTACCGATGTGGCGCGAGACGGCGAGATCGTGGTGGCCCTCGTGCGCAATGAAGAAGCGACACTCAAATATCTGCGCCGCGAGAACGGGATGGTCCGGCTCGATCCCGCCAATGGCACCTACGAGCCGCAGATCTATCGGCCGGATGAGGTTCAGGTGCAGGGAAAGCTTTCGGGGCTGCTGCGCCGTTATCACTGATCCCTGAGAGTACGGCGGCGGCTCGATCGTTGATCTAGCGACCCGCGCCGCGCCACCAGCCGTGCTCGCCCTGCCCTTCGGCGACCGTCTGCATGCGTGGTTCGTCGAGGTAGAGCGCGAGCCCACCCGTCCGGCTGAGCAGGCGCCGATCGGCCTTTAGCCAACGGGGGCGGCAACTGCGCGGAAGGAAACGATCGGCAACGACGATGTCGGCGCGATCGCAGGCTGCGGCGAGCGCGCGTTCCTCCACCATGTCGCGGCTGCGCGCCATCAACAGTGTCCAGCGTCGTTCGCCACGGTCGATCGCGAGCGTGCAGAAGTCGCGGCTGCAGCGCGCACCATTCCAGCGGCCAAGCGGAACCGGCTCGCCCTCCAGTCCCGCGAGCTCCAGGAGATTGTCGCGCGCGAACTCGCTGCGGGTGTCGCGCAGCATCAGAAGCCGGGCGCCCTCCCCCGCAATTCCGACATGCCGTCCGTCGCCCGAAATAAGCATGTCCGGCGCGGGCGTTCCGATCAGCAGAATCGTCCCGAGAGCCGCGGGCGCAAGGCCGAGAAGCCGCGTCCGTCCGCGCCAGAGGGCCAACCACAGCCCTCCGATCACGAATAGCGCGATGGTTGCCAAATCCATTTGCGGCGCAAGCTTCACCGCCCCCGGCTGCGTAGCGGTGAAGTGCGCGATGGCCAGCAGCAGTTCGAGCGACTTGCCGGCCAGCCACCACAAAGGCGCTCCCATCCCGACAAGGTCGAACAGCAAGGCAAGCGCGATCAGCGGCATCGATATGAAAGTGACCAGCGGAATTGCGATTACGTTCGCCGCAGCGCCGTAGAGGCCCGCGCGGTGGAAATGGAACAACACGATCGGCGTCAGCGCGATCTCGATCACAACACCCATCATCAGCAGCATCACGGCGCGCCGTGCGAACCGAACCACCCAACTCTCCTCGCGCGGAGCAAGGAAAGCCTGCATCGGCTCGCTGCCGTGCAGAGCGACGATCGCAAGCACCGCCGCGAAGCTCATCTGGAAGCTCGGCCCCACCAGCGACTCAGGCCACAGCAAGAGCACGGCGATTGCGGCCACCGCCACCATTCTCATCGACAAGGGCTCACGCCCCAGCGCCAGCGCAATCAGGACGAGCACCGCCCCGATGCAACTACGCACGGTCGGCACCTCCGCGCCGGTCAGCAGCGTGTATCCCACGCCCGCACCGGCGGCGATCGCGGCGGCAAGCACCGGCAACCGCACCCGCAGCGCAAGCCACGGCCAGAGCGCGAGCAGCTTGATTGACAGAAGATACGCCGCCGCGATCACCGCGCTGACGTGAAGACCGCTGATCGACAGCAAGTGCGTCAATCCGGAATCGCGCATCGCCTCCTCGTCGGCACGGGTTATGGCTCCTCGGTCCCCGCTCGCGAATGCCGCCGCGATGGTCCCCGGCGAGCCCGACAACCGCTCGCGCACATGCGCGGCCAGCGCACGCTGAACCCCGGCGAGGCTGCTCGCGTCCCGGCCGGACTGCACGACCTCGACCTCTCCGATCAGCGATCCCGTCGCCGAAAGTCCCTGGAACCATGCGGTGCGCGCAAAGTCGTAGCCACCCGGCAGCATCGGGGGCGACGGCGGCATCAACCGAGTTCGCAGGCGCACGATCGCCCCTTCGGCCAATCCTTCCCGATCCGCCGCGAGCGGCACGTTGACCCGCACCTTTCGCGCAAGCCCCGCCTCTGCATCGCGGTACGCCAGTACGAGGCGCAGGCGGTCTTCCGCCGGCTGATCGATCCGTTCGAGAACCCGCGCTTCGATCCGCTCGACCCGTGGAGAAGGGAGCGGTTCGGCCCCTGCAGCTGCAGATCGCAGCCACACGATCGCGACGCCGGCCGCGACCACGATCGCCAGGGAAATCACCGCCAGCCGGAGATTGGCGCGATCGTCCCGGTCTCGCCACAGCGCTTGCGCGGCAACCGCTGCGAGAATCGCAAGGGCGATAACGGCAAGCCACTGCCAAGGCATCGAGAGGCGGAACCAAGCCCCGATCCCAGCGGCAAAGGCGACCGCGAGCCACGGCCCGCGATCGAATCCCGCCTCAGCGAGAAACGTCTCGATCCGATCCGCCGCACTGGACAAACGCGCCGCGCTGCGCCAATTGCGCTGCGCTGCAGCATTGGCCCGCTCGGGCCCGCCCCCCAACGGCACTTCGGGCACCCCCGTCGCCATGGGAGACATAGGAAAGGAACACGTCGGATATGGCAAGCGATAGCGGACAGGTTGTGACGCGCTTCGCCCCATCGCCGACCGGATTCCTGCATATCGGCGGCGCCCGTACGGCCCTGTTCAACTGGCTCTACGCGCGCCATCACGGCGGCAGGGCGTTGCTCCGAATCGAGGATACCGACCGCAAGCGCTCTACCCCGGAAGCGATCGATGCGATTCTCGACGGGCTCGCCTGGCTCGGCCTCGAATGGGACGACGACGTCGTGTTCCAGTCGGAACGCGGCGCGCGCCACGTCGAAATAGCGGAGCAGCTCCTCGCCGCAGGGCACGCCTACAAGTGCTATGCGACGCCCGAGGAGCTCGAGGAAATGCGCGCCGCACAGCGCGCCGCCAAACAGCCGCTGCGTTACGACGGCCGCTGGCGCGACCGCGATCCGGCCGACGCTCCGCTCGGCGCACCCTATGTCGTCCGGCTCAAGACGCCGAATGAAGGCGAGACGGTGATCGAGGACCGGGTCCAGGGCCGAGTGACGGTGCGCAACGAGGAACTCGACGATTACGTCCTCCTGCGCGCCGACGGCACTCCGACCTACATGCTGGCGGTGGTGGTGGACGATCACGACATGGGTGTCACCCACGTCATCCGCGGTGACGATCACCTCAACAACGCCTTCCGCCAATTGCCGATCTATCGCGCGATGAACTGGCCGGAGCCGAGCTACGCTCATATTCCGCTGATCCACGGCAGCGACGGAGCCAAGCTGTCCAAGCGTCACGGCGCGCTCGGCGCGGAAACCTATCGTGACGAGTTCGGCATTCTACCCGAGGCGCTGTTCAACTATCTGCTCCGCCTCGGCTGGGGGCACGGCGATCGCGAGGAGATCACGCGCGAGGAAGCGATCGCGCTGTTCGATCTCGACGGTGTGGGCAAGAGCCCTTCGCGGTTCGATCTGAAGAAGCTCCAGAACCTCAACGGCCACTATATCCGCGAGGCTGACGATGCGCGGCTCGCGAAGCTGGTGGCGGATCGGATGGGAACGAACGCCGACGAGGCGCTGCTCGCGCAGGCCATGCCCGTGCTCAAGACCCGCGCGCGCGATCTCGATGAGTTGGCTGAGGGCGCGGCGTTTCTGTTCAAGACCCGCCCGCTCGCACTGACGGAAAAGGCCGAAACGCTGCTCGATGGCGATGCGCGCGCAATTTTAGGTCGAATTGCCGATCGTTTGCGAGCCGAAAAGAACTGGACAATCGAGGCTCTCGAAGCCACTACCAAATCACTCGCCGAAGAGCTCGAACTGGGCCTCGGCAAGCTCGCGCAACCCATGCGCGCAGCGCTGACCGGGACAACCACGTCCCCGGGTATTTTCGATGTGCTGGTCCTGCTCGGGCGGGAAGAGGCGCTTGCGCGGATCGACGCGCAGACCGCTCCGGCGAAGCAGGGCTAGGCATCAAAGAGGAGAACGAATTTGGCGGACAAGCAGGCGAAACTCGAGCTGGGCGGCCAGACCCATGAATTTCCAGTGCTCCAGGGGAGCGTGGGGCCGGAGGTCGTCGACATCCGCAAGCTCTATGGCAGCACCGGCCTCTTCACCTTCGACCCGGGCTACAAGTCGACCGCCAGTTGCGAAAGCGCGCTGACCTACATCGACGGCGAGGAAGGCGTCCTGCTCCATCGCGGCTACCCGATCGGGCAGCTCGCCGAACATTCGAGCTTCATGGAAGTCGCCTACCTGATGCTGAACGGCGAACTGCCGTCGCAGAACGAGCTCGACGATTTCAACTACACGATCACCCGCCATACGATGCTGCACGAGCAGCTTGCGACGTTCTATCGCGGATTCCGCCGCGATGCCCACCCGATGGCGATCATGTGCGGCGTCGTGGGCGCTCTGTCGGCTTTCTATCACGACAGCACCGACATCTCCGACCCCGAGCATCGCAAGATCTCGAGCCATCGCCTGATCGCGAAGATGCCGACGATCGCGGCGATGGCTTACAAGTACTCGATTGGTCAGCCGTTCCTCTATCCGCAGAACGATCTGAGCTACACCGGCAACTTCCTGCGCATGACGTTCGGTGTTCCGGCCGAGGAATATGAGCTGCATCCCGCGGTCGAAAAGGCGATGGACCGGATCTTCATCCTCCACGCCGATCACGAGCAGAACGCGTCGACTTCCACCGTCCGGCTCGCTGGTTCGTCCGGGGCCAATCCCTTCGCCTGCGTCGCGGCCGGTATCGCCTGCCTTTGGGGCCCGGCGCACGGGGGAGCGAACGAGGCGGCGCTCAACATGCTGCACGAGATCGGCACGCCCGATCGCATTCCGCATTATATCGAGCGGGCCAAGGACAAGAACGACCCGTTCCGCCTGATGGGCTTCGGTCACCGCGTCTACAAGAACTACGATCCGCGCGCGACGGTGATGCAGAAGACGGTGCGTGAGGTGTTCGAAGCGCTCAAGGTCACCGATCCGGTGTTCGAGACTGCGCTGCGGCTCGAAGAAATCGCGCTGAGCGACGATTACTTCAAGGAAAAGAAGCTCTTCCCGAACGTGGACTTCTACTCGGGCATCATCCTTTCGGCGATCGGCTTCCCGACCACGATGTTCACCGCCCTCTTCGCGCTGGCTCGCACGGTTGGCTGGGTCGCGCAGTGGAACGAGATGATCTCGGATCCCGGCCAGGTCATCGGCCGCCCACGTCAGCTCTACACCGGCCCGACAGAGCGCGACTACGTTCCGGTCGAGAAGCGCTGAGCTTCACGCCTTCTTCAGGTTGCCGGCAGCGCAGTCGTTCGCCGGCAACCCAATTATTCCTGAGACTTGTGAGCCGCCGGTAGCTCGAGCGTGAAGTTGGCCCCGCTGCCGAGTTCGCTCTGCACCGTGAGGTCGCCGCCCATAGCGCGCGCAAGGCGGCGCGAAATGTAGAGCCCGAGCCCGGACCCGCCGTCACCACTGCGGCCCAATCTTTCGAACTTCTCGAACACCCGCGCTTGCTGCTCCGCGTCGAGCCCCGGTCCTTCATCGATCACGCTCACACTGGCACGCGCCCCCTCGGCTGAAAGTTCCAGACGGATTTGCGAGCCTTCGGGCGAATAGCGGATAGCGTTCCCGACGAGGTTGAGCAGAATCTGCAGGACGCGGCGGAATTCGGCCACCGCAGGCACGGGACGTCCTGCGGGTGGCGCAGTCAGGGCTATCCCCTTCTCCTTCGCGCGCACCGCCAGAATCCCAGCGGCACGGTGGGCGACATCGCCGAGGTCGATCTCGTCGGGCGCCGTAGCGAAGCCTTCGGCCTCCACGACTTCGAGATCCGACAAGTCCTCGATCAGTGCCAGAAGGTGCTGCCCCGCAGCCGCGATATCGGCCGCGTAGTTGCTGTATTCCTCTGCCAGCGGCCCCGCGAGGCGGGTGCGGATCGTCTCCGCATTGGCGATGATCCGCGCGATCGGTTGACGCAGAACGGGCGCAAGATTTCGCCCGATCAGATGAGTGGCAGGAGGTCCGGCCAACTCCGCGTGGGGCGGAGCTTCCCCGGTGGGAAGCACGGCGTCCGATGCGAGGTAGAGCTCGAAGCCGGACTGCCCGGGCTCAGGACCCCCGAGGGGCGCCAGTGTTACGGTCCATTCCCGCGGCGATTCCGGCACCCGGACCGCCAGGCCGTCAAGCAAGCGCCAGTGCATCGGCTGCTCGTGGACCGCACCGGGCAGCTCGACGAAATCGGTCCATGGCCGCCCTGCGCCCTGCATCATGCGGAGAGCAAGCGCGGCGAGGTCCGGCGCATGGGCTTCGGCCGCGAGCACGCCTTGCGCCGGATCGAGCCGCGCCCACAGATCGGCCACACTGCGCTCGATCTCTAGGTGCCGCACCGCCGCCTGCGCATTATCCTCGCGTACCGCCGGCGATACCTGCCAGTCGGCAATGCCGATCGAGCAGCCCGCTTCGTTTCCGGAGTGCGGAAAGACCTCGATCCAGGCGTGAATGATGTCTTCGCCCCCGAATGCCTCGATCGCACCGCTGAGGCGGGTGCCGGCGGCACGTGCCTGGCGCACCCGTTCGAGCAGCGCAGGCACCGCAAGCACACCGGGAATCTCGCCCCCGCAGCTTCGCTGCAAGGCGGCGAGCAGCTCGTCCGCTTCGATCAGGCGATCTTCTGCGTCCGTCCGCCCGCGCGCGAGATAGCTGGGAGAGTGGGCGTTCATGGGCTCAGCCCAGCGCCTGCCGGTCCGACGCCGCAAGAATCGTCGCCGCGCGGTCGGCGCGCAGCGTGTCGAACGCGCCGGGCAATGTGATGCCAGGGTGAATGAGCACGAACTGTTCGGCAATCTGTTCGGGCTTGAGCCCGGCGGCGCGCAGCGCGAGCGCCAGCCGCCCGACCTGGCTTTCGTTGATCGACACGGCAACCAGATCACGATCCTGTCCCGCCGCGAGCGCAAGTGCCGACAGGAACAGCCCGGTTCCGGCATGGCCGATGGAAAGGGCAGGCCTCATCCCGTCACCGACCGCCCCCGCCGCCCGCTCAAGCAGAGCAAGACGCGTGGCGTGCGGATCATAGGCGTCTCGCAGGCGCTTGTCCGCTTGCTCGACCGCGTTTTCGTCGGTGCCCCCGGCCTGCGCACGCCACACCGAAAGTGCGTGCTCGAACAGCGGAGGCGGCAGTTCAGCGAGCGGGAGTTCGACCCTGCGCTGTTGCTGAACGAAGCGGGCCTGCGCGGCGAGAAGCGCCATGGCAAGCTGAGATGTGTCCGTATCGGAAGACGCGATCAGCGATTGGAGCAGCGGAGACAGCACCGGATCGATCGCGTTGCGCCGATCCAACTGCATCGCCAGGCGATGCTCGAGCGCGAGTGCGTGGCAATGGCCGAGGAACTGCAGGTTCCGCGCAAGGCTCTCCGCCAGGGCATCGCCATGCTCGGCCGCAAAGGCGAATGGATCCTCGATACCCGCCGCGTTGGCCTGCGCGACCAATGTCTGCCGCGCCACGTGGAGGCCCATGCCGCGCACGTTGGCGACGATCTCGTCGCTGAACAGCGCACTGTCATGATTGGCCAACAACATGCCCAGCATTGGGCCGACCGTGCCGAGCACGAGATCGCCGCGCGCGAGCTCGCCCGCGAGAACCGCCTCGATCGGCGAATACGAGGCGCTGTTCGTGCCGGACTCGTTCATTCATCCGCCTTAACGCGGTATAGTTAAGCGAGCGTTATCCGCGTTCGCCGCGGGCGAGATAGATCGCCGCCAGCACCGCGAGCACAAGTATCTGAATTCCCGGGAGAGTTTGATCGAGCGCCGCACACAGTGCGAGCACCAGCGCCAGTGTACCCCGATCTGAGGCCGCGCGGGCGAGCGATTCGACCTGCGAACGTTCGGCGATTCTCAGCGCCAGAAGCAGCGCGAGCCCCCCGAACAACCAGTCCGCAAGTTCCCCCACCGGCGCAAGCATTCCGACCAGCGCCAGAATAATCGCATCGACCGCCAACCCCGGGAGGACGCGGGTCACGCGCGCAACGATGCCGCTCCGGCGACCTTCGCTGAGAAACGCAGCAACCGTCTCGCCCGTTCGCAGAAGGAAGGTTCCGAGTGCAGCCGCCCCGAAGGCGAGCGGCGGCAGCTTCCACCACGCGGCGGCGAGCGCTCCGCCGAGGCCCAGGATACCGCCTGCGATGGGAAGCGCCGCCTTGCCGCGCTGGGCGAGGACGCCAGGCGCCAGAACCATTGCGGCCCGATCCGCCAGGGCATGCACCGGCGCAGCGAAGGACGACAGGGTAACGCGCTGATTGAGCCAGGCAGCCTCGAACGCACGTGCCTGCTGCTCGTCGCGCAGCAAGGCCCAGCGCCGATCGCTCACCAGCGATGGCGTGAGCGGCACGATCCGTGTGCCGGTCTGCAGGCCGACACGCAGCAAGGCGGGCACCGCGTCGACTTCGAACGGCATTTCGACCAGCCGCTCGACCGCCGATCCCGGCAGGCGCGCCACGCCGGCCCAAGCATGATCCCGGTCGATTCGCTCGAATCCGGCCTCGATCCCCGGCTCGGCCGGCAGGGCGATGATGCCCGAACGCTCGCCCAGCAGCTCCCCGACCACCAGCGGATCGGGCACGACGCCCTCGGCGAAGAGGAACAGTTCGTCCTGCGCCCGCACCAGGCCTGAAAGCGAGCGTGCGCTGCTTAGCGCATGGAAGGTCGCCCCGCCCTGCTCCGCACGGTGAAGCAAGGGCAGCACGCCTTCGTCCAGGCCTTCCGCAAGGCACACAATGCGCTCGCATCCCAAGCGCAGCGCGAGATCGAGCTGGAGCGCGGCGACGCTCCGGCCGGCCACGGTCAGCAGGCCGCGCGTGGCCGCTCCGCTCCCTTCTCCACCTGGATGGATTGCCGACAGGATCGCAACCCGCAACTGCTCACTCCCGCATGAAAGCGAGGAGGTTTAAGCCCAGCTAGGGCTTGTGCCAAGCGTACCGATGGGGCGCTCAGGCAGGTCCGGCGGAGAAATCGCGTCTGAACGCCTCCAATCGGCGCAGGATGGTCGGCTCCCCGGGCGCGGCCGCGATCGCCTCGTCCGCAAGTTCGATGAGACCCGCAGCGTGAAAACTCGCGGCCAGCCCCTTCAACCGCAAGGCGGCGACATTCCAGTTTCCGTCGCAGCGCGCCCGCCCGAGCAGGTCGATCTGCCGCTCGAGACTGTCCGCGAAAGCTGCGCGCAGCTCGGCGAGCAGGACGGGATCGTCGCCCGCCGCCGCTGCCAGCGTGGCATCCAGGGCACCGTTTTCGTGGACCATTGCACTCCGTCTATCGCAAGACTGGTTAAAGCAGGGTTTCAGCCCCCCCTTTTCGTGATAGCCTTCCGGCCATGTCTGGAGGATCGAATATCAGGGCCATAGGGCCGGACGACGCGGGGAGCGAACAAGTCACGAACGAGGTTGAAACGACCGAGATCGAGGCGGACGTCGACGACCACACCGCGTTCGAGGAAGAATGGGACGAAGAGCCCGAACCTGAGGCGAAGACCCGATGGCTTGCGCCGACGCTCGTCCTGGGTGTGACGGTCGCGTGGACCGCAGCCTTCGTGTGGATCGTCCGCGAACCCATGCTTGCGGGCGCCCCTCCGGCGCAATGGCTCGCCTGGATGGGTCAATGGGCGGTACCAGTCCTTCTTGTGGCCGTGTTGTGGCTGATCGCGACGCGCAACAGCACGCACGAAGCACGCCGCTTCGGTGAAGTCGCCCATCTGCTATCGCACGAGTCACGCGTGCTGGAGACCCGGCTCGCCACGATCAACCGCGAACTCAGCCTTGCGCGCGAATTCCTCGCATCCCAGTCGCGCGAGCTCGACACGCTGGGGAGAGTCGCGACCGAGCGGCTCTCGACCCACGCCGATCGCCTTCAGGGACTCGTCCAGGACAATGGACAGCAGGTGGAAGTGCTCGCAACTGTCAGCACCACTGCCTTGACCAACATGAACAAATTGCGTGACGATCTTCCGGTTATCGCGAATTCCGCGCGTGACGTTTCGAACCAGATCGGCAATGCCGGGCGGATCGCGCACGAGCACGTGGCCGAACTGACGAGGGGCTTCGAGCGGCTCAACGACTTCGGTCAGGCGAGCGAGCGGCAGGTTGGCACTCTCGAATCCCGGATCGAGGAAGCGCTGGCCGGGTTCGGTAGTCAGCTCGATCAGCTCGATCAGCTCACCGCCGAGCGTTTCGAAGCGCTCCGTACGACGAGTGAAACCTTCCGCGCCGAACTCGATGGGCGAGAAGTGGAGACACTGGCTGCCCTGCGTCGCCGCGCCCAATCGTTGGCCGAGGAACTGCACGCAACGCACGAATCGCTGGCGTCCGAAGAGGAGGAAGCGCTCGTCTCCCTCCGCGCGCGTCTCGGCGGCCTGCGCGACGAAGCAAAGATCATCGGCAATGCCGTGCGCGAAGGCGAAGAAGCCGCGCTCGGTACCTGGGCCGAACAGATCGAGGCAATGAAGCAGCGCCTCAATGAGGCGATCGAGGTGATCAAGGGAGTCGACGACAACGCCCTCGCGTCGGCCAATCAGAAGCTCGCCGCACTCAAGGCCGAAGCCGAAGCGGTCGACCGGGGCATCGCGGAACGCGATCAGCGCTTGCAAGACCGGATTGCCGAACGTCAGGCGGCCCTCGCCGACGCGGAGCGCGAATATACCGAAGCGCTCACGTCGCGCCTCGCCGAAATCGATGCAGCGATTGCCGAGCGGCGCGAGGCGCACATCGCGCAGACCGACGAACTCGCGCGCAAGGGCGAGGCCGTGACCGAGCGGCTCGTGCAATTGCGCGCCGAGGTGGAAGCAATCGCGCACCACGGTGGGGAAACCGAGCAGGTACTGGCGCAGAGCCTCGAGCGGCTCGAAGCGAAACTCGGCGAGAGCCGCGCGACGCTGCACGGAACCGATGAGGCAGTCGCGTCCCTCACGGAAGCGAGTGTCCGCCTGCTCGAATTGCTCCAGGCGAGCGAGCAGCATTCACGTGAGGATCTGCCTCTCGCCATCGGCGAAGCGGAAGGCCGCCTCGCGTCGGTCGAGGAACGGGCAGGCAATCTCAAGCTCGTGCTCGACGAAGCGAACGCCACCAGCGCGCAGTTGTCCGACTATGTTGTCGGTGCCCGCGACACTGGCCGCGAGACGATCGGCGATGTGGAAGTCCTGCACGAACGATTCGCGCAGGCGAACGAAGCCCATGTTGCGCAGGTCGGTGAGCTGCGTGCCGTGATCGCCAGTCTTGAGGAGGACAGCACCGCGGTCGCCGAGAAGGCGCGTGCAGACTTGCGCGATGCCATCGAAGCGCTCGAAACGGCAGCCCGTTCGGCCCGTGCCGCGATTGGCGAGAGCGCCAGCGAGAGCATCCGCGAACTTGCCGAGCGCGTGGGTACGGAAACCTCGCAAGCACTCGACGAAGTTATGCGGGAGAAGGCCGAGCAATCGATCGGTCAGCTCGAGAAAGCAGCCGCGAAGGCATCGGATGCGAGCCGTCAGGCCGCGATTCAGCTACGCGACCAGCTGGCCAAAGTGGACGAACTCGCCGGCAATCTCGAAACGCGCGTCGTGCAGGCGCGCGAACGTGCCGAGGAACAGGTCGACAACGATTTTGCCCGGCGCATGGCGCTAATCACCGAGAGCCTCAATTCGAACGCGATCGACATCGCGAAGGCGCTTTCGACCGAAGTGACCGATACCGCGTGGACATCCTACCTGCGCGGCGATCGCGGCATCTTCACCCGCCGCGCGGTGCGCTTGCTCGACAGGGCGGAGGCGCGGGACATTGCCGGCCTCTACAGCAGCGAGCCGGATTTCCAGGAGAACGTAAACCGTTACGTCGCGGACTTCGAGGGAATGCTGCGCACTATGCTGTCCACGCGGGACGGACACGCCTTGGGCGTGACCTTGCTAAGCTCCGACATGGGCAAGCTCTATGTCGCGCTCGCCCAGGCGATCAAGCGGCTACGCGAATAGGCGGGTGACGTCGAGATCCTCGACCTCGATCCAGCGATACTCGTAATTGAGCGCGAAAAGCCCGGTGAGCACCGCTGCGAGGATCGTAGCGCGTAGCACCAGGCGGCCGGGGCGGAAGTTGGCCGGCGCACTGTCCGCCTGCCCCGGAATCTTTTCGAGACCCAGCTCGTCGTGGGTGCGAACACCGAACGGCAGCAGGAAGAATGCGCTCATCACCCAGACGATGAAATAGATCGCAAGGATGGAAGTCCATTGCATCTCATCAGCCCTCCAACATCACGACCTTGACTTGCGGGTTCTTGCCCGACCAGCGGCGCGCCGCCCGGCGAGCGGCAAGCCGTGCAGCCTCGGCAACATCGTCGGCGCCGGCGCGCGCCTTGCCGCGCAACTTGCGGATCGCTTCCAGCACGTCCGCTTTTGCCTCCGCGGCGAAATCGGTCATGTCTTCCTCGAGCGGGAGCCCGAAGGATTCGATTGCCACATTGCCGTCGGGGGAGAGGATGACCACCAGCGCGCCTTCCGCGGCGATACGCCGGCGCATGACGATGCCCTCGCCGTCGGCCGGCGCGATGATGTCGCCGTCGAGCACGAGCCGTCCAGCGCGCACTTCCGCCACTTTTCCCGGCGCGCCCGGTGCGAGGCGCACGACGTCGCCATTCACCTGCGCCACCGCGTGGGGGATGCCGCTGGCTAGGCCGAGCCGCGCCTGTTCCTGCATGTGCCGCACCTCGCCGTGCACCGGCACGAGCACTTCCGGACGGAGCCATCCGTAAAGCGCCTCGAGCTCCGGCCGCCCCGGATGACCGGACACGTGGATCGCGCTCTGCCGGTCGGTAACCATCACGATCCCTCGCGCGGCGAGCTGGTTCTGCACTCGACCGATCGCGATCTCGTTGCCGGGAATCTGCCGGCTTGAGAACAGCACCACGTCACCCGCGGTAAGCTCGATCGGGTGCGATCCGTCAGCGACTCGCGCGAGCGCCGCTCTCGGCTCGCCCTGTCCGCCGGTCGCGAGGATCAGCACCTCGCCGCGCGGCAGGCCCATGGCGGTGTCGAAATCGACCAGCGGCGGCAGGTCTTCCAGATAGCCGTTGTCCTGCGCGACATCGATGATCCGGTCGAGCGAACGCCCGGCAACGCACAACTGGCGCCCGGTCGCCTTCGCGACTTCGCCCAAGGTGTGCAGGCGTGCGACGTTGGAGGCGAAGGTGGTGACGAGCACGCGCTTACCCGCCTGGCGCTTCACCTCCTCCATCAGCCCCTGATAGACGGCGCCTTCCGAACCGCTCGCGGCGGGATTGAAGACATTGGTGGAATCGCACACGAGCGCGAGAATGCCTTCGTCGCCGAGTTCGGTCAGTTCCTCCTCGGTCGTCGGCTCGCCCACGATCGGGTCTTCGTCGAGCTTCCAGTCACCGGTGTGGAATACGCGGCCATAGGGCGTCTCGACCAGCAGTGCATTGCCCTCCGCGATCGAGTGCGCGAGCGGTACATAAGAAATATCGAACGGGCCCAAGGAAAACGGATCCGTGCTTGCGACCACATTGAGCTCGACCGTGCGCGAGAGCCCCGCTTCCTCCAGCTTGCGCATGACCAGATCGGCGGTGAACGGCGTCGCGTAGAGCGGAACGCCGAGATCGGCGGCGAAATAAGGCACCGCGCCGATATGATCCTCGTGCGCGTGGGTGAGGACGATGCCGACGAGGTCCTTCGAGCGCTCCTCGATGAAGTCGAGGTCCGCGAACACGAGGTCCACGCCCGGATACTCGCCGCCGGAGAACGTCATGCCGAGATCGACCATCAGCCATTTGCCGTCGCACCCGTAGAGGTTGACGTTCATGCCGATCTCGCCTGACCCGCCGAGCGCGAGGAACAGCAGCTCCTTTTCCGGGGTGAAGTCCTTTTTCACTGCGATGCACGCTCCGCGAGAATGGCCAGCCCCTCGAGCGTGAGATCGGCGTCCACGGCGTCGAATATCTGCGTGTGCTGATCGAACAGGATCGCGAGGCCACCGGTCGCGACCACTTTCGCGGGTCGGCCGATCTCGGCCCGCATCCGCGCGATCAGGCCCTCCATCATGGCGACATAGCCCCAGAATACGCCGATCAGCATCTGATCCTCGGTGTTCGTGCCGATCACGCTGTTGGTGCGCGGCGCCTCGATGGCGATTCGAGGCAGCTTCGCGGTGTTGCCCACCAACGCGTCGAGCGAGAGGTTGATCCCCGGCGCAATGATTCCGCCCTTGTAGGCCCCGTTGAAATCGACCGCGTCGAAGGTGGTCGCGGTCCCGAAATCGACCACTATCAAGTCGCCCTGGTATTTCGCATGCGCGGCGATCGTATTGAGTGCCCGGTCGGCACCGAGCGAACGCGGTTCGTCGACGTCGACCGCAATGCCCCAGGCAGCTCTCCCCTCACCGGCGATCAACGGCGTGATGCCGAAATACTTTTCGGCAAGCACGGTGAGATTGTGGATCGCACGAGGTACGACCGATCCGACGATAAGCTGCGTGATCGCACTCCGGTCGATGCCCTCGATCGCGAGCAGCTGCAGCAACCAGACCGCATATTCGTCGCCCGTCCGGCGCGGATCGGTCGCGATGCGCCAGCGGGCCTTGATCTCGCGCCCTTCGAACAGCGCGAAGACCACATTGGTGTTTCCGACATCGGCAGCGAGCAGCATGACAGATTCCTTCAGCCGAGCGTCACGTCGCCTGCGTGGATGGCACGGGTTGTCCCGTCTTCCAAGCGCAGGAGAAGCGATGCGTCGGGCGCCAGGCCGGCAAAGGTGCCGGATGTGGGCACTCCATCGGCATCATGCACCTTCAGCGGTGTGTCCAGCGGGTGCGCCACGGCCAGCCAGCGGCGGATCAGCGGTTCGATCCCGAAAGTGCGCCAGCGTTCGATCTCCCGATCGAAGGCGGCGGCCAGGGCGAGAGCAAAGGCATCGCGGTCGGGCGCCGGTCCGAGATCCGACAGGGCGACCGTCGGCCGATCGGGCAGATCGGGTGCCTGCGCGAGATTGATTCCGATGCCCACTACCACGGCGTCGCCTTCGCGCTCGAGCAATATGCCCGAGAGCTTGGCGCCGCCGAGCAGAAGGTCGTTCGGCCACTTGATGACGAGCGCGCGCGGGTCGGGAAGCAGCGGCACGACTGCTTCGTAGGCCGCCAGCGCCGTCGCCAGTGTCAGCGTGTGCGGAGGTGGATCGCCGGGGCCCGGGTGAACCACGGTCGACCCCATGAAATTCCCCGAAGCATCCTGCCACGGACGGCCATGGCGGCCCCGCCCCGCGTTCTGGCGATCCGCGACCAGCCAATCGCCTTCGGCAACACGCTCCCCTGCGCCCAATCGCGCGGCGAGGTCGGCACTGGTCGATCCGGTTTCGGCGACGGTGTGGATCAAGCGACGAAGAACAGCGCGGCGGCTGCCCTGTCGGCCAATTCGCCCAAGGGCCCCGTCAGCAAGTAACCCAGCGGCGAGACGAACAGAGTGGTCGCGCCCAGGATCAGCCAGTGCGCCCAGTCGCTCCCGCCCTTCACCACATCGACCGGCTCGTCGAAGTACATCACCTTGACGATCTTGATATAGTAGAAGGCGCCGATCACGCTGGCCGCTATACCGATCGCTGCGAGCGCGACGAGATCGGCTTGCACCGCGGCCTGGAAAACCACGAACTTACCCCAGAAGCCGAACAGCGGCGGAATGCCCGCAAGGCTGAACATCATCGCCGCGAGGCACAGTGCAAGCAGCGGTCTGGTGCGCGACAGACCCGCAATGTCGGCAACCCCTTCGAGCTGTTCGCCCTCGGCGGTGCGCAGCATGAGCACGGCGACGAAGCTACCGAGCGACATCGCGACGTAGATCGCTAGGTAAACCAGCATCGCCGAAGCGCCGCTCGCCGTTGCAGCGGCGAGGCCGATCAGGATGAAGCCGACGTTGTTGATCGAGGAGTAAGCCAGCAGCCGCTTGAGGTTGCCCTGCCCGATCGCACCCAGCGCACCGAGGATGATCGAGGCGAGCGCGGCAAAGATGACGATCTGCCGCCACGCATCGACCTGCGCGCCGAACGCGTCCAGCGCAACGCGCGCGGTGAGCGCGATCGCCGCCACCTTGGGCGCCGTCGAGAAGAAGGTCGTCACCGGCGTCGGCGCGCCTTCGTAAACGTCGGGCGTCCACATGTGGAACGGCACGGCCGAAATCTTGAACGCGAGGCCCGCGAGCACGAAGATCAGCCCGAACAGCGCGCCCATCGACAGTTCACCGGTCAGCGCAGCCCGCGCGCCTTCGAACGAGGTGGTGCCGGTGAAGCCGTAGACCAGGCTGATGCCGTAAAGCAGGATGCCGCTCGCCAAGGCGCCGAGCACGAAGTACTTGAGCCCTGCCTCGGCCGAACGGTCGTCGGCCCGCATGAACGATGCGAGGACGTACGCGGCCAGACTGTTGAGCTCCAGCCCGATGTAAAGCGTGATGAAATCGGTCGCCGAGACCATGATCCCCATGCCGAGCGTGGCGAGCAGCACCAGCACCGGATATTCCGGCCGCATCGCGCCGTTGCGGTCGAAGAAGGTCGGGGCGACCATCAAGCAGGCGATGGCCGCGACGTAGATCAGGATCGTGGAGAACGAAGCGAAGGCATCGGCGGCGAATTGTCCGCCGAAGGCCATGGTATCCGGCCCCATCGCCCCAGCGCAAAGCGCGGGTGCTGCGACGAACGCCGCACCGCCGAGCGCGACGGCGGCAAGTATGCTGACCAGACGGCTGGAGTTGCGGCCCCAGGCCGCGACCAGCAGCAGCGCCAGCGAAGAGAGGCTGAGCAGGATCTCGGGCGCAATGAGCGCGAGGGAAGCCTTGAAGTCCATCAGTGCGCTCCCTCCGCTTCGCCATGGCCGACACTGTGCGTGCCCCCCACGGCGTTGGCGGCCTCGGCACGCGGCGTGCCGGCGACGAGATGCGCGTCACCTTCGGGCGCCGCGCGCGAGAGGCGGGCATCGAGAGCGGCAATGTCCTGACGCATCGGGGCAAGGAAGCTTTCCGGATAGACGCCCATCCACAGGACGGCCGCGGCGATCGGGGCCAGCATGAGCCATTCGCGCAAGGAGAGGTCGGGCATGGCGGCGGCGTCCGCGTTCTTCTGCACGCCAAACGCGATGCGCCAATAGAGATAGAGCATGTAACCCGCGCCCAGAATGATACCCGTGGCGCACACCAGCGTGACCCAGGTGTTTGCCTGATAGATGCCGGCGAGGCTCAGGAACTCGCCGACGAAGCCACTCGTCCCCGGCAGGCCAATGCTGGCCATGGTGAACAGCAGGAAGAACAGCGCATATTTCGGCATGTTGATCGCAAGACCGCCGTAGCGATCGATCTCACGCGTGTGCAGCCGGTCGTAGATCACGCCCACGCACAGGAACAGCGCACCCGACACGAGACCGTGGCTGAGCATGACGATCATCGCGCCCTCGAGCCCCTGCACGTTGAACGCGAACA
Source organism: Pelagerythrobacter aerophilus (assembly GCF_003581645.1). GTDB lineage: Bacteria > Pseudomonadota > Alphaproteobacteria > Sphingomonadales > Sphingomonadaceae > Pelagerythrobacter > Pelagerythrobacter aerophilus. The sequence continues at coordinate 182,813 of NZ_QXFK01000014.1, read as the reverse complement.
GGCCGACGGTCACGATCGCCATGTGCGCGACCGACGAGTAGGCGATCAGCTTCTTCATGTCCTGCTGCACCAGCGCGATTAGGCTGGTGATGACCACCGCGGCCATCGACAGGCCCCAGATCAGCCACACGAACTGCGCACTCGCTTCGGGGAACATCGGCAGGCTGAAGCGGATGAAGCCGTATCCGCCCATCTTCAGCAGCACGCCGGCCAGGATCACAGAGCCGGCGGTCGGCGCCTGAACGTGCGCATCGGGCAGCCAGGTGTGCACCGGCCACATTGGCATCTTGACCGCGAAGCTGGCGAAGAACGCGAGCCACAGCCAGGTCTGCGCGCCGGCCGGGAAATCGTACTGCATCAGCGTGGGGATGTCGGTCGTGCCCGCTTCGTTCACCATCCACAGCATCGCAATCAGCATCAGCACGGAGCCGAGCAGCGTGTAGAGGAAGAACTTGTAGCTGGCGTAAATCCGGTTCTGACCGCCCCAGATGCCGATGATCAGATACATCGGGATCAGGCCGGCTTCGAAGAAGATGTAGAACAGGAACAGATCCTGCGCCGCGAAGACGCCGATCATCAGCACTTCCATGAACAGGAAAGCTGCCATGTACTCGCCGACGCGCTTTTCGATCGACTGACTGGCGAGGATGCAGATCGGCATCAGGAACACGCTGAGCACGATCAGCAGCATCGCGATCCCGTCGATCCCGAGCGCATAGTTGAAGCCGGCGAAGATCGGCGCGCGCTCGGTGAACTGCCACTGCGCGCCGCCGATATCGAAGTTGAGCCACAATGCGATACCGAGCGCGAGGTCGACCAGCGTCGCTGCGAGCGCGATCGTGCGCGCGGCCTTCGCCTCCACGAACAGGCAGGCGATGCCCGCCAGCAGCGGCACCAGCAGCATCACGGAAAGGATCGGGAAGCCCCCCATTACATCAGCACCCACGTAACCGCGGCCACCAGCCCGAGCAGCATGACCAGCGCATAGCTATAGAGATATCCGGACTGCACCTTCTTCGCTGCGACCGAACCCTTGGCGACCACCCAGGCCGCCCCGTCGGGGCCGAAGCGGTCGATCAGGCCAACGTCGCCGCGCTTCCAGAACTGACGCCCGAGCCAGAACGCCGGCCGCACGAAGATCAGGTCGTAGAGCTCGTCGAAGTACCACTTCCGGTAGACGAAGTTGTGCACCAAGCTGAACTGCTCGACGAACTTGCCGGGGATCGAGGTGTCACGGATGTAGGCGAGCCAGGCGCCAAACAGGCCGAGCAGCATGACGATCGTCGCGGTCAGCTTCACCCACAGCGGCACGGCGTGCATCTGGTGGACCAGCGCCTCGTTGTAGAAGATCGAGTCGCCCCAGAAGGCCGGATCGTCGAGGAAGGCGTGGCTGAAGACCCAGCCCGCCAACACCGCGCCGAGCGTCAGCAGGCCCAGCGGGACCAGCATCGTCAGCGGGCTCTCGTGCGGATGGTAACCCGCAGTCCCTTCATGCGGGTGCAGGTCGGGCGCGGCGGCGTGGCCATGTTCCTCGTCGGGATTTTCGTGCTGGCCGTGGACCGCGTGCTGGATATGCTCGCTGTCGGCCCAGCGCGGCTTGCCCCAGAACGTGAGGAACATCAGCCGCCAGGAATAGAAGCTCGTCAGGAGCGCCGCGATCGCGCCCATCCAGAAGGCGAAGGTGCCGAGACTTGTCCCGCGTGCAAAGGCGACTTCGAGGATCGCATCCTTCGAGTGGAAGCCTGCGAAGCCCGCATGCAGCCAGTAGACGCCCACGCCGGTGATCGCGAGCGTGCCCGCCATCATCGCCCAGAAGGTGAACGGGATATGCTTACGCAGCGCGCCGTAATAGCGCATGTCCTGCTCGTGGTGCATCGCATGGATGACCGAACCCGCGCCCAAGAACAGCAGCGCCTTGAAGAAGGCATGCGTGAACAGGTGGAACATCGCCGCACCGTAGGCGCCGACGCCCGCGGCGAAGAACATGTAGCCGAGCTGGCTACAGGTCGAATAGGCGATGACCCGCTTGATGTCCCACTGCGTCGTGCCGATCGTCGCGGCGAAGAAGCAGGTCGCGGCGCCGATGAAGGTCACCATGCCGAGCGCGACCGGTGCCGTCTCGAACATCGGCGAAAGCCGGCAGACCATGAACACGCCCGCGGTGACCATCGTCGCCGCGTGGATCAGCGCAGACACCGGCGTCGGGCCTTCCATCGCGTCGGGCAGCCAGGTGTGCAGGCCGAGCTGCGCCGACTTGCCCATCGCGCCGATGAACAGGAGGATGCAGAGCACGTCCATCGTCTGCAGTCGCATCCCGAGAAACCCGATCGAGCTGCCGCTCATCCCCGGAGCAGCGGCGAGGATCTCGGGGATCGAAGTCGTCTGAAACACCAAGAACGTGCCGAAGATACCGAGCATGAAGCCGAGGTCGCCCACGCGGTTGACCACGAAGGCTTTGATCGCGGCCTTGTTGGCGCTCGGCTTCTTGAACCAGAAGCCGATCAGCAGATAGCTCGCGAGGCCCACGCCTTCCCAACCGAAGAACATCTGCACCAGGTTGTCCGCCGTCACCAGCATCAGCATCGCGAAGGTGAACAGCGAGAGGTAGGCGAAGAACCGCGGCTGATCCGGGTCTTCGTCCATATAGCCCCAGCTATAGAGGTGGACGAGCGCCGAGACGCTGGTGATCACCACCAGCATGACCGCGGTCAGCGTGTCGACCCGCAGCGCCCAGTCGAAGCTCAGCGCGCCCGACTGCACCCACTGCAGCACCGGCACGACCTGTGCTTCGGCGGTCCCTCCGATGAAGCCGAGGAAGATCGGCCAGGAGAGCGCGCACGAGACGAACAGCGCGCCGGTCGTGAGCGACTTTGCGACGGTGTTGCCGAGCGCACGGTTGCCCAGCCCGACGACGATCGCCGCCAGCAGAGGCAGGAAGACGATAAGCAGGATCGATTGCACCGGTGCTTATCCCTTCATCCGGTTGACGTCGTCGACCGCGATCGTGCCGCGGCCACGGAAGTAGATCACGAGGATTGCCAGCCCGATCGCAGCCTCGCCCGCAGCGACGGTGAGTACGAACATCGCGAACACCTGCCCCGTCATGTCGCCCAGAAAGGCGCTGAACGCGACGAGGTTGATGTTCACCGCCAGCAGGATCAGTTCGATCGCCATCAGGATGACGATCACGTTCTTGCGGTTGAGGAATATCCCCAGAACGCCGAGCACGAACAGGATCGCGCTAACGACGACGTAGTGTTCGATGCCGATCACAGCTCGACCCCCTTGCCCACTTCGGGGCGCTTCATTTCGGTCGCCTCGTTCGGGCGGCGGCGGTTCTGCTTGTCGATATTCTGGTGGCCCCGCGCGCCCTTGGGCTGTTCGCGGTGCGTCAGCACGATCGCTCCGACCATCGCCACCAGTAGGATCAGGCCCGCGGTTTCGAACAGGAACAGGTATTCGCCGTAAAGCACCGCTCCGAGGCTCTCGATATTGGTCCGGTCCATCAGCGGAGCTGCGCCACCGTCCGGCACGCCCAGCTCGATCGCACCCGCGCGGTAGGCGCCGATGCCGAGGACCAGCTCCGCGAGCAGCACGAGCGCGATGGCGATGCCGAGCGGGAAGTTCTTTACGAACCCCGCGCGCAGCTCGGCGAAATCGATGTCGAGCATCATCACCACGAACAAGAACAGCACCGCGACCGCACCAACGTAGACGATCACCAGCAGGGCGGCGATGAACTCCGCACCGACGATGACCATCAGCCCCGCAGCGTTGAAGAACGCGAGGATCAGCCACAGCACCGAATGCACCGGGTTGCGCGCCATAATCGTGAACACACCGCTGGCGATCACGAGAAACGCAAATAGGTAGAAGGCTAAAGTCTGGATCATGGCCCCTGAATCTCGTTGCGGCGGCGCCTAGCGGTAGGGCGCATCGGCTTCAAGGTTCGCCGCAAGCGCGCGCTCCCACTTGTCCCCGTTGGCCAGCAGCTTCGCCTTGTCGTAGAGCAGTTCCTCGCGCGTTTCGGTCGAGAACTCGAAATTCGGGCCTTCGACGATCGCATCGACCGGACAGGCTTCCTGGCAGAAGCCGCAGTAGATGCACTTGGTCATGTCAATGTCGTAGCGCGTGGTGCGGCGGCTCCCGTCCGCGCGCGGTTCGCTCTCGATCGTGATCGCCTGCGCGGGGCAGACTGCCTCGCACAGCTTGCACGCGATGCAGCGCTCCTCGCCGTTGGGATAGCGGCGCAGCGCATGCTCGCCGCGGAAGCGCGGGCTGATCGGGTTCTTCTCGAACGGGTAGTTGATCGTCACCTTGGGCTTGAAGAAGTACTTCAGCGTGAGAGCATGCGCCTTCACGAACTCCCACAGGGTGAACGATTTTATGAGATGGGCGACGGTCATTGGACTACCTCTCGATCATCGCTCTCGATGATCGGTGAACAGACACCGGAGACTTCTGTGATAGGGGCACCATTAGGCTTTAGGCGTTCATTATTCGCCCAAAATATGCTGAAAGTCCCGCCCTCATTTGGAACAAGAAGGCCGGAGAGCGGTGCGCCGTCCTGCTTCGGCAGAATTAGCACCGAACCATGAAAGTTTGGGCCTGTTTCCCAATCCGACGCCAAGCCCAACGCTTCGGCTCCGGTCAGGTAAATCTCTGCGTTCTCCCGAACAAGCACTGAATGCGACGGACCGCTGAGCGTGACTTTATGCTCCGGGCCAATCAGCATCGAGCCATCGGCAGACGTGGCGTGCAATATGCAGGACAAGGCCAACGCTTGTGCAGCAACTGCCAGACTCATGCCCCGTACCTCGTGAACATCAACCAGCCCGACACGAGCACTACGAACAGCAGGCTCAGCGGCAGGAAGACTTTCCAGCCCAGCCGCATCAACTGGTCGTAGCGGAAGCGTGGGACGGTGGCCTTCACCCAGCTGAAGATGAAGAAGAACAGGAAGATCTTGGCGAAGAGCCAGATCCAGCCCGGAATGTCGAACCACGGGATCAGATCGATGTTCAGCGGGGGCAGCCAACCACCGAAGAACAGCACTGCGTTGAGCGCGCACATCAGCAGCACGTTGGCATATTCACCGAGCCAGAAGAGCGCGAAGCTCATCGAGGAATATTCGGTCTGGTAGCCGGCGACGAGCTCGCTCTCCGCCTCGGTCAGATCGAACGGCGCGCGGGCGGTTTCCGCAAGGCTCGAGATCAGGAACATGACCCAGATCGGGAACAGCAGCAGGTTGAAGAAGAACCCGTTGACCAGACCAAACCCGTGGCCGCGCTGCGCCTCGATGATGTCGTTCAGGTTGCTGGTGCCCGCATAGAGGATCACGCAAACGAGGATGAAGCCGATCGATACCTCATAGCTGATCATCTGCGCCGCAGCGCGCATCGCCGAGAAGAACGGATACTTCGAGTTGGAGGCCCAGCCAGCCACCACCACGCCGTAAACCCCGAGCGAACTGATCGCGAGAACGTAGAGCAGGCCGATATTGATATCGGCGAGCACGGCCTCCGGCCCGAACGGGATCACGGCCCAGGCAAGCAGCGCGACCGTGAAGGTCACGATCGGGCCGATCAGGAACAGTCCCTTGTTCGCGGCAGAAGGGATAATCGTTTCCTGCAGAAACACCTTCAGACCATCCGCAAAGCTCTGCAGCAAACCGAACGGCCCGACCACGTTGGGGCCGCGCCGCAGCGCAATCGCCGCCCAGATCTTGCGGTCGGCATAAATGATCATCGCCACCGCCAGCATTAGCGGCAGAGCGATCAGCAGCACGCCCGCGACGGTGGCGACGAACCACGCCCACTCGTAGGTCATGCCAAGGGATTGGAAGAACGCGGTCATTCCGCCGCCTCCAGAATTTCCTCGCCGTGGAGAAGTTCGGCCGAGCATCGCTGCATTACGGCGCTGGCGCGGGCGATCGAGTTGGTCAGGTAGAAATCCCTGATGGGATAGGAAATCGCACCCTTCACCTTGGCCGCCTTGGCCTTCGGCAGCTTGCCCCCCGAAAGACCCATAATGTCGGCGAGACCTTCGACGCCCAGCGCGGGGACTTCCGCGATCATCGCCGCCTGCAGTTCGGCGAAACTGTCGAAGCCGACCTCGACGCCCAGCGCATCGGCGAGCGCGCGCAGGATCGTCCAGTCCTCACGCGCATCGCCCGGCGCGAACACTGCCTTCTCGGCGAACTGCACGCGGCCTTCGGTATTGACGTACGTGCCGTCCTTCTCGGCGTAGCTCGCGGCGGGAAGGATAATGTCCGCCGCATGCGCGCCCTTGTCGCCGTGATGGCCGATATAGACCTTGAGACTCTTGCCGAAGGCCGACCAGTCGACCTCGTCGGCACCCAGCGCGAGCACGACCTTGGGTTCGGCCTTCACCACGTCGGCGATACCGCCCTTCTGCGCATAGCCGAGCATGAGCCCGCCCATCCGCGAAGCGGAGGTATGGAGGACGTTGAAGCCGTTCCACCCTTCCCTGCTCCAGCCCTGCGCGAGCGCGAGGGCATCCTGAAAGGCGCCTGCCGCGAGGCCGCCGGCGCCGACGATTACTGCCGGGCGCTCCGCCTTCTCGAACAGCTCCGCGACTTCCGAGGGAAGATCGCCGAGCACGCTCACGTCATCGCCCAGGAACTCGGCCGGATAGGTCGTTTCCCAGCGCGGGCCGACCAGGAAGATCTTCGCCCCGCGCTTGACCGCCTTGCGCAGGCGGACGTTCACCAGCGCCGCTTCCCAGCGAACGTGGCTGCCGACGACTAGGATCGCATCGGCCGTCTCGATCCCTGCGAGGGTCGAGTTGAAATTCACCGCAGCGAGATTATCCGTCGGGTAATCCAACCCGGTCTGCCGCCCTTCAAGCAGGTCGGACCCGAGCGCGCCGAGCAGCTTCTTGGCCGCGAACATCGTCTCGCAGTCGACCAGGTCGCCGGCGATCGCGGCAACGCTGTTGCCCGCCTTGGCCTTGGCGATCGCCTTGAACGCATCCTCCCAACCCGCCGGCTGGAGCTTTCCGCCCTTGCGAATCCACACCCGGTCGAGCCGGCGCCGGGTGAGCCCGTCGACCATGTAGCGGCCCTTGTCGCTGAGCCACTCCTCGTTGACGTCGTCGTTGATGCGCGGCAGCGCCCGCATGACTTCGCGCCCGCGGCTGTCGAGACGGATGTTCGCCCCGACGGCGTCGCTGACGTCGATGCTGAGCGTCTTCTTGAGCTCCCACGGCCGCGCCTCGAACGCATACGGGCGGCTGGTCAGCGCGCCGACCGGGCACAGGTCTATCACGTTGGCCGAAAGCTCGTGCTTGGCGGCATGCTCGAGATAGGTCGTGATCTGCATGTCCTCGCCGCGATAGAGCGCGCCGATTTCGTCGACGCCAGCGATCTCCTCGGAGAAGCGCACGCAGCGGGTGCAGTGGATGCAGCGGGTCATGATCGTCTTGATCAGCGGGCCCATGTACTTCTCGGTCACCGCGCGCTTGTTCTCATGATAGCGCGAGCCGCCGCGGCCATAGGCGACCGCCTGGTCCTGCAGATCGCACTCGCCGCCTTGGTCGCAGATCGGGCAGTCGAGTGGGTGGTTGATGAGCAGGAACTCCATCACCCCTTCACGCGCCGTCTTGACCATCTGGCTATCGGTGCGGATCTCCTGCCCGTCGGCAGCGGGGAGCGCACAGCTCGCCTGCGGCTTGGGCGGCCCGGGCTTCACCTCGACCAGACACATGCGACAGTTGCCCGCGATGCTCAGCCGCTCGTGATAGCAGAACCGCGGAATCTCCTTCCCCGCCAGCTCACACGCCTGCAACACGGTCGCGCCGTCGGGGACCTCGATTTCCTGACCGTCTACGGTAACTTTAGGCATTATTCGGCTGCCTCGGCAAACTTGGTGTTATGCTCCTCGATCCGCCGTTCCAGCTCGGGGCGGAAGTGGCGGATCAGGCCCTGGATCGGCCAGGCGGCGGCGTCGCCCAGGGCGCAGATGGTGTGGCCTTCGACCTGCTTGGTCACCTGCTGCAGCATGTCGATCTCCTCGATCGCCGCATCGCCGGTGCGCAGGCGTTCCATGACGCGCCACATCCACCCGGTGCCTTCGCGGCATGGGGTGCACTGGCCGCAGGACTCGTGCTTGTAGAAATAACTGATCCGGCTGATCGCGCGGACGATGTCGGTCGACTTGTCCATCACGATCACGGCCGCAGTGCCGAGCCCGGAGCCTAGTTCCTTGAGCCCGTCGAAATCCATCGGGCAGTCCATGATCTGCTCAGCGGGGACCAGCGGGACGGAGGAACCGCCCGGGATCACCGCCAGCAGGTTGTCCCATCCGCCGCGGATGCCGCCGCAGTGCTTCTCGATCAGTTCGCGGAAGGGGATGCTCATCGCTTCCTCGACCACGCAAGGCTTTTCAACATGGCCGCTGATCTGGAACAGCTTGGTGCCGGCGTTGTTCTCGCGTCCGAAGCCGGCGAACCACGAGGCCCCGCGACGCAGGATCGTCGGGACGACCGCAATGGACTCCACGTTGTTGACCGTGGTCGGGCAGCCGTAGAGGCCCGCGCCGGCCGGGAACGGCGGCTTGAGGCGCGGCTGGCCCTTCTTGCCCTCGAGGCTCTCGATCATCGCGGTCTCTTCGCCGCAGATGTAGGCACCCGCGCCGCGATGCAGGAACACGTCGAAGTCGTAGCCCGAGCCGCTGGCGTTCTTGCCGATCAACCCGGCATCGTAGGCCTCGTCGATCGCCGCCTGCAGCGTTTCGGCCTCGCGGATATATTCGCCGCGGATGTAGATGTACGCCGCCCGCGCACGCATCGCAAAGCCCGCCACGAGCGCACCTTCGATCAGTTTGTGCGGATCGTGGCGGATGATCTCGCGGTCCTTGCATGAGCCCGGTTCGGATTCGTCGGCGTTGATGACGAGGAAGCTAGGACGGCCGTCCTTGCTTTCCTTGGGCATGAACGACCACTTGAGACCGGTCGGGAAGCCCGCCCCGCCGCGCCCGCGCAGGCCCGATGCCTTCATCTCGTCGATGATGGCGTCCTGACCGCGCCCGATCAGCGCCTTGGTGTCGTCCCAGTCGCCGCGCGCCTGCGCCGCCTTCAGCCCCCAGTCCTGGAAGCCATAGAGGTTGGTGAAGATGCGATCCTTGTCGGCCAGCATCACATGGTCCCCTGCGAAACGAAATAGATCGCGGCCGCCGCCACCAGGACGATGGCGCCGAACTTCACGAGACCGGCGAGCACCTTCCAGGCGATGACGATCAGCACGAGCGCGACGAGAATGGTGACGATATCCATTACTGGCCGTCCTTCTCTTGCCGTTCGCGTATCTCGCGGCTCTTCGACTGGCTCGCGGAAATGGCGATGAAGGCCACGCCGATCGCGACGAAACTGCCGCCAAGCGCGCTGTTACCGCTGCCAATGAAGGCCAGCGCGCAGACCAGGAAAACAATCCCGGCGAGTTGAAGTATTCGGACCTGCGACATCACCACTCACCCCGGTAATCGTGGTTCTCGGTGACCATTTCCTTGAGCGTGGTCGGCCCGCCGACCGGCTCGCTGGTGTGCCGGCCCGGCTCCTGCGTGCCGGTCTTCGGCTGACGGCCGGCGGCGAGCTCGTCAAGAACGTGATCGAGCCGCTCGGGCGTCAGGTCTTCGTAGTTGTCGTCGTTGATCTGGACCATCGGCGCGGTCGCGCAGTTGCCGAGGCATTCGACCTCGGTCAGCGTCCACAGCCCGTCCTCCGAGACATGGCCCTTCACCATGCCGCGCTTCTTGCAGGTCTCGAGTAGTCCGTCCGAGCCGCGCAGCATGCACGGCGTCGTGCCGCAGACCTGCACGTGATACTTACCCACGGGCTGAAGGTTGTACATGAAATAGAACGTCGCGACCTCGAGCACACGGATCACCGGCATCTCGAGATAGTCGGCGACGTATTCGATCACCGGCAGTGGCAGCCAGCCCTGCGTATTCGTTTCCTCACCCACCTGACGCTGGGCGAGGTCGAGCAGCGGCATCACCGCCGAACGCTGGCGCCCCTCGGGATAGCGCGCGATCGCGGTGTCGGCCTTCGCCTTGTACGCGGGCGAGAACTCGAACGAGCCCCAGCGCTCGCGGAGCTCGGGGGTATCGGGTGCGGGGGAGCGGTCAGCCATTGATCAGCTTTCGTTCCAGATAGCGGCCAACATAGAGGCCGACCACGGCGGCAAATGCCGTTGAGAGGACTTCCTTCAGGCTCGACTGGCCATGCACTGCCAGAAGATAGGCGGCGACGGCCGAGGCGAAGGCGGCGAACGCCGCGACGAGGATGAACAGTTCGCGGATCACCGATCGCACTCCCCGAACACGACGTCGATCGCGCCGAGGATGGCGGTCGCGTCGGGCAGCATGTGGCCCTTCGACATGAAATCCATCGCCTGCAGATGGCTGAATGCCGTCGGGCGGATCTTGCAGCGATAAGGTTTGTTCGACCCATCCGAGACGAGATAGACGCCGAACTCCCCCTTGGGGCTTTCGGTCGCCACGTAAACTTCGCCGGCCGGCACGTGAAAGCCCTCGGTGTAGAGCTTGAAGTGGTGGATCAGCGCTTCCATCGACTGCTTCATCTCGCCGCGCCTCGGCGGGGAGACCTTGCCGTCGTCGCTCGCGATCGGCCCCTCGGGCATCTCGGCGAGGCACTGCTTGATGATCTTCGCGCTTTCGTAGACTTCCTTCACGCGGACCATGAAGCGGTCGTAGCAGTCCGAATTGGTGCCGACCGGAATCTCGAAGTCCATCCGGTCATAGACGTCGTAGGGCTGCGACTTGCGCAGATCCCACGGGATACCCGCGGCGCGGATCAGCGGGCCGGAGAAGCCCCAGCGCAGCGCATCTTCCTTGCTCACTACGGCGATGTCGACGTTGCGCTGCTTGAAGATGCGGTTGTCCATGACGAGGCTCATCGCATCGCCGAACAGTTCGGGCAGGCGCGTGTCGACCCAGTCGCCGATGTCGGTGAGCAGCTTGAGCGGTACGTCCTGGTGCACGCCGCCGGGGCGGAACCAGGCGCTGTGCATGCGCGCGCCCGAGGCCCGCTCGAAGAAGTTCATGCAGTCTTCGCGCAATTCGAACACCCACAGGTTCGGCGTCATCGCGCCGACATCCATGACGTGGCTGCCGATATTCAGCATGTGGTTCGAAATGCGCGTCAGCTCGGCGAAGAGCACTCGCAGGTACTGCGCACGGATCGGCACCTCTAGATTGAGCAGCTTCTCGATCGCGAGGACGTAGCTGTGCTCCTGACAGAGCGGCGAACAGTAATCGAGCCGGTCGAAGTACGGCAGAGCCTGGAGATAGGTCTTGTACTCGATCAGCTTCTCGGTGCCGCGATGGAGCAGGCCCACGTGCGGGTCGATCCGCTCGATGATCTCGCCGTCGAGCTCCATCACCATCCGCAGCACGCCGTGCGCCGCGGGATGCTGTGGGCCGAAGTTGATCGTATAGTTGGAGATCACCTCGCCTTCGGTGGTGGGCGAGGATTCCTGAACCAGGCCCCCCATCAGTCTTCTCCGTTTTCGTCTGGCTCGGTGGCACCGGAGGTGTCGCGCGCAGTTTCCTTGCGCGGCTTCCTGTTCGGGCGATTCTCGGTCGGTTCCGGTGCGTCGGGCTCGTCCTCGCCGGTGTCCACCGGTGCCGGATTGGCGTCGCCCTGCCCCGCGACTGTGCCGCTCGACCGTTCCGCCGGCGCGACTTTCTCGGCCGCCTTGTCGTTGGTCTTCTCGCCGGCGCCGGTTTCGCTCTTCTTGTCGGTCGTCTTCACCTCGTCGACCGGAGGTGTTTCCGCCTTCTCGTCGCCCGGAAGCACGTAGTTCGCGCCTTCCCATGGGCTCATGAAATCGAACCGGCGCAGATCCTGCGGCAGGTCGACCGGTTCGTACACGACGCGCTTCTCCTCCTCGGAATAGCGCAGCTCGATATAACCGGTGAGCGGAAAGTCCTTGCGGAAGGGGTGCCCTTCGAAGCCGTAGTCGGTGAGGATGCGGCGCAGGTCGGTATTGCCCTCGAACAGCACGCCGTAGAGATCGAACACCTCGCGCTCGAGCCAGCCCGCGTTGGGCCACAGCGTCGTGACGGTCGGCACCGGCGTCTTCTCCGACGCAGTGACCTTGAGCATCACGCGGTGGTTCTTCGTCACGCTCAGCAGCATGTAGACCACTTCGAAGCGCTCGGCGCGCTGCGGGTAGTCGACGCCCGCAATCTCCATGAGCTGCTGGTACTGGTGCTCGTCGCGCAGCAGGCGCAGCGCATCCTCGATCCGCTCGCGCTTCACCGTCAGCAGGATTTCGCCATGCTCCTCATGCGCCTCGACGAGCATATCGCCGAGCGCTGTCGCAAGCGCGGCCTTCACCCCTTCGTTGGAGGCGAATCTGGGGGCGGAATGAACCACGGTCATCGTGAGCCAATCACCTCTCAATAGTCCCTTCGCGGCGGATCTTGCGCTGGAGCTGCATCACGCCATAGAGCAGCGCCTCGGCGGTCGGCGGACAGCCGGGCACGTAGATATCGACCGGCACGATGCGGTCGCACCCGCGCACCACCGAATAGCTGTAGTGGTAGTAGCCGCCACCGTTGGCGCAGCTACCCATGGAGATGACGTACTTCGGGTCCGACATCTGGTCATAGACCTTGCGCAGAGCCGGAGCCATCTTGTTGCACAGCGTACCCGCGACGATCATCACGTCGGACTGGCGCGGGCTGGCTCGCGGAGCCACGCCGAAGCGCTCCATGTCGTAGCGCGGCATGTTGACGTGAATCATCTCGACCGCGCAGCAGGCCAGGCCGAAGGTCATCCACCACAGCGAGCCCGTGCGGGCCCACTGGAACAAGTCCTCGGTGCTGGTGACGAGGAAACCCTTGTCGTTCACCTCGGTCTGCAGCGCGCGGAAGTAATCTCCGCCGGGCTGGCGCACTTCGCCGCCGCGTGCGGTCGGCGCGTCGTGCAGCGCGGGGTTGAGCTTCGGGCGCGTCGGGCTGTGGTCTACTCCCATTCCAGGGCTCCCACTTTCCAGGCGTAGGCAAGGCCCACGGCGAGTTCGAACAGGAAGATCATCATGGTGATCCAGCCCGGCCATCCGGTCAGGTCGAGGCTGACGGCCCAGGGAAACAGGAACGCCGCCTCCAGGTCGAACACGATGAACAGGATCGCGATCAGGTAGAAGCGCACGTCGAACTGGCTGCGCGGGTCCTCGAACGCGGGGAAGCCGCACTCGTACTCGCTCAGCTTCTCAGCGTCGGGATTGTGCGCGCCGGTCAGACGCGCGACACCCATCGGCAGAAAGACGAACGCTGCCGAGAGGCCCAGGGCGATGACCAGGAAGATCAGGATCGGAAGGTATTGGCTCAGGTCGACCACACGGTTTTCCTTGGGGCGATTCCCACGGGGAAGGATGTTTCGCGCCCGCCTCTAGGCCCCTGTCCCGCATGGTGCAAGGGCATGGGAATGCGAACGATTCGCAACAGTTGACCGGTACCGGAGAGTCGCAGGCGAACCGCTATTTCATCAACGTTCGAACCGCCTTTTCGGTCGCCGCGCCATAGGGCGGCTTGAACCCGCCAAGCTTGGCGATGTCGATCTTCGGCTGGGTGTAGATGCTGCGCGCGTGGCTGAACTCGCGGAAGCCCTCGATCCCGTGATAGGAGCCCATCCCGCTCGGGCCGACACCGCCGAACGGCAAGTCCTCCATCGAGACGTGGAAGACCACGTCGTTGACCGTCACACCGCCCGAGATCGTGCGGGTCAGCACCTGCTCGCGCTCGCCCGCGTCCTGCCCGAAGTAGTAGAGCCCCAGCGGCCGGTCGCGCCGGTTCACGTAGTCGATCGCTTCGTCGACATCCTTGTAGGTCTTCACCGGCAGCACCGGGCCGAAGATCTCTTCCTGCATCGCCTGCATGTCGTCGCTGACATTGCGCAGGATCGTCAGCGGCATCTTGCGTGCGTTGGTGTTGCCGAAATCTTCCTTGCCCGGATTGACCTCGATCACCTCGGCACCCTTGTCCCGTGCATCGGCGACGAGGCCCTGCAGACGGTCGAAGTGCCGGTCGGTTACGACCGAGGCATAGTCCTCGTTTTCCAGTAGGGTCGGGTACATCTTGTGGACGCCCAGTTCGACCGCCGCGATCGCCGCGTCCTCCTTGTCCTCCGGCACATACATATAGTCGGGCGCGAGGCAGATCTGGCCCGCGTTCAGCATCTTGCCGAGCGCGATCCGCTCCCCCGCCTGCTCGAGATTGGCGCTGCGGCCAAGGAACACGGGCGACTTCCCGCCGAGTTCGAGCGTGACTGGGCAGAGGTTGCGCGCCGCAGCCTCCATCACCTTGCGTCCCGTCGCGGTCGAGCCGGTGAAGACCAGATGATCGAACGGCAGCCCGGAGAATTCGTGCGCGACCTCCGGACCCCCGGTGACGAAGGCGACTTCCTCCTCCGCAAAATACTTCGCGCACAGTTCCGCCGAGAGTTTCGAGGTCCGCTCGGTGAATTCGCTCGGTTTGATCATCGCCCGGTTGCCGGCGGCGAGCACCTGCATCAGCGGACCGAAGCTCAGGTTCACGGGAAAATTCCACGGGCTGAGGATGCCGATCACGCCTTTGGGCTCATAGCGCACCTCGGCCTTCGCGCCGAGCAGGCCGAGCGGGAACTGCACGTGCCGCTTGTCCGCCCTCGCCCACTTGTCGAGGTGCTTGAGGCAGTACTTCCCGAAGTTCGCCGTGCCCGCGATGTCGGTGATCATCGACTGGTGCGCGCTGCGATTGCCGAAGTCGGCACTCATCGCGTTGCAGAGTGCCTCGGCATTGTCCTTGAGCAGCGCAATCGCCCGCTTCACCCGATCGCGGCGCACGTCGAGCCCTTCGGGCCGCGCGAGGGTGAAGGCGTCGCGCTGCTTATGCAGCAGGGTCTCCATGGTGGACTTCGGGGACTCGGCCATCGCTCTCTCCACTGGTTTCTCTTTGCTACCGATTGTTCACCAGACCCTCGCCTTTGACAAGCGATCGCACGATTTGCCTTTGCCGCACTGCAACATTACCTAGGCCGGCAAGATACGAGTCCAATCGAAAGGCATTCTCCCGATGGCCCAGTTTTCCGCCGCCGATCCCGTCGTGATCCTCTCCTACGCGCGCACGCCGATGGGCGGCATGCAGGGCGCTCTGGCGGACGTCTCGGCAACCGATCTCGGCGCAACCGCGGTCAAGGCCGCGGTCGAGCGCGCCAGCGTTTCGGGGGAGGATGTCGAGCGTATCTATATGGGCTGCGTCCTCCCTGCCGGGCTCGGCCAGGCGCCGGCCCGTCAGGCGGCGATCAAGGCCGGCCTGCCCAAGTCGGTCCAGGCCACGACCGTGAACAAGGTCTGCGGCAGCGGCATGCAGACCGTCATCATGGGCGCGGAAGCGCTTGCCTCTGGCACGATCGACCTCGTCGTCGCGGGCGGCATGGAGAGCATGACCAACGCCCCCTACCTGCTCAAGAAGCACCGCTCCGGCGCGCGCATCGGGCACGACACGGCCTACGACCACATGTTCCTCGACGGGCTGGAGGATGCCTACGAAGCGGGCCGCGCCATGGGGACGTTCGCCCAGTGCACTGCCGACGAATACCAGATGACCCGCGAGGAGATGGACGACTACTCGATCGAATCGCTCCGCCGCGCGAATGCGGCGATCGAGAGCGGCGCCTTCGCCGACGAGGTCGTCCCGGTAACTTTCACGACCCGCGCCGGTGAGACGGTTGTCGACACCGACGAGCAACCGGGCCGCGGCAAGCCGGACAAGATCCCGACTCTCCGTCCCGCTTTCGCCAAGGACGGCACGATCACCGCCGCCACCTCCAGCTCGATTTCCGACGGCGCCGCCGCCGTGGTCCTGACCCGCGAAAGCGTCGCGAAGAACAAAGGCCTCGCCCCGGTGGCGAAGATCGTCGCCATGGCAGCGCATGCGCAGGAGCCGGCGAAATTCACCGTCGCCCCGATCGGCGCGATCCAGAAGGTGCTCGACAAGGCCGGGTGGTCGGTCGACGACGTCGACCTGTGGGAAGTCAACGAGGCATTCGCCTGCGTCGCCATGTTCGCCATGCGCGACATCGGCATCCCGCACGAGAAGATCAACATCAACGGCGGCGGCACCGCGCTCGGCCATCCGATCGGGGCGAGCGGCACGCGGATCATCGTCACGCTGCTCAACGCGCTCAAGCGTCAGGGCAAGACGCGCGGCGTGGCCTCGCTCTGCATCGGCGGCGGCGAAGCCACGGCGGTGGCGGTCGAGTTGGTCTGACACAGCAACCGGGGACACCCGTCGCAGATCGTTTGCGGTGCGCGTTCCGCAGGAGTATCATCGCCTAACCTCCAAGAAAAATAAGGAGATCTGGGAGATGAGAAGCCTTGTTCTGATCGCTGCGATGGTCGCGCTATCCGCCTGTTCGCAGGGCGCCGACGAGACGCCGGCGCCCGCGGACACGACGGATGCGGCAGCGGTTCCGGCCGAGACAGCAGACGCCGCTGGAGGAACGACGTCCGCGCTCGCCGCCGAAGACGCTGCCGGCACCTACACGGTGACCTGGGCGGACGGTACGATTACCAGCACGACCATCAATGACGACGGCACTTATGTCGACATGATGGAAGGGGAAGAGACGGCTCACGGCGTCTGGGCGGTGAAGGAAGGCAAGAGCTGCCTGACGCCCGAAGGCGGCGCGGAGCTGTGCTGGACCGACAGCGCCCCCGGGGCCGACGGAAGCTGGACCGCCACCGCCGACGACGGCACCACCGTCACAGTCGTGAAGGCCGATACTGCCACGAGCTGATACGAGAGCACCGGCGGGGCGGCACCACGCCGCGCCGTCGGTCCTTTTTGCGCCGATGGAGCAGATCAGTGCCCGGCGGCCGTGCCAGCCCTGGGCGTCTCCATGATCTCGGTAAGCTGCCCCATCATATCCTTCGGGTGGACGAAGAAGATCGGCGTACCATGCGCCCCGATCCGCGTTGGACCGAGGATGCGCTTGCCCTTCCCCTCGAACCATTCGCGTGCCGCCGCGATATCCTCGACCTCGAAGCAGACGTGATGCTGCCCGCCGAGCGGGTTCTTCTCGAGGAACCCCCGGATCGCCGAATCCTCGCCCAGCGGCTCGATCAGCTCGATCTGCGTGCCGTTCATGCCGCTATCGGTCGGCGTGTTGACGAAGCAGACCTTCACTCCCTGCTCGGGCAGGTCGAACGGCTCGATGATGTCGGTCGCCCCCATCGTTTCACGATAGTGCGCGATGCTGTCGGCAATGGAAGGCGTCGCGACGCCGATATGGTTGAGACGGCCGAGTTTCATATTGCTCCACTCCAGATCGAATAGCTGAACCAAGCAGCTGCAAGGCCACCGATAAAGTTAGCGCCGATCGCGAACCAATACATTGTTTCTCCCCGATCCCACTCCAGTAGCTCATCAAGGTGGCGAAGTGGGATTGTAACCGTTCCTAATTTCAAACCTTGATAGAAGTACCACAGGAAGATCATTGATATTACCGCAGTAACACCTGCCCCCCAGTATCGGAGATGGTCATCGCTCACAGCGGAATATTATCGTGCTTCTTCCACGGGTTCTCGAGCTGCTTGCCGCGTAGCTTGCGCAAACCCAGGGCGATCCTCCGCCGCGTGGAATGCGGGTAGATCACCTCGTCGATATAGCCGCGGCTGGCGGCGACGAAGGGGTTGGCGAAGCGGTCTTCGTATTCCCTCGTCTTCTCCGCGATCTTTTCGGGATCGTCACGATCCTGGCGGAAGATGATCTCGACCGCGCCCTTGGCGCCCATCACGGCGATCTCGGCGGTCGGCCAGGCGTAGTTGAGATCGCCGCGCAAGTGCTTGGAGGCCATCACGTCGTAGGCCCCGCCGTAGGCCTTGCGGGTGATGACGGTGATCTTGGGCACGGTCGCTTCGGCATAGGCGAACAGCAGCTTGGCGCCGTGCTTGATGATCCCGCCGAGTTCCTGGCTGGTTCCGGGCAAGAAGCCGGGGACGTCGACGAAGGTCAGAATCGGAATATCGAACGCATCGCAGAAGCGCACGAAGCGAGCGGCCTTCTTGCTGGAATTGATGTCGAGCACGCCTGCGAGCACCATCGGCTGGTTCGCCACCACGCCCACGGTGCGGCCCTCGACCCGGCCGAAGCCACAGATGATGTTTCCCGCATGCGCCGGCTGGATCTCGAAGAAATCGCCTTCGTCGAGCACCTTACGGATGACTTCGTGCATGTCGTAAGGCTGGTTGGCGTTGTCGGGGATCAGCGTGTCGAGCGACGGCTCCTCGCGGTCCCAGGCATCGGCGGTCGGCCGCTCGGGCACATCCTCGCGGTTCGACAGCGGCAGGTAGTCGAAGAAGTCGCGCGTCGCGAGCAGCGTCTCGATGTCGTTCTCGAATGCGAGATCGGCGACGCTGGTCTTGGTCGTGTGCGTCACCGCCCCGCCCAATTCCTCCTGCGTCACGACTTCGTTGGTGACCGTCTTGACCACGTCGGGCCCGGTCACGAACATGTACGAGCTGTCCTTCACCATGAAGATGAAGTCGGTCATCGCCGGCGAATAGACCGCCCCGCCCGCACACGGGCCCATGATCAGGCTGATCTGCGGCACTACGCCCGATGCGAGCACATTGCGCTGGAACACCTCGGCATAACCGCCGAGCGAGGCGACGCCTTCCTGGATGCGCGCGCCGCCACTGTCGTTGAGGCCGATGACGGGTGCGCCGACCTTCATCGCCATGTCCATCACCTTGCAGATCTTCTCCGCATGGCGCTTCGACAGCGAGCCGCCGAAGACGGTGAAGTCCTGGCTGAAGACATAGACCAGCCGGCCGTTGATCGTGCCCGAGCCGGTGACGACGCCGTCGCCGGGGATCTTCTGGTCCTGCATGCCGAAATCGACGCAGTCGTGCTCGACGTAGGTGTCGAGTTCCTCGAAGCTGCCCTCGTCGAGCAGCACGTCGAGCCGTTCGCGCGCGGTCAGCTTGCCCTTGGCGTGCTGCGCATCGATCCGCTTCTGCCCGCCGCCCATGCGAGCGGCTTCACGGCGGCGTTCCATTTCGGCGATATTGGCGGACATCCTGACCCCTGATCTTGCGGTGGCGGAGGCCTAGCGGGCAGCGCAAGCGAGCGTCAATCTTTCATGCGCGTTACAAGTGCCCTGCAAAAGGTGGAGGTCTCGAGCCTACGGCGCTGCGTCCCCTGCCCTCACAGGGTCCTGTGGGCTTACCGCAGCAACACCAGTTCTTCCGCCATGGTCGGATGGATCGCGACCGTCGCGTCGAAGTCCGCCTTGGTCAACCCGGCTTTCACCGCCACGGCCGCGGCCTGCATGATCTCCGCCGCTTCCGGCCCGATCATATGGATGCCGAGGATGCGTCCCGAGTCCTCGTCGCAGATCATCTTGTAGAGCGCGCGCTCGTTGCGGCCGGCGAGCACGTTCTTCATCGGCCGGAAGTCGGACTGGTAGACGCGCACCGAGCCGTACTTGTTGCGCGCCTCGCCTTCCGTCAGTCCTACGCCGGCGAGCGGCGGGTGACTGAACACGGCGGCGGGGATGCAGCTATGATCGACCTTGGTGGGCTTTCCGCCGAAGACGGTGTCGGCAAAGGCCTGGCCCTCACGAATCGCGACCGGAGTGAGCTGTACGCGGTTCGTGACGTCGCCGACGGCGTAGATGTGATCGACGCTGGTCTTGCTGAACTCGTCGACCACGATCTCGCCCTTCGCGCCCAGCTTCACGCCGGCCTTGTCGAGCCCCAGACCCTCGGTATTGGGGACCCGCCCAGTGGCGAACAGGACGCCGTCGACCACGAGATCGTCGTGGTTGGTCATCGATACCTTGAGGCCTCCGTCATCCGTTTGCTCGATTCCGCGGAACTCGGCATGGAAGCGGAAATCGATGCCCTTCATCACGCTGATCTGCAGCAGACGATCGCGCAGCGCCTCGTCGTAACCGCGCAGCAGCTTGTCGGAGCGGTTGATGATCGTGACCTGGCTGCCGAACTCGTTGAAGATCCCGGCGAACTCGTTGGCGATATAGCCGCCGCCGGCGATCAGGATGCGTGGCGGCAGCGCGTCGAGGTGGAACGCCTCGTTGCTGGTGATGCCGAGTTCGTTGCCCGGGCATGCAGGAATGTGCGGACGTGCCCCGGTGGCGACCAGGATATGCTTCGCGGTGACCTTCCGGCCGCTCGCCAGGGTGATCTCATGCGGGCCGGTCAGTTCGGCGCGCTCGTTGATGATCTCGACCCCGTGGTTCTCCAGCGTCTCGGTGTAGAGGCCATTCAGCCGGTCGACATCGCGCAGAACGTTGTCGCGCAGCGTGGCCCAGTCGAACCTGGGATTGTCGATCGTCCACCCGAAGGCCTTGGCGTCTTCCAGATCCTCCGCAAAGTGAGCCCCGTAGACGAGCATCTTCTTGGGCACGCAGCCCCGGATGACGCAGGTACCGCCGACCCGGTGCTCCTCCGCAATGGCGACTTTGGCGCCATGTGCGGCGGCCACCCGGCTTGCGCGCACGCCGCCCGAACCGGCACCGATGGTGAAAAGGTCGTAATCGTACTGGTCGGCCATGCGCGCGCTCCTTGTCTGGACGCGCGATATGGCGGGCATGGCGACACTTGCCAACCGCAGGAGTTGGCCGCGATCAGTCTCGGTGGCGGTGGACGGCTGGCTCTTCCTTCGCCAACCGGCGCGCCGTGGAGAAGGTTTGCACGACGAACAGCACAATCAGCAGCAGCCCAGTACCGCCGACGAACAGGTCGAACCCGTTTAGCTGCCAGATGATCGGATTCTCCCGCCCGGCGATCAGCATCGTCAGCGTGAGGCCGATCAGGATCAGCCGCAGCTCGGTCGGCCCTGCGTTGAGGTAGGAAAGCCGAAGCTCGCCCAGCACGCGTACCGACAGGAACGCGTGGATCGACATGAGCAGGTATCCGGCCAACGCTATCAGGGCGACTTCCAGTTCGACATAGGCGCTGAGGCCAATGCCGACGACGACCAGCATCGTCGCGAAACCGTCACAACTATGATCCAGAAAATAGCCGTAGCGCGGACGCTCGATCTTGCGGAAGCGCGCCAGGCTGCCGTCGAGCGAATCGCCGAACCAGTGGACCACATAGCCGGCGATCGACAGCCACAGCCATCCGGCGTCGAGGTTGCTCGCGAGATAGCCGGCGAAGACGAGCACGGCGCCGAACATGCCGGTGAACGTCAGCATGTCGGGCGTGACCCAGCCTGGCATGACAGCGCAGAGGCGGTTGAGAATCCGCCGCTCGACGCGAGCGATCAGGTTCTCCTGAATACGCTCGATCGGCGCCGCTGTGGCGTTGGAGAGGTGTTCCATCACTAGTCGCCCGTTGCTGGCTGGGTCGCGCAAAGGAAGCGCATTACCGGCGCGTGTGCGGTGAAGTCCAGCGAAGTAACGCCAGCCTCAGCCCTGTCCGCTGCGACCCGACCGTCCGCGGCGCCGAGATGAACGACCGCGGCCGGCACCTTCGCGTCGCTCGCCCCCAGCGTGATTCGGGTGCTTGCGCTTCGGCTTGCGCTGTTCACCCCCGGCGGAGCGCGCCTCGCCCCGCGGCTTCACCGCGACACGCTGACGCGGCTGGCGTGGTTCGGGCTTGGTCGGCCCGACGCCCTCGACCACCGCGCGGAAGTTCGGCGGCAGGTCGAGCCGAGTGAATTCCGCATCGGTCGTCTTGCGGATGTCCTTCAGGTAGGCGCGCTCGTCCTCGGCGCAGAAGGCGACCGCGATCCCGTCCGCCCCGGCGCGCGCGGTGCGGCCGATGCGGTGGACGTACTGCTCGGGCACGTTGGGCAGCTCGTAGTTGATGACGTGGCTCACGCCCGGAATGTCGATCCCGCGCGCGGCGACGTCGGTGGCGACGAGAATCCGCGTCTTGGCAGAGCGGAACTCGGCCAGCGCACGCTCGCGCTGCGGCTGGCTCTTGTTGCCGTGGATCGCATTGGCCGCGATGCCGACTTGCGCCAGCTTCTTCACCACGCGGTCCGCGCCGTGCTTGGTGCGGGTGAAGACGAGCACCCGCTCGATCTTGCCCGGCACCGGATGGCGGCCGGCGAGGATCATTTCGAGCAGCGTCTGCTTCTCGTCCTGCTGGACCATGAACAGGTACTGGTCGATCCGCTCGGCGGTGGTGCTTTCCGGCGTCACCGAGACCTGAACCGGGTTGTGGCAATATTGCCCGACCAGGTCCTTGATCTGCTTCGGCATCGTCGCGCTGAAGAACAGCGTCTGGCGCTCCTTCGGCACGAGCTGGCTGATCTTGCGCAGCGCATGGATGAAGCCGAGGTCGAGCATCTGGTCGGCCTCGTCGAGCACGAGGATCTCGACCCCGCCCAGGCCGAACGCCTTCTGATCGATCAGATCGAGCAGGCGGCCCGGCGTAGCGACGAGGATATCTGTCCCGCGGTGGAGCTTGTTGCGGTCCTTGCTGACCGAAGTCCCGCCGACGATCGACTGGACCTTGAGGCCGGCGAGCGCGCCGTAATCCTTGGCCGACTGGGCGATCTGCCCGGCCAGCTCGCGCGTCGGGGCGAGCACCAGCATGCGGCACGACTTGAACGGCGTCTGCCGCTCCGCGTCGCGCAGCCGATCGATCGAGGGCAGCATGAAAGCCGCCGTCTTGCCGGTGCCGGTCTGGGCGATTCCGAGCAGGTCGCGCCCTTCGAGCACGGGCGGAATGGCCTGCGCCTGGATCGGCGTGGGCGTGTTGTATCCCTTCAGGTCAAGCGCCTGGAGGACGGGCTGCGACAGCCCGAGTTGTTCGAATGTCATTGTGGATTGAACTCGCAATATATGCGGCGCGCAGCCGAAATGGCGCGCGCTCGCGGTGGTTGTCAAAACCGCCCGCGTGAAAAGGGAAGTCTCTTGGGTAAACCGAAGTGCGGCCGGGGCGTCCCTGTCTCGGGCCGCCGCTTCACGCTGGCACGCGCGCTTCGCTGAAGGCGCAGATGGGGGCAATTCCCGCCAAAGTCAATGCCGCGCGTGGGCCTGGCCCGGCCGCTACCCGGGCGGGAAAGGGGAACCGGTGCCCGCCGCAACCGATTCCAACCATAGGGAGACCGCGCGCCCGGCGGCTCCCATCCCGATTGAAGCAACCGGAGCTTCCCGCAATGTTCGACCCCATCGTCGATGCCATCGACCGGCAGGCGCAAGCCCTGCATAGCCCCTGGAGCATAATCGCCGTGGGCCTCGCGGCGACGCTCATGGCACTTCTCGCACACTGGATCGTGTTTCGCATCCTGCGCCGCATCGCCCGCCACAGCGACAGCGGTTCGGACAACGTCCTCGTGCGCTGCCTCGCCCGGCCCACGCGGGTCGCCCTGATCGCGCTCGCCCTGGTGCTTGTCGCGCGCGAGGTCCCGGCGCTCGACTCCATCTGGCAGAAAGTCGCCAGCTTCGTGATGCCGGCGCTGGTCGGCTGGATCGCGCTCGCGATCCTCCACGCGCTGATCGAGGCGATGAAACTGCGCGCGGATATCACCGTGGCCGACAATCTCGCTGCTCGCCGCCAGCGCACCAAGCTGACGATGTTCAGCCGCATCGCGACGTTCCTGATCGTCTTCGTCACCGTCGGGCTGATGCTGCTCTCGATCCCCGGCGTGCGCGACGTCGGGCTGACGCTGGTCGCCTCCGCCGGGCTCGCGGGACTCGCGGTGGGTGCCGCCGCGCAGCCCGCGCTCAGGTCGTTGATCGCGGGCGTGCAGATGGCGCTGACCGAGCCGATCAACATAGATGACGTCGTGATCATCGATGGCGAATGGGGCCGGATCGAGGACATCCGCACGACATACGTGGTGGTGAAGATCTGGGACGAGCGGCGGCTGATTGTCCCCACCTCGCGCTTTCTGGAGGATACGTTCCAGAACTGGACCAAGAAGACCGCGCAACTGCTCGGCACGGTGGTCCTCTACCTCGACCCCGCAGCCAAGATCGCGCCGATCCGCGCCGAGTTCGAGCGCCGGATCAAGGCGAACCCCCGGTGGGACGGCCGCGTGCAAGTGGCGCAGGTCACCGAAACGCACCGCGACGCGATCGAGCTGCGGCTGCTGATGAGCGCGGCGGATTCGGGCATGCTGTTCGATCTGCGGTGCGATATTCGCGAAGCGATGCTGGACTGGATCGCGGACAACTGCCCCGAGGCATTTCCGAGAAACCGCCTCGCCGCGCCCGAGCCGATCGGCCTCGAACTGGAAAGCCGAAAGGCGGCCTGAGTCATCCCGTCGCCGCGGCGCGCTGCCCTTCCGTCTGCGAACCGGCCGAGGCACCGTCGGAAAACACCTTGTCGGTCGTGGTAACGCGGCAGACGACGCCTTCGGGAGCGTAATCCAGCGTCACCTTGCCGCGGAGCGCCATTTCCGGATTGCGCGTAATGATAGCCGTGCCGAAGCCTTTGTGGTCCGGGCGGCTGACCGGCGGCCCGCCGCTCTCGCGCCATTCGATATCGAGGCGCTGCTTGCCTTCGGTTTCGACAATGTCCCAGCGCAGCGACACTTTGCCGGTTTCGCTCGAAAGCGCACCGTATTTCATCGCATTGGTCGCCAGTTCGTGGATCGCCAGTCCCAACGCCTCCGCCGCCGTCGGCTTCAGCATGAGACCTTCGGGCCCGTCGAATTCGACGCGGCCGTCCGAAGGATCGACGACATGAAGCATCTGCGACCTGCAAATCGCGTCTACTGTCGCGCCAGACCAATTGCTCTTGGTCAGCAGGTCCTGGTTGGCCGCCAGCGCGGTGATCCGGCGCACGAGCGCTTCGGTCAACGCAGGATCGGCCTCGCCCACCGTGCGGTGCACGATGGCCTGGATCGTCGCCAGGATATTGCGCGCGCGGTGGTTGACCTCGTTCATCAGCAGGCGGATGCGTTCGTTGGTTTCGCGCTCTTCCGTGATGTCGGTATTGGTGCCGCACCAGAAAAGCAGATCGCCCTTCTCGTCGTGGACCGGCTGCGCGCGGGAAAGGAACCAGCGGTATTCGCCGTCGGCGCCGCGCAGAGGGTAGGTTCCCTCCCACGGCTCGCCCTTGCTCCAGGTATCCCCGATGCTGTCGATCACCCGCTGGGCATGGTCCGGATGCAGGATCTCGTGCCAGCCCCAGCCCTGCGTGTTCTCCGGGGTGGTGCCGGTGAAATCGTACCAGCGCTGGTTGTACCAGAAGACGCGCGCGTCGCTTGTGGCCATCCACGCGAGCTGCGGAATATTGTTGGCAAGTGCCTTGAACTGCCGCTGGCTGCGCAGCAGCTCGGTGCGCAGGCTGGCCTGCTCGCGCAGATCGTTGGCGATCTTGGAGGCGCCGATGATATGGCCCAGTTCGTCGCGAATGGGCGATACCGTGATCGCAACCGGGATCTCCGCCCCGTCGGCGCGCAGTCGCATGGTCTCGAACTTGGGAACCAGCTCGCCGCTGCGGACCCGGGCGAGAATCCTGTCTTCTTCGTCCTGTCGATCGGCGGGGATGATCCGCCGGATCGACTGTCCGATCATCTCCGAAGCCGGGATCCCGAACAGCCTCTCGGCCGCGACGTTCCAGCTCAAAACATTGCCGTCGAGGTCCTTCGACACGATCGCGTCGGAGGAATGGTCCACGATCGCAGCAAGATGCGCGTCGCGAAAGCTGCTGGTTCGCCCGACTTTCACGACGGGCGGATACTACGGATAACCACCCGGAAACAATGGCACATTTGTTAGCTGGAGCACAAGAACTGGTTTGCCATGCAATCCGCCGGATTCAGACCATGCCGAGTTGTGCCGCCGCAACCTGCTGCAGCGCCTGCGTGATCCTGGCGGACATGCCGAGATCCCGCGCCGCTTGCTCGTCGGGTCCGAGTGTGCGCGGATCGATCCCGGTGACATAGCCGAACACGACCAGCGCCTCGAGGTACGACCCCTCGATGCTCGCGTGATACTGGTCGTGGCTCCACAAGTCGATCTGACCGAAGGTCCGCCCGTCGTAAGGATTGGGATCGGCCACGCCACGCTGGATTGCGCGGTTCCATGCCTCCCCCACCGGGATTACGCCGTCGATCTCCGGAGACGCCGCGTCCGCCACGTCCATCGCCCGCCGAAGATCGAGCGCCATCGCGGCGACCGGCCGGCCATGCCAGTGCCCGTCCTCGCGATAGACCTGGTCCGCGCGCGACCAGGTCGCCATCAGATAGACATCCACCGCCGGATTGGCGCGAGTGAACATCTGCGCCAGCGCCGGCGCATCGGCCATTGTCCGCCCGGAGTCGCCCGGCCGCTCGGGATCGAGCACCGAATACTGCTGCATCACCACCACGTCCCACGGCGCATCGATCTTGTCGCGCCGCTCAGTGAGGTGGAAACCCAGCGTCGAGCCCCCGCGCAGCTCATGCGACACTTTCCACGCCTGCCCCGCCTGCTCGACAAAGCGCTCGAAAAGCGCGGGAATACCGCCCACGCCCTCCCCGTTCAGATCGTTCACGCTCTCCGGCCGGTAGTGCATGACCGCAGACGTGGCACCCTGGGTGAAGCTGTTGCCGACGAACAATATGGTCCGCGCTTCCTCCGCCGACACGGGGGAGGCGAACGCCAGCAGGGCGGCGAGCGCTGCGACAAGAGTGCGTAGGAACCTCATGCTCCCAACGCTAGCGCAAGGTAACGGGCGAGCCCAACCCACGCCCGGCGCTCTTCGCCATTTCCGTCACGCTCTCCTCGCCTTCCGTCATCCCAGCGGGAACTGGGATCGCTCACCCCAACCCTGCAGCCTGAAGCAGCGCCTCCGTGCTCGCATCGAAATCTCCACCCCCGGCCTCGATGTCCTTCGCCATGCGCTTGCCGAGCTCGACGCCGAACTGGTCGAACGGGTTGATGCCCAGCATGACCGCGTTGGCGAACGTGCGGTGCTCGTGGAATGCGATCAGCGCGCCGAGCGCGGCGGCGTCGAGGTCGTCGCACAGCATCGTCGCGCTCGGGCGGTCGCCGGGGAAGTGGCGCGCGGGGTCCTCGCCCGCGTCGCCGGCCATCAGCGCTGCGCCTTGCGCGAAGCAGTTGGTCAGCAGGATGCGGTGATGCGCGGGGTCGAGCGTGTCACCGGGCGCCACGCTGGCGATGAAATCGATCGGCACCAGATTGGTGCCCTGGTGGAGGAGCTGGAACACCGCGTGCTGCGCGTCGGTGCCTACCCCGCCCCAGGTAATCGGCGCGGTCGGGCCGGAGACCGGCCGCTGGTCCGCCGTTACCCGCTTGCCGTTCGATTCCATCTCGAGCTGCTGGAGATAGTCCGGCAGCAGCGCGAGCCGTTCGTCGTAGGCGAAGACGGCGCGGGTCTGGCAGCCGCGCACGCTGGTGTAGTACTGGTCGGCGAAGGCTGCGCGGAGGCACAGATTGTCGCGCCCATCGGTGTCGCGAAAATGCTCGTCGACCGCCCGCGCGCCAGCGAGCATGGCCGCAAATTCCTCCCACCCGACGGCGAGCGCGACCGGGAAGCCGATCGAGGACCACAGCGAATAGCGTCCGCCGACGCTCTCGGGAAACGGCAGGACGCGGGTTTCGTCGACGCCCCATTCGACGGCCCTCTCCGGGCTCGCGGTGAGCGCGACAACGCGGCCGGAGGGATCGGACACGCCGTTGTCGCCCAGCCACTTGAGCGCGCTGGCGGCGTTGGTCATCGTTTCGATCGTGGTGAAGGTCTTGCTCGCCACCGCGATCAGCGTGGTGGCCGGATCGCAGGCAGCAAAGGCCTGTTCGAGCGCCAGCCCGTCGATGTTCGAGACGACATGCACCTCGACCAGCGCCAGATCTCGGGTCAGCGCATCGACCGCCATCGCCGGGCCGAGCGCACTGCCGCCGATGCCGATATGAATCAGGTGCTTCACCGGACCCAGCGCGCCCTCGTGGATCGCCTCGACCAGCAGCCGCATGCGTGCATGGAGCGCGGCGGCTTCTTCCACCGACGCTTCGCTGCCGATGCCACGCTGGGCCGTGTGCTCGGCCGCGCGCCCTTCGGTGACGTTGATCTTCTCGCCGCCGAGCAGGGCCGCGCGCTGCGCCGGGAAACCGCGCGCCTCGGCCAGCGCCTCGAAGCCGGCGATGAGGTCCTCGTCGAGATGGGTTTTCGACCAGTCGAAGCGGATTCCACCGGCGGTCTCGCCTTCGCCCCATTCGAGTCGCTGCGAGAGCTTGGCCACCCGGTCGGGATCGCTCGCGAACAGCTCCTTCAGCGTGCGCTGCGGCACGGCCTCGATCTGCTGCCAGGCTGCGGAAACTGCGTCGGTCATGCGAAAATCCCTTTCCTACATCGTGGGCGCCCGACTAGGGACTGTGGCGATGTTTGCAAGCACTCAACCGAGCCGGAACCGTCCTCTTCGGGAGGTCACGGGCCTTTGTGACCTTTCCCGCCGGAACCGCGGTTTTCCGGGGGCGCGATCGTGTCACATCTGTCAACACCCCGGCTCGGCATGACCCCGGTGTCCGAAGCCGAAGCGCCGAAGCCGGAGGAGCAGAGCGAGACGCTCGGCAGCTTCCTGCTGTTTCTGATCAAGCTCGCGCTGGTCGTGCTGATCTTCCGCAGCTTCATCTTCTCGCCGTTCTCGATCCCCAGCGAATCGATGCTGCCCCGGCTGATGAACGGTGACTACCTGGTCGCGGCCAAGTGGCCCTACGGCTACAGCGACTACTCGCTGCCCTTCTCCGCCCCGCTAATCCCGGGCCGCCTGTTTGCCGATCAGCCCGAGCGCGGCGACGTGGTGATCTTCAAGCATCCGATCGACAACACCGACTACATCAAACGCGTGATCGGCCTGCCCGGCGACACCGTGGCGATGCGCGGCGGCCAGCTCTTCATCAACGGCGAGCCGGTGGCGAAGCAGCGGATCGAGGATTTCGTGATCCCCGTCTCCCCCAACACCGATTGCGCCTGGGCGGCGGTGCGAGAGACGGACGGCGAAGGCGGCGAACAATGCCGTTACGCCCGCTTCCGCGAAACGCTGCCTTCGGGCCGTAGCTATGACATCCTCGACTTCGGCCCCACCCCGCAGGACGACTACGGCCCCAGGATCGTGCCCGAGGGGACGATCTTCGTGATGGGCGACAACCGCGACAACTCGCAGGACAGCCGCTTCCCCGCCATGCCGGGCGGCGGTGTCGGGCTCGTCCCGCAGGAGAATCTCGTCGGCCGCGCGAGTGCGATCATGTGGTCGACCGACGGCAGCGCCGAGTGGATCAAGCCCTGGACCTGGTTCACCGCCGCGCGCTGGAGCCGCATCGGGGACGGGCTGTGAGCACGCTCGAAGGCAAGACGCGCGACTGGCTTGCCGGCGTCGGCTTCGCAGTCGGGGACGAGGGGCTGTGGCGCGAGGCACTCACCCACGGCAGTACGGGCGATACACGGCACTACCAACGGCTCGAGTTCCTCGGCGACCGGGTGCTGGGCCTCTCGATCGCCGAGTGGCTTTACGGGCGCAATGGCGCAGCGGAAGGCGAGCTGGCCCAGCGCCTCAACGCGCTCGTCAGCCGCCAGGCCTGCGCCGGTATCGCCCGTGAGATCGGCACCCCGGCGCACGTCCGTCTCGGCAAGCAGGCGCGCGACGACGGCGCGGCCGAGAGCGACAACGTGCTCGGCGACGTGATGGAAGCGCTGCTCGGCGCCAGCTTCGTCGAGAGCGGGTTCGATGTGACCCGCGATCTCGTTCACAAGCTGTGGAACGACCTGGTCGAGGGGCACGCCGGCCGCTCCAAGCATCCGAAAAGTGCGCTGCAGGAATGGGCCGCCGGTAACCAGCGCCGCCCGCCGCAATACGAGTTGATCGACCGCTCCGGCCCCGACCACGCAGCCAGCTTCACCGTGCGGGTCAAGGTGCACAAGGTCGGCGAGGCCGAGGCAACCGCCAACAGCAAGCAGGAGGCCGAAACCGCGGCCGCACGCAAATTCATGGAGATGTTCGGGTGACCGACGATACGAATACCCGCTGCGGCCTCGTCGCCGTGATCGGCGCGCCGAACGCGGGCAAGTCCACGCTGGTGAACCAGCTCGTCGGGCAGAAGGTCGCGATCACCAGCGCCAAGGCGCAGACAACCCGCGCGCGCATGCTCGGCATTGCGCTGCACGGCGAGACGCAGATGATCCTGGTCGATACCCCGGGCATCTTCACACCGCGCCGGCGGCTCGACCGCGCGATGGTGAGCGCCGCGTGGGAAGGCGCCGAGGCGGCCGACGCGGTGCTACTGCTGGTCGATCCGGTCAAGCAGCGCCGGCACGAGCTGGAGCCGCTGCTCGAAGCTCTCGCCGCCCGGCCCGAGCGCAAGATCCTGGTGCTCAACAAGGTGGACGTGGCGAAGAAGGAGCCGCTGCTCGCGCTGGCGCAGGAGCTTTCCGGCAAAGTCGACTTCGCGGAGATCTTCTTCGTCTCGGCACTCACCGGAGACGGCGTGCCGGAGATGGAGGCGGCGCTCGCCGAAATGATGCCCAAAGGCGCGTGGATGTACCCAGAGGACCAGGTCTCCGATGCCAGCGAACGCCTTCTCGCCGCCGAGATCACGCGCGAGCAGCTCTACCGCCAGCTCCACGAAGAACTGCCCTACGACAGCGCCGTGCGGCCCGAGAGCTATCAGCAGCGCCCCGACGGCAGCCTCGAGATCCACCAGCAGATCGTCGTCGGCCGCGAAAGCCAGCGCCCGATCGTGCTCGGCAAGGGCGGCAGCCGCATCAAGGCGATCGGCGAGGCGGCGCGCAAGGAACTGGGCGAAATGCTCGGCGTGAAGGTCCACCTCTTCCTCCACGTGAAGGTGGAGGAGAACTGGGCCGAGAACCGCGAGATCTTCGAGGAAATCGGGCTGGACTGGGGGCGCTGAGGTCTGGCGCTCCGGAGCGGCGACTGAGCGCCGCTACCGTTTCTTGGCGATTCCGATCTTGTTCTTCTTGGCGAAGTCCTTGACCGATTCCTCGCTGCGGCCCAGCGCCTTGGCGATAGCCTTGAGGCCGTGGCCCTTGGCGGCGAGCGTGCGAAGCTGACCGGCCTCGTCGGCCTTCCACGGCTGCTTGTGGCGCTCGAAATGCTCCTTCGCCATGCCTATCTCCTTCCGCCGCGGCCGCGAGGCGAGACCGCGACGATCACTTCGCGGCGCTCTTTTTCGGCGCAGCTTTCTTCTTTGCGGCAGGCTTCTTCTTCGGCGCTGCCTTCCGGCCGCCTTTCTTCTTCGCCGGACCCTTGGCTGCTCGTGCATCGATCAGTTCGATCGCCTGCGCTTCGGTGACGTCCTCGGGCTTCACGTCCTTCGGGATCGTGGCGTTGGTCGTGCCGTCGGTGACGTAGGGACCGTAGCGGCCCGGCATGACCTTGATCTCGCCTCCGCTGGTCGGATGGGCGCCAAGGGTCTTGATCGGCTCCGCCTTGGCGCGCGTGCCGCCGCCGCGCTGGGCCGCTTCGGCGAGCGCGGTGACGGCGGCGTTCATGCCAGTTTCGAACACGTCACGGGTCGAGGACAGCTTGGCGTACTTGCCGTCATGGCGAAGATATGGGCCGTAACGCCCTATATTCGCTTCGATGTCCTGCCCGGTTTCCGGGTGCTGGCCGACGATCCGGGGTAGCTCGAGCAGCTTGATCGCCCATTCGAGATCGAAATCGGGCAGATCCTT
This sequence comes from Pelagerythrobacter aerophilus, assembly GCF_003581645.1. GTDB lineage: Bacteria > Pseudomonadota > Alphaproteobacteria > Sphingomonadales > Sphingomonadaceae > Pelagerythrobacter > Pelagerythrobacter aerophilus. Next base: position 151,168 of record NZ_QXFK01000014.1, on the reverse strand, counting down.
GGGAATGCTCGCCCGCTTCGCATCCTTGCCCTCGCCCATCTGGACATAGGGACCAAAACGCCCGGTCTTGCGGTGGATGTCCTCGCCCGTCTCGGGGTGCTTGCCGAGCACTCCATCATCGGCCGCAGCCTCGCCATCGGCGCCGGGCTGCGCGAAGCGGCGGGTGAACTTGCACTCGGGATAGTTGGCGCAGGCGACGAACGCACCGTAGCGCCCGCCCCGCAACGCGAGCCGGCCGCCGGAGCGCCCCTCAGCCTCGCACAGCGGACAGATACGCGGGTCCTTGCCATCGGCGCGCGGCGGGAAGAGGTAGTCGGACAGGAAATCGTCGAGCGCCTCGGTCACTTCCGAGGGTTTGCGCTCCATGACTTCTTCGGTCTTGGGTTTGAAATCGCGCCAGAACTGGTTGAGCAGGGCCTTCCATTCCTCGCGTCCGCCGGAAACCTCGTCAAGCTCGTCTTCCATCCCCGCGGTGAAATCGTAGGCGACGTAGCGGTCGAAGAAGCGTTCGAGGAAGGCTGTGAGAAGCCGCCCAGATTCCTCTGCAAAGAAACGGTTTTTCTCCATCCGCACATATGCGCGGTCGCGCAGCGTCTGGATCGTCGAGGCGTAGGTCGAGGGCCGGCCAATGCCGAGCTCCTCGAGCCGTTTCACCAGCGAGGCCTCAGAGAAGCGCGGCGGCGGCTGGGTGAAGTGCTGGTTGGCGTCGACGCTCTTCTTCACCGGGCTGTCACCCTTGTGCATGACCGGCAGCAGACCCTCGTCGTCGTCGCTATCCTTGTCGTCGAACCCTTCCTGATAGACGGCGAAGAAGCCCGGGAACTTCACCACCTGCCCAGTCGCGCGCAGTTCGTTCTTGCCCGTCCCGTCGCGCAGGGTGACGGTGGTGCGCTCGAGCCGCGCGGCGGCCATCTGGCTCGCCATCGCGCGCTTGAATATCAGGTCGTAAAGCTTCCCCTCGTCGCCCGATCCAGCACGATCACGCGAGAAATCGGTCGGACGGATCGCCTCGTGCGCCTCCTGAGCATTCTTCGCCTTGGTGCTGTAATGCCGGGGCTTTTCCGGAAGGTAGTGCCCGTCGTAGCGGTCCGCGATCGCCTTGCGCGCGGCGCTGATCGCACTGCCGTCCATCTGCACGCCGTCGGTACGCATGTAAGTGATCGCGCCCGCTTCGTAGAGGGACTGCGCAAGCCGCATGGTATGGCTGGCGGAAAAGCCGAGCTTGCGCGCAGCCTCCTGCTGCAGCGTCGAAGTGGTGAACGGCGGGGCCGGATTGCGCGTGAGCGGCTTGGTCTCGATCTCCTCGATCGTGAAGCGGCCCTGCTCGACCGCGGCCCTTGCCGCCATCGCGCTGCCCTCGTCGCCGAGCGTCAGCTTGTCGAGCTTCTTGCCATCGTATTTGACCAGGCGCGCATCGAATTCGGTGCCGTCCTGCTCGAGCTTCGCGACGACCGACCAGTACTCCTGTGCGCGAAAGGCCTCGATCTCGCGCTCCCGATCGACGATCAGCCGGAGCGCAACCGACTGCACACGGCCCGCGCTCTTCGCGCCCGGCAGGCGGCGCCAGAGCACCGGCGAAAGCGTGAAACCGTAGAGATAGTCGAGCGCGCGGCGGGCAAGGTAGGCATCGACAAGATCGTTATCGAGCTCGCGTGGGCGGCCCATGGCCTCCGTGACGGCAGGCTTGGTAATCGCGTTGAAGGTGACCCGGTCGACCTTCGCCGGCAGCGCCTTGCGTTTGGCCAGCAGCTCGCGCACGTGCCACGAAATCGCCTCGCCCTCCCGATCGGGGTCGGTTGCGAGTACGAGCCGGTCGGCCTTCTTCGCCGCGTCGGCGATTTCCTTGAAGCGGCTCTGCTTGTCGCGATAGAGTTCCCAGTCCATCGCGAAATCCTCGTCCGGCCGCACGCTGCCGTCTTTCGGCGGCAGGTCCCGGACGTGACCGTAGGAAGCAAGAACCTTGAAGTCCTTGCCCAGGTATTTCTCGATGGTCTTCGCCTTGGCCGGCGATTCGACGATAACAAGCTGCATGGAAGTGGAGACGGTCCCTTACGTGTGTACGTGCGCGAGGGTGGGGTGGGCAAAACAGGTTCGTCAAGCGGTCATCGAAAGACAGCGTCCAAGTCGCTTTTTTGGGCGGTAAGCATCCCGAAAGCGGCGATCCCAAATGTCGTCAACCATGCAATGCCAAGTGCCATAGCTCCGTTCCATACGACGGCAGCCACCACATACGCGGTCCAGTCGAAATGGTCGTAGAAGAAGTCGTAGCCAAGCCACATGCCCATTGAGACGCCATAACCTGACAATGGAGCTATCATCGCAAGGCTGAGCGACTTTTGAAAGGGCTCGGTATTTTGCCAACTCCAGCGCATGGCGTTGCCGAATCCGTCGCTTGTCACAAGCGCTCGCGAATATGCAGGCAACCATCTCATCAGCAAATAGAGGCCCGGCAAGACGAATACTACAAGGGCGAGGACCACGGGTATTCCTATGGCGACTCCCAGCACGAAATAGGTCCCGATGCCTGTTTTCTTTCCCCCTGCAAGATATCCACCCTTTTTCATCAAACCCACAAAAAGAACATAACCCAGCGCCCACGAAAGCAGGCCGAGTAAAGCGTAAAGCCCATCCTTCTCGTACGCGTAAAGATCGAGATAAATGTACGGTCCGGTGCACACGATCAGATAGGCCGCGATGTATGCCCAGCCCGCCCGAGCAAGCCGTTTCTGTTCGCTGAAGAGGAACTCCAACGTTTCTAAAGATCTGCTCTCAGCGATTGATAGAATGCTCATCGAACCAAACTCACCCGCCCGCCCGCATGTCGCTGCAATCGGCCGACAATCTCAAGCTCCAGCAATGCCATCTGCACCGCCGCAGGTCCGGCGCCGGACTGCCGCACCAGTTCGTCGACCGGCACCGGCGCGGTGGTGAGCAGGTCCGAGATGTCGGCCGGTTCGGCGTCTTCGAAATCGTCGGACGCATAGCCCCTGTCGGGCGCGGCTTCGCGGAACGTCGAGCGCGGCGTGCCGTCGAAACCGCTGAGGAGTTCGACAACGTCGTCTGCTGCCTGCACCAGCACCGCGCCGTCGCGGATCAGCTGGTTGCAGCCTTGCGAACGCGCATCGAGCGGGCTGCCGGGGATCGCCATGACCTCGCGCCCGGCCTCGCCGGCGAGCCGCGCCGTGATCAGCGAGCCGGACTTCGGTGCGGCTTCCACCACCAGCGTTCCCGCCGCAAGACCGGCAATGATGCGGTTGCGGCTCGGGAAATGGCTGCCGCGCGGCTCGGTGCCGGGTGGCTGCTCGGCAAGAAGGAGGCCGGTGCTCGCGATCTCCTCCTGCAGGTTGGCGTGCTGAGGCGGATAGGCGATGTCGATGCCGCTCGCGATCACGCCGATCGTCGCAGGCAGCGCACCGCGATGCGCGGCGCCATCGATACCCCGCGCAAGGCCCGAGACGACGACGAAACCCGCCTCCGCCAAGGCTGCCGCGAAATCGCGCGCCAGCTTGACCGCCGCGGCAGAGGCGTTGCGCGCGCCGACCATGGCGACACAGGGTCTCTCGGCGAGCGTAAGGTCGCCCCGGTAGATCAGGATCGGCGGAGCGCTCTCGATTTCGGCGAGCAGCGATGGATAGCCTGGCTGGTCGTGGAACAGGTAGCGCGCGCCGACCGAGCGCGCGGCGTCGATTTCGCGCTCTATGCGCCCGGCAGGGGCCGCGCGATATTCGCGCCCGCCACGCTTGCCGAGGGCAGGCAGCGCCTCGAGCGCCGCCTCGGCCTCTCCGAACCGCGCCAGCAGTTGAGCGTAGGATACCGGCCCGATATTCGGCGACCGCAGCAGCCGGATGCGCGCGAACGCCTCGGACTGGGAAAGCGCGGTCACCCCTTGGAACCGACTTTCGGCTCGGTGCCGTTCGCCAGGCGCTTGAGGTTCTCGCGGTGGAGCCAGATCACGATCAGCGCGATCAGCACCAGCGCGGGGACGTAGGCGGTGTGACCGAGCACAGCGGCGACGATGGCCGCAGCGACCACCGCGCTCATCCCCGCAAGCGAGCTGATCCGGCTCAGCCCCAGCACGCCGAGCCACACAAGCGCGTAGGCGAGGCCGATCGGCCAAGCGAGGCCGAAGCTGACGCCGGCATTGGTCGCAACGCCCTTCCCTCCCTTGAACCCGAGCCAGACCGGGAAACAGTGGCCGAGCACTGCGAAAACCGCGGCCACGGGCGCCGGAGCGAGGGCGGCACCGGGCATCTCGCTTGGCCCTGTAAGCAGGTGCACGGCGAGCAGCACTGCCACAAACCCCTTGGCGAGATCGAGCAGCAGGGTGGCTGCGGCGACCGCCTTGTTGCCGGTGCGCAGCACGTTGGTCGCGCCGATATTGCCGCTGCCGATCTTGCGCACGTCGCCCAGCCCGGCGAGCCGCGCGAGAATCAGCCCGAAGGGAATCGAGCCGCACAAGTAGCCGAGCAGCGCGGCAAGCAAGGTATCGGTGGTCACGTCCATGGCAGCGCCCCTCCCTTCAGCAGCAGATAACCGTTTGCCCTGAGCTTGTCGAAGGGCCGTTCTCTCTTCTACGGCGCTAGAAGAAAAAGCGGGGCTTCGACAAGCGCGGCCCGAACGGAAATGGTTCCTTGGACGATTCATCCCCTATCCTGCTGTTCGATTCCGGTGTCGGCGGGCTCAGTGTGCTGGCGGAGGTGCGCAAGACGCTGCCGCAGGCGCCGGTGATCTACGCCGCGGATCTCGCCGGCCTGCCCTATGGCACCAAGAGCGAGGCCGAAGTCGCGGCGCGAGTCTGCGGGCTGCTCGGGCGAATGGCGGAGCGCTGGAACCCGCGGCTGATCTGCATTGCCTGCAACACCGCGAGCACGATCGCGCTCGGCATGGTGCGCGAGGTGCTCGAAATCCCGATCGTCGGGACGGTGCCCGCGATCAAGCCCGCAGCCAGCGAAACGCGCAGCGGCACGATCGGATTGCTCGGCACTGCGGCGACGATCCGTCAGGCCTATGTGGACAATCTCGAAGCACAGTTCGCGGACGCCAAGACGTTGCTGCGGCACGCTGCGCCCGGTCTGGTGGATGCGGCGGAGGCCAAGTTGCGCGGGCGCCCGGTCGATCCCGCGGCGATCGACGAGGCCGTGGCAGGGCTTCGCAGGCAGCCCGGCGGGGACGAGATCGACACCGTTGTGCTTGCTTGCACCCATTTCCCGCTCCTGCAGGCGGAGCTGGGGGACGCGTTCGGCCCAGGGGTGAAGTTCGTCGACGGCGCCCAGGGCATCGCACGCCGGATCGCACACCTCGTCGCGGGGCAGCCCATGGCGCGGAGCGAACCGGATCGCGCCGTCACCACCGGGCCGATCGAGCGGTTCGAGTCGCTAGCCGGGGCGTTCCGCGCTTGCGGGATCGAGCGCCTCGATAAATTCTAGCTGCGAATCGCTCGCAAAGATCGCGGTGGAAATACAAGCGGGAGCGGCCTAAATGCCCGCTCGGAACGGCCGGGATCGGACGGCGAGGCGCGAGCGTGCGATGAATTACAATCAGATCTTCGATCAGGCGATCGACCGCCTGCACTCGGAAGGCCGTTACCGCGTCTTCATCGATATCATGCGCAACAAGGGCACCTTCCCCAACGCGCGCTGCTTCGCCGGGCACAATGGGCCGAAGCCGATCACCGTCTGGTGCTCGAACGATTACCTCTCGATGGGCCAGCACCCGAAAGTCATCGCGGCGATGGAAGAGGCGCTGCACGATGTCGGCGCCGGCTCGGGCGGCACCCGCAACATCGGCGGCAACACGCACTTCCACGTCCAGCTCGAGCGCGAACTCGCCGACCTGCACGGCAAGGACGGTGCACTGCTGTTCACCAGCGGCTATGTCTCCAACGACGCGACACTCTCAACCCTGGCGAAGCTGTTGCCCGGCTGCGTGATCTTCTCCGACGAGCTCAACCACGCGAGCATGATCGCCGGCATCCGCAACTCGGGCTGCGAGAAGCGCGTCTTCCGCCACAACGATCTCGAGCATCTGGAAGAGCTGCTTGCAGCCGAAGCGCCCGAGACGCCCAAGCTGATCGCGTTCGAGAGCGTCTATTCGATGGACGCGGACATCGCGCCGATCCACGCGATCTGCGACCTTGCCGAGAAATACAACGCGCTGACCTATATCGATGAGGTCCACGCCGTCGGCATGTACGGCAAGCGCGGCGGCGGAATTTCGGAGCGTGACGAGGCCGCGCACCGGATCGACATCATCGAAGGCACGCTGGGCAAGGCGTTCGGCGTCATGGGCGGCTATATCGCGGCCGACACGCGCGTGATCGACTGCATCCGCAGCTATGCGCCCGGGTTCATCTTCACGACCTCGCTCAGCCCCGTTCTCGTCGCGGGCGTGCTCGCGGCGGTGCGGCACCTCAAGGAATCGAACGAGGAACGCGAGGCGCAGCAGCGCAACGCCGCGCTGCTCAAGGCGAAGTTCGCCGCTGCCGGTCTGCCGGTCATGCCGAGCCAGACGCACATCGTGCCGCTGATGGTCGGCGATCCGGTGCGCGCGAAGAAAATCAGCGACATTCTGCTCGCCGAGTACGGCGCCTATGTGCAGCCGATCAACTTCCCGACCGTGCCGCGCGGCACCGAGCGGCTGCGCTTCACCCCCGGCCCGACGCACACCGAAGCGATGATGGACGATCTGACCACCGCGCTGGTGGAGATCTGGGACCGTCTCGAGCTGGAGCTCGCACGGGCAGCCTGAGCGCTGCCACTGGTCACCGCCGCCTGCGACGCTAGATAGCGGCAATGGACGAGAGCCAATCCCGGCAGTGGCGCGAGAACGCCCCTCTCTATGCGGTCTCCGCAATTCTCGCGCTCGCCTTCGCGGCGCTGGCGCTGTTCGGCATAGCTGATCAACCGGCGGTCACGGCGCCTCCCCCCGCAGTCACCCCGCCGCTCGATGCCCTGCCCGCCAGCGCCGAGGACGAAGGCACGATCCTCTCCACGCTTCCCGCCGAGGATGCGCGGGCGCGCAACGCCGCCGTTCCCTTTGCCGACACCGATCCGGCCGCCGCTCGGCCTTTCGCCTTTCAGGGCACCTCCGCAGACCGTGTCCGGGCGCGCGACTGTCTTGCGCTTGCCGCGATGGCCGAGGCCGGTGGAGGCGAGGCCGACCAGCGCGCGGTGATGCAGGTGATCCTCAACCGGGTGCGCCATCCGGCCTTCGCGAACACGGTGTGCGGCGTGGTTTTTCAGGGGTCCGAGCGGCCAACCGGATGCCAGTTCACCTTCACCTGCGACGGCTCTCTCGCCCGCCGCTATTCCGACGACCTGTGGCGAGCGGCGCGACAGCGGGCGGAGGAGGCGCTGGGGGGGTACGTCCACCCGCCTGTCGGAACGGCAACGCACTACCACGCAGATTACGTCTATCCGGCCTGGAGCGGCGAACTGGACAAGATAGCCGCGGTCGGGCCGCACCTGTTCTTCCGCTGGCGCGGCTGGTGGGGGAGCGGCGCGGCGCTGTCCGCGCGTTACACGGGCGGCGAACCCGACCCGCTGACGCTGCGGAGGACAGCGCAGGAGATCGACCGACCGGCGGATCTGCTCCTCCCCCGGCTTGCCGAACAGGGAACGGCGGTTCGTACGATCACCACACCGGGCGGGACCGGGTCGGAGGAGCCTCCGGCTGGAGCAGCGGAGGCATCGGACGCATCTCCCGACTCTCCCGCGCCAGGCGTCCATTTCGTGCTCGTCGCGCGCGGGGATGCGCCGCAGACGCTGGTGGAGCGCGCCCGCGCCCTGTGCCCGGGCGACGCCTATTGCCAAGTCTATGGCTGGGATGATGCGGCGGCGATTCCGGCCCAGCTGCCACTGACCGGCGAAGCACGCCGTGCCCTTCGCTTCAGCTTCCTGCCAGCGCGGAATGGCAATGCCGAGGCGATCTACTTCGACTGCCGGATCTTCACCGACCCGTCCGTAGGGGCCTGTCTCCCCCGCGCGAGGCCGTAGCCGGTCGCGCGGGGCAGAAGCCTGCTCAGCGCAGGCTCACCACGTTGTCGGTCACCGGACGCTCGCGATCGCCGCGGTAGAGGCTCGCCATAGGCTCGTCGCCCACCACGATCTGCTGCGCGTTGCCGAAGCCATTGAAGCCGGTCTTCATCGCCGCACCATAGGCGCCGAGCATGCCGATCTCGATATAGTCGCCTGCCTGGATGTCGCCGGGGAGCATGAAGGGGCCCTTCATATAATCGGCATCGTCGCAGGTCGGCCCGTAGAAGGCGAATTCCTGCAGCGGATCGCGCAAGTCGTCCTCGAGAGTCGCAACCGGGAAACGCCAGTCGACATGCGCCGCATCGAACAGCGCGCCGTACGCCCCGTCGTTGATGTAGAGCTCGTCCCCGCGGCGCTTCTCGACCCGCACCACGACCGAGGAATACTCGGCACAAAGCGCGCGGCCGGGCTCGCACCACAGCTCGGCGTTATAGGCGATCGGCAGGTTCTCGAAGTGGCGATGGATGACTTCGAAGTAATCCTCCAGCGGCGGGGGCTCCATGTCCGGATAGACCGACGGGAAGCCGCCGCCGACGTCGACCACGTCGATCACCACACTCGCCTCCGCCACCGCGGCGCGCACGCGCTCCAGCGCCTGGACATAGGCAAAAGGCGTCATGGCCTGGCTACCGACATGGAAGCACACACCCAGCCAGTCGCAATGCTGGCGAGTCGCCTGGAGCAGCGGCGCAGCGTCGACCAGATCGACGCCGAACTTCGAGGCAAGGCTGAGCTCGGAATAGTCGGACGAGACGCGCAGGCGCACCAGCAGCCGCAGGTCGGCCGCATGTGTGCCGTCCTCAGCGGTTGTCGCCTCGACGATCTTGGCCAGTTCCTCGATCGTATCGAGGCTGAAGGTCTTCACCCCATGGTCGAAGTAGGCCTCGCGAATCGCGCGCGGCGTCTTCACCGGATGCATGAAGCACAGCGTCGCTTCGGGCAGCATGGCGCGCACCAGGCGCACCTCTGCGATCGAGGCGACGTCGAAGTGCGTCACTCCGCCGTTCCACAGGACCTGCAGCAGGTCGGGCGAAGGATTGGCCTTCACCGCGTAGAGCGACCTGCCCGGAAACTTCTCGACGAAGAAACGCGCTGCGCGCTCCGCAGCATGCGGGCGATTGAGGATAACCGGCTCGTCCGGCGCGAGAGCGCGAACTACAGACCGGGCGTCAGGATGGATGTGCAACTCAAGGGACCCCCAAACGGTTAAGTTCGAACGAGGCTGCCTTGCGGTTAGGAAGTCCCCTTGGGGCAGCGGGGTGCGCCTATAAGCTTCGCAGCGTGAACCGCAAGTGAAAACTCGCGCTTTTCCCCGCAACCGAAGAGGGGACGAAACGGGGGTGCGGCGGGACGATCCGTGCGGATTTATTTATCGAGGAGCGCATCCACCACACTGGGCGTGAGCGAGAGGAGGACGTTCACGTTTTCCCGCAAGTTCGCCATCGTGATCCCATGGTCCAGCACGACGTAGCGAGTGACGCCGATCGTACCGTTCGCCGGGTCGCGCCAGGTGTTGACGGCTGCCTGCGACAAATTGGCCCGCGCGAGGCTTTCGGCATCGACACTCTCATCCGGGTCGAACCGGACCTGCATCATCACGCCCTGGCATCCGGGAACTCCGTTGGCGTTGCAGGCGGTTCCGATGAGGATGTAGTTAGTCTCCTGGGCATCGGTCGCGGAGAGGCTGACATCGCCGAATTTCCCCTGTTCGCTGACGCGATGGCCGAGCGATTCGACGATCGCCTTGAGATCGTCGAGATCGACCGACTTCACCAGGCGTTCGGCCGAATAGCCCTGAGCCCGTGCCGCCGGTGCAGCCGCCACGTTCCCGCCCGCGAGTACGATTGACGCGACAAGAAGATGGAATTTTCGCACCGGCATTCCCCCAAACGTCTCGCGGCGATCCTTCCACGGACCGTCAGCCCCGCCAACCCCCGCTAACTCAACCGGTCGCGAAAATCTTCGTAGTCAAAGCTCTTCACCTGATCGAGCGCGTCGGTTTCACTGTCCCAGAGCCAGATAGAAGGCAATTGGACGCCGTTGAAGGTGTTGGTCTTCACCATCGAATAGTGGGCCTGATCGAGGAAGGCGATTCGCTGGCCCGGCTCGCAGGGCACGGGCAGGCGATAATCGCCGATCACGTCGCCCGCGAGGCAGGATGGCCCGCCGAGGCGGACGGGATCGCCCTCGCCTGCGGCTTCCTCGTGCAGCATTGCCGGTCGGTAAGGCGCCTCGATCACGTCCGGCATGTGGCAAGTGGCGGAGATGTCCATCACCGCAAGCGGCATTCCGTTCCACATCGAATCGAGGATCGTTCCCACGAGGATCCCGGCATCGAGCGCCACGGCTTCGCCCGGCTCGAGGTAGATCTCAGCCCCGGTATCCTCCTTCGCATCCCGCAGGAACTCGACCAGTTCCTCGCGCTGATAATCGGCACGGGTGATGTGGTGCCCGCCGCCCATGTTGATCCACTTGAGCTGCCCGAACCACGGCTCGATCGCGTCGAACACCTTGTCCCAGGTGCGCCGGAGCGGGTCGAAGTCCTGCTCGCACAAGTTGTGAAAGTGGATGCCGTCGACCTGCTCCATGACCTCGGGCGTGAGTTGGTCGATCGGAAAGCCGAGCCGCGAGCCGGGCGAAGAGGGGTCGTAGCGCGGCACCTCGCCGCAGGGGCACAGCGGATTGAGCCGCAGCCCCACATCGAAGTCCTGCCCGCTCGCCCGCGCCTGCTCGAGGATCAGCGCCGCGCGCTCGAGCTGGCCCGGCGAGTTGAAGATCACATGATCCGAGAGCCTGCAGACTTCCTCCAGTTCGTCGGGCTTGTAGGCGGCCGAGTAGGTCGCGATCTCACCGTCGTAGAACTCGCTCGCCAGCCGCGCTTCCCACAGGCCCGAGGTGCACACCCCGTCGAGATACTCGCCGACGATCGAGGCGACGCTCCACATCGAGAACGCCTTGAGCGCGGCAAGCACCTTGATGTCCGCGGCGTCGCGAATGTCCGCGAGCACCTGCAGGTTCGCGCGCAGCTTGGCCGCGTCGACGACGAACGCGGGGCTGTCGACACGGTGGAGATCGAAATGGGCGAAAGCGCCCGGATCGCCGGCTCTGGTTTCCATCGGCTCAGGAACCTTTCTGATCGACGTTTGCGGAGGCCTGTCCGCCACCGGTCAGGGGAACCACTTCGCGCAGCAGCGCGGCGAGGAACAGGCCGGGTTCTTCGAACATCGGCATATGCGCCGAATGCTCGAACCAGATCAGTTCCTTGGAAGGCGCCTCGACTTCCTCGAACCATTCAGCCGCGACCGGCGATGGCACGGTGTAATCGTGCCGCCCGAGGAGAAACACCAGCGGCACCTCGACCCGATCGACGTCGGCGAAGCTGACATCGGCCAGGCGCGGCCAGAGCGTCGTCACGGTGAAGACGCTGCCCTCACCCCAGGCCTTGCGATCCGCCGGGGTGTAGAGCGGCGAGAGGCGCGGCTGGTGGAAGTAGAGCGTCTCCCCCGGGGGGCGGTTGTACAGCAGCGAGCCGTACGGCATCGCGTACTTCCGCCAGCCGTCGGCCTGCTCGATCGTGAACGGGCCCGCCATGGGATAGGGCGCGAGCGCATCGATCGCGGCAACCGCCTCCTCGTTCCCCGCCGCGAGCGCCTGGGCCCGCGTCCAGGCCATGCCGGCCTTCTCGCCTTCGCGAAAATCGATGCCTTGCCCGACCCCGACATAGGCGTGGAGTAGATCCGGCCGCTCCAAAGCCACCGCCAGCCCCACGAACGAGCCCCAGCTATGCCCCATCAGCACGACCTTGCGCTTGCCGTAGCGCTCCTGCAGCAACTCGATCAGTTCGATGGCGTCGTCCCGGTAGCGCTCCAGCGTCATGGTGGGGGCGAGCGCTTTCGGCGGGTTGAGCGGATAGGACCGGCCGGCGCCGCGCTGGTCGTAATGGACCACCGTGAAGAAATCCTCCCACGGACGCTGGAAGGTCCAGGCGAACGGCATCTCCACCGCGCCGGGCCCGCCGTGGACGAAGACCAGGATCGGATTGTCACGGTCGGTTCCGCGAACGTTGACGACCTGCTTCGCGCCGCCCAGCGTGGCCACGAAGGTCTCCTGAACGCCGTCGGGCGTCACGATCCGGTTCATGTCCGCGACGATCTCGCGCGCCGGGGCGTAGGGATCGCTGGGCGGCTCGGCCGCCGACGCGGGGAGGCAGAACGCTGCCACCAGCGCCGCGGCCGTGGTCAGGGCGGCTCTGATCACCGTCAGAAGCCTACCGGCCCGTCGAGTTCCTTCACGTTCCAAGGCAGGCCGTGATCGTTCAGCATGTCCATGAAGGGATCGGGATCGAACTGCTCCATGTTGAACACGCCCTCCCCCTTCCACGTGCCCTGCAGCACCATGGCGCTGCCGATCATCGCGGGGACCCCGGTGGTGTAGCTGACCGCCTGGTTGCCGGTCTCTTCGTAGGCATCCTCGTGGTCGCAGATATTGTTGATGTAGAACGTCTTCTCGCCCGACCCGTCGAGCGCCTCGCCGGTCGCGATCACGCCGATGTTGGTCTTGCCCTTGGTCGTCTCGCCCAGCGTTTCCGGCTTCGGCAGGACCGCGGCGAGGAACTGGAGGGGGATGATGTCCTTGCCCTGGTAGCGGATCGGCTCGATCGAGGTCATGCCGACGTTCTGCAGCACGGTCAGGTGCGTAATGTACTGGTCGCCGAAAGTCATCCAGAAGCGCGCCCGCTCCAGCTCGGGGACGAACTTCGCGAGGCTTTCCAGCTCCTCGTGGTACATCATGTACATGTTCTTCCGGCCGACGCTCTCGAAGTTGAACTCGACCTTTTCACCCAGCGCCGGCGTCTCGACGAACTTGCCGTTCTCCCAGTGGCGCGCCGGCGCGGTGATCTCGCGGATGTTGATTTCGGGATTGAAGTTGGTCGCGAAATGCTGGCCGTGATCGCCGCCGTTGCAGTCGAGGATGTCGAGCTGGCGGATGGTCTTCAGCTTGTGCTTCTTTAGCCACATGGTGAAGACGCTGGTCACGCCCGGATCGAAGCCGCTGCCGAGCAGCGCCATGATCCCGGCTTCCTTGAAGCGGTCGTGGTAGGCCCACTGCCACTTGTACTCGAACTTCGCCTCGTCCTTCGGCTCGTAGTTCGCGGTATCGAGATAATCGACGCCGGCCTCGAGACAGGCGTCCATGATCGGCAGATCCTGATAGGGCAGCGCGAGATTGACCACCAGGCTGGGCTCGATCTTGCGGATCAGATTGACCATGGCCGGGACTTCTTCGGCGTCGATCTCATAGGTCGCAACCTGCTGACCGGTGCGTTCCTTCACCGAATCGGCGATCGCGTCGCACTTGGCTTTGGTGCGGCTCGCGAGGTGGATCTGGCTGAAGATGTCCGGGTTCATCGCCATTTTGTGCACGCAGACGGAGCTGACTCCACCTGCACCGATTACCAGCACTTTCGACATAATTGCTCCAATCCTACTGCTGATGAGCCTCCGCGAAGGCGGAGGCCTCGGGCCGCCTGGTCGTCCACTGTCTGCCCGAGGTCCCCGCCTGCGCGGGGACTCGCGAATAACGACGGCTCACATAGGGAAATGCGCTAGCAGGGCAACATGATCCACGAGACGATTCGAAAGCCGACCCGCGAAGGCGTGCTGCGCGCCGCCGCGAAGATCGCGGAAATCCTTCCGCCCACCCCGCTGCTGCCGCTAGAGATCGGCGGCACGCGCCTGTGGGCGAAAGCCGAGGTGCTACAGCCCATCGGCGCGTTCAAGATCCGTGGCGCCTGGCACCGGCTGAGCGATCTCGGCGAGAAGGAGCGCGCACGTGGCGTGGTCGCGGTCTCGAGCGGCAATCACGCGCAGGGCGTTGCATGGGCAGCCAGGCGGCTTGGCATCGCCGCAGTGATCGTCATGCCCCGCGACGCGCCGAAGGTGAAGCTGGAAGCCACCCGGGCGTTGGGCGCCGAGATCGTACTCTACGACCGTCCCGGTGAGGATCGCGATGAAGTCGCGGCACGCGAGGTCGAGCGGCGCGGCGCCGTGCTGGTCCACGCGTTCGCCGATCCGTGGGTGATCGAGGGCCAGGGCAGCGCGGGCATCGAAATCACGGTGCAACTCGGCCGCGAGCCGTCCCGCCTCGTCGTGCCCTGCGGTGGCGGGGGCCTCAGCGCCGGACTGGCACTCGCCTGCCCTTCAGCCCAAATCGTTCCGATTGAGCCGGTCGGCTGGGATATGGTCCGGCAAAGCCTCGCCGCGGGCGAAATCGTCCACGCCGCGCCCGATGCACCGAAGACCATCTGCGATGCGCTGCAGCCGAGCGCGACGAAGCCGATCAACCTCGATGTGCTGCGCGGTCGCAGCGAGGCGGGAGTGGCCATGACCGACGAGGAAGTGCGCGCCGCGCAGCGCTTCGCCTTCGCGCGGCTCAAGCTGGTCGTCGAACCGGGCGGCGCGGCGGCGCTGGCGGCGGTGCTCGCAGAGAAAGTGCCGGCGGACGGGGACACGGTCATCATGCTGACCGGCGGCAACTGCGATCCGGAAAGCTTTGCCGCCACGATAGGGACAACGTGATTCTCGCCGTTTGACTTCTGCCGTCCGGCAACGCAGTTTCGCGGCGGGTCGCTGGAGGGGGAGTTTCTATGCAGGCTGACATTCTCGCACCGGCCGCCGTGTTGGTGGCGTGGACACTGATCATGCTCGTCTGGATGGCCGCCACGCGGCTGCCGGCGCTTTCGAAGATCGGCGGAATGGCCAACGCCAAGCCGGGTGGCCGCGGGCAGGATCTCGAAGGCGTGATCGACGACCGGATCAACTGGAAGTCGCACAACTATGCTCACCTGCTCGAGCAGCCGACGCTGTTCTACGCGGTGGTCGTCATGCTCGCGATCCTCGGCCCGCATGAGCACGACGTGCTGTTCGCCTGGAGCTACGTCGCGCTCCGCGTGATCCACTCGCTGTGGCAGGCGACGGTCAACAAGGTGAACGTGCGGTTCCTGCTGTTCGTGATCTCGACCGCATGTCTCCTTGTCCTCGCGGTGCGCCTGCTGATGCTCACACTCTTTGCAGACCCGGGAGTTCCTGCATGATCGGAATGGCTATCCTGCAACCGCTCGTCGCACTGATGGCGTGGACTATGGTGATGTGGCTGTGGATGTACGTGACGCGTATTCCCGCGATGAGCCGCGCAAAGATCGACCCCGACCAGATGACGCGCGATCCCGACGCCTCGCTCGACCGGTCGCTACCGCCCGAAGTCCAGTGGAAAGCGCACAATTATAACCACCTGCACGAAGCACCGACCGTGTTTTACGCGGTCGGGCTGGTGCTCGCGATCATCGGTCAGGGCGACGGAACGAACGCGCTGCTGGCGTGGATCTACGTCGGCTTACGAGTGATCCATTCGCTGGTGCAGGCCACCGCGAACAAGGTGATGGTGCGCTTCGTGCTGTTTGCACTGTCGAGCCTGGTGCTGATCGCGCTGATCCTGCACGCAGCGATGGCGGTGTTCGAGTTCGTCTGAGCCCATTATTTGATCCGTCATCCCAGCGAAAGCCGGGATCGCTTGCAGCAGGTTCGACTTGGCGGCCTGCGCCCCCAGCGCTTGCTGGGATGACGGGAATTTTTGGGCTCCTCCGTAGCGGCTAGCGCACTACTCCGCCGCTTCGGCTTCCTGTTTCGCGAACTCCAGCGTCGCGAGGAACCGTTCGGCGTCGAGAGCGGCCATGCAGCCGGTGCCCGCTGCGGTGACCGCCTGGCGATAGGTATGGTCCATCACATCGCCGCAGGCGAAGACGCCTGGAATGGCCGTCTTGGGCGTGCCCGGCTCGACGATCAGGTAGCCGCTGTCGTCCATCTCGAGCTTGCCCTTGAACAGCTCGGTCGCGGGCGCGTGGCCGATCGCGACGAACGCGCCATCGACCTCCAGCGTCGAGGTCTCGCCGGTCACCGTGTCCGTGAGCACCAGATGCGTCAGGCCGCCGTCGGCCGGATCGCCTTCGAAGCTCACCACCGTCTTGTTCCAGAGCGTCGAGATCTTGTTCGACTTGAACAGCCGTTCCTGCAGGATCTTCTCCGCGCGCAGTTCGTCGCGGCGGTGGATCAGCGTCACGTCATCCGAATGATTGGTGAGATAGAGCGCTTCCTCGACCGCGGTGTTGCCGCCGCCGATCACCGCGACTTTCTTGCCGCGGTAGAAGAACCCGTCGCAGGTCGCGCAGGCCGAAACGCCCTTGCCGCCCAGTTGCTGCTCGCCCGGAGCGCCAAGCCATTTGGCCTGTGCGCCGGTCGCGATCACCAGCGTATCGCCGATATATTCGTCGCCGCTGTCGCCGATCGCGCGGAACGGGGGACCCTTGTCAATCTCGACCGAGACGATCGTGTCCCACATCATCCGCGTGCCGACATGCTCGGCCTGGGCCTGCATCTGCTCCATCAGCCACGGACCCTGGATCACGTCCTTGAAGCCGGGATAGTTCTCCACGTCGGTGGTGATCGTGAGCTGCCCGCCCGGTTGCAGGCCTTGCACCACGATCGGCTCCATCAGCGCGCGCGCGCCGTAGATCGCGGCCGAGAAGCCGGCGGGCCCGGAGCCGATGATGAGCATCTTCGTGTGGTGGGTAGCCATGCGAGGTATTCCGTTCTGATTGACGATCCAGCCCAGAGGTGGGTCAGGATTCGACGAGATGCAAGCGCAGCGCCTCGCGCCGCGCGTCGTCCACCTCCAGCACATCGGCGAGGAAGGCGTCGAGCGAGCCGTGCTTCTCCTCCACAGCTTTGCGCATGGCATGGAGATAGCGCGCGTCGACGCCCATCAGGATGCGGATCGTGTCGTCGTCGACCGCGCCGTACTTCGCGCGGATCGTCTCTCCTCCCGCAGCAATGCGCGCCTCGATATTCCCAGCGACATTGGTGAGGAGAAAGTCCTCCATCGCATCGTCGGGATGGACGCCGAGCGCATGATGGAGCAGCGCCACCGCCATGCCGGTGCGGTCCTTGCCCGCGAGGCAGTGGACGAGGCTCGGTCCGCCCCCTTCGTCCGGCCCCCGCGCGAGCGTCGCGAAATACTGCCGCATGACCCACAGGACCGGCTCTCGGTTGGGCAGGTTGCGGTAGATGCGCTCCATCGCCCGATGCGCCCCGTCGCGCGTCAGTGCGCCGCCCGCGGCTTCCACGTGCGGCGCGAGGTTGGCGGTTTCGCCTTCATAAGCGACGACCTGGGCGCAGAAGCCGTCGGCTCGGCGGCAGGGATAGCTTTGCCGTTCGCTCGCGCCGCGAAAATCGATCACATGGCGCAGCCCGAGCGCTTCGATCTTCACGAGATCGGCGTCGCTTGCGCCGACATGCTGGCCCGAGCGATAAAGCAGTCCGCTCCGCAGGCGGCCTCCGCCCGCGACGGGATAGCCGCCGTAATCGCGGAAATTGTGCACGCCTTCCAGCGCGACGACGCGTTGTTGGTCCATGGAAAGCGGCCCTGCCATCTCGGCTCGTGCCGCACAAGCCGATGTCAGCGCTTCGCCTCGTGTCCTGCCAGGTCGGATGTGAAGTTCTCCGTCCACCGCTGGACGTTGTCATTGACCACGGTTTCGATCATCCGTTCCCACCGCCGCCGGCGCTCTTCCAGCGGCATGTCGAGCGCGGTGTGGATGGCGTGGGCGAGGTCGTCCGGACTGTGCGGATTGACGAGAACGGCATCTCGCAACTGCAACGCCGAGCCGGCGAAACGCGACAGGATCAGGACGCCCGGATCCTCGGGATCCTGCGCCGCGACGTATTCCTTGGCGACCAGATTCATCCCGTCGCGAAGCGGCGTGACCAGCCCGATCTTCGCCGCGCGATAGAACCCGCACAGCTCGGCCAGGGTGTGGCCGCGGTTGACGTAGCGAATCGGCACGATGTCGACTTCGGTGCGCGCGCCGTTGATCTGGCCGATCTTCTGTTCGAGCGTAGCGCGGATGTCTTGATAGGATTCGACGTTCTCGCGGCTGGGCGGCGCGATCTGGATGAAGACCAGATCGCGAACCCGCTCCGGATAATTGTCGAAGAAGCGCCCGATGCCGTCGATCCGTTCGGGCAGGCCTTTCGAATAGTCGAGTCGGTCGACCCCGATCATCGCCGTGCGCCGCCGCGTGCTCGACAGCAACCGCTGCGCCGCCTGTCGCGCTTCGCCGGTGTCGGCCTGCGCCCGCACGTGATCGTAGTCGATCCCGATCGGATAGGCGCGTGCGACCGTCTTGCGCCCTTCGTACGTGATCGTCCCGGTTGCCTCGTCTACTTCGGCCCCCAGTTCCTTTTCACAGTAGTGAACGAAGCTCTCGAGCCATTCCTCGGTCTGGAAACCGATCAGGTCGTATTCGAGCATCGTCTGCACCAGCCGCTCGTGGAACGGCAGCGAGACGAACAGCCGCGTCGGCGGCCAAGGCGTGTGGAGGAAGAAACCGATGCGGTTCCTGATCCCGCGCGAACGCAGGCGTCCACCCAGAGGGATCAGGTGATAGTCGTGCACCCAGACCAGATCGTCCGGCTCGATCAGCGGCCCGACGCTGTCGGCAAACCGCTCGTTGACGCGTTCGTAGCCCTTGCCCGTCTCACGTTCGTATTCGGTCAGGTCGAGGCGGAAATGGAATAGCGGCCACAGCGTCGAGTTGGCGTAGCCGTTGTAGTATTCTTCCACGTCCTGGTGCGGCAGGTCGACCGTCGCAGTCGTCACCCCCTCGTGCCGCTGCATGTTGATATTGCCGCTGAACTTGTCGCACTCCTGTCCGGACCACCCGAACCAGATACCGCCGTGCTTCTTGAGCGCTGCGTTGAGCGCGCCCGCCAATCCTCCCTGTGCACCGGCCGCGCCCCGCGCCTTTGGGACGGCGACGCGATTCGATATGACGACTAGACGGCTTATCTTACTTCGCTCCACGGTTTGGACAGAAGACCGGCGCAGTTGATTATCCCTACAAGCGAGTAGGTCTGGGGGAAGTTCCCCCACAGTTCGCCGGTGTCGAAATCGAGGTCTTCCGAGAGCATCCCCGACGCCGTGCGATGCGACAGCATGGTCTCGAACAGTCCGCGTGCCTCTTCGTCGCGGCCCGCCATGTGGAGCGCCTCGATCAGCCAGAACGTGCAGACATTGAAGGCGGTCTCGGGCAGGCCGAAGTCGTCTTCGCTGGCATAGCGCAGCATGTGCTCGCCGCGGCGGAGCGCCTTCTCGATCGCGGCGAAGGTCGTCTTGAAGCGGGAGTCGTCGGGCCGCAGAAACCGTAGCTCGACCATCTGCAGCAGGCTGGCGTCGAGATAGTCGCTCTGGAAGCTCGCGCCATAGTGGCCACCGTCCTCGGTCTCGACCCACGACTCGCGCTCGATGCGATCGCGGATCGCATCCGCGCGCTTGCGCCAGAGCTTGCGCCGGTCTTCCCGCCCAAGATGCGCCGCGACATTGGCCAGGCGGTCGCAGGCCGCCCAGCACATCACGGCGGAATAGGTATGAACCTCCTGCCGGGTGCGGAATTCCCACAGGCCGGCGTCGGGCTGATCGTGCATCTTCCACGCCATCTCGCCCACTTTTTCGAGACTGGCGAAATCGTGCTCGTCGGCCATGCGCAGCAGCCGTCGGTCGAAAAATGCCTGCGCGGTCGGCATGACGATCTGGCCGTAGCAGTCGTGCTGGACCTGAAAATAGGCGGCGTTGCCGATCCGCACCGGGCCCATCCCGCGGTAGCCGGCCAGGTGCGCCGCAGCGCTTTCGTCCAGCACGGTGTCGCCCATTACCGAATAGAGTGGCTGGATCTGCCCGCCCTGTGCCGAATCGACGATGTTGCGCAGGTACGACAGGTACTTCTCCAGGACGTCAAGTGCGCCGATCCGGTTGAGTGCCTGGACGGTGAAGTAGGAGTCGCGGATCCAGCAGAAGCGGTAGTCCCAATTGCGTTCGCTGTGCGGCGCTTCGGGAATCGAGGTGGTCAGCGCGGCGACGATCGCGCCCGTCTCCTCGTGCTGGCAAAGCTTGAGCGCGATGGCGCTGCGGATCACCTCGTCCTGCCATTCGAGTGGGATGTGCAGGCCGCGCACCCAGAGCGTCCAGTACTTGCGCGTCAGCTCATCCATCTGGCGCAGCTCGGCGCGCAGATTGCCGGAGAACGGCTCATCCGGGCCAAGGAAGAAATGCTGGTCGCTCTCGACCCGGTAGGTGCGGCCGGAAAGGACGTAGCCGACCGGGGCGTCCGTGCTCATGCGCATGGCCTGGCCGCCGACCAGATAGCGGATGTGGTTGGTGCCGTTCGTCGTTTCGGCGAGCTGCGCGCCGTAGTTCCGCGCCGGGCGCAGCACGATTTTCATCCGCGGGGTACCCGCGACCGGATGAACGATGCGGACGTAGGCCACGGGGCGGTACATGCGCCCGGAGCGCTCGAAGCGCGGGCAGAAGTCGCGAATCTCGACCGCGCTGCCATCCTCCGCCTCGAGCCGCGTTACGAGGATGGGCGTATTGCGCTCGTAGTACTGGGTGGCGGCGATCTGTCCCTCGAGTTCGAAACGCCAGACGCCGATATCTTGCTCGTCGCCATTCAGCAGCGAGCAGAACACCGGATCGCCATCGACCCGGGGCACGCAGCCCCAGACGAGCGCGCCCTGGCGGTTGATCAGGCCACTGACCTGGCAATTCCCGATGGGCCAGAGTTCGAGTGAGGCTTGGTGCGGGTCGGTCACAGGCTCAACCATTCGTAGACGGCGGAAACATTGGGCAGACGGTAGCGCGCGGTTGTGGGTGTGCGGTCGCCTACGAGAATGCCGAAGCCGCCGGCTTCCTCACAGGCTGCCATACCGTCCTCGTCGGTCACGTCGTCGCCAATGAACACCGGCTGCGCACCGGCGAAAGGTGGCAGTGCGAGGAACGCGCGCACCGCTCCGCCTTTGTCGGCGCCGGTCTGAGTGAGTTCGACCACGCCCTTGCCCGGCTTGATCGCAAGATCGAAGCGCGCGGCGACTTCGTCTGCCAGCGCCCGGGCCAGGTCTGCGCGTTCCGGATGCCTGCGGTAATGGAGCGCCGCACCGTGGGGCTTTGCCTCCAGCATCAACCCGAACTCGCGTGCGCCGGTGCGCAGATCGTCGAGAGCGTCGGGCGCCATCGCCTGTGCGGGTTCTCCCAGCGACATCCCTGCGGCGTCCCGGCGCGCCGCGCCGTGAGACCCGGCGCAGGCAATGCCCTCGATCGGGCAATGCCCGCCGAGATCGTCCAGCGATCGGCCCGAGACCAGCGCAAGCCGCCCACCGAGCCGCGCTGCCAGCTTGCGCAACCGCTCACCCAAGTCAGGGGGCACGACAATCGCGCCGGGCGCATGGGCCAGGTCCACCAGGGTGCCGTCGAAGTCGAGAAACAGCGCGATGTCGCGCGCGTCCGCCAGCCGATCGAACGGAGGCGGCGGAGGGAGATCGATGACGTCGCTCATCCGCGCTGCCTCTTACCGGTGCCGCGCGTGAGGTCAAACGCGAATGCGATTTCCAGATGGCGCGGCCCAGCCGCGCTGCGGCAGAGCGTTTTCCTGCGGAGACCACCTCTTAGCCGCTCACACGTATTCGCGCCGCCTATGCCGGCAACGACAGTATCCGGCGACGCGAACGCGCTTCCTCCGCGACCAGGCGGCTGCCGCAGAGTTCCGCCTCGCGCCAGACGGCGTCAACGCTTGCCGGAGCCGCTGCCAATGTCGCTTTCGCTTCGAAGCAGGCGAGACGGAGACGGTCGCTGGGGTGGGTCCGGCCGAACCGTTCGGCCAGGTCCACCGCTTCGGCCCCGCCCAGCCCCACGGCAAGGCGCAGGAATACCTCCGTCGAGGTCGGATTGAGCACGCCGGTGATCGTGTCCGTCTCGACGTCAAAGCCATATTGATCGAACCAGCCTGCGGCGGGATCAGCCGCGACGACATTGAGCGAGACCGACAGGCTTTCGGGCGGCAACTGGCGGTGAACGTCGTGGTGCGCGCGGTAGTGCATCAGCTTGCCGGGGCTGAGCGCGCTGCGCTCGGTGAACCGCAGGCCCGCCTTCTCCCCGCACCTGCCCGTGACAGCCTCGTAGTCGTATTCGTAGTAGTCGCTGCGATAGCCGGGGCCGAAGTAGCCGACGGTCAGGAAATCGAAATTGTGATCGTGCGGGATCCCGTAAACGAAACTGCGCGCGCCGCTCGTGTGGAAGGCATGATCGCGCTCCGACGGCCATATGTTCGCACGCAGGAAGAAGCCGTTCCGCATGCCCGAAAGCACGATCGCCTGCGCCCCGTAAGCGCTCTCCGCCACCTCGCATGCAGACCCAGCCGTGAGCTGCGCTACAATGTGGTCCCCGAGAAAAGCTGCGTTGTTGCCAAGACGCCTGAGCCACCGGGCGGTATGCATCAGGCTCCCTTCCTCGCGTGGATCAAAACCTGTCGAGTCGATCGCGTGGATGGCCTCGTCCAGCGAGGAGGACGCAGTATCCTCCCCTTCGATCAGGCGAGGCACGGTTGGCGCTCCGCCTCTGCTAGCTGAGGGTATCGGGCGAGGAGGTCGCAGCGCAGCGCCCGCGCCGGTTCGCACAGCGGGTCGGCGGTGCGGTGCGCCATGCGGGACAACTCTCGGAAACCCGCCGCACTGTCGAGCGCGAGGCATTCGCGCAGTGCCTGCCAGCGCAGGCTCTCGCTCCCCTCCCGGATGAGTCCCGCGATCGCCGGCACCGCGTCGTGCCGCTGCATCGCACCCAGCACGGCAAGCATCAGCTCCTTCCGACTCTCGCCGCACTCTCCCGCCGCGCGGTGCAGCAGTACCCCGTCGGAGAGGCGGTATTCCAGGCTCGGCAAAGGCTTGGCCGCCGGGCGCGACAGTCTCAGCATGACCAGCCGCCCTTCGACCCGATCGACGAGCTTGGTCTCGCGCAATCCGGCAAAGGAAAGGCAGGTCGCCGCATCGATGCGGATACTGTTGCAGGTCAGCATCGCCTTGTCCTGCCGTTCGCCCGCAATCGAAACACACCGCGCCTGAGCCGCGCCCGCGAGACAGATCTCGTGCCGCTCCCCATCGGTGAAACAAACCGAATCTGGCGGATTCGCGCTTTCGGGCGGCACGTACTGCATCAGCGAGAGCGTCGCCCGGCCCGAGTGCGCGAGCTGCAGAACAGCGAAGCCGTCGACGCACTGATGGCGGAACGGGACGTGGCCGAGAGGGCTTTCGCGGAGGTTCTCGATCATCGAGCGGACCAGTCGATCCACGAGGCCGTGCGCAGCGCCGATCTCCGATACGAGCGACGCGAGCGGCCCGCAGTCGGCCAGCGCCTTGCCCCGACCGTATTCTTCCAGCGCCCGCAACACCGCCCCTATGCCAGGCTCGGCGAGCCAAGCGGCCCTGGCGCGCTCAAGCCGCTTCTGCGCATCGCGCTGCGGCACGCCGTCGCTTCGCAGCGCCGCGATCGCTGGATCGATCCGCACAGGCGGTCCCTCAGAAGAGCCCCAGCGTCCGCTCGGAAACGGTCTCGTAGAGGTAGACCATGATGATCACCGCGCGGTCGTCGGTGGCGACCGTCGCCGCGTCGGACAGGCTGCCGAACATGCCCGCGGCTTTGTCCAGCGCCGGCAGCGACGAAAGGTCGATTTTCGGAAAGTTCACAGTGGCATCCCCTCATGGCGCGAACGCGATTCCGCCCGCATCGAGCGAATGGCCCACTGCCGCGGCCGCGGGAAATTAGAACATTGAAATGCGGCGCCGCTGCCGTAGAGCGCTGTCATGGCCAGCGACCTGCCGCCCTTCGATCCCGCCACCGCAGCAACCTTCATGCTGCAGCACGGCCACCCCGGCTGGCTCGGCATGCGCTACGTCGCGCACGGGGCGGACTGGGTGGAACTCGCCCTCCCCTGGCGCGAGGATCTGGTGGGGGAGACCGGCAGCGGTATCCTCGCCACCGGGCCGATCGTCAGCCTGATGGACATGGCGTCCGGCATGGCGATCTGGACCGCGACGAGCGAATTTCTTGCCATTGCCACGCTCGATCTCAGGGTCGATTACATGCGCCCGGCGCGCAAAGGCGCGGCGGTCAACGGACGGTCCGAATGCTACCGCCGGACGCGCTCCGCCGCGTTCGTACGCGGCATCGCCCACGATGGCGATCCCGACGATCCGGTGGCGCACGTCGCCGGAGTGTTCATGTCGATCGGAGGACGCCGCGATGAGCGACGCTGACCTTTTCGCCGCCGTCGAGCGTGAGCTGCCTGCCTACGCCCGCTCGCTCGGGATCGCGGTTGATTCGATCGAAGGCGGTTCCCCCATCCTGGTCGTGCCCTTCGGCAAGATCGTCGAGGGACGGCCGACGGTCTTCCACGGGGGTGCGACCAGCGGATTGCTCGAGAATGCCGGCTATGCGGCATTGCGGGTCGAACTGGCCCGTGCCGACCGTCAGCAACGGCTGAAGCCGATCAACGTCACGGTCCAGTTCCTGAGCGCCGCCAAGAGCCGCCCGACTTACGCGCGCGGCCGGGTGCTGCGCCTCGGGCGGCGCAACGCGAATATCGAGGTCGAGGCGTGGCAGGACGACCGCACCCGGCCGGTCGCGACGGCGGTGATGAACGTGCTAATGGCTGCGCCTGAGGACGGCAGCGGGAGCTAGCGCCACCGCCTCGTTGTTGAGAATACCCGTGCCCCGACGCACATCGCTGCGGATGCTGGTATCGCGCCAGGCACGTCCCGAAGGTCCTGCAAATCCCTTCAGCATTGAGATCGCGGGCTCTTGCCGAGGCGGCGGATCATCCGGTAGCCATAACCGACCGCACGGGCCGAGAAGCCTTTCTCGACCCGCCCGCGCTGACCGCGATGCGTCTTCTTAGCCAGATCCTTCAGGAACAGCGCATTCATCGTGCCCTTGAGACCGACCTGCAGTCAGGTGATTTCGCCTTCAGCCAGTGTCACCAGCGGCACATGCGCGAACTGAAGGTGCCTGTAGAGCGTTGCCACGCCAGCCTGGTCGCGCGAGCCCCGGTCGAGAGCTTCAAGATTGGGTGGCAGTGCAGTGGCTACAACGCTCCTTAAGAGTAGGAGCGATGATCAGTCGATATCGCAGCATTGTTTGAGGGATCTGCTGATCCACTTGAGTCTCTTGCGGTACTTGGATGGTTTCCAGGTGTGCTGCACCAGCTCTTTCGAGGGTCTTCCGAGATGCGACGTTATCGGGTGCGCAGGTAAACCACAGCTCTGTAAAACCAAACTTTAAGGCGATTGGCGGAAGCTGCCGCAGGGCGGCCGCCGCGTAGCCTTGACCGCGGTGCTGCTCTCGCACTCGGTAACCGACATCGCCGTGATAGAGGCGAGTAGCGCTCATGCTCCGAAGCCGAAGCACCAATTCGCCCACAGAAGCGCCATTGCTGACAATTCGGTAGAGGGCCATTTCGAGCTCACCGTGCCCGCTATCGTCACGATGAACTGCTTGGAAGCTGAGCTCGACGGACAAGATCAGCTACTTCCGGCGGAAAGTGCCTACGAAATCCGATGGGACATGGAGGATCTCGCTTGATAGCTTCGGTTTTGCATCGTCGGCCAATAGGAATTGAAAGTCGACCGTCGCAAGGCGCAAAAAGATCAGCAGCTGATCCAGCCCGATCGATGCGCCCAGACAAGAACGTTTGCTAAAGCCAAAGGGGAAATAGCTCTTCATTTGAGCTTCGGAGGGACTCAGCCAGCGCTCCTCATGGAAGGACGCAGCGTCATCCCAAACCGCTGAATCCCGGTGGAAATGTTCAAAGCTTAGGTCGTAGACGTCACCTTTGCATATCAACTCACCGTCGATCCACATGTCAGTATGTACCAGACGACGAGCCCGAAGCGGGAAGGACCAAAGGCGAAGTGCTTCTTTGATGAAGCGCTGACAATATTTAAACTGTCCATGGTCTATCTGAGCGATACTAGCTACGTCCCAGTCGGCCAGCTCCTCGTGAACTCGTTCGAAGCGCTCTTCATCCAGGAGGAGCTTGTAAAGCATACATGATGCTATTGCGCCTGGTGCGGTCGAGACAGCCGAAGATAGCGTCACGATAAGATAGGAGATGCCCCGGAGGCCGATGACATCTTCCAGTTCTAAGAGTGTATGAAGGAAGTCGGCCTTATCGGTGTCGCCGCGCTCAATACGATGCGCTACAGCCTTGCGAACCGCTCTACCGGCTCGATATTCGACCATCATGGACAGAGCCCGTTGCCAGAACCCATGCCTTAAATGGTGAAAATTGATCTGCTTTGTAATTTTATCGTTCTGATCCAGGGACAAACCCGCGATCGACGCTTCATCATCGATGATCATCGGCAACGTGGCGTTCGCCAGCGTGCTCATCACGAAATAAGTGAGATCTTGAGGTTGCTCCCGAGTCCCCGCATCAAATCTCTTGGCTATGCCCTCATAAAGGTTACGAGCTGGTAATCTGATGCGAGCAGCGCGTGATGCCTTAGTGATGACCCGCCTCACATCCTGCCAAAGGACGGGGTCTCGGCGTTTGCTAAAAAATCCGTGATGCCTGGCAGGAAATCTGGTGCAACGTGCGTTCTGCAACTCGGCATCGAGCGCCGCATTTCGGCAATTTACAAGCCAGGAATCCGGACCGGTTCGTTGGACTGAAGCCTGACAGTTGCCGGCAGCAAGCTCTGCAGACGTCAAAAGGTTTGCCTCTGGGAAGAGCCGGGAGACCTTAGTAGTCTCCCGGCGTCAATGCCTCAAAGCTCGACGTACTGAGGCCAAGCCGGCCCCCAAATCGTATGCCCTGTACGCGGGCGGATGTTCAGAGCGTAACGAACCGATTTAAAGAAACTACGCATTGGCTTCTCCTCTTCGCGTTAGTGAATCGGAGACTATAGCTCGTCTGCTCGCAAGTCCACCCCTTATGTAATATTTGACATGTCATGGGATGTACATTCCATGTCTCTCCGCCAACTATAGGAAGCTCTGGTACATCTCCGACGACCAGGTACACTGTCGGTTAGATGCGACAGCTATCGGATAGAGTAACATGCGGAATCGAACGGAACTTCTCGATCAGCTCCACGAAGCCGGCAGTACTGGCGAAAAGGCGGCATGGTTAGCACCAGGCAACCTTTGCGTGATGGACCGCAAGCTGGCGCTGCAGATACTCGACAATCGTGATCAGGCTTTTGTCGATCATTCCGACTTTTTCGGCCGGTTAGGTGAGCAGGCCCCTTGCCGAGCTGACCAGCGCGCGATCGCGCGCGAGCTTCTTAGGCTTGTATCCTCCAGGCTTTCCTTGCTCCGCAAGCGAGCTGTCTTTCATCTGCCGGAAACGTCTCACTGGCCTGATCTCGCCTTCGCGATCGTGCATGAAACCCTGGCCACGGTCCTCGTCTCAGATCGCCGCTCCGAAAGGATTCGGCGAGCCTTCAATCGATTCGTGCATTCAGTGGCTGCGCCAGAAAAACGAAGCCTTTGGAGCAAAGTGACAAGCGCCTCGCTAATGCACAAGATTTTATCAGAAATAAACTCAAAAAATGCTATTAATGATGCTCAATATGGCGATATTCTTGAGTTTATCGGAGGGTGGCGCAGAGAAATGGGTGATGATGTCGCCTTGCGTATATTTATGTCCGCGCTGTTCTCCATCATCAAATCACTTTCCTTATCATTGTCATGGGCCGTATTTTACTTCGTTAGAGAAGGTGGGCAGGCAGGCGACGAGCGAATAATGATCAAGGAATCAATGCGCCATATGCCAATAGCGTGGATGTTGGAGCGGTATCCCAAGAAAAGAATGCTGGTGGATGACATTGAGGTAGATGAGACAACGAAGCTGTTAATTTCACCATATCTTCTTCAGCGCCTCAAAACCCCCGGACAGTGGGAAGAGGGCTTCGACACGACTATGTGGAGCCATGATGCAAAAGAGCTCTTCTGGATACCGTTCGGCCACGGAGACCATAAGTGTCCGGCGGCCTCGTTCAGCTTGGCCTTTATCGAATTTGTCCTGAGAAATATGAATCTTTCCCGGGCCACAGTGACTGAGCTGGCCGACGCTGATAAGCCTCTCGTATCTGCGGTCCTTAGGCCCAGGCAATTCCTCCTGACCTCAAAGATAGCCGCATGAGGGGAAATGGTATGGAGCGAGCGCCGCTTTCTTTTTGCAGACGGCCACTTCCCACAATACCAGTTCTCTTCGACATCATCCGGCGTTTTAGAGGAAGTTGGAAGGGCAGGTCAGGTTTCCCGCGATCTCCCTTCGTACAGTGGCGATATCGAGATTTGCAGCGAGCTATAACAAAGGAGGCCTAGCGAAAGCTGGGATAACGGAGCTGTTTGCATTCTCGCCCATCTAGCGCAGCGAGGCTTCCTCGGGCGGCGGGTCACGCGGGCCGGTGCCGGGTTCGAGCGCCACGCCGTCCTCGCCAAGCCGCACGTCCACCGGAACCCCGCCCACGTCGGTCGAGATGACCACGCCGTTGTCCCTGATCTGCAAGCGCGAACCGTCTTCACCGAGCGGAATGTCCCCGATCTGCGGCACGTCCTGCGGCTGGACCGGGCCGCTCGGGTCGGGGCTCGGCGTCGGCCGCGGGCGGACCGGTGCGCGGGCCTCGCCCAACGCCTGGCGCATGAAGTCGCGCCAGATACGCGCCGGCAGACCGCCGCCGTGAATGCCGGCCAGCGGCGAATTGTCGTCGTTGCCGATCCACACGCCGACGACGAGATCGCCGGCATAGCCGACGAACAGCGCGTCGCGATTGTCCTGGGTCGTGCCCGTCTTGCCGTAGTTCGGCGCGTGCAGCATCGCGACGCGGCCCGTGCCGCGGTTGATCGCGCTGCGCAGGAGCTGCTCCATCTCCTCGTGCTTGCGGCGCGAAAGGCTTTCCGGCCCGTCCCATAACCATGCGAACCAGCCTGGCTCTTCCTCGACGAAAGCATGAGGACGGACGGGAAACGCATTCCCCGCAATGCCCGCGTAGGCCGCGGTGAGCTCCATCAGCGTCGTGGTCGAAGTTCCGAGTGCGAGGCTCGGGTCGCCGGCCGCGAGCGGCGAAGAAATTCCCAGGCGGCGCGCGGTGTCGATCACCGACTGGTCGCCGACGAGGTTGAACAGGCGCACCGCCGCGACGTTGCTCGACCGGGCGAAGGCCTGCTCCAGCGTGAGACTGTCGGAGTAGTTTCCGCCGGCATTTTGCGGGCGGTAGCTGCCGGTTTCGAATGCAGTGTTGTCGATCCGGTCGTTCGGAGACATCCCTGCTTCAAGCGCAGCGAGATAGACGAACAGCTTGAACGTCGAACCGGGCTGCCGGCGCGCCTGCGTCGCGCGGTTGAAAGGCGACTTCGCGTAATCGCGCCCGCCGATCATCGCCACGACTTCGCCATTGGTGCGCATGGCGACGAGCGCGACCTGCGCCTGCCCCAGCGGGGCCCGGGCGACGACATCGCGCGCGATGCCCTGGAGACGCGAGTCGAGCGTGGTGGTGATGGTCTGCTCTGCATAGCCGCCTTCGGTCAGCTTGCGCGCGGCAGGGAGCGCCCAGTCGGCGAAGTAGGTTCCGGTCGGCAGCTCGTTGCGGGTACGCACGTCGAGCCGCGGGGTCGGCAGGTGCCGAGCCTCCGCCTCGGTCAGATATCCAGCCTCGACCATGGCGCTGACCACGAGCCGCATGCGCTTCTCGGCGAGATCGAAGTTGCGCGTGGGCGCGAGGCGCGAGGGAGCCTTGAGCAGCCCGGCGAGCATCGCCGCCTGCTCCGGCTTCAAATTCTCCGGCTGGCGGTAGAAGTAGTGCAGCGAGGCGGCTCGCAGCCCGTAGGTGTTGTCGCCGAAATAGGCGTTGGAGAGGTAGCGCTCGAGGATCTCGTCCTTGGTCAGCCAGGCTTCGAGCCAGAAGGCGATGAGCGCCTCGCGCGCCTTGCGGGTCAGGCTCTGTTCGGGCGAGAGGAAGGTGAACTTGGCGAGTTGCTGAGTGATCGTGCTGCCGCCCTGCGTCGGCCCGCCGGTCAGGTTCGACCACGCGGCGCGCGCGATGCCTCGCGGGTCGACACCCCAGTGGCTGTAGAAGCGACGGTCCTCGATCGCGAGGAACGGTTCGACCACATGGCCCGGCAATTCCGCGACCTCGACCGGCTCGTCCACCACCGCGCCGTTGCGGGCGATCGGCGTGCCGTCGGCTGCCAGCAGGGTGAGCTGCGGCGGGGCGATGGGCTCGAGCGAGCGCGACAGAGGCGCGGTGACGGCCAGCCACCCGACCAGCAGGATGAAGACCAGCAGCGCACCGGCGAGGATGCGCACTGCCCAGCGCCGACGCTTGCGCTTCTTCTCCCGCTTCGGTTCCTCGTCGATATAGCGGTCG
Source organism: Pelagerythrobacter aerophilus (assembly GCF_003581645.1). Lineage (GTDB taxonomy): Bacteria > Pseudomonadota > Alphaproteobacteria > Sphingomonadales > Sphingomonadaceae > Pelagerythrobacter > Pelagerythrobacter aerophilus. The sequence goes on along the minus strand of NZ_QXFK01000014.1, from coordinate 120,825 downwards.
AGCTCGTCGAGCCGCTCAGCCCAGGGATCGGCATAGGCGTCCTGCACCGAATAGAATCCGGGATCGGCCGGCTCGCCGCCGCCGCCGCCGCGCCGTTCGCGCGAGGTCCAGGGAAGAATGCGATCCATGGCTTACTGTGTTAAGTGCTTAACACAGCGGCGCCGTATCGCAAGCGATCAGGCGCCCGAGACCACGCTCTCCGGCAAATCCTCTCCGAAGACGCGCTGATAGTATTCGGCCACCAGCATCCGCTCGGCCTCGTCGCACTTGTTGAGGAAGCTGAGGCGGAAGGCAAAGCCGATGTCCTTGAAAATGGCCGCGTTCTCCGCCCAGGTGATGACCGTGCGCGGGCTCATCACTGTGGAGATATCGCCATTAATGAAGCCTTGCCGGGTCAGGTCGGCGACCTTGATCATGTCGGCGATGGTCTTCGAATCGGTATCGGGGTTCTTCGCCGCGACGATCTGCTGCTCGGTCTCGGCCGGCAGGTAGTTGAGCGCGACGACGATATTCCAGCGGTCCATCTGTCCCTGGTTGATCGCCTGCGTGCCGTGGTAGAGCCCGCTGGTGTCGCCGAGGCCGACCGTATTCGCGGTTGCGAACAGGCGGAAATGCGGATCGGGGCGGATGACACGGTTCTGGTCGAGCAGCGTGAGCTTGCCCGCCTGTTCCAGCACGCGCTGGATCACGAACATCACGTCCGGCCGACCCGCGTCGTATTCGTCGAACACCAGCGCCACCGGATGCTGCAGCGCCCAGGGCAGCAGCCCTTCGCGGAACTCGGTCACCTGCAAGCCGTCGCGCAGCACGATCGCGTCGCGCCCGACGAGGTCGATGCGGCTGATATGCGCGTCGAGGTTGATGCGGATGCACGGCCAGTTGAGGCGAGCGGCGACCTGTTCGATGTGGGTCGACTTGCCGGTGCCGTGGTAGCCCTGCACCATCACCCGCCGGTTGTGCGCGAAGCCGGCGAGGATCGCCATCGTCGTATCAGGATCGAACACGTAGGCGGGGTCGACATCGGGCACGCGCTCGTCCGCCTTGGAGAAGGCGGGCACTTTCCAGTCGATGTCGATGCCGAAGGTCTCACGCACGTCGACTTCGGTGTCGGGTGCGGCCATCACGGTCTTGTTCGAGGCTTCGAAGCTCTTGTCGGTCATGTCGTTCATCTCGGGCGCGGTGCCTATACGCGCGCGGGAGCGGCTGCAAGCGCGCTTGCAGCGAGATTTCATTCCGGCCGGCCAACAGTATATTGGACCGCATGCCTCCGCCCCGCCCGACCGACCGTCTTCGCCAGGAACTGGTTCGCCGGGTGCGCGCGACTTTCAACGAGGAAGGCCAGCAGCCCGTTCCGCCTTCGGACGAAGCGCTGTTCGCGAAGGACACTCCGATTCGCCTGGTGCATGCCGATGTCGTGGCGATGATGGTCGGCGGCATCCGCGGCCTGCTGCTGCAAATGCTCCACCCGCATGCATTGCAAGGCGTGCTCGATCATTCGGACTTTCGCGCGGACATGCACGGCCGGCTGCGGCGTACCGCACGCTTCATCGCCGTGACGACCTTCGGCCATCGCGACAACGCCCACGCGGCGATCGCGCGGGTCAATCGAATCCACGAACAGGTGGGTGGCACCCTGCCCGATGGGACACCGTACTCCGCCCGCGATCCGCGCACGCTGGCCTGGGTCCACGTGGCGGAAGCGACCAGCTTTCTCGCCGCCTATCTGCGGCTCGTCCGGCCCGAGATGCCCAATGGCGCGCGCGACGAGTATTACCGCCAGTTCGCGGTCATCGCCCGTGCGCTCGGCGCAGACCCCGTGCCCGAGAACCAGCGCGAGGCAGAGGCGATCTTCCGAGAACTGCGCGCCGACCTGCGCGGATCGCCGGAAGCGCGCGAGGTCGCACAACTCGTGTTGACCCAGCGGCCGGAAGGAGCGCCGCCGGCCTTGCAGGCCATGTTGCGAGCAGAGGCGATTGCGCTGCTACCGCCCTTCGCACGCTCGATGCTGGGGCTGGACAGACCGGGCGTCGAGGCGATCCCCGCCCGCGCGGCCACTTGGGTCGTTGGCAAGACGCTGCGCTGGGCCTTTCGGCAAAATTAGCCTATTTGGTGTTTTTATCTTGACATCGCAACGCTATTCGGTTAGTCGAGCGAACCCTCGCGATAGTGCGATTCATTACTGCTCTTGTGTGAAACTAGTCGCCTAGGCGAGCTTGGGCGGCAGGCCGAACATGCCAGCATAGCGCAGGGCCAGATCGCGGTCCCCCTCGATCGAAAGGCCGGCCCCGCGCTCCAGCTCCTCCCACGGTACGCCCGCGTAGAGCCCGCCCGCGATCACCGCGGCAATCGGTGCACGGAAGATCGCGTCGGCTTCGTCGGGATCGCCGCGCCGGATCGGAAGCACGCCCTCGCCCGGCTCGGCGACAAAGCCGTCCTCACCGATGGCGAAGCCGATCGTGCCCTCGATCTCGCCGATCCGCGCCTTGTCGACCATCGTGCGCATCGACAGCATCAGCGAGACGTTGGAGAGCGGCAGCGTCGGATCGTGCGCACTCGATTGCGCGGCCCAGCGCCCGGCCTCCTGGATCAGCGGCTCGGCGGCATAGCCCCATTCGGTGAGTTCGTAGACCTGCGCCTTCACCGGCGGCGGCAACTGACGCCGGACGAGCACGCCCGCCTCCTCCAGCGACCCGAGCCGTTCGGTCAGCACTTTGGCGCTGATCCCCGGCAGCGCGGTCCTGATGTCGGAGAAGCGCCGCGCGCCGAGCATCAATTCCCTGACGATCAGCAGCGACCACCGCTCCCCGACGAGCTCCATGGCAAACGCGGTGCCGCAGGCGTCGCCATACCACTTGCCATGGGGGGATTTGGCGGTGTCAGTTTCTTTTTGTAACTTCATGGTTGCTTTTTGTAACCGAGTCGTTCAGAAAATGCAAGTTCCGATTCGCCCCCAGCGAAAAGGCAATGCGAAAGACCGAGAGGAAACCGCCATGACCAAGATGATTTTCGTGAACCTGCCCGTCACCGACCTCGACCGGTCGAAGGCCTTTTACGAAGCCGTTGGCTTCACCAACAATCCGCAGTTCACCGATGACAACGCGGCCTGCATGGTCTGGTCCGACGCGATCCACGTCATGCTGCTGAAGCACGACTTCTGGAAAACCTTCACCAGCAAGGCGATTCCCGATGCGAACGAGAGCGCGCAGGTGATGCTCGCGCTGAGCCAGGACAGCCGCGACGCGGTGGAGGATATCGTGGGCAAGGCCGTCGCCGCCGGCGGCAAGGCCGATCCCACGCCGCAGCAGGACATGGGCTTCATGTACGGCCGCAGCTTCGAGGATCCCGACGGACACATCTGGGAGAACGCGTTCATGGACATGAGCGCCCTGCCCGACGGCGAGACCCCGGCCTGACGGTCCGCGGGCCGATCCGCGCCCTTCCGGTAGAGAGGAGCAAACCGATGGCTACCGTTGCCGACACCGAGATTACCTCCGCCACGTTCCGCACCCCGGCAGGGGTCTGGGTGGGGCGGGTCCTCAGCGGACTGGTAATCGCTTTCCTGCTGTTCGATGCGGGATTCAAGCTGGCCGCCCCCGAACTCGCGATCAAATACAGCCCGCCCGATCTCGGCTGGCCGCCGGAAGTGGGCACGATGTACACGCTCGCGATCCTCCTGTTGATCCCGACGCTGCTCTACATCTGGCCGCGCACGGCCGTGCTCGGTGCGGTCCTGATCACCGGCTATCTCGGCGGCGCGATCGCCACGCATCTGCGGATCGACAGCCCGCTGCTCACGCACACGCTGTTCGGGGTCTATCTCGGCCTGATGGTCTGGGGCGGGCTGTGGCTGAGGAATCCGGCACTCCGCTCCGTCTTCCCATTCGACAGCCGGAAGGACTGATCCATGGCCATCGATCCCAATGCTCCGATCACGATCACGGCCTACGACTGGGTGCCCGATTTCGCGCGCGGCCTTGTCCGCGACTTGCGGGTGCGCTGGGCGCTGGAGGAAGCCGGGCTCGACTACCGGGTCGAATATCTCCCGCAAGGCACGCAGAAGATGCCCGCGCATCGCGCCCGCCAGCCGTTCGGCCAAGTTCCGACGTTCGAGGAAGACGACCTGACGCTGTTCGAGTCGGGCGCGATCGTGCTCCACATCGCGGACCGCGCGCCGGGCCTGCTGCCGGAAGGGCCGCATGCTAGGGCGCGGGCCGCGGAATGGGTCTTCGCTGCGCTCAACACGATAGAACCACACTTAAGCGACTGGGCCATTGCCTCGATCTTCGAAGCGGATCAGCCTTGGTCCGAGCCGCGCAAGCCCGCGATCCGGGAGCGGATCGACGAGCGGCTGGGCGAGCTTTCGAACCGGCTCGGCGAGGCCGAGTGGCTCGAAGGCACGTTCAGCGTGGGCGACCTGATGATGATCGCAGTGCTGCAGATGGTCGGCGGCGAACTCGCCGACATGTTCGATCGCTATCCGAACCTCGCCGCCTACCGCGAGCGGGGCGAGGCACGCCCGGCCTTCCAGCGCGCGCTGGAGGCACAGCTTCAGGGATTCACCGGCAAGCCGCCCGCCGGATGGGGCGACCAATAGTCCAAGGAGACGAACCATGAATAACGGCCAGCACCAATCACTCGCAGGCGTCACCCCGCATCTGACGATCGGCGAAAAGCGCGCCAAGGAAGCAATCGATTTCTACAAGGCGGCCTTTGGCGCCGAGCAGGTCATGGAACCGCATATGGCGGAGGACGGCGAGCGGATCATGCACGCCCACCTCCACATCAACGGCGGTTCGCTGATGCTGAACGACGACTTCCCCGAATATGGCCAGGCCGCGGGCAAGCCGGCCGCGGTAACGCTCCATCTTCACGTCGACGATGCGGACGCATGGTTCTCGCGCGCGCTGAAAGCCGGAGCAACCGAAACGATGCCGCTCGCCGACCAGTTCTGGGGCGACCGGTACGGGCAGGTGACCGATCCGTTCGGACATCGCTGGTCCATCGGCGCGCCCGTGAAGCAAAGCTGACAAGGAGAGAGACGATGACCTATCTGGAAGGATTTGTCGCAGCGGTTCCGACCGCGAACAAGGATGCCTACCGCAAGCATGCCGCGGATGCGGCACCGCTGTTCCGCGAGTTCGGCGCCGCTCGCATGGTCGAGACCTGGGGCGACGATGTGCCCAAAGGCAAAGTGACCGACTTCTACGGCGCGGTACAGGCGAAAGACGACGAGACGGTCGTGTTCTCGTGGTTCGAGTACCCCGACAAGGCCACCCGCGACGCCGCCAACGAGAAGATGATGAGCGACGAGCGGATGGAGAAGATGGGCGAGACCATGCCCTTCGACGGCAAGCGCATGATCTTCGGCGGGTTCGAGGCAATCGTCGACGAGCGCGGCGAAGGCAAGCCGGGCTACACCGACGGCTATCTCGTGCCTGTCCCCGTGGACAAGAAGGACGCCTATCGCGACCTGGCCCAGAGCGTCGCCGGCAAGTTCATCGAGCGCGGCGCGGTCCGCGTGGTCGAGGCCTGGGGCGACGATCTTCCCGACGGCAAAGTGACCGACTATCGCCGCGCGGTGAAGGCCAAGGACGGCGAAGGGGTGATCTTCTCCTACGTCGAATGGCCCGACAAGCCGACCCGCGACAAGGCGTGGGAAGCGATCATGGCCGATCCGGATATGCAGCCCGACGGTGAAATGCCGTTCGACGGGCAGCGCATGTTCTGGGGCGGCTTCCGCCCGATGATCGACGCCTGATCGAAGGGCGCAGGGACAATGGCCGAGACCATCACGATCTGGACGTACGACTGGGTGCCGGAAGGCCCGCGCGGTTTCGTGCGCGACTTCCGGCTGCGCTGGGCGTGCGAGGAGGCCGGCCTGCCCTATGCCGTCCGCACTGTCGCCTTCGACGATCGCGAGACCAATCACCTCGACCGCCAGCCGTTCGGCCAGGTGCCGATGCTGGAGGACGGCGAGATCGCGCTTTTCGAAAGCGGAGCGTGCCTGATCCATCTGGCGCGGAAGAGCGAGGCACTCATGCCCCGTGACGCGGTCGGGGAAGCGCAGGTGCTGCAGTGGGTGGTGAGCGCGCTCAATTCGATCGAGATGGTCTCGGTGCCGTGGTGGTTCCTCAACGTCATGGGCGACCCCGAGAACGGGCTGACCGGCTGGCTGGACCAGCGCCTGGGTCAGTTGGAGACTGTTCTGGCGGATCGCGAGTGGCTCGCCGCCGACCGCTTCACCGCCGCCGACCTGATCATGGCCGACGTGCTGCGCGTCGCCAAACTGCGTGCGCACGGCGACCGGCCGGCGACCGAGGCATATGTCGCGCGCGTCACCGCCCGTCCCGCCTTCGCGAAGGCACGCGCGGACCAGCTCGCCCATTTCGCCGCGGCGGACGAGACAAGGAAGGGAGACTGAACAATGGCCGAGGATAGAGGCAGCTTCATCTGGTACGAGCTGATGACCCCCGACCCGGCGGGCGCGCGGGCATTCTACCGCGAGGTGATCGGCTGGGACATCGAAGCGCAGAGCTCGATGCCCGCGAGCGGGCCGGACTATCGCATGATCCAGCGCAGCGACGGCGGGTTCGCCGGCGGCGTGTTCACCCTGACCGACGCCATGTGCGAGGAGGGAGCGAGGCCCGGCTGGTTCGGATATGTCCATGTCCCGGACGTCGACGCCGCGGTCGCGCGGATTGTCGAGGCCGGCGGCACGACCTTCATCGCCCCGCAGGACATGGAAGGCGTTGGCCGGATGGCGCTGGTCGCCGACCCGCAGGGCGCGCCAATCTATGTGATGACCCCTACCCCGCCGCCGGATCAGCCCGACGCGCAGAGCGACGTGTTCGATTACGAGAAGCCGCAGCACGTGCGCTGGAATGAACTGCAGACGACCGATCCGGCCGCCGCCGTGGCGCTCTACACCGAGCTTTTCGGCTGGGAGCAGAAAGAGAGCATGCCGATGGGCGAGCTGGGCGATTACCAGTTCATCCACCATGACGACGGGATGATCGGCGCGATCATGCGCAAGCTGCCCGAAGCGCCGCAGTCGGTCTGGACCTACTACATCGGAGTCGACGACATCGACCGTGCCGCGAAAGCGGTGACCGACAACAGCGGCAAGCTGCTGGACGAAATCATGGAGATCCCGGGCGGCGAATTCGCGGTCCATTGCATGGACCCGCAAGGCGCCGCTTTCGGCCTCGTCGGTCCGCGTAAATCCTAAGGAGAGAGACGATGAACAAGAACACGATCTGCCTGTGGTTCGACCGCGACGCGGAAGAAGCCGCGAAGTTCTACGCCGCAACCTTTCCCGACAGCGAAGTGACGGCGGTGCGCAAGGCCCCGTCCGATTTCCCGAGCGGGAAGAAGGGCGACGTGCTCACCGTGGAATTCACGGTGTGCGGCATTCCGTGCCTGGGTCTCAACGGCGGGCCGACTTTCCCGCAGACCGAGGCGTTCTCGTTCCAGATCGCGACCGAGGACCAGGAGGAAACCGACCGCTACTGGAACGCGATCGTCGGCAACGGCGGAGCGGAATCGGCCTGCGGCTGGTGCAAGGATAAGTGGGGCCTCAACTGGCAGATCACCCCGCGCGTGCTGACCGAAGCCATGGCGGCGGGCGGCGAGGAAGCGCAGCGCGCGTTCGAGGCGATGATGACGATGCAGAAGATCGACGTCGCCAAGATCGAAGCCGCGCGGCGCGGCGGCTGAACCGCCTCGCACTGGCAGGAGCGGCACCATGCACCCGATCATCACCGCCTTCGCGCGATCTCCCGACCGCGGCCAGGGCCTGGCGCGCGACATGCGCGTGCGCTGGGCGCTGGAGGAAACGGAACAGCCCTACGACGTCCGCCTGGTCTCGTTCAAGGAGATGAAGCAGCCGGCACACCTGGCGCTTCATCCCTTCGGACAGATCCCGACGTACGAGGAAGGCGGTCTCGTGCTGTTCGAGTCGGGCGCAATCGTGCTCCACATCGCGACGCACCATCCCGGCCTGCTGCCCGAGGATCGGGACGCGCGGGAGCGTGCCATCGGCTGGCTGTTCGCCGCGCTCAACACGGTGGAGCCGCCGATCTTCGAGTTGCAGAACGCCGTGCTGCTCGAACGCGACAAGCCGTGGAGCGACGAGCGCCTGCCACTGGTCAAGGATCGTGTGCGCGACCGGCTGAAACAGCTTGCGGCACGCCTCGGCGATACCGAGTGGCTCGACGGCGGGTTCAGCGCGGGCGATCTGATGATGGCCTCGGTGCTGCTCAGGTTGCGGCGGTCGAGCATTCTCGACGAGTTCGCGAACCTCGCTGCCTACGTGGCACGGGCGGAGGCCCGCCCCGCCTACAACCGGGCCTTCGCCGCGCAGTACGCGGTGTTCAAGGGCGCCGCATGACGCGCGCGCAACTCGCCCCCGACGCAACCCATCCGGCGCAATAGGCAGGAACCGATCTTATGCTCACAATCTACGGCCACCCGTTCTCGTCCTACACCTGGAAGGCGCTGATCCCGCTCTATGCGAACGGCACGCAGTTCGAATTTCGCGAAGTGGGCCCCGATCATCCGGCGAACGGCGAATTCGTGCAGGCCGCGCATCCCGCCGGCAAGTTCCCCGTGCTCGTCGACGGCGATGCCACGGTGATCGAGGCGACCGCGATCGTCGAGCATCTCGCGCTGCATCATCCCGGCAGCGCTCCGCTGATCCCGGCCGATCCTGCGGAGGCGGTCACCGCACGTATGCTCGACCGTGTGTTCGACAGCTACGTAATGAACGGCGGCGTGATGAGAGTGGTGGCCGCCTATCTCGTCGACATGGACAATCCGGACCCGGCCGAAGTGGATGGCGGGAAGGAGGGGCTGCGCCGCGTCTATTCCTGGCTCGAGACCTGGCTGGCAGCAAACACGCTGCCGCAGCATGTCAGCCTGGTGACCTGCGCCGCCGCACCCTCGCTGTTCTACGCCGACTGGGTCGAGCGCATTCCCGAAGACTGCCCACACCTGACCGCGCTGCGCGCCGAACTGCTCGCCCTGCCGCCGGTCGCGCGCTGCGTCGACGACGCGCGGCCCTACCGCCCACTGTTCCCGCTCGGGGCCCCCGACCGCGACTGAGGAGAAACCCGATGCCTGCCCAGCTCAACCATACGATCGTCTGGTGCCGCGACAGGCATCGCTCCTCACGTTTCCTTGCCGAGATACTCGGCCTGCCCGAACCGCGAACCTTCATGCATTTCGAGATCGTCGATGCCGCCAACGGCGTCTCGCTCGATTTCATGGAGAAAGAAGGGCCGGTTTCACCGCAGCACTACGCATTTCTCGTCTCGGACGAGGAATTCGACGCTGGCATGGCGCGCATCAGGGACAAGGGCCTGACCTTCTGGGCCGATCCGGCGCGCAGCAAGGCCGGCGAGATCAACCGTCACTTCGGCGGCCGCGGCGTCTATTTCGAGGATCCCGACGGTCACCTGCTCGAGCTGATCACCAAACCCTACGGTTCGGAGGGCGAACTATGACCGGCGACTTCCCGCGTATGGAATACCCGAACGAGAGCCCGGAATATCGCGAGGCCCGCAACGCGCTGCTCGATGCCGAGATCGCGCTTCGCCGCCAAACCGAAGCGGTGGCCGCGATGCGCCGCGCGCTTCCACCCGGCGGCGAAGTGCCCGAGGATTTCGTGTTCGAGCGGATCGACGCCGATTTCCGGCCGCAGCAGGTCCGCCTGTCGGAGCTGTTCGGCGAGTTCCCCTCGATCCTGATCTACAGCTACATGTTCGGGCCGGAGCGAGACAGCCCCTGCCCCGGCTGCACGCATCTGCTCGACTGCATCGAAGGCGCCGCACGCCATGTGCCGCAGCGCGCGCCGCTCTACGTGGTTGCTCGTTCGCCGATCGCCCGGCTTGCCGCCTGGGCGCACGCACGCGGCTGGAATAACCTCGAGCTGCTCTCCACCGCGGGCAACGACTACAATGCGCACTACTACGGCAACACGGCGGCGCTGACGCCCACCATGCGCGCGCAGCGCGGCTATGGCGAAGACGAGAACTGGGACGAGCCGATGCTCAACGTCTTCCGGAAGGACGGCGATACGATCCGTCACTTCTGGGGCAGCGAGCTGGTGTTTGCCCCCGAGGACGCCGGGCAGCATCACCGCGGACTCGACTTTGCCGATCCGGTCTGGGGCCTGCTCGACACCACGCCCGAGGGCCGCGGCGACACTTTCTTCCCCAAGGTCGCCTACGACCAGGCTGCCCGAAACTGACGTTCCGATCAGAGAGGATGATCCGATGAGCGATACCAAGGAACTGTCCGTCACCCGGTACATCGACGCCCCGCCCGCGAAAGTGTGGGACGTCATGGTCGACCGTCAGGAGGAGTGGTGGTGCCCTACCCCCTGGCGCGCCGAGATCGATTATGTCGAGCGGCGCCCCGGCGGCCGCTGCGAGATGACCTTCCACGGTCCGGATGGAGAGAAGATGCCGCAGAACGGAATCTATCTCGCCTACGACGAGGGGCGCCGTTTCGTCACCACGGACGCGGTGACCGGAGACTTCGAGCCTGCCGGACCGTTCATGGTCGGGATCTGGGAAATCGCACCCGAGGGCGACGGAACCCGCTACACCGCCAAGGCCCGCCACTGGACCGACGAAGCCCGCAAACAGCATGAGGAAATGGGCTTCGAACCCGGCTGGGGCGCCTGCGCCGATCAGCTGAAAGCGCTCTGCGAAAGCGGTTGACATATGTCAATGTTCTTGATATGTTCTTTGCTTCGAATCGCAGGAGACGCCCGTGGCCGAATACACGTTCTACACCCATCCCATGAGCCGCGGGCAGATCGTCCGCTGGGCCTTGCACGAGGCGAATGCACAATACGAACAAGTGCTCGTCGATTGGCAGAACAGGCCCGAGCGTTTTCTCGAGGCCAACCCCATGGGCAAGGTGCCGACGATCGTGCACCACCATGGCGAGCACGATCACGTCGTGACGGAAGCGGCCGCGATCTGTCACTACCTCGCGGAAATGAGCGCGCCCGACCTGCTCCCGCGCGAGCACGAGAAGGCCGACTACTTCCGCTGGCTACTGTTCGCCGCCGGTCCGCTCGAACAGGCGGTGCTGGCGAAAGTCATGGGCTGGAGCGTGCCGCAGGACCGCGAGAGCACGGCAGGCTTCGGCAATTATGAGCGCACGATCGATACGCTGGATGCCTGGCTTGCGGAACGCCAATTCGTTTGCGGCGACCGATTCACGATGGCGGACGTCTACGTCGGCAGCGCGGTCGACTGGGGCCTCCAGTTCGGCACGATCCCCGAGCGGGACGCGTTCAAGGCCTATGCCGCCGGTTGCAGCGGGCGCGCAGCCTATCAGGCCGGCAAGGCGATCGACGGTCAACTGATCGCGGAGATCCAGGCGCGGGAGAACCAGGCATGAGCTACACCACGAGTTGCCACTGCGGCGCGATCAGCGCGACGGTCAATGGCGATCTGCCCGCCAGCGGCATGACCTGCAATTGCTCGATGTGCAGGCGCAAGGGTACTATCCTCCATTTCGTGCCCGCCTCCGAGGCGACGGTCGACGCGCCGGCGGACAAGCTCGGCGACTACACGTTCAACAAGCAGACGATCCATCACCACTTCTGCACCGAGTGTGGCTGCACGCCCTTCGCTCTCGGCACCAGTCCGGACGGCGGCGAGATGGTCGCCGTCAACCTGCGCTGCGTGCCGGAATGCGATATCGACGCGCTGGAGATCAACCGGGTGGATGGGGCATCGTTCTAAGGGATCTGGCCGGCTTGGCTTCGGGTTTGGCGGATTAGCGGATCGCTTGCCGGTCAGCTCACACGCGGCCACCGATAGGTGAAGGACGAGGGGAGGCCGGCGCTCTACTCTATCGCCGCACTCTTCCGGAGCAACTGGTACGCCTCGACCACGCGGGTCAGGCGTCCCTCGTGCCGCCGGTCCCCGCCGTTGCGGTCGGGGTGGTAGCGGCGGACCAGTTCCGAATAGCGCCGCCGCAGCCGCCGGCGGTCGGTGTCTAGACCCAGGCCCATTGTCTCAAGCGCCTGCGCCTCCTCGCGGCTGAAGCGGCCGTCCATCGCCATTTGAGCCTCGCGCTGGGCGCGGCTCCTGATCCCCCCGGCCCGCGCGGCGATGGCGTCGAGCGGATCGTCGAAGTCGGACCAGCGCGGCATTCCGTCGAGCCCGGCGGTCGGCCTGAACGCATGGCTCTCGGTCCGCCACCCGGCGGCGGGCGCCTGCGCGGCCAGGATCTCCTCCGCACTCATCCCCTCGAACCAGTCGTAACCCGAATTGAATTCGCGCACGTGATCGAGACAGAACCAGCGCCAGTTGCCAGGCCCGTCGAACGAGTTTCCTTGCGCGCCGGGTGCGCGAAACTCGCCCGCTTCGGGACATCCCGGCATCTCGCAAGTGCGGCCCGTGCTCGCGTATCGGCCATGGAACGTCGTCTGCTTCACGCCCATTAGGATGGGCATGGACAAGCCGGATGGGAACCCCCAAACCTGAGTCATGGCTGAAACGTTGCAATCCGAAATCGAATCACTGCTGACCTCCGCTTTCGCGCCGTCGCGGCTCGAAGTGATCAACGATAGCGCCAAGCATCATGGCCATGCCGGCGATGACGGCAGCGGCGAATCGCACTTCACGATCGTGATCGAAAGCGCCGCATTTACGGGCAAGAGCCGGCTCGACCGCCAGCGCATGGTCAACGCCGCGCTCGGCGATATTCCCGGCCAGCGCGTCCACGCCGTGGCCATCCGCGCCTCCGCCCCCGGAGAGAACTGATGGCCTACGCGCTCTGGTACTGGCCAAGCATACCGGGGCGCGGAGAGTTCGTGCGATTGGCGCTGGAAGCCGCGGGAGTCGCCTACCGCGACATGGCCCGCGAACAGGGCGCCGAGGCATTGGTGCGGGATCTGGAGGCCCGCAGCGGCATCCGGCCCTTCGCCCCACCCTATCTCGTCGACGGCGACTTCGCCATCGCTCAGGTCGCACATATCCTCGCCTGGCTGGCGGACCGGCACGGGTTCGGCGCCGGCCAGCTAGAACGCGATCTCGAACTGATCACGCTCCAACTCACCATCAGCGACATGGTGGCCGAAGTGCATGCCGTGCATCATCCGATCTCGGCCGCCCTCTATTACGAGGATCAGAAGGACGCCGCACGGAAGGCTGCGGAGCATTTTCGCAGCGAACGCATGCCGAAGTTCCTCGGCTACTTCGAGGATGCACTTGGCGCCAACGAGGGGCCGTTCGTGCTCGGCCACAAGTGGAGCCACGTCGACACCTCGCTGTTCCAGCTCGTCGAGGGACTGCGCTACATGTTCCCGCAACGGATGGAGGCGCTGGAGCGCGGACATCCCCGGCTGCTCGTGTGCCACGAAGCGGTCGGCAAACTCGACGGTATAGCCGCCTACCGCGCGTCCGACCGCTGTATTCCGTTCAACGAGGACGGCATCTTCCGCCACTATCCGGAGCTCGACGGATCATGATCGAACAGACAATCACTCCGGTCACGCACGACCTCGGCCAGTTCGAAGTGCGCCGCGCGATCCCCTCGCGCGAGCGGACGATGGTCGGGCCGTTCATCTTCGTCGATCAGTTCGGACCCGCGCAGCTCGACATCGGCGGCGGCATGGACGTGCGGCCGCACCCGCACATCAATCTCGCCACCGTCACCTGGCTGTTCGAAGGGGCGATCGACCACCGCGACAGCCTGGGCACGTTCGCCACGATCCGTCCGGGGCAGGTCAACCTGATGACCGCGGGCCGCGGGATCGTCCATTCGGAGCGCAGCCCACAGGATGAGCGCGACAAAGGCGCGTGGCTCTACGGCATGCAGACCTGGCTGGCGTTGCCGGACGGACAAGAGGAGATCGATCCCGCCTTCGAAGCGCAGATCGACTTGCCGGTGGTCGAGGACCAGTGCGCCAGGGCGATCGTGATCATGGGTGAGCTGTGGGGCAAGCGCGCACAGACGACGACGCATGCAGGCACGATCTACGCCGATATCGTGCTCGCCGCCTCGGGCGCGCTGCCAATCGAGGCGGAGGCCGACGAGCGCGCGGTCATGCTGGTGGGCGGGGAAGCAAGTATCGATGGGCGGCCACTGGTTCTCTACGAGCTGACGGTGCTCGAGCCGGGAGCGCAGATGACGCTCTCGAGCGAGCGCGGCGGACGGGTCATGCTGCTCGGCGGCGAAGCCTTCGCGACCAGGCGCCACGTCTGGTGGAATTTCGTCAGCTCCGACCGCGAGCGGATCCGCGCGGCGCGCGACGCCTGGACGCGCGGCGAGTTTCCCAAGGTCCCGGGCGACGACAAGGAATTCATCCCGATCCCCGAACAACCGAAGACGGTGAGCTATCCATGAGTTTCAAAGACAAAGTCGTCTGGATCACCGGCGCATCCTCCGGCATCGGCGCGGCACTGGCCCGCGAGTTCGCCGGACGGGGTGCGAAGGTCATCCTTTCGGGTCGCGACAAGGCGCGCCTCACCGCAGCTGCCGATAACCTTGGCACGGAGGCACTCACCCTCCCCTTCGACGTGCGCGACGATGCGGCGCTGGCCGATGCGACGCGGCAAGCGATCGACTGGCAGGGCGGCGTCGATATCGCGGTCGCCAATGCCGGCGTCTCGCAGCGCAGCGCTGCCCTCAAGACGGACATGCAGGTCTATCGCGACATTATCGAGATCGACCTCACCCAGCAGATCGCCTTCGCTCAGGGCCTGATCGGCCATATGGCGGAGCGCGGCAGCGGGCGTCTGGTCTTCATCTCGTCGATCGCTGGCAAAGTCGGGGTGCCGATGCGCACCGCCTACTGCGCGGCCAAGTTCGGGCTGATCGGTTACGCCGATTCCCTGCGCGGCGAGCTGTCGCGGGACGGAGTGGAGGTCCACGTCGTCTGCCCCGGCTCGGTCGCGACCGACGTGAGCCGCAACGCGCTCACGGCAGACGGATCGAAGCGCGGCAAGAGCGACAAGGCGATCGACGAAGGCATTCCGGCCGACGAGGCAGCGAAGACCATGGTCGACGCCATCGCCCTCAACCAGCGCGAGATCATCATTGCGCGCGGCATGGAAGAGGCGATGGGCCAGATGCGGCAGACGCCGGATCAACTGTTCGATCAGATCGCGGCGATGGTCGCGGCCGGATATATCGAGAAGATGGAAGCGGAGGGGTGAGGATGGAACAGAAGCGCGTAACGCTTGCCAACGGGATCGAGCTCGACGTGGTCGACACCGGGCCGCGCGATGCGCCGGCGCTGATCTTCCTCCATGGCTTTCCCGAGAGCCATCGCACCTGGCGGCACCAGATCGCGCACTTTGCCGACCGCTATCGCTGCATCGCCCCCGACCAGCGCGGCTATCGCGGATCGTCGAAGCCGCAGGAGGTCGAGGCCTATACGCCTGACAAGCTGATCGGCGACGTGTTCCTGCTCGCCGACGCGCTTGGGGTGGAGACCTTCACCGTGATCGGCCACGACTGGGGCGGCGCAATCGCCTGGGGTACGGCGCTCGCCGGCCAGGCGAACGGCCGCGTCACGCGCGCGGTGGTCGCCAATGCCCCGCATCCGGCGATCTTCCAGAAGCTGCTCTACACCAACGAGCACCAGCGCAAGTCGAGCCAGTACATGCGCGGCTTCCGCGATCCGGCAAACGATGCGCTCGTGCGCGAGCATGGCCTCGCCGCGATTCTGATGCAGGAAATCAAGTGGGATCGCCCGAGCGAGATGGAGGCAGAGGAGCGCGAGGCGCTACTGAAGGACTGGCAGGACCGCGACGCAGCGTTCGGCATGCTCAACTGGTACCGGGCGAGCCCGATCGACGTACCGCCGCTCGATGCGCCCTATGCGCTGCCGGAGGGCTGGACGCCCCCACCCCTGCCGAAGCTGACCATCCCGACCCTGGTGATCTGGGCGATGGACGACCTGGCACTCCCGCCTGAGAACCTGGAAGGGATGGACGAACTGATCCAGGACCTGACGATCGTCGAAGTGCCGGACTGCGGGCACTTCGTCCCGTGGGAAGCGCCGGACGAGGTGAATGCGGCGATGGATGCGTTTCTGGACCGGACCGGTTAGCCGTCGTCACCCCTTCCACTCGACCCACGCGCCGTGCGGGTGCGCCGTAGCGAGCAAAGTCCACTCTTCCGGACCAGGCCAGTAGCGCACGCGCAGCTCGTGGGCGAAAGTCTCGCGGTTGGTTTCCAGCATGATCCAGGCGAGCGGCTCGTCCGCCGTCGCCGTCTCGCCTGCGCGCTCCATCGCAGCCACGATCCTCTCTCGCGAGGCTTCCGGGATGTACTGCCAGACGATCGAATGGAACACCGTGCGAGTGACGCCCTGCACCTGCGGCTCTGACAGGACTTCCTCAACCCATTCGGCCGCTCCCATCCGATCAAGCTCAGGCGCGCGTTCGGCCGCCAACCGCGCCGCGCGGTCGATCCTGCCCACGCGCTCGCGCGCTTCGGGCCAGATGTAGCTCTTGAGCCGCAGCACGGTATCGGGGTCCCGCAAGTCCATCGGGCGGACATCGCAGCCGCGGATGCCCTCGATCTTGACCGGATTGTCCGGCGGCCGAGCTCCGCGCCACTCCGGCGCGAGGTGCATCGGCGAGCCTGTCGGGCCCACGATGACGCCGCCAAGGTCGAAGCGAAACCGCTCCATCATCGTGTTGATACCGGCGCTCGCACCGATTTCATTCATCTCGAAGCGCGGCCCCGCTCGCTCGGACAGCCACAGCAGGCCCGCCATGATGCTGGCGGAGCGGCCGGCCTCGTTCGTCTGCGGCGGGTGATCGAGCCAGGGTAGCAGGAGGTGGTCGAACGTCTCGACCAGTCCGACCACCAGTTCGTCCACCGCGTTCTGATCCGTCGTCAGCCCGGCGTAGACCGGCTCCAACCGCTTGTCGGTCCCGCTGAGCAGGAGGTAGTGCAGCCCGCCCGCGATCCGCAGGGGCATGGCATCCTCCAGCAGCAGGCCCTGCCAGTTGGCCATGCGCCGGCCGACCGCCGTTTCCGTCTCCAGCACCGGCAGCAGGCCGCGGATCACGCGTGCGGTGCCCGGCGCTCCGTTCTTCGCCGCGTGCTGCGCCTGCCATTCGATCCCGTCCGGAACCGACCGCGTGTGCATGATTGCATGGGGGCTGCCCGCCATCTCCATTGCCCTTTCCCGACTCGACCTCTAAGTGCCCCGGCGCAATGGCCGCACCGCTCACCTTCGCCATCCCCAAGGGGCGCATCCTCGACGAGGCTCTGCCCGTGATGGCCCGCGCCGGTCTCGTGCCCGAAGAGGCTTTCCACGACAAGGGCAACCGAAGCCTGACCTTCGGGACGACCCGCAAGGATCTCCGCATCATTCGTGTGCGCGCCTTCGACGTCGCCACCTTCGTCGCGCACGGCGCGGCGCAGGCCGGCATCGTCGGTTCCGACGTGATCGAGGAGTTCGACTATTCGGACCTTTACGCGCCGGTCGACCTCGACATCGGGCACTGCCGCCTCTCGCTCGCCGCGCCGGCCGATGTTGCCGAACCGCAAGCCGGCGCGAGCCACATGCGAGTGGCCACGAAGTACCCGAACCTCACGCGCCGTTGGTTCGAAAGCAAGGGCGTCCAGGCGGAATGCGTCAAGCTCAATGGCGCAATGGAGATCGCCCCGGCGCTGGGTCTGGCGCGGCAGATCGTCGATCTCGTTTCTACCGGCCGCACGCTGATCGAGAACGGGCTCGAGGAGCGCGAGACGATCATGCAAGTGTCCGCCCGGCTGATCGTCAACCGTGCGGCGCTCAAGACCGATCCGCGCGTCGGCGAGATCGTGGAGAGCTTCCGAGCCGTCGCTGCCGAGGCGGAGCCAGCCTGATGCAGCGCCTGACCGTCACCGATCCCGGTTTCGAAGCGGCTTTCACGCGCCTGGTCGACGGGCGGCGCGAAAGCGATATCGAAGTCAGGCAGGACGTCGCCGATATCATCGCGCGCGTGCGGGCCAAGGGCGATGCGGCGCTGGCCGAGTACACCGCCCGCTTCGACAAGCACCGCCTCGTGGACGACAGCGACTGGCGGATCGCACCCGAGGACTGCCGCGCTGCCTATGAAGCGCTGACGCCCGATCTGCGCGACGCACTCGATCTCGCGGCGAAACGGATCGAGGCTTACCACCGTGAGCAGCTTCCCGCCGATCGCGACACTGTCGATGAAGCCGGGGTCCGCCTCGGCGCGCGCTGGCTGCCGGTCGATGCGGCGGGGCTCTATGTGCCGGGGGGCCGCGCCGCCTATCCCTCCTCGCTGTTGATGAACGCCATTCCTGCCAAGGTCGCGGGAGTCGAGCGGCTCGTCGTTGTCACGCCGACGCGTGCGGGCGAGACCAATCCGCTCGTTCTCGCCGCCGCGCATGTCGCGGGCGTGGACGAGGTCTGGCGCATCGGCGGCGCGCAGGCGATCGCCGCTCTTGCCCATGGCACCGAGCGGATCGCGCGGGTCGACGTGGTCACCGGTCCGGGCAATGCCTGGGTCGCTGAGGCGAAGCGCCAGCTCTATGGCGTCGTCGGGATCGACATGGTCGCTGGGCCGAGCGAGATTCTGGTGATCGCCGACGCGGACAACGATCCCGACTGGATCGCTGCCGATCTGCTGAGCCAGGCCGAGCACGATCCGACCTCGCAGTCGATCCTGATCTCCGACGATGCCGCCTTCGCCAATCAGGTGGAGGACCGGATCGACACGCAATCGGCCATGCTCGCAACCCGCACGACGGCGCAGGCGAGCTGGCGCGACAACGGCGTGATGATCGTGGTCGAATCGCTCGATCAGGCCGTGCCGCTCGCCAACCGGCTTGCGGCCGAGCACGTCGAGCTCGCGGTGGCCGATCCCGAGGCGCTCTTCGCCGGCCTGCGCCATGCCGGCAGCGTGTTCCTCGGCCGCCACACACCCGAGGCCGTCGGCGACTATGTCGCTGGCCCCAATCACGTTCTGCCGACCGGCCGCCGCGCCCGCTTCTCCAGCGGGCTATCGGTGCTCGACTTCATGAAGCGCACAAGCTTCATCTCGCTCGATCCCGCGGCGCTCGCCGCAATCGGTCCCGCCGCCGTGGCACTCGCCGAAGCCGAAGGGCTCCCGGCCCACGCCCAATCCGTTGCCATGAGGCTCAAGTAATGTCCGCACGTCCGCCGAAACGCACGCTCGCCCGCTCCGCTGCGCGGCTCGCGGCCGTACAGGCGCTCTATCAGCGCGAGATGGAGGGGACTGCGCTCGCCCGCCTGCTCGACGAGTTCCACCGACACCGCCTGGGCGCGGTGATCGGCGAGGAGGATCATGCCGAAGCGGAGATGGCATTCTTCGACGACGTCGTCTCCGGCGTCGACGCCCGCGGCGACGAAATCGACCTGCTGCTGAGCGAGCGGCTCGCACAGGGCTGGAATCTCGCGCGCCTCGACAAGACGATGCTGCAGGTTCTGCGCGCCGGCGCCTACGAACTGCTCGCCCGCGAGGATGTGCCGGTCGCGACCGTGATCAACGAATACGTCGACGTCGCAAAGGCGTTCTTCGACGACCGCGAGGCGAAGTTCGTCAACGGCGTGCTGGACGCTCTCGCCAAGCAGGTGCGGTGAGCGGCGAGAGCGCCTTCATCGATCTTCTGCGGGGCCTGCCGCTGCATCCCGGCGCCCGCGGCCTGGACGACGACGCAGCGGTGCTGGAAGTGGGCGGCGAAACGCTGGTCCTCACGCACGACATGCTGGTCGAGGGCATTCACGTCCTGCCAGGACAGGATCCGGCCGACGTGGCGTGGAAGCTGGTCGCGACCAATCTCTCCGATCTCGCCGCGAAGGGTGCCGAGCCCATGGGTGTGCTCGTGGGCTATATGCTGGGCGCGGACGACGCGCGTTTTCTCGAGGGGCTGCGGGAGGTCCTTTCCACATACAACACGCCGCTACTGGGCGGGGACACCGTCTCGGGCGGTCCGCCCCGGAGCTTCGGACTGACTGCCATCGGCCGTGCGACACACGTCCCCGTGCCCTCGCGTAGCGGAGCACGGCCGGGGGATGCGATCTACGTCACCGGCCCGCTGGGCGCGGCACTCGCAGGCTTCGAGGCGTTGCAGGCGGGAAACCTCAACACCGCCCTTCCCTACCGCAGGCCGGTGCCCTTGCTTGCCGAAGGCCGCGCGCTAGCGCCGATCGTCGGTGCGATGATGGACGTGTCCGATGGTCTGCTGCTCGATTCTTGGCGCATGGCGAAAGCGAGCGGCACGACCTTCGCGATTGACCGCTCCGCCCCGCCGATCGTCTTGCCCGAAGCAAGACGCGACGAGGCCCTGCGCTGGGGGGACGACTATCAGTTGCTCTTCACTATGCCGGACGGCGTGGAACCGCCGGTGCCGGCGACGCGGATCGGCAAGGTGAAGGCGCGGGCCGATGACGCTCCGCTAGTCCTCGATGGAACCCCGATCAGTTCGCCTGAAGGGCTCGGCTACAGCCACGGCGGCTAGCTCGAAACTATCAACCGCCGTCATCCCAGCGAAAGCTGGGATCGTTGGCCGCTAGGTCGGACGATGCTGCACGCGATCCCAGCTTTCGCTGGGATGACGAGGCTGCTGAGTGAGTCCCCGGTGCAACGGCTTGCTTCAGAGATCGCCCCTAACAGGCCGCCAAGCCTAGATCTCCGGACAATGCACCCCGCGCTTTTCCAGCACCGGCCGCAGCGCGTAATAGGCTTCCTTGGTCCGATGGCTCGGAATCGCCGGGTAGAGGTGATGCACGAAGTGCGTTTCCATCCCGATCGACCCGATATGGCCGAGCCTGCTCTTGAACAGCCGCGTGTTGGTATAGCGGCCCCGCTCCTCGCGCGGGTGGTGCGGCGCCCAGCTCAGATAGAAACGGATATAGCTGAGGCCGATGTGCCGCGGCAGCCACCAGATCAGCGCCGCCTCGATCGCGTAGCCGCTCCAGGCCATGCCGAACAGCACGGCCAGGAAGATCAGTTGCAGACGGATCGTGTCCTTGAGCGAGTCCGCCGCTTCCTTGGTCCCCATCTCGGCCAAGATGCGCTTGTAGATGTGGATCGATCCGTCGACCCCGGGCTGGCGGTTGAGCCAGGTCTTGTAGATCGCGTGCCACGGCCCGTCGGCGCGGTCGGGGTAATCGGGGTCCTTCTCCGGATGATTGCAATGGTAGTGATGCTCCAGGTGCATCAGCCGCGCCATCGAGAAGGGGAACACGATGATGATGGTAGAGACCTTGCCGGTCCATTCGTTGAGCCAGCGCGTCTTGCTGCCGGGGCGGCCGATGTTCGAATGCATCGCCTCGTGGCTGGTGACGTAGCCGCCAACCGCGAACACCGTCGACAGCACGAAGGCAAGCGGCAGGTTGAGCCAGCCCATGATCGCCAGCGGGAAGAAGCTGAGCCAGATGGCGTAGCAGGTGAACGCGAAGGCCGGGTAGATCCACATCTTCCCGCCTTCGAACCGCCGGGCGATCTCACGCTCTTCCCTGAGCAACGCGACGCGGGTGTGCTTGTCGAGCGAGGCGTCACCCGTCAGCGGAATGGCCGGCGCATCGCCGCGCGCAGGCGCCTCGACGAGCCCCTCGCGGAAAAACATCGCGTCTGTCGCCCCCCGCCCCTCTGTCACACCCATCGTCCCCGCAATGTCGCGTAGAGTCCCCACGGCCCACCGATGAGCAGGCCGAAGCCGATCGGCGAGAGACCCAGTGGCGGCTCCCACCCCCAATAGATCATCGTCTGCGCAATCAGCGGCGCGATGAAACCGATGCCGAAGAGAAACGGCATGATTTTGAAGAGCGTCTGGACCGCCTTTTGCATGACCGTTTACTTAATCTTAAGTACGATTTGCCGCAAGACTCGGCCGGATTTGTCTTGGCGATGTCGCATTTCGGGGCAGCGCTGGACCGGGGCACAACTTCGCGCGAAGCTCTTGCGCGCGGCGTCCCACCCCCTATACCTCGACGGGCCGGCGGCCCCGCGAAAGCGGGGCCGCCGGCCAAATGAAACCAGGGAAGAGGGGACTAGCGCGTGAATCTAGTCACGATCGCAATCGTTTTGGGCCTGCTGGCCGTCGTGTACGGCTTCATCACCAGCCGCCAGGTGCTCGGCGCTGCCGCCGGCAATGAAAAGATGCAGGAAATCGCCGGTGCCATCCAGGAAGGCGCCAGGGCTTATCTCAACCGCCAGTATACGACGATCGGATTGGTCGGCGTGGTCGTGGCGATCATCGTCGGGATCTTTCTCGGGCCGATCTCGGCCACCGGCTTCGTCATCGGAGCGATCCTGTCGGGCGTCGCCGGCTTCATCGGCATGAACATCTCGGTCCGCGCGAACGTGCGCACGGCGGCTGCCGCGCAGACGGGGCTCCAGCAGGGCCTCACCCTCGCCTTCCGCGCGGGCGCGATCACCGGCATGCTCGTGGCCGGCCTCGCATTGCTCGCGATTGCGGTGTTCTTCTATGTGCTGATCGGCCCGATGGGCCATGCGGCGAACGACCGCATCGTGATCGACGCGCTGGTCGCGCTGGCCTTCGGCGCTTCGCTGATCTCCATCTTCGCGCGCCTCGGCGGCGGGATCTTCACCAAGGCGGCCGACGTCGGCGCCGACCTCGTCGGCAAAGTCGAGGCCGGCATTCCGGAGGACGATCCGCGCAACCCCGCGGTGATTGCCGACAACGTGGGCGACAACGTCGGTGACTGCGCCGGCATGGCCGCCGACCTGTTCGAAACCTACGTCGTCACCGTCGGTGCGACCATGGTGCTCACCGCCCTGCTGCTGAGCGGCGCGGGCGACCTGTTGCTGCCGCTGATGGCGCTGCCGTTGCTGATCGGCGGCGCGTGCATCGTCACCTCGATCATCGGCACCTACTTCGTCCGTCTGGGCGGCGGGACCAATATCATGGGCGCGATGTACAAGGGCTTCCTTGTCACCGCGGTGCTGTCGATCCCACTGATCTGGCTCGTCACACAGTACGCGCTCGGCGATATGAACGCGGTCCTCAACGATGGCACCGGCATGGTGCCGTTCACGGGGATGGAGCTGTTCTGGTGCTCGATGCTCGGCCTCGTGATCACGGGCCTGATCATCTGGATCACCGAGTACTACACGGGCACCAACTACCGCCCGGTCCGCTCGATCGCCAAGGCTTCGGAAACCGGCCACGGCACCAACGTGATCCAGGGTCTCGCCGTCAGCCTGGAGGCGACCGCGCTGCCGACGCTGGTGATCGTCGCCGGCATCATCGGCGCCTATCAGCTCGCCGGCCTGATCGGCATCGCCTACGCGGCGACCTCCATGCTGGCACTCGCGGGCATGGTCGTGGCGCTCGACGCCTACGGTCCTGTCACCGACAACGCCGGCGGCATCGCCGAGATGGCGGGCCTCGACGACAGCGTGCGCGAGAAGACCGATGCGCTCGACGCCGTGGGCAACACGACCAAGGCTGTGACCAAGGGTTACGCGATCGGATCGGCCGGCCTCGCCGCGCTGGTGCTGTTCGCCGCCTACACCACCGACCTCACCGAGTTCTTCCCGGACGCGGACGTCGATTTCAGCCTCGAGAACCCCTACGTCATCGTCGGGCTGCTGCTCGGCGCGCTGCTGCCCTACCTCTTCGGAGCGATGGGAATGACCGCGGTCGGCCGTGCGGCGGGCGACGTGGTCAAGGACGTGCGCGAGCAGTTCGCCGCCGACAAGGGCATCATGGCCGGCACCAGCCGTCCGAACTATGCCCGCACGGTGGACCTCGTGACCAAGGCGGCGATCAAGGAGATGATCGTTCCCTCGCTGCTGCCGGTGCTCGCGCCGATCGTGGTCTACTTCGTGATCAGCCTGATCGCGGGGCAGGAGAACGGCTTCGCCGCGCTCGGCGCGCTGCTGCTGGGCGTGATCGTCGGCGGTCTCTTCGTCGCGCTCTCGATGACCGCCGGCGGCGGCGCATGGGACAACGCGAAGAAGTACATCGAGGACGGCAATCACGGCGGCAAGGGCTCCGAGGCGCACAAGGCCGCGGTGACCGGCGATACGGTTGGCGATCCCTACAAGGACACCGCGGGCCCGGCCGTGAACCCGATGATCAAGATCACCAACATCGTCGCCCTGCTCCTGCTGGCGGCATTGGCGGCAGGCTGACGGCAGCCGATATCTGATCGCATTCCGGGGCGCGGGACCGCTGGTTCCGCGCCCCTTTTTCGTTAAGCATTCGTCAGCCTTCGCCTGATAGCCCGCTGATGCGGCGGCATGCGCCGCGAACTGCGAAGGTTAACGCGTGGCCAGCGCCCACCTCGAACGCTCCGATCCGGCAGACGCGGGCTGCATCGCGCGGCCGCGTGCGGCAGTGGCCGGCTTCGCAGCATCTGCGTGGCGTGCGTTCGAAGATCTTTTCACTCCCCTCGAATGGGACCATCTTGCCCGGTCTGGGGACGAGCCCAACCCGTTCGCCGAAAGCTGGAGCCTCGTACCCGCGCTGGAGCGGTTTGCCCCGGATGCGAGCGTCGCGCTCGCCCATTTTCGGGTGGCGGGCGAACTCTCCGGGTTGATACCGCTCGCGCGCAGCCGGAGCTACTACGGGTACCCGATCCCCCACCTTGCAGCCTGGAGCCACGACAACATGTTCGTCGGCAGCCCGCTGGTGCGCGGCGGCTGCGAGGAGGTCTTCTGGCGCGAGTTGTTCGGCTGGGCCGATGCGCACGCCGGCGCGGCACTGTTTCTCCATCTTGGCTGGATGGCGGAGGACGGTCCGCTGTTTCGCGCGCTGTCGCAAGTCGCGGACGGTCAGGGCCGGCCATGGGGCGTGGTCCAGCGGGAGGAGCGCGCGCTGCTGCAGTCCGAGCTTGGCCCCCAAGCCTATCTCGAGGCCGCGATGAGCGGCAAGAAACGCAAGGAGCTGCGCCGCCAGCACAAGCGCCTCGCCGAAGAAGGAGAGCTGCGCTTCGAGCGGCGTTGCGATGAAGCGGGGCTCGACGGCTGGATCGAGGATTTCCTCGCGCTCGAACAGGCCGGGTGGAAGGGCCGCAACGGTTCCGCGCTGGCCGACCGCCTGAACACGCGGGACTGGTTCGCGCAGACCCTGCACGGCGCGGCGGCGCAGGGGCGGCTTGAGCGCCTGACCCTCGCGCTCGACGGCAAGCCGATCGCCATGCTCGCCAACTTCATCGCCCCGCCGGGTGCGTTCAGCTTCAAGACCGCGTTCGACGAGCGCTTCGCGCGCTTCTCGCCCGGTGTGCTGCTCCAGCTCGAGAACCTCGATCTGTTGGAACGCGAGGACGTCGCGTGGTGCGACAGTTGCGCGGCGGCGGACCATCCGATGATCGAGCGCATCTGGCGCGAGAAGCGCGCGATAGTGCGCGTCAACGTCGCGATCGGCGGGCCGCTGCGCCGGGCGCTGTTCCGCCCGATGCTGCGCGCGGAGAGCCGCGGCAAAGCCAAAGGAGCCTGATAATGGGTGCCCATTCCGCCATCGAAGTCCCGGCCGAGGGTGCGCCCGCGCCGGTGTTCGGGCCCGAGGCCCGCGCCGCTTTCGCCGCCGGCTATCCCGAGACCCCGCACGTGCTGCGCCACGAGCTTGCCGCGCACGAGCTGCTGACCCTCGACGCGCTGGCAACCCTGGCGAGCCGGCTGCCCGAGCGCTCGATCGAGTACAACCGCGGCGACCTTCCCATCGGGGTCGACGGCAAACCGGGCGGTACCGGCCTGTCGATCGAGGACACGATCCGCCACATCGCCCGCAGCAACAGCTGGGCCGTGCTCAAGAACGTCGAGCAAGTGCCAGAATACGAGGCTCTGCTGCTCGGACTGCTGAGCGAAATCAGGCCCGAAATCGAGGCCAAGACCGGCGCCATGCTGCGCCCGCAGGCGTTCGTTTTCATCTCCAGCCCCAATGCGGTTACTCCCTATCATTTCGACCCCGAGCACAACATCCTGCTCCAGCTCGTCGGCCGCAAGACGATGACGCAGTTTCCCGCGGGCGACGCGCGGTTCGCACCCGACGAGATCCACGAATCGTACCACGCCGGCGGTGCGCGCGAGCTGACCTGGCGCGACGAGCTGACCGAAGGCGGGCGCGCGTTCGCGCTCGGTCCCGGCGAGGCGGTGTTCGTGCCGGTCATGGCGCCGCACTTCGTCCGCAACGGCCCGGAGAGCTCGATCTCGCTGTCGATCACCTGGCGCAGCGACTGGAGCTTCGCCGAGGCCGACGCGCGCGGGTTCAACCGTCTGCTGCGCCGAGCAGGTCTCTCGCCCACGGCGCCGCGGCGCTGGCCCGCGTCGAACAAGACCAAGGCGCTGGCGTTCCGCGCGTTGCGCAGGCTCGGCATGGCCCGTTGACCGCGGCGCCCGCACGCCGCAAAGCGCAGCGGATGACCGACCAACCCAGCCCCGAACAACTCGTCGCCGATCTCGTCCGTCTGCTCACCGTCGAGCGGCAGGGGGAGGACGCCTTCATCGGCCACCCGCAGAAGGACGGCGTCGGCCGCGTCTTCGGCGGGCAGGTGATCGCACAGGGCCTGCAGGCCGCGCAGGCCAGCGCGCCGGAGGGAATGGTGGCGCACTCGCTGCACGCCTACTTCCTGCGCGGCGGCAAGGAGGGGCCGGCGATCGACTACGCCATCGCGCGGGACTTCGACGGACGCAGCTTCGCCAACCGGCGGGTCGTCGCCAGCCAGGAAGGCACACCGATCCTGAACCTCACCGCCAGCTTCCAGCGGCCCGAGGACGGGCTGTCGCACGACGACTACGAGATGCCCGAAGCCGTGCCGCCGGAAGAGCTGACGTCCGATCTGGAGCAGCGCCGCCGGCTCCTCGCCGAAATGGGTGGGCTGAGCGAGGCGCAGCGGGCGATGATGCTTCGCCCACGCCCGATCGAGATGCGCACGGTCGACAGCCTGCACTGGATGAACAGCGAGCCGCGCGCGCCTCGCGCCCGCTGCTGGTTCCGCACCGCCGCGCCGCTGCCCCCGATCGCGCAGGACCCCGCCCTGCACCGCGCCGTCATCGCCTACGCCAGCGACTACACGCTGCTCGGCACCAGCGCGCTGCCGCATGGGCTGAGCTGGGCGCGCGGCGACATGATCGGCGCGAGCCTCGACCACGCGGTGTGGTTTCACCGCGAGGCGCGGGCGGACGAATGGCTGCTCTACGCCACCGACAGCCCGTGGAGCGGCGGCGGACGCGGCTTCAACCGAGGCCGGATATTCGACCGCGAGGGGCGCCTGGTCGCCAGCGTCGCGCAGGAAGGGATGATCCGCCGGCGGGTGCCGAAGCCGGACTGACGGCGCGGCGGCGGTTGACACTCGCGGGGTGGTTTGCGCGGTGTCACCTTGTGCGCGACGCGCCCCATGGCAGTCGGCCGGATAGTCCCGCTCCAGCCACACGCAAGAAAGCGTATCTATTTGAAAGAGCGGTTGTTTTCTTCCGCTCGCCAGCCGCGCTGCAGCGGAGGAACAGCGTTTCGGAGGGTGCCACGCGGCATCGGCACGAGTTCCCGATTGTGACCTTCCGAAACCTGTAACTTTATGACGGTGTAACCTTCCGCCGCACCTCCGAAGCGCAGTCGCCTCGCGGACCGTGGGCCCACTCGTGTGCCGCCGATCGGCCCGTTGTGCGTGCAAGGAAGGTGCAAGACGCGTCATCCGGAAGGATAAGGCAAATTTTTTCCATGTAGGAAAGCCTTTTCGTGCGCATGGCCGGATTGCGCCCGCCCGGCGGCGGCTACCGCGTTGTCCGGCCGCGGACAGGCTCGCTTACCCGAAAGGAAGCCGCAATCGCTGCGCATGCGCCGAGCGCACACAAAAAAGGCCCCGGAAACGGGGCCTTTTCGTAATCTTTGATCAGATGGATCTCAATTGAAGACCCATTCCCAAAACCATGAACGTTCCATCGCTTTTCCCCTTCTGCGGTTGCAGGAGGAGATTACGTTAACCATGAATATTTGTAAACTGTTAACCAAACTTGTTGCGCAAGAGCGGCGTATCCTTCTGTAATGTCATCATTTCCTGGAGATGACTCAGCGTCAGAGGGCGGGAAATGTAATACCCCTGACCCACATCGCAGCCCATTTCACGCAAGAGATCGTAAGTCTCGCGCTCCTCGATTCCCTCGGCCACCGACGTCAGCCCTGCGTCGCGCGCAAGCCGGACGACGTTGGCAACGATCGCACGTGCGGTTTCCGAGTGATGCACATCGCGGACGAAGATCTGGTCGACCTTGATCTCGTCGAACGGCAGCTCGAACATGGCTTCGAGATTGGCGCTGGCCACGCCGAAATCGTCCATCGAGAAGCTCACCCCGAGCCGCTTGATCTGCTCGAATACGCCGCGCGCCACCGAGAAGTTCTCGATACGCGCGGTCTCGGTGACCTCGATCATCAACTTCGCGGGATCGGCCGAATGTATCATCAGGTTCTTCTCGATCAGTTCGGCGATCCTGCTGTCGACGAACTGGATGGCCGACACGTTGACCGATATTCGAGGATGATGATCGCGCGCTTGCAGCACTTCGGCTGCATAGAGGCTCTTGGAGAGGATCCGCTTGGTCAGCTCGTCCAGTCGCCCAACCCGCTCGCACTGCAGGATGAAGCGCGAGGGCGGAACGTCGCCGCGCTCTTCGTCCACCCACCGCGCGAGCGCCTCGGCACCGACAATGCGCCCGTCGCGCAGGTCGACCTGGGGCTGAAGCTTGATCGAAATCCGATCCTCGGACAAGGCGCTCTCGAGGCGCGCCTGCAACGAATAGTCCCATTCCTCGCTGTCGGCGGCGAAATCGGAAATGATGAACACCGGGCGGTAAGCTTCACGGGCCTGATCGGCCGCCGCGATGGCCGCGCTGAGCCGGCTCGAAATGGACTTTTCCGACGATTCGTCCACGCCGATGGTCATCGACACATCGAGCACGCGTTGCGAAACCGTGATCGACTGCGATGCTACGGCGCGCAGCCCTTCCAGATGCTCCTGAATGTCCTGGAACTCACCGCTGTTCACGAAGAACGCGAAATACTTGCCTCCGTCGTAGTAGATCGTCGAGCGAGTGTCGCCCAGCGCGAGGCGTGACGCCAATTGGCGAAGGTAGCGCGCCTGGTCGGTCGGGCTCAGCGTCGCGAAAACGGCATCGAGGCGCGCGATCTTGGCGACGACGATCGAGGTTTGCTCCCTCGGATACTCGCCGAAGTCCCGCTGCAGGGCGACGAAGTTCGGCAGCTTGCTTCGGGATTCGACGAACAAATGGCGTCGCTTGAAATTCACCGTCGCGCGCAGCGATCCATAGACCAAGGTGAGGACCAGCGTTTCGCCGAACAAAGCCCTGACCCCGAGGTGGGCCGTCAGGACGAAAGTCGCAGCCAGCGATGCGAGCCAGAGGAAATAGAACACGCGCCTGGGCATCGCTCGCCTGAATGCGATCGCCCCGAGCACGAGACTCAGCCCAAAAGCGCCGATCATCCAGAGCCAACCCAGGTTCTGACCGGTGCCACGCAAGGCGGTTTCGGCCGCGAGAATATGGACCAGGCTTGAAGGGCCAAAGGCGTAGCCCGGGATCTTCACGATGCGCGCATCGGTCCCCGCGGGCCCCAGAACCACGGTCTTGCCGGCAAGTATGCCAGCGCCTCCGAGCCCGGGCTGCAACTCATCGATCTTGTATCTCGGGACGCTATTGCGACCGATTGAATAGTCCAGGGATATTCCCTCGCGCGAACGGCCATTTGCAGCCAGAGCGCTCCACATGGCAGGCAGGTTTACGGTGCCGTCGGAATAGGACGCCTCGATGTCCCACACGTATCCGAGAAAGTCGGCCTGATAGTCGCTGCTGACGACGCGCATATCTTGTTCGAAGAACGGATCGTTGCCCTGCGAGAATCGACCCGCGACAAGGTCCGGTCGGACTACTCTCGTAAGCACGATCTTGTCGGCCGAGCGCACCAGTTCCCGCTGTAACTCACGATCGAGCGCCGGCGAATTGCTACGCCGTACCGGCAAATCGAGAAAAATCCGCTCGGCCCCGGCTTCGCGTAGATACCGGATCGATCGGAGAAGGTGCCGGTTTTCTGCGGATCCGCCACCAGGGTCGGCGGCTGCCGCAACTTCGACGAACACGATTTCCGAACTGGCCGGACGGTCGAACAGCTTTGCCTGCAGGGACCAGAGCGTAATGTCGACCGGCCGCAGGAAGGTGCCCACGCCGACGAGCACGGCTAGCCCAATGGCTATAGCCGCGTGACGCAACCTCTCGGAAGAAAACAATTTTTTCGCCATTAGGAGCAATGGTGCGCACCTCACTGGAAGACGCATTACGGCAACAAGGTAAAGATGATATTTCCAGTATGGACGGAATTGGCGTGGAAAAGCCTTCGCAGCAGCCCGCGTCTCTCACCCTGCGGGGTGGTAGAAGTCGTAGATCTTCTGCGCGACGCCGGCGCTGATGCCGGGGGTGCGTTTCAGGTCGTCCAGCGCGGCGGCGCGCACTTTCCCGGCGGTGCCGAAATGGAGCAATAGCGCGCGCTTGCGCGAGGGGCCGATGCCGGGGATCTCGTCGAGCGGAGAGGCGGAGATCGCGCGGCTGCGCTTGGCACGGTGGGCGCCGATCGCGAAGCGGTGGACCTCGTCGCGCAGGGTCTGGAGGTAGAACAGTAGCGGCGAATTGGTCGGCAGGGTCTTCTCGCGCCCGTCGGGGAAGTGGAACACCTCGCGCCCCTCGCGCCCGTGATGCGGCCCCTTGGCGATGGCGATCAGGGCTACGTCTTCGATCCCGAGTTCCTCCAGCGCGTCGCGCGCCGCCGACATCTGCCCCTTGCCGCCGTCGAGCAGGACGAGATCGGGCCAGATGCCGCTCCCCCGTTCCTGGCTGCGGTCCGGGTCCTCGCGCAGCGCGCGGGCGAAGCGGCGGGTCATCACCTCGCGCATCATGGCGAAGTCGTCGTCGGTCTGCGCGGTCTTGATGTTGAACTTGCGGTACTGGTTCTTGAGGAAGCCTTCGGGCCCGGCGACGACCATCGCGCCGACCGCCTTGGTGCCCTGGATATGGCTATTGTCGTAGATCTCAATCCGCTGCGGCGGTTCGGATAGTTCAAGGAATTCCGCCAGTTCTCGGTTGATCTTCGCTTTGGTTCCGCTTTCGGCCAGGCGCCGGTCGAGCGCTTCCATGGCGTTGCGGCTCGCCTGCGCCATCAGCCGTCGGCGGTCGCCGCGCTGCGGCACGGAAATCTCGACCCTGTGCCCGGCCACTTCGCACAGCGCCTCGGCGAGCAGCGCCTGCTCGGGCAGCGCGCGGTCGACCAGCACGGTGCGCGGCGGCGGCACTTCCTCGTAGAACTGGGCGAGCACATCGGCGAGCACATCCGCGTCGTCGACGTCCTGCGTGTGCGTGGGAAAGAACGCCCGGTGGCCCCAGTTTTGCCCGCCGCGGACGAAGAAGGCCTGGATGCCCACCTGCCCGCCCTTGCTCGCAAGCGCGAAGACATCGGCATCGCCCACACCGGCGGCGTTCACCGCCTGGCTGCTCTGGATGGCGGTAGCGGCACGCAGGCGGTCGCGGAGCATGGCCGCGCGCTCGAAATCGAGCGCTTCGGCTGCCTCCTCCATCTGGCGCTCGATCTCGCGCTGCACGCCGGACGACTTGCCGCCGAGGAAATCCTTCGCCTGGCGCACGAGCTCGCCGTAGTCCTCGGGGCTGATCCGCCCGACGCAGGGGGCCGAGCAGCGCTTGATCTGATAGAGCAGGCAGGGCCGGTCGCGGCGTTCGAGAAAGCTGTCGGTACAGGACCTTAGGAGGAACAGTTTCTGCAGCGCGTTAATCGTGGTGTTGACCGATCCGGCGCTGGCGAAGGGCCCGTAGTAGTCGCCCTTCGCGCGCCGCGCGCCGCGGTGCTTCATGATGCGGGGATATTCATGATCAGCCCGCAAGAGGATGAAGGGAAACGATTTATCGTCGCGCAGCAGGACGTTGTAGGGTGGCCGGAAGCGCTTGATCAGCTGCGCCTCGAGCAGCAGAGCCTCGGCCTCGCTGTTGGTGGTGACGATCTCCATCCGCCGCGTCTGGCTGACCATGCGCTGGAGACGGTTCGAGAGATTGGCGACCTGGGTGTAGTTGGCCACCCGGTTCTTCAGCGCGCGCGCCTTGCCGACGTAGAGCACGTCGCCGCGGGCATCGAGCATGCGGTAGACGCCCGGTTTGGGCTTCAGCGTCTTCACCGTGTCGCGGATCGCCTGCACGCCCGCTTCGATATCCGGCTGCGCGTCGCCCTTGACGGTATAGGTCGCGCGCTCCTCGTGGAAACGCTCGGCGCCGCGTGGGTCGTAGGGAGAGCCGGCGGAAGAAGGGACGCGCGGGGGCATGGCGTTCACATAAGCCCTGCGCCGAAAATGGAAACCGGCGGCGGACCGGACGGCCAAGTCCCGTTAATGTTCGGTGGGGCATTTTCATGGCCCGCCCGGTCGCGTAAGGCGCGGCCCGGGTCGGAATACCGGAGTTGGAATGAAATGTTGAAGAAGATGATCGCCATCGCGGCGCTCGGCGCATCGGTCGTGGTGCTCACCGGCTGCAACACGGTGAAGGGCCTCGGCCGCGATATCGAATCGGTCGGCGAAGCCGGCGACCGCGCGACCTGACGCGCTTGCCATTCCGCGCGGCGGCTCTACCGCGGCGGGAATGCAGACCCATGACGCTATCGTTCTCGGCGGAGGTGCCGCCGGGCTGATGTGCGCGGCCGTCGCCGGCCAGCGCGGACGGCGCGTGCTCGTGCTCGAACGCGCGCCGGAGGTGGGGAAGAAGATCCTCATTTCCGGCGGCGGGCGGTGCAACTTCACCAACCTGGGCACCGCGCCCGACCGCTATCTCTCGGCCAATCCGCATTTCGCCAAGTCGGCGCTGAGCCGCTACACCGCGCGCGATTTCCTCGCGCTGGTCGAGGCGTACGGAATCGCCTGGCACGAGAAGACGCTGGGCCAGCTCTTCTGCGACGGATCGGCGCGGCAGATCGTCGCCATGCTGCTGACCGAATGCGCGAAGGCCGAAGCGGCGGGCGGCGCGGTGGAGGTGCGCTGCGGCGAGGAGATCGGAGAGGTTTCGCACGACGGCGGCGAATATCGGGTCATGACGTCATCCGGCGCTTTTGCCGCGCCCGCGCTGGTGATTGCGACCGGCGGCCCCTCGATCCCCAAGATGGGCGCGAGCGATTTCGCCTATCGCCTCGCGCGGCAGTTCGGCCTCAAGGTGGTCGAGCCACGCCCTGCCCTCGTGCCGCTGACCTTGGGCGGCGAGGACGTGCTGTTCCGCGAGCTCTCGGGCGTCTCGGCGGACGTGGTCGCGCGTTGCGGCAAGGCGGCGTTTCGCGAGGCGGCGCTGTTCACCCACCGCGGGCTGTCCGGCCCGGCGATCCTGCAGGTCTCCTCCTACTGGCGTTCGGGTGACGCGATCGGGATCGACTTTCTGCCGGACGCCGCCGAAGGATGGCTGCTGGAGGCGAAGCGCGCCCACCCGCGCGGCACGGTGCGGAGCGTTCTCGGCGATGCCCTGCCCGATCGCCTCGCCGCGACCCTGGCCGAGCGGATCGCGTTCGACGGCGATCTCGGCAATATGCCCGACAAGGCGCTCCGCACGGCAGAAGCGCGGCTGGCCGACTGGCGCTTCCACCCCAACGGCAGCGAGGGCTTCGCCAAAGCCGAGGTTACGATCGGCGGGATCGCGACGGCGGAGCTGTCCTCCAAGACGATGGAAGCGCGGCGCGTTCCCGGCCTCTACGCGATCGGCGAGGCCGTGGACGTGACCGGCTGGCTCGGCGGCTACAACTTCCAGTGGGCCTGGGCGAGCGCGGTCGCCGCCGGGACGGCGCTCGCCGAAGGCTAGAACAGCTTGCGGAACTCGATCTCGAACGTGCGGCCGAGCGGGTCGACCAGCGCCGGCTGATAGCTGAGCGGGACGACGCCGCTGCTGTCGGTCACGCGCTGCTGCGCATCGAACAGATTGTCGACACTGAACGAGAGCCGCGAGCCCTTCCAGAAGCCGGGGGTGCCGCCGGTCAGCCAGTCCTGCTGCTCGAGATTGACGAAAGCGCGCAGATTGAACTTGGCGATATCGTCGAAGAACAGGTCCTGCGAACCGGCCAGACCGCTGCCGTCGATGCGCGTCGCCGACTGGTAATCGCCGGAGAGGCGCAGGCCGAGCCCCTTGTAGAACAACCCGCCCTGAAGCTCGATCTTGTGGCGCGGCACGCCGTTGCCGAAAGCCTGACCGCTGAGCTGATCGAGCACCGGCCCGCCGGGTGCGACCAGCACTTCGTTCTCGAACTCGATCGAGTGGTAGAGCGCCATGTACCAGCGGCCCTGCCCGTCACCGCCGCCGCCTCGGCCGAAACGCATTCCTCCCCCGCCCCCACGACGCCCGCCTTCGCCGCCTCCCCCGCGCTGTGCGCGGGCCGCGCCATCGGCGCTGCACATCCGCTCGCGCAGGGCGGCGACCTTGGCCGGATCGATCTGCCCGTCCTCGCCCTTGAGCCGCGCCAGCATCCGTTCGGGAAGGCCGGAGAGATCGGGCGTCTCGCCTTCCGGAGTGGCGCAGAATTTCTGCCGCAGTTCGGCCATCTGCGCCGGGTCGAATCCGCCCGGCCCGCGCGTCCCCTGCCCCTCACCCTGCGAGGAGCGCCCGGAGCTCATTCGCTCGCGCCGCTCCCCGCTACCGCCTTCGGGCTCTTCCTTGCCGACGCGGCCGAACAGGTTGATGCCGTAGCGCAGCCGGGAGCTCTTGGTCCCTTCGAAGGTGATCGGCCGCCGGTCGATCGAGACCAGGTTGCCCGCGGGATCGCGCACCACGCGGTTGGGGAAAGCCGCCTCGATCGCCGGCGTGAGCAGCGGAAAGTTCTGCGTCACGTCGTCCGACCGGTTGCGGAAATATTCGACGACGATGTTCGCGCGGTCGAACAGGTCGATCTCGTAGTTCGCCGAAACCTTGATGTCGCGCTGCGTCTCCGCGCTGAGGTTCGGGTTGCCGCCGCTGACGATCGTCGCCAGCACGCTTTCCCCGGCGGCGAAATCATAGACCGGCACGTTGTATTCGGTCACGATCGGATCGCCGAGCTGCGACAGGCTGGGCGCCGCCTCGCGCCAGATATAGCTGGCCTGGAGCGAGAGCCGCTCGGCCGGTTTCCACGAGAGCCCCGTGGTATAGTCGGCCAGAGTGCCGAAGTCCGACAAGTGGTCGACCCCGGCTGCGAGGTTGAGGCTGAGCTCGCCCAGCGCACCGAGGAATCCCTCGCGCGCGCTGGCGATTGGCAGGCCGAGATTGACGCCGGCCGAAAGATTGCCGCGCGTCTGCGCCAGATCGTCAGCGTTCGTACGCGTGTCGGTGCTTTCGATGCGGTTCCACGAATAGCCGGCGTCGAATGTCAGGTTCGTTTCGCCTGCCGGCAGCATGAACGGCGTACCGCGCAGGGTGGACTTCACGTCGGCGGCGTAGGACGTGCTCTCCGCGCGGTCGACACCGGCACGGGGAATCACCGGCAGCGCCCCATCGATCTCCAGCTCACCCGCGTCGACCAGGTCTTGCAGAAGACCGGTATCGCGCCGCTGGTCGATCAGTGTGGTTTGCTCTGTGCGGCTCGCATCGAGCGTCGTGTCGAGTGTCCACAGGCCGAGCGGCTTGATCACCGATCCGCCGAGCGAGAACTTGGTAGAGCTGTTGCGGCGCGTGAGGGGATCGTCGTCGAGCGTGCGAACCGCACTCTCGCCGTTCGCCGTCAAGGTGACCACGTCGAGCCCCGAGAGCGAGCGGCCGGTGGTGTGCTCGACCCCGCCGTTCACCGAGAAAGTGCCGGAACCCGGCGCGTCGCCGAGCGTGGAATTGAGCGTCGCGTCCAGCTCCCAGCTGTCCGACGACCCGCGCAGGCTGCGGAACGGGGCCGGATCAGGATCGCCCGCCACGGTCGGCGTGCTGCCCGGCGTCTGCACGATATCGCGCTCGTCTTCGGTCAGGAGGCTGGTGGTGTTGTACTCCATCCCGATGTTGAGGCGCCGGTTGCCGTTGATCGTAAGCTGCGACACTTCGATCTCGCCGTTCCCGGTGCCGCCGCGGTCGGGCATGCCGTATTCGACCTCGACTTCGCGCGAGGCGAAGTTGTCCTGCAGGATGATGTTGATCACCCGCTGGTCTGCCGGATAGCCGAACTGGAGCGCGACTTCCTCGGGCAGGACCTCGACCTTGCGGATCGCCTCGGGCGGGTAGCGGCGGAACTCGCGGAAGCCGCCTGAGCGCTGGCCGTTGATAAGGAACACCGGGCGCCCTTCCCCGCGTCCGCGGCCGGACCCGGTTTGCGGCGCGAGCTGCTCGATCAGTTCCTCAATCGAACCTGCGCCGTAGGAGGCGATCTCCTCCGCATCGAGCTCGAACACCGGCGGCACGTCGGTATCGACCTGCCCCCGGATGCGCTCGGCGGTGACGACGATTTCCTCTTCGCCTTCGGCGGCAGCGCCCTCGCCCGTGTCCTGTGCCCAGACGGGTGTGGGAGCGATAGCGAAAGCGGCGATGGCGAGCAGCGATGCGGTGGCGGAAAGTTTCGGCAAGGGTGTCTGCTTCCTCTATTGCGGCTATTGTCGCACCTCACCCCGCCGGCCGAACTGCCAAGCGCGGGCCCGCCAGGCAATCCCCGGCCGCGTAACGAATTGTCGCGCGCAGCTTTACGCAGGATTGACGGGACGGCGGAGAAGGCTTCCCTTTTCCACCTTCCGCCGCTACAGCGCGCGCCCTGATCGACTCGCAATCCACGGAACGAACAACTGCATGGCCAAAGAAGAACTCCTCGAAATGCGCGGCAAGGTGGTGGAACTGCTGCCAAACGCGATGTTCCGGGTGGAGCTCGAAAACGGTCATGAAGTGCTTGGCCACACCGCAGGCAAGATGCGCAAGAACCGCATCCGCGTGCTGGTGGGCGACGAGGTTCTGTGCGAGCTGACGCCTTACGACCTCACCAAGGCGCGCATCACCTACCGCTTCATGCCGGGACGCGGCGGGCCCGGCCCGCAGTAAGCGCGCGGGGGTGACTCCGCCCTCCCTCATTCTTGCCTCCGCCAGCCCGAGGCGCCGCGAACTGCTGGTGCGGCTCGGCGTCGAACCTGCGCGCGTGGCACCTGCCGACATCGACGAAGCACCGCTGAAAGGCGAGCTGCCGCGCGACTACGCCGTGCGTATGGCGCGCGAGAAGGCCGAGGCCGCAGCGAGCGGCGACGGATATGTGCTGGCGGGCGATACCGTGGTGGCCGCCGGCCGTCGCATCCTGCCCAAGGCCGAAGACGAGACGACCGCACGCGCATGCCTGGGCCTGCTGTCCGGACGACGCCACCGCGTCCTCTCGGCCATCGCGTTGCGCGCGCCCGACGGTACGCTGCGCGAGAAACTGAGCGAGACGATCGTCCGCTTCAAGCGGCTGAGCCGTGAGGAAATCGACGCCTATATCGCGGGCGGTGAGTGGCACGGTAAGGCTGGCGGCTATGCCATTCAGGGCGCGGCCGAAGGGCTGGTCGCGTGGATCCAGGGCAGTCATTCGGGCGTCGTCGGTCTGCCGCTGTTCGAAACGCGCGCGCTGCTGAAGGCCGCGGGCTTTCCCATTGGCTGACTGGCTGGTCGAGGAAGGCATCGGCGAGCACCGCGCGGTGCGCCTCTCCGGCGACCGCATCATAGAGTCGCGGGTCGAATGGCCGGGGCAGCTGGCGGCGGGACATGTCGGCGATGCCACGCTGGTCTCGCGCACGGCGGGCGCCGCGCGCGGCACGGTGCGGTTCGCGAGCGGCGAGGAGGCGCTGGTCGACCGCCTGCCCCGCGACGCGAGCGAAGGCGCCGCGATCCGGGTCGAGGTTGTCCGCGCGGCGATCGGCGAGCGCGGGCGAACCAAGCTGGCGCAGGCGCGGCCGAGCGACAAGGCGTCCGCCAGCCCTACGCTCGCCGAACGGCTGCGAGCGGAAGGCCACGCGGTGCAGGTCGTGCACCGCTTTCCCGATTGCGGCTGGGACGAGCTGGTGGATGAGGCGCTGGACGGGACCGTCGCCTTCGCGGGCGGATCGCTGCTCTTCGCGCCGACGCCGGCGATGACCGTGGTCGACATCGACGGCACGCTGCCGCCCCGCGAGCTCGCGCTTGCCGCCGTGGCGCCGCTGGCCGAGGCGATCCGCCGCTTCGACCTCGGCGGATCGGTCGGGATCGATTTTCCGACACTGCAAGCCAAGGCGGACCGGCGCCAGGTGGACGAGGCGCTCGGCGCGGCGCTCGCCGGATGGCCGCACGAACGCACGGCGATGAACGGCTTCGGCTTCGTCCAGCTCGTCGCCCGGCTGGAGCGCCCTTCCCTGCTCCATCTCGCGCGCCTCTCGCGCACCGGCTTCGCCGCGCGCCGCCTGTTGCGCCGGGCCGAACGGATCGCCGAACCGGGTGCGCTGCTGCTCACCTGCCATCCCGCAGTCGAGGCGGCGCTGCGGCCCGAATGGCGCGAGGCGCTCGCCCGCCGCACGGGACGCGAGGTGCGGATTGCGGCGGACTCTACCCTTGCGCTCGAAGCCGGCTTCGCGCAGGCGGTGGCCTCATGAGCAAGCCGAAGCCCTGCCCGATCTGCAAGAAGCCGCGCAGCGAGGAGTTCACGCCGTTCTGCTCGGCCCGCTGCCGCGACCGCGACCTCGCCCAATGGTTCAACGACGGCTATGCCGTACCCGGCCGCCCCGCGGCACCGGAGGAGATCGCAAAGGAGGACTGATTCCCCCCTTGCCAAGCTCCACGCCCTTCGCCATAGGGCCGCTTCCAACCGCTCGCCGGCCCTTTCGAGGGACGTTTCGCAGAGTGCGCCCAGGTAGCTCAGTTGGTAGAGCATGCGACTGAAAATCGCAGTGTCGGCGGTTCGACTCCGTCCCTGGGCACCATTGCCCCCCTGATTTCAGAACATCTCGAAGTGTCTCGCGACCAATAGACGTTGCAGCACCGGCGGGCGCCTGGGTTTAGCGACGTTCTCGCTCGGGGAGAGGTGCGGCATAGGCACCGCTTGCGCCGGATTTGTCCTCTCGCATGAAGCGGAGTCCCCTGTTCGATTGGCAGCACCTGGTTGGGACGGAGGGAAGCCAAATGAGCAGAGCGGTTCTGGTCGCGGGTCTGGGGCTGGCGCTGGCAAGTTGCGGCGATCCGGAGGACCTCTCCCGGGAGGCCGCCGGCGATCGAACCGCACCGCAACTGGAGATCCTCGCCGAATACGGCGGGCCCGATGGCGGTTACGACTACCTTTCAGTCGACAGCGATGCCCGCCGTGTGTTCGCTGCGCGCGAGTTCGGCGTGATGGCTGTCGATCTCGATACCGGCGAGGTGACCGACCGGCTGATCGAAGCCAACGATGTTTCGGCCGTCCTGCCGATCCCCGGCACCGAGGAGATGCTCAGCACCGTTTACGGCGATAACGAGGCCGTGCTGTTCAATCGCAGCACCGGCGACGAGATCGCGCGGATCGCCGTCGGCGAAAAACCGGACGCGGCAGCCTACGACCCTGACAGCGGACTTGCGTTCGTGATGAACGCGGGCGGCAACAGCATCTCGCTGATCGACGTTGCCGACCGCGCGTCGGTCGGCACGATCGCGGTCGGCGGCAAGCCGGAGGCCGCCGCGATCGATGGCAAGGGCCATCTGTTCGTCAACATCGAAGACACGGCAGAGATCGCGGTGATCGACATCGCCGCCCGGAAGGTCGCCAGGCGCCTGCCGCTTCCCGGCTGCGTGGAGCCGACCGGCATCGCCTACGACGCACTGACCGGAACGCTCATTTCCGCCTGTCACAACGGCGTTGCCAAGTTGATCGATGCCGGCTCGGGGGCGGACAAGGGGACCCTGCAGGTCGGGCAGAATGCCGACGGAGCGATCTTCGATTCGGGCACGCGCCTGGCTTACATTCCTGCCAAGGAGGGCACCCTGACGCTCTTCCGGGTCGCGGAGAACGGCACGGCAGGCAAGCCGACGGAGATCCAAACACGCTACGGCGCGCGCACCGCAGCGCTCGATCCAGCGACAGGACGCGTCTACCTCTCGACTGCGGATTTCACCCAGGACGCCAGCGACGAAGACGTCGCCACCCCCGGCACTTTCCGCATACTGGAGCTCGGCATCAAATGAGGCACGCTCTCGCCCTTCTCCTCGCCGGCGCCCTGGTGGTCGGCGCGTCGGCCTCCGCCGAGACCATCCAGGTCTGTCCCGACGGTTCGCAGGCGCAAGGTTGCGACTTCTCAGGGAACGACGCCATCCAGGCAGCCGTCGATCGCGCCGAGGATGGCGACGTGATCCAGCTAGCGCCGGGCCGCTACGTCCCTTCCTCGTACCGCGATGTGCCCTTCGAGGACATTGCGGCGCGCGGCTACGTCGTCATACGCGAAAAGCGGCTCACGATCGAAGGGAGCGACGGTACCGTTCTCGACGGGAAGGACGGCATCCCGGCCATCGCCTTCGTTCTCGAGAACGCCGACGTCACGTTCCGCAACCTCGAGATTAGCGACTTCCGCTGGGGCGAGGAGGAAGACGATATCTACGACGGACACGGCATCTTCGCGATCGACAGCCGCGTGCGAGCCTCGGACATCGTCATGCGGGGGATCGTCAAGATGGCGCTTACCGGACGCGGCCGGACGCTCATCGACGCATCGGCGCTCCGGCTGCTCGACGGCCACCTGGGCATCTGGCTGGAGGAAGCCTCGCATGCTCACGTGCGCGACAGCGTCATCGCCGGCGGGGATTCAGCGGGTATCGGGACGTACGACGACAGCACACTCCACCTGTTCAACTCCGTCGTGGCGAACAACACCGACGACGGTGTCTATGCGGCCGATAGTTCCACGATCCTGGTCGTTCGCTCGATCATCGCAAGCAACGAGCCCTACGGCATCAACGCGGAGAAGAATGGACGGGTAACGGTGCGCGAAAGCGCCATGCACGCCAATGCCGCGCCCGCAAACGCTACGCTCGCCCCGGGCCAGCTCGTTATCGGCGACGACGTCTTGCAGGTCGACCCGATGCTGGATGCGCAATGGCTTCCCAAGTCGGGATCGCCGCTGCGTGCCCAGGACCGATCGGGACAACCGATCGGCCTCACCGGTGATCAGCCATGATCCGCGCATATGCCTCGCTGGGTCTGCTGAGCCTGATGCTGACGACGCCGGCTCAGGCGGAACAATATTGGACCAGCACACGCATCGTCCAGATCGGCGCCGTTGCGGAGGATCTCGACTACCCGCACTACAGCGACGTGATCTATATCGGTGTCGCCGACCGCGAGTGGCTTCCGGAAACCTGCCGCAAGATGCCGGGCCTGCTTGCGCGCGCCAGCGATACGGCTCTCCTCCTGCTGGCCAAGGCAGCATTCGAACATGGCCGCCCGGTCGTCATCAAGGCGGACGACCAGGGCAAGATCGGCGAAT
Source organism: Pelagerythrobacter aerophilus (assembly GCF_003581645.1). Lineage (GTDB taxonomy): Bacteria > Pseudomonadota > Alphaproteobacteria > Sphingomonadales > Sphingomonadaceae > Pelagerythrobacter > Pelagerythrobacter aerophilus. The sequence goes on along the minus strand of NZ_QXFK01000014.1, from coordinate 79,427 downwards.
ACTGCCGGTTCTTCCAGATCACCGACGAGGCCCCGTGATGGACGAGCCCCGCAGGGTCTCGCCCGCAAAAGACAGATCGAAAAGAAAGAGATACGTGATGACCTTCAGGACACCCGCACTGGCTTTGGGACTTCTCGCTGCCGCAACGGCGGCTTCCGGGACCGCGCAGGATCAAAGCACGCAAGGCGTTCAGGACGAGTTGGTCATGACGCTCAACGACGGGGCCGACGATCCCGACGCCCTGACGTTCGACTGGCCGATGCTCTCCATCGGCACTGGGCAATACGAAGCCGGTCCCACCGGCGTCACGGTCATCCGTTTCGGCCGCAAGGTGCACGGCGCGGTGGACGTGCGTGGGGGCGGACCGGGCACCGTCAACGCGCCCTATCTGGATCTCGGCTATGTCCAGCCCGAACTCGACGCGGTCGTCCTCGCCGGCGGGTCCTGGTACGGGCTCGAGGCCGTTACAGCCGTCAACACCGCGATGAAGGATGACGGCTATCGCGGCGGTCACTGGAACAACGTCGGTCTCGCCGTCGGCTCCATCATCTACGATTTCGGCGGGCGCCGGCTGAACGAGATCTATCCGGACAAGCGCCTGGCGCAGGCCGCTTACCGCGCGGCTCGGCCGGGAGTCTTTCCCGTCGGCCCCTACGGTGCGGGGCGGTCGGCGATGACGGGCGGCCTGTTCGGCTGCAACGCCAGATCCGGCCAGGGCGCCGCGTTCCGGCAGATCGGCGAAGTCAAGATTGCCGTGTTCACCGTCGTCAACGCGCTGGGCGTTGTCACGGATCGGGACGGAAAAGTGGTGGCGTGCCACGCCGGCTCCGGCTGGCCGGAGGATCTGGCCGCACACGAACTGCTGAATGCCTCGCCCGCAAGTCTCCGGCCCGATTGGGACGGCGAGCGCGCCGCGGAGCCCGAGCGCAAGAACACCACCATCAGCCTAGTCGTCACCAACCGGTCGATGTCGAGTGCGGAACTCAAGCGCCTCGCCGTCCAGGTACACACCTCGATGGCGCGCGGTATCCAGCCGTTCGCGACCGAGCTCGACGGCGACGTTCTCTACGCCGTTTCGACGGGCGAAGTGGAGTCGGGGCCCGGCGATGGTCTCGTCACCGCCGAGATCGGCGCTGTCGCATCGGAGCTCATGTGGGATGCCATTTTGAGCAGCGTTCCCGAGCAACCCTCGGCTCCATCCCCGCGACAGGCCCGCGACACCACGCCCGATCTGCAGAGCTTCGTCGGCACCTACCGCTTCAGCCCCCTCGCTTCACTGGAAGTGACGGCCGAAGGCGGGCGTCTTTTCGGCCAGGCGACCGGCGAGCGCGACATCTTCGCCATCCGCAAGGGCGAACCGGTTGAGCTCCAGCCATCGGGGCCCAGCCAGTTCGTGATTCCCGGCCGCTATCCCTTCAGCGTTCGCTTCGAAGGGGATAAGATCGTCGTCAATCCGGGGCGCTGGCAGCAGGTTGGCATGCGCCCCTGACGGGGATCGACCGGTTCAGATCGCGCGCTCCATGTAGTGTGCTGCGCCTCCGTAGCTCGCCAGCGAGCGCTCCACATCTGCGTCGCGAACGACGGCGAAGCCCTGTCTTCGCCAGAATTCGATGGAATCTCCCACCGCCACCAGCGAGAGCGTCCCAAATCCGCCCGCGCGCCCGATCGTGACGGCCAGGGTCACAGCTTCGACGGCGAGACCTCTTCCTCGGGCCTGGGGCGTGAGTGCGAGATCATGAATGTAGTAGGTATCCGCAGGCTCGGGCAGCTTGCCGAGCAATGTGTCGAGCGCAGGCGGCGCCCCCCGCGTCCACGGATGGGAAACGAGGTATCCCCGCGCATCGTCGCCATCCAGGAGCAAGCGGCACCCCTCAGGGAACAGTGCCAGCCGCTCTGCGAACACGTGTTCTCCTTCCGGGTAGTCCAGATGAACGCGCGCGGCGATCCGGACCACGGCGGGCAGGTCCGCCGACATCATGTTTCGCCATCGCGCTTGTCGAGGTTCGGCGATCATGTCTTCCTATCGTTGATTCCAGAGATTCATTACGTCCGCCCAATCCAGCTCTAAACGATCGGATCTCCGCCTATGTGGTGCGGACTGTGCACCGCCCTATGCTATTTTAGCATCTGCAACACTCTCCTCGCTGTCATATCGTCGCAAAAATCACGCAAACGCGAGTGGGGGAAGTCATGAGAGGGAAATACGGATTCATCTGCACGGCGTCGGTCCTGGCCCTCGCGCAAGCAACTCCCGCGTTCGCCCAGTCGGAGGACAATCCGGACGCGCTGAACGAGATCATCGTCACGGCCCAGAAGCGCGAACAGACCCTCATCGAGGTGCCGATGGCCATCTCGGTGGTCGGAGGCGAGGAACTCAGCAAGCGCGGGATCGAGGACGTCCAGGATCTTTCCTTCGCGGTCCCCGGCCTGACGATGCGCGAGGACGGTCCCGGCAGCTATACGATCTTCCTCCGCGGGCTGGCCAATCAGTCGGGCTCGGGCGCACTCGTCACCCAGTATCTCGACGAAGCGCCGCTATCGCTGAGCGGGTACGACCAGCTCAGCCCCATCCCTCTCGATCTCGAGCGTGTGGAAGTCCTGAAGGGACCACAAGGCACTCTCTACGGGCAGGGCTCGGCCGGCGGCACGATCCGCTACATCACCAACGACCCCGATCCGACGCAGTTCGAGGGCCGCGCCGAAGGCAAGCTCTACTCCGTCGCGCATGGCGAGACGGGCGGCGGGGTTACCGGCGTGATCAACCTGCCGCTGATCCGTGACGAACTCGCGCTTCGTATCGCGGGCAAATACGAATCCGGCGGCGGCTGGATCGACCAGCCCGAAGCCGGCATCAGGGACGGCAACGGGACCGAACTCTTCAACCTTCGGGCCAAGCTCCGCTGGTCGCCCAGCGCCGCGTTCGAAGCGACCGCCATGGTGCAGATCCACCGCGCCGATACCGCCCTAGGCCTTGGCTTCGAGGAGCCCGATCGCACCGTCGACATCGGCCCGGACCGCAGCAAGGTGATGATTCCGAAGGAATTCGACTTCACCCTCTACAATCTCGAGCTGCGCTACGACCTCGGCTTCGCGGAGCTCGTCAGCGCGACGACGTATGTGGAGCACGACCACCAGTACCCGTTCACGTACATTCCGCGGCCCGGCAACTACTCCTACGGCATCGTGGAAGGGAACGACGACCGCTGGATCGACGCGGACCAGTTCAGCCAGGAACTGAGGCTCTCCTCCGGCGAGGGCCCCTTCCAGTGGACCCTCGGCGCCTTCTACACCAAGGGCGACCGGACCATGCGTGCCGACTACGAGTACGCCTATGCGGCCGACGGCGATCTCTATTCGGGCGGCGGCGTGTTCATCGATGATCTCTATTATCTCGACGCCTCGAGCTCCGAGACGATCTCGGTCTTCGCCGATGCCGGCTACGACATCACCGACCGGCTGACGATCGGCGCCGGGATCCGCTACTTCCGGGACGAGCAGACGAGCCTCATCACTTACGTGCCCGACACCGGCACCACGCTGGAGGCCACATTCGACTCGATCGATCCGCGGGTCTATCTGAGCTACCGCTATGCGGATCAGGCGAACTTCTATGCCAGCTTCGCCAAAGGGTTCCGTAGCGGCGGCTTCAACTCCGAGCCGTTCGACCCCTACGACCCGGAAAAGATCTACACCTACGAAATCGGCACCAAGGGTGCGGCTCTCGATGGGCGGCTCCAGTTCGAGCTGGCCGCGTTCTACACCGAATACAAGGACATGATCCGGCGGCGTCTGACCGAGGTGAACGGCGCGTTCCTGGGTGAATCGAGCAATATCGGCAAAGTCGAGGTCAAGGGGCTCGAGCTGGGACTGGCGACGCGGCCAGTCACCGGCCTCACGCTGTCGGCGACGGGCTCCTATATCGACAGCGAGATCGTCGAGACGGACGCGGCCGACCAGGTCAATATTCCGGGCGACCCGACCGACTACACGCCCGAGATTAGCTTCACGCTGGGCGCCAACTACGACTTCGAATGGGCGGCTTCGGTCCCAGGCTTCGTGCGCATCGACTACAACTACCGTGACGCCGTGACCTACATCGACCGGTCGAGCTTCCTGCCCAGCGCCCTGCCCCAGCGGTCCGACAGCATCGGCCTGCTCAACGCCCGCTTCGGCGGGACGGTGTACGGGTTCGACGTGGAGCTGTTCGCCGAAAACATCACGAACGAGAACAAGGCGATCGATCCCTATCAGGGATGGGCCAACTCCAACCGCACCCGCCCCCGTGTGGTCGGGATCGAGGTCGGCTACTCCTTCTAATTCTCTCCGCCAAACTTGCATCGCGGGCCGGAACCTTCGGGTTCCGGCCCCTTTTTTGTCCGTGCGGGGGACGGCTGGCGGCAGATTTCTGAAAGGGGAAGCAGCCGCTTGGCGTCCCCGGTCAACAAGTCCGCCCCGCATTTGCCCCCCACAGACAACGGGGCCACGCCGCTATCATGAGATCCGATCAGCCTGGTGTGCGGGGATTGAGCTTCATCGCCTGCAGCAGCTGCGTCTTGAAGGCGAAGAGTAGCAGCGCCCCGGCCCCGACCACGGCAGCATGGATGAACCAGAACGCCGAGGGCGAGACCGTCTCGTAGAATCTGCCGAGCCAGCCGCTGGCGATGCCGCCGGCGAAGATCGCGAGGTAATAGGAGCCCACCATCATCGCGTTTACCGCAGGCGGGGCCGCCCGCGAGGTAAGCGCGAGAGCGATCGGCCCGACGTAGAGGAACGACCAGGCGCAGATGAAGTGGAAGATCACCGGCCACACGAGCGACACGGCGCTTCCGCCGGAAAGCAGCTCGCCGACGGACAGCCAGACCATGGCCGCGGCGAAGACGAGGCATCCGATCGCAATCTTCGGCAGATCGCCCGGCTCCGCCGAGCGCCGTGCCTGAAAGCGCCAGAACCACAGCACGGCTGGCGCGAAGATCAACACGGCCAGCGAATCGAGCGACTGGAACCAGGTGACGGGCACCATCAGCCCCAGGATTTCACGGTCCACCCGGGCGCGGATCCACAGAGGGTATGTGTTCCAGACCTGGCTCTGCGCCGTCCAGAACAGCGCGGTAATCGCGAGCATCACGAGGATCGCGACGATGATGCGCCAGTCGCCCGGTGCGAGCCGCGGCCGCTCGCCCGCATCCTTCCCGATCCGTTCGGGCGGAAGCCATTGCGAGCCGCGCACATAGATGACGATCCCGACCAGCATGCCAATACCGGCGGCGCCAAAGCCGTAGTGCCAGCCATAGAGTTCGCCCAGCGTGCCGCATACGAGCGGCGCCACGAAGGCACCGATGTTGATCGCGAGGACGTAGAGCGAGAACGCCGTGTCGCGCCGCGGGTCGTCCTTCGAGTAGAGATCGCCGACCTGGGCCGCGAGGTTCCCTTTCAGCAGGCCCGCTCCCAGGATCAGCGCGGAGAGCGCCGGGAGAAACAGGCTTTCGAATGCCATCAGGAAGTGTCCGACGGCCATCAACGCACCGCCCAGCAAGACCGCGCGGCGCCGGCCGATCCAGCGGTCGCCCAGCAGGCCGCCCAGCACCGGCATGAAATAGATCAGCCCGACGTAGAGGCCGAACACCTGCGTTGCGAGCGCCTGGATGCTGAGTGGCCCGAACACCGCCTCGACGCCGGTCCTAAAGCCCGCGAATCCGGCCACGCCGCCGATATTCTCCGGCTGGAACAGGTAAGTCGCCATGTAGAGGACGAGCAGCGCCTGCATCCCGTAGAACGAGAAGCGCTCCCACGCCTCAGTGAAGACGATGAAGGCGAGCCCGCGCGGGTGCCCCAGAAACAGCTTGTCCGCCGACGCTGCTTTCCCTCCACCCTCGTTCAAATGCGCGATCGTCTGCGTGGTTACGCCGTCTGCTGCCTGCACCCTTGATCTCCCGCCGGTCCGGCGAGGCCCATCGTCATTGATGCGCCCACGCCGGTTCCCAATCGATTCCGTTGAAGTCCCGCCCTGTTTCCCAGAAGAACGGCTCGCGCTCGCGCGGGTGGTTGCCGATCTCGTCCATCGTGACGGAGTCGTAGAGCCGCCCGTTCGCGAGCGTGTAGCGCACGCTGTTGGAGTTGCGGATGTCCTCGAGCGGGTTGCGGTCGAGCACCAGCAGGTCGGCCAGCTTGCCCGGTGCTACGGTGCCGATCTGACCATCGAGCCCCAGCGTCCTGGCGCCGTTGATCGTGGCGGTCCGCAGAACCCGGTGGTTCGACATGCCCCCTTCGGCAAGCAGCCACATCTCCCAGTGGAGCGCGAGGCCGGTGACCTGGCCGTGCGATCCGGCGTTGATCACCACGCCCGCATCATCGAGCGCCTTCATCGACCGTGCGGCGGCGCGGAAGCCGATGTCGTAGAGTTCGTCCGCCGCGTGGATGGTGGTCATGCCGCGCACGTGCGGCGGCGCGCCATAAGGGGCGCCGAGCGGGCTGTATCCACTTGTCGTCAACTGGACGAAACGGCGCGCCTTCGGATCCTCCCAAGCGCGGGTATGCTGGTAGAGATAGTTCTCTCCCATCAGCTCTCCGAACAGCACAATCAGCGTCGGAGTGTGCGCCACATCCGACGCCGCCATGAGCTGGACGACGTCGTCGTAGATGTTCTCCAGCGGCATGTTGTGCTGCAGGTTGGTATGACCGTCGAGGATCATAGTGACGTTGTTGTAGAAGTGGCTCTCCCCTTCCACGTCGACCATGATCCCGGCGTCGCGGCCGGCGTCGATGATCTGCTGGCGCTGGCGGCGCATCGGCTGGCGATAGCTCTTGACGATAGTGCCGCCGAGCGCCTGCTTGCGCGCCATCAGCGCATCGGCATCGGCCTGGCTTTCGATCGGGATGTAGACCTTGTCGACCTTGCCGGTCCGCCCGTAGACGACCATCCCGGAATCGATCGCGCGCGGACCGGTCATCATCCCGGCCATCGTCATTTCGCGAGTGGCGTACGTCGCCAGTTCCGAGGTGTAGGGATCGTAATTGGTGGTCACCCCATATGCGAGATCGGCATATTGGGTAGGCTGCTTCTCAGGCGTGAGGCCGGACGAACTGTAGTAGCAATTGTCCACATGGCCGTGCATGTCGACGAGGCCCGGCATCACGGTCTTGCCGCTGATGTCGATCACCTTGGCATCGGCCGGCACGTCGATCGCGGCGGCGGGCCCGACGGCCTGAATCCGGTTCCCGCGCACGACCACGGTGCCACGCTCGATCACCTCGTCGCCGCGCATGGTAATGATGCGCCCGTTGACGAACGCCAGGGCACCGCTCGGCACGTCCGCTTCGGCCGTCAGCTCGATCTTGGTGTGCACTACGGGCGAAACATCCGAAACCGCGCTTCGATAGACGGTGGGGCCGAGCGCCCAGAGCACTGCGCTCGAATCCGGCGCCCAGGTAAGCTCGTAACCGCCGAGATGCCCGAGAGGATTTGCGCCATCGGGAGTGATCTCGACCGGTTCGGCGCCTGGCGCGAAAGGCTCGAGGTAGTATTGCTGCTCATGACGGAAGGCGATCCACTTGAGATCGGGGCTGACTTTCAGCTCGTTTACGTCGGCATGCGATGCGCGCGCGTGGACGCGGTGGTCGGTTCCGTCGAGCCGCAGACTTTCCACTTGCGAGACCAGATCATGGCCGGCGTAGCCTTCGGTGCTGAACCAGATCCGCGTTCCATCGGGCGAGAACGCGGCTTCGAGGGCGGTCGGGCCGACATAATGGGACGGCCCTCCACTCACGTCGGTCCAATAGATGCCCGGACGTGCCCGGTGGCCACCGAGGCAACGATCGCCCTCTGCAATGATATAGAGGATGCGCTTGCCGTCGGGTGAGAACGCCGGGGCACGAAGGATTCCCGCGCTCTCCACAAGGGCTCGGACGTCTCCGCTGCTGTCCCGTACTTTGAGCGTACCGCCCCGGTCGTCCTTCCAGTCGACGAACGCTACCCGGGTACCATCCGGCGAATACGCGGGATCGAACTCCGGCAGATCGCCCGCCGTGAGGCGCGTCGGCGCACCGCCGGCCGGCTGGCTCCAGATCCTGCCGAGCGCATTGAAGCTCACGCGGTCGCTGCCGGGCGCCCAGGCAAGCTGGCGAATGATCCGCGCGCGGAATTCTTCCGGTGCGAGGTCCTGCGCCACCCGCGGGGGCTTGGCGAGGCGATGGGTGGCCGAGGCCGTGAACGGAATCTCTTCCGTTTCGCCAGTCTCGGTGTCGAGACGGAGGATCTTGCCGCCCGCCCAGATCGCGAGATAGCGGTTATCGGGAAACCAGTCGTACTGCGGATAATAGAGGCCCTGCCCCAGGAAATCCGCCTGATCGTCGCGATCGAGACCGGCGAATACCGGCCACTGCTCGCGCGTTTCCAGATCGTAGAGGAAGAGCACGGTGTCCGTCTTGACGCGCCTCAAGAAGGCGAGCTTGCGCCCGTCGGGCGAAACGACGGGGCTCGTAGCGCTGCCGAACCCCTTCACCACTTCCTCTACCGAACCGGTGCGAAGATCGCGGCGCTTGATCGCGTAGTTGATATGGTTCGCATCCACATAGACGACCGACGCTGTCGGGGCGGATACCTTCTCGGTGTAGTACAGCCAGCGGCCGTCGCGCCCGAAAGCCGGTTCGTGCACGTTCTCGCCGTTGGCGGGGGCAGCGACGAGTTGCTCATCGTCGCCCGTGGCGACGTCGTAAAGGCGAAGCTCCGACGCGTGTAGCTTGTCCGCGCTGTCGAACATCCGGGCGGCAGCGACGCTCTCGCCGTCCACGCTCCAGGCCGGACCGGTGACTGCGAGCGTCGTCTCGCGCGAGATCTGGCGGGCGTCGGCCCCATCCACGCGGGACGTCCAGATATTGTCCGCCCCGTCCTCGTCACTGAGGTACAGCAGCCGCTCGCCATCGGGGCTGAAACGGGGGCTGCGCTGCATCGCCGGACCGCCATGGACGAGCTGCGCCTCGCCGCCGGTCGCGGGCATGACGTAAATGTCGTTAAGGAGATCGAAGGCGATCGTCTTCCCGTCGGGACTGACGTCGACGCTCATCCAAGTGCCCTCGGAGACCGTGATATTCACGTCCCCGTAGGGCGGGCTCGCCGGCGACGACGGCTCGGCAGAAACGGGCGCACTGGACGCACAGGGGGCAAGCGCCAGGGCAAGTACCAGCCCCAACCAGGCAACTTTCATTCTTCCCCTCCCCACAAGCACCCCTTTGCCCTTTTCGATCAGCGGCCGCACAGGGAAATGCAACACAGGCGCTTCGGCACAGACAGGCGCGTTCGAAGCATCCCCTGTTGCGGCGAAGTCACCACCGCCACCCTCATTCGCATCTGGCGCGAGGCTGGCCGAAGCTCACTTTGTCCCCGTCCGAACCGAGGAGGGGATGAAGCACAATGGCGGCAGTCCGCACAAGCGCCCGGCGCGTGCACAAGTACCTGAGCCTCGCGGCCGCCGTCTTCTGGCTGCTTCAGGCTCTCAGTGGCATTGCGATTTCGTTTCGGGCGGAGCTGGACGATTGGTGGCTGAGCGGCGTCGCCACCGGAACCAGCGTCGAAGCGCTGGGCGAGAGGATCGAGACGGTTGAGCGCGGCGGACTGGACGTCAGCGGCATGTGGGCGACCGGAGGCATCCCGGGCCAATACGACATCTACGTCTCCGCCCCCGACGGCGATCGGACCATTCGCGTAGATGGCGGCGGCGAGGTGCTCCGCGACAGGCCGGATCGCGAGAAATTTTCCGACGGCGCCGTGTTCGAGACGCTGACGCTATTCCACAAGTCGCTCCTGCTCGGGAGCACGGGCACGGTACTGATCGGAATCAGCGGCCTGCTGCTCTTCAGCAACATCGTGCTGGGTCTCACCGCGGCCTGGCCTGCGAGAAACTTCCGGCGCGCGCTGACCACTCGGCCTAGGGGACCACGCTCAGCCCGTATCACGGGCTGGCATCGGTTGCTGGGTTTGTGGGTGGGCGCGCCCGCGGCGCTCATGGTCGCGGCGGGTATCCAGCTCGCCTTTCTGGACTCGATAGAAAGCGCTGTGGACGGTGGCCTGGCCGATCCGATAGCGGCCCCGCCTGGTCCAGTCGCCGTCGCTCCGGGCGAGGCGATGGCACGCGCCCTCGCCCGCTATCCGGGAGGAGAACTCACGGCGCTGTCGATGCCTGCGGAGGACGCGCCCTGGTACCGGATCAGGCTGCGCGCGGATGGCGAGATCCCCCGGCAGTTCGGGGCGACGACCGTATGGGTATCCTCCGTCGACGGCAGCATCCTCGGCGACCATGACGCGCGGTCGAGCAAGCCCGCGCGCCGGCTGATCGAATGGCTCTACCCGATTCACACGGGCCAGATCAGCGCCGTCCCCGGCCGATTGCTCAATCTCGCGGTCGGATGCTGGCTGGTGACGATGATCGTCCTTGGCGTATTGAGCTGGCAGAGGCGTGCCCGCCGCGTCAGCGAAAGCCGGCGCTCAGCCGCAGACCAATGACCAGCGCGTCGTCGAGGGCCGGATCCCAACCCGGATTGCGCACGTACTGAATATCCGGCTGAATGGTCACTGTCGGCGTCAGCGCATGAGCGTAGCTGAGTTCGAAGTTGGTCTCCACCCGCTGAGCCCCGTAGCCGCTGATCGCTGCGGCTTCGATCGCGGGATCGCCGAGGCGCGCATGGGCAATGGCGAAGCCGATGCCCCGGCCCTCGGTGCCGTAGCGAACTCCGCCGCCCAAGTAGGTCGCGACCGGGAGGACATCCTCATTGGCAACGCCAACCCGAACCCATGATTCGAGCTTTTCGCCGGTGTGCGTCGTTGCGAGCGTCGTTTCCATAGCAGCGTAAGCCCCACGACTGCGCCACCGATCGCCGGCCGCGTCAGCCGGGTGCAGGAGGTCAGGCGAAGCCGTGCTGTATGCCCAGAGGCCGGCGTAGGTCCGCACACTTCCGGACCGATGTTCGACCTCGGCAATCAGCAGCAATCCGTCCTCACCCGGGAAGGGCAAGACCGTCTTTTTCGGGTTCGCCGGATCGCCGGCGACCGCATTGAAGGCGCCCACCCTCGCGCCCCAACGTTCGGCTTCGAAGCCATAGACGACCGCGGTGGTCGTGGTCGGGAAGATGGAGGGACCGTTGGCTCCCGACTGCGACAGTTCGGGGCCGATGCCGTGCTGGACCATTGGTCTGCGCAGGCCGCCAGATGCCAAGGCTGGGAGGTGTGGTGCAGATGCAGCACCGCCACGCATTCGGGTTGCCCCTCTTGACCCGTCCGTCGCGGCACCGAATGATAGGCAATTCATTCTCGCGAGCGCACGAAGGATTTGAATGGCGGACAACCAGCCTCCGGCTCCACGATCCGATAACCCACCTTCGCGGAAGGCTCTGCCCCCGTTCGAGGCGCTGCGGGCCTTCGATGCCGTTGCGCGGCTGGGCGGCGTCAGACGGGCGGCGCAATGGCTGGACCGCGATCACGCCGTGATCAGCCGCCATCTCCGCGCGATCGAATCCTGGGCCGGCGTGCAACTGGTAGAGCGCACACCATACGGCATCGCGCTCACCGAACGGGGCCGCGACTATCACGGGCGGGTGTCGGCCGCGATGGATATGCTGGCGCACGCCACGCTTGATCTGATGAGCGAGGGCCACCACCGGCGGCTTCATATCTGGAGCACCTCGGGCTTCGCACTGCACTGGCTGTCGAGCCGCCTCGAACAGTTCGAGCGGCGCAACGACGCCGCCGACATCGTCCTCCGCCCGACCGACCACAGCCCGGATTTCGCCGCGCACGAGGCGGATATCGACGTCCGCTTCCACGCGACCTATGAACCGGAACCGGAACTGCTGCCGTTGCTCAGGCGCCAGATTCTGGTGGAGGCGCCGATCATTGCGGTGGCGAGTCCCGGCTATCTTGGCAGCACCCAGACTCCGAAGACGCCGGAAGACCTTCTTCAGCACCGGCTGCTTCACGAAGACAGCTTCCAGACCTGGGCCAAGTGGCTCGCTTCCTACGGCGTGGAGGACAGCTCCGGCCTCACCGGAGCGCGCCTGTGGGAAGGACATCTCACGCTCGACGCAGCGCGGCATGGGCGAGGCATCGCCCTAGCCAATCCAGTGACGGCCGGAGCCGATCTTCAATCAGGATCCCTGATCGACATAGGCAAGGACAATCTGCAGTTCGCGCCACGGCTCGGTCGCTATACGCTCTACGCGCGCCGCGATCGCTGGAACGATCCACTGCTCAGACGCTTCAGGCAATGGGTCACCTCCGCCCTGGCAGCCGATTACCCGGCGTTGAAATCCGCCGCCTGACCGGTCAGCGCAGCGCCTCGACAGCCGAATTGAAGAAGTGGTTGTCCAGTATGGCTTCGGCGAACTTAGGTTTGGACCGCGAGCTGAGCACCGTCAGCACCACCCGTTCGGCGGGATTGACGTAGATATACTGTCCGAAGATTCCGCGAGCGCTGAACGCGCCGTCCGCGAACGATCCTTTCGCATCGGGGACCGGCCACCACATGTAGCCGTAGTTCAGGGGCTCCCCGCCTGCTTCGCGCGGTGCGGTGGATTCCTCGATCCAGCCCGCGGGCAGTACCTGCTCGTCCCCGATCCGGCCGTCGTTCATCGCGAAGAGGCCGAGCCGCGCATAGTCGCGGAGCGTGGCGCAGATGCCGCTGCCGGCGACTTCGAGGCCGTCGGGCGCTTCGAGCCACCATTCGGCATCGGCATCCATGCCGAGCCGCGACCAGAATTTTTCCGAAAGGTAGTCCGCCAGCCAGCGCCCCGTCGCCGCCTTGACCAGCGCCCCTACGACGTGGGTTTCACCGGTGCTGTAGTTCCAGCGCGTGCCGGGCTCCGCGACGCGCGGGAGGCTCGCCATGTATTTCAGAATGGCGTCGGGCTGCTGTCCGACCTGCAGGGCCAGCATGTGGCGCCGGTGCGAGTTGGGGTCGGTATGGGTGTCGTCCCATTCGACGCCCGAGGTCATCTGCATCAGATGGCGGATCGAGACGCCGTCGTAACCGCTTCCCCGCAGCTCGGGCAGATAATCCGTCAGAGGATCGTCGACACTGCCGATGAATCCGTCGCGGATGGCGATGCCGATCAGAAGCGTGCTTACGGATTTCGCCATCGACATCGACATCCACCGGGTACCGGCGTCGATCCCGAGTTCGTAGCGTTCGTGAACGACCTTCCCGTCCTTGAGCATGAGCAGTCCGACGAGCCGGTTGCGCGAGACGTAGTCGTAGAGATCGAACTCCTGCTCGCCGGCCCTTACCGGAAAGTCCTCGACGACATCGACCTCCCGCGGCAAGTCCCGGACCGGACCGTCGCCGCGCGAAATGCGCCGGCAGGGAAAGACGCGGTGCGTGTTGCGGAACAGGTGCACCTGCTCATCAGGCATCAGCTTGCCGGCATAAGCCTGCTCAATCGAAGCCAGGGGCTGCCCACTTCCATCGGCACTCGTGATTACTTCCCCCAACGCTTCACACTCCCCGGCTTCATGATCCATGCGGTGATGTCTATCGGAGGACGCACCGATGATCCGGTGCGAAAGCCATCCTCGGCCGGTGAGGCCGGGTCACCACTACCGGCGCCGTATCCTCGGTGCCCCTTCCGCACCGGTGCGCGCACATTCGGCATCTGTCTGCGCCCGCCGCGGTGGACATGATGAAGGCAATTGATCGGGAGGGACCTGAATTATGAACGACGAACGCCGCCTCTACGCACCCAAGGCCTATGCCGCGGACGATCCGCGACAGATCGTGCGCGAGCATCCGTTCGCGCTTCTGATCACGACTGGCGAAACCGGTCCTTGGGCGACGTCCGTTCCGATCTATTTCGAGACCGACGATCCCGGGGAAATGCGGCTGATCGGACATATGGCCCGCAACAATCCGCACGCGCGGGCACTGCAAGCCGGCGATACCGCACTGGCGGTGTTTGCCGGGCCGCACGCCTATATCTCCGCGAGTTGGTACCACGAGCGCCCGACAGTGCCGACATGGAACTATGTCACCGCGCATGTCCGGGGGACTCTCGATCCGATCGATGACGACGACACCCAGTTGCGGTTGCTCGATCGCGTGACCGAGATGGTCGAGCAGGGGCACAGTTCCCCTTGGACGATGGCGCAAGCGCCCGAAGGTCGCGTCGATGCGCTCTTGCCCCACATCCGGTCGTTCCGCATCGCAATCGACCGTATCGAAGGGGTCACCAAACTGAGCCAGACCCACCCTGCCGGCGACCGCATGAGGGTAATCGACGCCCTCGAAGCCCGTGGCTGGTTCGGCGATCAGGCGATTGCGGCCCTCATGCGGGACAACGAGCGGGCAGCCGAGGAGAACTGATCCAGCGGTGCGCCCCGCGCACCGGCACTGGCGATTTAATCATCTGATGCCTCCCATCCGAGCGGCATACCCCGAACGGGAACCGAAGGAATGGGAGTTCGAGATGGAGCAGATTACCACCACCACCGCCGAATGGCAGGCGCTGGACCGTGAGCACCATCTGCATCCCTTCACCGATCCAAAAGTGCTTGGCGAACAAGGTGTTCGCGTCTTCACCCACGCCGACGGCTGCTACATCTGGGACAGCGACGGCAACAAGATACTCGACACGATGGCGGGCCTGTGGTGCGTGAATGTCGGCTATGGCCGCCAGGAGCTGGTCGACGCTGCATCGAAACAGATGGCGACGCTGCCCTACTACAACACGTTCTTCTCGAGCTCGACGCCGACCCAGATCCGGCTCGCCCGCCGCCTTTCGGAACTGACGCCGGCAGGGCTCGACTACTTCTTCTTCGCCAACTCGGGTTCTGAGGCGAACGACACGATCATCAGACTCGTGCGTCACTTCTGGGAAGTCCAGGGCCAGCCGAGCAAGAACGTCTTCATCGGCCGCACCCTCGGCTATCACGGCAGTACGCTGGCCGCCACGAGCCTCGGCGGCATGGCCCCGATGCATGCGATGGGCCAGTCGCTCCTGCCCGGCTTCGAACACATCATCGAACCGCACTGGTACCGGCACGGTCAGGGCAAGACGCCCGACGAATTCGGGCTCGAAGCGGCGCGCGCACTCGAGACCAAGATTCTGGAACTCGGCGCCGAGAACGTCGCGGCCTTCGTCGGGGAGCCCGTTCAGGGCGCAGGCGGCGTCATCGATCCGCCCTCCACCTACTGGCCCGAGATCCAGCGCATCTGCAAAAAATACGACGTCCTGCTGGTGGCGGACGAGGTGATCTGCGGGTTCGGCCGCACGGGCAACTGGTTCGGATCGGACACGTACGGGATCGAGCCCGACCTGATGCCGATGGCGAAGGGTCTTTCCTCCGGATACCTTCCGATTGCCGCGGTCGCCATGAACAAGCGCGTGAGCGACGCCATCAACGGCGGCGGCGTCATATCGCACGGCTACACGTATTCAGGACATCCGGTATCCTGCGCGGTCGCACTCGCCAATATCGACATCATCGAGCGCGAAGGTCTAATCGAGAAGGTGCGCGAGGAGACGGCGCCCTACTTCCGGGACTCGTTGCAGCAACTGGCGGATTCGCACCCGATCGTCGGAGAGCTGCGCGGCGTCAGCCTGATCGCGGGCCTCCAACTGGTGCGCGACAAGGTCAGCCGCGAGTTCTTCGCGCCCACCGAGCAGCCGGCGATCGAATGCCGGGAGCACTGCATCGGGGAGAACCTCATCCTCCGCGCCGTGGGCCACACGATGGTCGCCTGCCCGCCGCTCACGATCGGACACTCCGAGATCGACGAGATGATCGAGAAGACCAAGATCGGCCTCGACAAGACCGCCGCCGCCCACGGACTTTTGTAGCGGGGAGCTGGCCGATGAACGTGATGACGAACATGGACCGGGCAAAGGATACGGATCTCCTCGCCCGGATTGCTCCGGGGGACGGTATCGCCGCGCGTTTTCCGGTCAGCAATCCGGCTACCGGTGCGCATATTGCGGATGTGGCGGACATGGACGCCGACGATGCCGCCCGGGCTGTCAGCAGGGCCAAGGAGGCGCTTCCGGCCTGGGCAGCGAAGACCGCCAAGGAGCGCGCCGCTATCCTGCGCCGCTGGCACGACCTGATCCTCGACAATCAGGAGGCACTCGCCACGCTGCTGACGCGCGAGCAGGGCAAGCCTATCGCAGAGGCGATGGGCGAGATCGTCTATGGAGCGAGCTTCGTCGAGTGGTTCGCCGAAGAAGGCAAGCGCGCCTACGGCGACATCATCCCCTCAAATGCGCCGGGCCGCCGCCTGCTCGTGCTGCGCCAGCCCATCGGCGTCGTCGGGGCCATTACGCCGTGGAACTTTCCGGTCGGCATGGTGACCCGGAAGGTTGCGCCTGCCCTCGCCGCGGGCTGCACCATCGTTCTGAAGCCGGCCGAGGATACCCCTTTGAGCGCCCTGGCCCTGGCAGCGCTCGCGCGGGACGCCGGCTTTCCCGAGGGCGTTCTGGAAGTCGTTACCGCCGCCCGGGCGGAGCCCGTCGCTCGGGTGCTGACGGACAGTCCGGACGTCCGGAAGCTATCCTTCACGGGATCCACGCGCGTCGGCAAGCTGCTGATGGCGCAATGCGCGGACACGGTGAAGAAGCTCTCGCTCGAACTCGGCGGGAACGCCCCGTTCATCGTCTTCGACGATGCGGGCATCGACGCGGCAGTCGCAGGCGCGATCCAGTCGAAGTTCCGCAACGCCGGGCAGACCTGCGTCTGTGCCAATCGGCTGTTCGTTCAGGCCGGCATCGCCGAGGAGTTCGCCGCTCGCTTCGCCGCTGCAGTCGAAGCGCTGCCGGTGGGCGATGGAATGGCGGGCGGAAACGCGATCGGCCCGCTGATCAATTCGGCCGCCAGAGAGAAGGTGGACGGGCTGGTGCGCGATGCGCTGGCGAAAGGCGCGCATTGTGTGATCGGCGGCGGCGGACATGCGCTGGGTGGCAATTTCTACGCGCCGACGATCCTTGCTGGCGTCGATGCTTCGATGGAGATCGCAAGTGCGGAGATCTTCGGCCCGATCGCACCGATCATGCCGTTCAAGACGGAGGAACAGGTCATCGCACGGGCAAATGATACGCCCTACGGCCTCGCCGCCTACTTCTGGACTCGCGATCTCGGGCGCGCGTGGCGCGTGGCCGAGCAGCTCGAATACGGGATGATCGGCCTCAACGAAGGGATCATTTCGAGCGAAGCCGCACCGTTCGGCGGGGTCAAGGAATCGGGCATCGGCCGCGAAGGCTCGAAGTACGGTTTGGATGAGTTCCTCGAGCTCAAATACTTCACGATGGGCGGCCTCTCCGCACGGTAGCTCCCTGCCGCTCGCCCCCCGACGCCCTTCCGAGCCGCAGGCGCCGCCTGCAGGGCACGACAAACGAAAGGATGCAAGCATGCGACTGAAATTCGCCGCCGCTCTGCTCGCGACGACGTTCGTGACCGCTCCCGTCCTGGCGCAGAGCGAGACCGACAAGGACGCGCGCATAACGGAGCTGGAGGCCCGCCTGGAAGCACAGGACGCGCGCATTCGGCAGCTCGAGGAGCGGCTTCTGACGGCCATTGAAGGACGGCCGCTGGCCGAAGCCTCGGCCGTTCCCCAAAACGGCACCTCAGCGGTGCCGGCGGCAAGCGAGGTTTCCCAAACCCCTCCTGTTGCCGCCGCCACGCCGACAGCGCCCGCCCGATCTTCGGCGCTCAGCATCTCCGGCGACCTGCGCCTGCGTTACGAGCATAACGGGAGCGACAACGACGCTCCCGGCGATGGCCGCGGTGTTCTCCGCGCCCGCCTGCGCGCAGCGTACCAGGTCAACGACTGGCTCGAATTCGGCGGTCAACTCGTCACCGGCAGTCAGGACGATCCGAATACGACTGACGTTACGCTGGGGAATTTCGACGACGATCTCGAAGTCAGTCTGGATCAGGCTTACGCGCACATCACCCGCGGTGGTTTGGACATCTGGGGCGGCAAGATTCCCCAGGTGTTTCGCCGGACCGACCTTGTCTGGGACGGCGACGTAAGCCCGCAGGGCATCGCCGCGCGGTACCGCGTTCCCCTGTCGTCCGGCGTCTCGCTCGGCGCGGCCGGAATCTACTTCCCCATCGATCGCTCCGTCACCGGCCCCGACAGCACGATGACCGGCGGGCAGATTGAGCTTGCTGCCGGTGGCTCGATGTGGTCGGGGGCGCTTGCCGCCGCCTATTACGACTATCGTCTCGGTAGCATCGCCACGGCCGATGCAGGCGACTTCCGCGGCAACCTGCTGGGCCCGGACGGCCACTACCTGTCGGACTTCGACCTCATCGACGTGATCGCGGAGGTCAGCGTTCGGCCGTGGGGCGCGCGCTGGCCGATCGCTCTCACCGCGGACTACGTGAAGAATCTCGGCGCCGCGACCGCCGCCGGTAGCGGTTATAGCGTCGCCCTTGCCCTTGGCAGGTCGAGCGAGGCCGGCGACTGGCGGTTCGGCTACAGCTATTCCCAGGCCGAAGCCGACGCGGTCTTCGCCGCGTTCTCGCACGATAATATCAACCTCGCGACGAACTACCGGCTGCACTCGCTCACCGCGGACTATGCCTATCGCAAGGACCTGATCCTCAACGCGACGCTCTATCTCTACCAGCCCGACGACCCGCTCTACGCGGGCACCGAAGATCCGGACGACTGGCTCTCACGGCTGCGCCTGAACGCTCTCTTCACTTTCTGACGCGGGCCGGCTTCGCGCACCCCATCCGAGAGCACGGATAGTCGCGCCGTGCTCGTCCAGCACCGGCGGTCCGAGATCGTCGCGCGGCGGAGAATCTGAGAGGCGCACCGGACAGGCAACGCCGGGAACCGATCCGAGAGCGGCGTGCGGCATCTCCTTGCGGATTTCCCGAGCTTGCACGTGCGGATCGGCAAATACGTCGCCGACCGTATTGACGGGGCCAGCCGGAATACCTGCCGCACGCAGGGCCTCGATCCATTCGTCGGCGGTGCGATTCAGGAATTCCGCCTGAAGTGTGGGAATCAGGGTGTCGCGCCCGGCTACACGCCCAGCGTTCGTTGCATATGCAGGGTCACGGCCAAGGTCTTCACGCCCCAGGAGCGCACAAAGCTGCCGGAACTGCGTGTCGTTCCCCACCGCCAGCGCGATCGTCCGGGTCGAGGTTTCGAACGCCTGGTAGGGAACGATACTGGGGTGAGCGTTGCCGTGCCTCTGCGGATCTAGGCCTTGGGCGAGATAGGCTGCGACCTGATTGGCGAGTGCGGCCACTTGAACGTCGAGAAGCGAGGTCTCCACCCATTGCCCTCGCCCCGTGCTGGACCGTTGATGGAGCGCGGCCAGAATGCCGTTGCAGGCGTAGAGGCCGGTCAGGATGTCGGTCAGCGCCACGCCCGCCTTCATCGGCGGTCCGTCACGCTCCCCGGTGACGCTCATGAGACCGCCCATGGCCTGGATGATGAAGTCGTATCCGGGAAGGCTCGCGTAGGGCCCGTCCTGCCCGAACCCCGAGATCGAGCAATAGACGAGGCGCGGATTGCGTGCCGACAGCGCCGCGTAGTCGAGCCCGTATCGCGCCAGCGCGCCCACTTTGAAGTTCTCGACCAGCACGTCGGCCTCTTCGGCCAGAGAGGCAACGAAGGCCGCCCCCTCCGCATCGCTGATATCGACCGCGAGCGATCGCTTGCCGCGGTTGGCGCAGGTGAAGTACGCCGCTTCCCTGCTACCCTCCTCGCCGGAGAACCATGGCGGCCCCCATCCCCGGGTGTCGTCCCCGGTGCCGGGCCGCTCGATCTTGATCACGTCCGCGCCGAGGTCGGCCAGGAGCTGCGTGGCCCAGGGGCCGGCAAGGACGCGGCTGAGATCGAGGACGCGAACGCCCTCGAGCGCCCGTGCGGGTGCGATGTTCTCAGGCAAAGGCTGCAAGCCCCGTCTGCGCCCGGCCGAGGATCAGCGCGTGGATGTCGTGGGTTCCTTCGTAGGTATTGACCGCTTCCAGATTGCAAGCGTGGCGCATCACGTGAAACTCGTCCGAAATTCCGTTCCCGCCGTGGATATCGCGCGCTTCACGGGCAATGGCGAGCGCCTTCCCGCAACTGTTGCGCTTGACGATCGAGATGTTCGCGACCGGGCAGCGCCCCTCGTCCAGCAGGCGCCCCACTCGCAGGCAGGCCTGAAGGCCCAGCGTGATCTCCACCTGCATCTCCACCAGCTTGCGCTGGATGAGTTGGGTCGCTGCCAGGGGTTGGCCGAACTGCTTGCGGTCGAGCGCATACTGGCGCGCGGCGTGCCAGCAGAACTCCGCGGCGCCCAGCGCCCCCCACGAAATCCCGTAGCGCGCCTTGTTGAGGCAGCCGAACGGCCCGCCCAGCCCTTGCGCATTCGGGAGGAGTGCGGTCTCGGGAACGAAGACGTCGTCGAGGACGATTTCGCCGGTCACGGAAGCCCGCAACGCGAGCTTGCCCTCGATCTTTGGCGCGGAATAACCGTTGGCGCCCGCTTCGACGATAAAGCCGCGGATCACCCCGTCCAGCTTTGCCCATACCACCGCAATGTCGGCGATCGGGCTATTGGTGATCCACATCTTGCTGCCGTTGAGGCGATAGCCGCCGTCCGCCCGGTCCGCGCGCGTGCGCATGCCGTCCGGATCCGAGCCGTGATCGGGTTCGGTCAGGCCGAAGCAGCCAATCAGGCGCCCAGCTGCAAGCTCGGGCAGGTACCTGGAGCGCTGAGCGTCGTCTCCGTATGCGTAGATCGGATGCATGACGAGCGACGATTGGACGCTCATCGCGGAGCGATAGCCCGAGTCCACGCGCTCCACCTCGCGCGCGATAAGGCCGTAGGCCACATGCCCCGCCTCTGCGCCGCCATAGGCTTCGGGAAGCGTCGCACCGAGAAGGCCCAGGGCGCCCATTTCGGTCATGATCTCCCTGTCCAATTTCTCGTGCCGCGCGGCAAGCAGAACACGCGGCATCAGTGATGATTGGCAGTAATCACGCGCCGTGTCACGGATCAGACATTCCTCGCCAGTGATCTGCGATTCCAGATCGAATGGATCGTCCCACTGGAACGTCGCCAATTCCGCCATTCTCGTTACTCCTGCCATCTGAATCTTCCCTTGAGAAAGCCTGAGAGCATGCCGGAGCGAAACCGAAATCTTGCCATCATATCATGCGTACTGGTAATGATCTTTCATGGAAGCACCCGACACCACGCCCCGCCGGCAGATGCCGCAGATGCACGAGCTCGTGGCGTTCGAGGCGGCCGCGCGGCACATGAGCTTCACCGGGGCCGCGGCGGAGCTGAACCTGACGCAGGGCGCGGTCAGCCGGGCCGTCGCGGCGCTCGAGCAGCGCCTGCGCACGCCGTTGTTCAAGCGCGTCCGCCAGCGCGTGGTGCTGACGCCGGTCGGCCGCGATTATCAGGACCAGGCGCGCGCTCTGCTCGGACAGCTCAATGCCGCCACGCGCCAGGCCATGTCCGCGAACCCCGTCGAGCAGACGCTCCATGTCGCGACTCTTCCCACCTTCGGCATCCACTGGTTGGCGCCGCGGCTGCCGCTCTTTCAGGCGATGCGGCCGCATGTGACCGTCAACCTCGCGTCACGGCTGCGTCCGTTCTCGTTCGAAGCCGAGCCGTTCGACGTCGCGATCCATCATGGCGATCCGGCCTGGCCCGGCGGAACGCTGAGGCGGCTTATGAATGAGACGATGATCCCGATGTGCAGCCCCGAATACCGGCATTCCAAAGCGATCACTTCACCTGCCGACCTAGCGGGCGCGACCTTGATTCATCTCAGGACGCGCCCGGCCGCATGGGCCGAGTGGCACGCGAAAGCCGGTCTTCCGGGAGACAGTGCCTTTCGCGGTCCGGTCTACGACCAGTTCGGCATGGCCGTCGCCAGTGCCGCAGCTGGTCTAGGGGTGGCGCTCCTCCCGGAGATGTTCGCGGCGGAGCAGATCGAGGAGGGAAAGCTGATCACCCTTTTCGATCTCGAGGTGAGCACGGGCAGCGCTTATTACGTCGTCCTCCCGGAAACCGGTCACAAGTCCGCCGCTGCGGACTTCGCGGAATGGCTTGCGGTTCAATTGATGGATTGACTGCGGCTGCCGCTAGGGAGGGAACGCGGTCGGCTTCACTCCACCGAATGCGCGAGTCGGAAACCGACGGTGAAATAGCCCTGATCTTCCGGCCCGCGGAGCCGGAAGCGCTCCTCCAGAAACTCGCCGGCATCGCCGTAGGAACCGCCGCGGATCACGTGGTAGTCCGGCGTCGGGCACTCGCTTCGCGCGGAGCCGTCGACCGGGGCATCGACGTAGTTCTCGTGATAGCAGTCGGCCTGCCATTCCCAGACGTTGCCGCGGATGTCATGGAGCCCCAGTCGGTCGGCCGGAAAGCTGCCGACCGGCGCCGTCTCGATCCAGACGTCGCGGCCTTCGGCCTTGCCGCCGCAGCATTCCACCTTCCCGATATTCGCCAGTTCGTGGGTTACGCCCTCGCCGCCGCTGCGAGCGTTGCCGAGATCGGCCAGCGTGGCGACGTATTCCCATTCCGCCTCGCTTGGCAGGCGGTATTGCTTGCCGGTCCTGGCGTTCAGCCACTCGATATAGGCTTGGGTGTCGCGCCAGCTGACGCAGAGCACGGGGTGGTCATCCCCCTGCGCGAACCCCGGCGTCCGCCAGTTTCGGTCGGGGTTGATGTGCCAACTGGTGCCTTCGTCGTAGACGTTGCACTTTCCCGCGGTGACATAGCCGGTCTCCTCCGTGAACGTGCGGAAATCCCCCACCGTGACTTCGTGCGCCGCCAGTTGGAACGGAGCGATGGCGACTTCGTGCGTCGGGCCGTCGATCGGTCCATAGCCGCGGTCGACGGTCGCGCCCATGGCGAAGCTCCCGCCGGGGATCGAGACCATCTCCGGCACAAGCTCCGAGCGCTGCGCCTCGCCGTCGGGTGCCGCCGCGACGAGGAGCAGGGACGCCGCAGTGAGGGTCACTGCGAAACGCTTAGCGCTGGCGCGCGCTTCCAGCCCAGGCCGGGTTCCAGTCCGTTCCATGTTGATCGCTCATCTCCCAGTAGAACTTGGTGCGCGGCCGGTCGTGATTGCCGATTTCGTTCATGGTCGCGGAGTCGTAGAGACGCCCGTTGACCATGGTGTAGATCACGCTGTTGGTGTTGCTGATGTCGGCGAGCGGATCGCGCTCCAGCACGATGAGATCCGCCAGCTTGCCGGGCTCGATCGAGCCGAGCTGATGATCCAGCCCCCAGGTCGTCGCACCGTCGATAGTCGCGGCGCGCAGGATGCGCATTGGCTCCATTCCGCCTTCGGCGAGCAACTGCATCTCCCAATGGAGAGCGATGCCCGCCGCCTGGCCGTGGGAGCCAACGTTCACGATCACGCCGGCATCGTCCAGCCGCTTGATCGAGCGCGCGACCGCGCGGAAGCCGACGTCGTAGAGCTCGTCCGCCTGATGGATCGACTGCATGGCCCGCACGTAGAGCGGCGCGTCCGACGGGCCCTGTATCGGGTTGTAGGCGTTGTTGATCCCGGGGATGAAGGTGCGGACCTTCGGTTCCTTCCACGGCTCCTGGTTCTGGTAGATGTAGTTCTCCCCGAACAGCTCGCCGAACGTGACGACGAGAGTGGGCGTGGTGGACATCCCAGAATTTTTGAAGAGCTGGAGCAGGTCGTCGTAATACGTGGCGACGGGCAGGTTGTGCTCCAGGTTCGTATATCCGTCGAGGATCATGCCGACGTTGTCGTAGAAGTGCCCGGCTCCCTCCGCGTCGACCATCAGACCTTGTTCCGCCGCGGCCTGCAGTAGCCACTGTTTCTGCGCCCGCGTGGTGAGCTTGTAGCTCTTGAGCACCGTCCCCCCGATGGCGGCCTTGCGGCGAACCACTGCGCGGGCATCTTCCAGGCTCTCGATCCGGTTGAAGACGCGATCGGGCTTGCCGGAACGGCCGTAGATGACGTTCCCGGTGGTCAGCCAGCGGGGGCTCACCATCAGGCCGGCGATGGTCATCTCGCCGGTTTCGTAGCTCGGCAGCTCGTTGGCGTAGGGATCGAAGTTGGTGGTCACACCGTAGGCGAGCGCCGCGTAGCGGACTGCGTGCTTCTGCGGCATCGCGCCGGTGCCGTAGCAGCAATCGATATGGCCGTGCGCGTCGAAGAAGCCGGGCATGAGGGTCTTGCCCCCGAGATCGTATACCTTGGCCGCATCCGGTATCGCGACGCTCTCCGCCGGCCCGACGGCCTTGATGCGATTGCCTTCCACCACGACCGTGCCGTTATCGATGACCACGTCCCCGCCTGTCATCGGCAGAACGCGTGCATTGACGAAGGCTATGCTGCCCTGCGGTACGTCGGCCGGAACGCTGAGCTCGATCGAATGCAGAGCCGTTTCGACGGTGCCGCCAGCTTCCGGCCGTGTCGCATAGACATCAGGGCCAAGCGTCCAGAAGAGCTGTCCGGAACTGTCGCTCCACGCCAGCTCGAACCCGCCGGAGCGGGTAAGGCGGCGCGCCGCGGGATTGTTCCGCGCAGTGATCGCAATCGGCTCCGCACCCGGCCGGAACGGCATCACGTGCAGTTCCTGGAATTCCTTGAAGGCGATCCACGCGAGATCGGGGCTGAGCGTGAAGTCGCCGGTGTCGGCCGTCTCGGCATAGGCGTGGTCCTGCGTATCGCCGCCCTCGGCCGGGATGCTGCGCAGGATCACCGCACGCCGCTTCTCGAAGTCCGGCGGGCCCATGTAATAGATGCGCCGATCGTCGGGTGAGAAGCGCGCCACGCCAGCGGCAGGTGCAAGGTAGCGGGGTTCCCTGCCGTCTACGCTGACGGCGTACAGCCCCGGAACGTCGTGAGCGCCGCCCATCTGAGCGTCCGGCTCAAGGATGCGGTAGGCGATCTGTTCGCCTCTGTTGGAAAAGACCGGCTCGGCAATGATTCCGCCGCTGCGGGCGACCACCCTGTCCTCGCTCCCATCGGCGCTGCGCAGGTGGAGCGTGCTGCCGGATTCGTCGTGCCATTCGACATAGGCGATCCAGCGCCCGTCGGCGGACCATCTCGGATCGGTCTGGGCGCCGTCGCTCTCCGTCAGGGGGCGCGGCGGTTCGCTACCGGTGAGGTTCTGGCGCCAGATGCGGCCCAGTGCACGGAACAGAAGCTCGTCACCTTCCGGCGATGGCGCGATCTGCCGGACGATCTTCACGTCCACCTCGTCGGGTGCGAGATCGAGCTCGGTACGCAGAGCCGGATGAATTTCGTGGCGGGCAGTTGCGCGGAACGGGATATCCGTCGCCTCGCCTGTTTCCATGTCGACCTTGATCAGTTCGCCCTTGGCCCAGATCGCGACGTGCCGATTGTCGGGAAACCAGTCGAACGCGGGATAGTAATGCTCCTGCGCAAGATAATCGGCCTGCAGGTCGCGCGCGAGCCCGTCGTAGACGGCGTTCTGGCGGCCCGTCGCGACGTCGTACCGGAAAAGGACCGTCTTGGCGCCGACCCGGCGAATGAAAGCGATGACCGACCCGTCGGGTGACACCTGCGGCGTGGTCGCGCTCCCGAAACCGGAAATCAGATCGACCGTGTCGCCACTCTGCAGGTCGTGCCGGCGGATGACGAAATTGCTGAGGTTCGGGTTGAGGTAGACGTAATGCAGCCCGCCGACCCGCTCGGTATAGTAGAGATGCCGTCCGTCCGGCGAATAGCGCGGCTCCTGGAGATCCTTGCCGCTTTCAGGAGGTGCGACCAGTTGCCGCTCCTCGCCGCCGCCTACGTTGAAGCGGATCAGCTCCGACGTACGCATGTCGAACACCGACGCGCTCGTCTTGGTGGCGACGATGGCGCTGCCGTCGGGCGACCACGAGGGCGCCGTGATCATGTCCATCGTTTCATAGCTGATCTGGCGCGGATCGGATCCATCCGGGTTGGCGATCCAGATATTGTCGGCGCCCGTCGCGTCGCTGAGATAGAGAATCTTGCGGCGGTCCGGGCTGAACTGGGGGCTGCGCTGGGTCGCAGGGCCCGACAAGATCGCCCTGGCCTCTCCCCCGGCTGCAGGCATGGTGTAAATGTCGTTGAGCAAGTCGAACACGAGTGTTTGCCCGTCAGGGCTGACGTCGACGCTCATCCAGGTACCCTCGGTGAGGGTAAGCGCCACGTTCTCCGTCTGCGACGTCAGAATATCCGAAGGTGACGCGGAGGGCTCCGCGCTCAGCGGAGCGGCCATCAAAGCGATTCCTGCGAATGCTTTCGCCCAATTCGGACCCAATGCCATTCCCTCCCCTTTCACGACCGACATCGTTGTGTCGGCCCGTGCCAGACTAGGTGCGGCCGATGCGATTTGGCGGTGCGAAAGGCGCGAGGACCGTTGCCGACGGATCACCGGTCCGACAGCGTGCGGATTGGTCGGATCGGCGTCATCGCCAGGTCAGCGTGCCGCCAAGCATCTACGCTCGCGCGCGGCCAGCCGGACAAGTTCCCAGTTCGGAACAGGTCCCGGCCTGCCCCGCCCTGGGAGCGAACGGTCGGGCCGTGCGTTTCTTCGGTGTGACCATTCTGCCCAGGCCAGGAGACCACTCCCATGAACCAGACTGCAGACGACGCTCCCCGCGATCTCCATCATCCGTTGATCCTGTCCAGCCGCGTCATCGGCACGCCCGTGTTCGACCGCGACGGGAACCAGCTTGGCCATGTCGACGATCTGTCGATCGAGAAGGCCAGCGGCAAAACCGTATATGCGATCATGTCGTTCGGCGGATTTCTCGGCATTGGCGCCAAGCTCCACCCGGTGCCGTGGCCGCTGCTCGACTACGATCTCGAGCGCGGGGGCTATACCGTGCCCTTGAACGAAGAAATCCTGAAAGAGGCGCCGAACTACGACGCGGCGGAAATCCGCCTGCTCGGCGGTCCGGATCACCGCACCTATGGCGAGACGATCTACGGATACTACGGAACCTATGGCGTCGTGCCCTACTGGTGAGGTGTGGGGCATTCGAATGACCGGGCCGATCGGCCTGTATTTTGCGGGCGCGGGCTAGCGGCGCTGCAGGTCGTAATCGATCCTGATCCGCACCCAGGTGCCCACCTGGTATTGTCCGCCGAGCCGCGGGGGACGCACTCTGAATTGCCAGGCGGCAGCCAGAACAGCCCGATTGATGTTCGAGCCGGTGGGATATTCCTCGAGCGCAACGCAGTCCTCGACGCGGAAATCCGGCACGGTCCGGCAGGCGATCAGGCCCCACCCCGGCCCGGTTGCGGTCGAGAGATATCCGCGAAGCTCGCCCGGACGCGGCTCGCGATACCATGAGGCGGCGTAGAGCGGCTCCCCGTTGGGCGCCGTGCCGACGCGCGGCGTATCGCCGCTGGAGCCCGTGTCCGGCGGTCCGATCGCCGGGCCGCTGGCCGGAGCGCGCGGTGCGGAGGAAGGCGCCTCCACTTTGGACAGATCGAACGAGGACGGCGCCACCTGCACGGCCGGCATGGGCGGACTCGGTTCGGTGGGGCGTGGAGGTTGAATCGACGGCTGAACCGCCGCCTCCGCCTCTGCCGGCGGACGCTCGGCGGGCTCGGGTTGCTGCGTGGCTTCGCTCTCGGGCTCGGGGCTGTCGTCGGCACTTTCAGAGGCGGAGTTGGCCTGAAATCGCACCAATGTCGGCTCGGCCTCCGGCTGCCCCGGATCGTGCAGGCCCAGTGAGAGCAACAGGGCAATCAGCAGCAGTTCGAGGGCAAGCGCCGCGACGATCGCCAGCGCCCGCCGCTTCGGATCAGGCAGGTATTCTCCCGGTGTGCGACTAATCAACGGGCATCTCGTAGCCAGCCCATCGCTCGCAAGGATTCACGCGGCACACACCGGCATCGCGCGCATCGCGGTAAGCAGCCGCCTCGCGCCGCCTTGTCGTTACAGTGCTCACCAGCCCATCCAACCTACGGATTGTACCCATTCCCTCAGCGCCCGTGCGCGCGAGGCGATTCACGATGCGGTGTATCATCGGAACCCGGATGCGCGATAGGCGGTTGCCGCACCGGGGGCCGGTGGGCTGCAATTGCCTTGGGCAGGCAATCGGAGTATGGGCGGCTTCCTGCCCCGGTTCATGCGAAGCCCGACCTGCTTCGTACGCCGGGGCACCGTCATTTTGCGCGCAAGGAATTCCCGATGGCTCGTCGCCGCCAGATCTACGAAGGCAAGGCCAAGATCCTCTACGAGGGGCCCGAGCCGGGCACGCTGATCCAGTACTTCAAGGACGACGCGACCGCCTTCAACGCGCAGAAGAAGGGCACGATCAACGGCAAGGGCGTGATCAACAACCGCATCAGCGAGTATGTCTTCACCCGCCTCGCCCATATCGGCATTCCGACACACTTCATCCGCCGGCTGAACATGCGCGAGCAACTCGTGCGCCAGGTGGAGATCGTGCCGATCGAGGTGGTCGTGCGCAACGTTGCGGCAGGCAGCATTTCCAAGCGCCTCGGGCTGGAGGAAGGCGAGCCGCTGCCGCACACGCTGATCGAGTACTATTACAAGGACGATGGCCTCGGCGATCCGCTGATTGCGGAGGAGCACATCGCCTGCTTCAACTGGGCCTCGAACGAGGAGATGCAGGACATCTCCAGCATGGCGATCCGGATCAACGATTTCCTGTGCGGCATGTTCGCCGCGATCGACATTCGCCTGGTCGACTTCAAGCTCGAGTTCGGGCGCATGTGGGACGGCGACTACAGCCGCCTGATCCTGGCCGACGAGATCAGCCCCGACGGCTGCCGCCTGTGGGACATGACGACGGGCGAGAAGCTCGACAAGGACCGCTTCCGCCGCGACCTCGGCGGCGAGGAGGAGGCCTACCAGGAAGTCGCCCGCCGCCTCGGCCTGCTCCAGAACGACGACGGCGGCCCCGGCGAGGTGTTCGACCTCAACGCCCACCGCGGCAAGCTGCGCAGTTCCAAGCCGAAAAAGTAGGCTTTTCTCCGCGTCAGGGTCGGGGCTGCCCTTCCCTGGCTTCCTCAGCAAGCCGCTTGGTGAAGGCCTGTTCGTAGGTATCGGCATAGGCCGCGCAGGCCCGAGGATCGAGAAACGGGTTCGGTTCGCGGCTCTTCTGAAGCTGGGCCAGTTTCGCTTCGCCCCCCGACGCGGCCGGGTGCGTTGTCAGCAAAATGTCGCAGGACAGCGACCGCAAGCGCCGGAAGGTTCCGCGAAAGCGCGAGACAGCAGTCTCGTTCGCAGGTGCCGAGAACCGATAATTCTCGGCCGCGAGAGGAGTGAGACTGGAGGCGAATACGACGTCGGCGCAGCGGTCTGCCTCGCAGGAGCGCCATGTCCAGCTCATTGAACCGGGCGTGTGACCAGGCGTGGCGAGAGCCGTAATCGTGACGTCGCCGACCTGGAGCCGTTCTCTATCGCGGACAGCGCGGACGTGCTCGACAGGTGGAAACGGTGGGAGCCAGGCCATTTGGGGGTCATCGGGACCGCTCTTTCCGGCGCGGAGCACCTCCGCAGCCTCCGCGCTGGCGATTACCGGCGCACCGGTGTCGCGCGCCAGCGCCGCGAGCCCGCCCGAGTGGTCGTAATGCGGCTCGGTGCTGAGGATCAGCTTCACATCGCCAGGTTCGAAGCCGAGGCTGCGAATGTTGGCCTCGATCCGGCGAACGCCTTGCGGCAGTCCGCCATCGAGAAGGACGAGGCCGTCACTGGTGCGGATAAGCGCGATGTTCAGGCCGCCGAAGCCGACCAGATAAGTGTTTCCGAAGATCCGCACGGGCGGCTGCGGTGTCAGCCATTCCTGCGCGCGGTCGGCGGCGATAGGCTTCAGAAGGGAGTCGCTTTCGGCCTGAACGGGCGTGGCAGCCGCAAGCAAGACCACAATTACACTCATGACCGGCTTCATCGTCATCTCCTCGGCAGGCTTGGACCGCCCCACCGGTGAAGAAGGTCGCCGCACCTGACAAAGCATCATTTCTCGACAGAGGCATGAGCTGCATTCATGTAATAGCCATGGATCGAGCCCAACTCCCTCTCAATGCGCTGCGCGCTTTCGAAGCGGCCGCCCGGCATTTGAACTTCACCCGCGCCGCGAATGAACTCTGCGTCAGCCAGGGTGCGGTGAGCCACCAGGTTGCCCTGCTGGAACGCCGGCTCGGGACCCCACTTTTTCGCCGTCTGTCACGCGGAATCATGCTGACCGACGAAGGACAGGCGCTGGTCCCGGTCGTGCGGGACGCTTTCGACCGCATCGGTGCGAGTCTTGATCGCTACGCCGGCGGGCGAATGACCGAAGTGCTGAGGGTCGGGGTCGTGGGTACGTTCGCCGTCGGATGGCTGCTCGAGCGGCTGGACCGCTTTACGCAGGCGCATCCGCACATCGACCTGCGGGTGATGACCAACAACAATCGGGTCGATCTCGCTGGCGAAGGTTTGGACCTCGCGATTCGCTTCGGCGACGGCGCCTGGCACGGGACGCATGCCGAACGGATCATGGAGGCTGCACTCACGCCGCTCTGCACGCCAATGATCGCTGAGCGATTGCACGGACCAGAGGCGCTGGGACGGGAGAACCTTCTTCGCTCTTATCGAGCGGACGAATGGCCGCGCTGGTTCGCCGCCGTCGGGCTGGACTGCCCTCCGCTCCGCGGTCCGGTTTTCGACAGTTCGGCGTTGATGATAGCACCCGCCCTGGCCGGGCGCGGCGTAGCACTGGCCCCGGCCCAAATGTTCGAGAACGAACTGGCAGCCGAACGACTCGTCCGCCCGTTTCCGACGGAAGTGAACTGCGGCGGATACTGGCTCACCCGGACAATGTCCCGTCAGGATACCCCCGCCATGCGAGCCTTCCGTGAGTGGCTGATACAGGCCGCTGGCGAATAGACGCTGCTGCAACTGCGGTGCTGCCGCCCCCCGGCGGGGCTCAGCGACCAAACCTTTCCGAAACCGGCGACAAGCCGGCGTCGTAACTTCGCGCCGCATCCCTCCGTAAATCTGCCCGCCAGGTAATTGGCATGACAAACATGCAATAATCTACATACCTAAGTTGTTGACACACTGGTCGACCGATCTATGTTGCCTCCCCAAAATAGACAACAGTTCTGGGGAGGGACGAATGACTCGTCGCACTGCGAGGTCGAGGCTCGGCATCGGCCGTATTTCTTTCGGCGCCATTCTTCTGGCGAGCACCACTGCCATGGCTTTTCCGGCTCATGCGCAGGATAGCGACGCCGGAACGGAGGAAGCGGCAGACGAGGACACGATCGTCGTCACCGGCCTTCGCGAAACGA
This sequence comes from Pelagerythrobacter aerophilus, assembly GCF_003581645.1. Classification (GTDB taxonomy): domain Bacteria; phylum Pseudomonadota; class Alphaproteobacteria; order Sphingomonadales; family Sphingomonadaceae; genus Pelagerythrobacter; species Pelagerythrobacter aerophilus. The sequence goes on along the minus strand of NZ_QXFK01000014.1, from coordinate 48,193 downwards.
TCCGGGATTCGATTGCCACCAAGCGCAACAACGATCTGATCGTCGACGCGCTGGTGGCGGACGAGATCGGCGACCTCCCTGCCCTGTCGATCGGCGAGGCCCTGGAAACCCTGACCGGCGCCGGCTCTCACCGCGAACAGGGCGGCGCGACCGAGATCGCCATTCGCGGCCTGGGCCCGTTCCTCAGCTCGACCGTGATCAATGGGCGGATCGCGACCAACGGCAGCGGCGATCGGTCGGTCAATTTCAGCCAGTTTCCCTCCGAACTGTTCAACAAGGTCGGAATCTACAAGACGCAGTCGGCCAGCATGATCGAAGGCGGTGTGGCCGGGCAGATCGCGCTCGAGACGGTGAAGCCGCTCGATTACGGCAAGCGCCGCATCCAAGGTGAGCTGAAGCTCAACATCAACCCCGACAACCTCGACATCGATGCAGACCAGCGGTTTCAAGACATCGGCTTCCGTGCGACCGGAAGCTACGTCGACCAGTTCCAGCTCGGCGCGGGCGAGCTCGGCATTTCACTCGGCTATTCGCACAACGAGTCGACCAATCCCGAGCAGGAAGCGAACGTCAGCAACACGCTCAACTACTGCAAGAACGATACCGGCGACACTTCGAGCGGCGTCTTCGACGACGGGAACTGCAATTCCGATCGGCCGGATCAGGTCGGGGCCGAAGACTTCGTGATCGCGCGGAACAGCTATTCGTATCGCCAGAACATCACCGACGATACGCGCGATTCCTTCTTCGGAGCGCTGCAATGGCAGCCGAGCCCCGACGTCGATATCAATGCCGACTTCCAGTACTCCAAGCGCCTGTTCCGGGAGCAGCGGCACGATCTCAACTTCTCCGAAGGCCGCCGCGTCGATGGTGCCAGCGACGGCAATCATCTCGATTACGACCTGATTACCGGGCCTTACGGCGAACTGTTCCAGTTCACCGGCGAGACCTCCGTCGAGAGCAACAGCGAATATCTCGAGCGCGACGAGGAGTATTACGGGGGCGGCCTCTCGCTCTCGGTGCAGGCGAGTGATCGGCTTCGCCTCTCAGGCGACGTTTCCTATTCGCAGACCCATCGTATCGAAGAAGCGGTGCAGGTCCGCATGAGGATCCGGGACGGCCTCGATATCTTCGGCAATCCCGATCAGTATCCGCTCGCGGTCGAGAGCGACGGCGACCCCAACAACGACCGCGTGGAAACGGCGTACCTCATCCGGCAGAACGGTTCGGACACGCTGAATTTCGTGGTGCAGGATTTCGACGTCAACAATTACGATCTCTACCGCGACTCCGCTCGCCTGCGGGCCGATCTGGAGCAGGATCGATACAACAGCGTCTTCGCGGCACGGGGCGATTTCGAGTACGAGATGGACGGTTTCCTCTCGAGCATCCAGGGCGGCGTCCGCTTTCAGGAACTGAAGTATCGCGACGTTCCGGGCGCGGCTGGAAAGAGCCGCTTCGAACACATCTACAGCAACGACGCGCTGGCCATCGCCAATCAGGAGTGCCGCACGCCGTTCCCGGAAAGTGGCTTCATGTCCGCGGTCAGCGGGGGCAACCCGCTGATCACGGTGGTCGATGCAGATGGCAACGTGACCTCGACCACCAATACCTTCGCGACGTTCGATGCGCTCTGCCTCGCTAGAACACTCGAAGCGAACAACCCGACGGGCGAACTGCATTTCGACGAGGACGGCATCCCGATCTATCCCACGGGGGAATTCGATTCGATCCAGAACAGCGACGTCAACGAGAAGACCTGGGCAGGTTACCTCCAGGCGAATTTCGACGGGGACATCGGCCTGCCGGTTCGCGGAAACTTCGGTCTTCGCATCATCAACACCAAGGTGCGCTCGAACGGCTTCCGCGGTCAGCTGTCCGCAGTCTACGCTCCGGATACCGGCGAGTTGATCGACATCGTCGAGGATACGAACACGCTGACGGGCGTCAGCGGGGGCGGATCGTACACCGAGTTTCTGCCTAGCTTCAACATCACGGGCGAACTCCGGCCCGACCTGCTCGCCCGTTTCGCGGTCTACCGCGCGCTCTCACGCCCGGATCCCTCCGCCCTTGGCTATGGCCGCACATTCAATGCGCTGATCGATGACGGCAGCCCGATCTACTCAGTGGAGGATGCGATCGGCAGCGCCAATGCGACGGGCAACCCCTTCACCGATCCGCTGCTCTCGTGGAATTTCGATGCCGCGATCGAATGGTATCCCAATGAAGACACCATTCTGGCCATCGGTGGATACTACAAGAGCTTCAACGGCGGGTTCGATACGATCGGCCGGTTCGAAACCTTCGTGGTCGACGGGGAGGAACTCGAAACGCTGGTCACCACCCTCAATACGAGCGACGAGATGAGCACGATCTACGGGATCGAGGTCACCGCGGCGCACCGCTTCAGCTATCTGCCCAAGCCGCTCGACGGCCTCGGTTTCAAGCTCAGCTACAACTTTGCCGACTCCGATTTCGAAATTCACGACGACACGCTTGGCGCGATAACGACGGTTAACAACGACTTGACGACCTCGACCAGCGAGGCATTGATCCCACCCTCGGGAATCTTCGGCTTGTCGAAGCACGTCCTGTCGGCGCAGGCCTACTACAAGATCGGCAAGCTGCAGCTCCAGGGTGTGTACAAGTACCGCAGCCGCTACTTCCAGCAGTTCGTCGGAACGCCCGGCCGCGTGCGCTACGTCGACGACGCGGGCGTTTTCGAGGCGCGTATTTCCTACGCTCTGAACGAAAACCTGCGCCTGACGGTGGAGGGGCTCAATCTCTTCAATGAACCGCGGACAGATTATCGGGGCACGATCAACGACTTCGGAGCCGTTCATGTCTATGGTCCGCGCTATTATGCGGGGATTCGGGCGCGGTTCTAGTGCGGCTCCAACTGGAACAAGCTTGCCGATTTGTTTAGGGCAATTGGTGTAGGAGACCCTGCAGGCAATTCGTGCGAAGGTGAGTATGAGCGGTAAGAGGCTTTTCCAATCGGTCGCGGAACAGATCGCTGAACTGATCGACGAAGGGGCGTTCCCTCCGGGGACCCGGCTGCCCGGGGAGCGGGAACTCGCCGAACGCCTCGGGGTCAGCAGGGTCACGATCCGCGAGGCCGAGATCGCGCTCCAGGCGGTGGGCCGGCTGGAGATCAAGACCGGCTCCGGCGTTTACGTTAGCGAAACCCAGCCAGCCAGCCGCGTGACCCTGCCGAAGGCGAGCGCCTTCGAAGTCACCGAGGCGCGCTTGTTGATCGAATCCGAAGCGGCGGCGCTGGCCGCGCACAACATCACGGAAGAGGCGATCGCGCGGCTGGAAGAACTCATCGAACAGATGGGTTCACCGGACAACGACACGGCGAACGAGGCGGACGAAGCGTTCCACCTGACGATCGCGGAAGCATCGAACAACGCCGCGATGGTTCACACGATCAAGTCGCTCTGGCGGATGCGCGAAGAGATCCCCGACGTGAAGGCCACCTACGAAGCGGTCTGCGTCCACGATGCGGAGACGCGGACCGCCGAGCACCGCGCGGTGTTCGAGGCGTTGCGCGCCCGCGATTCCGCAGCCGCCCGGTCCGCCATGCGCGATCACTTCCATCGCCTGATCGCTGCCATGCTCGATGCGACGGAGAAAATGGCGCTCGAGGCAGTTCAGCAGCGCGCATTGGAGAGCCGCGAGCGCTTCCTGGCGTCCGCCAAAATCGGCTGACCACATTGGTATGACAGAAATAGATCAGTTTGGCATGCCAAACTGATTGACAGTAGGGCAGCAGCGGCCGAGTTCCGGGCATCCGAAGCCGAGGTCGGCGAGGCCGAACAGGGCGTCGCCGTCCTCGTGCAGCTCGGTGGCAATCCAGGTCGCCGCGCCGGCCGGGTTGAACAGCTTGATCACGGGCCAGGGATCGAACGCCTGCCCGCGCTCGGCGTGACGCTGCGACAAGGCCGTATTGAGCCGCAGGCCGCGCACGAGATGAGGCGGAAGGTCGATCACGCCTGCGCCTCCGTTTGCTGTGCAGGGCGGCGGGCGAGCAGCCAGTCGGCCGCCTTGCTGGCCGCGCTCGCGGCGCGGAAGATCGCCCTGCTGTCCTCGCGCAGTACGTCGAGCCAGCAGGCGATATAATCGGCATGGCGGACGGTCGGACGAATGCCGAGCGCCGCGCAGAGGAAGGCGCTGCCGAGTTCGGCGACGAGCTCCTCGCGCGCGTAGCCTTTCGAGCCGAACGGGTCGGACAGATCGCGCGCGAGACGCGAGGCATGCCCGGTGGCATGGGCAAGCTCGTGCAGGCAGGTGCGGTAGTAATCGATCTGGTGGAAGAACGCCGGCTGCGGCGGAACCTGCACGTAGTCGGGACCCGGCGCGTAATAGGCCATGTCTCCGCCGATCCGGACCTCGACACCGCTCGCCGCGATCACCTCTTCGGCGACGGGAAAGAGCTCCCGCTCGGGCAGCGGCGGGGCCGATGCCGGAACGTCATCCGGCAATCCCTCGCACTGCGCGGCATTGAACACGGTGAAGCGCTTGAGGAACGGGACGCTGCGCGCCTCCTCCCCGGCGTCGCGAGCGCGTTGCCGTTCGGCTGCCGGGACGAAGCGGTCGGCATAGACGATCGCGGTCCCGCGCTCCCCCTTGCGGACCGAGCCGCCCGCCGCGCGCGCCTGCCGGAATGTCAGCCAGCCTTGGGCCGGATAGCCATGCTCGATGACCGCGCCCCAGAGGATGAGGAGTAGGGTGGGCTGGCCTCGTCTCAGAGAGAACATGGCTCAGCCTCCCTCCGAACCGGACGTGCGGCTTTCACCGCATCCGGCTCTCCACTTCCAAAGTCCCTTGGTGGGCGGGTGTAGGGCCGATAGCTGTGGACCTTCTCATGGCAGTCCACGCAGAGCACGATGCGCTTGCGCGAGCGCGCGGCACGCATGTAGCTCAGGTAATCGTCGTCTCGACGGTGGTCGTTCAACCTCCGGACGTGATGGACCTCGCACGGTTGATCATCCCGACCGCAACGCTCGCAGATTCGGGCATTGAGGCGTTCGACCAGTTCCGTTTGACGGTATACGAACGGCGTGTGCGGGATGGCATCGACGACGCCATATCGCCTCACCGCTGGCACCAAGTCTTTCAGCTTCCAGAGTTTAATCGACCGGGTTTCGCCCTTCACCTTGTAGGTGACGTAAAATTCCTGCCCCTTTCGCAGCCGTCTTGCGATACGCGTCGTTGTACTCTTATGCTTGTTGGCGAGCGTGCGAAGGAAGCTTCCGAAGGCCAGATATTCGGCCTTGTTCAGCTTGCGCTTCACATCATGCGCCAAGGCATAATAGTTGGCGAAGCCACGCAGTTCGGCATTGTAGGCGGCAGCGATCTCTACATCACTGGCGTAGAGCAGCGCGGGTCGGTGGGTCGGTTTGCAGGCGTCGAAGCGCCCCCACTTCTTATCTTGAACGAACCGCAGCACCCGCTCCCGTGGCACGTGCAGCTGCACCCGGTCCCGGCACCCCCGCCGCGTGACCCGGCGAGTGCCGAAGTTCGCGCGATAGGAGTTGGGATTGGTCCGTGTGCAGATGTCGTAACCGAGGAAGCGCGCCCCGTCCGAAGCATGCCGGATGCCGCTTTTCGCCTCGGACACCTCCAGTTTCAGGTGCTCGGCCAGGAAGTCCCTGACCTCGTCCATCATCTGGCGGGCCTCAGCTTTGCTGCCGGTCACACCGATGAGGAAGTCATCGGCATAACGGCAGTAGCGGAGCCTGCGGTAGTTCGGATCGAGAGCATCGGTGGCCGGGATCGTCCGGCTTTCCGCGCTTTCATGACCGATCCTGTCCAACAGGGACTGGATCACGACCGGGTCGGGGTTCTCGCTTGCGCGAAGCTTCTCGACCCGGCGACGGAGTTTGCAGATGCGATCCTTCACCCGGCGGTAATCCGGGTGCATGGCTCGCTTCACCCCTTTGTCGAAGGCCGCGATCTTACCGCGCATCCACTCATCGAGTTCGTGCAGGTAGATGTTGGCCAGCAACGGAGAGACGACGCCGCCTTGCGGGGTGCCGCTCAGGGTGCGGTGGAAGCGCCAGTCCTCCAAATAACCCGCCTTGAGCATCCCTCGGATCAACGCGATGAAGCGTCGATCCTCGATCCGCTTTTCGAGCAGGCGCAGGAGGACGGCGTGATCGATATTGTCGAAGAAGCTGACAACATCGACGTCCACCAACCATTTGACGCCCGTCCAGACCGCACCGATGGTTTTCAGCGCAGTGTGGCAGGACCGACCTTCCCGGAACCCGTGGCTCGCATCATCGAAGATGGGCTCGTAGATCTGGTTGAGCACGATCCTGACCACCTCCTGGACAAGCCTGTCCTCCGTGGTCGGTATGCCGAGCGGTCGCATGCGACCGTCGGACTTGGGTATCAAGACACGACGTACAGCAGCGGGCTTATATGATCCGTCCGATAGCCGAGCGATGATGGAGCGGACCTTCTCGGGCGAGTAGCCGTCGAACGTTCGTCCATCGATGCCCGGGGTCATCGCCCCCTTGTTGGCGGCGACCTTCAGATAGGCCTGATCCCAGAGGGACGGGCTTTTCATCAGGCGGAACAGGCCATTAGCCCGCCGGCCCGACCGCACCACGGTCGGGAGTGATCCGATTGCCTTTTCGACGGTTTCCGGCAGCATTAGCACGCCCCCGTCAAAGTCGTTCGGATCGTGGAAGCTGCCGCCCTTCCCCCGATCGGTGGGCGTTTCACGCGGATCGCCCCGTGCTTATCGCATCGATCGTCCGCCGGTCGCCCGGCGACTGTCCCGGCCGTTACGCCGGGCATTTGAGTACTATGACGGCTCCGTCGCCATGCAGGTCCGGCAAAGCCGTCCTGTTTAGGCGATCCCGCATTTACGCGAGTGGGAGGTTTCGACGTGTTTAGGCACCCCGTTCGTTCACTTGCCCCTCCATACAGAGGATGCGTCGGACGAGCTGGTAGACCGGGCCTCTCAACGTCGGAGGACCGGCTCGCGGAAAGTATAAACGTCGCACTTTCCGACCGTCCGATGTGCCATGTCAGCCATTCTACGGCACCACTGCGGGTGTAAGTCGCTGCAAACTGGGGTTCAGGCAGTATAGCTTTCGCCATGCACGTCTTATCCTGACCCGCCGCGCCACAAATGGCTTCGACGCTTTGGGCCTTTTCCGGACATGCTGTTGTCCCCCGCCTCTTTCGAGGTCGCAGCCATTTCTGGCCAAGGTTAGTCCGGTGGATACAGGTCATTACCAGCGAACCTGATCGTTCATTCGATACCTCCTTCTTCTCGCGCCGATACGGCGCACTGTTGATGCCCGAGTAGCTGCGACCGGTGAGCGCGTTGCGCGGCAAGCCGGGTCCGGGCGTACCGGCGCTGGCGCCCCAGGGCTGGACCCACGGGAGCCGCCCTGCCTCGAGTTCGCTGACGGTCCGCTGGGTGACGTCGTCGTAGAGATCGGCATGCGATTCTGCCGTCTTGCCCGCGCGGGCGGACGGAGTGGATCGGCGGCGCCGGGTTCCGGTGCAACGGTCGGGGTCCGGGTGCATGATCGAGCCTCCTTCCCGCCCCCAAACCCGACCGGGCCTCCCCCGAAGCGGGGGGTGGGCGGTGAAGCGACTGCCGGGCTCGCCGCGCACGGCGGCCCGCACCGTCAGGCCGGAACGATCAGTGGAGGAGCCGGCGTGAGCCGGCTTGCGGGCCGCAGCGGCGAGCCCAGAAGGGAGCGCCGCCCACCCCGCGCGAGAGGGGCAGGCCCATCAGGAACGCCGCCGCGCACCGCGCGGCGTCCGCTTGGAGTCGTGCGCCTGTGTCGATCATAAAAAGACGCCCACGACACCGATGGAATGCCGTGGGCGCACAGAGGGGCGGCTGCGACCACCGCTCCCTCCGAGGAGAGGTGTGGAACCGGACTTCAGCGTAAGCGCGTCCAGACTTTGGTGCGGCAGAAGATCGCGGCCTTGCAGCCCTTGACCTCCAGCTTGCCGTCGCGGCGCAGGGTCAGATAGCCCTTGGCGGCTCCATCGCCCGATTCCGGGTCGTAGACCGGGCCGCCCTGCCATTCGGCGGGACCGCCGGTGAAGCCGCGCAGCACCACCAGTCCCTTCAGCTTGCGATCCCTGAGCGACTTGTCGGGATTGCGCACGTCCCGCAGATCGGGATTTGCACGCAGCCGCGTCGCGTCGACGATCCTGCCGCACAAGGCTTCGCCGCAGCGATAGATCTCGACCCGGCCGCCTTCGCTGCCGGTCGCCCAGACACCCAGAAGCCGGCTGCCGTCCGCCGCTGCGGCCGGCGCGGATGCGGCGAGCAGGAGCCCGAGCATGACCGCAACGGCCCTCACGACGCGAGTTCCGCATCGGCAGGCGGCGTGAGGGTGTCGAGCGCCCGCGCCACGAGCGCCCGGTCGTCATGCTGCCAAGGGTGGAAGCCGGGGCGCATGTACCCGATCGCGCTGCCCACCAGCAGGCGCATGGCGCCCGGGCGGACATAGAGATAGTGCAGCAGCTTGCGCCAGGTGGCGAAGTCGTTCCTGTCGTCCTGGCGGAGCAGATCCGCGGTGTTGCGGAAGATGACATAGTGAAACCGCACCGTCGCCGCGGCCATCGCGAAGGAACGCCCGAGCCAGCGCCGCCAGCGCGGGAACTTGCGCGTCGCGTGAAGCCAGGTGTCGTAAGCGACCGCCTTATGCTCGATCTCCTCGATCGCGTGCCACCGCCACATGCGCTGCGCTTCCGGCTCGGCGCCGGCGAGATGTTCGGCGTTCGAGAGCACCGCGTTCGCCAGGGTCGCCGTGAAGTGTTCCAGCGCGCAGGTCGCCGCTAGCTGCATCACCGGCTTGCGGCGCTTGGCCCAGGCGATCGTGCGCGCCGCACGGTCCTCTCCCGAGCGAATGTCGTATCCGGCATCGCGCGCCTGCTTGTTGAAGAACACGTGCTCGCGCGTGTGCATCGATTCCTGATAGACGAAATCGTCGATCTGCGTGCGCAGCGACTCGGGCGCGTCGTCACGGTAGTGGCGCACGGTGGTCATGAAGAACTTCTCGCCCACGGGAAAGGTGGAGGAGAGCGCATTGAAGAAGGCGGTGCGCCCCGGGTCGCCCCCGTGCCACCAGCGGCGGGCGGGCTCGTTCCGGCCGAATTTCCAGTTGCGCTTGTGAATCGTGACTTCAGGTGTTTGGGAGCGGGACATGCTCAATCCTCCGAACTATCCCGGGCTTTATGAATTACATTGATGTCAATGTAAATCCTTCATATGGATTGATCACTAGGGATGACGCGTCTCGCCGCGTCTGTATGGTAAGACCGGGTATAACGCCGCGCCCCATCGGGAGGAGACACAATGGCATACGGCAGGAAGGAACCGATCCGGCGGCGCAAGCGGATGGGCGACGAGGTTCGCGACGAGGCCTTGATTGCGGCCCGCAAGCTACTCCTCGCGGGAGGACCGGCGGCCGTGACCGTCGCCAATGTCGGCCGCGAGATCGGCATGACGCATGCCAACGTGCTGCATCACTTCGGATCGGCGGCGAGCCTGCAATCGGCCCTGATGGGATCGATGATTCGCGACCTGACCTCGGCGCTCGACAACGTGGTGGAGCTGCTCAAGACCGACGCGGCGGCGCCGCGAACGGTCGCCGACAAAGTGTTCGACGCGTTCGACAAGGGCGGCGCGGGCCCCCTTGCCGCCTGGATCATCCTGTCCGGCGACGTGAAGCAGCTCGAACCCGTGCGCGAGGCCGTGCGGGCGCTGGTGGAAGCGATCGTCGGCCAGTCGACCGACGATGCGGCACCCGAACGCGTCCGCGCCGCGGTGCTGATGATGGCGGTCAGCGCCTTCGGCGATGCGCTGATTGGCCCGCACGTGCGCGAGATGCTCGATCAGAAGGACGACGCGATGCGCGACCTGATCGCGCGGATCCTGCCGCTGTTCCTGATCCCTTCCGGCATTCCTGAAGCGATCCGCTGATTCGCGCTGCATGCCGCCTACGATCGGCAATTGCGGTTAAAATTGCTTCCGAACGCTGAGCCGGATTGTGCGGCCTAAGGGATCGACTTCGTCGCGGCCGTATGTGCGGAACGAGTCCTGACCAAGGGCCGACATCTTCCGGTATCCGTTCAGCAAGTTCTGCACATCGAGAGAAATTCTCAGACCGGAAGTCCAGGTCCCTTCACCGCCCCCTTCGCCCCAATGCTCGGGCTCGGCGAATAACCCCAGATTGAACAACACCGTAGGCGAGTATCGGAACGTTACATCGTTCGTGCCTTCGCCTGATGCGACTTGGGCCGCGCTACTCCAGTTTCCGTTGAGGCTAACGCCCAGCCCGCGCCGACCCAATACCAAGTTCAGCGCGATGGTGTGACGCGGCTGGCCGCTGCTGCGCAGGCGGTCCAGAACCGGCAAGCCCTCGCGTATCACCGTTTCACTGCTGAGCTGCCAATTGTGGATGAGGGACAAGCTCGCGGTCCATGGCGTGAACGCATTCGGCTCGGCCACCTCGCCCTCCGGGCGATCGGGCTTCTCCACGTAACGCAGCGTCAGACCTGATGTGATAGCCTCCGTCCGGTCGTACGCGATGTTGATGGGACGCGCATCGATTGCGACGAGCGAGCTATCGGCATCGCGGGTAACGCGTCCCGGAAACGCAGCTTCGATCTCGGGAGTGAGGGCCGGGAAGGAGGTGATGCCACCGCGCGAAATCTGGCGAGCGTACCCGAAGTTGAGCGTCGCCAGGTCGCTTTCGAACGGCCGGACCATCGCATCGATTGCGAGATTGCGGATGCTTCCCCCGTCGAGACCAGGATTACCGCCGAATACTTGAACCGGTTGAACATACGCCTGCTGCAAGAAGTCGAACATGCGGGTGACGATCTCGATGGGCGGGCCATAGAGCTGCTCGAACGTCGGCTCTGTCGTCTCACCGCTCATCGCAACCCGCAAATCCAAAGCCGGAAAGGGCAACCAGCGGACACCCGCGTTCCATTTGTGCCGCGTCCGGGTTCGTGTCGCGCCGCCGACCTCGAGCGACACATCCATCGCTATGTCCCCCAAGGCTGCGAGCGGGGAGTCCATGGCTTGGTTTGTCACTGGAAGAGAAAGCGACCATCGGGCGTTCATCTCATCGCTACCCGAGCGTTCGCGCCGCGTTGCCAACGAACCTCCTTCGACGAAGGTTTGGCGCGCCCGATTGCGGTGCGCATTGACCGTAATGCTAGTATACAAGTCGCCTGCGGGCAGCGTCAGAACCGATTTCGACGCGTTGAAAGTCGCTCCAAATCTGTCGGTGCGAAACCGCGCGCGATCAGCGCGAAGCGGCGTTCCTGGCCAAGAGCCGAACGGGTCGAAGGTCGGATCTCCTAGGTCGACCAGGTCCTGAACGGCCATCACGTCGTAGCCGCGATCGTAGATGTTGTCGCTTCGACTGTGCGAATAGAAGGCCGAGACATCCGTCTGCCAGCCAAGGACTTGCCCGGACAGCGAGGCCGATAGGCCGAACGACTCCGATTGCTGCCTGCTCTGCAGAGCTCGCCCATCCAGCAACCGGCTCGTGATGACAGGTGCCCCTGTTGCCGGAACCCAGGGACTCCCCGGCGGTAATGTGATCGTACCGAGCGGCAAGCCGGTCAGCTGCCGTCCTCGGTTGGTGCCCGCATTGAAACTCAACGACGCCGAGAGCGCTCCGACCGGATGAGTCACCCCCGCATTGAAATTCAGGGAGCGCACCTCCCCCAATATGGATTCGAAGCGGTTCGGATCGACCGGCTGCCCCTGAAGTGTTGGCAGCAGCGGGAGGATGTTCCCACTGACGGGCACATGGCGAGCGCTCTTGAGAAGCATAGTCTCATCGGACGTGGCAATCTGGACGTTCCAACGGGTGTTCGCGTCGATTGCGGTGCGCCCCGCGGACACTTGGACACTACGTCGGCCTCCCGCCGTGGGAACCGTAACGACGCTGTTCGCATCCCAACTGGCGTAGTGCTTCTTGAGCTCGAGATTGACGACGCGCTGTCCTGCTGGAAAGCCATAATGCGCAGCTGCCCGCGGAGGCAGGATCGCCACACGTTTCAACGCCTCTGTCGGGTAACCGGTGATCTCCTCCGGACTGCCGATCCGCCTTCCGTTCACCAGTATCGCAGGGGTGTCGCCGTTTCCGCCGATCAGCGGTGCGATGCCTTGGACAAGGTCTTGGATGGTGTCCGCGCCGTAAGCCGCAATCTCATCCTCGCCCACCTCCGTTTCCGAGGCGATCTCGGCCTGCCCCCACCGCTTGCCGATTACGACTATCTCTTCCTCGCTGGCGGTGCTGGGGACTTCCGAATTTGCGGCGGATGGCTCGGCAGACCGCCGAACCTCCCCGCGCTCCGGGCTCTGCCACGCCCGGGCGTGGCATTGCTCCGCGGTCACACACGCGATGACTGCAACGATCGAGAGCGACAGGTATGCGGTACGCATCCGGATGTGCGAGTTGGGGGTTGGAAAGCCATGAGGGAAAATTCGGACTAGCAAACCGCTCTCGAAACCGAAGCGTGGAAGCGGCCCTGCGGGCGGGCAGCGGCTTGCCTCGCACTCGACCCAGCCGCAGCCCCTGCCAACTCCCGCCGTCTTGCCTCGACAGCTCTGAAAGAACGCAACGGCGCGCGAACCCGCGCACGGCTGTGGCCACCAGCATTTCCGGACCGAGCGACCCATGGCCCAGGGGACCGATGCGACATCAAGGCCGAGGCCGTACCGGGATTGCGATCACTCTCGCAGCTTTGGGCAATGCAAATCACCTCGCCAAATGCCGCCCCTTGTGTGACTCTTCACGGGAAAACGTCGCAGAGGGACGTTGCAGTGTCCTGCAACGCCCCTCCGACCCCTGTGTTCGCCAGACTTAGGGCGTCAGCGTAAGGTTATCACCGGCCGACGTCAGCGTGCCTTGCATCTTGCAGGGATTACCGCCGGTTGGATCGGACGAATCCGAGAACCCGTTGGTGAGGCCGATGGTCCGGGGATTGGCGGTATTGCCGCCCCAGGTGAACTTGATCCTGCCAGTGCAGGTCCCGGCGCTCAGGGGCGGATCGATGGTCAGCCCAGTGATGCCCCAGTTGGCTCCATCGTAGGTCACGTTGGCATTGCCGGTGACCGAGATCAGGCCGCACGGAAAGCCGCCCCCGAGGTTCCCCGAAGGCACCGTAACGTCGACGTCACTCGCGCTGTTGACCTTGACGTTGACGGTCAGCGAACAGGCGTAAGGCAGGCCATCCTTCTGAACCGTAACGCTGCCGGTGTAGGTACGGCTGTTGGGAAGTGGCGACGTCGGGCCGAATGTGGCTGCAACTGCAGCTTGCGCACCAACGGCTATGACGCCAGCAGCGAGAATAGCACTCAATTTCTTCATTGTAGCATCCTCTTCCGTATTTTGGTTTCTACGTTTGTGTACAGCGACTCGCCTGTACTCTTCTAGGATAAATTAATGAACATGAGTGTCAATGTTTATATTTACGTTATATCCATAATGGATGAAGTTGAGCGAATCTATTCTCACCACAGTGGTAAGTTGATCTCTTCAGGCTGCATGTTTTCTATATCAAAAGCTCTTCGATACGCTAAATCCAATAATTCTGGGATCCAGAGTGAATATGTTGGATGTAAGTCCGGTGTCGTCGCTGTTGACGAAGAAATCCGTGATGGGGGTCTTGTCGAAGACATTCTTCACATAGAGCTGGAACTCTAGTCCGCTCGCCGGACGCTCGAGAGCGATCAGGATATTGGCATTATCCCAGCCTTTAAGCCGATCGAACTCCGTATTGTAGACGCGGGCGAAGCTTTTCGACTGCCGATAATAATCGCCGCGCAGCGTGAGCTCCCAATCCCCGCCGTCGATGGGGACAGTATATTGCGCACCGACATTGAAGGTCAGTCGCGGAGCGTTGGGGAGTTCGTTGCCTGAAAGATCTGCAAAGAACCCGCGGCCTCCGTTCGGCGCGTCCGTCAGCGGATTATAGGTGAAGCCGAAAAACTGGTCCATGCGAAGGCCATCGACTTCCGGATTGAACGTGCCGGTCTCCTTGGAGCCGCCACAAAGTGCGCCGAGGGCATTAAGGCCCAAAAACGGTGCCAGAGGGGAGTTGAGAATGGTCTCGACATGCTGTCGCGGCGCGATGCAGTTGGAAGGGATCTGAATCCACGGCCGCAGCAGAACCCAGTCCTCGTTGCCTTGCGTCCGGTTCATCACGTCAATCGACTGTGACCCGTCCTTCAGTCGCGTGCGGAGATACCCCAGGTTAGCATCCATCTGGAATGCCCGCGATGGTCGCCATGCGGCCTCGAGCTCCAAGCCCCAGATCGTCGCATCGAAGTTTTCGTTGAGCGAGATGCGGTCGACAATTTTGGAGACCTGATAGCCCTCATAATCATAGTAGAAGCCCGTAGCGTTCAGCGTGAACCGGCCACCGGCGAAGGTGTTCTTCGTGCCGATCTCGAATGCGTTGACGTATTCCGGCTCGAACGTCGCCGGTAGCGGCTGGAACTGCACGATGCGTGGGTTGAGGTTCGGGCGCGGAGGATTGGTGCCGCCGCCTTTATAGCCGCGCGAGGCCGAGGCATATATCAGGGTATCGTCAGTGAACGACAGGTCCGGCATCCAGTCTAGGACCAGGCGCCCCGTAGGCTCGGACCAGCGCTGCTTGACCTCAGGATCGGCTGGATAGCCCGCGCTGACAGAGCCGCCGCTCGTACCCAATTCTCCGCCGCCCCCGAGGAGCAGCTGACTCGGAATCGGCGTTGCGGTCTTGCTGTCCTTTGTAAACCGCAATCCCGCAGTCAACTTCACGTTCTCGGCGACATTCCAGTACGCTTCGCCAAAGATGGCCCATGACTCTGTTTTGACGACGTTGCGGCTCAGGAAATAGTTGTGTCCCAGTTCGTCCAGCGACCCGATCGGATTGGGATCGACGTAGACACAGTCAACGCCAACCGTATCGGGCGGACAGGGGTGGTAGTTTGGATAAGTCTGGACCGGGCGGTTATAGAGATTATAAGCGATAAAGCTGAATGTATTGTTGAATACGAAATAATCATCTTGCGATTTGAAATGCAGGTAGTTTGCGCCGATATTAAAGTTTATTGGCCCGTCAAAGGACGACTGAAGTCGGAATTCCTGTGACCACTGACTGTTGCGCGACCGATTCAGGTCAACGGCGAGCAGCCGGTCGGACGCTCCCAGCTGGGGATCGACGAATATTGCGCCTGGCGCCGCATGCGCCTGGTCAATGGGCTCTCCGGTAAGTGGCGAAACGAGCCCGGTCGTATCGTTGAAGATGGGCGCCGATAGGAAGCGGTTATAATCCTGGGACGAGTAATAGCGATCGCGCGCGTAGGCGGTCTGCGAGACGAGGCGCAATGAATCGCTGATGTCGAATTCGAGGTTGCCCTGGAAGACGTCGTTCTTGGCTCGAAAGACTGGATCATAGCTGGTCGCGATCTCGCGCAGATCGCGCGATTGTGCGACATCCGCGAACGGATCGCCGGCGCGCATGCCATAAACCATCTCGAAGGTGTCCGGGCGCACGCCCATCGGGATGGCAATGTTGCCCGCAACCAGAAAAGCGAGACCGGACGCGTTAGGCGCCCCAAAGGCGGCTTCATCGTACAAGGAGCGCGGCAAACATCCTTGGCTTAGACGTCCCTGCAAGTCGGCCGGGACGGGAGTCGTCCCCACCATCGTGGGACCAGGGTCGCGTGTGCAAAGCTGTTTGCCGGTGCGCGAGCGGTTGTCGTCTTCCTCGAAATGCTGCCAGATCACGTTGGCGCGGAAGCGGTCGCTCGGCTCCCACTCCGCGATCGCGCGGGTCGACCACAGGTCGCGGCCGTTCACGCGGTTCTGGGTGAAGGTGTTGTAGTCGAACCCGTCGCGCTTGGTCCACTGGCCGGCGACGCGGACACCGAAGGTATCGCCGAGCGGCACGTTGAGCATGCCGTTCAGGCGGCGCGTGGAATAGCTTCCGACCTCGGCCTTGACCGATCCCTCGAACTCGTCGGTCGGCAATGCGGGGATCAGGTTGACCACGCCTGCCGTGGCATTGCGGCCGTAGAGCGTACCCTGCGGTCCGCGCAGCACCTCGATCCGCGCCATGTCGAAGAATTCGGATTCGAACAGGCGGTTGCGCACCAGCGGTGTGTTGTTGAAGCTGATCGCGACCGCGGGGTCGCTCGCCGCCGAGATCGCCTTGGTCCCAATCCCGCGGATCGAGAAGTTGTACATGCTGAAGTTGCTTTTGGAAAAGCTCACGTTCGGCACGGCGCGCAGGAGTTCGGAACCGCCCTCGATCTTCTGCGCATCCAGGTCCTCGCTCGACAGCGCCGTCACCGCGATCGGTACGTCCTGGATCGATTCCTCGCGCTTCTGCGCGGTGACGATGATCACCGAGCCCTCAGTCACGCCAGCGGCGGACTCCGGAATCTGCTCCGAGCTGCTCGGGTCCTGCGCGAAGGCCGGCGATGTGGCTCCGGCAATCAATGCGATCATGCTGGACGCGCAAAAACAACTACGGAAAACTCGCATATTTCCTCTCCCCTGTCGACGCGGGATCTTCCACGACCCGTCGCTTCTCAACTCGGGCGTTGTACTGCAACTGACATTAGTGTCAATGTTGATTGTTGTTGCGGAATGAGCCGGTCAGAGGGTCTAGATCCGCCTGCGCACGCTTAGGGAAACCGGCATCTGCGGTCCACGCGACAAGCCTCCAATTTGGATCGGTTTCATCTGCAACCATGTTGCATCTGATCAGTGCCCGGCTATGCTGACGACGCATCGGGCGAAACAGGCGCACGATGCCGGGCTTGAGAACCCGCTTGAGCAGTTAACGAATTTCCAGCCATCCGGCCGGGTGGCCGCCGCGCATGTCCAGGCGTGTTCGCTAAAGGCGGCGGCGCATAGTCAAGTATGTTCTCGACACCCGGCTTTCGGCCGCCTTGTCGCCCAGCGCGGACGAGGCAGCATGGCGATGGACTACGACGACAACAGCACGCTCGGCTCCCGCGGCATTGCGCCGGGCGATCCGCTTCCGCCCGACAATTGGCACGGCCATGGCGCTCGCGCCCGCGCCGCGGCCGTCTACCGAGAAGAGCATCCGCGGCTTGTCCGCTTCATCAAGGCGCGAGTTCCGGCGCAGGATGTCGGCGACCTCATTCAGGAGTGCTTTCGCCGGTTCATGGCGAGCAGCGCCTACCCGCGCGTTCTGGCCCAGCAGCCTGGCCCGTATCTCTTCCGCACCGCCCGCAACCTGCTGGCCGAGCGTGGCCGCTCCGACGCACGTCGCATGGCCGCGCATCACACAAGCTACGAGGAGCCCGAGATCGCAGGTCCCGATCCCCATGCCGCGCTGGAAGCGCGCGACGAGATGCGGCGCGTCGGCGAGGCGCTCGGCCGCCTGAGGCCCAAGACCCGTGACATCTTCCTGATGCACAGGATAGACGGTCTCACCTACGAAGAGATCGCGTCGCAAATGGGGATGAGCGTGAAAGGCGTCGAAAAGCAGATTGCGAAGGCCCTGCGCGCGGTCCGGCGGGCACGGAGCCGGCATCCGTGACACGCGATCGGAAGGCCTCCGACTGGTTTGCGCTCATGCGCGGGCCCGAAGCCGAGACGCACCGCGCGGCGTTCGAGGATTGGCTGCGCGACCCGCGCAATGCTGCCGCCTATGCGAGCTACGAGGACGACTGGCACTTCACCCGCAATCTGGCCCATGAAGATGTACCCAGGCCGGAAGAAGCGCGCGGTGCAGCGCGGTGGGCGCCGCTGCGCTGGGCGGCCGTGGCGGCCGCGGCAATCGCCCTCATATGCGCCTGGTACCTGCAAGCCACGCCGCGCATGGGCGACCTGGCTGGCACGGAGACCGCCGCCGGCACGCTTCTTCTCGCCGACGGCAGCACAGTCGCCCTGAGGAACGGGGCACGGATCGGGACCGAGTTCACGGCCACCGAGCGGCGCGTGCACCTGGAGGGCGGTCGCGCACGCTTCACGGTCGCGCCCGACGCGAACAGGCCGTTCGTCGTGCTCGCGGGCAATTCCCGGACAACTGCGCTGGGCACCGTGTTCGAGATCGATCTGCGCGGTGCCCATCCGCGGGTTCACCTGATCGAGGGCGCGGTCGAGGTGCGCGCCTCGCCGGAGGCCGAGGCTGTTCGCCTAGCGCCGGGCGAGAGCGCCGAAGTCGAGGGTGGCACGCCCCGCCGGATCGCGCCGGCGGCGAACGCGCGGTCGCAGCACCGGCCCCCGGCCACGGCGCAAGCCTCCACCGCCACGATCCTGGAGGCTGACGGTCTCCCGCTCGGCACGATCATCGACCGGGCGAATGCGATCAACAGCGATCCCATCCGCCTCGCCGATCCGGCATTGGGCCGCCTGCAGGTCACCGGGCGATTCCAGATCAGCGACAGCGCGGCCCTCGCCCGTAAGCTAGCCGCCGCGCTTGCCCTCGATCTTGCCGGCGGCGACGGCGGCTATGTTCTGAGCGGCGGACCTGCAACTTCGCGGAAATAGCCTCCTGCCGCCTCCCGGGGCGCAGACCCGGTGCTTGTCGGGAGCCCTACGCTGTGCGAGCCGGCGGAACGAGGGCTACGACATCGGCGCCTCGTAGCAAAAACAGGCGACGTTGCCGGGCTGTAGTGGATTGCCTGGATCCGGATGTCGATCGCGTAGAGCGGTGCGTTCTTCGCTAGGTCCGGAGCGTGCGCACGCCTGTGCGCGGGAACCGAGAAGAACAATCGCGCGTGAACCTGGCCGCTACGACCAGGATCTAATTCCGCCATTCCTCCATGGCGCGATCGTACCGCGACCGAAGCTTCTCCACGTTCTTTTGCAGCTTCGTCAGTTCAGATGAATGACCGCGCTCGAGTTCGCGCAGCTCGCGCTCGAGATCCGCCAAGCGTCGAACCAGCGCCCTGTGCTCCTTGACCTGCTGCTTTTCAGCCTCGGCCAGAGCGCGCTCCGCCTCATCGAGCGCAGCGCGATCGGGCTTCGGCTTCGGTGGGACGGCGCGCTTTTTCGGCCGGGCGGACGGATCTTGCGCCGGCACGTCGCCCGGCTTCGGTGCCGGGGAGCGCTTTCGAGCGGGCTTGCTCTTCGGCAGCGCGGCGATCTGCTCGCTCATATTGCCGCGCAGGCGGCGTATGATCACGCCTGGCTTGGCGAGCGGCTCGCGCATCAGCTCGGGATCGTCGACCTTCTCGGCGATGCCGCGAGCGAAAAGGTCGTGCTCGCTTCCCCACGCCTCCAATGCCGCCTTCTGGCTCGGTGCGGCAACATAGGCGTCATGGAAGCCGGTCGGGGTGCGGAATACCTTGAGCTTCTGCTTGCGCGGCATGATGCAGACTAACATCGGCCATGGCACCGCGCCAGTTCGTACACGGGCGCGAATGGCCATTGGAGGTTGTTCAGCCGCGACGCTTTCGCGGCATCCGTTCCGCAAGCTCGATCCAGACCGGCGCATGGTCGCTGGTCTTCTCCCAGCTTCGAGGGCGCGTATCGACCGCCGCTTTCGTCAGGCGTGCGGTGGCGGGACCATTGAGGAGGAAATGGTCGATCCTGAGACCGGCGTTGCGCTCGAACGCGCCGCGCCAGTACTTCCAGAACGTGTAGATCGTCTCGTGGGGGTGCAGGTGCCGGACGGCATCGGTCCAGCCCTGGTCGAGCAGTCGGCGATACGCCGCTTTCACCTCGGGCGCGAACAGCGCGTCGTCGCGCCAACGCTCGGGCGCGTAGACGTCGAGATCGGTCGGCATGACATTGTAGTCGCCGGCGACGACCACCGGCGCGTCGAGATCGATCAGAGCCGCGAGGTGCTCGTGCAAGCGGTCGATCCAGCGGAGCTTGAATGCGAACTTCGGCCCCGGGGCGCGGATTGCCGTTGGGTAAGTAAAGCCCGGCGACGAGTACACCGTCGACCGCCGCCTCGATATAGCGGCTCTGCACATCATCGAGATCGCCAGGCAGGCCGCGACGGGTTTCGTGAATTTCGCCGACCCGGCTCAGGAGAGCCACTCCGTTCCACCGGCTCTGGCCATGCCAAACCGCCTCGTAACCGGCATCGCGAATGGCCTTTTCGGGAAACCGCTCTTGCGGCGCTTTGAGTTCCAGCTGAGCAGCTACCGTCCGCCCCGATGGCGGACGGTAGACCTTGGGACTAGTTTCCCGACTTACCGCCCATCGGCGCCCAATACCTGCTCGTCATTCACTCAAGTGAATGGCGGTAGTGTTGGACGAACCGGAACGGCTCCTTTCAGAAGTGTCTATTGAGATAGCGGACGTTGCTGGCGGCGAGTCGGCGAGTCATCTTCGCGCCCTCATATCGGACATCCGCCAGCTCAATCGGGTTGCCGAAAAGCCGCCATCCGCGCTATGCCCCGAATGTCGCTATTCCGCTTCCCGGTATTCATGCTATCGCCGTTGTCGTCTAATGGAGGCGGCTGCAGCGTGCTTGAGCTAACCACCGAGAATAATATTGAAATTTGCGTACGAAGACCTCAGCGAAGACCAGTTCGAGAAGCTGATCGTGCTGTTGTGCCAGCGGTTGCTCGGCATGTCGGTGAAGGGTTTCGCTAAAGGACCCGACGGTGGCCGTGACGCGAAGTTCGTTGGCACTGCCGAGCTTCATCCGAGCACGGCCGCGCCTTGGACAGGAACAGTCATCGTCCAAGCCAAGCACACAAACGGATACAATCGGCATTTCGGCGAGGCGGATTTCTACAGCCCTAAGTCCAAAGACACGGTCATCGGGAAGGAGGTGCCGCGGATCGCAAAGCTGCGGACGGAGAAGCAACTCGACCACTACATGCTTTTTGCAAACCGACGGCTCGCCGGTAATGCTGACCAGAACATTACCCAGCACATCGCGAAGAAATGTGGTCTGCCGGAAGGCTCGATCTATCTCTGTGGGCTGGAGGCGCTCGAGCTCTTTATGAAGCAGTTCCCCGAGGTGCCGGGCCTCGCCGAACTCGACCCGCTGGATTCCCCGCTCATCGTGTCGCCAGATGAGCTGGCTGTTGTTGTGCAGGCGATCGCTAGCAACGAGGCCGATCTGTCAGCCGTTCTCGATGCACCGCCGGCGGAGCGGACTTCATACGATACGAAGAACGCCCTCAACAACATGAGCGCGGATTATGCGGCAGCTCTTCGCAAGCGCTATCTGAAGGACACAGCACAGATACGCACCTTCCTAGCTGCACCGGAGAATCTGGAAATCCTAAAATCCTACGAGGCGACTGCCGAGGAGTTCCAGATGAAGATCATCTCCAAGCGGAAGGAGTTCCAGAATTTCGATACAGTAATGGAGTATCTTCTCGATCTCCTATTTCACCGCGATCCAATCCTGCGCCAGAAGCAACACAAGCGCCTGACAAGGGCCGTGCTGTTCTACATGTACTGGAATTGCGACATTGGGGAGGCCGCAGTTGCTGAAGCCTAGCAAACACGCGCATCCCGACCGCACCGTCGTCAACGTCGCCTTCTTGCTGCTCACGCGCCTACGCGCCCAGCGGCTGTGCGACTATGATGCGCTCCTCGGCTTCGCCCGCAAGGCCGTTGTCGGCGGCGATGTCCTTTTCCTGCCGTCGCTTAACTTCCTCTACTTGCTCGGGTTAATAGAATACCATCCCAAGACCGATGCGATTGAATATGTGGGGCAGAATGAAGCCGTCTAAGCTTTATTCCAACCGGCCTTCTGTGTTCGCCCCGGTGGAGTTCGAGCCCGAACTCAACGTGGTGCTCGCGGAAATCCGACTGCCCGAGAATCGAGATCGGGACACCCACAATCTGGGCAAGACGACGCTTGGCCGCCTGCTCGATTTCGGCTTCCTCGCTGGCCGGAACGCCAAGTTCTTCCTGTTCAAACACCTCGATCGCTTCGAGGAGTTCGTGTTCTTCCTCGAAATCGAGCTTCTCGATGGCAGCTACGTTACCGTCCGCCGCAGCGTGGCTGAAGCGTCAAAGGTCTCATTCAAGAAGCATGTCTCGCGCCATCAGGATTTCTCGACCCTGTCCGATCTCGAATGGGATCACGTCGATGTTCCGTTTGATCGAGCGAAGGCACTACTCGATAGCCTGCTGGACTGGCGCGCACTAAAGCCTTGGCATTTTCGCAAGGGACTTGGCTATTTCCTGCGTTCGCAGGAGGATTTCCGTGATGTTTTCCAGCTAAGTAAGTTCGCCAACTCGCACGCCGACTGGAAGCCGTTCCTTGCTCATATCCTTGGGTTCGATGCCGAACTGATCACTAAGCATTATGAGAAAGAAGCCACGCTCAAGGAGAATGAGCAGAAGGCAGCGACAATCCGCCAGGAGCTCGGCGGCGAGATCGAGGACGCCGGCAAGATCGACGGGCTCCTGCTGCTCAAGCGGCAAGAGGTCGCCAAAAAGCAGGAGCTTCTCGACTCGTTTGATTTTCGGAGCCAGGACAAAGCGGACACCAAGCAGCTTGTCGATCAGGTGGACGAACGCATCGCTGCTCTCAACCAGCGACGCTATTCGCTGACCCAGAACAAAAAGAAGATCATCACCTCAATCGAAGAGGATCAGATCCTCTTCAACCCTGAGGATGCAAGCGAGCTCTTTCGCGAGGCTGGAGTCCTCTTCACAGGACAGATCAAACGTGATTTCCAGCAGCTTATCTCCTTCAACAAGGCCATCACGGACGAGAGGCGCGATTACTTGATCGAGGAGCGGGCGGAAATTGAGTCCGAACTAAAATCAATCAATAACGAGCTGAACGCGCTCGGCAAGCGTCGTTCGGAGATGCTCGCTTACTTGAGCAGCACCGACACTTTTGCGAAGTATAAGCACTTTTCCAGCGAGCTCGTGAAACTGCGCGCCGATATAGAGGGTCTTGAGAGGCAGCGTGAGTTCGTGCACCGGCTCCAACAGCTCCGCACAGACATCCGCACGCTGGCTGAGGAGAAAACGCACCTGCAAGCAGCGATAGAGGCCGACGTCGAGGCAAAGAATGTCGATGGCGGAAGCCTGTTCTCCCGTATTCGCCTGTTCTTCAACGAGATTGTCGAAGATGTGATCGACCAGAAGGCACTGCTCAGCGTGACGGTTAACCAGTACGGACATCTCGACTTCCGCGCAGAGCTTCTCGATGACGCGGGCAACGCCACCAGTGCCGACCGGGGGTTCAGCTACAAGAAATTGCTCTGCATTGCGTTCGATCTTGCTCTTTTGCGCGCCCATCTCGACGATGCTTTTCCGCGCTTCGCCTTTCATGACGGTGTGTTCGAGTCGCTTGACGACCGAAAGAAGGAAAACCTCCTCGCCGTGATCCGGAGTTATACTACCCTCGGTATTCAGTCGATCATCACACTGATCGACTCCGACCTGCCCTCGGACGGTTACGAAGAAGCGGTGTTTGATGCGACTGAAGTCGTTGTCTTGCTACATGACGAGGGCGACCACGGCCGATTGTTCAAGATGAAGGCTTGGTAGCACTCCTATGTGAGCGAATAGTTTCTAGCCGGATTTGTCGCCTAAAGGAGCCGGTCCGGATTCGGCCCAGTTTCGGAACGGTTACAAAACGCCCCGACACGGTCATTCGAAATCGCCTTGAAAGCCTCTAAGAGCAGTCATCATTCCATCGGGGCGGTGGCCTAAGTCGCTGCAATTGTGGAAGTGACATTAGAGCGGTTTCCACACGAACTGACTCGTTAGGGATTCCCATTGTGGCTGCGTTGTGATTCACACTTCCTGCTGGTGGCAGGAGGCCAGCATGGATGGCACGAACGCTTTCACAGGATCTTCGGGACCGGGTTGTTGCCGCTATTGACGGTGGCATGAGTTGCCGCGCGGCTGCGGCGCATTTCGGGGTCAGCGCTTCAAGCGCGATCCGCTGGCGACAACGTGCTCTTGAGCATGGTCGGGCTGTTGCGAAGCCGCGCGGGGGCGACCGGCATTCGGGCAAGATCGAGGCGCATGCCGGCTTCATCCGTGAACTGATAGCCGAGCAGGGCGACATGACCCTGGTCGAGGTCCAGGCGCGGCTGATCGAGCGTGGCACCTCTGTCGGGATCGGCACGGTTCATCGCTTCTTCGCCCGGCACGGGATCACGCGCAAAAAAGACCGGGCACGCGATCGAGCAAGACCGTCCCGACGTCCTGAGACAGCGTCGGCGCTGGTTCGACGGGCAGATCGATCTGGAGCCGGAACGCCTGGTCTTCATCGACGAGACGTGGACCGCCACCAACATGACCCGCAGCCATGGCCGCTGCCCGAAAGGCGAGCGGTTGCGGATGGGCTTCCCGCACGGGCACCGCAAGACGACCACGCTGGTCGCGGGCCTGCGTATGACCGGCATGGTCGCACCGATGGTGCTGGACGGCCCGATCAACGGCGACTGGTTCGAGGCCTATGTCACCCAGGTGCTCGTGCCCGAACTGCGCCCCGGCGACATCGTCATCATGGACAACCTGTCGAGCCATAAGCGCGCCTCGGTGCGCGAGAGGATCGAGGAGGCGGGAGCAACCCTGCGCTTCCTCCCTCCTTACAGCCCGGACTTCAACCCGATCGAGAAGGCGTTCTCACGGCTCAAGGCCATGCTGCGCAAAGCCGGCGAAAGAACCGTCAGTGGACTGTGGGACCTGATCGGCAGACTCGTCGACATCTTCCAGCCCGGCGAATGCGCCAACTACTTCAGTTCCTGCGGCTACGAACCAGAATGAACGGAAATCGCTCTAGTCCTCCCCTGCGCCAAGTTGTGAGGATCGGGAGGAATCATGTTCAATCTTATTATGCGTTGGTTTGAGTGGGGGCACGACAACACGGGCACGCTTCCAGTTGGTCGCATGTTCGAGTACACCGAAGGCCCGCTGATCGAGCACTTCCGTGTTGACGGGGAGCCGCAGCTCGAAAGGCTGATGCGCCTCCCATGCCTCTTCATGAATGAAGGCATTGACGATCAGGTCTGCCGTGTTGGCACGCTCACCCGCGCACGGATCGTCAATCGAGAAGTTGTCTTCGAATATGCGTTGGATCCTGAGGTCCCACCGCTGCTCAATAGCGTGATTTATGCCAACCGCAATGCGCTCGACATGCCACACGATTTCGAGTTTTCTCGCAACCACTGGGCGATCAAGGAGGTAGACCTATACCGATTCCTGCTACGCAGCGTGCGGCCGCGGCGGCAACGACCCACTGTTTTCGAAATTGCCGAGCACGAGAACATTGAACCTGAACTGGCTTCGGCGATGATGCCGTTCGATGCTGGGTTCAACGACGTTTACGCGGCAATCCAAGAGGCTGCTGCGAATGCTGGTCTTCGCTGTCGGCGTGCCGACGACATTTGGGAGAACCCAGCGGTGATCCAAGACGTGGTGTCGCTCATCGACCGTTCCCGCGTGGTGGTCTGCGACTGCTCGGGGCGCAACCCGAATGTCTTCTACGAGGCGGGTATTGCCCACACGCTAGGGCGCGAAGTCATTCTCATAACTCAGAATGCAGCGGACATACCGTTTGATCTGCGCCATCTGCGCTACGTACAGTACCACAACAACGGCGAAGGGCGTGCAGCGCTTACACAAGCGCTGCACGGTCGGATGGAGACGATCCTGGGTCATTAAGGTGGCTGAGCTCGTCCGTAAGAGTCAGCGGCGCACTGCAACTTTCGCCTATCTGAATCCGAAACCGGACTGCCTCCTCTCGGCCCCGTTGCCGTCATCGGCGAGCACCTGAATGTATGGCATCTGTGGACGCCCCCAAAGAAGCAAGGGGTTAAATCGAGTATTGGCGTAGTCGGGTGCTGCCATCTGTCCGGCCTCTTGGTGCAGCGCCTTGCTGCGGGCCCGTATGGGAGTTCGCGGATCGGATCCATATCAGCTTTGCGCGCTCGTAAGGCGCTCTGCCATACCCTGGTTTTCCGACCCGGTCTCGCCGACCGTTTTTGCCATACTCTCCTTCGACCGCCTACGCCTCCCGGCGACCTCTGACGCCAGTCCCGGCTTTACGCCGCGACCGGTGCCGGAGCCCTGTAATCTTCCTTCTTGGTGAGCAGCGCCCAGACCGTGCGCGCCATCTTGTTGGCGAGCGCCACCGAGACCAGCATCCGCGGTTTTCTCGCTAACATGCCTTCGAGCCACGAACCTGCCGGCGCACCCCTGCGCGATGCCTGCCGAACGACCGAACTTCCGCCGATGATCAGCAGCCGCCTTATGGTTCGTTCACCCATCTTCGAGATCGATCCGAGCCGCTGCTTGCCGCCCGTCGAGTGCTGCCGCGGTGTCAGACCAAGCCATGCGGCGAAGTCGCGGCCCTTGGCGAAGGTCTCGATCGGCGGTGCCAACGCGAGGATCGCCGTCGCCGCGATCGGGCCGATGCCGGGGATAGTCATCAGCCTGCGGGCCGCCTCGTCTGCCTTCGCCCGGCGCTCGATCTCGCGGTCGAGATCGGCGATCTGCGCATCGAGCCGGTAGAGATGATCGACCATCACCTTGAACATGGCGCGCGCTGCTTCGGGCAGGGACGATGCCATTTCCTCCTCGTCGAGCAGATCGGCCAGCATCAGCACCTGCGCCCGGCCGCGGGGCGCGGCCCAGCCATATTCCGTCAGATGACCGCGCAGCGCATTGATGAGCTGCGTGCGCTGGCGAACCAGTAGATCGCGGGTGCGGAACACCATGCCGGCGGCCTGCTGCTCCTCGGTCTTGATCGCCACGAAGCGCATCCCCGGCCGTTGCGCGGCTTCGCAGATCGCCTCGGCATCGACCGCATCGTTCTTCTGCCGTTTCACGAACGGCTTCACATATGCCGGCGGTATCAGCCGCACGTCATGACCCAAATGGGTCAGTTGCCGAGCCCAGTGATGAGCCCCGCCGCATGCTTCCAGCGCAATCGTGCACGCTGGCTGCGCCGCGAAGAAGTCGAGCAGCTTGGCCCGCGTGAGCCTGCGGCTGAAAACCATCCGGCCCATCCCATCCGCGCCATGCGCATGGAAAACAGTCTTAGCGATATCCAACCCGATTGTGGTAACTTCTGACATGGACGCCTCCTTCAAGTGGTGTTCAACACCTCCACTTTGGCACACCGATGCCGCCGGGGGGCGTCCACCCCATCAGCTGCTTTCAGTGCGAGAAACTGGGAAAGCTGCCTCTCAAGTGGGCGAAGGTTTCTAGATTTTACTAGTCAGCAGTTCGTTTCCATTAGCATGAATACGGGCCTGCAAGCTCAATCACCCGTCTCTGCTACTCCCACGAGATCACGCCGTCCGCGGAACGCCAGCTCGCTGGCCGGATCATTTTCTCATGGGCGATTCGGACTGACCTTATCTCCGCCTCGATCTCGCGCCGCCAATGCGCGAGGAAATCGAACAGCACCGGAAAATCCGGTGCTGCATCGTATTCCTGCCAGGCATAAATCTGCAGGAGCGAGGGGTGATCCGGCATGAAATAGCAGATTTCTGCCGTGGTCAGCCCGTATCCTTCCAACTGAACCAGGAAAGCGCGGTCGGTCATTGCAGTGTGGGCTGGCTGTCTGGGCCGTCGAGCGAGCGCAATGCCGCGAATACATCGTCAACGGAAACGGGAGCTTTGAGTTCGGGAGGCTGGCGCATTGCAGGATGATTTTCGACGGCATGCCGATCGGACGCCCAGGAAGCCAGGATGGCTCGCTTCACTTCGGGTTCAAGCGAGGAATGATGCGCTACATCGAACGGATGCAGGTAGCGCGCGAATGGTTGCGACATAGGAACACCCTCCTTTCTGCCTTGCCGCTGATCACTCACTGTGGATCGCTCCGCTCACCATATTTTGTGATGCCATTTCAGACCGTCAAGACCCTGATAAGGCGTACGGAAAGTGCCCATTGGCAGTCGCAATCGGCGAGTGCCAAAAAATTTGGTTTGGACCTCTTGAAGCCGTTATCAGCAAAACTAGATCGCGCACTGCCTCCTGCCGATCATCCGGGGGAGGCGCTGTCAGTCATTTCGCTTTGTAATGGAGGTTATGCATGCATTTCCGACCTTTGCACGATCGCGTGCTGGTTCGCCGCATCGAGGCTGAAGAAAAGACGGCCGGCGGCATTATCATCCCCGACACCGCCAAGGAAAAGCCGATGGAAGGCGAAGTCGTCGCCGTGGGCCCTGGTGCGCGTGACGATTCCGGGAAGCTGGTGGAACCCGCCGTCAAGGCAGGCGACCGGGTCCTGTTCGGCAAGTGGTCCGGCACCGAAGTGCGGATTGATGGCGAGGACCTGCTCATCATGAAGGAGAGCGACATTCTCGGCATCATCGAAACCACCGCCCAACTCAAGAAGGCGGCGTAAGCAATCAACCCAATCTTCAGTTCAATCGAAAGAAGAGAAAGGAGCAGGCCAAAATGGCTGCGAAGGAAGTAAAGTTTGCGTCTGACGCGCGTGATCGCATGCTGCGCGGCGTGGATACGCTTGCAAATGCGGTCAAGGTAACTCTCGGCCCGAAGGGGCGCAACGTGGTGATCGAGAAGAGTTTCGGCGCTCCCCGCATCACCAAGGATGGCGTCACCGTTGCCAAGGAAATCGAACTCAAGGACAAGTTCGAAAACATGGGCGCGCAGATGCTGCGCGAAGTCGCCAGCAAGCAGAACGACAAGGCGGGTGACGGCACGACCACCGCCACCGTTCTGGCCCAAGCCATCGTGCGCGAAGGAGCCAAGGCGGTTGCTGCCGGCATGAACCCGATGGACCTGAAGCGCGGTATCGACCTCGCCGTCGGCACCGTGGTCAAGGACCTCGAAAGCCATGCTAAGAAGGTGTCGGCCAACAGCGAGATCGCGCAGGTCGCAACCATTTCCGCCAATGGCGACGAAACCGTCGGCCGCATCCTTGCCGAAGCGATGGAGAAGGTCGGCAATGAAGGCGTGATCACGGTCGAGGAAGCCAAGAGCCTAGAGACTGAGCTCGAAACGGTCGAGGGCATGCAGTTCGACCGCGGCTACCTCTCGCCCTATTTCGTGACCAATGCCGAAAAGCTGAAGGTGGAACTCGAGGATCCGTACATCCTCATTCACGAGAAGAAGCTGTCGAACCTGCAGGCGATGATTCCGCTGCTCGAACAGGTCGTGCAGTCGGGCAAGCCGTTGCTCATCATTGCGGAGGACGTCGAAGGTGAAGCCCTTGCTACCCTTGTGGTCAACAAGTTGCGCGGTGGCCTGAAGGTCGCGGCTGTCAAGGCGCCCGGCTTCGGCGATCGCCGCAAGGCCATGCTTGAGGATATCGCCATCCTCACCGCCGGCAATGTGGTGAGCGAGGAACTCGGCACCAAGCTCGAGAACGTCACGATCGGCATGCTCGGCCGGGCGAAGAAGGTCATCATCGACAAGGACAACACTACCATCGTCGATGGTGCCGGTAACAAAGCCGACATTGATGCCCGGGTCAGCCAGATCCGTGCCCAGATCGAGACCACGACCAGCGACTACGACCGCGAAAAGCTGCAGGAACGCGTGGCGAAGCTCGCCGGCGGCGTCGCCGTCATCCGCGTCGGCGGTGCCACCGAGGTCGAGGTCAAGGAGCGCAAGGACCGCGTCGACGACGCGCTGCACGCAACCCGTGCGGCTGTCGAGGAAGGCATTCTGCCGGGTGGCGGTATCGCCCTGCTGCGTGCGCTGAAAGCGCTCGACGGCCTCAAGGCTGCCAACGACGACCAGCAATCGGGCATCGACATTGTCCGTCGCGCGCTGCGTGCTCCAGCCCGCCAAATCGCCGAGAACGCAGGCGAGGACGGTGCTTACATCGTCGGCAAGCTGCTCGAAGGTGACGACTACAATCATGGCTTCAACGCCGCGACCGGCGAATACGAAGACCTGGTGAAGTCGGGTGTCATCGATCCGGCAAAGGTGGTGCGCACAGCGCTGCAGGATGCGGCTTCGGTCGCCTCGCTGCTAATCACCACCGAGGCGCTGGTGGCCGAACTGCCCAAGGAAGAATCGCCTGCCCCGATGCCGGCGATGGACTTCTAACAGGCTGTGGAGAGCGCGGGATCACGCTGCGCTCTCCCATCCTTCAGCGCACGGCAGTGCTGCTTAGGTGCCTGCACACGCCGTTCGGAACAAGGCAGGCTCCGAAAACGGCGACATCAGAAAATCGGTCTAATGAGAGAGGAGGAGATGATGACCGACAGGTATCTGGAGTACCTTTCACGCGAACATGCGCGGCTGGAGGACGAAATCCGGCTGGAAAGCAAACGCCCCCGGCCTGACGAAGTTCTGATTGCCCGGCTGAAGAAGCTCAAACTGGCGCTCAAGGACCAGATGCAAAGCTGGGATTCCAATCACGCGAGCAGCGATCGGCTGACCGCGTAAACGGACTGGATCCTACCATATTCTCTCTTGGAAGAGGGCCAGGCGCACCTCTATCGGTGCGCCTGGCTTCCCTTTCAAAGCACTGAAAAAACGACAACAAATTTTTAACGGGTCTTGAAACCGATTGCGCGCTTCCTCATTTTGTCAGTGCCGGATGCCATAACGGGTCTGGTTGGACAGAGGGCGTCGGCTCTTGGTTCCCGGCGCCTCTCATGCCCAGATTGCTCAATAAGGAGGATTTGGAAATGAGAACTGCATTTGATTTGACCCCCTATCGCCGCTCGACGGTAGGCTTCGATCGGCTCTTCGATGCGCTCGAGAACAGCTTCCGCGCTGAGACGCAGGACAGCTACCCACCCTTCGACATCGCCCGCACCGGCGAGGACAGCTACCGGATCACTCTGGCGGTTGCCGGCTTCCGTCCGGACGAAATCGACATCACTGCACAGCAGAACCAGCTCGTCATCTCCGGACAGAAGACCGAAAAGGACGAAGAAGGTGTCGAATTCGTTCACCGCGGTATCGCTGCCCGCGCGTTCGAGCGCCGGTTCCAGCTGGCCGATTACGTCGAAGTGCGCGATGCGAACTATGAACACGGCATGTTGACGATCTCGCTCCAGCGGATCGTCCCGGAATCGCTCAAGCCGCGCAAGATCGCCATCGAAAGCCGCGAGCATGTCAATGACGACACGCCGCAGCTGACCGAAGACAAGGCGGCCTAAGCCTCAATCACCGGGCAGATCCTCGGCGGGGTGGGTGCAATCACACCTGCCCCGCTTGCAAGGGCTTTGCCTAAACCAGTCGGAAAATAGGAGGAACGTCGAGATGGCAATTCGCGATCTCATTCCCTGGAAAAGCCAGGGCCAGGACATCGCTCCCCGGCAGGAGGAGCGGGTCGACCATCCGGTGATGTCGCTTCACCGGGATATCAATCGCTTGTTCGACGACATGTTTCGCGGGTTTTCCATGCCCTCGCTGCCGTCCATCGGACGCAGCCTTGGCAGGCCGCGTGTCGAATTGTCGGAGAACGACAGGGAAATCCGGGTCACGGCCGAGCTGCCGGGCATGGAGGAAAGGGACATCGAAATCAGCCTCGACGATCATCAGCTGGTGATCCGGGGTGAGAAGAAGTCCGAGATCAGCGACGAGGAACGCGGCTATTCCGAACGCAGCTACGGCCGCTTCGAGCGCCACATCGGTCTTCCCTCGCAGATTGACGAAAACAAGGTCGAGGCCGCTTTCCGCAACGGTGTTCTGACTGTTAGAATTCCGCGTACCTCAGAAGCGGCAAAAGGCCGCAAGACGATCCCGATCAACGCCAGTTAATTGCAGCCAAGAGGGCCGGTCCTGCCCATGGGACCGGCCCTTCTTTGTGCATCAACTTCCCGGTTCGAGTTCGAGCCTGACCGTTCGCACCTCTCCGCCGCGCATCAACGTCAGTTCAACGCTTTGCCCGACCCGAAAGTCGTCAAGGCGAGCGAGCAGGTCGCCGACCCGCGAAACAGGTTTGCCGTTCATAGCGGTAACGATGTCCCCGGGAACCACGCCGCGCCTTGTGCGCTGCGCTGCGACCAGACCGGCGCGCTCGGCTACCGACCCGGGATCGACCCGCAGGACAAAAACACCCTCGATCCCTGAAGCGCGCTTGAGCCGGTCGTTGATATTGTCGTCGCTTTCGAGGCCAAGGCTGGGCCGCGTATAGCGCCCCTCGGAAATGAGCTGCGGCACAACGCGCATCACCGTGTCGACCGGCACAGCAAAGCCGATTCCTGCCGATGCCCCGGAGGGACTGTATATCGCGGTATTGATCCCGATTAGTCGGCCAGCGGAGTCGAGTAGCGGGCCACCCGAATTTCCCGGATTGATTGCGGCATCGGTCTGGATCAGGTGCCGAATGTCGGGGCCGTTTTCGTTCGGCAGCGAACGATCCAGTGCCGAGACAATGCCCTTGGTCAAGGTCCAGTCCAGGCCGAACGGATTTCCGATCGCGAAGACATTCTGTCCGACCTGCAGGTCGCTGCTCGTGCCTATGGGCACCCGGGCAGGCGCAGTGAAGCCTGCACCGCCAATTTTTAGGACAGCAAGGTCGTGTTGTGGGCTCACACCGACCAGAGTGGCGGAAAACTGGCGACCGTCGGCAAGCTGTATTTGTGCTTGGGATGCACCCTCGATGACATGGAAATTGGTCACAATATGGCCGGCTCCATCCCATACGAGACCGGAGCCAGATCCGCGCGGCACGCTGTAGACATTACGTGTCCAGAAATCGGCAACTCGCTGCCGTGTCGATATGAAGACAACGGACTCTCGGGCATTGCGGAACAGGTCGATAGTGGCGCGTTCATCTCCGCCAAGGTCTCCGCGCGGAGTGACCATGCGTGGCTCGGCCACTGGACCCAATTGGCTGAAGAGTAACGATGCTGTTGCAGCTAGAAGCAGGGCGTTCATTATGATCAAAACCACTATCCACGGACGCGAATTTGACATTGGCTTCGTCAACGTTTGTCTCATCGCGGATAAATAGCGCCGGTTGTGCCGGGATCAACGCAATGCCTCGTCATTATTCGATCGACAAGAATGTCGGCAAACCAACCATAATCGGACATTGGTGGTGCGCATAACCAGGGCAAAGCTGCCTGTCCGCTTTCAGGCATCGTTTGGGAGAGCCTGAATGTCCGACATGGGGCGCGTGGCTGCCATCGGACATGGCCGCGACGAAGGGCAGCTATACGCAAACTGCGCCCTAAGACCTGCCGTTCCGGAGTGTCCGACATTGCAGCCATGTCGAGCAGGCTTAGTCGCCGTCCCCCTCGGGCGATCGGCGGCAAGATTCAACGATCGATAGGGCGCGAAGCTGCCTTGGGGCCGCGACGACCAGAGGCAGGCGCAACCTAAGCACAACAGGAAGGCCGGACCGCCGATCCTGCAGCGTGTGCGTCTCCGTGCTCTTCGTGGACCATGCGACCGTGTCCAAGGAGCCGGAGACGGGTCGGAGCGGTAGAGAGAACAGGCGTTCCGCTTGCACCAAATTAACGCGCGGCCCACCATGACGTCAGTCCGCAGGTCCGATTATTCCCACCGGTACGGCTCAAGAAGGTCTGGAGCACAGGTTCAGGCGGCGATAAGCTGATGGCCGGGTAGCGCGTATCCGCCATGCCCTGCACCACGTTCAAACACGGCCATGCTTGACTGGAAGAGGTACTGGGGCAATCATCGATGCACCTAAATCGAAAAGCTTTCTTCGTGATCGAGCTTGTGCTTATCGCTGCGCTGGTGGCGTTCATGTACTTTGGTGTGCTTTGCGCGTTTACCGGCATGGTAGCGAAGGCGTGGCACTGGGTAGCGAGTTGAACATGCTGTGCCGTGGTTCGGCTCTACGCTTTCGAGTCAGAATTTCTTCCGCACCATTAGTCGCACGGTTCGACCAAGGGGATCGATCTCGTCGCGGCTGTATCCGGAGGGAATGCTGCCATCATCCAACGTTACCCGGCGATAGCCATTAAAGAGATTTCGCACGTCGAACGAAATCTTGAGGCCCTCTATCAACGCGCTTCCTGCCGAGTTGCCGAGCAGGCGATCGGGTTCGATGAACATCGAGAGATTAAGCACGAGCGGCAGCTCGGAGAGGAAACGATCGTCGCCGGCGCGAACTCGGGTCGCACTGCTCCAGTTTCCATTCAAACTTGCACCAATCCCGGCCTTTCCTACGGTTGTCTGCACCGACACGTTGTGTCGCGATTGACCACCGTTGCTGAGCTGATCGATAGGCGGGACGCCAGGCCGGGTGAGTAGTTCGCTCTTTAGCTGCCAGCGATGATTGACCGCGAGACTGAACTGCAGCGGATCGGCATCGGGTGTGCTGCGCCGGCCTTGGCCGAAGCGCAATGCAATACCTGTCGTCAACGCGGAGTCGGTATCGTGGGCAATGTTGATGGCGCGCGCATCGACCGCAACGAGCCGTCCTTGCGCATCGCGTGTCACGCGTTCCGGAAACGCCGCCTCGATAACCGGGGTCAGCTCGGGAAACGACGCCACGTCCCCCTTCGCGATATGCTTTCGGTAGCCGATCTTGAGCGACAGCGTCTGATCGTCGAACGGCCTTATCAGGGCGCTCAAGTCCAGGCTCTGCCGGCTGCCGCGGTCGAGCTCGGGGTTGCCTCCGGTGATCCAGATCGGTTCTGCGATCTCCTGACGGGTGTAATCGAAGATCCGGTTGACCGTCGTAACGATCGGAGCGTCGAGCTGATCGAACGAGGGCGCGGTCTGGGCATATTCGAACGAGCCGCGCAGACGAAGGATCGAAATGAGCGACCAGGTCATGTCGCCGCCGAACCGCGTCTGCGCCCGTGTGTTGGTCATCGCCTGCCCCTTGAAGGACAGGTCGAGGGTTAGGTCGCCCAATGGTCCGATCGCGGATCCATCGCGGGCGGAAATCGGCAGACTAAGAGACATCTGACCGTTCAGTTGATCCCGAGCCGAATTATTTACCGAGATGAGTTCCTCGCCGCCGTCGTTCTGCCGGCTTCGCGTCCGATTATGGCTAGCGTTGGCAGTCACGCTCAGAACGACCGGGCCGGCGGGCAGACCGACAATATTCTTCCGGATGTTGAGCCGGGCGCTCAGATTCTCTCCGCGTGTGCGATTGCGGTTAGAGAGCAGCAGGCCGTCGTCCCACGGGCCGTATGGATTGAAGTCGGACTCGGCATCATCGATCAACTGCTGGATGTGTTCGACGTCGATCCCGCTCTCGAGGAGGTTGTCCGCCCAGTTGCGCGAATAGCTTGTCGCTAGGCTCGTTCGCCAGTCTCCGATTCTGCCATTCAGCGTCAGCGATGCGCTCAGCGATTCCGAGCTATTGTCGGTGCGCAGCGCGCGCTTACCGGAGAACGGACGCGTGAGGACAATGTCGTTGGCGAAAGGCGACGAAGGATGGCCGGCGGGAATGACGATCGATGCCATCGGGAGGCCGCGCAAACCCTCGCTGCTGCTGCTGTTGGCGCTGAGGTTCAACGATGCGGAGAAGGCGCCCAGCGGGCGCGTAATGCCGACACTGAGCGAGGCATTGCGCCGGCTCGATCGCAGGGTTTCGAAGGCGTCGGGATCGACCGGATGACGAAGGCCTGCGGTTGCGACGAAGTCCTCGAGTGTCGGCAAACCTGACCCTATGTCGCCGGGCATAGCCGCGACGGTGACGTGTTCTCCCACCGCAAAGCTCAGGGCGGGATCGATCTCCCCGCCTCCAGCGCGCCGGATATAGCCGACGCTGTCGAAAGCTCCGTCTTGCGCGGGAATATCCCTCGCGTCCTTACGCAGGGCGCTGTCACGGCCGATCCTGGCTTGGACATTCCAGCGGGTTTCGCCGCTAATTGCGGTACGCCCGAGAGAAAGATCGCCGCCATACTGGCCGCCGGCAGTGGCGAACTCCACGCCGGCGTCGGCGCTTAGCATCGAGAAGTGCTTCTTGAGCACCAGGTTGACGACGCGCTTGCCGGTCGGCTCACCATAGTGTGCGGCGGCCTCAGGCTTCAACACCGTGAGGCGGTTTAGCGCTTCAGCAGGATAGGAAAGAATCGAGCGCTCGAAGCCGACTGGTTCGCCGTTGATGAGGATGACCGGCTCTTCTCCGCTCGGGTCGATAAAGGGAGCCAGACGATCCAGCAATTCCTGTATGCTGTCGGCGTCCTGGCTGGCAATTTCGGCTTCATCGAACTCAGTCTCGGCGGCAACCTCCGCCTCGCCCCGACGGCGGTCGGCGGTGACGATAATGTCGCCGGGGTCGCCAAGTGGGTCGGACGCGATGCCGCTAACATCCGGCTGAGCGGTTCCTTGCGAAACCCACCCCGCCTCGACGCCCCCCATAATCGCGTGAGCATGGGCCGAGGACGCAAGGGCCGCCGTGCCCAGCAACGACGCAACAAAAACTCGGTTCAGCGCAAGCACATTGTGACCGCTCATCTGATCATTATGTCTGGCTAGTGCTGGCAGCGGTTCGCCGCTGGCGACCGGAAAAGGCCGCACCGTTACAGCGGTGCGGCCAGTAGCTTTCCGTCGACGGGTGGATGCCTCGATTGGTTCTGTACTAATCGAGGCGTCCACCAACCAATTCGAACGATCGTCACATCATCAAGGTACGACGTTGATATCGGGGGTTGTCGACAGATTGGCCAGGACGACGCAATCGGGATCGACGGGCGAGTTGAACTGGATCGTCGACGGTCCCGAGCCGTTGTTGATGACCGTGAACGGAAGCGGGCCAGCGTCGGAACACACGGGAGTGCCGGCAAGGCGAACGACGAGATTGTAAAGGCTCCCCGTGCCGCCGGTGCCGGTGGACGTATCGATCTCGAAGGTAGCGCCGCCATCGACGGTCAGGAGCGGGCAGTTGCCCGGCCCCGTATTGGTCCCCCCGGTGATGGTACCGCCATCGGCGACGCCGCCGCCGACGTCGGGTCCGGTGGTACCGCTCAGCGTCAGAGTGCAGGATAGCGATGTCGCACCCTTGGTAAGCTGTGCCGGGCCAATCGCATCGAAATTCGTGTTTGCGGGCGAGATGTGTTGTGCAAGCGCCGGGGTCGCGGCCATGCTGCCAGCGGCGAGCGCCCCAATGCAGACAAGTGTAAGCCTTTTCATTGCATCTCTCCTCTTAATTTGTAAGCGGTGTTCTCAGACCACGCCGGCTGAATAATTCCACGGCATTAGGTCGCCGAGGCGATCATTGCGATGCCCGGCGGCGAGCCTGGAAAGTGTGTCGGTGAGCCAGGCCTGCGGATCGACATCGTTCAGCTTGGCGGTCTCGATGAGACTGGCGATGACGGCCCAGTGTTCACCGCCGTCATCCGATCCGGCAAAGAGAGCATTCTTGCGGCTTAGGGCGATCGGCCGGATCGATCGTTCGACCGTGTTGCTGTCGAGTTCGATGCGGCCGTCGTCCAGGAACCGGGTCAGTCCTTCCCAGCGGGTGAGCGCATAGCGGATCGCCTCGGCAAGACGGCTCTTGCGGCTGACCTGGGTGAGCCGCGTGTCGAGAACGCGATGGAGTTCATCAACGATGGGGCGGCTATGCTCCTGGCGTGCTGCGCGACGTTGATCGGGCGACTGGCCGCGAACATTGGACTCGATCGCATAGAGCCTGGCGATACGCGCGAGCACGTCGGACGCCACCGGCGAAGCGCCGGCAGCGGCAAGCTCGTAGAAGCGGCGGCGGACGTGCGCCCAGCAGAAAGCGAGCGCGACCTCGCCCCGCCGCGCGAGCGCACCGTAGCCGCCATAGCCGTCCACCTGGAGCGTGCCCTTGAACCCGGCGAGATGCTCGATCGGCCGTTCGGCTTTGCGATCGGGCGCATAGCGATAAACCACCGTCGGCGGATCACTGCCGCCCCAGGGCCGATCATCGCGTGCGTAGGCCCAGAGCTGACCGGTCTTCGTTCTGCCGCGTCCGGGATCGAGCACCGGCGCGGTGGTCTCGTCCGCGAATAGCTTGCCGCTCCGCTTGAGGTCGGCGAGCAAGTGATCGCGCAGCGGCGTCAGCCACCACGCCGCGCGTCCTACCCAGTCCGACAGTGTCGAACGATCGATATGCACGCCCTGGCGAGCGTAGATCTGCGCCTGCCGGTAAAGCGGAAGGTGATCGGCGTATTTACTGACCAGAACCTGCGCGATCAGCGCTTCGGTCGGCAGCCCGGCGTCGACGATCCGCGCGGGTGCCGGGGCCTGGACCGGAGCGGCCTCGCACGCGCGGCAGCCATAACGCGGGCGCCGGGTGACGAGCACGCGGAACGTGGCGGGCACGACATCGAGCCGCTCGGCCACGTCTTCACCGATGACGTGGAGATCACCGCCGCAGCAGGCGCAGGCTTTATCCTCGATATCGACGACCTGTTCGATCCGTTCGAGATGCGCGGGCAGCGATCCCCGGTTGGTCTTGCGCGGAGCCGGCGTGCCAGTGTCCTTCTTCACGGCGTCGAGACTGGCCATTACACTGCTCAGCGCTGCGTCGAGTTCCTCGAACGCGAGCTGCAACTGATCCTCGTCGAGCTGCTCGGAGCGCGCGCCGAACCGGTGGCGCTGGAATGCGGCGATGATCGCGTTGAGCCGTGCGATCTCGGCTTCGGCCCTGGCGCCGGCAGTCTCGAGGCCGGCGATCCGATCCTCACTCTCGGCGAGCATCACCTCGCGCTTTGCAATCTCGCGATGGGCCGCCACGATCATCGCGCGCAGCGCGTCCGGATCGTCGGGAAGGTCGGCCTCGAGCAGCATCGAGTAGCACTGAATCAGGCGCCGCGACCCTCGTCAACCGGCCTTATCAACCAGCCAGTTGCGGCGCCTGTGCACGGCGTCCGCCATGAACCCGGCGCCAGTCCAGCCCTTCCAGCAAAGCTCCGAGCTGGGCGGCCGTCAGCCGCATCACGCCGTCCCGGATGCCAGGCCAGCGGAAGCTTCCTTGCTCGAGCCGCTTCGCCATCAGGCACAATCCCGTACCGTCCCACCAGACCAGCTTCACCCGGTCCGATCGCTTGGCGCGGAACACATAGACGACCCCGGAAAACGGGTTGGCGCCGTACTCCGCCTTCACCAGCGCGGCGAGGGAGTCCGGTCCTTTACGAAAATCCACGGGCCGCGTCGCAATCAGGATGCGCGCATCCGTTCCCGGACCGATCACCGCGTGGCCCTCAGCGCGGCGATCACGGCCGAGATCGTATCCGCATCGGTGCCTTGCGCGATCTTCACCGTCACGCCGTCTATCTCCAGCTCGACCGCAGCTCTGGACGAACGTCGCGAACGCCGACGGGGACGCTGCGCGGGCGCGGCAACCTGCGAGGCCACGGGCTCGATCACTGCCGGCACAAACATCGGCTGATCGACCGATCTCGAGGCGGCTTCGGACTTCTCGCGCATCTGGCGACGCCAGGTGAACAGTTGCGAATGGCTCAGCCCATGCCGCCGCGCTACCGCGCAGACAGTCTCGTGACCGGAATAGCTCTCCGCGACGATCGCCGCCTTAACATCGTCATCCCAGACCCGCCGTCGCCCCGCGCCGGTGAAGATCTCCAGCCGCTGAACTGGCCTAGTGCCAGCATCATCACATGACATCGACATGGCTCCAGGCCCGCATCGCGGAAAAACCCGAACTCGCCGATCAGCTCAGCGCTGACAATGTGGGGCGGAAACAGCGGTTACCTTAATTTCGGCGTTCGCCGATTTTAGAATTGATCGCGGTCGAGTAACAAACCCCGATCAACTACCACTCCACTGAGAGTGATCTGTGAGAACTCCGTTCCGGCTTGGTCGCCGGGAAATGAGGCTGCCGTTCGGCAAGAAGGCCATCAGCCGCTGCGCGACCGACGGCATTTGCACAGCCGGGAGAGATAGGCTGCGTCCTTGCATGCTCAGAAACTCTTGGTGACACTAAATCCGACTAGCCGCGGGTCCAGGGTGAAGACATTGGTCGTCAAACCACTATCATCGCTGTTGATGAACGCGTCCGTGATGGGCGTATTGTCGAACAGGTTCTTGACATACAATTGGAACGCTAGGCCATCGACGGGCCGCTCAAGTACGATCGACAGGTTGGTATTATCCCAGGCCCGCAGCCGGTCGATCGCGGTGTTGTAGACGCGTGCCCAACTCTTGCCTTGGCGATAGTAGTCACCGCGCAGCGTGAGCTCCCAATCATCGACTGGAATGGTGTATTGCGCGCCGATGTTGAAGGTCCAGTGCGGCGAATTCGGCAACTCGTTCCCACCGAGATCGGCGTAGAAGCCGCGTCCCTGATTGGGTCCATCCACGGCGGGGTCGTAGGTCACACCGTAGATGATCGAGTTGAAGCTTCCCGGCATGTAGTTGCCATTGTATGACGCGCCGCACAGCGGGCTTAGGATCGCCATCGCGTTGAGATCGTTGAACAGCGGACTGCTGACCAGCGTCTCGACGATTTCCCGAGGCGCGATGCAGTTCGATGCAAGCTGGATCCAGGGCTTGACCAGAACCCAGTCGGGATTCCCCTGCGTCCGGTTCATGACATCAATCGACTGCATGCCGTTGGCGATGCGACTGTCCAAGTACCCGAGGTTGGCGTTGATCCGGAAGCGCGGGGCGGGCTGCCAGACTGCCTCCAGTTCGGCCCCCCAGATTTCGGCATCGTAGTTTTCGTTGAGCGCCAGCCGGTCTACGATCTGCGAGACCTGATAATCCTCGTAATCATAATAGAACGCGTTGGCGTTAAGCGTTAGACTGCCATCGGCAAAAGTATTC
This sequence comes from Pelagerythrobacter aerophilus, assembly GCF_003581645.1. Lineage (GTDB taxonomy): Bacteria > Pseudomonadota > Alphaproteobacteria > Sphingomonadales > Sphingomonadaceae > Pelagerythrobacter > Pelagerythrobacter aerophilus. Next base: position 7,637 of record NZ_QXFK01000014.1, on the reverse strand, counting down.
TTCATGCCTATTTCGAATGCATCGACGCTCTCGGGCCGGAAGGTTTCGGGTTGCGGGAAGAACTGCAGCCGCTCGGGATTTGCGTCGATGCTGGGAGGGTTGGCCCCGCCCCCTTTGTATCCGCGTGCGTAGGAGGCGTACAACAAGGTGTCGTTGGTGAAGGACAGGTCGGGCTGCCAGTCGACGACCATCCGCCCCGTCAGTCGTCCCCACTTCTGAACGATGTCAGGTGAAACCCGGTAACCTTGACTGACATAGCCGCTGCCGAATATGCCGGGCGCAAGAAGCAGCTGACTCTTGATCGGGGTCGCTGTCTTCTTGTCCCTCGTATAGCGCAGCCCGGCCGTCACCTTCAGCGTATCGCTGGCCTGCCAGTATAGCTCACCGAACGCGGCGAGAGACTCCGTTTTGGCAAGGTTTCGGCTGCGGAAGTAGTTGTGGCCGTCGCCGTTAATCTGATCGAGCGGGTTGGGGTCGACATATACGCAGTTGCTCGGATCGGCGAGCTCAGCACAGTCTTGAACTACGCCACCGAAGTTTCCGTTGCCGAATGTGCCCTGCGCGAGGGCCGTGAACAGGTTGTTGAAGACAAAGTAATCTTCATCGATTTTGAAATGGAGGTAGTTTGCCCCGACGCTAAAGTTCACCGGCCCCGCGTAGGCCGACTGCAACCGAAATTCCTGATACCATTGCTTGCTGTGAGACCGGACCATATCGACACCGAGAATGGCGCTTGATGGGCCAAGCTGCGGGTCGGTGAAAATTCCTCCGGGGGACAAACCGTCGGTGGGAAGAGGGTTACCAAACAGATCCCTCAGATCACGGGAGTCGTTGAAGACGGGCCCGGAGTTGAAGCGATTGTAATCCTGCGTGGAGAAGTAGTAATCCTTGCTGTAAGCGGTCTGGGAGAACAGGGTAAGGTCACGGTTCAGATCGAATTCTATGTTCAGCTGATAAACGTCGTTCTTCGCCCGGAAGGTTGGGTCATAGGCCGTGGCAATCTCGCGCAGATCGCGGGATTGCGTGATTCCGGCATATGGATCGACGGGATCTATTAACCCGATCGCGGGTGAACCAAACGGGGCTCCGGGAACAAAACCGAGCTGAACGGTCCACGAGGCAGCGTTGACGTAGGGTAGCGACAGACCGTTTGGCACGCCGTAAGCATCGTCGTCGTAAAGTGATCCCGGCAGGCAACCCTGGCTAAGCTCACCGCGCGTAAGCGCAAGATCGGTGATGTCGCGCCCGACCATCGTCGGTCCGGGGTCTGTATGGCACAGCTGCTTACCTGTCCGCGAGCGGTCGTCGTCCTCCTCGAAATGCTCCCACACCGCGTTGACGCGGAGGCGGTCGCTTGGCTCCCAGGCCGCAGTGAGGCGCGTGGACCAAAGGTCGCGGCCATTCACGCGCTGGCCGGTCACTGTGTTGAAATCAAAGCCGTCACGTTTGGTCAGTGCGCCGGCGGCCCGGAGAGCGAAGGTTTCGCCGACCGGCACATTGACCATCGCACTCATCCGGCGCGTCTTGTAATTGCCCACCTCGGCCTTGACCCGGCCATCGAACTCGCCGAATTCGGGCTTCGCCGTGATCATGTTGACGACGCCGCCGGTTGCGTTGCGGCCATAGAGCGTGCCTTGCGGCCCACGCAGCACTTCGACGCGCTCCACATCGAAATATTCCTGCTCGAAAAGTCGGTTGCGAATGAGAGGCGTGTTATTGAAGCTGATTGCAACGGCCGGGTCGGACGTGACTGACAGCGCCTTGGTGCCCACCCCGCGGATCGAGAAATTGTAGCTCGCGAAATTGGTCTTCGAGAACGCGACGTTGGGAACGGCACGCATCAGTTCAGACCCACCTTCAATCTTCTGCTCGTCGAGATCCGCGCTCGTGAGTGCCGTAACTGCGATAGGTACGTCCTGGATCGATTCTTCGCGCTTCTGCGCGGTGACGATGATTTCGGCCGGTGCTGCCGCGACAGGACGGGGAGCGGCGCTCGGTGGGGAAGCGGGCTGCGATTGCGCTTGCGTGACCACGAAAACACGACCGTCGCGCCGATAGGTCAGTCCCGTGCCTTTCAGCAATGCCCGCAAAGCAGCCTCAGGGCCGGCCCGGTCGCTGAAACCCGGCGTCCGCTTGCCGCGGACAAGCCCAGCATCGGCCATGATCGTCATGCCGTTCTGTACGCCGAAATCGCGCAACGCGCTTTCAAGCGATTGCGCCGGAATATTATAGGTAATAAGATTCTCGCCCGCCTGTGCGGGCATTGCTGTAGCGGCCAATCCTACAACGGCCACGCTGCTCAAAAGAACTTGCTGCAGCGCAGATGCACCAAAATGCATGTATCCCTCTCCCATGTTATTTTTTTGTATGTTGGGAGTTGCCCCCCAAGGTATTCGATGTGGATTGCCCTAACACTTCATAGGACGCAAAATATGCGAGACAGGGGGGTCGCCGGCCGACATTTTTTCGGAAATCCTCGCCTGCCGTAGGGGAACCTCAGAAAGAATTTTTTTAGTAGACACAGATTTCGACCCCCCTAGCCGCCGGTTTGCGCGTCTATTCCTTTAAGTGCCAATGCATCGGGGTCATCGGTGGAAACTTAGAATGAACGGGAAGTTTGGCGAGCACTGTCGGATCCGGCCTCTCGGGAGCGTTCGCTGACGATGGCGTCGGTACAGCCACGGCCAGATTACGGCGCCTGGATGACAGCGTACGGACCAGGTCTTCGCCGCTATTTTCGGCGCCGCGTTCCCGATCAGGATGTCGATGATCTGGTGCAGGATGTTTTCGCCCGGCTCCAGTCCGCCCAGGCAAATGACGCGATCGAGAATGTTGAAGGCTACCTGTTCAGAACCGCGCACAATGTGCTGGTCAGCCGCTATCGAGAGCAGGCAGCGCGCATCAGCCTGCTGCATGGAGATTGGGACGAGGGCCACGATCCCGCCGATCCGCTTTCCCCCGAACGCATCGCGATCGGACGAGAGGAATACCAACGCGTGCTCACAGCAATCCGCGATCTGCCCCCGCGGACGCGCGAAGCCTTCGAACTGCACCGGTTCGAGAACCTGACCTATCAGGCGATCGCCGAGCGAATGTCCATTTCCAGAGAATCCGTGAAAGACCTCATGCACCGCGCACTTGTCCGCATCGCCGAAGATCGGGAGACCCACCGATGACCGGCGCGCAAGCCAGCGGTTGCGCCAAGCTTCGATCCGAAGCGGCAGACTGGTACAACGAGCGCCTCGCAGGCGATATGACGGCGGAGGACGAAGTTCGTTTCCGCGACTGGATCCGCCAATCCGACGCGCACCGCGGCGCCTATGAGGCGATCGACCGAGCGTGGTATGTCGCCAGCACCGCGGCGCCTGATCTTGTCCCGCTGGAGAATCCCCTGCCGGCCCGCGCCGGGTCGAGCCGTTCGAAGGTTTTCGCTGCGGCTGCGTCGATCCTGCTCGTCGGAGGCATCGGATGGCTGTCCCTGGGCGACCTCCCGTTTGGCGAGCGTGATCATCCGGCGCAGGCTTTCCAGACCGAGACCGGGCAACGTGCCACTATCACGCTTCCCGACGGATCGGTCGTAAAGCTCGATTCCGAAACCGACATGCGCTTCTCGGATCTGCCCGATGAGCGCCGCGTGCAGCTGCTCCGCGGCCGCGCCTATTTCGAGGTTGCAAGCGACCGATCGAGGCCATTCATCGTCCATGCCGCCGGCAAGACCGTGCGTGCGATCGGAACGGCCTTCGAAGTCAGCATGGATCGCGGGGAGCTGACGGTCGTCCTGGCCGAAGGAAAGGTCAGGGTCGAGGACGCGACCGATAACGGAAGCGGCACCGGCACCGATATGACTCCGGGACGCCAGCTCGTGATCGATACCGATCGGCGCTGGACACTGACCAGCGCCGACGTGGCGAAGGAAACCGGCTGGACCGAAGGCCGCCTCATTTTCATGCACGATCCGCTGTCGGAGGCCGTCGCCGAGATGAATCGGTACTCGACGAGAAAGTTGACTTTCAGGGATGGGATGATCCCTGACCGGGAGATCGTCGGCGTGTTTTCAGCGGGCGATGTCGACGGCTTTATCAAAGCGCTGGAACTCAATGGGATAGCAAAGCAGGAATCTTCCACAAATGACGAGATCATCTTAGTCGAACCCTGATGAGCGTCATCGCCAGGCGCTGCGCGCCCTGAAGCCACCGATCGATGTGCCCTTCGTCTCAGGGTCTTCGAAGATCGGAATGCGCATGTCGGATCTCCCTCTCCCCGAGGGACCACCTGGGGTCGATGCCGACACTAACCTCTCCAAGGATCGGCATCGGCTCTCCTTTGCTAGTCGCCACGATGACGGGGTGTGAGCAGCCTTCTGATCGCCGGAGCGGCGATCCTGCGAAGCGGAAGATCCCTGAGAAACCCTCGCGCTATGGCGGCGACGCGGTAGAGGAACTTTCGATCAAGGAACGCATGTGATGGAATAACGCTCTCGGTGGCCGGATTTTCGTAACAAGTTTAGCTTAATGATCGTCAAGAGGGGGAAGTGTCATGATCCTGTCGAAACTGCGCGCATTGGCCTGCACGCTCCTTGTTTGTGCTGCGCCGTCTGTGGTCAGCGCACAGGACTTTACTGTCGAAGCCAATGGGGCTCGCGCCCAAGATCGTTGGGGTGGCGAGTTCGGTGTCGGTTACAATCTGCACATAGGCCCCGTGACCGTTCGGCCAATCGGAGGGGTTTTTCTCCATGCCAGCGACAACGATCGCTTTCGCAGCGAGACGATCAGCGACGGGCGAGAGGTTTGTCGCGACCATTCCAATGGACAATTTGCGGACAAGTCCAACTGCAACGACCTTGCCGCCAAGCTCTACGGCAAGATCGAAGGCACTCTGACGGTCCTTGCAGTCGAAGTGGGCGCCGGCGCTCGCTTTAGCGGAGATCGCACCCGCGCCTATGGGACGGCGGCAATGAATGTCCTGCCTAAGGTCAAGATCAAGGGGAATCTCGGCGATCGCTACGGCGCGATCGGGCTTATGGCGACGTTCTAAAAATCTGATGGGAGAGGATTTGCATGAAAGCGTTGATTGGCGCGCTCGCGTTGTCGGTGGTCAGTCTCACAGGTGGGGCAGCACCGATTTGTTCGACTGCTTGGGCCGGTGAGGCATGCTGCAAGGTATGTAAGAAGGGAAAAGCTTGCGGCGATAGCTGCATCAGCCGGGAGAAGACTTGCCATAAGGGCAAAGGCTGCGCATGCGACGGCTGACAAGCCCCGCGAACGGCTTCTGAGCACGGCCCAATAGCCAGGGTGGACACCTCCCGTTCGGGTGGTGCAGTGCTCCGGTAGCGGTCCCCGCCGCTAACGCCTGTCACTATAGGCCGAGGTGGCAACCCGCACTACACACTCAAACGATGCGTATCTCGTCGTCATTGTACGGCCCAAAACCCAAATCGGCCTCGTTTGGAGCCATGTAGATGCCACCCCTCGCGGCATCAAGAAAACGACGTAGGGTCAGCAGGTCATCCAGCGCGCCGCTCATCACAAGGCTCATGGGTGGTCGACCGGCAAATACCGGAGCGTTATGCGGCTGAGCCAACCAGCAGATGCGCTCGTCTTCCCCGGCGAACAGCACGCAAAGCGCGGCATAAATACCGAGGGTTGCAGAAATCCGGTTCAGTACATCGGCGCTGAGGGTAAGGTCGCCATGCTCTCGCGCCTTCTTGCACCACCTGCGATATGTCGAAGGCGCCGGCCCGCCAAGAACCACACGTTGCTCGTGTTCGCTCAGGCTCCAGAGCTTTGCGATGTTGAGAAAGGTCCGCAGACCCGGACCGCTAAGCCTGCGCCGATTGGCCGGCGCGAAGCGCTCAGGGTCTACTTGGGGTGGTGCTTGCTCGGACATGCTGTCACTCCACGCATAGACAATTCAGTTTCGCCCTGGGCCGCCCATCTCCAAGCCCGCCGGGACAGTGAGCGGAGGCATCAGGAATGGACTCCCGCATCGACAGCGTCGATGTAGCGATGCACCCAATCGGCATGGCCCTCCTGCACTAGTTGCATGGCCGTGAGGACAGCAAGCCCGGGATCGGCTCGGCAGAGTACCAGGCATAAGCAAGCTCGCAGGAGCCGAAGCGGGTTCGACTCGAGCCGGGATTTCAGCCATCTGCGCTTTCTCTTCCTGGGTCATGAGAACTCTCCCGGGCACTTGCTCTCCGGCTTCTGGAGCAGCTCCTGCTCGAGGCGCCTCACAGTCATTGGATCGACGCGCATTGCCCTTGCTTTCCCGCGGAGACTAAGCCCGCTGGCGGCAGCTTGCCTCAAGAAGCGCCCTGCTTCCGGTCCGAACTGACGAATGCGAGGCCTGCCGATCGCCCCGTCCGGACGGCGGGTCCTGCTGTAGGAATAGCCGCAGGAGCAGGTAAAATGACCGTGCAGCTTTCCGCGATCACGGACCAGCCTTTGCCTGGTCACGACTGGTTTCTCGAAATGCTCCGCCAGCGGGTTGAGACAGAGCCACGGCGGCGGCCCGAACGGCCTTTCGACCTCCGGAACTTGCTCCAACGCAGTTTGAAGTACGAGATGCTGCGCCGGCGGCGCCAGCTTGCGTCTGTTGCGCAGCAGGTCCGTCACCCAGTTCGGGCCCTCGTCAGTGCCGAGCGACAGCCCCGGTATCATCTCGAGCGTCTCGCCCCAGTAGTCGCTCACGAGCTGCTGTATTCGCGAAGCTCGCAAGTGCTGCGTGCCTCTCAGCAGGCCGCGATCGGCGAGCATATGCCGGTAGTGCTGGTATTGTCCGGCCGGCCCATTCGGTTCCGGTGGCGCATCGAGAAGAGCCCGGCTCAGACGCGCTAGCTCGACCAGTTTCGGTGGCGGTGGTTTGCCGTTAGAACGGCATGACAGATCTCCGCTTTGCATTTCGGCAGCCTCGTCCGGAGACATCAACGAATGCCGTTTCCGCGGGTTCAGCTCGGCCGAGGATCTGTACAGCCACGTCCCGTGTTCGGCACAGACGAGAACGCCCGGTAGCTGCTGCCAGCGCAGCCACCACGCCTCGCCGGCCCGGTCCAGCACATCGGCGACGCAGTCCCGGCAGAATTGCAGGCTCCCGGGCATCGGCACCGGAAACGTGGACAGGCCAAGCGTGAACTGCAGCGAGGCGCCCTGCCCCTTCATCTGCCGCAGCGCCCTCTCCCGAACCGTCTGGCTCGCGAACGCGGTGTGATAGCCATAGGTCGTGGTCGAATGGATCAGCTGGTCGAGCTGCTCGTCGGGCCAACCAAAGCGCTCGGCAACAGCTGCAAGATCGCAGGGTAGGTGACACAGGGCCACGAACTGCCGCCTGCCGGCAATCGCCCGCGCGAAGCTCGCGTAAGGAGGTCTGCCCAGATAGCGGTGCAACCGCACGAGCATGCTGTAGAAGGTCTCGCCAGGATAGGGCTCGGGCAACCAGTCCATCGCTCAAGCTTCCGGCCAGATGCCGGTCAGCCCGGCTCCGCGTATAGCCTCGAGCGGCGTCAGGCCTCGCCCGGCCGCTTCTGCAACAAGCTTCCTGAGATCGCGATCCTCGAGGATGGCGGGGTCGAAAGCCACCTCGTCCTTGCGCTTCGATTTCCTGCCCCTGATGAGCTTCCGGACGTGCTCGAAGAACCCCAG